>NZ_VKNW01000016.1 GCF_007474535.1 Chryseobacterium echinoideorum | reverse complement strand
ATAAAATATATTATTCTTCATTTGAATTGAAATATAGAATAAGCTCTCAGATATGAGAGCTTATTTTTTTTAAGAGATGTATTTGTTATAAAAAAGTCACTGAAAACTTTCAGTGACTTTTCTTTTATAAACAATAGGTATGTTTTATTCTATTTCAAAAATGACTTTCTCGGTTTGTTCTTTAAGATCATCCAGATTCGTATTGTTATAAATAACATAATCTGCTAATTTTATTTTTTCTTTTTCCGACATTTGATTTTCCATAATAGACTGTACTTCCCGGTATGTTTTTTGGTCACGATCCATCACCCTTTTTATTCTGATGTTATCTTCTGCTGTTACTAAAACAGATTGGTAACATTCCAAATGAAGTTTTAATTCAAACAATAAAGCAGTTTCTTTGAATATCAAATATTTAGTTTGTTTTTTTACCCAATTCTCAAAATCAATACGAACCGCCGGATGAATAATCTGATTTAGCTTATCTAATAAATCCTCACTCTCAAACACCCTCTTAGCAACAAATTTTCTGTTGTAAAGATCATATTCATCATAAGACTCTTCGCCTAAGAGTTCTTTGATTTTTACCTTTAAGTCTGCATTGTCGTTTACAATTTCTTTGGCTCTGTCATCCGAATAATAAACCGGAAATCCACAGTTTTCTATAAATTTTGCTACAGTAGTTTTACCCGAACCAATACCTCCGGTAAGGCCAATTATTTTAGAGTTTGATGAAGGATGAGGCTCTGTCTTTTTTGATTCCGAATGCAATAAATTTTCCATAAGTAAAATTAATATCCAAAAACATCATTAAAACTAAAAGTTTCATCAAGACGCACTCCCTTTTCGGTCATCTTTAGACTTGCAAGTTCGTGATGAGCATCATGTTCAAAGAATAGAAGATAGTCATTCTCCACGCATTGCTTTAGAAACTTAGCTTTTTCTTCTATGGTTAATAAAGGTCTAGTGTCATATCCCATTACATAAACCTGAGGAATATGTCCTGCTGTTGGAATGAGGTCTGCAGCAAAAACAATTGTTTTTTCCTGATATTTGATAACAGGAAGCATTTGTTTCTCAGTATGACCATCAACAAAAATAACATCCATTTTTAAGTCTGGTACAAAACCGTAATTCCCGTTTTTAGGAAGAGGCAGGAAGTTCAGCTGACCGCTTTCCTGAATTGGAATAATGTTTTCCTTCAGAAAGCTTGCT
The DNA here is from genome assembly GCF_007474535.1 of Chryseobacterium echinoideorum. Classification (GTDB taxonomy): domain Bacteria; phylum Bacteroidota; class Bacteroidia; order Flavobacteriales; family Weeksellaceae; genus Chryseobacterium; species Chryseobacterium echinoideorum. Next base: position 46,844 of record NZ_VKNW01000016.1, on the reverse strand, counting down.
TTTTCTCTTGCATTGGGTTCTGTTGCCCATTTCCAATGGTTTTCATTGGTCCAGAATTGTGCGTTTTTGAAAGCCGGTCTATAGCCCGATTTATCATCATTCCATTCAATGGCACCACCACAATGGTCAAAATGAAGATGGGTAAGAAATACATCAGTAATATCTTCTTTTACAAAACCGTATTTCTGAAGGTTTTTATCTAAAGTATCATCTCCCCAGAGCGAATAGTGTCCGAAGAATTTATCGTCTTGTTTGTTCCCGAGACCGCAGTCAATTAGAATTAATTTTTTCCCATCTTCTATAAGTAGAGAACGCGTTCCTAGTTCAATTAGATTTCTTTCGTCTGCAGGATTCGTTTTTTCCCACAAACTCTTTGGGACGACTCCGAACATGGCTCCGCCGTCGAGCTTAAATTTTCCGCATTGTATTGGATATAACTTCATTGATATATTTTTTGTTTTTGTTGATTCTTTATTTCTGTGTGGAGCTAAAAAAGTTCTCCCGGATTTTTCGGTCTTGAAATATTTAGATGTTTATAAGCTTTATCCGTCACTTCTCTTCCTCTCGGAGTTCTGATGATAAAACCTTCCTGGATCAAAAAAGGTTCATAAACTTCTTCTAAAGTTTCAGGATTTTCTGCAATGGAAGTTGCCAAAGCTGAAATTCCAACGGGTTTTCCTTTGAAGTTCTCAATCATAACACGCATGATTTTATTATCCATTTCATCTAAACCAAATTCGTCTACATTCAAGGAATTTAAAGCATATTTAGTAATTTCAATTTCAATTTCTCCATTTCCTTTAATTTCTGCAAAATCCCGGACTCTTCTCAAAAGAGCGTTGGCAATTCTGGGAGTTCCACGGCTGCGTCTTGCAATTTCAATAGCAGCATCTTCATAAATTTTTACTCCCAAAACACCGGCACTTCTGATAATAATCATTGATAAAAGCTCAATCGTGTAATACTCAAGTCTGCTTTGAATTCCGAACCTTGCCAACATTGGTTTTGTCAGCATTCCGCTTCTTGTTGTTGCACCAACTAATGTAAAAGGATTTAGGCTAATCTGAACGCTTCTCGCATTAGGACCAGTTTCCAGCATGATGTCTATCTTGTAATCTTCCATCGCCGAATAAAGATACTCTTCTACAATAGGAGAAAGTCTGTGAATCTCGTCAATGAAAAGCACATCATTTTCTTCAAGATTGGTCAGTAAACCAGCTAAGCTTCCCGGCTTATCCAAAACCGGACCTGATGTAATTTTGCAGTTTACACCCAGTTCGTTGGCAATAATATTGGCTAAAGTAGTTTTACCCAAACCGGGCGGACCATGCAAAAGAACATGATCCAGTGCACCACCCCGCTTTTTGGCTGCAGTGACAAACACTTCAAGATTTTCCAGTGTTTTTCTTTGACCAGCAAAATCTTTAAAACTTTGGGGACGAATTTGCTGCTCCTGCATCAGCTCTTCGCTGGAATAATTGTCTTTATCTGGATGTAAAAAATCTGGCATTTATTCAATTTCATTTACTGTAAAGATAGGAATTTTAGTCTAAGATTGAGGCTGAGGCTAAGATTAATTTTGGAGCGAAATTAAAACAAAGAATGCAAGTCAGACAGTTTATAATAGATCAGATTGATATATTTTAAGTATTTTTGAGAATCAAAATTACAGAGTGGTGGTTTTTAACCTCAACCTTAACCTCAACTTTTATTAAATGAAACTAATTGGTCCTTTCAGGCAGGTTGTAACGCTTGCCAATCTTCCGTTAAGAGGAAAACTTTCTGATGAGCAACTTGAAATTATTGCTGATGGTGGAATTTTAATTGACAATCATAAAATTCAGCAGGTTGGAAATTTTGAATTATTAAAATCTGACAATCAAAATGCAGAAATAGAAATCATTGAAGGAGAGCAGATTGTGCTTCCGGCTTTTGTAGATTCTCATACTCATATCTGTTTTGGCGGAAACCGCGCAAATGATTTTGCTATGCGGAATGCAGGAAAAACATATCTCGAAATTGCTGAAAGCGGAGGCGGAATCTGGAGTTCTGTTCAGCATACAAGAGCAGCTTCGGAAGAAGAGTTATTAGAAACTCTATTGCAAAGGATAGATTTTTTAGTTTCTCTTGGAATTACAACCATCGAAGTAAAAAGCGGTTACGGACTGGATGTAGAAAACGAATTGAAAATGCTTCGGATGATCAAAAAAGCACAGATTCAGACAAAAGCAACCTTAGTTCCTACCTGTCTTTCTGCTCATTTGAAGCCAAGAGATTTTGATGGAAGTAACGAAGAATATTTAGGATATATCGTAGATGAAATTCTTCCGAAAGTTAAAGAAGAGAATTTAGCAAAACGTGTTGATATTTTCATTGAAAAATCAGCATTCCAGCCTGAAGAAAGCAAAGATTTTTTGCTTAAAGCTAAAAATTTAGGGTTTGAAATTACCGTACATGCAGATCAGTTCACACCCGGAAGTTCGAGAATTGCAGTAGAAGTAGGAGCAAAATCTGCTGATCATCTGGAAGCAACGATTGATAACGATATTAATTTTTTGGCAAATTCAGATACCGTAGCGACTGCTTTACCCGGAGCCAGTTTAGGATTGGGTGAAAAATTTACCCCTGCAAGGAAACTATTAGATGCCGGAGCCATTGTAGCTATCGCAAGTGACTGGAATCCAGGTTCTGCACCAATGGGAAATCTGATTACGCAGGCTTCAATTTTAGCAACATTTGAGAAACTTACCACTGCAGAAGTTCTGGCAGGAATTACTTTCCGTTCGGCTTATGCTCTTGGTCTGGAAGATAGAGGAAAGTTGGTAGATGGGTATAAAGCTGATTTCGTTAGTTTTAAAACCAATAATTTCCAGAATGTTCTTTACAATCAGGGAAGTTTGAAAGCGGAAAATGTTTATATTGATGGATCTAAAGTCAAATAAAATTTAAATTACCAAAATAATGAATACTATTTGGCAAGGAAGATTAGACGGAGAAGAGCTCCTTTATCACAGGTTATTTCAGAGAGTAAATAAGGAAAGTAATTATGACTTGGTTTCGAAGAATGATTTTGTTCTGCACGGTTTTGCTGTGGATGAAGGGGTTCGCAGAAATAAAGGACGACAGGGAGCGAAAAGCGCACCGGATATAATCAGAAAAAATATGGCTAATTTTCCGGTAATATTTCCGGATTTTTCTCTTCTGGATTTTGGAAATATCACTTGTGAAGATAGAAATCTTGAAAGTACTCAAAACTTATTGGCTAAAAATGTTTCGAAAGTTCTGCTAAAAGGAGGGAAATCATTAGTTCTGGGTGGCGGACATGAAGTTACCTTCGGTCATTATCTTGGCATTAGGACGGCTTTTCCGGAACTGAAAATTGGTATTATAAATTTTGATGCCCATTTCGATAACAGACAGCCGGAAAGTGGAGTAGGGGCAAGTTCAGGAACGGGTTTTTGGCAAATTGCACAGGAAGGTGAAATCAACTCTTTACATATCGGAATTCAGCGAAATTCAAATACATTGAAACTCTTTGATACGGCTCATCAACTCGGAATGAAATATATTCTGGCGGATGAATTGTTTTTTGAAAATCTTCCTTCGGTATATGAAAGAGTAAATGAATTGGCAGAATCGGTTGATGTTCTTTATATGACTATTTGCATGGATGTTTTTAATGCTTCAATCGCACCGGGAGTTTCTGCTTCTGCCTACAACGGAATTTTTGCAGATGCAGCTTTTATTCATGTTTACAAACATATTCTAAGAAATGAAAAACTGGCAGCTCTTGATATTGCAGAAGTCAATCCCGATTTTGATATTCAGGATCGTACTGCAAGACTTGCTGCAAGTTTAGCAAATGAGTGGTTTATGATTTAATGTAATTCTTGAAGTATAATTTTTTTTAAATCATTATTTAACTCATAAAAAATATAAATTTAATAGAATTAATCATTAGCTGAACCATTGATAAGGAACAGCATTTGTTCCTTTAATAATGCTTTACAAAAAAGCAAAATACTCAATTGGTCTTTTAAAATGAAAATCTAACATGGAAAATTTAATAGAAAATAAGCTATTAACAGCGGATAAAACTTTTCACGAATGGAAAAAAGTTCCGTTTGAAAATAAGCAAAAACTCATTGCAAAAGCTGCAGAAATTTTTAAGAATAAATCTGAATTTTTTGGTGAGATCATTACAAATGAAATGAATAAGCCTATTTCTCAGGCTATCGCTGAGGTTGAGAAGTGCGCTTTAATGATGAATTATTATGCTGAAGCTGAAAATATTTTGATTCCTGAAAAAATAGAATCCGAGTATAGTATTTCGGAAATACATTACGTTCCAAAAGGTGTAATACTTGGTGTAATGCCATGGAATTTTCCTTTCTGGCAGGTTTTAAGATTTTCTACACCTGCTATTTTGGCAGGTAATACAGTGGTTTTAAAACATGCATCCATTTGTTTCGGAAGCGGAAATGCTATTGAAAATGTTTTTATTGAAGCGGGTTTCCCGGAAGGTGTTTTTCAGAATCTGGAAGTTGGGCATGATGAAGTAAAAGAAATTTTGGAACATTCTGCTATAAAAGGCGTAAGTCTCACAGGAAGTGAAAAAGCAGGAGCTGAAGTAGCATCAATTGCAGGGAAAAATATTAAAAAATCACTTTTGGAATTGGGAGGAAGCGATGCTTTTATTGTTTTGGATGATGCTGATCTGAATGAAGCAGCAAAAGTTGGAGCTTTAGCAAGACTTCAAAATTGCGGACAAACCTGCGTTGCCGCAAAAAGATTTATCATTCAGAAAGACGTTGAAAATGATTTTCTTCCAAAATTCATTGAAGAATATAAAAAATACATTCCTGCTAATCCTAAATTAAAAGAAACGAAATTAGGGGGTATGGCAAAGCCTGATTTGGCAGACGATCTTGAAAAGCAGTACGAGCAAGCATTAGCTCATGGTGCAGAAGTAATTATTCCGCTGGAAAGAATTTCGGATAGTGAATTTAAACCCGGATTAGTAAGAGTGGAAGAAGGAAATCCTGTTCTGGAGGAAGAGTTATTCGGTCCTTTGGGAATGGTGATGATTGCTGAAAATGATGATGATGCTTTAAGAATTGCAAACGGTATCCCTTTCGGACTGGCAAATTCAGTTTGGACGACTAATAAAGAACGCCAGCAATTTTTTATTCACGGCTTAGAATCAGGAACGGTAAATGTCAACAGAATGACGAGTTCCGATCCTCGTTTTCCTTTTGGAGGTACAAAAAGTTCTGGTTATGGAACTGAGTTGTCTCTACTTGCGCTGAAAGAATTTGTAACAGCAAAAACTATTTTAGCAAAATAATTACAAAAAAATACCTCGCAAATTTTGCGAGGTATTTCTTTATTTTAAGCTGATGGTATCAAATCGTTGTTAATCTCAATGTATTTGTTTTACCGCCTTCGTAAGATGGTGTTGCATTGATGTTGATAACAAAATCTCCCGATTCAATATATCCATGATTATGTGTAAGCATATTTACCTGAATGATAGTTTCATCAGTAGGTTTATTCATATCATAATAATAAGCACGAACTCCCCAAAGAAGATTAAGCATCGTGATTACTCTTTTGTTTCCGCTAAAAACAATGATATGGGAATTTGGGCGATGTGCAGAAAGCTGGAAAGCTGTATATCCTGAGCTTGTAAGCGTAACAATAGCAGAAACATTAGTTGTTTTCGCAATTCTTACTGCCGCAAGACAAACTCTGTTGGTGATAAATCTATCATCAATACAATTAAAGTCCTTTTCGATAGGCTCATTTTTATGCTGGTAAAAATGGGTGGTTTCAATATTTTTTACAATTTTTGCCATGTTTTCAACCACCTGAACAGGATATCTTCCCACAGAAGTTTCTCCTGAAAGCATTACTGCATCTGCTCCGTCTAAAACGGAATTGGCAACATCATTTACTTCAGCTCTCGTTGGCGTTAAGCTGTTGATCATGGTTTCCATCATTTGAGTGGCAATAATCACAGGCTTAGAATAAAATCTTGCTCTTTCTACAAGATTTTTCTGAATAGCAGGAACCTCTTCCATCGGAACTTCAACACCCAAATCTCCACGAGCAACCATTAGCCCATCACATTCAAGCAAAATTTCTTCAATATTTTTTACGCCTTCAGGCTTTTCTATTTTAGCAATAATAGGAGTTTTGAAGTGACCTTTCGGGTGTTTAGAAATCAATTCTTTAAGATCAATAATATCCTGAGCGTGACGTACAAAAGAAAGGGCAACCCAGTCAACTTCCTGATCAAGCATAAAATTCGCATCCTGAATATCTTTTTCAGTGAGTGCAGGAAGAGATACATTGGTATTTGGAAGGTTTACTCCTTTTTTGGAACTCAGGGGTCCTCCCTGAATAGTTTTTGCCTTTACAGTATCTATTTTATTAGTCTCCAAAACTTCAAGTACAAGCTTTCCGTCATCAATCAAAATTCTCTCTCCGACATTTACATCTTGTGGAAACTGTTGATAGGTCATATAAACCTTCGTAGAGTCACCTTCAATTTTTTCGTTGGTAAAAGTAAGGATATCTCCGGGATTAAGATAAGAGCCTTCCTTTACAACACCAACTCTTAATTTAGGACCCTGTAAGTCTCCTAGAATACCTACCGAATAGCCATACTCCTTATTGAGTTCTCTAATGATTTGAATATTTGAACTTACTAAGTCGTAATCTGCGTGTGAAAAATTTATTCTGAAAATATCAACACCCGCTCTCATAAGTCCCAACATCACCTCCTTCGATGACGAAGCAGGACCAAGTGTTGCAATAATTTTTGTCTTCTTTAAATACTTATTCATAATATTGTATTATTTGATAGAGTTCCTCTTCCGAACCCAATTTATAATCTTGTATCGGAAATACAAGATTTTCAGCCAGCAAAATTACGGAAAAATCAGGAAATTGTTCCGAACTATGCAGAATATATTCTACTTCTGGATGATTATTTAATAAAAATTTAATGTTCTCTTCTTCTGAGAAAAGCTCGGTCTGAATTTTTTTTTGCTTACTTTCCGAGGATTTATTGGAGATAAAGGTAAAACAGGTTTTGGTATATTGATGATATGCTTCGTAACGTGGAAACGAAAAATCATAATATAAACCGGTATAAACAAGATCGTTTATTCTTGAAAATTTTAAATCATTGATATGATTAATCTTGAAAAAAAACTCATGATCGGGAATATGTTTTGCTAATCTTACCAAGCCTATGGTAATATCTTCAAATTCTGTTTCGTCAAAATCATAAAGTTTTTGGATTTCCAAGTATATTTTCTTTTTTATTTAAAATATAAAATGCTCTTTGTGCTGCTTTTTCTTCGGCTTTTTTCTTTGAAGTTTCTGTGGCATTCGCAATCTTTTCCTCTCCAAGCCACACATGGCAGCGGAAAACAACAGATTTGTTTACCTGAATTTCTTCGCAGGTTTCATATTTTATATTAATTTTCTTTTTCTGACTCCATTCCAGTAAAAGACCTTTGTAGCTTACAATTTTATTTTCAAGCTTATTGATTTCCGTTGGGGTAAGCAGCTTTTCTAAAACGATTTTTTTGCAGATTTCGTATTGAAGATCCAGATAAACCGCACCAATTAGTGCTTCAAAGAGATTCCCTGAAATGTTTTCTCCTAAAGCAGCCGCATTGTTGTTTTTTTGTAAAAGATCGGTAAGTTTTAAATCTTCCCCAAGTTTGTTGAGATTTTTTCTGTTTACAATTTTAGATTTCATTTGAGTCATATATCCCTCATTCGCTTTAGGATAGGTTTGAAACAAATGGCAGGAAATAATCGTACCCAACACAGAATCTCCTAAAAACTCCAGTCTTTCGTAATTGCTTTCCTGATTTTTAGAAGAGTTTTTAGTTGAAAAAGCTTCTCTGTAAAAGCTGATATTCTGAATTTGTGTGCCTAAGATTTTGCTTAGTTCTGTACTCAGAAAGTAATCTCTTTCAGTAAGTTTTCTTTTTCTTTGTTTGAGGAGGAATTTAGAAAAATATTTCTGTAACTCCATTCAGTAATAATTAGATTTTTTTAAACAGAACACAGGCATTGTGTCCACCAAATCCAAATGTATTACTCATGGCAACTTTTACATCTTTTTTTGCAGCTTTATTGAATGTGAAATTCAGTCTGCTGTCGATGTTCTCATCATCAGTAAAATGGTTGATTGTGGGAGGAACGATACCATGAATAATTGTTCCCAAAGCAGCAATTGCCTCAATAACTCCGGCAGCACCTAATAAGTGACCGGTCATTGATTTTGTAGAATTGATCTGAATGTCATAAGCGTGCTCACCCAATAGTCTTGAAATTGCGTTAGACTCTGCAATGTCTCCTAGTGGAGTAGATGTACCATGCATATTGATATGATCTACTTCATCAGCAGTTAGTCCTGCATCTTCCAAACAATTCTTCATTACCAGATAAGCTCCTAAACCTTCAGGATGAGGTGCTGTCATGTGATGTGCATCTGCACTCATACCGCCGCCTAATAATTCCGCATAGATTGTTGCTCCACGCTTTACAGCGTGTTCGTATTCCTCAAGAATGATAGAGCCGGCTCCTTCACCCAGTACAAAGCCATCTCTGTCTTTGTCAAAAGGGCGTGATGCTGTTGTAGGATCATCATTTCTTGTAGAAAGTGCCATCATCGCATTAAAACCTCCGACTCCGCTTGCTGTAACTGCAGCTTCAGATCCTCCGCAAACGATAACATCTGCTTTGCCGAGCTGAATCAGCATTTTGGAATCAATTAATGCATTTGCTGACGAGGCACAGGCAGAAACCGTAGTATAATTGGGACCATGGAAGCCGTATTCAATAGAAATATGCCCCGGTGTAATGTCCGCAATCATTTTAGGGATAAAGAAAGGGTTAAATCTCGGAATTTCCGTATTTGCCCATCCTAAAACTTCTGTTTCAAAAGTTTCAAGTCCACCAATTCCGGATCCCCAAATTACGCCGACTCTGTTTTTATCAACATTGTCTTCAATAATTTTAGAATGGCTTACTGCTTCTCTTGCAGCGACCAGTCCTAGTTGAGTATTTCTATCCATCTTTTTAGCTTCTTTCTTGTCGAAATGATCTAATGGATTGAAATTTTTTACCTCACATGCGAACTTAGTCTTGAAGTTTTTGGCATCAAAAAGAGTAATAGGAGCGGCTCCGCTCTTGCCTTTTAAAAGGCTTTCCCAGTATTCATTCGCATTATTACCGATGGGTGTTACTGCGCCAAAACCAGTTACAACTACTCTTTTTAATTCCATAAACTTTTAAAATTTTCCTTTGTTGAAGAATATTATTTATTTACTACTTCCTCTATATACGCGATAGCGTGCCCTACAGTAGTAATTTTTTCAGCTTGATCATCAGGAATCTGAATGTTAAATTCTTTTTCGAATTCCATGATTAGTTCAACTGTATCTAGTGAGTCTGCTCCCAAATCATTAGTGAAGCTAGCCTCAGGAGTTACTTCTGTTTCTTCAACGTCAAGCTTATCAGCGATGATAGCTTTTACTCTTGATGCAATGTCTGACATAGTAAATTATTTTTTTAATTGTTAGATGGTGCAAATATATAAAATTCTTTACGATAAAACATTTTTTTCCTCTTTTTTGTGGAAAGAACACGCATTATTTAATCTTAATAAAGGTAGTCTTTTAGTTATCAATTATTTATGGGTGATATTGTTTGAATTCAAACTTTTTTTTAAACTCAGAGTGCTTTTTTAGCTGTTCATCAGTTTATGTTTTTATTAAGGCAGGTAATAAATTCAGATTTTGATATTATTTGTTAGTACTTATTTTGATTTATTTTAAACTAGATTGTATCGTCTTCAGCAGTCTTTTAAAACGATATATTTGCTAACTGATTTCATAAGAAAATTTGATATGCCGATTTTTGATCAGAGATTAATTCCAATGACGGATTTTGTGATTGAATATTATTCTAATGAAGGATATGCAGACCTTCATACACTCAACCTGATGAATAATTATGCGAAATTTCTCAGAATGCCTCTTTGTCTGGAAATGTTTGTTCCTGTAGACGAGAAAGGAAGTATTCTTAAAGAGCCTAAAAACTACCAAATTTGGAAATCTTTACCACATAATCGGGAGATTAGCACTGATGAGACTTTGGGAAATAAAATTTCAGATGACAACAGAATTTTTCAAAGAGCTGAAGCAAAGATATTGTTTGAGGGTTTTGAGTTTGCCTATAATGGGTTTTCTGTAGCAAGACTAACAGCATCCTACAACCTGTCAATAGAAATATCTTTTAATAAAAACGAACAAATTTTTCTGAACTTTCCAGACATTGAATCACTTATTTCTCTTGAGGAAATTTATCTCAGTAAATCTGCTTTAAAATTGATTGGCTTGAAAACCGATTTTTAATTCTTGTACTGGTTTTCAACTTAAAAAAACTTCTAAATAAATGATGTTGAAAATGAATGACCCGACAAATTTTTGCCAGGTCATGCAAAAGTTCTTTTATTTAAACCTTAAATTCAACGAAATAATATCGGACTTCATTCCCACAGATTTTGTATAATGACCGTACCGGATTTCAATCATATTAAGCCGCTGTATACCAAATAACCCGTTTTTTGGATTGATTCTGATGCCGGCTCCGTAAAAATGGCTGTCAAATTTCGACAGGTCATAATTACTGGTATAAAAATCATCAATTGCCGTGTGCTGCTGATAAGGCGCGAAATATTTGGCGGCAGTCTGGGAATAATATCTGTAGAACGGACTTACCGACACGAACGGAGAAATCTTCACGGGAGTTTCCAGGCTCAACGTGTTTGATTTTAAGCCCCAATCGTCGGTATAATAACGATAATATGCTCTTAAAATCACTTTATCTCCAAAGAAATAATTGGCTCTTACTCCCAAAGGAATTTTAAACCTTTTATCAGGTAAAGTTTCCTGATGAACAGAATTATCATTAAAATAAACCCGGTGGAATGGTAAGCTTAAATATCCTGTCTGCTGAACAGCGTCACCTAAAATTTCAATCTGGAAATTCTGGTTAATGATTTGAGAGTAAGCCAATGATAACGCAAATGTATTTCTACCCTGTGTTCCGGAACTTTGTATAAAAGGATCATTTCGAAGTTCAATAGGGGCAACCATTTTCACCTGGTCTAAAAAAGCCTGAAATTTTGCTGTAAATTCACCCATTTTGTCAGGTGTCTTTTTTGCAAAGCCAATATTGGCGCTGTAGGATTGATAATCATATTCGCTGGAAGTTGAAATTCCTGCTAGTAGGGTAGTTCCTTTGCTTTCATTTTCACGGCTCCAGCTCAGTGCGGGATAAATTCTAGTATCAGCATGAGAAGCAGACGAATTGGCTTTCAGATCAATCATATCAGAAGATGCCGATGTATAATGATCGATTCCTACGCTCAATCCGAATTTATTTTTTCTGTCTTTTTTATCATATTTTACCATGGTTACATCAATGGCATTTGAAATATCTGTCAGTTTTTCGGTTCCGATTCCGCCTGTAACGGCTGAGTTATTGCCGTCTTGTCTATAGTAACTGGATACTAAATTTGCTTCATCCAAAGTAAGTTTCTTCGGCTGTTCATTGCCTGGATTTTCCTGTGCTTTTGCATTAAAAATTCCGAAAAGGGTAACAATACTTATTATTAATTTTTTCATTTTCTTAAATTTTTACAGTTCCCTTTTTCTAATTACATCCGCAACCACCTCCCACTTTTCCGGCATTTGCTCCTGAAGAACCTTCCCGGTACGACTGAAAGCTTAATTCGGTTTTTTCAATGGTTCTGTTTCTCAACACCATCTCGGCATCGTTGAGCTTGTTTTTTTCGTATTCTTTTACGGTTGTGCATGATTGCATAGATGCAATCGCTAGTGATATACAAACTAACCCCGTTATTTTTATGAATTTTTTCATTTTGAATTTGTTGTTTAGAAAAGCTTCTTTAGATTATCAAATCCTGAAATTTATATGGAGATTCTTCATTCCATTATTCCGTTCAGAATGACAAAGCTTTCATTGTAGATTAATGTTTTGAGATGAATAAATTTTGTCCTGATCATCAATAATGATGCATTCCAGATGATTGATCTGATTCACCATATTGATTGCTGCATCAATTCCCATAATGCTCACGGGAGTTGCCATAGCATCTGCAATTTCAGCGTTGGGACAAAAAACCGTCACACTTTTGACACCCGAAACGGGCATTCCTGTTTTTGGATTGATGGTATGAGAATATTTTTTACCATTGATGACGACAAATTTTTCATAATTCCCGGAGGTTGCGATCGCCATATCCGTGATATTCATGTAGGAAAATGGCTGTCGTGAGTTATCCGGATCGGCAATTCCTACTGTCCAGGATTTTCCGTTGGCCTGATTCCCCCAAGTCGTCAAATCACCCGAAGCATTGACAATTCCTGAGTGAGCGCCACGGTTCTGAAGCAGCTGTTTCGCCATTTCTGCAGCGTAACCTTTTCCGATTCCTCCAAAACCAATCCGCATCCCTTTCTCCTTTAGAAAAACCGTTTGATTTTCACGGCTGAGAATAATATTCTGATAATTTACCAGTTTCAAATGTTCTTTAATCAATTCAGGATCAGGAAGATGTTTCATTTCTTTATCGAAATTCCAGAAACTTTTATCAATTCCACCATAGGAAATATCGAAATATCCGTCTGTAATTCTGCTGATTCTCAAGCTTCTTTCAATCAGATCAAAAATTTCCCAATCAACTTTTATGGGTTGTATTCCGGCATTTCTGTTGATGAGATTGGTCTGGCTTTCCTCATTGAAAGTAGTTAACAGCTTTTCTATTCTGCGAATTTCACTGATGGCAGCATCAATGTGAGCGTTCGCAGTCTTTTCATCATCACTTACCACGGTAATTTCAAAAGCATTCCCCATCAATTTCTGAGGTCTTTTGAATTCTTTTAACATCGTTTTTAAAGTTTTTGATTGTCTTTGATATCTCTGATTTCCTTGATGAAAGCAGTAATGCTTTCAGATGGCAGACCTTCCCAGCTTTTCAGAATCTTTCCATTTTGATCCATTAAAATTGTATAGGGGAAAATTCCTTTCGGATTGTACTGATCGGCGATAGAAGCGTTTTCTTTTTTAAGATCAGCAGAAGGCTGATTTTTTTTATTTCTTGGGAAATCGGCATTAAGGTAAACAATCACATGATCAGATTCCAGCTTTTTAAATTCTTCGGTTTCGATAATATTTTTATGAAGTTTGATACACGGAATGCACCAGTCTGAACCTGAAAAATTGAGCAAAATAAGTTCTTTTTTCTCTAAGGCTTGTTTCTTTGCATTCTCTAGACGGCTCTGAGCATGAATGCCAACAGCGAATGCAACCATTAGTATGGCTGAAAATATTGTTTTCATTATTTAAAAATTGATAATGAGTTTGTATTTAGAATAAATGAAATGGTTTCATATTTAAAACCAATAATATAAATGAATTATGAAAACAAGTATTTTGGAGGTTCCCAGGCTGTTCTCAGAAAACCTTTATAACAGAATCTGTCATTTTTTGACGGTATTTTCCGGGATTTTACCTGTTTAAAATGATCATTTTTAAGTTCAAAACGAAAAGTATCTCCTATAATGAAAATCAGTGCCAGAGGCGTAGTATGAATGACAAAAGGTAATTTCTGATCTTTGCCATAGTCATCATCTTTCACAGGATTTTCATAGTGGGTTTTCAGAAATGCGGTAAGAGACATTTCCGGATTCAGTTTTTTATGTTCACAATAATGTTCTATCAAAGTCGGAATCTTTAACAGCTGATATAATTCGGTTGTAGAAACCAAATAAAGAGACAGCAACAATATGGAAATCAACTTTTTCACAGACCAAAATTATAAAATAATTGATTATGTATGATTATTTTTTTCAAGTTTAATAATTTCTTAAGAAAGCCTTTTAATCAGTTTATAAACCTCAAACCACAGTACTGAAACAGCAGCAACAAGTAATGCTATCCCCAATTCGTTTATAGTAAGAGAAGTTACACTAAAGAATCCAGATACAGGTTTCACATAAAGAATAACAAATAATAACATTAGAACTAAAGCCGAAATCCCTACTAGTAAGAAATTACGATTTTTAAAGCTTTCAAATATGCTGTAATAGAAAGACCGGTTTACCAGACTTAATAATATATTTGCAAATATCAATGTGCTGAATACCAAAGCTCTTGTTTTAAGTTCATCATTAACAAGATCAACAGAATACTGATATACCCATAATATCCCTGCCGTAATAACCAATCCCTGAACAATACTCACTATAAGCTCTTTCCAGTTTAAGAAAGTATCTGTAAGCGCTCTCGGGGGTTTCTTCATTGCATTTTTTTCAATAGGTTCGTTTTCATAAACAATAGAGCAGGTAGGTCCCATCACCAATTCAAGAAAAATAACATGAACCGGCGTAAAGATGTGTGGAAATACCCATCCTAAGAACAAGGGTAAAGAAACCGTAAGTATAATCGGAATATGAATGGAAATAATATACTGAACGGCTTTTTTGATATTGGCATAAATTCTCCGTCCGGCAGCAATTCCTACGACCAGTTTTTCGAGATCGTCATTTGTAATGACCAAAGCTGCTGCCGATTTGGCAATTTCAGTTCCTTTATTTCCCATTGCCACTCCTATGTGAGCCGCTTTCAATGCGGGGCCGTCGTTCACACCATCGCCGAGCATTGCTACTACATTACCTTGTGCTTTCAGAGCATTCACCACTTCAAGTTTTGCTTCAGGAAACATTCTTGTAAACAGAGTTGTTTTTTCAGAAAGCTTTATTAAATTATCTTCTGAACTTGAAGCCACCTCGCTTCCGCTAATTGCCGGACTATTATTTTTGATTCCTGCCTGTAATGCAATCGCATTGGTTGTATCTGCATTATCTCCCGTAATTACTTTTACTTTAATTCCAGCATCATAAATATGCTGAAATACATTTTTTATCCCTTTTTTAGGAGGATCATAAAATACAGTCAATCCTAAAAATTCAAAACTAAAATCCTGCTGCTTTTCAGGGAAATCATTTCCTTCAAAATGAGATTTAGCAACACCTAAAACACGATATCCCTGCTCGCCAAATTCTTTTATAATTTCCCGTATTTTTTTCTTTTCCTCATCTGAAAGCTGAGAAACATTAAGGATTGCTTCAGGAGCTCCTTTAGCTGCAATAATTCTGTCTTTTTGTTCATTTTCAAAAAGATGGGTCATCATCGGAGGTTTTCCTTCTAATGGATATTCATGAAATAACTGATAATCTTTCCTTTTATCCGAATCGTGGGACTGCTCATAAATCTTATGTAAAGTGATTTCCATCGGATCAAACGGAACCGGCTCGCTGCTCCACATCGCATAATCAATGAGTTCATTCAACTCTTTTGTTTTAAAATCTTCTTGCTCATAAATAGCATCGGATTTATAGTCATACAAATGCTTCAGCTGCATAGAATTTTCGGTAATCGTTCCTGTTTTGTCTGTACAAATCACAGTGACACTTCCCAAAGTTTCCACAATACTGCTCCGTTTGATAATAATTCCTTCTCGCATCAGCTTCCATGCTCCCAAAGCCATAAAAGTCGTAAACGCTACTGGAATTTCTTCAGGAAGCACAGACATTGCTAAGGTAAGTCCGCTTAATAAACTGGTAACAAAATCCTGTGTTTTGATATAGCTGAAAATGCACACCGCTAAAAAGATAACCAGCCCGATAATCGCCATTCCTTTCACAAAACTCCGGATTTGAAGCTGTAAAGGAGATATTTCTTCTTTTATTCCCAGAATAGATTGTCCAATTTTTCCTACTTTGGTTTCTTTTCCTATTTGTTCTACCTCAAAAACAGCCAATCCTGAAACAGTAATGGTTCCACTATAAACTTTATTATCTTCCGATTTACTGTCTTTGAAAACAGAAAAGCTTTCCCCTGTCAAAGAAGATTGATTGACGGAAAAATCATTACTGTGGACAATCTTCCCGTCAGCATTAATTAAACTTCCTTCCTCAGTAATACAGAGATCACCGACAACAATTTCAAAAGTGGGAATTTTCACCATCTTTGCATTTCTTATTACCGTACTTAAAGGCTCGTTCAATTTTTCAAGCTCTTCAAGTGCTTTTTTACTGCGGTTATCCTGATAAAAAGAAATGGCGGTAACACCTACTATTGCGACAAACATAAATGCAGCTTCTCCATAGTCACCTATAATCACATAGATAAAGGACACACATATCAGTAAAATAAGCATTGGCTCTTTCAGAATATCAATGAGCATACCTACCCATGTTTCCTTTTTAATAGCTTCCAGCCTGTTATATCCGTATTTTTTTCGGGAAGCTTCAACCTCAGCTTCTGTAAGTCCTTTAAGGTCTTCAGGTATATTGTTATTCATTTGAAATAGATGTAGTATTAAAATTACCAAATGTTTTTGTCATAATTCAAGAATATTTATGATTTTTTAATATTCTATTAATCAATCTGTTTTTTAACTTCTCCTACCCACTTTTCTATTTCTGATTGATCTGCGGAAGATAATTTTGCATCACGATGAATAATTGTGTAGGAAGTAAGTGGCATTTCCCCACTTCTTACCGTTTCGGTAATCTCGTCCAATTTTTTCAATTTCTTTTCTTTAGAATAGGTATTGAATTCATCAAAATTCAAATGCCTTTTTCCTGAATTGACATGATCAGCCAACCACCACTTTACGGGCTGGATATTATTATACCAAGGATAAGCTGTATTATTAGAATGACAATCGTAACAGCTTGTTTTTAATAAGCCCTGTACATGAGATGATACCTGATAATGTTTTTCAATTGCATTTTCCGAAGGAGTAGCGGATATATTTTTATCCGTATCAAAAAACTGAATAACAATCAGTAATACTATGACAAAGTATGCTCCTGTTTTTATTATAGAGGATTTTTTCATTGCTTGAATTTCATTGCTTAGAATGTTTATTTTTTCTTTTATTCGTCTTCGGTATTCTTCAGCTTCATCAGAAGCGTATAAGAATTTTTAGTAACAATCTTTTTATTCTTGAAATCATCAAAATTAAGAATCTGGATAAACCCGTTTTCCGTTTCTCCCAAAGTAACAGATGTTAATTGGTATGTCTGTTTTTTCACCTCAACAAAGACAAAGTCTTTTCCTTCAAAGTTCACGATGCTTTGCTCCGGAACAGCATTAGAAAAAGAGGTGCTAGTTTCAATTTCGGCATTCATGTACATTCCCGGAACGAGACTGTGATCGTACTGATCGAAATGACAGTGAACTTCCGCCAGACCGCCCTGACTGATAGCTTTGCTGATGAGAAGAATTTCGCCGTAATATTTTTTGCTTGGATCTGCATTCGTATATGCTGCGAAACGCTGTCCTTTTTTCAGGTTTTCCAGATCCTTTTCATACACTTTAAGATTCAGGTGAATATCATCTGGATTGATAAGCTCAAAAAGCACATCCGAAGGATTTACATATTTCCCGATGTTCACATTGACTTTGCTTACAAATCCGTTGATTGAGCTGTACACCGGAACACTTTTCGTGATGCTTCCCGATTTTAAAGACTCAGGATTGATATTAATAAGTCTGAGCTGTTGCGCCAATGAATTCATCAGAATTCTCTGTCCGTTCATTTCAGATTGAGCGATTTGCATTGCTTTATCGCTGCTTGCCTGACTTTGGTTCAGGGTTTTCTGACGGTTATAATCCAGTTCCGCAAAATGTGCTTTGGATCTTGCCATCAGATAATCCTGCTGAAGCTGTATGAACTGCGGGTTTTCAATCACCGCAATCACCTGACCTCTGGAAACCGGCATTCCCGGAAGCAGATTGCTGGATTTAAGATAACCTCCAAGCGGAGTACTGACGGAAACCAAATTTTGCGGCGGAACATCAATCATCCCGTTTAATTTCAGGGTTGAAGCGATATTTTGTAATGAAAGTGTGGTTGTTTCTATCGGTGCATTTCTCAACTGAGCATCGGTTAAAGTGACTATACTTTCATCTTTCGGGAGATTTTTTTCCTGCTTCGGAGCTTCTTCTTTTTTACACTGAATGAAGACAAAAAAGCTGATTAATAAGGTATATATTGAAATTGATTTCATTTTTTACGGATTTAAAGTAAGATATTCCAGTTCAATGGCACTCTGATTAAGTTGCCAGACTGCATCGGTGTAATTATTTTTAAGCTGTACTGCCTGATTGACAAGGATTACAAATTCCAGATAATTGATTTCGCCACCGATGAATTGTCTTTTCGCAGTTTCGGTAATGACATCTGCATTTTTCAGGTCGGAACTTTCATATTTTGAAATAATTTTCAGATTGGACTGATAGATTTCTCTGGCTTTTTTAAGCTGATTCTGAAGATTGAATTCCGCATTTTTCAGTTCACTTTCAGCAACAGACTGCGCAACTTTTGCGGCTTCAATTCTTGCTTTCTGACCTCCGGAAAATATCGGAAGCGAAACGCCGACCTGAACCGAATGAAACTGAGGCGTTGCATTGTAGAGTTTATCATCCGGACCTAACCCTTTAAAACTGTTCAGGTTGTACGCCAATTGCAGACCGGGAAGCATTTTTGCTTTTTCCAGTGCGATCTGTTCTGTGGAAATATTTTTCTGCTGTTCCCAGATTTTGAGCAAAGGATGATCCGCCAGTTTTTCGTTTAAAGAATTGGCAAAAGATTTTGAATCTTCGGGAATGAAATCGGTTTCCGTATTCAAAAGCCACTGAAACTGAATTTTTAAAACGGCTAATTCCTGTTGCAATTGTTTTAACTGAATTTCTATTGCCGATTTCTGGCTGGAAGCGGTTGTTTTTTCCAGAATATTGCTCTCTCCTGCTTTCAACCGGAGGTTCGCTTTGTCTAAAAAGTCGGTGTAGAGTTTCAGGATTTCATTCAGCAATTTTTCTTTTTTCTTCCAGTACAGAATGTTGTAAAAGGTAAGGCTGACTGCTTTTTTAAGTTCATATTCTTTCAAGGAAACATTCAGCAAAGATTTTTTCCATTCTTCGGTGTACACATTTTTCTGCTTTTTATACACTGTCGGAAAAGCAATGTTTTGCGAAACGCCAAACTTCATATCGTTGTAGGCACTGTTGACCTGTCCGTAATCGAACGTCACACCAGTCTGCTGAATGTCATTAGCAGATTTTATCAAAGCTTTAGAATATTCCGATTTCAGCTTTTCGTTTTTAAGATTTCTGTTGTTTTCCAGTGCGGTATTGATCGCAGTCTGAAGATTGACCGGTGCTTGCGCTTTCAGCCCGAATCCTGCAAAGCTGAATAATAAAATCAATACAGCCTTTATATTTTTGTGATTATTTTTCATATGTAGATATTTATTGTTTTTTAAAGGTCATATGTAATCGCGTTTTCTTCATAAGCGTTTGCGTTTTCCAAATGATGGCGATTTCATTTTAAATCTTTTTTCAATGGTTACATAAAGAAGCGGCAGTACAAAAAGCGTAAGGAAGGTTGCAACCAGCAAACCTCCGATCACAACGGTTGCCAACGGACGCTGAACTTCTGCGCCGGCTCCGTTGCTGAGCGCCATCGGAATAAATCCTAAAGATGCCACAAAAGCCGTCATTAAAACTGGACGAAGCCTCGATTCTCCTCCGTCGATAACTATTCTCACAATATTCCGGATTCCGCTTTTGTGTAATCTGTTGAATTCTGAGATCAAAACAATTCCGTTGAGAACAGCAACTCCGAAAAGCGCAATGAATCCAACTCCTGCACTGATGCTGAAAGGCATTCCTCTCAAAGCCAGAAGAAATACACCACCAATGATTGACAGTGGAATTGCCGTGTAAATCAACAGGCTTTCTTTTACTGAGCCGAATGCTAAAAACAACATCACAAAAATAAGCACCAAGGCGACCGGAACGGCAATCATCAGACGCTGTTTTGCATTGTTCAGGTTTTCAAAAGAACCGCCGTAAGTCATATAATAACCTGTCGGAAGCTTTATCTCTTTGTTGACTTTAGTCTGAAGTTCTTCCACGATGCTCTGAACATCTCTTCCTTTGATATTGAATCCAACCACAATTCTGCGCTGTGCATTTTCTCTCTGAATCTGATTCGGACCATTTTTCACCTCAACTTTTGCAAGCTGGGAAAGCGGAATTTGGTTTCCGAAAGGGGTCGGAACTAGCAGATTTTTAATATCATCCACATTTTTACGGACTTTGGAATCGAGACGAACGACCATATCAAAACGTTTTTCGCCTTCGAAAACGAGACCTGTACTCTGCCCTGCGAATGCAGCATTCACAATCCGGTTGATATCGGAAATAGATAAATGATACTGTGCAATGAGAGGACGGTTGTATTCTATGGTTACCTGTGGCATTCCTGCAATCGGCTCAATGTATAGATTCTGGGTTCCGTCTACGGTTTCTATTATTTTCCCCAGTTTCTGGGCATTCTGAGAAAGAACGTCCAGATCATCTCCGAAAATTTTCACCACGACATCCTGTCTTGCTCCCGTCATCAGTTCATTGAAACGCATCTGTACCGGAAATTGAAAACTTACGGTAATGCCGGGAACGTCCTGTAATTCTTTGGTCATTTTATCCGCCAATTCCGGGAATGTGGAAGCGGAAGTCCATTCTTTTTTATCTTTTAGAATAACCATTAAATCGGCGGCATCCATCGGCATCGGATCTGTAGGAACTTCTCCGCTTCCGATTTTTGTCACGACTTTTTGCACTTCCGGAAATCTCGATTTCAGAATGTGAGCGGCTTTTTGGGTACTTTCGATGGTTGTGGTAAGATTACTTCCCGGCAAAACTCTGGTTTCTACGGCAAAATCTCCTTCTTCAAGGGAAGGAATAAATTCGCCTCCCATTCTGCTGAGAATGAAAATTGCTAATACGAAAAGTACTGCCACGACGGAGAAAACCACTTTCGGAACTCTTAAGATTTTAAGCAATGTTTTAAGATAAAATTTCTCTACTTTTTTCATCATCCGGTCTGATAAGGTCGGTTTTGAGTTTCTTTTTCTCAACAGCAAAGAACTCATCATCGGAATATATGTTAGTGACAGTAAAAATGCGCCTAATAATGCAAAAGCGACAGTTTCTGCCATCGGTTTGAACATTTTTCCTTCAATTCCCTGTAGGGTAAGAATGGGAAGATAAACAATAAGAATAATGATCTGACCAAAAACAGCACTGTTCATCATTTTTCCGGCAGAATCAATAACAATGGTGTCCATTTCTTCTTTACCAACGGAAAATATTTTTTTGAATTTTGAATTATGGCTGAACTGATGCAGGACTGATTCTACAATGATGACCGCACCGTCGATAATCAAACCAAAATCTAATGCACCGAGACTCATCAGGTTTCCGCTGACTCCGAAAAGATTCATCATACAAATGGCAAAAAGCATTGCGAGAGGAATTACGGAAGCCACAAGCAATCCTGCGCGTACATTTCCGAGGAATAAAACCAGTACAAAAACAACGATCAATGCGCCTTCTGTAAGGTTTTTCTCAACAGTTCCGATGGCGTTGTTTACCATTTTGGTACGATCCAGAAATGGTTCTATCACTACTCCTTTTGGAAGTGTTTTCTGAATCTGTGCAATTTTTTCTTTTACATTTTTAATGACCTGATTGCTGTTTTCGCCTTTCAGCATCATCACTACCGCTCCGGAAACTTCTCCCTGATCGTTGAATGTCATGGCGCCGTATCTTGTGGCAAAGCTGGTTTTCACCTCTGCAACATCTCTTATAAACAATGGAATTTCATTGGTTTTGGAAGTGATCGCAATATTTTTAATGTCTTCAATATTTCCGATCAGACCTTCGCTTCGGATGTATAAAACGGTGGGACCTTTTTCAATATATGCTCCTCCTGTGTTCTGATTATTGGTGTTTAAAGCATCGAAAACATCGTTGATGGTGATTCCGTAGGCATTTAACCTGTCGGGATTTACGGCAATTTCGTACTGTTTCAGTTTTCCTCCGAAACTGCTGACTTCGGCAACGCCTTTTACACCGAGAAGCTGTCTTCTCACGATCCAGTCCTGAATGGTACGAAGTTCTGTGATGTCGTATTTTTTTTCGTAGCCTTTTTCGGGACGGATCACGTACTGGAAAATTTCGCCTAAACCTGTAGAGATAGGACCTAATTCGGGAGTTCCGATTCCCTGCGGAATCTGGGTCTGAACCTGCTGCAGCCGTTCCGAAACCTGCTGTCTTGCCCAGTATACATCGACGTCATCCTCGAAAACGATGGTGACGAGCGATAATCCAAACCGTGAAAAACTGCGGATTTCCTTTAATCCTGAAATATTATTGTTCGCCTGTTCTATAGGAAATGTCACCAATCTTTCGATGTCTGTTGCTCCAAATGAAGGGGCAATGGTAATGACCTGAACCTGATTGTTGGTAATGTCGGGAACTGCATCTATCGGAAGTTTGGTAACCTGATAGGAACCCACGCCTATCAATCCCAAAATCAACAGCGCAATGATGAGTTTGTTCTTTACAGAAAACTCAATGATTTTTGTAAGCATAATGATTTGTTGAGCTTATTATGAATAAATAAGGTAATGGTCTGATATAAATTAATAACTTTTCTATGCATTAATTTAATAGCAGAAATTACTCAAAGTGATGTTTGAGCGTAATTCAGAATAAAATCAACAAGATTTCGGCGGTTGCCAGATGGAATTGAGAATATCTTTATTGTAAAAGATGCTTTTGTAAAAAGTCTGTTTGGATTTAATAATTGGGTTGGATTCTTTGTCAGACAACTGAAAAATAAAAGGTGTTACAGGGGTGCATACCACCACGAGATGCGCTGCGTGCGAAACAAATGGTAACTGCTGGTCTTTGGTGTAATCTGAATCTTTTACGGGATTGTCGTAATGGATTTTAAAAAACGATTCAATCGTGAGTTTAGGATTTTGTTCCTTATGTTCCAGATAATGTTCAATAAGAACCGGAATCTTCAAAAACTGATACAACTCGGTTGTAGAAACCAAGTATAAACTAAGCAATAGTATCGAGATCAGTTTTTTCACTTCTGCAAAATTATAAAATGTTTCGTTAAGAATGGTTTTAAATAAACGAAAAACCATCCTGACCGGATGGTTTGTATATTGTGGAGTTGGAGGTTTTCGAACCTATTATATTTTAACATAACTCAAAATATGTAATGTATCTATTTATCAGTATTTTAATTATATTTGTATAAACTAATATACTTAGTTTTTATGTCTAAATATAGAAGAAGTAGCACCTAAACTGGCACCTAATGAATTATACTTTCAAGCTTAAGCAACCCAATGGTACAAAGGAAACACTGATTTATTTCCGTTCATTTTTCAACAACGAAAATAAGAATTTTATCTATTCTACTGGTGAGAAAATAAAACCAAGCGAATGGGATTTTGAAGGCAGACAACCAAATGACCTAAACGGAAGAACCAAGAAGGCAGAAATTCATCGAAGCGTCAAGATGCAGTTAGATCGATACAGTAGTTTCTTTACAGAGATTGTTAATCGATATAAGAACATTAATGAAGAACTTACCGTCGATATTCTTAAACAAAGATTCGATGAAAAGTTTAAAAAAATTACCTTTAAAAGTGATTTCTTTAGAATTTATCAGGAGTTTTTAGAGGAGAAGGAAAATGACTATACTGGTAATTCAATTTCAAATTCTACTTTAAAGCGTTACAAATGCAATAAGAATCTACTCGAAGATTTTGAAAGCAATTGTAAAGTTAAGATCACTCTGGGAAAATTTGATGATAAACTTTATAATAAGTTTCTAAAGTATTGTATTGAAGAAAAAAAGCATTCTGCAAATACATTACACAGAAATGTCGGTCTGCTCAAAACTTTTCTTCTTTGGGCTCTCAATAAAAAATATACATACAATAACAGTTTTATTACGTTCAAAAAACCTGCGAAATTCACAACTGACGAAATAGCTTTAAATTATGAGCAAGTTGAACTCATATATAATTATGACTTCAGTTATAATAAAAGATTGGAAAGGGTACGTGACCTCTTTGTTTTTGGATGTACTACAGGAATGAGGTTTGGAAATTACAGCACGATCTCAAGAAGTGATGTTGATGGTAATTTCATACGAGTTATCGACTTAAAAAGTAAATCTAAAAACTTAGCAATTCCTTTAAACAGTATTTCTAAATCAATACTCGAAAAGTATGATTATAACCTGCCTAGTATTACAAACCAGAAGATGAATGAGTATATTAAGGAGGTTTTTAAAAAGCTTGAATTTACGGATGAAATAAAGAAAACTATGAAGTATGGTGATGAGTTGGTAGACCAAAAAGCTGAGTTTTGGACAAGGATTTCCTCACATACTGCAAGAAGAAGTTTCATCACTATAATGAAGAACAAACGAGTTCCGGATAAAGTAATTATGAGTTACACTGGTCATACTAGCTTAGAAGTCTTTAATGCTTATTACAGACCAAGTGAAGATGATAAGATCAACTATATGAATGAAGTTTTTAAATAATCACCACTTTACACTATGGATCAAAAAACACTTTACGGACGTTGGAATTTTTGGGAAGAATTTGTAGGCTATCCAATGATGATTTATTACTGGATTAGAAGGCCAAAAATTCACGAACGTTTGCGAAGTAGAATTGAAAAAGCGCAACAAAAATCCTCTAAAATCGTTCTCGATGAAAAGTTGAGAAATGAATTTTTGATTAGATATGAAAAGTTAGACAATTTCTTCAGCTTTCATTTCAGAGATATTGATGCATCAAGAAATCACAATTTTGAAGAAAAGATCCAATACTGTTTGGATCAATATAAAAAAGAATCAAACACCCTGTTAAGTCCAAGTAACCTGATGAAATTGCAGGGCAATTTTTTAAACGGTGCCGAAACTACACTTTTTCTATATTTCGCCTTAAAACATAAAATAAATAGAGAAATTAGTTTATCTGATATTATGATTGGTGATAACAGTTCAAAAATTTTCCTCGCTTTTTTAAAAGATAAAAAATTCATCGATGAAAATCACAATCTGCTGGTAGATCAGAAATCTTCTTTTATAAGAATTCACCGTTTTTTAAAGGACAATCACATCATAAACCCAGATTTCCAAGACACCACAATTATTGAGGCTATGGAAAATGAATATAATACAAATTTTGATAAGGGAACATTTTCTAGAGCAATCACAGTCAAACCAAATGACTTTGAAGAAAATATCTACCAGGAATTATCTAAGTTGCTTAATATATAATAATATTATTTCTAGAATATAGAATTGTGTCAGCTTTACTTTATAGATATATTGAGTGTACTGAGAAGATGAGATTAAACAAAGAAGACCGCATTAACAATAGACAAAAACATAAACAACAAAAATAAAATCATAGATTTGCGACATTAAAGAATTAACAAAATAAATGGCGAAGAAAGAAATATTGACAGATTTGTGGGTTTACGAATTGCTTAAAGAAGCCAATGTTGATTTACATCCACAAGGAAGCAACATAAAAGACATTGACAAAGCTTTAAAATCAGCATCAAAAGCTGGAACAGGAAAAGTAGGCTTTCCTGAATATAGCGGAATTGTTAAAGACTTCGTTTTGATTATTGAAAATAAAGCAGATGTTTCACTTCACATAAAAAGAAATG
The DNA here is from genome assembly GCF_007474535.1 of Chryseobacterium echinoideorum. Classification (GTDB taxonomy): domain Bacteria; phylum Bacteroidota; class Bacteroidia; order Flavobacteriales; family Weeksellaceae; genus Chryseobacterium; species Chryseobacterium echinoideorum. The sequence goes on along the minus strand of NZ_VKNW01000016.1, from coordinate 21,089 downwards.
ATAAAGATTTAATTTGTAGCGAAATAACAAGTGTGAAAAATTATGCTGTTAATGGTGCTTTATTTTATGGTAAACATTTAGCTAAAAATACAAACTATAAAAAGTTCATTGTTTTTGGTGTATCAGGCAACGAAAAGCGACACAAAATAACACCAATTTTTATTGATGAAAGGGGAGGCTATAAAGAACTTGAGGATGTTGAAACGTTTACACTTTTCAACGAAAAAAATATAGACGAATACTACACAAAGAATATTCTAAAAGAGCAAACACCCGAAGACAAAACAACAGAAGAAATCCTCAAGGATGCAAAAAATCTTCACGAAGATTTAAGAAATTACGGAAGTATTCAAGACAAAGACAAACCGCTAATTGTTTCTGGAATTTTGTTGGCTTTGCGTGAAATGGAGCATAAAGGTTTTAGTATTGACAGTTTAATTGGCGATGAAACAAACACAGATGGTGAAAAAATTTATGAAGCAATTGAAAAAAACTTGCGTAGAGCAAATGTTTCGCCACAAGTAAAAAAAGACAAATTATTAAGCCAATTTTTGGTTATTAAAGATACAAAAGCAATCAACGAAGTAAACGAATTTTTAAAGAAAACACCTTTAAAACACTTTACAGAGTTTCTCTATGAAAACATTTATAAAAACATAAAGTACATACACTCTGCCGAAGATTATTTAGGAAGATTTTATGGAGAATTTATGTCTTATTCTGGTGGTGACGGACAATCATTAGGAATTGTTTTAACACCAAAACACGTTACCGAATTATTTTGTGATTTAGTAGAATTAAAACCTACTGATTCTATTTTAGATCCTTGTTGTGGAACAGCAGGATTTTTAATTGCAGCTATGCACGATATGTTGCAAAAAACTGACAATCCCGAAACACAAAGAAACATTAGAAAAAATCAATTGCACGGTTTAGAGTTGCAACCTTATATGTTTACCATTGCAACAACAAATATGATTTTGCGTGGAGATGGTAAAAGCAATTTGGAACAAGAAGATTTTTTAAAATTTAACCCGTCATTATTACAAGAAAAAGGATGTACAGTTGGTATGATGAATCCACCCTATTCTATGGGTAGCAAAAACAATCCAAGTTTATACGAAATTAACTTTACTGAACATTTACTTAATTCTGTTGTTCAAGATGCAAAAGTGGTTGTTATTGTTCCACAATCATCGATGAATGGAAAAACCAAAGAAGAACAAGCTATTAAAGAAAATATATTAAAATTTCATACTTTGGAAGGTGTTATCACACTTAACAAAAATTCATTTTATGGCGTTGGAACTAATCCTTGTATTGCAGTATTTACGGCTGGAGTTCCACATTACAAAGATAAAAAGGTAAAATTTATCAATTTTGAAAATGATGGTTTTGAAGTGCAAAAACATCGTGGACTTATTGAAACTATTGAAGCAAAAGATAAAAAGCAACATTTACTTGATGTATGGTTTGACCGCTTAGAAGCAGAAACTAAATTTTGTGTAAAAACAACAATTGAACCTGATGATGAATGGCTACATTCATTTTATTACTTCAATGACGAAATCCCAAATGAAATTGAGTTTAAGAAAAATGTTGGTGATTATCTAACCTTTGAATTCAATATGATAATGCAAGACAAAGAATATTTATTTGACAATGATTAGTTTTATAGATTTAAATAGTATTCAATGGGCAGAATTTACGATAGGTAAAATTTTTCAAGTTTCAAGAGGAAAAAGACTTATTGAAAAAGATAGAATAAAGGGAAATGTTCCTTATTATTCTGCAAGTGCATCAAATAATGGGCTTACTGATTTAATTCAAAATCCAGTATTTATTGAAAAGGATTGCATAATAATAACAACCTTTTGCGATTGTTACTATGTAAAAGGAGAATTCACAGCAAGTGATGAAATTTCAATTCTTAAAAATGAATTTTTAACCGAATTTTCTGGTAAATTCATTTCAAAAATGATAATTGCAAACAGAGAAAAATTTGCATTTGGTTATAAAGCATTTACGGAACGAATAAAAAGACAAATTATTCAGCTTCCTGTCAATTCAAATGGTTTTCCTGATTATGAATTTATGGATAATTATACACGCCAAAAGGAATCAGAACAAATAGCAAAGTTTACAATCTATATAAATGCAAGATTAGAAAAAGTTAAAAACTTCAGAGAAGTATCAAAACTTGAAAATAAAAAATGGAACGAATTTTTTATCGAAGATATTTTTCATATCAAAGCTGGTAAAAGGCTAACAAAAGCAGATATGATAAAAGGCGAAACGCCTTTTATTGGTGCTTCTGATTCAAATAATGGTATTACAAATTTTGTTTCAAATACAAATTCATCATTAGATTCTAATGTTTTAGGTGTAAACTATAATGGAAGCGTTGTTGAAAATTTCTATCATCCTTACAAAGCAATTTTTTCAGACGATGTAAAAAGATTAAGCCTAAAAGAAGTTGAAGGTAACGAATTTTTGTATTTGTTCATTAAGACAATCATTTTGAAACAAAAATCAAAATTTCAATACGCTTATAAATTCAACGAAGCGAGAATGTTACGTCAAAAATTACTTTTCCCAATTGACAAAAACGGTAAAATTGACTATGATTATATGGAAAATTATATCAAGAAAATAGAATACGAAAAACTGACAAAATATATAGAAAGAAAAACAACGAACGCACAATTATAGTTTGGCAAAATAGCGGGTCCAGATATTAATCCAAAGAATTCCTCGAGACTTGTCTCGGGGTGAAAAGAGGAAAAGTTTGAAAAACGGATGGTTTTTCATCAAACAAAAAAAATTAAATTCCACTAATACCTCGTGGGCTTGCCCCGGGGTTATTTATTTGATATTGCACTTTTACAATTGATAAGTAAATATTTACAAAAACTAGTTTAGACACAACATTATCATTATATAAAATTTGAAAAATCATTTCCTCTTCTTTATAATAGTGATGAAACAATTTAATTATATTGATATTAAATACAAGCGATTAAATTTCAAGTACTAAACTTCACGCAATTGAGTAGAATTGCATAATTAGTTATTCCAATCATACAATTTTGTCTGCAAATAAATACCACAGATTATGCAGACAACAAATCCATTCCAAACCATTCTCGACGAATTAGGGGAAGTAAAAGACTTACTTTATTCCCTAAAAAAAGAACCTGAAATTGAGTTAAAAAAGAAACTGTATTCTATCAAAGAGTGTTCAGAAATTCTTAAACTTGATTACCAGACCGTACGCTCACACATTTTAAAAGGTAACATCAAAGCGGAACAAATCGGAAGATTCTACAGGGTCAATCATTTTGAGCTGATGGATGCTTTAAACGAAGTCAAATCGCTTAAGTATAGGAGATAGATAAAGATTTTATTTATCAATCATTCTTATTCAACCGTCCGTATTTCTATACGGAAACAAACTTTTAAAATATGAGCGAAAAAATCCCATACCTAAGAGTAGGTACAACCTATTATAAAACCATTGAAAAACCATTGATCTCCGGAGACAAAATCTCAATTTTGGTACGATGGAATCGTGAAACAATTATTAGCGACCACGGAAAAATCTACGTTTCAAAAGTTTCAAAGTACGATGGTTTCTGTTGTATTCCTTCTCATCTTGACTATAGGCAGATTATAGACGGATTCTACAATATGTACAATGAGATTCCTTATCAACCAATCAATGAATATACAACTTCTGAAGCTTTAGAAAACAAAATTCCATTCTCACTAAAATTTATGGAACATATTTTCGGAGAGCAATTGGAGTTAGGTTTAGATTACATAAAGATATTGCTTGAATATCCAACGCAGATACTTCCAATTCTTTGCTTGGTAAGTAAAGAAAGATCTACTGGAAAATCTACTTTTATCAAATGGCTGAAATCCATCTTTGGATTAAATATGACCTACATCAAAGGTGACTCATTCAGCAGTCAGTTCAATTCAGATTGGACTTCGATGGTGATAGTAGCTATCGACGAAGTATTCTTCGATAAAAAAGAAATCACGGAACGCTTGAAATATCTTTCTACGACCGACAAAGACAAAAAGGAGGCAAAGGGTAAAGACCGTGAAGAAGTTGAATTCTTTGGCAAATTTATTCTTTGCTCTAATAATGAAGATAACTTTATTAAAATTGATGAAAATGAGATCAGATTCTGGATCATCAAAGTAAAATCGATCAAAAGCGAAAACACCGAATTTCTAAAAAATCTCAACAAAGAGATCCCGTATTTTCTTCGATACTTAATTCAAAGACCATTCCACAGTCGTAAGGAGACAAGGATGTGGTTCACAGAATCACAGATCAGAACAAAAGCTCTTCAGAAACTGGTTTGGAAAAATAATAACAAACTTGAATCGAAAATCATCGAGCTTTTATATGAGTTTTTTGAAAGTACAGAAGACAGCAAGCTCCATTGTATTCCTCAGGATATTTTCAATATGCTTGGTAAGATGTTCAGCAAGCAATATTGGACAGTTAATGATGTCCGGAAAATACTGAAAGAAAACTGGAAACTTGAACCTCAAAGTAATTCTTTGTCCTATATCAAATACGACCTCGATTATGGTTTAAGCTTTTTTCAACAGAACAAAACAGGACGATATTTTACAATAGAAAGGAATTTTATTCTTAAAAAATTTGATGAAATGATGAATTAATTGATAATGAAAATAAAATCAATTAGTTACGTGTCATCAAAATCCTCATCAAATTTTTAAACCCTGATTTTTGATGAGAGGATGATGAGGAGAATATTTCCACTTTGATGAGGTGATGAGACTTTGATGAGAGTTTAAGATGTTGTTATTCAGTTTTTTTTAGATGTCTTTCTCATCAATTCATCAAAAATTATTCAAAACTAAACTCGTCCGCCTGAACTGACTATTTACTGTTAAAAAATATTAAAAATTATAAAAATGAACTGCAAACAATTTAACAGCATATCGTTGGAAGAAGTCCTCCTTTCTCTCGGACACCTTCCAACGAAACAAAATGAAAAAGAAGCTTGGTATCTCAACCCCTTTGCCAGCGAATCCCAAGCCTCTTTCAAATTAGATAAAAGAATTAATGCTTGGTATCTTCACTCAGAAGATGTCGGCGGGAACAATACCGACTTTATGAAGAAGTATTTGAAGACTTCGGTCAATGAAGTTCTGGACTGGGCGCAAAAACAAAATTTTTCTTCTTTTCATCAGCAAGAACATATTAAAAAATCGAAACCTAATTATAGAATTGATGAAATAATGGATATCCAGAATCCCAACTTGAAAAATTATTTGCAGGAACGTGGATTAAGTCCTAAAATCTATGATTACATAAAGGAGGTGCGATTTACAGTTGGAGAAAAGAGACTCTATGCAATTGGATTTGAAAATTTATCCGGAGGCTTTGAGCTTCGTAATTCTTTTTATAAAGGGTCACTGTTGAAAAAGGATATTTCAATAATTAATATCAATTGTGGTTTACAGGACATTTCAAGTGTTGAAGTTAAAAATATCAAAAGTGCAGCAGTTTTTGAAGGCTTTATGGATGCCTTGTCTTTTGTCGAAATGCAGAGATCTTTCACAGGAGATATTCTCGTAATGAATTCCATTGCTCTTTTAAACAGATCCATAGAACATTTGAAAAATTACTCTGATATCAATCTGTTTCTCGACAATGATAATGCAGGAATTAAATGTAAATCTCAGATCATAAAATCTTTTTCGCAAGCAAAAGATTACTCCGGAATTTATTCCAACCATAAAGATCTCAACGAATTTTTGATACATCGAATAAAAAATGATGTAGCTAATAAATCAGGAAAGCGATCTGAAAAATTTCCTGAACCTGATAAATTAGAAGAGATAAAGCAGGAACCGGAAATTAGAAACTCAAATAGTTTTAAAATGAAGCGTTGATAAAGCGTGCTGTATGTTTTTTACCAACTACCCGCAGAAGTTAGGAGCGCATTCGCAACTTTGAAGGTCGTTCCTCCCAACAAAGTTTCAAATACGCTCTACGAGGCTTTTAACCTGAATAAAATAATATCAGGTTAGCTTATTGAACCTGTATAAAAAGCATTGGGGTTATTTTTATCGAAGGTGTGTAAAATAAACACAGGTAAAGAGTAATGCTGCGTCATATAACTACAGCAATCTTTATTGAAAATTTAAAAGCATAAACAATAAAAGTGTAAAACTTTAAAGATGTAAAAGCAATGAAGACCTCTATTAATTTCAAAGTTGTTAAGTCCGATTCTGAAACCCATAATTTCAGGAAGAAAACTTTTGATTACATCCGTAAAGACCTTACACCAAAGAATGAATACTGGATGGAACAAAAAATAGCTGAAAGGATCCAAAAGATCGAAGCGTATTGCAAAGATAAGTCAGGAAGGAAATTACAGAAGAATGCAATGCCTGTTCGGGAGGCAGTTGTAGTGATCAAAGAGAACACAACGATGCTGGAACTTCAAAACTTAGCTAAGAGACTGGAAGAAGAATTGAGCATCCGTGTTTTTCAGATCGCCATTCATAAAGACGAAGGACACACTGATAAAGATACAAAAGAATGGAAACCAAATTACCACGCTCATCTGGTAGCTGACTGGCAGGATCTGAAAACTGGTAAAACACTTAAACACCAGTCCTTCCATTATTCAAAAATGCAGGATTTGACAGCCGAATGCTTGAATATGGAAAGAGGGATCTCTGGTTCCAGAGGAAGATTGGAAGCTATTGAGTTTAAGATTCAGCAGAAAGAAGAAGATCTCAAAATTTTGGAAGAAAGGTATGATGCGATGAAATCTGAAATGAGTTCGAAGAAATCTGAGGAGTTGGTTGTCAAGGAAAATGATTTTCTGGGTTTTAGAAAAATTAAGACTGATAAGACCATTGCGAATTATGAAAAAGCATTTCGCAGCTACAGAAGTATAATTCAAAAAAATAAAATAGAATTAAATTCTAAATCAAAGCAAATTACTGAACTCAATGAAAAGGTTAGTAATTTAAAACAAGAAGTACACCTATTCAAAAACAAAAACTCTGTACTATTGACTAATCCAACCGTTTTTGCTTCTGAAAAGAAAAAATATCTGGATTCTGTTGTTAATATTCTGGAGAGAGAAATCAAATTTGAAAGATATCGATATCCTAATATTGATAGGTCAGAAAATAAAGAACTAAAATCAGAAATGGGGCACATTGCAGAAAAAATATGTAAAGAAAATAATATCCCATTCTCTGCTTTTAATGAGATTTTTAAAGACAAAGAAATTGCAAATCAACTTTTCTCTTTACTAGGTTTCGGTAGTAACAATACAAATTATGAGTCTGAGAATATTCCAATTCAAAAGAACAAAAGGAGACGATGCTAATATTTGTAGAAGGGTAATAGCAAGACATATTTTTATACGTACAGAAATTTAATTTTGTACCACCATAAACCCTTCTGCTGTTTTTGTAAATAACGTAGAAATATCTTGACTTATTTTTGTTCAGGAAATCTTTTTTATATTAAACGATTGTAAATTTTACACAAGTGGACAAAAGGAATTTCTGATGAAAACAAATATTGAAGAATACTGTCAGCGACTATCCAAGCTCTTTGAGCAATGCAGTTTATTTTAGCTGCATTTTGTTTTGGATAAAAAACATTTGTCAATCCAAGAATATTTAGCACAAAAAATATTTGTAAGTACATAACAGTCAAATCATCAAAAATAAATTCTATATTAGTTGTTGAAACAGCTGTAAGAAATTATATCAAATCATACTGACGCAATGCGGAAATTTGGAAGATAGCTGTAATTGTAAATAAAGTGTAGTTAAAAAAATGATTAATAAAAATAAAGAATATTGCTATAGAATTATACATATCGAAAACCTGCCAATAATATTAGAAACTGGAATTGTATGCAAAAAAAACTCTAAAGCTAATTCTAATTATATTAATATTGGAAATCCTGAAATAATTGATGTAAGGACTGAAACTAAGGTGAGAATTGAACACTATGGAATGATTGGTGATTACGTACCGTTTTATTTTACATCCAAATCAATTATGCTCTTTAATATTCAAACGGGTTATAGACATCCTGTTGTTCCTAAAAGGGGGCCTTCTGAAATTTTAGTAATGAGATTCAGAATATCGGATTTAATTTCACTTGATAAGAAGTGGTTTTTTACTGATGGACAAGCTAATGACGCTGCCACAACTCATTATAATTCTCTTTCTAAAATTGATAAAATTGATTGGCAAAGTATTCATCAAAATAATTTTTCCAAATCTGAGGATTTTGACCGCGCTAGGCGTTATCAAGCAGAACTTTTAGTGAAGGATGAGGTTCCAATTCATATTATTGAATCAATAAATGTTTATGATGATGAAGCTAAAAAATATGTTGAAAAAATTTTGAAAGAGAATAAGCTAGAAATTAAAGTCAATACTAATAAAATTTATTACTTTTGAACATGATTAAAATTGAGAAAGGAGATTTATTAACTGCAAATGTCACCGCCTTAGTGAATACAGTTAACACTGTAGGAGTTATGGGTAAAGGAATAGCTTTGCAGTTTAAAGAAGCTTTTCCTAATAATACTAAAAAGTATATTGAGGCATGTAAAAATAAAGAATTGATGCCTGGTAAACTGTTGTCAGTTTGGGATGCAAACCTACAACTAGGTAAAAAATTAATTATTAATTTTCCGACAAAAGTTCATTGGCGTCATCCGTCAAAATATGAATATATTGAAAAAGGCTTAATATCTTTAAGAGAGTTAATTATCAAAGAAAAAATTGACAGTATTGCTATACCTCCACTTGGTTGCGGAAATGGAGGGCTTGATTGGAATGTAGTAAAAAAAATGATATTTATATCTTTAGAAGATTTAAATACAGAAATAATTCTTTTTGAACCAAATGAAGGTATTAAGGAAATTCTTCAAAAACAGGAAACAAGAAAAATAACAAAACTAACTCCTGCAAGAGCAACACTATTATATTCTTTGTTTGCTTTTGAAAGTATTGGAGAATATAGTAGTTTATTTGCTGCAAATAAGCTGGCTTATTTTCTACAAAGAAAAGGACAAAAATTAAATTTGGACTTTAAACCTTATCATTATGGACCATATGCAATAGGTGTGGAAAAGGTTTTATACAGTCTTAATGGAGTTTATTTGAAAGGGATGGAACAAGGTAATGTAAAACCTTTTGAACCACTTTACTTAAATTATGAAAAATGGGATGAAGTAAAAAAGTATGTGAACAATAATTTGACTACTGAAGAATTATTGAGGTTAAAAAGTTTAATTAAGTTTATTTCTAATTTTAGTTCTGAACTTTCATTAGAGGTTTTAGCCACTGTTGATTACATTCTTTTCCAAAATCCTAATTCTTCACTTGATGAGGTAATGTTGTCAATCAAAAAATGGAATATTAGAAAAAGTCAATTATTTAAAAAAACTTTAGTGGAAGAAGCTTATGTTTATTTGAAGAATTACAAAGAGCAAATTTTCGCATAAAAGTAATTCAGCTAAATCATATAGGCTAAACATTCAACTAGATTTTATTTGTAATAGCCACAACTTTATCTGACAGTTAGGGGTTCAAAATAATTGTCAGTTATCCAATATTGTCCTTACTTCCAAAAGTAAGGATTTTTTGTTCCTCTGCAAGAGTTTCCAATAATTTTCTTATTGTTTATGTAATTTATTTCTTATTCTGACAATGTCTTTGATAAAAAAAGAACCCACGCCGTTGTATATACTATTAGAGTATTTAGTGAGTGTTCAAGACCTCACCCTGCGGGTGTACAAGCACCCTCGTATTTTTTATCCAATAATTAATTCTATTCCGGCTTTTTCAGCCTTGTATTTTATTTTGCTTTGCAATTCGTAATAACTCCAATTACGAAGCACAAATTCCTGTTCTTTTGCAATACCTATTTTGTCTTCGTGATTTTTAAGAATAAGTGTGCCTGCCTGTTGCTTGATACAGAAATCGATAAGCTTTCGGCTGTACAAATGAAGTCTATGACTTACATATCTACTTTCCAGATTCTCTGTTTTATACAGTGCCTTTTGTTTCCGCTTGGCTCCCTTTCCTGAACGGACATAGGCGATACCATCCTGAATCCTTTTCTGACTTGCCTGAATTGCAAGTCTGCGATACAAAAACTCTTCTTTTGAACCAATATTGATGCGTACATTGTTTGCTTTTGCAACTATTGGATGTTCCAGAGACAGGGAAGCTTCCGCAATGATTTCGGGTTTTAAAAGATGTTCTTCTTTTTCAAATTCAAATACGGCAAGCCAATAGATTTTCCTGTCTTTCAGTTGGATCTGTGAGGTGCAAAGCTTTATCTCTTCTTTTAGCAGACGTTCCATGATGACTCGCTTATCAGTGTAGTCTTTTCCTAAGTATGTTTTGACAGGAATTGCAAACATATTGAAACCAAAAGCTTTCGTTTCTTCGTCATATCTCATTTTGCTGATGCATTTAACAGGCAGTGGTATTGGAATATCTCTTTTATAGTTTCTCAATGATTTTGTTCCCTGCCAGTAGTCTGCTTTGTTTTTTGAGAAGGTTGATTGAATTGTATTGTTAAGGCTTCCCAAAATATCTGTCGGGATTTCACCTTTGAATCGGTCAAATACCATTCGTGCGGTGGTTCCAGTTTTCGAACGGTTAAACATTCCCATTTGATCTTTCTTTTCATCAGCCAGCTTATATTGGATTCCTTCTGTAAAATAAAAAAAATCCTTGATCATTTCCTGAACATACAAATGGGAAGCTATTAAGTTTGCCGCTCGGAAACAGCGGTTTTGATACCGATAAAGTTTTTCCCACATTTCATTTTTTCGTTCAGACGGAACATCGATCAACAACTGAATTTTTCGGGTAAGTGTCATCGTAGATTTTTCCATATCAAAAAGGTATTTCAGAGTTGTTACGATTCTGTAAATATTGGTAGGCGTAAAGAAACTCCTGATGGACTTCTTTTTCAGAAAGTTTAAGTTCTCGTGCAATGACTGCAAATGAAGATTTCTGTTCAAATCTTCTGTTTATAATTTCAATTTGTTGACTGCTGAGTTCAACTTGGTGAAACTCACTTTTCTGAGATTTAATCGGTGACTCTTCAAGATAATTTCTCTTTAAGATTTTCCTTAAATCATCTATTGCTCTACTTACCTCATTGCTTATATCTTTAACATTACTTCCCATTGCTTCTGCAATGGGTTTGTACTGAAAGCCATATTGAAGGCATAGCTCGATCAAGTGTTTTCTTTTGGGGTTTATCACTTTTAAGACCTTATTGACTTCATCAAAATCTTTTTGATCAGATTCCTGACGAAGAAGATGTTCTTTGTCTTGCAAAGGATCATACCCAATAAGATAATCCTGATAGTTCTCAAAACTTTCAAGTGAAGCCGTTAAGCGAGCGAATTTATTTTTTGGGGTATTGAAATACGTTATGCAGTCTCTTTTCAGAACAAACCGTAAAAAACCAAGAATATGATTTGGAGTTTCAATGGAATCTCGGTGTAACCAGAGTTTAAGAAATGTATCCTGAACCAAAGTTTCTACAACAAAATCATCATCGAGCATTTTTTTTCCGATCCAAAAAAGAAGTCTTTTGTACCGAAAATGAATATGTTCTAATGAAGTTGGGTTTCCTTCTTTCAATAGTTTATATAACTGATGATCGGTGAGCTTTCGGGGCAGAGAGTTTGTTCTTTTCATAAGCAGTGTATTTGAGCTGATTATTGCTTGAAGAACTGCTTTGATAAATAAGATGAATTCTCTGCATCATTGAAAATATTCACTCACTACATTTTGCCAAAATAAAGGCGTGGAACTCAACTTACCGACCGGTGGTACTGGCATACCAAGCAACGATAAGTGAGCCCACGCCGAAGTCGTGGGCACATTTACTTATCCTCTCGTTGCTTTTTGAAAAGTGCCAGTTTTCCAGTCGAGAATCTAAGCAATAGCTTCTATATTTCTTTGAACTATCGCAAAATTACTTTTATAAATAATTTATTCCAAATATAATAAAAATTATTTAATTACGGTCGTTCGACCGTAATATTTTAATAGCAAAATATTTCTTTTGTTATATGATTGACATAAACGAGAAAATCTGTTCGTATATAACTAAAAATTGGTTGATTCCTTGGCTTAAAGAAAATAAGTCGCAGAACTCGTTTGCTAAAAGTCACGATATTGAAGAAAGTACTGTACGAAAAATTAAGAGTGATAATACTTATAGAATTCCTGTTGAAACACTTTACAAAATTTGCAAAGCAAGAAAAATTACTCTTGAACAATTTTTTAATCTTATAAATGAATAAAATACCGACGACAGTCGGTATTTTATTTTGGTACTATTATATGCTATAACCTCAGTATCATAATAAATGCACTTTTGATAAGTATGTAATTTTTACTATTATATTATATATTTATCAAATTACTATATTTGAATAAGAGGATAACCATTAAAACTTTATTAAACAAACTTTGATATGAATATTTTCAAAATTCACATCCATAACTTTAGATTGCTAAGAGAATTCTCAATGGACTTAGAGGAAGACCTTTCTTTAGTTATAGGAAAAAATAATACAGGAAAAACATCAATCCTTTCCGTATTAGACAAGTTCTTAAATGAAAAAAGTAAATTTTCTTACGATGATTTCAATATAGAATTTAAAAAAGAACTTGTTTCACTTATCGAACAAGAGACATTGCCTGAGGAATTTAATCCTATTGGTATTAAAATGAAGCTTTTTATTCAATATGGAGAAAGGGATAATCTGTCTAATGTAAGCCGATTATTAATGGATTTAGACCCTAACAATAATGTAATTGTTTTAGGATTTGAATTTACACTTAATTATACCGATTTTTTGAAATTAAAATCCGATCTATTTGTTTTCAGATCTAATGAATCTGCTAAAAAAGCCAATGCACTCGAAAAGGAGGTTGAATATGAAGAAAGAGGTTTAAAAGACTTCTTGCAAAAAGAAGTCGGAAATTATTTTAAAATTCAAAAAAAATCATTTGAATATCGACTTGATACGGAGGAAGTAAATGAAGAAAATTTTATTGATCTTGAAAAGGAAGCAATAGGCATTAAGGATGTCATAAGCTTTAAATACATAAGTGCGAGACGAGATGTTACCAATAAGGAAGTTGATAAAACTTTATCGAGACAAACCTCTAATTTGTATAAAAAAAGGGAAGACAGTAGTGAAAAAAATCAAGCTACAGAAGACTTTAAAGATCAATTGGCAGGAACGGACAGAGTTCTGACTGAAATTTATGGTAATCTATTTAATGAAGTAATTGATAAAGTAAAAAATTTTGGAGGGGTAAAAATAAATGAGTCCGATATTGCTATTATTTCAACTTTACAGCACCGAGAACTTTTAGAAGGAAATACGACAGTCGTTTATACGCACGATGAACATAAGCTACCTGAGCATTATAATGGGTTAGGTTATATGAATCTGATAAGTATGATTTTTGAAATTGAAATCATAGTTCAGGAATTTAAAAGGGACAAAGATAAAAAACCAGCAGATATTAATCTACTTTTCATAGAAGAACCGGAGGCACATACGCATCCTCAAATGCAGTATGTATTTATTAAAAATATAAAAGAGCTTTTGGGTGATGGTATAAAAAGAGATGATGGTGAAAATCGCATATTACAGTACATTATTACTACTCATTCATCCCATATAGTTGCAGATAGCGACTTTGATGATATTAAATATTTAAAAATTCAAAGTACGAATAATGTTACAGCAAAAAACCTAAAAGATTTAAAGAAAGAATATGCAATTGATACTGATCAATATGAGTTTTTAAAACAATATTTGACGATTAGCAGGGCAGAGATTTTTTTTGCAGATAAGGCTATCTTGATTGAAGGTGATACAGAGAGAATTCTGATTCCAACCTTTATGAGAAAGATAGATATAGAAGAAAAGGCAAGATTGGAAGCAGAAAATGCAAAGGATGATTTTCTTCCTTTGCTATCTCAAAACATCTCAATAGTAGAAGTAGGTGCATATTCTCAGATCTTTGAAAAGTTCATTCAATTTCTGGGAATCAAAGGAATTATTATTACTGATATTGACTCTAAAGGAGATTTAGGGAAACGGGATGATGATGGTCGTGTAATTTTACAAGCGTGTCGTGTTACTACAGGTATTGAGACTAGTAACACAGCTCTAATGCACTTTTTACCTGGGATTTCTTGGGAACAGCTAAAAGCCCTAAACATAGAGCAACGTATTATTTCAGTAGGAAACTCAAAGCTTTGTATATGTTATCAGCAAGAAGAAGGAGATTATCACGCCAGAAGTTTTGAAGATTCATTTATACATATTAATCGAACTTTTATTAATAACAATAGAGATAAGTTTCAGGGGGTACAAAATCGAAAATTATTTGATGCAGCGACAAATGATGCGTATGAATTAGCTGAAAAGTGCATAAAAAAGAAAACACATTTTGCTTTGGATATTTTATATCATAGTGATGACAAGTTTAGTAATTGGGAAATTCCGGAATACATAAAAAAAGGATTGCTATGGTTGAAGAAAGACTAAATTTAGAACAGGAGGTTCAAGAAATATTTCAATGTATTGATGAAGACAGAAACTTCCTGTTAAGTGGCGGTGCGGGTAGCGGTAAAACCTATTCATTGGTAAGTGTTATCAGGCAATTTATTAGTGAAAATCCTTCAGAAAAGGTTGCCTGTATGACCTACACGAATGCAGCGGTAAAGGAAATAGAAGAAAGAGTGAACCATAAAAATCTAAATGTTTCTACCATACACGATTTTTTATGGGACAGCATCAAGCATTTTCAAAAAGAACTGAAAGCGGTTTTGGTTTCCCTATCTAATGACGAAAATGTATCAAGCATTTCTATTGATGAATTAAGTCCAGTTCCGGATAACTATTTTGATGATCTGGAAAAAGGAATTCAGTACAAAGAATTTTTTAGAATTCGTGAAGGTATCATTTCTCACGATGAAATATTAATTGTAGCCAATTTGCTTTTTGAAAAATATCCTAAGCTTTGTGATATTGTAAAGGATAAATATCGATGCATATTTATTGATGAATATCAGGATACAAGCAGCGAAGTAGTAGACATATTTCTTACTCATTTTAAAAATAGTAATAAAAAAAATATTATCGGTTTTTTTGGAGATGCGATGCAGTCTATTTATGAAGATGGGATTGGTAATTTGGATGATTTTAAAGGAGACGAGGAGGATACAGTTAAAGAAGTGAAAAAAGAACAAAATCGAAGAAATCCTCAAGAAATTATCGAATTAGCCAATAAGCTACGTACCGATGGAATTCAACAAATTCCCTCAACAGATAGTACAGCTCCCAATATGCTAAATGGTACTATTAAAGAGGGAAAAGTATTGTTCTTATATTCCTCTGATGATGATCTTGGAATAATAAGGCAATATCTCGCAGATAATTTCAGATGGGATTTTAATAATTCAAAAGAAACAAAAGAGCTTAATCTTACTCATAATTTAATAGCAGGAAAGGCAGGCTTTAGAACTTTGATGAATATTTATGATAGTGATCAAATTTTAAAATTCAGAGACAGAATTAAAAATTACATAAAAGATCAGAGGGTAAGTGCCGATTTTTCAGAAAAAACATTCGGAGAAGTAATAGATATCCTTCAACAAAATAAATCCGGAGCAGAATTACGAGCACTAAGTCCTACACCAGCAATGCAAACTTTTATAAATAATAATATTGAATTATTTGATTGTGCTAAATCATTTATTTTTTCTGAATTATTGAAAATTTATGTTAGCAAAGATCAATTGCTTGATGACAAGAAACAAGATGAAGATGATGAAAATAAGAAAGGATCGAAACGGGATAACTTGATTAAACATTTATTTAAAATTCAAACAAATATATCGCTATATAAAAATGGAAAATACAATGAATTTTTGAGAGTCACAGATTATCGTTCCAGAATTTTAACAATAGCTGATAAACGTGCATTGAAAGAAAATATTGAAGAACTTATTTTTGTTGGGGATAAAACTATTGAAGAAGTGATTAACGATGCAAATGATAAAGGAATTTGTTTAATTGATGATAAGCTGATTGCTTTTAAAAAGAACAAAGAGTATTTATATAATCGAGTGAAGGATGTTAAGTTTAGTGAATTTCAGAAACTATATAAATACCTTGAAGGGCAAACACCGTTTTCAACACAGCACAAAATCAAAGGTGCGGAATTCGATAATGTGTTAGTCATCCTTGATAATGGTAATTGGAATGATTACAATTTTAATTACCTTTTTGATAAGGAAAACATTTACCAAGAGCTTGTAGATGGAAAATCAAAGACGAAAAGTAAACTTGAATCTTTTCCAAGAGTTCTTGCTAGAACTCAAAAAATATTTTATGTCTGTTGTACACGTGCAAAAGAGAACTTGGCAGTATTTTTTCACAATCCGGATGCACAAATTATAACAAAAGCTAAAGAATGGTTTGGGGATGCTAATGTGAAAAATATAGATTAAGATAATTTTCTATTGATTAATTATATGGACATCGAACATAAAATAGACGAACTTCAAAAATTAGTATCAAAATATGATACTGAAAGTTTTGCAGGATCTTTAGCTTTTTTTATTAAAAGAAATATTGATCCTGCAGCTGATATAGAAATAAATAGATTTGGTTCTAAACTTAAAGATTTTCTATACTTAATTTCATTGAATGCATTTTCTGATAAAAAAGGAAAGGAAAAGTTTGAGTTTCCATTTGACGGATTACATCTAATTGCAGATAAACTTGATGAAATAAAAAAAATTATCTATCCACAAGATTTAAATAATTATACTAAAGAATCAGTAATTCACGAAATGGCTGTTAGAAATCATTTTGATAATGGTGTGCTAAGTTATGTTGAACAAGATTTGGAAAAATTAAGAAGGGTGTTTTCTCCTTTTGATGAAAAGATAATTTCGGATTTTGGGTTTGATATTGATTTTCTTATTGAAGCTTGTAAAGAGATTGAATTAATTTCTTTAATTCGAGGAAAGCAAACTATGGAGTTTATGTTTACTAAGGAATTTGCAGATTTTAATGATAGAATTCAAGGTGGCAAAATGAGTGCCTCAGATTCATATGATTTAATGCCAGAGAAAATTCAAGATGCATTAGATTCATTTAATTCTAAAACATATGCATATTTAATGTTTTCAGCATCTGATTTATATCACAGGCTTGATGCTGAAAAAGTTGACAAACTTCTAAGATTAGTTTCAATAGTACCAGTTTCTGACAATTCTATAAGATATTATACTGCTGAAAGTATATTTGAAAAGACAC
The DNA here is from genome assembly GCF_007474535.1 of Chryseobacterium echinoideorum. Lineage (GTDB taxonomy): Bacteria > Bacteroidota > Bacteroidia > Flavobacteriales > Weeksellaceae > Chryseobacterium > Chryseobacterium echinoideorum. The sequence goes on along the minus strand of NZ_VKNW01000016.1, from coordinate 3,656 downwards.
CATTTTTGAAACTTTCCAATGGTAATTATTTAAGCTTATATGGGAAACAATTGCCTATTGCTATTTATAAAATTCTTTATACCCATCTATTTAATGATAATGATACCAATGTTAAATTAAGGAAACACAGAGAAAATACTTTAGAAAACAAGGTTAATGATATGTTTAAATCTTTCTTTACCAGTAAAGATTCCTGTTTTTTTGAGAATTATTATGTAATTGATGACCACGAGCAAGATTTGTTAATTTTATATAAGAGAAATGCTATTATTGTAGAAATTAAAGCCTCAAAACTACGTGAACCTTTTAGGGACGTAGATAAGGCTATTAAGAGATTAAAATCAGATTTTGAAAATTCCATTCAATATGGCTTTGATCAATGTAAAAGAGTAGAAGATTTCTTTTATTCTGATGAAGTTTTTTATTTGAAAAATGCTCGTAAAAAAGTACTACAAGCTGTCAATCCTTTTGAAATCAATAATGTATTTTCAATTGTTGTAACACTAGAAAGATTTGGCTGTTTACAAACTGATTTGGGTTTATTGCTAGATAAGGAAGACGATATAGATTATCCGTGGTCGGTTTATATTGATGATTTAGAAGTATTTTTAAAAACGCTTCAATTAAAATCGAAAAATCATATTAATAATTTTTTTGACTTTTTAGATTGTAGAAGACAAATGCACAATAGAATGTATTCTATTGATGAACTTGATGTTTGTGCTTGTTATTTACAAAATCCATCCAACTTTAAAAAATTAGCTGAATCTGAAGATATCCATTTAACCTTTTCTCCATATGAACAGGGTGATTTTGATAAACTTTATTGGTCGGGCAAATTAAAATTTAAAGAAAAAGCATTACCTGATGATTTTTCTAGGTTTGGCGTAAAGTAATATTTGTGCTTCTAAGAGGTCGATAGTTAATAATAAGTTATTGTAACGAACTCAAAATGATATAAACATTCAAATGTTCGGAATTTCGTTTTAGCACCAAAATTAGCACCTTAAAATATAAAACCCTGTAAATTAATGATTTACAGGGTTTTAAGTGGAGTTGGAGGGATTCGAACCCTCGTCCAAACAAGCAATACATAAGCTTTCTACATGCTTATTCTGCTATTGGTTTTCGACTGGAGGCAGAGAGCAGACACCCAACTTCCAGCTTATCTTCTGAGGTTTTCGAGCTTTAGCCGAAGCGTCCAAAGCCTTATTTCTGCATTCCTATATCCCAGAATCAAACGCCGCAGAACAGAGCGGTTGTGGAATATCTTGCTTCCCTACTAAAGTCTTCGGGAAAACGCTTGATCTACTATACTTCGATATTAAGCTGCAAGAGCGAACTCTTCGTTGCCAGTTAAAATTTTGCAGCAAAGGATTTAAGAGATTGCGCTGCGGTTCTCTGCATGCTTACTTATCCATTGGTCTTGCTGTCGAAACCAGTCAACCCCATGAATAGTCCTGCAAATATAAGATATTTTGTTCACATAAATTAAGGTTATATTCATATTGTATTAAAAATTGAAAAAATAGTCGGAGATAATTTTGTGGTTAATTTAAAAATGCATATTTTTGCAATCCAAAATGAGATGTAATATATGTTAATAATTCCAGTAAAAGACGGAGAGTCTATCGACAGAGCATTAAAAAAATATAAAAGAAAATTTGACAAAACTGGTACAGTTCGTCAGCTAAGAGCTAGACAACAGTTTATCAAGCCTTCTGTAACTTTAAGACAAGCTAGATTGAAAGCTGCTCATAAGCAAAGAAATCTTAGCAAAGAAGAACAGGCTTAAGATTTTTCTTAATACATACAATAATCACTTATTAAATAATTTTATTTAGTAAGTGATTTTTGTTTTATATTTACATTATGCGGGATAAGTTCTTAGATTACATACAATATGAAAAAAGATATTCTCCTCATACTATAATAAGTTATGGGCGGGATCTAGATGATTTTATCTTGTTTCATCTCAAAACAGAGGCTTCGGACAATATTATTCAGGCTGATAAGAAAATTATCAGGAATTTTATTGTTGATCTTAATGAGAAAGGAGTATCTAAAAGAACTGTCAACCGAAAATTATCTACGCTGCGTAGTTTTTATCTTTTTCTTTTAAGATTAGGTGAAATTGATGTTTCGCCTCTGGAAACAATCAATTCTCTGAAGTTCTATGCTGAAAAGCAAATTCCTGTATCGCAGGAAGAAATGGAGACATTGCATACCAAAGTTTTTCCGGAAATTGAAAACCTGCTTGATGAGTGTATTGTTGAAACTCTGTATCAAACAGGAATGCGAAAATCTGAGCTTTGTGGCTTGAAATTTGAAGATGTAGATTTGTATAAAAACGAATTAAAAATTTTAGGGAAAGGTAATAAAGAAAGGTATGTTCCTATTTCAGAAAAATTAGGCAGTTTGTTAAGATCTTATCTGCAAACAAGAAAACCTAAAAAAGAATTTGAAAAGTTCTTTTTTGTAAACAGATTAGGAAAAAAACTCACCGAAAAATTTGTTTATATAGTAGTTAATAAGTACCTTAGTATTGTTACTTCTAAACAGAAAAGAAGTCCTCATATTTTAAGACACAGCTTCGCGACGCATGTTTTAGACAATGGGGCAGAGATATCGAAAGTAAAAGAAATATTGGGTCATTCAAGTCTTGCAAGCACACAGGTGTACACCAATGCCAATATTGAACAGTTGAAAAAAGTGTTTAATCAGGCTCATCCAAGAGCAATTAAAAAAGAAGAATTATGAAGATTTCAGTACAAGCAATCGGCTTAACTCCACATGAACCGCTTGAAGCACATGTTAACAAAAAAGTAAGTAAGCTTGATACATTTTATGACAAAATTATAGAATGTAAGGTTTTTTTAAAAGTGGAAAATAATTCAGATAAATCAAATAAGACAACTGAGCTTATTTTAGCAGTTCCGGGAGATGATATTGTTGTGAAAAAAACAAGTGCAAGCTTTGAGGAAAGCTTAGATTTATGTGTAGATACTGCTAAGAAACTGTTAATCAAGAAAAAAGAATTAGCGTCATAAAAAATGTGAAAAAACTTCATGAAAAGTTTGAGAATTCAAAAAATCCGTTCTATATTTGCACACGCAAAAAAGGAACAGCGATCTTTTGAATTCTTTTTTTAATTGCTTCCATAGCTCAGTTGGCCAGAGCACGTGATTTGTAATCTCGGGGTCGTGGGTTCGAATCCCTCTGGAAGCTCAATTTAATATAAAATATCTGGGGAGATTCCAGAGTGGCTAAATGGGACTGACTGTAACTCAGTTGCTTCGGCTTCGTAGGTTCGAATCCTGCTCTCCCCACATTTTATATTATAAAAAAGTTGCATAAATACAGGAAATTTCCTAGTTTTGCACAGCGTTTACCAATAATTTTGGAAACAAAATTGCGGAAGTAGCTCAGTTGGTAGAGCGTCAGCCTTCCAAGCTGAATGTCGCGGGTTCGACCCCCGTCTTCCGCTCAAATAATCACTTTTTAAGTGTTATTTTTAACTACTGATGTAGTAGAGTAGAGTTCTCTTACAGCCTCAGTTCAACAATTAAATTGCTTCCATAGCTCAGTTGGCCAGAGCACGTGATTTGTAATCTCGGGGTCGTGGGTTCGAATCCCTCTGGAAGCTCAATTTAATG
>NZ_VKNW01000015.1 GCF_007474535.1 Chryseobacterium echinoideorum | reverse complement strand
GGAAACAAAATTGCGGAAGTAGCTCAGTTGGTAGAGCGTCAGCCTTCCAAGCTGAATGTCGCGGGTTCGACCCCCGTCTTCCGCTCAACAGAAATCACGCTCTTCATAGTGTGATTTTTTGTTTAACGCCGACTTAGCTCAGCGGTAGAGTGCTTCCTTGGTAAGGAAGAGGTCACGGGTTCAAGTCCCGTAGTTGGCTCAGAATTAATAAAAACTTACTGTTAACCAGTAAGTTTTTTATTTTTTCTAATCCATAAATTAATCTTAATATATGATTTTATAAAAATAAATCAAATCATATTTCGTTCTGAAAGCTAAATTTACTTAATGGTTTAAAATAATAATCTAGTCTAAGCTTCTTACAAGTTTTAATATTATTTTAATTAATCATAATATCCACTTCAAAATACTTTAATGATAAGTCTTTAGAAATTCTGAATATTCAATGTAAAAGTTTTCTCAAAATAATTCCGCTAAAGGATTTTGGAATTTTCATTAAATTCGTAATAAATATATTGGTAATGAACATTCTTTTACTAGAAGATGATCTAATTCTCTCCGCAGAACTGAGCAAATTTTTAGAGTCAAATAATTTTAACTGTGATAAGATTTATGATGGGGAAACTTTCCTTCGTCAGATCAAAAATAATTCTTATGATTTGTATTTGCTGGATATTAATGTTCCGAAAATTAACGGTCTTGATGTTTGCCAGACCGTTCGTTCTTTTGACAAAAATACGCCTATCATTATCATTTCGGCTTATGGTGATATCTCAGATAAAAAAGATGCTTTCACCAGATTGGCAGATGATTATTTGGTAAAACCTTTTCAGTTTGAAGAACTATTGTTGAGAATAAATTCCCTGCTAAGAAGAAAAGTTCCTTCTGAAAATATTGATTTGGATATTATCAGAGTTGATGATTTAATTATCAATAAAACAGAGCAGAAAGTGTTTCGTGCCGGAAATGAGATTGCATTAACCCTGAAAGAATTCCAACTTTTGGTCTATCTCGCAGAAGCACAGGGGAGAACAGTCTCAAAGCAACAGATCACAGAGAATGTATGGGAACACAATTTTAATACCAATACCAATACGGTAGAAGTATACATTAATTTTCTCAGAAAAAAGATTGATAAGGAATACAAGGTAAAGCTAATTCACACAAGATCCGGATTCGGATATTATCTAAATCCTTTGTAGATGTCATTAAAAAGAAAGATTGCGCTTACTTTAAGTATCTCTTTTTCACTACTCTTCGGTGTGGTTTTAATTATCATATATGTTTCATTCAACGATTTCAGGCGAGAGGAATTTAAGGAGAGATTTATAAGAAGACTTGGTTTTACCACCAATTTTATTTCAAAGTCTAAAAATTTTGAGCAAGAAGCTCCTATTTTTTTTAATGAAAATTCAGATAATTTTCTTCTTAATGAAACTATTTTAATATTTAATGCCCAAAAACAGTTAATTTATAGCACAATAAAAGATGAAAAAGTAAGCTGGGATCATCAGCTTCTGGAGAAACTGGATACTAAAACTGACATTTACCAAGAAAATACCTCTCCCGAGATTTATGCTGCCCTGAAAAACATCAATGAAGAAAATTATTATATCCTTACATACGCTTACGATACCAACGGAAAATCTAAGCTGGCGTATCTTAAATATCTGCTTATAACAGCATTTATTACCTGTACCTTGTTAATAGGATTTTTTAGCTATTATTTTATGGGAAAATTTCTCAAACCACTTGAAGATCTGAATAAAGAAATTTCTGAGGTTACCGCACACAAGCTTACTACACAGATTGCTGCAGAGGAACCCAATGATGAGATCAGTATTCTTGCTAGATCATTTAATACCATGATCGCACGACTGAATGATGTCTTCCAGTCTCAGAAAGATTTTACTGCGAGCGCATCACACGAAATCAGAACTCCGATTACAAGAATGGCTTTTCAACTGGAGAATTTAATTAAACTGGAACAGCATACTCCTGAAACGCTTTCTTCTTTGCAACAGATGTTGAAAGATATCTATCAATTGTCAGATTTAACAAACTCGTTGTTACTACTCACCAAATTTGATAAAGAAAATATTCAGACGATTTACGAAGAAGTGCGAATTGATGAAGTGATTTTTGAGTCTTTTGATATTGTACAAAAAAGTTATCCAAACCTGAAAATGGATTTTGGTATTTCTGAAGTAACGCATGAAAATGCTTTTTTAACCCTCAAAGGAGTGCAGTCGCTTTTGGTTATTGTTTTTATAAATTTACTTAAAAATGCAGCGGTTTACTCCAGTAATGCTGTTGCAAAAATTTTAATCACCGAAAACGAAAAAATTCTTTTGGTCGATATTCTTTCAGAAGGGAAAACAATTTCTGAAGAAGAGCAGCCAAAACTTTTTGATGCCTTTATGCGGGGAAATAATTCTCAGAATATTTCCGGTTCGGGTCTAGGTTTAAGAATAGTCAAAAGAATTCTGGAATATCACGGAGCTGATATTTTGTACTCATCCCCCTCTGAAAACATGAATAAATTCAGTGTTGTGTTTAATAAATAAATGTGTCAATTCCTACAAAAGATTTAATCAACTCATGCACATATCTCTGTAAGATCTTTAAATATTTTATCAGATGTATGCTTAACAGTTTATTGACTGTTAAAAATCCCAAAACAGGCTTTGATGAACAGGATTTCAACATAATTTCAACCCAATTGGTAATTTAATTTTTTTTTAAGCCTGCTTTAAGTTCGTTTTAATCAAGCAGCCGCACTTTTGTCATCAAAATTGAGAGAATGAACAAAATTGCAGGGCTGTTCGTTGTAATTTCTTCGGTGATTTCAGCACAGCAGCAAATGTCGCTTTTGGAGTGCGAAAATGCCTTTCAGCAAAATAATCTTCAGCTTCTAGCCGAGCAATACAGCATCAATATGGCAGATGCAGATGTTTTACAGGCTAAAATCTGGGAACTTCCACAGATGAGCGGTTATATAAATGGTTATAATCCAGAAGACAAAAGGTTTTTGGATGCAGGAAGAGCAAAAGGTTTCGAAGTGACCCAGCTGATTTACATGGGTGGTAAAAAGAAAAACGAAATTGCTTTTGCCAAATCTAATAAAGAACTGGCTCAACTTCAGTTTTCACAACTTTTGGTTGAGCTTAGAACCCAGCTTCGTACCAATTACTACAATCTTTACTACGAAAAACTTAAGCTTCAAAATGTTAGTAAGCAGTTGGGTTACATGAACGATCTTTTGAAAGCATATAAAGTGCAGTCTGCCAAAGGAAATGTATCATTGAAAGATGAGGTGCGTTTGCAAAGTATTGTGATTCAATTGAATAATGATAAGGTCGAAATTAATAAAAATATTCTGGAATTTGATCAGAACTTAAAGGTTCTTACTGGAATTACAAAAGGTATAGAACCTCAAATTTCAGATGATGAAGTAAAAGAAATACTGGCTTCACAACCATTTGGTGACGAGGAAGAGCTGAAAAGAAAAGCGTTAGAAAATAATGCAGATTATTTATTTGGTTTAAAGCTTATTGAAAACGCCAAACTTTACGCTTTATGGCAAAAATCAATGAATGTTCCTGATCTTACTGTTGGAGCTGAATACGATCAGGCTTCCGGAACTTTTAATAACGAAATCAATCTGAAAGTCGGAATCCCGATTCCTTTATGGAAAAGCAATAGAGGAAATGTGGAAAAAGCGAATCACGCCATTAAGCAAAATCAAAAAAATGCAGAATTTCAGAAACTTGATTTGGAAACAAAAGTAGAATCAGCCTTTCATACCTGGAAAACTCAATATGAACAATTAGCTGAAATAAAATCTACCGATTTAGACAATCTTGATCTGGTTTACAATGGAATGCTTAAAAATTTCAGAAACGGCAATGTCAGTTTGATTGAGTTTACCGATTTCATGGAAAGTTACCGGCAGACAGCCCTTCAGATTTATGATATGAAAAACGGACTTGTGCAATCTGCTGAACAGCTTAATCAATTGGTACAAACTAAAATCTTCTATTGAAATATAAAACTTGTGATCTTTCCTGCTTTAGCGGAATTAAAACAGCATCTTATTTAAAATCTTTGCGCCCTTTACGTTTAAAATAATAATCTAAATGAAAAAAATAATTATACCCCTATTTTTAGCTTTCTTTTTATGGTCATGCTCAAAGCCTGAAATTGCAAAAGCACCCGAGCCGAAAGGTTTTGAACTGAGCAACACGATGCTTGAATCTATTTCCACGGCAAAAGTCGAAAACAGATTGATCGAAGATTATTACAGTTTTTACGGTAAAATTGCAGCAGATGCCAATTCTTATATTGATGTGTTTCCTTTAGTGGGCGGAAATGTAATGAGTGTGAATGTTGAGCTTGGTGATTATGTGAGAAAAGGTCAGGTTCTGGCAACGATCAGAAGTACAGAATTAGCCGAAATTCAGAAGGAGATAAGTGATGCAAAAACAGATTTGGTGGTGGCAAAAAACAATCTAAGAGTGGCAAAAGAAATGTATGAAGGAAAACTCACTACAGAAAGGGAAGTTCTTGAAGCCAAGAGTGAATTGCAGAAAGCAGAAGATCAATTGCAGAGGGCAAGTGCTGTAAGTACGGTTTACAATGTAAAGAATGGGAACATTTACAGTGTTTTGTCGCCTATCAGCGGATATATCGTGCATAAAGATATTAATAAAGACATGCAGCTGAGAAGTGACCGAAGCGAAAATATTTTTGATGTTGCCAATACCACCAATGTTTGGGCAATTATGAATGTTAATGAGTCTGATATTGATAAAATAAGCCTCGGAATGCCGTCTCAGGTTTCTACTCTCTCTTATCCGGATAAAATTTTCACCGGTAAAATCGACAAAATATTTAAAATAATTGATCCCGAAACCAACGCAATGCAGGCAAGAGTGGTTTTGGATAATGCCAACGGATTGTTGATTCCGGATAGTAAAGCAACCATTAAAGTGTCAAAATCTGAAAACAAAATGGCACTTTCCGTTCCTTCGAAAGGGGTGATTTTTGATGATGACAGAAGTTATGTTGTTGTTTTTAAATCAAGAACTGATGTGAAGATCAAGGAAATTCAGGTGTTGAAACAAGTAGGAGACATCACATACATTTCTGAAGGTCTTCAGGAAGGTGAAAATGTAATTACCAATAATCAGTTGCTGATTTACCGTTCATTAAAAAATTAATCCTGTAACCATTAAGGTACCTGAAGCAATAAGCAATTAAGAATTAACCTGATTATTTAACGATAAAACCACAAGCATCAATTTGATGTTTCTCAATTCAGTTTTAAACTTCATTGTTCTTAATGGTTTTAAATTCTTTAGATACAATTAAACATTAGGGATTAGAAATAAAGCTAAACCTAATATCTAAACATCTGTCCAAATGAATAAATTTATCAAAAATATCATCGCATTCTCACTCAAAAATAAAGCTTTTACCTTCGTTTGGGTAGGGATTTTGGCGATTGCGGGATTTATAAGCTTCAAAAATATGCCGATTGAGGCTTTTCCTGATGTTACCAATACCCAAATTGTCATCATTACGCAATGGGAGGGAAGAAGTGCAGAAGAAGTAGAGCGTTTTGTAACAACGCCGATTGAGTTGGCAATGAGTCCGGTTCAGAAAAAAACAAGTGTAAGAAGCAATACGATGTTTGGGCTTTCTATTGTTAAAATTCTTTTCGATGATGGAGTTGATGATATGTTTGCACGGAATATGGTCAACAACCAGCTCCGAAATGTAAGTCTTCCCGAGGGTATTGATCCCGAAGTACAGCCGCCTTATGGACCGACCGGAGAAATTTTCAGATATACCTTAGAAAGTAAAACCAAAGATTCCCGAGAACTTTTAACATTACAGAACTGGGTGATAGACAGAGCACTTCGTGGTGTTCCGGGAGTTGCCGATATCAATGTTTTTGGCGGTCAGGAAAAAGTTTTTGAATTGAGTACGGATCCGAGAGCGTTGGATAAATATGGTTTGACACCGCTCGAAGTATATGAAGCAGTTACCAAAAGCAACTTAAACGTAGGAGGTGATATTATTGAAAAAAACGGACAGGCCTATGTAGTAAGGGGGATTGGTTTAGTTCAGTCTACGGACGATATTGGTAACATCACTATTCATAATGATAATGGGAACCCTATTTTAGTAAAAAATGTAGCGGAGGTTCATGAAAGTTCTTTACCCAGAGTGGGACAGGCAGGTCTTAACAAGGATGATGATACTGTGGAAGGAATTGTAGTGATGAGAAAAGGTGAAAATCCGCGTGAGGTTCTGGTGGGTGTAAAAGCTAAAATAGCAGAGCTGAATGAGAAAATTCTTCCCAAAGATGTCAAAATGGTTACCTTTTATGACCGCGATCATCTGATGGATTTTACTACAGAAACGGTAATGCACAATCTGCTGGAGGGGATTATTCTTGTAACAGTCATTGTTTTGATTTTCATGGCAGACTGGCGTACGACGCTGATTGTTTCTATCATCATACCTTTATCGCTGCTTTTTGCGTTTCTATGTCTGAAAATGGCTGGGATGAGTGCCAATTTATTATCACTTGGAGCTGTAGATTTTGGGATTATCATTGACGGAGCCGTCGTCATGGTCGAAGGGATTTTTGTAATGCTCGACCATAAAGCTAAAAAATACGGTCCTGAAAGATTCAATAAAATGGCAAAAGCAGGTTGGATCAAACAAACCGGAACCGGTTTAGGGAAAGCTATTTTCTTTTCAAAATTAATTATCATTACTTCCTTAATTCCGATTTTCTCATTCCAGAAAGTGGAAGGTAAAATGTTCTCTCCTTTAGCATTTACGCTTGGTTTTGCATTATTGGGTGCTTTAATTTTTACCTTGACTTTAGTTCCTGTTTTAACGCATTTATTGTTAAATAAAAATGTAAAAGAGAAAAATAATCCGTTTGTAAATTTCTGGGACAGAATTGTACTGAAAGGTTTCAGCTTTACATTTAAACATAAAAAATTAAGTTTAATTGCAGCGATTTCGTTTATGGCGGTTGCTTTATTTTCAGGTAAATTTTTGGGAACAGAATTTTTACCACAACTAAATGAAGGTTCACTTTGGATCACTGCTGAAATGCCGATGAGTTCATCTTTAAAAGAATCTTTGAAGACAGCCGACATTTTGAAGAAAGACATTATGAGTGTTCCTGAAGTAACCGATGTTTTGGCGCAAACCGGACGAAGCAACGACGGAACTGACCCGAATGGATTTGGTTTTGTACAGTTTGCAGTCAATTTACAGCCTAAAGATGAATGGAAAAGGAAAATCAGTTATGATGAGCTGATTGAAGAAATTGATAAAAAACTCAGCAATTATCAGGGGATTACCTTCAATTATTCACAGCCAATTTCTGATAATGTTGCTGAAGCTGTTGCAGGATTTAAAGCAGAAAACGGAATTAAAATTTATGGTGATAATCTTCAGACTTTGGATGATTTATCTGAAAAAGTTTTAAAATCAATAAAAAATGTGGATGGAGTTCGTGATGCCGGAATTATTAAAAATATTGGTCAGCCGGAAGTGAATGTCGTTTGGGACAGAAATAAAATGGCAGCTTACGGAGTAATGCCAGAAGACGCACAAACTGTTCTGGAAATGGCTTTTGGAGGGAAAACAGCTTCCGAAATGTATGATGGAGAGAAAAAGTTTCCAATCCGACTACGTTATTCTCAAGAATATAGGAAAGATGAAAATGATATTGCTTCGCTGATGATTCCTACACAGGATGGAGCAATGATTCCACTAAAAGAAGTGGGAAACATTGTGAAAAATAATGGGGCTGCATTTATTTATCGTGATGATATCAAACGGTATATCGGGGTGAAATTCTCTATCCGTGATCGTGACTTGGGAGGAACGATTGCCGATGCACAAAAAGAAGTTTCAAAAATTAATTTACCGGAAGGATATAAAATAGGGTGGACCGGTCAGTTTGAAAACCAGCAGAGAGCAACTAAAAGATTGACTCAGGTTGTTCCGATCAGTATTCTTGGGATATTTTTTCTTCTTTTTATTCTTTTCGGAAACATGAAAGATTCTCTTTTGGTTTTAGCAAATGTACCTTTTGCATTAATCGGCGGAATCATTGCTCTGCATATCACTAAAATGAATTTCGGAATTTCTGCAGGGGTAGGAATGATTGCTTTACTGGGAATTTGTATTCAGAATGGTGTCATTCTCATTACGGAATTTCACCAAAATTTCAAAAAAGGTCTCTCATTAGATGATTCTATATTATATGGAGTAAAATCCAGAACAAGACCTGTCATTATGACTGCTTTGATGGCTTCCATTGGCTTGCTGCCTGCTGCATTATCTACAGGGATTGGCTCAGAATCTCAAAAACCTTTGGCGATTGTGATTATTGGCGGCTTAATAACAGCAACGGTTCTCACACTGCTTATTTTTCCTATAATTTTCTGGATTTTTAACAAAAGTAAAAGATCTGAGTTAATATAGAATCTTTTAAACTGATTTAATGACATTGTGTTGCAGTCAATAAATTATTTTTAATTAAAAGAAAAGATAAAAAGTTTAGGTAATTATGCTTGAAGCAATTGAGGCGCAGTAGAAATCTAACTGCGCCTCTGCTATGATAAATTTGTGTCTGCTGAAATTAAAATCCTAATCCTATAGCAAATCCTCTTACGGCATTGGGATATGATGATAATGATGTTGCTGCACCTGTGGTTGTGTTGATGGTATAAATGTTTGTACTTGTTCCAACGGTAGCAACTAAATAAGCTTTCTGGCTCATGCTTCCGATGTCAAAACCACTAGCTCCGTCAATATTAATTCCTAAAGCACCTCTTTCTACCAATGTTCCGTTATTTGGCGGATCCTGCAGATATAATTTATCTGTATTGGTATCAATCACAAAAAGCATAGTAGAAGTTGCCCCTGCAAAATTATTGGTATATGCTGCTGCACCTAAAGAAGGAGTTCCGGGATTAATGATTCCGTCTACCGCAGAAATAGTTCCGTCATTCGGATTGAGCCTTAAATTCTGTCCTGTATTGCTCACTACTCTTATTCTGTCAACAGTAGGGTTAAAGTCAAAACCAAACTGAGTTCCCGATAAAAGCGTTGGAAGCTGCATTCCAACTTGTGTAGCTGCACCGGTTCCCAAATTTATGGTGTACATTCTGCTCATACTTCCCATTGCATACAGCTGTCCGTTGGTAGGTCTGAAATCAATTCCAACAATATTTTCTCCGGTTTGCAATCCGGTGATTGCTTTAGATACAGGCTGTGGATTATTTGGATTGAAAATCTGTAAAGCATTCGAGTTATCTACCGCATAAGCGACAGGATTAGTCGGAATTGCCAGATCAATAACTTTTTGCGAAAGTGAGCCGATAGCTGTAGCTTTGCCACTATTAAGATCCACAGTATATAGATTATTCTGAGTTCCGGTTGTGGCTGCCATTAATGCAATTTTATTATCTGGATTGATGTCAAAAGCTGCCTGCCCTGAAAAAGTGATGCCTAAACTTCCCACTTCTACCAGTACGCCATTGTTTGGAGGATCTTGTTTAAACAGTTTTCCTGAATTTACATCCAAATCATAAAGAATAGTGGAAGAAGCTCCGGATACACTGTTGGTATAAGCAACTCCCATTATTGAAGAGGACGTGGCAATACTTGTGTCTGTGGCAGCTAAAGCACCGGTTTCAGGATTGAGTCGGAGATTTTGTCCGGTATTGGTAACCAGTCTTATTCTGTCAACGGTAGGATTAAAGTCAATAGAAGCTACAGATCCTGAAATCATAGGACTGAATGCAGTATTGCTTACTAATCTTGCTCCTCCCGTAGAAATGTTAATAATGTAAAACTTACTGGCGTCTGAAACCGCATAAAGCTCACCGGTTGCCGGTCTGAAGTCAATACTTAGTAATTTTTCGCCTGACTGGATTCCGGAAATAGTTTTTGTAGAACTAAAAGAAGCTGAATTATTGGCATTGAATGACACCAATTGATTATTATTGGTTAATCCGTAAACCATAACATCTGGTTTCATTACGTCTGTTATAGGTTCCTCCATCATTACATTGTCATCATCGCAAGATATTGCCGAGACTAAGGCAAATGCCACGATTGAAGAGTAAAAAAGTTTTTTCATAATAATTTAATTTTAAGGTTGTATGGTCATTTACGAAAGAAAAATTGCCGTGGATTTTCAGCGGGCAATTTTTTTTTATGAATTTTTTGTTTAAATTTGCACTTCTGTTTACGGAATGATGAGGTTTGTGACTTTACTGGGTTTGAATATTAAATTTTTTTTGATAAAAAGATTTTGGTATATAAAAATTCATTATATTTGCACACCGAAAATTTGAATAAAACAATAAAATAAATAATTTAAATCATGGCAAAGGAAACGTTTAATCGTAACAAACCACACTTGAACATTGGTACTATTGGTCACGTTGACCATGGTAAAACTACACTTACTGCAGCTATTTCTGCTGTATTAGCGAGCAAAGGTCTTGCTGAGAAAAAAGATTTCTCTGCTATTGACTCTGCTCCTGAAGAAAAAGAAAGAGGTATCACTATTAATACTGCTCACATCGAGTACGAAACTGAAAAAAGACACTATGCTCACGTTGACTGTCCAGGTCACGCGGATTACGTAAAGAACATGGTAACTGGTGCTGCTCAGATGGACGGAGCTATCGTTGTGTGTGCTGCTACTGACGGACCAATGCCTCAAACTAGAGAGCATATCCTACTTTGTCGTCAGGTAAACGTACCTAGAATTGTTGTTTTCATGAACAAAGTTGACATGGTAGATGATGCTGAGTTATTAGAGCTAGTTGAAATGGAATTGAGAGATTTATTGTCTACTTATGATTTCGACGGTGATAACTCTCCAGTAATTCAAGGTTCTGCATTAGGTGCACTTACAGCTGCTACTTCTAGCCCGGTTAATACTGAAGATCAGTGGTTCAAGAGCGTTGAAGCTTTAATGGATGCTGTTGATACTTGGATCGAAGAGCCAACAAGAGATACAGATAAGCCATTCTTGATGCCGATCGAAGACGTATTCTCTATTACAGGTAGAGGTACTGTAGCAACTGGTAGAATTGAAGCTGGTATTATTAATACAGGTGATCCTGTGGATATCGTTGGTATGGGTGATGAAAAATTAACTTCTACAATTACAGGAGTTGAGATGTTCAGAAAAATCCTAGACAGAGGTGAAGCTGGTGATAACGTAGGTCTATTGTTGAGAGGTATTGAAAAAACTGACATCAAGAGAGGTATGGTAATCGCTAAGAAAGATTCTGTGAAGCCACACAAAAAATTCAAAGCATCTGTATATATCCTTTCTAAAGAAGAAGGTGGACGTCACACTCCATTCCACAACAAATATCGTCCTCAGTTCTATGTAAGAACTACTGACGTTACAGGTGAAATCTTCTTACCAGAAGGTGTAGAAATGGTAATGCCTGGTGATAACTTAGAAATTTCTGTAGAATTGTTACAGCCAATCGCTCTTAACGTAGGTCTTAGATTTGCGATCAGAGAAGGAGGTAGAACAGTTGGTTCAGGTCAGGTTACTGAAATCTTAGACTAATCATCTTAATATAATAAAGTTCCGTAAGGAAGCTTACGGAACTTTTTAATCTACGGGCATCGTCCAATGGTAGGATACCGGTCTCCAACACCGTTGATCAGGGTTCGAATCCTTGTGCCCGTGCAAATATAAATTATGAGTTCATTTGTCGATTTTTTAAAAGGTTCTTATAACGAATTCAGACATAAAGTAGAGTGGCCAAAATGGGCAGATCTACAGTCTTCTACAATTGTAGTAACTGTAGCAACTGTAATTTTATCACTTTTTACTTTTGGAGTTGATGAATTGTTTTCTAAAGCAATCAGCAACATTATAGGAATACTAATCAACAGCTTCAACTAATAAAAGATATTTTCCATAATGAGCGAATTGAAATGGTATGTGCTGAAAGCAATCAGCGGACAGGAAAATAAAGTGAAAAACTACATTGAGACAGAAATCAAACGTTTAGGTTTTGAACAGTATGTTACTCAGGTAGTGATTCCTATGGAAAAGGTTATTCAGCTTAGAAATGGGAAAAAAGTACCAAAAGAAAGACCATATTACCCTGGTTATTTAATGGTAGAAGCAGATTTAATGGGTGAGATTCCTCACGTTATTAAAAATATCCCGGGAGTAATATCTTTCTTAAGTCTAACAAAAGGAGGTGATCCTGTTCCAATGAGAAAATCAGAAGTGAACAGAATGCTGGGTAGAATGGATGAGCTTTCAGAATTTGCTACTGATGCAGAAATTCCATTCATTGTTGGTGAAAACGTAAAAGTAATTGACGGTCCTTTCAATGGATTTAATGGAACAGTTGAAAAGATTCTTGAAGATAAGAAGAAAATTGAAGTATCAGTTTTAATCTTCGGAAGAAAAACTCCAATGGAGTTAAGTTATATGCAGGTAGAGAAAGTATAAAATATACTTATAGATATTAAAAGCCACTTATTGTAAAATAAGTGGCTTTTTTGTTTGTTAATTCTATATCTTTTTTATTTGCTATTCAAAATATTTTTCATAATTTTGCAGTCCGAAAGTAGGATTACTGTATGTGAGTAGGTAACCTGCTGAATAATAAATGCTTCCAAACTCATTAATTATTCAAATTTAAAAAATAAAAAATGGCTAAAAAAGTCTTTAAAATGGTAAAACTTCAGGTGAAAGGTGGCGCTGCCAACCCTTCTCCACCAGTAGGTCCAGCTTTGGGTTCTGCAGGTGTGAACATCATGGAGTTTTGTAAGCAATTTAACGGAAGAACTCAAGATAAGCCAGGACAAGTTTTACCTGTAGTAATTACAGTATACGAAGACAAATCTTTTGAATTCGTAATCAAAACTCCTCCTGCAGCAATCCAGTTGATGGATGCGGCTAAAATCAAGGGTGGTTCCGGAGAACCAAACAGAAACAAAGTAGGTGCTGTATCTTGGGCTCAGGTTCAAAAGATCGCTGAAGACAAGATGACTGACCTTAACTGCTTTACAATGGATTCTGCTGTTTCTATGGTTGCAGGTACTGCAAGATCTATGGGATTAAGAGTAACAGGAACTAAACCAACTTTTAACGCTTAATACTTAAAGAAATGGCAAAATTGACTAAAAAGCAAAAGGAAGCTTTAAGCAAAGTAGAAAAAGGAAGAATCTATAACCTTGAAGAAGGTTCTACTCTTGTAAAAGAGGTGAACACTGCAAAGTTTGATGCTTCTGTAGATATCGCTGTAAGATTGGGTGTAGATCCAAGAAAAGCAAATCAAATGGTAAGAGGGGTAGTATCTCTTCCTCATGGTACTGGTAAAGATGTTAAAGTTTTGGCTTTAGTAACTCCAGATAAAGAAGCTGAAGCTAAAGAAGCTGGTGCTGATTATGTAGGTCTTGATGAATATTTACAAAAAATCAAAGACGGTTGGACAGATGTTGACGTTATCGTTACGATGCCGGCTGTTATGGGTAAATTAGGACCATTGGGTAGAGTATTAGGACCAAGAGGTTTGATGCCTAACCCAAAATCAGGTACTGTAACGATGGAAATTGGTAAGGCAGTAACTGAAGTAAAAGCTGGTAAAATTGACTTTAAAGTAGACAAATACGGTATTATCCACGCTGGTATTGGTAAAGTATCTTTCGATGCTGCCAAAATCAAGGAAAATGCCCAGGAATTGATCTCTACTTTGATTAAAATGAAACCAACTGCTGCTAAAGGTACTTATGTGAAGAGTATTTATTTATCTTCTACTATGAGTCCGGGTATTGCAATTGATACTAAATCTGTTAACTAATTATAATCCTTAAGACAATGACAAAAGACCAAAAAGTTGTAGCAATACAAGAGATCAAAGATTTGCTTCAGGATGCTAAAGTAGTTTACGTAGCAGATCTAGACGGTTTGAACGCTGCTAAATCTTCTGATTTCAGAAGACAGGCTTTCAAACAAAATATCAAAGTAAAAGTGGTGAAAAATACACTTTTGCAAAAAGCAATGGAGCAGATTGAAGGAGTAGATTACTCTGAAATGTTCCAGACTTTCAAAGGTAACTCTGCATTAATGATTGCTGAAACAGCTAATGCTCCTGCAAAATTAATCAAAGACTTTAGAAAAAAAGAAGAGAAGCCGGCATTAAAGTCTGCTTTTGTACAAGAAACTTTCTATGTTGGTGACAACAATCTTGATACTTTGGTAAGCATCAAGTCTAGAGAAGAAATGATCGGTGAAATCATCGGATTACTTCAGTCTCCAATTCAAAGAGTTGTTTCTGCTCTTCAAAATAAATCTGAAACAGCGGAAGCTAAGGCTGAAGAAGCTGCACCTGCTGTAGAAGAAGCTCCGGCTACTGAAACTCCGGAAACTCCAGCTGAAGAAGGAGATGCTCCAGCTGCTGAATAATTACACTCAAAAAATTAAATAAATAATCAACAAAAACATTACAACAATGTCAGATTTAAAAAATTTAGCTGAAACGCTAGTAAACTTAACAGTAAAAGACGTAAATGAATTAGCTGCTATCCTTAAGGATGAGTACGGAATTGAGCCAGCTGCTGCTGCTGTAGTTATGGCTGCAGGTGGTGCAGGTGAAGCTGCTGAAGAAAAAACTGAATTCGACGTAATTCTTAAGTCTGCAGGTGCTTCTAAATTAGCAATCGTTAAATTAGTAAAAGATTTAACTGGTGCTGGTCTTAAAGAAGCTAAAGATATCGTAGATGGTGCTCCTGCTCCGATCAAAACTGGTATCTCTAAAGACGAAGCTGAAGCTCTTAAGAAGCAATTAGAAGAAGCTGGTGCTGAAGTAGAATTGAAGTAATTCATTTTTTACAATATTTGAAGCTGTTCCTACCCGGAGCAGCTTTTTTATTTAATACATATTTAATACAGTATAATTATCATTGATAATATGAATTTTGTCAAACATTTGTGCTGTAATACTTTGGGTATAGTTTCGTACCTTTGCAAAAACATAAATATTATAACAGCTGCTCTTTTAGACAAGAAGTCAAATAAATATTGGAATGACAAGAATGTAAAATCTTTGTCTTTATTTTTATTGTTATTTGTTTCTTTCTTCAACAGCATATTTGCTCAAAATGTAGATGAGCCTCAACAAGCTCAGATATACGTTTCTGAAGGAGCTTTTTTATATTCTGCTGATCCAGGATTTATTAAACAGGTTACTGATAAGACTGTAACATTAAATAAGTCAGAAGTCAATCTTACAATCTCTGCTGA
Organism: Chryseobacterium echinoideorum; assembly: GCF_007474535.1. GTDB lineage: Bacteria > Bacteroidota > Bacteroidia > Flavobacteriales > Weeksellaceae > Chryseobacterium > Chryseobacterium echinoideorum. The sequence goes on along the minus strand of NZ_VKNW01000015.1, from coordinate 58,999 downwards.
CAAAACAAAACTTACTGTTAATGGAGTACAGCCGAGTAAAGTAATTATTGAAAAAGACCTTCATAAAGAAAGGTCTGCCAAGACTAAATCGGATAAAAAACTTTTAGCTAAAATTAAAAGTGATCTTAAAAAGAGGAAAATTATTAATGACAGGTTTAATAATATACCTTCTGACGAGCATCTGAATACGGATAGAAATGTAAATACTTCCTTTGTTCAGCAGACATCTTCGTACAATTTTCTAAAATACAACGAGAAAACAAACATCAGTTTAGAGTTTGTTTACAACCAAAAGTATACATTGTATAAAAATGTATGCTTCACTTATCATTTTACTCCATTTCATTCTGTAAGACCTCCCCCTGCTTATGCATTCAGTTGTTAAAAACAATCTGAATATAATGCAATCTGAATAAACAATTCAATTTTTTATTTATCAATTAATTTAAATACTATGAAATTTAAAGGCATAATGATATTGGCATTATTTGCCAGTATTATTTCGTTTGCTCAAGTAGGGATAAATACTGCTACGCCGCAGTCTATGCTTGATGTAAATGGAGATATTACTCTTAGGAATGAACTAAGAGTGGGAGGTACAAAAACAACAGATGGTAAACCGGGAACAAATAATCAGATACTTGTTTCGCAAGGAGATAATGTAACTCCGGAATGGAAAACATCCAAGCTTGGTTTTTTTGAGCAGGATGAATATAGAATTACTGAATCAAATGCTACTGCCGATGAAACTGGAATTAATTTCAGTAATACAAGTTCAGGTGATGGTATAGCAACAAGTCCTTTTGGGGAAAGTATCAACTCCACAAGTCCTGTATGGAGTCCAATACCTGGTTTAGCTTCAAGTTTTACGATCAAAAATACATTGAACAGGACTAACTTTTTGTTTCAGACAGGTCTGGAAATGTCTAACGTAGGAACGACTACAGGTGCATATGTGCGTTTTGCATGCGGAATCTTTATAGATGATCAGTTGAGAGCCATCAGATCAGATCAAATTAATGGAATAACTGGTAAAGGGGCAAAAAATCAGTCAATTTTTACATTGAGCTATACTGTAAATAATCTTACAGCAGGTTCTCACACGGTAAAAGTTGCTTGCAGAAGAATTGCCTCAAGCGCAACCGGGTATCATTTAGCAATTGGTAGAACTACTACAGACGGTACCCAGAGAGTAAACAATTTTATGCTGAGATCAATTTTGAAGTTTGATGTCAGTGAACAAGTTAAAATAATATATTAGAGAATGATGATTTTTAATAAATATATAGCTGCTGTTGCGTTGGTTTTCATTAATAGTTTTGTTTTTTCCCAAGTAGGGATCAATACTGAAACACCAAGAGCAAGATTGGACGTGCAGGGAAACTTAAATATAAGAAACAGGATATATCTGGGAGGCTCTGATAGCACAAACGGATTGTTGGGTGATGTGGGGTCGGTTTTGGTTTCGCAAGGAGCTAATAATCCTCCGGTTTGGAAAGTCATCAGAAGACCTGACTTTGATCCTTTTTTGTATACAATTTTCAATAATGTTGCTGCAGAAACAAAGTTGGGAGATACTTTTAATTCAACAACGACAGGTGCTGAAATTCATACACTAAATCAGACATTAGCTTCTTTTGGTGGAATTCAGATCTCAGCATTACAAAAGGATTTTCAAATAGACAATCAGGAGAATATTACGATATTGACTTTTGAGACTATAGCACATATGAATTCAACCGATATAAATTCAGCTGTAGAATTTTCTTGTGGCATTTTCGTAGATGATTTGTTAAAGGGAATTCGTGTGTATACTTTAAATCAACCGGGGTCGGCTACGAATCCGTTTTATACTTTTGATTTGGTAGCGTCAGTCAACAACTTGACAATAGCATCACATACAGCTAAGGTATCTTGTAAAAGGAGAGCAAACTTTAATTCTTTTGCAGGGACATTAGGTGTTGGGAAAGCAGTAAGTGGTAATTTAAATGACTTTATGACCAAATCATCTTTGGTAGTAGAAACATATGAAAAACCAAGTACTGGAAATACGGTTCCTGTCTATAATCCTTAATAAGTAAAATTACAATGAAAAAATATATTTTATTGTTATCTCTGATAACAAATCTGAGTGTTTTATTGGCGCAATCTGGAAATGTAGGGGTTGGTACAACAGTACCACGTTCCAGGTTGGATGTTAACGGAACAATGAACGTAAATAATGAAATTAATCTGGGAGGTACAAACTCTACAGTGGGTAACTCCGGTACAGTAGGTGACCTTATTTCTGCTAACGGAGCAGCTAATCCTACATGGAAAAAATTTGATTTACCTAATGGATATCTTGATGGTCTTGTTCTTACAGCATCATCTTTAAAATCAACAACCGTAGGAGTATCTTTCAATGGAGCAGGGGCAGATGGAGTTGCATATAATGAAAATCAGGCACTCCCATCAGATTGGTTAGAAATCAGTGGAGTAAGCGAACCTGCATTCAAGGTTACAAAGGCATCTAATATTGTCAATATCTTTGTACAAACAGTGGCGCAAGTTACCGGAACAAGTGGAACAGGATCTTTCGGCTGTGGAATATATATTGATAACGAATTGAGATTTACGCGAACCGGCATCGTTAGTGGTGCATCTGGCTCGTACCGAATACTTACACTGAACGCTTCTATACCCAATTTAGGGGTAGGAACTCATACTTACAAATTTGCATGTGCCCAAAGAAATGTTCCTGTAGGAAACACTTTAACGATTGGTCAATCGCAGAATACATCAGTTTTGAGTTCCTCTATGGCAGGAACGTCATCTTCTTTGAAAATACTGGAGCCGATTCAGTAATATGATGCGAATAATCTAATTATAAATTGCTTTCTATTGATGAAAGCAATTTTTTTTTAAATATTAATTTAATATTCATATTCTTTACGGGAATAATTGCTATTTTTGCGGCTTACTATTTTTTTTGAAAATACATTTATTGAATATCAATCTACGTAAAAATATTACAATTTCTTTTCCGGAATTGAAGTTCTTTTTGTTTGCTGTTTTTCTTAATCTTAACCTGTTTCTGAGTGCACAGCAAAGTTTTGATAATCATCAGAAAATTACACTTCATGGTGATGTAAAAATATATTCATCTGATAAGTATTTTAATGAAAAAGTTGTTTCAGGATATATTGATGAAGAGTACAACTTAAATGGTAAAAATGTAGTCGTATTTAATGGAATAAACAATACTGTAAAAGAAAAATACGATCTTAAAAAAAATGTAAAAGCAGCAAAAGAAAAAAGAAATAAGCTCGCTTTTAAAGAAATAAAAAAGAAGATTGATGACTTCGAAAAACGTAAGGAATCTTTTGATTTTCATCATTTAAGGGGCTGTTCTTCATCTGAAGATTTCCTTTCTTTATCACGTCTTCTTAAAGATTCTGCAACTACTTTCTATTCTTATCATCTTTTAAAAACCAACTGCATTGCAGAGAATTATATTATTAAAATATCATTAGAGTTTTTACATGATTCGCGTTTTCATTATTATAATAACAAATCTTTAGATTATTGTTTCTCTGAGGTCTTTTCTGTAAGACCACCTCCTGCTTGCTAAATTTTACACATTTAAATTTTTGAACTTTTAATTATATCTTTTTCTAAAAAGGAAAAAGGTATTAAAATTTATTATCATATGACAAGTAAATATATTTTTACAACGATAAAAAAAACAGTAACACTTTTAATGTCGTCATTAGGTTGTGTTGCTTTTGCTCAGTCTATTCCATGTGATTTCAAAGCGGAATCGACACCAATCTATAGTAATACTTTCGGAACAGGAACAGGAACAAGTACAGATCCCAATGTGATTGGTCATACTTTTGTGGCTTCTTCTCCACCAGATGGATCTTATACGGTGACCAGATCGCTTTCACAAACGGCACAACATACACAGACGGATCTTACGGGAAATAGAGATGCAGGCTATAATACAATTACTGATGGTAGCACAGATGGCAGATATCTTATGATCAATATTAATTCTGGTGCAACGCTCAATCAAGCTATCTATCGTATAAGTAATCTAGGTGTAATACCTGGTCAGGAGTATAGATTTAGAATTGATATGGCAGGGTTGTGTAACAACTGTGCTGATATACCTAATCTACGATTGAATATCAGAGATGCAAGTAATAATGTTCTTGCGACTGCGACTTCTTCTGCTTTGGGAATGGCTAATGATGATGTTTGGAGAAGGCTTACTCTTAATTTTGTGGCTAATACTTCTACAGTGAATTTAGAAATTGTTAATCTACAGGGAAATGGGGCAAGTGGAAATGATTTAGGAATAGATAATATTGTATTTACACCGCTTGAGTGCGATTCTGATGGAGATGGCATTGCAAATTCTTTGGATCTTGACGATGATAATGACGGTATTGATGATTGTACCGAAAAAGGAATAGATCCTAATTCTACAGTGAGTGACATTTTTAAGCTTAATGGGAATGCTACACAGATTAACCCAATGCAAGTAAGACTTACTCCTGCTACCAATACTCAAGCGGGGGAGATGTGGTCTTATGGTAAAGTAGATTTTAGTAAAAGCTTTACATTAACATATCAAGCTAATTTTGGAAGTAGTGATGCCGGTGCAGACGGGATTGCCACAGTTTTTCACAATTCTCCGGATGGAGTTGATGCAGTAGGTGCTTCAGGAGGAGGGCTTGGTGCTTCAGGAATCCAAAATGGTATTGTACTCGAAGTGGATACTTATGATAATGGAACTTCTGTGGGAGATATTCCTAATGATCACGGTCAGATTTGGGCTTCTGCAAGTCAAAGTGGAGCTAACTTGCTTACAACTGCTATAGATTTAGGAAATGTTGAAGATAATGTTTGGAGAACGGTTGTTATAACATGGGACTTTCCCAATAAGAGGCTTTCTTACACTGTAGGGGGAGTCTTGGCAGGAAGTTATACCTTCCCAACTTCAAATCCTATTACCAGTTATTTTGGCGGTACGAGTAGGGTTTACTTTGGTTATACAGCCTCTACAGGAGGAGCTGTAAATGAGCAAAGTGTACGTTTTACAAATTTTTGTTCTGATCTTCCTTTAGAGCTTGATACTGATGGAGATGGTATTGCTAATCATTTAGATCTGGATTCTGACGGAGATGGTTGTTTTGATGCAATAGAAGGAGATGAAAATGTAACATTGTCACAAATAAACGCTAACGGAAGTATCAATACGGTTGCTAATGGTGGCGTAAATGCTAATGGTGTTCCCAATTTAGTCAACCCATCAGGTGCTGCAGATATTGGAAGTGATGTTGGACAAGGAATAGGAGCTTCACAAAATTCAGCATTACAGGATGTTCAATGTGCGAGTGCTTTTGGATGTACTAATTCGATGTATCTTTCCCAAAGTGCTACTTTGTACAATGTAAACACGAGCTCAAATCCTTTTACCTATCCTCCGATAGGAACAGCCTCTGTAACTTATAATGCGATAGGATTAAATCCATTGGACGGGCGTATGTATGGAATGGAGACTTTGAATTCTAATAATGTTGTAGTGATTAATACGGATGGCACTTCTATTAATCTAGGTCCTGTGACAGGGCTTCCTGTAGCAACTTATAATTCAGGTGAGATTGATAATTCAGGTAATTATTACGTGAAAGCGAATACTAATAACAACCAGCTCTATCGTATAAATCTTAATACAATGACCGCTACATTAATTACATTGTCATCAAGTATCAATTTGGCAGATTTTGCTTTTAGAACCAGTAATGGCCTTTTGTATGGAGTCAATTCTGGGAATGGTCAGCTTGTATCAATTAACCCTTCCACTGGTGAAGTTATCGGGATAGGGATAACACCTGGAGCGGTAAATTTTGGTGCAATGTTTGGCTCAAGTACAGGAGAAATGTATGGAGCAAATAATACAGGCGGCTTTTATCAGTTTAATCTTAATAATGGGCAAAGAGTTTTGATTTCAAGTTCTCCTGCCAGTTCTGCAAATGATGGGGCGCATTGCGTTACATCTCCTATTGCCTTCAGTGCTGATCTTGCGGTAACTAAAACCGATGGCGTAACAACCTACTCTTCAGGAACCAATACAACCTATACAATAGTAGCAAGTAATAATGGTCCTTTCGGTGTTTTGGGCGCTACCGTTTCTGATCCTGTTCCTTCGGGAATTCCTTCGGCAAATGTAAGTTACACCGCAGCTGTTGCAGGTGGTGCTACCACTTCAGTTAGCGGAACGCAGACGGGGGCAATTAATGATGTCGTTGATTTGCCTGTTGGTGGAACCGTTACCTATACTGTAGTGGTGAGTATTCCTTTTTCATTTAATGGAAATCTTGTAAATACCGTAACTGTGACTCCGCCTTCGAATATTACAGAAACTACTCCTGCTAATAACACGGCTACAGATACAGATACTCAAGCTGTTTGCTACAAACCGGCTGTTACTGCCGGGACTGTTTTAGATACTTCTCATGGAATTACTTCTCTAAACAGAGCGGGTAACAGTGCATCGGGAAATAACTGGCCGATGGTAAGAAAAGGAGCGTGGACTGCTTTGGAATCTAAAACAAAAGGTTTTGTGCTAAACAGATTGACAACAACTCAAATTTCACAAATACCTGCTGCTGATTTGGTAGAAGGAATGATGGTTTACAATACAACATTAGATTGTTTACAGGTAAATACCACAGGTACTCCGGCAGGCTGGGCTTGCTTTAATACACAGACATGTCCTACTAATTAAACAGATTAATAATTAAAGAAATTTAAAATGAAAAATATATTCACAATACTATTTGCGTTGATTTCCGTATCTGTTTTTTCTCAGGTAGCAATCGGAAAAGCAACTGTTGCATCACCATCGGTGTCTTTAGATTTTGGAACAGGAAACCGTGGGATGATTTTACCTTGGGTTACTTCTACAGCGGCAGTTACTGGCGTAGTAAACGGAAGTATGGTGTATGATCTTACAGATAAAAAAGTAAAAGTAAAATATAATGCCGCAGTATGGAAAGACCTTAGTGTAAATACACAAGGGACAACCGTAGATCCTTTAACAAGTGTTGATGGTGCGCTTATACAAAACACAGCAACAGAAAATACTCTTGCTAAATCTGCTATAGGAACGCTTACTGCCACTCCTGGAATTTTAGTTTTGGAAGACACTAATAAAGCGATGGTTTTACCGAAGGTAGCGAGTCCTCATCTCAATATTATCAATCCTGCACCGGGAATGATAGTATATGATACTTTTAATAAGCAATTAGCTGTTTTCAATGGGACGGTTTGGTCTTTCTGGAAACCATAAATAAAATTTAGCAGATAAAATTTTAACCACTTCATTTTGAGGTGGTTTTTTTGTTTAAGAACTAAAAAATATGTAAATTTGCAGTCTCTTTTGGCGCTTAAATTATACATAATACGGTAAAATATTGAAAATCAACTCTTTCGTAAATTGAAAGGGCTTTTCGTGTTTTATGCTTATTCTGTTATTTTAATCCCATAAGATATCATAAAAATATTTTGCACTACACTGTGAAAAGATATACCAGTGTTGCAGTTAGAATTAGATTTTTTAGAATAAAGAATCAAGAACAAAGACCACTTCTGATAGCGCCAAACATCAAATGTCTTTTCTCCTGCTTCTTTTCTCTTTAAAACTTTTTCTGATATTTTTTAATAAAAACAAAATATTTTTTAACCCTTTCTTAAAAGTTTTATGAGTAAAACAACATCAACAACTAAGGGAGTGGAGAGAATTAATTTCTCTTCGGCTAAAGGAAAAATTATTACTCCTGACTTCTTGGATATCCAATTAGAGTCATTCAGAGAGTTTTTCCAGTTAGACACACTTCCTGAAGACAGAAAGAAAGAAGGTTTGCACAAAACCTTCCAGGAAAACTTTCCAATTACCGATTCCAGAAACCAATTTGTATTGGAATTCTTAGATTATCTGGTAGATTCTCCGCGTTATTCGATTGACGAATGTGTGGAAAGAGGTTTGACGTATTCCGTTCCTCTTAAAGCAAGACTTAAACTGTATTGTACAGATCCTGAACATGAAGATTTTCAGACGGTTGTACAGGATGTTTATTTAGGTCCTGTTCCTTATATGACTCCGTCCGGTTCATTTATTATCAATGGAGCGGAGCGTGTTATTGTAACTCAGTTACACAGATCTCCGGGGGTTTTCTTCGGACAGACTTATCACGCAAACGGAACCAAATTATACTATTCAAGAATTATTCCTTTCAAAGGATCTTGGATGGAATTTACTACCGATATCAACAGCGTAATGTACGCGTATATCGACCGTAAGAAAAAATTACCTTTAACTACATTATTAAGAGCAATCGGTTTTGAATCTGATAAAGATATTCTTCAGATCTTCGACCTTGCAGAAGAAGTGAAAGTTTCTAAAGCAGCACTTAAAAAAGTAGAAGGAAGAACATTAGCTGCAAGAGTTTTGAACACTTGGTTTGAAGATTTCGTAGACGAAGATACCGGTGAAGTTGTTTCTATCGAAAGAAACGAAATCATCTTAGACAGAGAAACGATTCTTGAAAAAGAACATTTAGATCTTATTTTGGATGCTGGTGTGAAATCTATTTTGATTCACAAAGAAAATTCAAACGAATTCTCTATCATTCAGAATACATTACAAAAAGACCCTACCAACTCAGAAAAAGAAGCGGTAGAATATATTTACCGTCAGTTGAGAAATGCAGATCCGCCAGATGAGGAAACTGCAAGAGGAATTATTGAAAAATTGTTCTTCTCTGAGCAAAGATATTCTCTTGGTGAAGTAGGACGTTACAGACTAAACAAAAAATTAGGTCTTAACATTCCTACAACTACCGAGGTTCTTACAAAAGAAGATATCATTGCAATTGTAAGACACCTAATCGAATTGGTAAACTCTAAAGCTGAGGTTGATGATATTGACCACTTATCAAACAGAAGAATTAAAACTGTTGGTGAACAATTGGCAGGTCAGTTCGGGGTAGGTCTTTCAAGAATTGCAAGAACAATCAAGGAAAGAATGAACGTTAGAGATAACGAAATCTTTACTCCGCTTGATCTTGTTAATGCGAAAACTTTAACATCAGTTATTAATTCATTCTTTGGTACCAACCAGCTTTCTCAGTTTATGGATCAAACCAATCCGTTATCAGAAATCACGCATAAGCGTAGACTTTCTGCACTAGGACCTGGTGGTTTATCAAGAGAAAGAGCAGGTTTCGAGGTACGTGACGTTCACCATACTCACTATGGTAGAATTTGTCCTATCGAAACTCCGGAAGGACCAAACATTGGTTTGATCTCTTCTTTAGGGATCTATGCTAAAATCAATACTTTAGGTTTCATCGAAACTCCATACAGAAAAGTAAATGATGGTACTGTAGATTTGAATGCAGATCCGATCTACTTAAATGCAGAAGATGAAGAAGATAAAGTAATTGCTCAGGCAAATGTTGAGCTGAATGATAACGGTGGTTTTGAAACAGATAGAATTATTGCCCGTCTTGACGGTGATTATCCGGTTGTTGAACCTTCTGAAGTTAATTTGATTGACGTTGCTCCGAACCAGATTTCCGGTATTTCAGCCTCACTGATTCCATTCCTGGAGCATGATGATGCAAACCGTGCATTGATGGGATCAAACATGATGCGTCAGGCAGTTCCTTTGTTGAAGCCACAAGCTCCAATCGTAGGGACAGGTCTGGAACAGCAGGTTGCTAAAGATTCAAGAATCCTGATCAATGCAGAAGGAAGAGGTACTGTAGAGTATGTAGATGCAGATAAGATTATCATTAAATATGAAAGAAGCGAAGACGAAGACTTAGTGTCTTTCGAATCCGCTACAAAAACATATAACTTAACTAAGTTTAGAAAAACCAACCAAAGTACAACCATCACTCTAAGACCAAACGTAAGAGTAGGGGATACAGTGGAAAAAGGACAGGTGCTTTGTGACGGTTACGCTACTGAAAAAGGAGAATTGGCTCTTGGTAGAAACTTAGTGGTTGCGTTCATGCCTTGGAAGGGGTACAACTTCGAGGATGCGATCGTAATCAACGAAAAAGTTGTGCGTGAAGACTGGTTTACTTCTATCCACGTTGATGAATATTCTTTGGAAGTTCGTGATACCAAATTAGGTATGGAAGAATTGACAGCAGATATTCCGAATGTTTCAGAAGAAGCTACAAAAGATCTTGACGAGAATGGTATGATCAGAATTGGTGCTGAAGTGAAACCTGGAGATATTATGATCGGTAAGATCACTCCAAAAGGTGAATCTGACCCTACTCCTGAAGAAAAACTTTTGAGAGCGATCTTTGGTGACAAAGCTGGTGATGTGAAAGATGCTTCATTGAAAGCAGATTCTTCATTGAGAGGTGTTGTGATCAACAAAAAGTTGTTCTCAAGAAACATTAAAGATAAAAAGAAAAGAACTGAAGAAAAACTTAAGCTTGAGGAAATTGAAAACACCTACAAAGCTAAGTTTGATGAGTTGAGAAATACTTTAATCGAAAAATTAAATACTATGGTTGGTGGTAAGACCTCTCAAGGGGTTACCAATGACTTAGATGAAGAGATTATCGGTAAAGGGGTGAAATTTACTCACAAGTTATTGACTTCAGTTGAAGATTATGTAAATGTAAGTGGTGCAGACTGGACCGTTGATGCTGATAAAAATGAGTTGATCAAGCAGTTGATTCACAATTATAAAATAAAGTACAACGACATCCAAGGAGTTAAAAACCGTGAGAAATTTGCTATTTCAATCGGAGACGAACTTCCTGCAGGAATCATGAAGCTGGCTAAAGTTTACATTGCTAAAAAACGTAAGCTTAACGTAGGAGATAAAATGGCGGGTCGTCACGGTAACAAAGGTATCGTTTCGAGAATCGTTCGTGAAGAAGATATGCCATTCTTAGAGGATGGAACACCGGTAGATATCGTATTGAATCCACTTGGGGTACCTTCGCGTATGAATATAGGTCAGATCTATGAAACTGTTTTAGGATGGGCTGGTCAGAAGTTGGGAATGAAGTTCGCTACACCAATCTTCGACGGTGCAAGTCTTGATCAGATTACTGAATATACTGAGAAAGCAGGTCTTCCTAAATTTGGTCACACTTATCTTTATGATGGGGGTACCGGAGAAAGATTTACACAGGCTGCAACGGTTGGAGTAATTTATATGCTGAAATTAGGACACATGGTTGATGATAAGATGCACGCACGTTCTATTGGTCCTTATTCATTGATTACTCAGCAACCATTAGGAGGTAAAGCTCAGTTTGGTGGTCAGAGATTTGGAGAGATGGAGGTTTGGGCTCTTGAAGCATTCGGAGCATCCAATATCCTTAGAGAAATCTTGACGGTGAAGTCGGATGACGTGATTGGTAGAGCAAAAACTTACGAAGCGATTGCGAAAGGCGAAGCAATGCCAGAACCTGGTATTCCGGAATCTTTCAACGTATTACTTCACGAGTTACAAGGTCTTGGATTAGACGTAAGATTGGAAGAGTAAATTAAAAGATTTAATTATTAAAAAATTAAAGCATTAATTAAACTCAGAGATAATAAGTGCGAAAGTAATTTTTAAATCTTTCAACCTTTTAATCTTTTAATCAAAATAAAAATTATGTCAAATAAAAATAAATCAAGTAGATTTAATAAAATAACCATCGGTTTAGCTTCACCGGAGTCCATTCTTCAGGATTCCAGAGGAGAAGTTCTTAAGCCGGAAACTATTAACTACAGAACGCATAAACCTGAAAGAGACGGTTTGTTCTGTGAAAAAATCTTTGGTCCTATCAAAGATTACGAATGTGCTTGTGGTAAATACAAGAGAATTCGTTACAAAGGGATCGTTTGTGACCGTTGTGGGGTAGAGGTTACAGAGAAAAAAGTACGTAGAGAGAGAATAGGGCATATCAATCTGGTAGTTCCTATTGCTCACATCTGGTATTTCCGTTCTTTACCAAACAAGATCGGTTACCTTTTGGGAATTCCTTCCAAGAAATTGGATATGATCATTTACTACGAAAGATATGTAGTGATCCAACAAGGTATTGCTAAAAAATTAGACGGTTCAGATTTCGATCACATGGAGTTTCTTACTGAGGAAGAATACCTTGATATTATGGAGACTCTTCCGATCGAAAACCAGTATCTTGATGATTCTGATCCAAACAAATTCATCGCTAAGATGGGTGCTGAAGCGGTTGAGGAACTATTAAAAAGAATTGATCTTGATGCATTGTCTTTCGACTTGAGACACAAAGCTCACAATGAAGGTTCAAAACAAAGAAGAACTGAAGCTCTGAAAAGATTAAACGTAGTAGAAGCATTGAGAGGTGCTAATACAAGAATGATCAACAGACCAGAGTGGATGATTATGCGTGTGCTTCCGGTTATTCCACCAGAACTAAGACCATTAGTTCCGTTGGATGGAGGACGTTTCGCAACTTCCGATTTGAATGACCTTTACAGAAGAGTTATTATCAGAAACAACCGTTTAAAGAGATTATTGGAGATCAAAGCTCCTGAAGTAATCTTGAGAAACGAGAAGCGTATGCTTCAGGAATCAGTAGATTCATTATTCGATAATACAAGAAAATCATCAGCGGTAAAATCTGAATCAAACAGACCATTGAAATCACTTTCAGATTCATTGAAAGGGAAGCAAGGTCGTTTCCGTCAGAACCTATTAGGGAAAAGGGTAGATTACTCTGCGCGTTCGGTAATTGTTGTAGGTCCAAACTTACAGCTTCACGAGTGTGGTATTCCTAAAGATATGGCTGCTGAGCTTTACAAACCATTTATCATTAGAAAACTAATTGAGAGAGGGATTGTAAAAACAGTAAAATCTGCAAAGAGAATTATTGATAGAAAAGAACCGGTAGTGTATGATATCCTTGAAAATGTGATGAAAGGTCACCCTGTTCTACTGAACAGAGCACCTACGCTTCACAGATTGGGTATTCAGGCTTTCCAACCTAAGATGATCGAAGGTAAGGCAATCCAGTTACACCCGTTGGTAACAACAGCATTCAACGCCGATTTCGATGGTGACCAGATGGCGGTACACTTACCGTTAGGTCCTGAAGCAATCCTTGAGGCTCAGTTATTGATGCTAGGTTCTCAGAATATTTTGAACCCTGCAAATGGTTCTCCTATTACCGTACCTTCTCAGGACATGGTTCTTGGTCTTTATTTCATGACTAAAGAATTAAGCTCTACGGAAGATATGAAAGTAAAAGGGGAGGGTCTTGCATTCTATTCTCCTGAAGAAGCGGAAATCGCTTATGCTGAAGGTAGAGTATCTTTAAATGCTAAAGTAAGATGTAGACTTCCGATCAAAGAAAACGGAGAAATCGTTACAAGATTGATTGAAACTTCTGTAGGTAGAATCTTGTTTAACCAGATTGTACCTAAACAATCAGGATATATTAATGAACTTTTGACTAAGAAATCATTAAGAAATGTTATCGGTAAGATCCTTGCTGATACAGATTTCCCTACAACAGTTAAGTTCCTGGATGCAATGAAAGACTTAGGTTATTCAAATGCATTCAAAGGAGGTCTTTCTTTCTCATTAGGAGACATTGTTGTTCCTGTTGAGAAAAAGCAGATGATTGCGCAGTCTATTGAAGCCGTTGACGAAATTAGAGCCAACTATAACATGGGTCTTATTACAGATACAGAAAGATATAATCAGGTAATCGACGTTTGGACAAACACAAACGCAGGATTAACTGAAATGATCATGAGCAGAATGAAAGTTGACCAAGGAGGATTCAACTCTGTATACATGATGCTTGATTCTGGTGCGAGGGGTTCTAAAGAACAGATCCGTCAGTTATCAGGGATGAGAGGTTTGATGGCAAAACCGCAAAAAGCTGGTTCTACCGGTGCGGAGATCATTGAAAACCCGATCCTTGCCAACTTTAAAGAAGGTCTTTCCATCTTAGAATACTTTATCTCTACCCACGGTGCTCGTAAAGGTCTTGCGGATACCGCTCTTAAAACTGCCGATGCGGGTTACTTAACGAGAAGACTGGTAGACGTTGCACAGGATGTTATCGTTACAGAAGAAGACTGTGGAACTTTAAGAGGAACCGAAGTTACTGCATTGAAGAAAAACGACGAAATCGTTGAAAGAATCTCTGAGAGAATATTAGGTAGAGTATCTCTTCATAATATTTATGATCCTGAAACTGACGAATTGGTTGCTAATGCTGATCAAATTATTGATGAAGCTTTAGCTAAGAGAGTTGAAGAAATGGGTCTTGAATCTCTAGAAGTACGTTCACCACTTACTTGTGAAACCAAAAAAGGAATTTGTGCTAAATGTTATGGTAGAAATCTGGCAACTGGTAAAAAAATCCACATGGGTGAAGCAGTAGGTGTAATTGCTGCACAATCTATTGGTGAACCGGGAACTCAGCTTACATTGAGAACTTTCCACCAAGGGGGTACTGCGGGTAACGTATCAGAAAATCCTTCCATCGTGGCAAGAAGAGACGGTATCGTTGAAATGGACGAAGTAAGAACTATTACTTCTGAGGATGAAAACGGAAATAAAGCTGAGGTGGTAGTTTCCCGTTCAACAGAATTCAGATTGGTTGCTGATAACGAAGCTAGAACTCCTTTGATGGTTGCCAACATTCCTTATGGTGCTATCTTGGCTGTAAAACCGGGAGATAAAGTAAGTAAGGGAGACATGATCTGTAGATGGGATCCGTATAACGCCGTTATTATTGCTGAAACTGCAGGTAAAGTTGAGTACGAAGACATTATTCAGGGTGTTTCATTCCAATTGGAAATTGACGAACAAACTGGTTTCGAGGAAAAAGTAATCTCCGAATCAAGAAATAAAAAAGCAGTACCTACCTTGAAAGTAGTAGATTCTAAAGGTGTTGAACAAAAAGGGTACAACTTACCGGTAGGAGCTCACTTAATGGTTAATGATGGTGAAAAAATCAAGGCAGGTAAAGTCCTTATCAAAATCCCGAGAAAATCTGCAAAAGCAGGGGATATCACCGGAGGTCTTCCAAGAGTTACCGAATTATTCGAAGCAAGAAACCCTTCAAACCCGGCGGTTGTTACAGAAATTGATGGGGTAGTTTCTTACGGAAAAATCAAGAGAGGTAACCGTGAATTGATCGTTGAAGCTAAAACTGGCGAAAGAAAAATTTATTTAGTTAAATTATCAAACCAGATTTTGGTACAGGAGAATGACTTCGTAAGAGCTGGTTCGCCACTTTCTGACGGTTCTGTTACTCCGGACGATATCTTGAAGATCAAAGGACCAACTGCCGTTCAGGAATATTTAGTAAATGAAATTCAGGAAGTTTACCGTTTACAAGGGGTAAAAATCGACGACAAGCACTTCGAAATCATCGTAAGACAGATGATGACAAAAGTATCTATTGTTGACGGAGGGGATACTCAATTCCTTGAAGGAGCTCTTGAGCATAAATATGATTTCTTGGAAGAAAACAACAGAGTATTCGGTCTTAAAGTAGTTACTGAAGCAGGAGATTCTAAAGCTTTCAAACCGGGACAGATGATTACTGCAAGAGAATTGAGAGACGAAAACTCAAAATTGAAGCGTGAAGATCAGGCTTTGGTTGAAGTAAGAGATGCATTACCTGCTACAGCTACACCAGTATTGCAAGGAATTACAAGAGCTGCTCTTCAGACCAAATCATTCATGTCTGCTGCATCATTCCAGGAAACAACTAAGGTTCTTAACGAAGCTGCAGTTGCTGGTAAAGTTGATGAATTGAATGGTCTTAAAGAAAACGTGATTGTAGGACACAGAATTCCTGCAGGAACGGGTCTTAAAGAATATCAAAGTGTAATCGTAGGTTCTAGAAAAGAATTCGAAGATCTCAACTAATAAAAAGAATTTTGTGTTTCGCTATATGCCTTTCATATACCGAATCCTTAATTCAAAAAAATAATTATAAATTAATGTTCAGGGTTCAAAGTTTTATTTATTTTTGAACCTTGAATTTTAAAACAAAAACATTAAACAAAAAATGGACAATCAAAATCAAAATCCACAAGACGGAAACATCAACATCCAACTAAACGAAATGATCGCTTCAGGAGTGTACTGTAACTTAGCTTTAGTAAACCACTCTCCATCTGAGTTCGTTGTAGATTTCATCCAGTTAATGCCGGGTGTGCAACAAGCAAACGTAAGATCAAGAGTGATCTTGGCTCCGCTTCATGCGAAAAGAGTTTTAGCTGCACTTCAGCAAAATGTTGCCAACTATGAGCAGCAGTTTGGAGAAATCAAAGAAGTTGAACCTTTCGTATTAGGTGGTAACAACGTAAACGCTTAAGATTTTTTCTTAATCAAGATAAAGATGCCTCAGTATAAACTGGGGCATTTTTTGTTTTGAATAAAAATCCTTTAATGATTTCTTTATAAAATAAAGTTAATTTTAATAAAATTAGCTTTACAAAAAACATTTAATTCCTGATTTAATCTTACATTTATAGTTGAAAGTATTATAATTAGAATGCAAAATCAGGCTAAAACTCATACATTTCACACTTCTTTCGGAAATATTCTCGCAATTTGTGAAAATGACGTTTTAAAAATTAAAAATATTCGTTATGCGCGTTCAGAAAGATTTAAGCTTCCGGTTGGCTTAAAAGAAAAAGACTCTGAACAGCTGTTCCATAAAACTCCCGTTTGTCCGCAAAAAATCAGTCCCTTATTAGATCGCTTGATACAAAAGACTGATCCCGATGATTTTCAACCCGACGAATCACCGCAATTTCTTACCATTACTCGTCCTGTAATTTCACAAAGTATCGAGAAATTTCCTGTTATTGTTTGGATTCATGGCGGGTCTTATGAAATTGGATGTGGAAGTTTGCCAACTTCAGACCCTTCAGTTTGGGTAAAAGAGCAAAATATAATGGTGGTTTCACTCTCTTACCGATTGGGTTTGTTCGGTTTTTTAGGCGGAAATGATGAAAGACCTGCTAATTTAGGTTTGTTTGATATTATTAAAGCCTTAGAATGGATTCAGAATTATATTGAAGATTTTGGCGGGGATAAAAACAACATTACACTTTTCGGACAGTCTTCCGGCGGTGATGCTATTGCTCATCTGATGATTTCAGAAGGTGTAGAAAGATTGTTTCACAGGGCTATTATTCAGAGTGCACCCCTCGGTTTCAGGCATAAAAGACAGCAAATGTCAAAAGAATTTTTTCGTAAAACAGAGGTGCTGAAAAATGAAAAAGATGCCCTGAAAATGGTAGACAGCTATGAAGGCGTTTTGCCATCTTTCAGAAAGTACGGGTTAAAGACTTCCATGCCTTTTTGCACTCAATATGGCTTTCCTCCTCTTTGTAAAGAAGAAGAAAGTTTAGGTTTGTGGAAAAAAAATGCTTCTAAATATGACGTTTTGATCGGTTCAAATCATGATGAGACTGCATTTTATGTAAAGACAGCCCAAGAAGGATTGTATACTTATCTTCCTGAAAAAATTCTCAATAGAATTGTACGATCGACCACAAAATCCATTTACGAAAAACCTGCTCATATTTTTGCGGAAAATTATGCGAAGGGAGGTGGAAATATTTATCTGTATAAAATTTATTCTTTGTCAGATAAAAGTTACACCGGAGCTTCTCATTGTATAGATCTTCCCTTGATATTTGCGAATGAAAAGGCATGGAAAAATTCCCAACTTATGAAAGATATTGTATGGAAAGATATTTTTGAAGAAGGTAAAAAAATCCGTGCACTTTGGGCAGAATTTGCCAGAACAGGAAAGGTTTCAGACAACTTACGAACATCGAAAGTTTTAGAAATAAAAAAAATCAATCAGCATGATTCAAGATAAATTTTGCTATCCGTAAAATTATTTTTAAATTTACAACCTAACAAGTGTTAGTTAGTTTTAGTAAAAGCTAAGAATTAAAGATTACTTTATAAAAATAATGAATTCATTTTATAAACTAAAAACCGTTAAGGTCGAGAAAGATACCAACGATGCGGTGAGTGTAGCTGTTGAGATTCCGGAGGAGCTGAAAGATAAATTCAGATTCAAACAAGGTCAGTATCTTAATTTTAAATTGATGGTTAATGGAAACGAAGAGAGACGTTCTTATTCCATTTGCAATGCACCCAGCGAGAAAAGCAATACGCTGGAAGTTCTGGTAAAATTACTGGAAGGAGGAAAAGTTTCCGGCTATTTCAATGAGCATCTCCACATGGATGAGATTTTGGAAGTGATGCCTCCGATGGGTGGTTTCAATACTTCGTATCATCCTACCAACGTAAAAACGTATGTGGGTTTGGCAGCAGGAAGCGGGATTTCTCCAGTTTTATCGAATCTTAAAGAAAGTCTTTATCAGGAACCAAACTCAAATGCTTATCTGTTTTACAGCAACAGGAGCATGAATCACATAATGAAAAAGGCAGAAATTGAGAGGTTGGTAGAGCAGTTTAACGGAAGGCTGAAAGTAGTCTACTTGGTTAGCCGTGAAAAGCATGAAGATCCTATTTTTGAAGGAAGAATCTGTCCGGATAAACTGGAGCTTTTGTTTGAAAGATATGCGGATATTGATGTGAAAGAAGCCACTTACTTCATTTGCGGACCCTCGGAAATGATCAAAGGGATTGCAGATTATTTAAAGAAAGATAAAAAAGTACCGGCAATTCAGGTTTTATTTGAATATTTCACCGCTCCTGACGAAGAAAATACGGAAGAAATGAGCGATGAGTTCAAAGCGATTGCCAACATTGAAAGTATGGTAACGGTGATTATTGATGATGATGAATATTCTTTCCACCTGAATTCAAAAAAAGAGAGTATCTTAGATAAAGCATTGAAAGACAATCTTCCTGTACCTTTTGCATGCAAAGGAGGAGTATGTTGTACGTGTAAAGCCGAAGTTTTGGAAGGTGAAGTTTTCATGGAAAAAAACTACGCGCTTACCGAAGAAGAAGTAGCCAGAGGGTACGTTCTTACCTGTCAATGTCACCCGACAACGAATGTGGTGATGCTTAATTATGATGTTTAAAATTATTATAACAATCTAACAATTTACCAGTGTAACAATCACTGTCATGCTGAGCTTGTCGAAGCATCTCTAATTGGTACATTGCTAAACTGATACATTGCTAAATTGAAAGTTATGGATTTAGAAAAATTTGTACAATACGTACACGACGAAAATAAAGTAGAACCAAAAGATGTAATGCCCGATGATTACAGAAAACTATTGGTTCGTCAGATTTCACAGCACGCCCATTCTGAAATTGTAGGAATGTTGCCGGAAGCCAACTGGATTTCAAGAGCACCTTCATTGAGAAGAAAAATGGCTCTTCTGGCGAAAGTTCAGGATGAGGCAGGTCATGGTTTATACCTTTATTCGGCTACTGAAACTTTAGGAAACGGAACGATCAGAGCAGACAGAGACGCGACTTATGAAGATATGTTGGAAGGAAAAGCAAAATATTCAAGTATTTTCAATTATCCTACTTTGAGCTGGGCAGATATCGGAGCAATCGGTTGGTTGGTTGATGGTGCTGCGATTATGAATCAGGTTATGTTGATGGGGAATTCTTATGGTCCTTATTCAAGAGCTATGGTAAAAATATGCAAAGAAGAATCTTTCCACCAAAGACAGGGTTACGAGATTTTGATGGCACTTTGCCGTGGAACAAAACAACAGAAGGAAATGGCTCAGGCTTCGTTAAACCGTTTCTGGTGGCCGGCTTTGATGATGTTTGGTCCCAATGACGACAGTTCGCCAAACTCTAAAATTTCTATGAATTACAGAGTGAAAAGAGAAAGCAATGACAGTCTTCGTCAAAGATTTATTGATGTTACCGTTTCTCAGGCAGAATTTTTAGGATTAACGATTCCAGACCCAGATTTGAAATGGAATGAAGAAAGACAGCATTACGATTTCGGACAACTTCCTTGGGATGAATTTATGGAAATATTGAAAGGAAACGGACCTGCCAACAAAAAACGTATCGAAACCAAGAGAAAAGCACAGAGAGAAAATTCTTGGGTAAAAGAAGCGGCGGCGGCTTTCGCAGAAAAACAACAAAAGGAAGTAATATAATTTGAAAATGTGCTAATTTGGAAATTTGAAAATGACCTTAATCACGTTCATTATTCTCAAATTTTCAATTACTCAGATTCATCAATTTTCAAATTAACTAATTCTCAAATTTTCAAATTAGAATATGGCAAATTTAGATATGTGGGAAGTGTTTATTCAGACTAAACCGGGATTATCTCACAAACATGTTGGAATTGTACAGGCGCCAACAGCAGAAATGGCTTTACAAAACGCAAGAGACGTTTATACAAGAAGAAAGGAGGGAACTTCAGTCTGGGTGGTTCCAAGCAAATACATTGTAACTTCAGAAGGAGTGGATAAAGAAGCTTTCTTCGATCCGGCTGATGACAAATTATACCGTCACCCGACGTTCTACGACATTCCAAACGATGTAAAAAATATGTAATAAAGAAGTTAGAAGTTAGATTCTAGAATTTAGTCTAATATCTAACCTCTAATATCTAAATTCTATAAAAAAAATGAACCCATTATATAATTATTTATTAAAACTAGCAGACGACAGTTTCATTATGGGACAGCGTTTGTCTGCGTGGTGCGGTGAAGGTCCTTATTTAGAGGAAGATATTGCATTAACGAATATCGCGTTGGATGAGCTTGGTCAGGCAAATAACTTTTACGTGTACGCTTCAAGACTTTTAGACGACGGAAAATCTGAAGATGATATCGCCTTTTTAAGATATGAACACGAATATTTGAATGCACACTGGACAGAACTTCCGAACGAAGATTATGCTCAGACGATTTTAAAAGTGTATGTTTTTGCAGTATACCAGAAACTGATGTACGAAGCATTATCAAATTCTACGAATGAAGAACTTTCTGCTATTGCTCAGAAATCTTTGAAAGAAGTAAGATATCATTATACTCACGCTGCTTCATGGATGAAAATTTTCGCTCAGGGAACTGAAGAAAGTAAATCCCGTTTAGAAAAAGCAATCGAAAATATTTGGGAATATACCAAAGGTTTGTTTGCAAAAACAGAAGGAGAAGATGATTTGATAGCTTTAAATATTGCTCCGAATTCAGACGCTCTTTACGAAGAATTTCTTGTGATTACACAAAAAGACTTTACGGACTTTGGTTTAGAATACCCTACAAATCCTTTCATGCAGCCAAAATCAAGAACAGGTTACCACACAGAATATTTTGGATATATTCTTTGTGAATTGCAGTATATGCAGAGAGCGTATCCGGGTTGTACTTGGTAAGATTAATATGGATTTCAAAATAAAATATCAAGTTATCAATTCGAACATTCTCACAAATTATGGGATAATTATTGAATTAGATAATGTGGAAAACGGTTTTCCTGTTGAAAAAGCGGTTTTAAAATCCGTACATTCAAATTTATTTTGGGAAATTGAACAAAGAATTATTGAAAATCTTGAAGAAAAACGTTTTGACAATGAAGAGATAGTTTTTTCACATATTAATTCTAAAAATCCATTAAGTTCCGAAGTACTTAAAAATAGAGAAGAAAAAAACATCAGACTGTATAAAATCTCTCCAATAGGTCACAAAGAACAACCAAAAATTGGTGAAAATCTAGTTTTTCATTCAACAACATTCAGAAAAAAAATAAGGATTAAAGAAATTTATGATAATTATTTTCTTCTTGAAGGTGAGAATAATTATATTGGTGTGATTCCTAAAAGAAAGGTTGTTAGAAATCACATAGCATTAGTTGGTGATTACGTGAGGCATTGCGAACATCAGTTTCATGATTTAGTCGATGCAAATGATAAGTTTATTTATAGATGATTTGCAACTGTTAGATTTATATTTTGTTGACTTTGCTGAGTGAAACGCCTTTGCGAACTTAAAAACATTTAGTAGTCAAAAAAAACTTAGCGCGCTTTGCGTTTTAAAAAACTTTTCAGATTAAAGAATATTGAAAAATCCTTTAGAAATATTAGAAATGGTTCCCGATCCGGAAATTCCTGTGATCAATATTGTGGAATTGGGTATTGTAAGAGAAGCGAAAATTACCAGTGAGAATTCTTGCGAAGTAACAATTACGCCAACGTATTCTGCCTGTCCCGCCATGTTTACCATTGAAGAAGATATCATAAAAATCATGAAGGAAAATGGTTGGGATGCGAAAGTCGTTACCAAAATGTTTCCGATTTGGACGACGGATTGGTTAACGGATGAAGCGAGAGAAAAACTCCGGGTGTACGGAATCACTCCTCCTGAAAAAGGAGCAGACGAACATCACATCGGGAAACCGAAAAAATGTCCGCGTTGCGGTTCTATGAATTCAAAACAGATCAGCAGATTCGGGTCCACTTTGTGTAAGGCTTCATACCAATGCTTAGACTGTCTAGAACCTTTTGATTATTTTAAATGCCACTAGATTAATGTAACAATTGAGCAATGTAAATATGTAACAATTTTGAATGCGGCAAATATTGTTAGACCGGTAAACTGATACATTGCTACATTTTTATGCGTAAATTTACATTAATTATAAAAATTAAAACTATGTACACACAACTTGATATTGAATCGCATTTTGACGGAAAACTTAAAATTGCTTATCTCAATCAGCCAGATACCATGAACGCGCTTACAAAGCCGTCTTTATCAGATCTGAAAGATTTTGTAAAAGAATGCAGTGACGATCCCACAGTAAGATGTGTGGCAATTTCAGGAAGGGGAAGAGCTTTTTGTTCCGGTCAGAATTTGGATGATGCCTTCGTTCAAGGAAGCGAACATCACGATGAAGACATCATCAGAAGAATTGTAACCGATTATTACAATCCTTTGGTAATCGAAATTACGCATTGCAAAAAACCTGTAGTTGCATTAGTAAATGGTCCTGCAGTAGGAGCCGGTGCGATGTTAGCTTTAATTTGTGACTTCGTTTTAGCCAATGATAAAGCTTATTTTGCTCAGGCATTCTCTAATATTGGGTTAATTCCTGATACAGGAGGAACATATTTCTTACCTAAATTATTAGGAAGACAATTAGCAAATTATTTAGCGTTTACCGGGAAAAAATTATCCGCAGAAGAATCTAAATCTTACGGTTTAGTTGCTGAAGTTTTCACTGAAGAAGAATTCAATTCAAAATCAATGGAAATTTTGGAAAGAGTTTCCAGTATGCCGACAATTGGGTTAAAATTAACCAAAAAAGCGTTCGCTCATTCTTACGCTAATACACTGAAACAACAATTGGAACTCGAAGGAGATTTACAACAGGAAGCTGCCGAAACAGAAGACTTCAAGGAAGGGGTAAGTGCATTTTTAGAGAAAAGAAAACCTAACTATAAAGGAAAATAAAATTATAGAATTTAGAAATTAGAGGTTAGAAATTTAGCAAAAGTCTAACTTCTAACTTCTGGCTTCTAACATCTATAAATAATGAAAAATGTAGGAATTATTGGTGCCGGAACGATGGGAATCGGCATTGCACAAGTAGCCGCAACGAATGGATGCAAAGTTTGGGTTTATGATGCGAACGCAAAACAAGTAGAAGCGGCGACCGTAGGTTTGGAAAAAACATTAACCAAATTAGTTGATAAACAAAAAATTTCGGCAGAAAAAATGACCGAAATTTTAACTAATATTTCCATTGCTACAGAATTGAAGGATTTCAAAGAATGTGATCTCATTATTGAAGCCATCATCGAAAACAAAGAAATCAAAACCAAAGTTTTCACAGAATTAGAAAAATATATTTCTGAAAGCTGTGTTATTGGTTCCAATACATCATCCATTTCCATCACCTCTCTTGGTGCAGAGCTACAGAAACCGGAGCGTTTCATCGGGATTCACTTTTTTAATCCGGCTCCGTTGATGCCTCTGGTTGAGGTTATTCCCTCTTTATTAACAGAAAAATCTTTAGTGAATAAAATCTACAATTTGATGAAAGATTGGGGGAAAACACCGGTTATTGCAAAAGACATCCCGGGATTTATCGTCAACAGAATCGCCCGTCCTTACTATGGTGAAGCGCTAAGAATTGTTGAAGAAAATATCGCAACGGTAGAACAGGTGGATGAAGCCATGAAAACTATGGGAAACTTTAAAATGGGACCTTTTGAACTGATGGATCTAATTGGTGTGGATGTGAATTTCTCGGTTACCACGACCGTTTACAAAGATTATTTCTACGATCCGAAATACAAACCATCTCTTCTTCAGCAAAGAATGTCTGAAGCCAAACTTCATGGCAGAAAAACAGGAAAAGGTTTCTATGATTATAGCGAAGGAGCTGTAAAACCAATTGCTGAGAAAAACGAAAATTTGTATGATGATATTTTTCACAGAATTATGGCAATGCTCATCAATGAAGCGGTAGAAGCAAAAAGATTAAAAATAGCAAGTGATGAAGATCTTGAACTCGCAATGCAGAAAGGTGTAAATTATCCGAAAGGATTATTGGCTTGGGGAAAAGAAATCGGATTTGATTTAATATCAGATATATTAGAAAATCTTTACGAAGAATATCAGGAAGAAAGATACAGACAAAGCCTGTTACTTCGTAAAATGTAACAATATACTAATCTAATAATGTAGGAATTTATTTGTCATTCTGAGCAAAGCGAAGAATCTCAATTGGTAAACTGTTACATTGTTAAATTTTTACATTAAAACTATGAATATAGATGGATTCCGAGCCGAACTGGAAACAAGGCTTATCATTGAAAAAGAATACATTACTCAGGAGCTTTCTTCGATAAATGATTATCAGGAAAAGCTTGAATTGTTAGGGAAATTCAATGAAAAATATAAGGAGCTGGTTAAAAGGATTGCTAATGAAGAAGGAATTGACTTGAATGCTTTTTATCCAGAAGAAAATCCATTAAACTTAGAAAGTCTTTCATACGAGCAGATCATTCTTGGCAAAACCATGAATATTTATGATCAATTGGCTGATGAATTATATGAAAAAGTAACAAGCAAAAATTAAGAATGAATCCGAGACAGATTGCAGAATATATGTTCGATCAGGATTTTTTTTCCCAATGGATGAATATCAAGCTGATTGAAGTCAGAGAAAGTTATTGTTTAATAGAAATGCCCATTAAAAAAGAAATGATTAATGGGCTGAAAACGGTTCACGGAGGCGTTACATTTGCTTTTGCAGATTCTGCACTGGCTTTTTCATCAAATAATTCCGGAGATGCAGCCGTTGCATTAAATTGCATCATCAATTTTACGAAAGCAGGAAAAGAAGGCGATATTTTCAGAGCAGAAAGCATTTTAGTAAATGAAACCAGAAAAACAGCTGTTTACGACATTAAAATTACCAATCAAAACGAAGAATTGGTTGCAAAATTTGTCGGAACAGTTTACAAAATTGGTAAAAAAGTAATAGAATTATAAATAAGCGGTAAGCTTCAAGCAATAGGCAGTAAGCTTTTTTCAAATCTGGTAATGCCTACTGCATATAGCTTAAAGCCTAAAGCAGATAAAAATGAACAACGTATACATTATAGATTACATAAGAACTCCCATTTCAAAATTAAGCGGGGGACTTTCAGAAGTTAGAGCCGACGATTTGGCTGCCATTGTTATTAAAGAAATCGTTGCAAGAAACCCTGAAGTTCCTGTTGAGGAAATTGAGGATGTTATTTTCGGATGTGCGAATCAGGCAGGAGAAGACAACAGAAACGTTGCAAGAATGGCACTTTTACTGGCCGGACTTCCTTATAAAATCGGAGGCGAAACTGTGAATAGATTGTGTGCTTCGGGAATGTCGGCGGTAGCTAATGCGTTCCGTTCGATTGCTTCCGGTGAAGGTGAAATTTATATCGCAGGTGGAGTAGAGCATATGACACGTTCGCCTTATGTAATGTCAAAACCAAGTACAGCCTTTGGAAGAGACAGCCAGATGTTTGATACCACTTTCGGATGGAGATTTGTCAATCCTAAAATGAAAGAAATGTACGGTGTTGACGGAATGGGAGATACTGCCGAAAATTTAGCAGATATGCATAATATCAGCAGAGAAGATCAGGATAAATTTGCACTTTGGTCACAACAGAAAGCTTCAAAAGCTCAGGAAAGCGGAAGATTGGCAGAAGAAATTGTAAAAGTTGAAATTCCACAGAAAAAAGGCGAACCGAAGATTTTCGACACTGACGAATTTATTAAACCTACTTCTTCTATGGAAGGATTAGGAAAACTTCGTCCGGCTTTCAGAAAAGAAGGAACAGTAACGGCAGGAAATGCTTCTGGAATGAATGACGGAGCAGCAGCTTTAATTTTAGCAAGCGAAGAAGCAGTAAAAAAATATGGCTTACAGCCAAAAGCTAAAATCTTAGGATCTTCTGTTGCAGGTGTTGAACCAAGAATCATGGGAATCGGACCTGTTGAAGCGACTCAAAAACTATTGAAAAGATTAAATCTTTCACTAGATGATATGGACGTTATCGAGCTGAACGAAGCGTTTGCTGCTCAATCTTTAGCAGTAACAAGAAGTTTAGGTTTAAAAGATGATGATTCCAGAATTAATCCAAACGGTGGAGCCATCGCGATTGGTCACCCACTTGGAGTTTCTGGAGCAAGAATTATTGGTTCTGCAGCTTTAGAACTTCACAAACAAAATAAAAAATATGCTTTGTGTACACTTTGTATCGGTGTTGGACAAGGTTATGCAATGGTGATTGAAAAAGTATAACTTTTTCAATAATGTAACAATATAGAAATTTATCAATGTATCAATTCCATTGTCATGCTGAGCTTGTCGAAGCATCTATTGGTAAACTGTTAGATTGATACATTGTTAAATTAAATTTTTGAACAAAAATTTTATGAATATTTACTCTTATCATGGAATTCGTCCCATTATCAAAACATCGGCTTATGTTCATCCACAAGCGGTGATTATTGGGAATGTGGAAATTGGTGAAGAAGTTTATATTGGTCCCAATGCGGTGATCCGTGGTGACTGGGGTAAAATTATTGTGAAAGACGGAGCCAATGTTCAGGAAAACTGTACTCTGCACGTTTTTCCGGGAATTGAAACCATACTTGAAGAATCTGCACACATCGGTCACGGTGCGATTATTCATTCCGGACATATCGGAAAAAATTGTCTTGTCGGAATGAATTCAGTCGTGATGGACAAAGCGGTTATTGGTGATGAATGCATCATCGCTGCTCTGGCTTTTGTTCCTGCCAACTTCAGATGTGAAGCAAGAAAATTAATTGTGGGAAGTCCTGCAAAGATTATCCGTGATGTTTCTGATGAAATGATCAAATGGAAAACAGAAGGAACAAAACTATATCAGGAATTGGCAAGAGAAGGAAAAGATGCTATTTTGCCTTGCGAACCTTTTTCAGAATATGTTCAGCAAATTCCTACGAAAGTTGTGGATTACAGCATCTGGGATGATATTAAGTAAAATTAAATAATTTGAAAATGTGCTAATTTGAAAATTTTATCATAGGAAACTAATTTTCAAATTGACTCATTCTCAAATTTTCAAATTATATAAATATGGAAAAATTAAAAAACTATATCTACGGCGAATGGATTGAAGGAAACGGAAACGGAATTCCTTTATATAACGCTGTCAATGGAGAGCAGGTTGCTGTTTCCGACACAGAAGGTCTGAATTTTGAGCAGGCTTTGGATTACGGAAGAACAGTAGGCTACAAAAACCTTTCATCCATGACGTTCTACAATCGTGGGGAAATGCTGAAAAAAGTAGCGCTTTACCTTTTAGAAAGAAAGAAAAAATATTACGAATTATCATACAAAACAGGCGCAACTCACGTTGATTCCTGGGTTGATATTGAAGGAGGTTTTGGTACTTTTTTCACGTATTCAGGTTTGGCAAAAAGAATGCTTCCGAATACTCCGTTTTGGGTAGATGGTGATACGCAGAAAATTTCTGCAAACGGAACTTTCCTGGGAACTCACATTTTAACACCAAGTGAAGGGGTCTCAATTCAAATCAATGCATATAACTTTCCTGTTTGGGGAATGTTGGAAAAATTATCCACCTCTTTATTGGCGGGTGTTCCGTCAATTGTGAAGCCTTCTCCGTTTGGTTCTTATTTAACGAATGCCGTTTTTCAGGATATGATTGAAAGCGGAATCCTTCCGGAAGGAGCGGTTCAGTTGGTTTGTGGTGATCCGGGAAATATTTTGGATTATGTTCAGGATGGAGATTCTGTGCTGTTTACAGGTTCTGCAAATACAGGAAGAAAGTTAAAATCTCTGTCTTCGATTGCCGGAAATGCCGTTCGTTTCAATATGGAAGCAGATTCTTTAAACTGCTCAATTCTTGGATTGGATGCAAAACCGGGAACTCCGGAATTTGATTTGTTTATCAAGGAAGTCCGTAATGAAATGACTACAAAAGCAGGACAAAAATGTACGGCTATTCGTAGAATTATCGTTCCGGAAAATTTAATCGGAGATGTTCAGAATGCTTTGTCTAAGGCTTTAGACCAGACAAAAATCGGAAACCCGTTGAGCAGAGAAACAAGAATGGGATCTTTGGTGGGAAAACAGCAGTACGATGAAGTTGTAAGAAAAATCAATTTATTAAAAGCTGAAACAGAATTAATATACGACGGAAAGCACGAATTGGTAGATGCCGATTACGAAAACGGAGCATTTATGAGTCCGAAACTGTTCCTGAATGATAAACCATTTGAAAAAAACATCTCTCACGATGTTGAAGCTTTCGGTCCGGTTTCTACATTAATGCCTTACAAAGATGCGAAAGAAGCGGCGGCGTTGGCAAAAAGAGGAAAAGGAAGTTTGGTAGGTTCCATCGTTTCTCATGATAACCATTTCGTAGCCGAAACGTCTTGGAAAATGGCTTCACAGCACGGAAGAATTTTTGTGCTAAACAGAGACAGCGCAAAAGAAAGTACAGGTCACGGTTCTCCGCTTCCGACTTTGATGCACGGTGGTCCCGGAAGAGCAGGAGGAGGAGAGGAAATGGGTGGATTAAACGGTCTTCATTTCTTTTTACAAAAGACAGCAATTCAGGGTTCTCCGGATGTTTTAACAGCCATTACAAAAGTTTATCAGCAGGGTGCTGAGAAAAAATATTCAGACAAACATCCTTTCCAGAAATATTTTGAAGAAGTGGAGGTTGGAGATTCTTTGGAAACAGCAGGAAGAACGGTTACTGATGCGGATATTGTGAATTTCTCCAATGTTTCATGGGATCATTTCTACGCACATACGGATGCTACAAGCTTAACAGGAACGATCTTCGATAAAACCGTTGCTCACGGCTATTTCATCCTTTCCGCAGCGGCTGGATTGTTTGTTTCAGGTAAAAAAGGACCGGTTATCGCCAATTACGGGTTGGAAAACTGTTCGTTCTTCAAGCCGGTTTATGCGGGAGATACCATTACGGTATATTTAACGGCGAAAGAAAAAATCAATCGTGGCGTAAAAGGAAGAAACATTCCTTCCGGAGTGGTAAAATGGCTGGTTGAGGTGGTAAATCAAAGAGATGAAATCGTTTGTGTTGCTACTATTTTAACTTTGGTGGCAAAACAGTCTCCTTTTATTGATTTAAACGTAAAAAACATTCAAAAAGCTTTAAATGGATTAACGGAATCTACTCAGCCAGGTTGGGGTAAAATGTCTCCGCAGCAAATGATTGAGCATTTGGAGCATGGCATTTTGGTAAGTCTTGGTGAACCGGAAGCAGACAAATGCTTCACTCCTGAAGAACAGTTGGAAAAATGGCAGGATTCTCTGTATAATCACAGAAAGATGCCCAAAGATTTCCCTGCACCGTTCTTAGCGGAAGACGAAAAATTATTAGAATTAAAGCATAAAAATTTGGATGCTGCAAAACAGTCTTTTATTGATAATTTGAAGAAATTTGTGATGTATTACAAAGAAAATCCACAGGCGGAACACATGAATTTCGTATTTGGAAAATTGAATAAAGAAATGTGGGAATTGATGCATAAAAAACATTTTACCCATCATTTTGAACAGTTTGGATTGATTTAATTCAAATAATCAATATACCAATATAACAGCGTAACAATTTTGTTGCGCTGTTTTTTATTTCAAACTTTACAATCATAAAAATACATCTGTTAAATCATTATATTTATTTTATGGAAACTTTTGCTCAGCAAGTAATTGAATTCAATAAAAAATTGCAATATTCTGGAAATCTTCCCGATGATTTTCAGGTGCTTAATCCATATCTTGATAATCCTGAAACGCTGGTCGTCATGGAGAAATTTTATCAAAAGTTTTACAACGATTCCAATCAAAGAAAATTTTTAATAGGAATTAATCCAAGTCGTCATGGGGCTGGAGTTACAGGAGTGCCGTTTACCGATACCAAACGTTTGGAAAATGTTTGCGGAATCAAAATGAAATCTGCCCGAACTCATGAAGTTTCTTCGGTTTTTATATATAATATGATCGAACAATATGGTGGGGCAGAAAAATTTTACAAAGAGACTTACATCAATTCTCCATTTCCGTTGGCGATTGTAAGAAAATCGAAAGGAAGCTGGATCAACGCCAATTATTATGATGATAAAGCTTTATTTAATGATGTGAAAGAATTTATGATCAGTTCTTTACGAAAACATTTAAGTTTAAATCTTGATACTTCGGAAGTTTTTATTTTAGGGAAAAAGAATGCTGATTTTATTTCAAAGCTGAATCAGGAAGCTAAATTATTTGATAAAATGACAGTTTTGGAACATCCGAGATATATTCAGCAATACAAATCGAAAGAGCAGCAATTGTATATTGACAAATATATTTTAGCTTTAAAAAAATAATAGCCAGATTTATTTTGAATCATATTTTCACTTTTATTTTTCTAAAAACTCTGTTATTAGTATTTTTGTAAAAATCCACTTTAAATTGTAAAAATGAGCGATTTCGTAACATCTGAAATTAAAAATAATATTGCCGAAATTACCTTCGGAACAGCAAAAAGCAATTCTCTTCCGGGAGCAATTCTCGAAAAATTAGCCCAAACCATTCTTGATGAAGGCGCAAAAAATGAAGTGAAAGCAATTCTTGTGAAAAGTGATGGCGAAAAAGCTTTCTGTGCAGGAGCAAGTTTTGACGAGCTTTTGGCTATTGAAGAATTAGAATCTTCTAAGAAATTTTTCGGAGGTTTTGCAAAAGTTCTGAATGCCATGAGAAACTGCGGCAAAATTGTAGTGGTAAGAGTTCAGGGAAAAACTACCGGTGGCGGAGTAGGTCTGGCTTGTGGAGCAGATTACTGTTTTGCAACTAAAGATTCTGCTTTGGCATTAACTGAGATTAATTTAGGAATCGGACCTTTTGTTATCGGACCTTATGTTGAAAGAAAAATAGGAAAGTCACAATTCTCAGCAATGGCGATTGATGCAGATTTCAGGTCGGCAGAATGGGCAGAGCAGCACAACATTTATCATTCTGTTTCGCCTACCATTGCTGAAATGGATTCTCAGCTTGGAAAATTTTTAGAAAAACTCTCTTCGAGAAGCAAAGATGCTTTAGCATTGATTAAAAAGGTTTCCTGGGAAGGTACAGAGTATTTTGATGAATTGATGCCGGCAAGAATTCACATGAGTGCAAGTCTGATTCTTGAAGAATCTGCAAAGAAAAACATTCAGGCAATCAAAGAAAAATTAAGGGCTAAATAATACCTTCTTTCTTTGATCCTTAAAAACCGTTGACTATATTACAACGGTTTTTTTTATAAAAACTTAATCATCCTTTAAAAAATAACTAAAATGGGTTCTTACGAAATTTTCATTTTGCTGATATGCCTTTCAGCCGCATTTGCCTTCATTAATCAAAAATTTTTGAAACTGCCTTTTGTGATAGGTTTATTTTTTTTATCGACAGCCTTATCGGTGGTTGTAATCAGCTCACAGTTTTGGATGGATATAGATGTCCAGGGCATTGAAAAATATCTTGAAAACTCACATCTGGACAGGCTGATCATTGATGTCTTTCTTGGGTTTCTTCTTTTTGCCGGTGCGCTTCATACCAATTGGGGTAATCTGCGATCTCAGATCAAGCCTATTGCAAGTTTTGCTTTAGGAGGAGTTATTCTTTCCACCGTTATTATTGCTGGTTTATTTTATTTTTGTGCAGGCTTACTGGGAATTGAGATCAATTTTGTATACTGTCTTATTTTTGGAGCTTTAATTTCACCTACCGATCCGATTGCTGTTCTGGGGATTTTAAAACAGGCAGGAGTTCCTAAGAAAACAGAATCTATCATTGTAGGAGAAAGCTTGTTTAATGACGGAATCGGCGTAGTTTTGTTTATTGCATTGCTGGATACACTTCGTGTGGGAGAATTTGATTTGGGACATTTTGGTTTTCTGTTTATGCAGGAAGCGGTGGGAGGAATTTTGCTCGGTCTTGTTTATGGATATTTCCTCCATTTGCTATTGAAAGCTGTAGATCACTACGAGACCGAAATTCTGATTACTCTGGCTTTTGTAATGGGAGGATATTATCTTGCCAATCATTTTCATATTTCAGGAGCTTTATCTATGGTCGTAATGGGATTAATGGTCGGAAATTTTCGCACCAGTGTTTCGATGAGTGATACTACTCAGGAATACGTCAATAAATTTTGGGAATTGGTGGATGTGGTGCTCAATGCATTACTTTTTATTCTGATCGCATTTGTGCTTATTGAGGTTGATTTTAAGATCGAATATGTAATTCTTGGTATTGTCTCAGTTCTCATTATTCTTTTAACCCGTGCTTTTTTAGTATATCTACCATTAAGTATTTTTCCTAAATTTTTTAATCTGAATAGAGCAGATGCAAGAATTATTTCCTGGGGTGGACTTCGTGGCGGACTTTCGCTCGCATTGGTTTTGTCGCTTCCTCATAATTCTTCTAAAGAAATTTTGCTGGTTGCGACATATTGTACAGTTTTATTCAGTATTCTGATTCAGGGGCTTACTGTAGGAAAGGTCGCCAAATGGAGTAAATAATAAATTTAAACGAAAATAAAGCGTTGAGGGTTTCAACGCTTTACTTTTTTATGGTCTGCTTTCAATAAAGAATATAAAACAGAATCCTCAAAAATTCCGTTACTCAAATAGTGTTCACGAACGATGCCTTCCTTTGTAAATTTCATTATTTGATTCAAAAATTTTATTCATCATTTCTGTATTAAGTTTTTGAAGAAGCAATCGCTCTGTCTCTATTGTTTCAAATATCATTTTAATATGGTTTAAAAGAAAAAAGTAAAATTATCAAAAAATATTTTGGAAGATTCGAAAATAATTATAGCTTTGTAATTCAAAGTTCTTTTAATATGGATTCAAAAAACTATCACGAAGACTTATCACACATTCGTTCTATGATGGAACGATCTTCAAGATTTATTTCATTAAGCGGATTATCCGGAGTTTTTGCAGGACTTGCAGCCATAGTCGGAGCAATGTATGTTTATTTTGTTTTTCAGAGAGAAGGAATTGATTATTTTGACGGAGACAGAAATGTTTTCGGAAAAGAACTTGTAAAGGAATTGGTGATGATTGGGTTTTTAATTTTGGTGACGGCACTTTTGAGCGGCTATTTTTTTACCGCAAGCAAAAGCAGAAAAAAAGGACTCAAAATCTGGGATGCGACCACAAGAAGATTATTGCTGACCTTTTCCGTTCCCCTTATAACCGGAGGATTATTTTGTCTCCTGCTTCTTTATCATCATTTGTTCGTTTTGGTAGCTCCGGCAACTTTAATTTTTTATGGTCTTGCTTTAGTGAGCGCAGAAAGATATACTTTGACGGATATAAAATATTTAGGATATTGTCAGATAATCTTAGGGTTACTCTCCTTTATGTTTCTTGGTTGGGGTTTGGTAGCCTGGACAATCGGCTTTGGTGTTCTGCACATTGTCTATGGATGGATAATGCATGTGAAGTATAAATAGTTAGTTAGTTAGTTAGTTAGTTAGTTAGTTAGTTAGTTAGTTAGTATTATGGGAAACATTATTTCGTTTAAAGATTTGATTGTCTGGCAAAAGTCGCATGCATTTGTTTTGGAAATTTATAGAATAAGTTCTTCATTTCCAAGAGAGGGAATTGATGCTTTGACGAGTCAAGTAAAAAGAGCGGCAGTATCAATTCAGGCTAATATTGCAGAAGGATTTAGTAAGAAAACCTTACCTGAAGGATTTAGATTATATAAATAATGCAACATTTGAAAATACGGTTATTTTGTGTGAGGAAATTGGGAAATTATTAAACGGATACATTAAAACAATTAAGAATTATCATCAAAAGAAATAGCTATTACAACTAAAAAACTTTTTAGCTGAATAACCAAAATACTAACAATGATCAACATCAGTCAACTCAACAAAGAATTTGAAAGCCGTGTAAGATTGGGTATTATGTCCGTTCTTATGGTGAACGATTGGGTTGATTTTTCTGAAATGAAAAGTTTGTTGGAAATCACAGACGGAAATTTGGCAAGCCACAGCAATGCGCTTGAAAAGTCGAATTATATTGAAGTGAAGAAAGAATTTGTAGGTAAAAAGCCAAAAACTTCTTATCGGGTAACACAAAATGGGAGAACAGCTTTTACACAACATTTGAATGCTTTGGAAAAATTACTCGGGAAATAGAAGCTATATTTTTTTAAATATTAACTTTGAAATACAAAGTACTTTATAATAAAAATTAAATGAAATGACACACAGAAACACAACATTAGCAATTTTTGCTGTCCCTGCACTTTTGTTGGCAGCAGCATTTTTAGGAAACCTTTTTGTAGAAGGCTGGAATTGGTCACGATTTGATTTCCTTGTTGCCTCAGTCTTACTTTTCGGAACAGCGGGTTTAATCTTTTTGGTGCGGACTTTCGTACAAAACAGAAATTACAGAATCTTATTAAGTCTCATAATTGTCATATTTCTTGTTTTGACATGGATAGAATTGGCAGTAGGAATATTCGGAACTCCATTCGCAGGTAATTAAAAAACAAAAATGACCAGAAAAAAATTTATAAAAAGACTTTTTCAGCTTTCAGCATTCGGAGCATTACCGTTTCTTTATTCGTGGCAGATTGAGCCGTTCTGGGTAGAATTTGTAGAAAAAAAACTTCCTGTTAAAAATTTGCCTGAAAATTTAGAAGGAAAAATTTTAATGCAGATTTCCGATTTGCATGTCGGTAACAGATTCGACTGGAATTTTTTGATTGAGTCTTTCGCAAAAGCTCAAAATTTTCATCCTGATTTTGTGGTGTACACAGGTGATTACGTCAATCATGGAACAGCTGAAGATCATAAAAATTTAGAAAAAGTAATGAAGAAAGCCGTCTTCGGAACATTGGGAACTTTCGGAATTTTAGGAAACCACGATTACGGAAAAAACTGGAAAGATCTCGGTTCTTCGGAAGAAATTTGCCGCATTTTAGAAAATAATGGTATCATGATGCTCAAAAATCAGCAGACAGAATCTCACGGATTAAATTTTATCGGCTTTGATGATTTATGGTCACCCAATTTCGATCCGATGAAGGTCATGAAAGATTATAGTCCTGAAAAAGCCAATGTAGTACTTTGTCACAATCCCGATGTTTGCGATAAAGATGTCTGGAACGGTTATCAAGGCTGGATTTTAAGCGGCCATACTCATGGCGGACAATGCAGGATTCCAGGAGTGGTTACCCCGATTCTTCCGGTAGAAAACAGGAAATATATTTCAGGAGAAATTGATCTGAAGGACGGAAGAATGCTTTATATCAACCGTGCTTTGGGACATTCTTTTCAGGTGCGTTTTATGGTGCGCCCGGAAATTACGGTGTTTACTTTAATTCAAGCTTAAAATAATGAAGGATTCAACCATCATAAATATAGGAAACTACGCTTTCTGGGTTTCGTTTGTTCTAATAAGTTTTTGCTTTTTAGGATCATTTACAAGTGAAAGATTTTTATTTGGAATTCTTGGAGCAATTCTAATACTTTTTGGAGGCTTTATTAATTTGATGATATTTTTTTTCCTTTTGATTTATGGTTCTTATCACGAATCTCAGTTCAATATTTGTTATAAATCGGCTATGACAATTTTAAAGAATATTCTTGTTATAATTTTTTATGGAATTTTAATAAAAATAATAGAATTATGAATAATCAAGCTATTTAAACATAGGAAAATATACATTCGGATTGTTTTTTCTTCTTGGAAATATCTGTCTTCTCGGATATATGAGTACAAAAATTGATGCTTTCCAGATTCAGGATTTACTTTATTGCAATTCACAATTCCTATTTCTGTCCTTACTCATTTATGGTTTATTCCGAAAAACTAACTTAAAGAATGTGTTAAAGCGTCACTAATCATTTGCATTAACAATCCCATTGTAATTCTGTATTTTCTATTTAGTAATTTTCTTAATGGGATTTTAATTCTAATTAATCTTCAAAAATACATCAACTATGAAAAAACTACGCACAAAATTTATCATATTCATGTACGAAAATTCCCAAAAACAGTACAGAAAATATTTTAAAAAGAAAAAAAGGCAATGGCAGTTTAACGAAGAACAATTGTTAAGCTTTAAGCAAGATTCTTTGGGACGAACCTTAGGCGAATTTTATAAAAAGCACGGTTTCAGGATGATTCCAAAAATGGAAAATCACGATGTTTATCATCTGATTACCGATTGCAGTACCAATATTCAGGATGAGATTGCCATGCAGTATCTGCTTTTCGGAAACGGAAAAAGAAGCGCTTATCTTTTGGGTGTTTTGGTTTTGGGAACTATTGTCTTTCCGGAATACTGCAAAACATACATCAATGCGTATAAAAAAGGCAGAAGCATGAGAACCTTTTATCACTGGGATTTTGAAGGACTTCTGTGGCAGAATTTTGAACATCTGAAAGATTTTATTAGACAAAAAGAAACTCCAGTTATTTATTAACCTCAACCTTAATTTTCATGAAAACAAATCACTATATATTCATTTCGACCATACTTTTCGTTATCCTTTTTTATAACGAAAGTATTGGTCTTAATCTCGGAATTCTCGGAATTTCCTATTCAGTTTTTACAATAATCAAAACGCCGAAAAGAAATTATAGCAAAATATTTCTTTTGCTTTTTGTGACGAGCATTTTATCAAGTCTTGCTTTTGCTTGGTTTGCTGATTTTGCCTCTTTTCTGGCATTGGTTTTATCGCTTTTGCTGCTGTCTTTTAAGGCTAAAAACAAAAGGATGAAAAGCCTTTTTCTGCTTCCCGTATTTGTTGTGAATGTTTTTACTTTTATTTGCAGGGTTTTCAGTTTTGACGAATGGCTTCCAAAACAGAATACTTCACAACTCTGGAAGAAAGTTTTTGCCTTCGTGCTGATTCCTTTTATTTTCGTTGCTGTTTTTTTTGGAATTTATTCTGTGGGAAGCAGTCATTTTGCCAGTATTTTTAAAGATGTTGAACTGGATATCAACCTGTTTCAGGTTTTTGCATTGGGAGCTTTAGGATTTTTCATTGCGTTCAATTACTACAATTTTGCGGTAGAAAAGTTTTTGTATAAACAAAATTGCTTGCTGGATAATGATTTTCAGGAAAAGCATAAAATACCTCAACCAACATACTCATTTCTGGACTTGAATACCGAAAGAATGAGCGGTATTATTTCTCTTATTTCTCTGAATGTACTTCTTATATTCTTTATCATCACCTACAATTATGAGCAGTTTTATGAAACAGTAAAAAGTCCTAATCAACTTTCTGAAGAAACGCATGAAAGAGTAAACGCAGTGATTTTGTCGATTATTATGGCAATCCTGGTAATGATGTTTTATTTTAAGTCTAATTTTAATTTTGATTCTAAAGCGGGAATGCTGAAAATTTTTGCCAAAGTATGGCTGCTGCTCAATGCTGTCCTGATTTTTTCGGCAATATTAAAAAATACGGAATACATCAGTAACTATGGTTTTACTTACAAACGACTGGGAGTATACGCTTTTCTGCTCTTATCACTAATCGGATTGATGCTTACTTTCATCAAGATTCAGTACAGAAAAACCAATGCATTTCTTTTCAACACAATGAGCTGGAGTTTTTATGGAATAATTTTAGTATGCAGTTTTGTTAATTGGGGTGGTATCATCACTTCTCAAAATATGAAGAGAAAATATTTTGCAATAAATTATCATCTGAACAGCATCAATTTTAGTGAAAAACAGCTTTTGAAATATGCAGAAGATCATAAAGATACATCACTGAAAAGTAAAATTTCAGAAACAGTTAATCAGCAACGGTCAACATCTTTTCTTTCTCAGATTTTGTACTACAAAACAATAAATTAAGTTTAAACTATATCAAAATGAAAAAATCAGTTTTT
Organism: Chryseobacterium echinoideorum; assembly: GCF_007474535.1. Lineage (GTDB taxonomy): Bacteria > Bacteroidota > Bacteroidia > Flavobacteriales > Weeksellaceae > Chryseobacterium > Chryseobacterium echinoideorum. The sequence continues at coordinate 20,533 of NZ_VKNW01000015.1, read as the reverse complement.
TTAATCATTCCTTTACTGATGGCTTCATGTACCAAACAAAGTTCAGAAGCTCAGAGAAATACAGATTCACTCAAAGCCGTAGTCAATACTGACGTCGATATTTACGATTCGGTTTCTAAGCCTGTCGTTGAAGATTCGCTTCAAACAGAAGAAACAGAGAAGCAGGGTGAAGCGGTAAAAATTGTAAATGCCGAAAAACTTCCGTGTACCATTGATCAGAAATTTGATGCTAAAATTCAGAAACTGGTGATCAGAATTCCTAATTACAGCAAATCGGAAATTCACGGAAGTATTTCTCCACAAAACAACAAAATGAATATTCGTTTCAACCAAATCAAATTACCGGACGGGAATTATGATGGTCCTTTTGGACGGGAAATTTCTTATCAGATTAAAGAGAAAGGTGAAGTTTGGCTGATAATTGGCAAAAGTCTTATGGCTGAAGGAGTGAATGAAGGTGATTTTTCGGTAACGATAGAATAAGTTGGTATAATTTCTGTAATTAAGAATTTTATATCAAATTTTGTATGAAATAGTCTCAGCTGTAAAATCACAGTGTAGCGATTATACAAAAATTTAAAAATCATTAAAAAAAATCTACATATGAAAAAGGTATTTTCAATAGCCATTGTTTCGTCGGTACTATTGGCGAGTTGTGGGGCTGTACAATCTATCGTTCAGAATACATTTCCGTATACGACTAATGTTCTTATATCAACGGGTGTTCCTGCCAACAAAGAAGTTTCATCTACTTCTACAGCTTCCAATGTACAGACTTGGGTAGGGGGAAATAATAATGCCCAAATCAAAGATGTGCGTATTTCTGATGCTAAAATTTCTGTAGTTTCTCCTGTAGGAGGAAATTTAAGTGCATTAAAATCAGTAAAAGTATACATTTCGTCAAATGGGACAAGTGAAAGGCTGGTTGCATCCAGAAACAATATTTCTACGACTTCATCCAGTTTAAATTTAGATCTTAACAACGAGACGGGATTTTTGGATAATATTGTAAAAAGTTCAGGACTTTCGGTAAGAACGGTTTATGAGCTGAAGAATCAGACATCATCGGACATGAATATCAAAGTAGCACTCAATTTCAGCAGTGTTCCTGTAAGATAATTTTAAATCAGTTAAATTTTGTAAAAAATAGCTTTTCAATTTGGAAAAGCTATTTTTATTTCCTCTTTAGGAATACACTTATCTCTTTAAAATGAATAATAATTTTTAAATTCTTTGAAGAGGATTTATTTTATTTCTTTAGCTTTACAATTCAAAAAACACTCAACAATGGAAATCGTAGCCAAAATCTTAATTGCAGTTGTAGCCATAGAACATTTTTATATTCTCTGGATGGAAATGTTTGCCTGGGAAACCAAGGGAAAGGAAGTTTTTAAAAAAGCTTTACCTTCAGAACTGTTTACACCAACAAAAGGTTTAGCGGCAAACCAGGGTTTGTACAACGGTTTTCTGGCTGCAGGCTTGATCTGGTCTTTTTTCATTGAAGATCCCAAATGGCAGACCAATATTGCTTTATTCTTTTTAGGATGTGTTGCGATAGCCGGGATTTACGGAGCTGTTTCTGCAACAAAAAAAATATTCTTTGTTCAGGCATTACCCGCAATTATAGCAATAGTTGCTGTTCTTTTGAAATAAATTTGTTGAATACTGTTCTGAATCATTATTCGGATGAATAACAATTTATGAATTAAGGAAACAAGATCTTCTTTAGTTTTTCTGCCATGTTTTTAGGGGTAAACAAACCTTCATGATAATCAATAAGCTTCTGGTTTGCATCTAAAATAATCCATAAAGGATAAACCGGCTGATTTTTATTTTTAGATAAAGCTAAAGCAAGCTCGTGAATTCCTAAATTTCCGTTAGGTAAATAGTTGAATTCTTTTCCTTGAAAATTGATTGTTTCTTTTGTTTTTTCTGCTTCAAAATTGATGAAATAAAAATTATCATTGATGTATTGAGTCAGATCTTTATCTTTATTGAGTTTAAATGATTCAATTGTACAAACCGAACACCAATCAGTATAAATGTGAATAATTACTGGTTTGGGATTGTTCTTTTGCAGAGTTTCTACCTCCAAAAAAGAATGTGATTTTAACTGTGAAAAGCAAAATCCTGAAATAAAGAACAATATAATTATTAGAAATTTCATTTTTATAGTATTCAATTTTCTTGCTCTATTTTAAATTGAAATATTTTACACTTTATTAGAACTTGATCACACCAATTTTTTTTAAGCTTCTTTGCTGTTTAAAATAGGATCTTTGCATTAATAAAAGCTTACTTCAAATTATATTTAACGCCTAAAAAACCTCTTATTTTCTGCATAGGCGCAAATCCGTAAGTCGTATCAAAAGTATAACCATTCGGATTCCTTATAGGATCATCAACATTTTTATCGAAAGGATCAAATGGTCTCATCAAAGGATCATCTGGTGTAAAGTTGAATAAATTTTTAATTCCGCAATACACTTCAAATCCGGATCTGAAAATTTTTGAAATCTGAATATTTGCTAGAGAATACCAAGGAGAATATTCCGGTCTGTAATCGTTTTCTAAAACCGGCAGCCTCATGGGTCCGTACAACTGTCCCGTAAAATCTACGGTCAGATTATTATTAAATTTGTAAGTTAAGCTGTATGTTCCGCTCCATTTTGGTGCGTGAAGCTGCTGCGATTTTTGTCTTTCGTCATCAAATTTTTGATAAACATCAAGATATGTTATTCCCAGGTTGACACTCAGTGGAAAACTGAAGTTAAAATCAGCATTCAGAGAAACCCCTCTCGAAATACCGTAGCCATTAAGATTATCATAAATAATTTTTTCAGGATCTGAGTCAAAATCGCCCACAATTTTATTACTGAAATAGGTGTAAAAAGCCGAAGCATCAAGATTGATCAGCTGGTTTCCTGCCGGAATTTTCCACATATAATTCAAATTCCCGTTGACTGATCTTTCAGGCTGCAGATCAGATTGGATTATTACTTCTCTGGAACCCGTTAAAGCAGCATGATCTTCAGTAAATAAATTTACAACACGGAAACCTGTTCCGAAATTGAACCGCAAAGTATGAAACGGATTGGGTGAAAATTTCCATGCAAATCTTGGTGAATGTACGCTGTGATGTATTCGATCATAATCAAATCGGTAACCGAGCAATAAGGTGTTTTTTTCGCTGATTTCCCATTGATCCTGAATAAAAGCTCCAAAAAGTGGTGAATTCATCGGTTCATTATTCAATTCGTCTGATGATAAAGTTGCGGGTGTATTGTCATCATAAAAAGTTTTTTTATAGGTCAATCCTACAATAAGATCATGATGTTGTATTTTTTTATCCCAATAAGTCTGTACAAAAGCTGTTTTTTGTGTTGCGAGATAGGAATTATTACCGTAAAAAGAATTCTGGTCATGAAAATTATACGAAAACTGGGTCATAATATTTTCTTTGAAAGGGAGCTGATAAATACCAAAAGCTTCAAACCGATTAGTATAAATGCTTTCTCCGTAAAGCTGATTACTTCCTCGATAAGATTTATTCCACTGCATTTCTCCGCCAAAGCGATCTTCATATAGATATCTAAGTGCAAAGCTTACCTGTCGGTTTTCTTTTCTTCTAAAATTCCATTTGTTAAAAACAGAAATCCTGTTCTGCAAAGCTCCGTCTGTAAAGTTGTCATTATTTTCGTCCAATCTTTTGGTGAAATTAAAATAATTGAGACTCAATAAAGAAGCAGCATTTTTACCGGCATTAAATTTAGCAGAGAAGTCAAAATTATTTTCTGCCCAACTTGTCGTCATGAGATCAATACTCAGTTTTGGTGCTGTCAAAGCATTTTTAGTAATGATATTGATGACTCCACCCATCGCTTCAGAACCGTAGATTGATGAAGCCGGACCTTTTACAACTTCAACTCTGTCTATCAGACTATTGGGGATTCCGCTTAATCCATATACAGTGGAAAGGGAGCTTACGATCGGCATCCCGTCAATTAAAACCATTGTATAAGGTCCTTCCAACCCGTTGATGTGAATGTCTCCTGTATTACAAACCGAACAGTTTAGCTGTGGCTGCACACCATTAACCATTGAGATGGCTTCAAATATATTAGGCGTTGGGTTTTTCTGGAAAAATTTCTGAGAATAAATTTCCACAGCAACCGGACTTTTTGATTTACTAACCGGTTTTAATGTTCCTGTAATGACAACATCATCAATGTCTTTAGTGTTGATCTCTTTCTTATCAGGAATTGCAGCCGAATCTGTTTTTTTTAATTGATCAGCAACCAGACTATCTCTTTCCTGAGCAAAACAAAATAAAGACAAAAACATGAAAGGAAATAATATTTGTCTCATAAAGTTAAAATTGTTAGACAAAGCTAACAATTATTTTTAGAATATAAAAACTAAATATTCTCGAAATTAAATTTTATAAAAACTGATGCTAAAAAATGTGATTTAAATTGTTCTTATTCATTTCATTTAAAAATGTTAAATTTGAGAATCACATATAGCAAGTAAAAATGAGATACCACCAGTCGGGAAATATCCCTCAAAAAAGACATACGATTTTCAAATCACCGGAAGACAAATTCTATTACGAACAGCTTTTCGGAACAGAAGGTTTTCACGGAATTTCTTCACTTTTATATCACATTCACCGTCCTACCCAGATCAAATCAATAGGCGAGGCGAAAGATGTTGCTCCGAAAATTGCAATTGAGAAAAATGTAACTCCAAGAATGTTTAAGGGAATGAATGTAACTCCCGAAGACGATTTTTTAGACAGCCGTAAATTTCTAATGGTCAACAACGACCTGAAAATGGGATTGTCGAAGCCGAGAAAGTCAATGGATTATTTCTATAAAAATGCAGAATGCGATGAGCTTTTTTTTGTGCACCACGGAGCCGGAATTCTGAAAACTTTTGTTGGAAATCTGGAGTTTTTTGTAGGTGATTATCTGATTATTCCAAGAGGGACGATTTATCAGGTTGAACTGAATTCGGAAGATACAGTCTTGTTTGTTCTGGAAAGCCATTCTCCGATTTATACCCCCAAAAGATATAGAAATGAATTTGGTCAGCTGCTTGAACACTCTCCGTTTTGCGAAAGGGATATTATTGCACCCACATTTGTTGAGCCAAAAGATGAAAAAGGAGAATTTTTAATTAAAGTAAAAAAAGAAAATCAGATCACAGATTTCATCTATGCGACACATCCGTTTGATGTGGTAGGTTGGGATGGATACTTTTATCCATATAAATTTAATATTAAAAACTTTGAACCAATTACCGGAAGAATTCATCAGCCGCCTCCGGTCCATCAGAATTTTGAAGGACACAATTATGTAGTTTGTTCTTTCTGTGCAAGAATGTACGATTATCATCCGCAGGCAATTCCTGCACCTTATAATCACTCAAATATTGATTCTGATGAGGTTTTATTTTATACTGAGGGTGATTTTATGAGCCGAAATCATATTGATCTGATGGATTTTACGCTTCATCCGGGAGGAATTGTTCACGGTCCGCATCCGGGGGCTATGGAAAGAAGTATCGGAAAGAAATTCACCGAAGAATATGCCGTAATGGTAGATCCTTTCAAACCCTTAAAAATTACTGAGGAAGCCTTGAAAGTTGAAGATCCTTCTTATAAAACTTCTTGGCTTGAGAGTGAAGATCATACTTTGAAAGATCGTTTGCAGGAATAGTGTTAATAATTAATATAATATAGAACATCAGTAATTGTTGCTGATGTTTTTTATTGGCTGAAACACCACTTTATAAATCTATTTTAAAATGATTTCAGAAAAGATTGAAAAATTTTTATGTTAAAAAAACTTAAAGCGTAAACATCAAAAAAAACTTTTCCCGAAATTAGTAGTAAATTTCAGGATATGCGAAAAGCAATTGTTAACAGAACTCCAAAACCAAATTATGATATTGTATTGATAGGTGGCGGAATTATGAGTGCCACTTTGGCTACTTTACTTCACGAATTTGATCCGAATCTTAATATTGCCATCTTTGAAAGATTGGGAAGGTTTGCCAAAGAAAGTACTGCTGCATGGAATAATGCAGGAACAGGACATTCTGCTTTTTGTGAACTTAATTATACTCCGGAAAAAGAAGACGGAACAATTGATATTGTTAAAGCTGAAAATATTGCTGAACAATTTGAAATTTCCAAACAGTTTTGGTCTTACCTTGTTGATAAAAAATATATTCAGAATCCACAGGAATTTATCAACTCATGTGCTCATATGAGTTTGGTTTTTGGTGAAAAAGATGCCGAATATCTTCGTAAAAGACATACAGCAATGACCGAATCGCCGTTATTTTCTGGAATGGAGTTTTCTACAGATCATCATCAGCTTAGAGAATGGATTCCGCTGGTAATGAGCAAAAGAAATGATTCTGAAATTTTGGCGGCAACAAAAATGGATCTGGGTACAGATGTTAATTTTGGTGCATTAACCAGAAAAATGGGAAGACATTTGGTGGAAGATTCTCATGTAGAAGTTTTTCTTTATCATGAAGTAAAAGATATTGACCCGCGTGAAGATGGAAAATGGGAAATAACAGTGAAAGACCGTATTAACAACCACAAACAGGAAATAGTTGCAGATTTTGTTTTTATAGGAGCGGGCGGTTATGCCCTGCCTCTTTTGGAAAGTTCGGATATTAAAGAAAGTGAAGGATACGGCGGTTTCCCTGTTTCAGGAGAATGGCTGGTTTCTTACAATCAGGATCTTGTGGAAAAGCATCATGCAAAAGTCTACACTCAGGCGACGGTAGATGCGCCGCCAATGTCGGTTCCGCATCTTGATTTAAGGATTATTGATGGTAAAAAAGCACTTCTGTTTGGTCCATTTGCCGGATTTTCAACAAAATTTCTGAAGGAAGGAAGTTATCTTGATCTTCCTGAAAGTATTAATACTAAAAATATACGGTCTTTATTTGGAGCGTGGTGGCACAATATTCCGCTGACAAAATATCTTATTCAGCAGGTTGCCATGACGAAAGCTCAAAGAATTCAGCATTTGCGGGAGTTTATAAAAGATGCTAAAGAAGAAGACTGGGAATTGAAAGTTGCGGGACAGCGGGTACAAATTATTAAAAAAGATGAAAAATATGGCGGCAAGCTGGAATTTGGAACCGAGGTTGTGGTTAATCAAAGAGGGACAATTGCTTCACTTTTGGGCGCTTCACCCGGAGCTTCTACGGCGGTTTTTGCCATGCTGACCGTTTTGGAAAAATGTTTTCCCGATAAATTACACGGAGAATGGAAAAATAAATTGCTTGAAATGATTCCTTCTTATGGACAAAAACTGTCTGATAACGCTGAGCTTACCAATCAAATAAGAGCTTATAGTAAGGAAAAATTAAAACTGAAATACTAAAAGATAAGTAAAGATGTAGTTTTAAAAATAAGTAATTTTGCAATACTGCATTGTTGCTCATTGCCCATCACTATGGAACAAGTTATTGTAAAACCAATTATTGCGAAAGAATTGCTGGAATCTCTCCAGACAAAAATAGAGGAAGAGAAACAGGTCATTGTACACTGTTGTTTTCCGGCATCTCCCTTTTGGGGAAATCTTATCAGAATTTGGAATACAACTTACCTTATTGATGAGACTTCAGGACACAAAAGTAAACTTATTCACGCAGAAAATATCAGCATTTATCCCAACTGGACTCCCGTTCCTTTTATGAGAGACTTTTGGTTTACACTGGTTTTTTCGGGTTTGCCTAAAGATTGTAAGAGTTTTGACTTCAAAGAAGTTATTCCCGAAGAAGGTGGTTTTTTCGTTAAATCTATTAAAAGAAATACATCGGATATTTACAGAATTAAAATCTCGGAATAAATTTTATTTTAAACTGAGCAAAACAGGGTTTTATAACTTCAATCCCGTAAAAGAAATTTAAAACTTACTGTTTGTTATTTTAAAACCGTACTTAATTTCCAATATTTACCACAGAGATTTAGCTACGTTAATAATTTAATTCAAATTATTTCAGTTTTTTCAGGGAAAGTAAAACCGCCTTTTCTTCACATTTTTCAAATGTAATTTCAAAAGAAGGATTTTTTTCAGGATAAGACAAAAGGTAATCCGGACATGGTTTCTTTTGAGCATTGCTTCGGTCAAAATCAATTTTTCCGTTGGTAATGATGCTGTCTTTTAGAAATTTTTCATCTATTTTCAAAGCATTCATTTCAGATTTAAACTGATCAGAATATTCAAAGTCTTTAGAAAGTGTTTCGGCAATAACACGGCTGTTGGGAAGATATCCGCTGCAGCTTACGCCTTTTTTATTAAGTACGAAAAAAACAATGATCAGCCCCGGAACAAGACCAATTAGAAAGAATTTTAGTTTTTTCATTAGAAAATTAAAAGATTGATGTCATGGTAAGTAAGTCCGAAACGGTCGCAGATTACTTTTTTAGTATGCCTGCCTTTATACATATAAAGACTTTGCTTCATTTCATTTTTTCTTAAAAGCATATTTTCAAAACCTCCTTCTTCATCATAATTCAGGATGTATGATAAAAAGAAATTTGAAATTGCTTTGGTTGTGGTTCTTGGCATTTTAGAAGTAAGATTCGGAAGTCCGCAGTGGATAACGCCGTGCTTAATGATATAAGGATCTTCCATCGTAGTAAGCTCAGACGTTTCTATCGCTTTACCGTTGTCAATAACAATATCAATAATTACGCTTCCTTTTTTCATTTTCATCACCATTTCTTCCGTGACAATAGGCTGCATATTGAGTCTTGGTAAAGCTCCGATCACCACATCAGCTCTTCGGATGCTTTTGCTGAGTTCTTTCGGATCAATAATAGAAGTAGGAACTCGGCTGTCTACCAAAGTATGTAGTCTTCTGAGTTTGGAAAGTGAGTTATCAAAAACTTTTACGCTGGCTCCCAGTCCGATCGCAGCTTTGGTAGCAAATTCTCCTACAATTCCTGCTCCCAGAATCACAACTTCTGTAGGTCGTACTCCGGTAATTCCGCCAAGCATCAATCCGTTGGATAATGCTAATAATTCTGATGCATAAAGAATAGAAACGCTTCCTGCAATTTCCCCGATTAATCTTACCAATGAAAGCTGTTTGTATTCATCCGCAATAAATTCAAAAGCAATGGCATTGATTTTTTTCTCGGCAAGCTTCATGAAATAATCTTTGTCGCGAAGATTGATCTGAAGAGCAGAAACAAGATAAGAATTGGATTTCAGATATTCTATTTCCTCTTCAGTGGGAGGATTTACTTTAAGAACAAGATCCTGTGCAAACGCTTCTTTGGGATCCTGAGTAACTTTTGCACCTGATTCTGAGTATTGTAAATCTGTAAAAAATGAGCCTTTTCCTGCGCCTGATTCTACAATGATTTCGTGACCATGCTCTATCAAAACCTGTACTGCATCGGGAGTGATACATGTTCTTCTTTCGTTGAGGCATGTCTCTTTTGGAATTCCGATACTGAATTGTTTACCTTTTTTGATTACTTCCAGTTTTTCCTCTTTCGGCATCAGTTCTTCTTCTGAAAAAGGCGTAAAAATATTTGTAGTACTCATTTTTATTCAATTATGACTTACCATTTTGTTCAGCAAAGATATAATTTTTTAATCGAATGTAATTTCTCTGCTTTCACCAGTATTCTGAATACTCATTGAGTGAAATTTCAGACCGTAGAGCTCATCTTCATATACTTCGGGCCATTCTATGATGCACAAAAAAGAATTATCCAGATATTCTTCAATTCCGATGTCGTAAACTTCATCAATGCTTTTCAGACGGTATAGATCAAAATGAAAAATTTTTCCCCTTGGAGAACTGTATTCATTGACGATGGAGTAGGTGGGTGAGCTTATTTCATCTTCACTTCCCATCTTTTTAAGCAAAAATTGCGTGAAAGTTGTTTTTCCGGCTCCCAAATTTCCTTTTAGCAAAAGAATGTTATGCTGCAGCTCAGGTAAAATTGCATCGGTGACTTTTTGCCAGTCGGTGATGTTTTTTATGCTGAAATTCATTAAATTTATTTGTTGCAAAATTATAACAAAACTATCATATTTGATACTTTAATTCCTATTTTCATTACTTTTGCGGTTATGATTTCCAAGCAGACGATAGATAAAATATTTTCCACAATCAGGGTAGAAGAGATTGTTGGCGAATATGTGCAGCTGAAAAGGGCAGGATCCAATTTTAAAGGTTTGAGTCCTTTTCACGAAGAAAAATCGCCCAGCTTTATCGTCTCTCCCAGCAAACAGATATGGAAAGATTTCTCAACAGGAAAAGGAGGAACGGCGATTTCATTTCTTATGGAAATCGAAAATTTCACCTATCCGGAAGCGCTTCGCCATGCAGCTAAAAAATACGGAATTGAAATTGAAGAAGACAAACGGGAATTTTCTGAAGAAGCCAAAATTGCGCAGTCGGAAAGAGATCTGCTCTACAAAATTCATGAAGTTGCCAATGAGTTTTTCCAGAATATTCTTTGGGAAAACGAAGAGGGAAGATCAATTGGTCTTTCTTATTTCAGAGAACGGGAACTGAAAGATGATATCATCAGAAAATTCCAGCTCGGATATTCTCCTGAAAAAAAGAATGCCTTTACGGAATTTGCACTTGAAAAAGGGTATTCCAAAGAAGTTTTAGAAAAATCCGGACTATCTATTTTCCCTGAAAATTCTCCCGGCGGAATCGACCGTTTCCGGGAAAGAGTGATTTTTCCGATCCACAGCTTCTCGGGAAGAGTTCTGGGTTTTGGAGCCAGAATTTTAAAAAGCAATGTTAAGACTGCCAAATATCTCAATTCGCCTGAAACAGAAATTTATCATAAATCTAATGTCCTGTATGGTTTAAACCAAAGTAAGCAGGCAATTTCCCGGAAAAATGTCTGCCTTTTGGTAGAAGGATATATGGATGTGATTTCTCTGCATCTTTCAGGAATTGAAAATGTAGTGGCGAGTTCGGGAACTTCTCTCACAACGGAGCAGATTAAGCTCATCAAAAGACTGACGGAAAATGTCACTATTTTGTTTGATGGCGACAATGCAGGAATTAAGGCGAGTTTCAGAAGTATTGACATGCTTTTGACAGAAGGAATGAATATTCGTGTTCTGCTTTTTCCTGAAGGTGATGATCCTGATTCTTTTGCCCGAAAACATCCGCAGGATTATGTGGAAAAATTTATCGAAAACGAAGCAACAGATTTTATAGATTTTAAAGCAGAAATTCTTCTGAAAGATGCGGGGAATGATCCGATCAAAAAAGCAGAAGCGATAAGAAATATTGTAAAATCTGTGTCTTTTGTACAGAATGCTTTAAAGAAAGAAATTTATTTAAAAGAAGTTTCCAGTAAATTTGGTCTTTCTGAGCAGAGCTTATTTAATGAGCTGGATGTGCAGCGGCAAATTACCGATAATCAAAACCAGAGACTTCAGCAGAAAGAACAAAAACCTGCCAAGCTTGAAATTGTTCCTAAACCTGAAGTGGAAGTTGATTCTGTTCAGTTCAACATCTTTCACCAGGAAAACAAGCTTATCAATTTGATGATGATGTTTGGAGATGTAGTGCTGCAACGTGTAAATGATGAAAAACAGGAATACGAAATTACAGTGATTGAAGAAATTCTCCATCATTTTGAAGAGGAAAACTATGAATTTCAGATAGAAATTAATCAAAAAATTATTGACTCTATTAAGGAAGGAATTGAAAACGAAGAACTGCGTTCGGGTAACTTTTTCCTTAAAATGATGGATGAAAATATTACCCATAAAGTTGCAGATGCTCTTATGATTCCGAATGAATTGAGTGACTGGACAACCCGAAATATTTTTCCACCCAATATCGGTGATTTTGTTTCTACTGAAGTGGAAGCTGATATTCTGATTCACAAGTATTATTATATTCATTTTATGATTAAAAAAATGACACAGGAATTAGAACAGTACCGCGATACGGATCATCAGACATATTTTGAAAATATTAAAAAGATCATGATGCTTACAGAATTTTCTAAACATATTATTGATAGACTAGGCTGGTCACCTGTGACAAAAAGTCCTATAAAATTTTAGGAATAAAAATTGTAATTTAGGTATCAATAAATTTTAAGAAATTATACCAATAGATATGGACATAAAAAAAGAATTCAGAGATTTCTCAGTAAAGCATTTGGGAAACAGCGGTTTGGTAACCGATCAATATATGGGAGCATTCAATCCTACCAATCTTACGCCTTACATTATGGAGGAAAGAAGAATGAACGTAGCGCAGATGGACGTTTTTTCCAGATTGATGATGGACAGAATTATTTTCCTTGGAACAGGAATAGATGATCAGGTTGCGAATATTGTCACAGCACAGTTATTATTCTTAGAAAGTTCGGATCCTAATAAGGATATTCAGATTTACATCAATTCTCCGGGCGGAAGCGTTTACGCAGGTTTGGGAATTTATGATACCATGCAGATCATTAAGCCCGATGTTGCAACCATCTGTACCGGAATGGCAGCTTCTATGGGAGCAGTTCTTTTGGTAGCAGGTGAGAAAGGAAAGCGTTCTGCATTGAAGCATTCCAGAGTGATGATTCACCAGCCGAGCGGCGGTGCACAAGGGGTTGCTTCAGATATGGAAATTAATCTGAGAGAAATGCTTAAGCTGAAAAAAGAGTTGTACGATATTATTTCTGAACACTCCGGTCAGACTTATGAATGGGTAGAAAAAGCGTCTGACAGAGATTATTGGATGACTTCTTCAGAAGCCAAAGAGTTTGGAATGGTGGATGAGGTTTTACACAGATCAAAAGAGAAATAATTTTTTCCCTGAACAAAACAAAAAATCGGCGCGCCTCGCAGAGGCGCGCCGATTTTTATTTGATATTAAGATCTATTATTTTTTGTCTAAAAGCGAAATATATTCTCCATATCCCTTCTGTTCCATTTCAGCTTTCGGAATAAATTTCAGAGAAGCTGAATTGATGCAGTAGCGAAGCCCGCCTTTATCAGCAGGACCATCGTTGAAAACATGACCCAAATGCGCATCTCCTGTTTTGCTTCTTACTTCCACTCTGGTCATTCCGTGAGAACGGTCTAATTTTTCATCAATCAGCTTTTTGGTAATCGGCTTAGAAAAACTTGGCCATCCGCAGCCTGATTCAAATTTATCTGTTGAAATAAACAAAGGCTCACCTGTCGTAATATCTACATAAATTCCCTCTCTTGTTTCGTCCCAGTATTCATTTTGAAATGGTCTTTCTGTTCCGTTTTCCTGCGTTACATTATATTGTTCGGCAGTCAGTTTTTCTTTCAAAGCTTTTTTGTCCTGTTTTTGGTATTTTATTTCTTTTTTGGGCAGTGGGTTTGCATTTCTTGCCATTTCAAAAAGACCTGGTTCAATATGACAGTATCCTCCCGGATTTTTGTCCAGATAATCCTGATGATAATCTTCTGCTTTATAGAAATTTTTCAGAGCAATAGTTTCTACAACGACAGGTTTACTATAATTCCGGGCTAATTTTTCGACTTGAGCTTTTACAATCGCTTCAGTTTCTTTGTCGGTCGAGTAAATTCCTGTTCGGTATTGATTTCCTCTGTCATTTCCCTGCTTGTCTATACTTGTAGGATCAATCGTTTTAAAATACAAATCAATTAAAAGTTTAAGATCTATCTGTTCAGGATCGTAAAGTACTTTTACCGTTTCGGCAAAACCCGTAGTGTGGCTTACCACTTCTTCATAAGTGGGATTTTTAGTATTGCCGTTGGCATATCCTACTTCGGTTTTTACCACTCCTCGAACTTGCTGAAAAAAATGCTCGGTTCCCCAGAAACATCCTCCTGCAAAATAGATTTCTTTTAAGTTTTTACTGTTCATAATGGTGTTATTTTCTTTTTTATTTTCTGTGGCTTTTGGTTTTGCATCTCCACAACTTCCTGCGAATACAGCTATTCCGAAGCTCAATCCGAATAACATTAATATACTTTTCATTTTTCTCTTATTATTTAAATTCATTATTTATCATTTAAAATCATTAACCCAAATCCCAAGAGCATCAAATCTTTCAGAATGAAAAAATCTGTAACAGGAAATCCGTCAACAACTTTCCACATTCCGGGAGTTGTGAAGAGATAGCTGAGTGTTACTGTGAACACTGCGATCATTCCGATTCCTGCAAACCTTTTCAGAACTGCAAATTTCGCACTAAACAATAATACAATTGCAATGATAATTTCTATCGTTCCGATAGTATTTGATACCCATTGAACATTTATATAATCATAAACGAAAAAAGTAAGGAAATGGTTTTCCAATAAAGGTTTTATTGCGTTGGCTTCAGTAGGGGTAAACTTAAAAAGTCCTATCCAAAGCAAGATCAGGGAAGCTCCTAATAAGGAAATAGTGTAGCCTGTTTGATACGTTTTGTTTTTAACTGATGTTGTTCCGCTCATTTTTTTAGTTTTAAATGAAATACTTTTAGTTTCAAAAGTATAGTCGGAACAAGAATAAAATCCTGACAGATTTTTTTCTATATTTTGAGATTTTTTATCGTTTTTTCTTTAAATTTCTGAATATCAACTGAATCAGTTTGGTCTTCGGATTGTATTTTTCTTTTTAGAATATCATCCAGAATTTTTAATTTTTCCTGATAAGATCTGCACCACTTGCATATTTTCAAATGAATATTGAGTTGTTTTTGCTCTTTGGAAGAGATGGTTTTTGCCATACTTTTCTCCATGAGCAGGGTAGCGGTACTGCATGGTAAAAAGAGTTTATGAATTAGTTTTTTTAGCATCTTCAGTTCATTTATGTTGGAGAAAACCAATTGAGTTGCAAACACTCTCTTAGCTGTAACCTGCTTCTTTGTAGAATCTTCCAAAGGTTAGTCGCAGAAATTTTTAGTTCCTGACACACTTCTTCTCCTTTTTTTTCTTGAAGATAATACAATTTTACGGGAATTTTCCATCTTTCCGGTAAGTTTTCTATACAATGATCAAAAGTTATATTAAAATCTGTATCATTCATCAACTCATTTTCTTTATCTGAAATATTCCAGTCTGCCAAAACATCATCATTTCTCCAGGAACCTGTTTCATCAAAATACTGATCAAAACTGATGTGAGGCTTAGATTTATATTTTTTTCGGTAATAATCAGAAACTTTTCTTTGCAAAATGACCATAAGCCACGTCAAAGGTTTGCTTTTGCCTTCAAAAGATTCATAAGAATGAAAGGCGGCAACAAAAACCTCCTGTACGATGTCTTCTGCTTCTGTTTTGTCTGAAAGTAGAAAAACGGCACGTTGTAGTAAAGGAGCCGAATACTGATTAATCCAGTTTCTGAATGTTTCGTTTTTAGTCATTCTTTTACTGATGGATTAAGCACCTGGAAGTAATTCTGTCATTAGAATAAAATTTGAAAAATATAATGATAAGTAAATTTAATTTTAATTTCAGTATTTAGCAAATAAAAAAATGTCTCTGAAAATTTCAGAGACATTGTAAGTTTAATCGTTAAAATTCAGCATTCTTAGGCGTTCTCGGAAAAGGAATCACATCTCTGATGTTCGTCATTCCCGTTACGAAAAGAACTAATCTTTCCAATCCCAGACCAAATCCGGCATGCGGTACAGAACCGAATTTTCTGGTATCTAAATACCACCACAATTCGTGCTCATCAACGTGCATTTCTGCCATTTTTGTTTTTAGAACATCTAATCTTGCTTCTCTTTCGGAACCACCGATGATTTCACCGATTCCCGGGAAAAGTACATCCATTGCAGCAACCGTTTTATTATCATCATTAAGCTTCATGTAGAATGCTTTGATTTCTTTTGGATAATCAAATAGTACTACCGGGCTTTCAAAATGTTTTTCAACAAGATATCTTTCGTGTTCAGACTGAAGATCAGTTCCCCAGTTTTCAACCGGAAACTGGAATTTTCCTTTTTTATTTTCTTTTGAATTTAATAAAATCTCTATTGCTTCTGTGTAAGAAACCCTTTTGAATCGCTTAGAAACTACATTTTCAAGCTTTTCAATCAAACCTTCTTTTGCTCTCTCTTTTTCAGGTTTAGATTTTTGTTCTTCTGCAAAACGTTTATCCAGAAACTCCAAATCATCTCTACAGTTATCTAAAACATATTGAATAACGTACTTCAGAAAATCTTCCGCCAAATCAATATTGTCTTCCAGATTATTGAATGCTACTTCTGGTTCAATCATCCAGAATTCTGCCAAGTGACGCGTTGTGTTTGAATTTTCTGCACGGAAAGTGGGTCCAAAAGTATAAATTCTTCCCAATCCCATAGCTGCTGTTTCTCCTTCAAGCTGTCCGGAAACCGTCAAATTGGTTTTTCTTCCGAAGAAATCCTGGGAATAATCAATGTCTCCCTGCTCATCTCTCGGAATATTGTTTAAATCAAAATTGGTTACCCCAAACATTTCACCTGCTCCTTCTGCGTCAGCTCCTGTAATTACCGGTGTATTGATATAAAAGAACTGGTTTTGGTTAAAGAAAGAATGAACGGCAAAACTCACCGCATGACGCACTCTGAAAACAGCTCCGAATAAGTTGGTTCTGAATCTCAAATGTGCCTGATCTCTCAAGGTTTCTAAAGAGTGTTTTTTAGGCTGAAGAATTGTTTTGTCTCTTTCTTCGGTAAAATTATCTCCTAAAACGATAATTTTTTTCGCCAGAATCTCTACCGTTTGTCCCGCTCCCTGACTTTCAACAACTTCACCAACAATTTTAAGCGAAGCTGCTGTACTGATTTTAGAAATTACTTCTTCATCAAAATTCTCAAAATCAACAACGATTTGCAAATTATTAATTGTAGAGCCATCATTTAGCGCAATAAAGCGATTAGAACGGAAAGCTCTTACCCAGCCATAAACCGTAATATCATGATGTAATACTTTTTTGTAATCCTGTAGGATTTCCTTAATTGTCTGCTTTTTCATTTGTTGATGATAAAATTTTTGTCTAAAAATTAATGTGTGCAAAGTTACAAAAAAACAGCGCAATTTGAAGATTAGGCTGTTTTAATTAAAATCATTTATCAATTATTTGATGAAAAAACTATTCTTTAGATAAGAGTCAATTAAAGAAAACTGATTTGTTCCTATGTTTTCCTTTCCTGATTTTCCATGCATGATAAAAACTGGGCACATCATATTGCCACTTTGGAAGTATTAAAATAATCAGAATAACGTCAAGGTGAGAAATAAATCCCAGAATGACTGTCAGATTAAAAGTCCAGTCTGTTCTTTGCCAACCTATTAAATAAGTTAAAGCTAAAAGTAAACTTAATCCCCACAACTTTGAAAGCCATGCATGAGTGCAGGTTTCCTTTCCGAATTTTAACCAGCTTATGATATAGCATAATCCTTCCATTATAAAAATTAAAGCAATTCCTTTCCATTCATTTTTTATCAACTGAGGACTTAAAAAATATGCGGCGAGTCCTAAGGAAAGCCAAAAAATCAAATCGGTCTGGCTATCTAGTCTTCTCAATTTTTCTGAGGAAACGCCAACTTTCCGGGCGATAATTCCATCGAAAATATCTGTTAGCAGACCAAAATACATTAAAACTAAAATTAAACATCGGGAATCTTCTCCTTTTAAATAAGCTAATAAAATAATGATGGGTGAAAGAATAAATCTGGTGGCGACTAATAAATAAGGCATTGTTTTCATGATTTATTGTTTTTCAAAAGTTAAATTATAGTGAAGTGTTTTCCAGTCGCTCATTACAACTGCAAATCCGTTGCAAAAGAAATAATTGCTTTGAACCTTCAAATGATTACCTTCCATTCCCAATCTGGATTTCTGGATATTCCATCCTTGAATAACCGATTCGCATGACTCTATATTTCTAAAACCTACGCAATTCATTATAAAAAGTGATAAGAATAAATAAAAAATCAATTTTTTCATTTTCAATATTTTAAATTACACTTCAAAGCTACTTTTGAAAACCGTTTTAATAAATGCGAAAAAAAATTAAAATAATTACTTAAATTTGTGAAAATCGCAAATTATGTTTCAGGAACTTTTACTAAAGGAAATTCGAAGGAGAATCGGCAGCAAATCTCTTAATGATGAGATTGCGAATATTCTTAACATCAGTTATGATGCAGCGCATAGAAGAACCTCTCTAAAGGCGAAATTTAGTTTTGAGGAAGCTTTGGAATTGGCAAAATATTTTCAGATTTCTTTGGATCAGTTTCATACTTCTGATCATCATATTTTGGTTAAAAGAACAACAGCTGTAGAATGTACAGAAGATTTAAAATCTTTTTTTCAGAATAATCTGAATGTTTTTGAAAGTCTTCCTCTTTCCGATGAGATGACGATTTATTATTCTGCGAAAGATATTCCATTTTTTTATACACTCTCAGATACCATGCTTTCCCGTTTCAAAGTTTATGTATGGATGAATCTACTGAATGGGAAACAGGTCTTTATTCCTTTTTTGGAATTTTACCCGCCTGATTTTGAATTGGACACAAAAGAATTAAAGAAAAAATATGAAGAACAGAATGTAGTTGAACTATGGAATGAAAATACTATCTCCAGCATTTTACAGCAGATTTTATTTTATTATGAAACAGCATTGCTTGAAAAAAATGAAGCACAGGTTATTCTTCAGGAATTAAAGGAACTCATCAAGTATATTGAAGACAAAACAGAAAATAATTATAAATTTCAATTGTATGAAAATGAACTGATGCATCTCTCTAATGACATCTTTTTTCATCATCCGCAACAATCACTTTTTGCCATTCCTACCAATATGTTTGGTTACATCCTGATTAATGATGAGAAAACCTGTAAAGAAACACAGAATTATTTTGAACATCAGATCAAAAATTCAAAGTCACTGAATACTTCCGGTAACCGGGACCGGAAAATATTCTTTAATAAAATGTATCTCCGTATTGAGAGCCTGAAAGAAAAATTAAAAGTTATTCGTCTTTCTTAGAAGGAACTAAAAATACATCAATAAGACCTTCCGGAAGCTCCATTTTGATGAATCTTTCATCTCTGTTTACCTCAAGAATCCAGTCTTTAATGATTGGGATGACTACTTCTTTTCCGTCCAGATTGGTTACAAAATAATTTTGAGCTGTCTGATCGTTTACAGATCTTATAACACCGCAGTTATTTCCTGTATGATCCAAAATTTCAAAACCGATAATTTCGTGATAATAAAACTGTTTTCCGGTAAGTTTTGGAAGCGTAGACAACGGCAAATAGACATTTTTTCCCAAAGACTGATCTACCAATGCTTCTGTAGAATTTTTGAAAGCAATATTCAATGCATCATTTTTACTCCATGAAGATTTAGCAATAAAAAAAGGAACCAGTAAGCCATTAATTTCTAAAAAAATAGATTCCAGCTTATTGTAAATCTCTGGCTGATCAGTATCAAGTTTTAGGATAACATTTCCGGCAAGACCATGTCTTCTGGTAATTTTACCGAGTAAATAGCAGTCTTCTTTTTTCATTTTTATGAATTTTAGTGGTAGTTTATAAATATCTTCAAAATTTATTAAACAATAAAGACACGATAAAAATCGTGCCTTTACTTTGTATTTTCTTAAAAGATTAAGCCTGAGCTTCTTCAGTTCCTTCTGCATCAGCAGCTGGAGCTTCTCCTTCAGCAGTAGTTTCTTCAGCCGGAGCATTAGCAGCCTCTTCGGCGGCTTTTGCATCTGCCTCTGCCTGTGCAGCAGCAGTAATTCTAGCTTCATTTACTTTTTGCTCAGCTTCTAAAGCCGATTTTTTTGCATCAGCCTTAGCAGTTGCCAAACCTTCAACTTTACCTTGTACTTTTGCATCTTTAGCTTCTAGCCAAGCATTGAATCTTTTTTCTGCTTCAGCCTCGTCAAAAGCACCTTTAGCCACACCACCTTGTAAGTGTTTTTTGTAAAGAGCACCTTTGTAAGAAAGAATAGCTCTTGCCGTATCAGTTGGCTGAGCTCCGTTGTTTAACCACTTTACAGCAGCATCAACGTTCAGGTCAATAGTAGCAGGGTTAGTAACTGGGTTGTAAGTTCCTATTTTTTCGATGAATCTACCATCTCTTCTTGCTCTGGAATCTGCAACCACGATGTGAAAGAAAGGCTTACCTTTTTTACCGTGTCTTTGTAATCTGATTTTTACTGACATAAATGTTTGATTGTTATGGGAACTCGTCCCGGTTAAATATTTAAGTCTGCAAAGATATATAAAAAAAACAATTCTGAGAAATTTGCTTGAAATTTTAAGTCTTAGTATCTTTCTTCTTATACTCTATATTATAATATCTCATCATTTTTCCAGACATAAGAAAATGTATTCTATCTATTAGGAGGTATTTTTTAATACAGACTTTCTATCTCCAGTGCTTCAACCCCAACTTCCCACCCGTCGTCCTTCACTTTTCCTTTTTGCTTTTTTTTTAAATTTTTCTCACAGTTATTCAGGGAGTTAAGGGGAGATATTAATTTAGGATTAATTTTATGTTA
>NZ_VKNW01000014.1 GCF_007474535.1 Chryseobacterium echinoideorum | reverse complement strand
TTCTTTCCAAAGAAACCGTCACTCAACTTGAAAAAGGTAAATGACGGTCAACTATTTTTAAACTTTGCTTAAACCGAACTCAGGTTAAGATATTTCACAGCCGTATTGTTTCCGCATTTACGCACACTGCGCAGCCAGAAATCATAATCACTGATAAAACCGTGATCGATTTGCGTGATATCAATATCAGAAACTTTATATTTCCAATTGATGAATTCCTGGGTATGCTTTAAAGATGTTTTATAGCGTTCCAATGTTCCTGGAGCAAAATCCTGACCGACCAAAGCTTCCACTTTGTCATTATGCTCTTGGAATATCGGAATAAGCATTCTTTGCTCAATATCAGTTCCAAGCAGTTTAGATTTTAAACTCTCTGCCGTTACAAAGTTTTCTTCTTTCAGCATCAGATAGTGGAAATCGTAAACTTTCTGTTCCAAAGTTTTAAGATAGAGATTCAGCGTTTTGGCTTCTTGCGAATTACCCAATGCCTTGTGTGCTTTAACATCCCATTTCTTCGGATCGATATACCTTTTGGCAGCAATGTCTGCTGCCTTGCCGTCTATCGTAATTCGTAAGTAGATGGGAGCGGTTCCGTTGGTTCTGATTTTATTCTTTTTGATAAAGAATAACAGGTTGAATGTTTTGTTCATTGTGTGATAACTTTAATGGTTTAATAATTTACTTTTTGTTACCACTTTTTGCAAGATGTACAATCGTTAGACTGCCTATTGGTCGGGCTTTCCTTGATTTTTCGTGACCCATTTTTGTGATTTTTTGAATGGGACACGAAATAGGACATATAAATCGTGACCTATTTTGGTTTTTTTTGATACTGCGCTAAAACAAAAAACGCTGTAAACATTGATGTTTACAGCGTTTTAGCTTATTTTGGTTTCTAACCTGGCGGAGAGTGAGGGATTCGAACCCCCGGACCTGTTACAGTCAACAGTTTTCAAGACTGCCGCAATCGACCACTCTGCCAACTCTCCTTAAACTTCGATTATATCGTTGTTTTTAGTGGTGCAAATATAAAATGTTTTTTTATTTTGACCAAGAAAATTTTGTAATATTTTTTCATGATTGTCTGCTTTTGATCATATTGAAAATTTTTTAATGCAAAGTCGGCAAAGATTCTTTGAATACTTAATTGCTTTTCACTCGTTTTCTAGTTCTGAGGTTCGCAAAGATTTTTACGATGATTCATTGCGGATATTCAATTACTTTTTTTACCAATTTTTATCAATCATAAAAATCATCTGTGTCATTACTACCGCTCCCAAAAGTAATTCTCTTTTGCTGACTTTATCAAAAGTGTCTTTCTCCGAATGATGATAATCAAAATATCTCTGAGTGTCTACAACAAGCTCTGCAAGAGGAATATTCAGCTTTTTCAGAGGGGCAATATCCTGAATGGCATCAGTTTGTTCAAAATCATATACTCCATATGGTAAAAAATAGTTTTTCCACTCAAAAATAAGCCTTCTCCTCTGTGGTGACATATCAAGAGAAAATCCACGAGGTGAATAACCTCCTGCATCTGTACCTAAAGCAAAAATATGTTTTTCTTCTTTCTTTTTTGCTTGAGCTTCGTACATATCTCGTCCCTGACCACCATTTTCGCTGTTGGCATATAATACGACTCTTAGAGTATGGTTATTATCATATCCCAAAGCTTTAAATGTACGCAAAACTTCAATGCATTGCGCTACTCCGGCTCCGTCATCATGAGCTCCTTCTGCAAAATCCCAGGAATCTAGCTGTGCACCAATAAGGATTATTTTGTTGTCTTTTTTACCCGGAATTTCACCGATAATATTATGATTAACCGTTTCACCTTTTGATTCTGCCATCATATTGATTTTAGCTTTTACCGTTTGGGTTTTCAAAAGTTTTTCCAGTTCATCAGCAGATCTTACTCCGATTGTTAAAGCCGGAATTCTCGCTTTATCATCTGGCTCATAATAAATCATTTTTGCATGCGGAATGTCATCTGAAGCGGTCGTTAATGAACGGATGATTAATGCTTTTGCTCCTTTTTTACCAATTACGGAGGCTGCTAATAATTTAGATTTTGCGGCAATCAGGTAAGAATCTGTGGTATTGATGATTGTAGGATCTATCATATAATTGACAAATACGATTTTATCCTTAACCTGTGTTGTGGTAAGATTCACTAATTCCTGTGCAGTATTTACTAAAAGAATATCTGCAATCATGTCTTTACCTTTTGTACCTTCGGAGTTACCGAAAGAAAGCATCCTGATATTTTTCCAGTCACCGGATGAGGTTTTTATTTGTAAAGATTCTTTTCCCCTTATCCAAATCGGAACCTTTACTTCCTGCTTCCATATATTTTCTGCTCCGGCTTCCTTTAGTTTTTTTTCTGCCCATTCGGTAGCTTTTGCATATCCCGGAGTTGCACTGAATCTTGCTCCAATCCCTTTAGTAAGCTCACCCAGATTATCATACGCCGTACCATGAAGAAAGATTTCATCCGAAATTTTTTTAAATTCTTCCTGATAATTGAATCTAGGGATCGGTTTTAGCTTTCGGGAAGGGTATCTTTTTTGTGAAAATAAAAATCCACTCAAAAAGAGTGGAAGTATGATGAGTAAGATTTTTTTCATTTTTACTGACCGCTTTCTTTTCGGAGCATAAAAATAAACAAAAAAATAGATAATTATTGCTTCATATCGTACATTAACAATGCCGTGATCAATTTTGGTTCTATAAAAGTACACTTCGGAGGCATTCTCAGCTTCAAATCTGAAATTTTAATCATATCATTAAAGCTTACCGGATATATACCAAATCCTGCCTTACCTTCGCCATTATCAATTTTTTCTTTTAAAAGATTGATTCCTTCAATGTTTGATGTACCTTTTACATAAGATATTTCGTCTGAACTGTCAGAATCTTCAATATTTAAAATATCATTAAAGATATATTTATCTAAAATATGATGATCCAGGTTATCTAAAGACATTTCCTGAGATCTCAGATCGTGTTTTACGTGTAATGAATAAAATTTACCTTCCATATACATAGAAATATGAAATTTCTGGGAAGGGTAGTAGGGTGTTTCACCTTTCTCATGAATAAGAAAATATTTTTCAATTTTTTTTAGAAAATCATCACCTGAAAGATCACCCAGACTTTTGACAATTCTATTATAGTCATGAATTTTTATAGACTGATTGGATACGATGAAACTGTATACAAAATTATAAGCTTCAGTACCGTTGTGACGTTTGTTCTTTTCTTTCAGACGTTTGGCGTAAAGTGCAGTAGATCCAATCCTGTGGTGACCGTCTGCAATGTAAAATGAATCAATCTGATCAATCACTTCCTTGAACTGCTGTAACTTCAGACGGTTATCAATTTTCCAGATTTTATGTCTGATTCCTACCGTGTCTGTATGATTAAAAATAGGAACATTTTTTTCCTCATGATTCATCAGCAATTCAATCTTTGAATTGGAAGGGTAGGTAAGAAGTACCGGCTCTGCCTGAAGATTTACCTTCTCAAGGTAGTGTGCGAGTTTTTCTTTTTTCTGGGGAATGGTACTTTCGTGCCTTTTTATTTTCCCTGCCCAGAAATCTTCAATGCTTGATAAACCTAAAAGTCCTCTGAATACCTGTTTGTTAGGATAAATCTGTTCGTAAAGATAATAGGCAGAATTGTCCTGAACAAGAATATTTTCTTCCAGTAATTCTTCAAAAGTGGAACGTATTTTCCTCAGATTCCGGTCTACATCTTTAGATTTGCTCACAACATAGGGTTTAATCATGTTGATATACGTTTTTTCTACTTGTGCTTTTTCTGCAATTTCGCTCTGTGAATAATTATCTAAAGGATGTGTGGGAAATGTAGCCTCATGATCTTTATGAGGTCTGATTCCACGGAAAGGTTTAAAAACAGGCATATATATTTTATAGTTTCTTTTTAATTTCGATTATTTGTTTGGCCAGCTCGGTACCTATTTTCTCTTGTGCGTCAACGGTATTTCCGCCAAGATGAGGGGTGAGAGAGAGGTTGGGATTCATTAATAATATCAATTCCGGAGCCGGTTCGTTTTCAAAAACATCTAAAGCCGCTCCCGCTACTTTACCGGATTCTATAAAATCAAGTAATGTAACTTCGTTTATTACCCCGCCTCTTGCTGTATTGACAATATAAACTCCGTCCTTCATTTTTTCGAACTGAGGAGTATCAATAATATACTCTGTGGTTTGCGGAGTGTTGATACTGATAAAATCTGTGTCTTTTAAAAACTCATCGGTATTGTTGATAGAAGTGATTTCAAAATTAACTTTTTGTCCGTCAAAAAACTCTAAGGTTAAAACTTCTGTTCTTGGCTTTCTGGTGAGAACTTTTACCTTCATTCCTAAAGAAATTCCCATTTTTGCCACTTCCTGACCGATGCTTCCGAATCCAATTACTCCTAAAGTTTTACCAGCCAGTTCATAAGCATTACTGAATGACTTTTTCATGGCATTGAAATGTGTTTCTCCCTCCAAAGGCATCAGTCTGTTTGATTCGTGTAAAAATCGTGCTAATGAAAAGAAATGAGCAAAAACCAATTCTGCAACAGATTTTGATGAAGCAGTAGGAGTGTTGATTACATACAGTCCTTTTTCAATGGCATATTCTACATCAATATTGTCCATTCCTATACCGCCTCTTCCGACAATTTTAAGATTCGGACAAGCGTCTATCAAGTCTTTTCTAACTTTGGTTGCGCTCCTTACCAAAAGCACATCTACGTTGTTTTCGTTGATGAAATTGATAACGTGATCCTGAGCAACTCTGTTTTCAAGTAACTCAATTCCCGCTTCCTTTAAAGCAATTTGTCCGGCTTTTGAAATTCCATCGTTAGCTAAAACTCTCATTTTTTATTTGAATTTTAATATATAAAAACTAAATATCTAAAAATACTTAATTGATCCGCAAATTAAGAATTTTTAAAATAATGTTAATTATCTATCAGATTTAAGATTGATAATACTATTTTATTGATCTCATCACATTTACAAGAACCTGTACACTTTCAATAGGCAGAGCATTGTAGATGCTTGCTCTGTAACCTCCCAGACTTCTGTGACCATTCAGTCCATTGATTGAGGCTGCTTTCCATGCTGCATCAAATTCTTCTTTCTTTGTCTCATCAAGCAGTTTGAATGATATATTCATCAAAGAACGGTCTTCTTTCACACAGAAAGTCTCAAACAAAGGATTAGAATCAATTTCGTCATAGAGTAATTTGGCTTTCGCTTCATTTCTAGCTTCTGCAGCAGCAATTCCACCATTGTTTTCAAGATGCTGTAAGGTTAGGAGAGATGCATATACCGGGAAAACGGGAGGTGTATTCAGCATAGATTCTTTACTGATATGCTGTGCGTAATCAAAATAAGAAGGAATGTTTTCTCTTCCTGTTTTTTCGAGAATCTCTTTTTTAATTACTACTAAAGTTACTCCTGCAGGTCCCATATTTTTCTGAGCTCCGGCATATATTAAATCAAACTTTGAAAAATCAAGCTGTCTTGAAAAAATATCAGAACTCATGTCACAAACCATCAATGTATCCGTTTCGGGAAAGGTTTTCATCTGAGTTCCATAAATTGTATTGTTGGAAGTGCAGTGAAAATAATCATATTCTGCACCTACTTTGTAATCTTTTGGTATAAATGAGTAATTTTCTTCCTTAGAAGAGCCCACAATATCCACATTTCCTACTTTCTTAGCCTCTTTTATGGCTCCTGCAGCCCATGTTCCGGTATCAAGATAAGCAGCCTTTCCGCCTACTTTCATCAGATTGTACGGAACCATTGCAAACTGAAGACTTGCTCCACCTCCCAGATACAAAACTTCGTATTCATCGCCAAGATTCATCAATCTTTTTACAATGGCACGAGCTTCATCCATTACCGCTACAAAATCTTTACTTCTGTGAGAAATTTCAAGAATAGATAAGCCAATTCCGTTAAAATCTAAAATAGCAGCTGCCGATTTTTCGAATACTTCCTGTGGTAAAATGCATGGTCCTGCACTGAAATTATGTTTTTTGCTCATTTTTTCTGTTTTTAAATTGCTTTTCTCAGATTAAGATCAGCATTTATTTATAATATAATTTGATTGAATTATCCTTAAAAATTAAAAAACCGTCTCATGCTGGATGAGACGGCAGTATTTATTCACCGTGTAAAAATGCTTTTTTATTCAGTAAGGCTTCTTCAGATTCTACGTGATCTTCGTCCGGAACGCAGCAATCTACAGGACAAACTGCAGCACACTGTGGCTCTTCGTGAAAGCCTTTGCACTCAGTACATTTATCTGTAACGATAAAATAAACATCATCACTTACAGGTTCCTGCGGTGAGTGGGCATCTACCGTAAGACCTGAAGGAAGAGTGACAATCCCTGAAAGTTCTGTACCGTCTGAAGCTTTCCAGTCTACTGCTCCTTCATAAATTGCATTATTGGGACATTCCGGTTCGCAGGCTCCGCAGTTAATGCATTCATCAGTTATTTTAATAGCCATCGCTAATTTTTTTTAAATTTGCACAAAATTACAAAATATTCCCCAATTTTGCAGTAATTATGAACAACGAAAAACGAGTTTTAGGACTCAGCAGACTAAGCAGGTATATCACAGACTTTTTAGCAAAAGAACCAAAGTTTTTTAACGAAAATGATGCTGAATTTGAGAGTATCTTAAAAAGATCTGAAATTGAAAACCCCTGGTTTACCATTGAAAATCAGAAGTATGCATTGAAACAGTGGGCAGAGTTGATGACGGTGGAAAATTTGAATTCGTGGCTTAGCGAATATTCTCTTTCCAAAACTTGCAAAAAAGTCGGGCTTATTTTAGCAGGAAATATTCCTCTGGTTGGATGGCATGATGTAATCTCGGTGATACTCAGCAACCATATTCCTCTGATAAAGCTTTCATCAAAAGATAAACTGATGATTCCTTTTTTATTAAAGAAATGGAACGAATTTTCTGAAGAACCCATCAGTTTTAAACTGGTGGAGAGACTTGAAAATTTTGATGCAGTGATAGCCACAGGAAGCAATAATACAGCAAGATATCTTGAATTTTATTTTAAAAATCATCTCAGTATTATCAGAAAAAACAGAACTTCTGTATCTGTTCTGAAAGGAGATGAAACGGAAACTGAACTAAAGCTTTTAGCTAAAGATATTTTTCAGTATTTCGGATTGGGATGCAGAAATGTAACAAGAGTTTTTATTCCCAAAGATTTTTTAATTGACAGACTGTTTGAAAGTTTTATTGAGTTTCAGGACGTGATTAATCATAATAAATATGCCAATAATTATGAGTACAACAGAGCGGTTTATCTTCTGAATCAGGATAAATTCTGGGATAATAACTTTGTAATGCTGAAGGAAGATGATAAATTATTCAGTCCGCTTTCTGTAATTAATTTCAGCAGATACGATTCTTTGGATGAAGTGAAAAGCTTTGTGGCTGAAAACGAAGAAAATATTCAGTGTGTGGTAGCAAAAGATGAACTGAGATTCAATTCAGTTTCTTTCGGAGAAGCGCAGAACCCGGGATTGGATACTTATGCAGATAATGTTGATACAATGAAATTTTTGGAGGTTATCTGATTTATTTTTATTAAATTGAGTCGGTTTTAAATAGATTAAAATGAAAACACTTTGCTGTATTATTTATTTGCTGACAGTATCTTTATTTTCTGCCCAAAATATAAAAATTCAAAAGGCAGATTTACCAAAAGATAGAGTAGAGGTGTACAATCAATCGTTTTTTGATTTAGTTAGTGCATTGAAAAAGTCAGATAAAAGTCAGGTAAGCCGCTTAATTTCGGATCAGCTTAAGACAGAAGACTCTGATCTTTTAATACACAATCTTTCGGGAGGAATCAGCTTTGAAAGAAAAATGAAAATACATCAAACCGGAAATATTGAAACTGATGGTGTCATGTATCCTGCTGTTCAGTACAAATATGAATCGGATCCATCGGTTTCCCCAAAAGATCTTATTACCGTTATTTTTCAAAACGATGGGAAAATTCTGAAGATAATACCATATTACAGCAGATAAAAAAAGATAAATATAATATATAAATAATATGATGAATGATTCTTTGGTAGCTTATTCTACAGATATTGAAAAAGCTGAATTTTACAAAAAAACTTACCTGCATGTTGCCTTGGCAATAGTTGCATTTATTGCGGTAGAAACTATATTGCTAAACGTAGTTCCTGCTGAGATGATTTATATGATGGTAGGGCAGAGATACAGCTGGCTTTTGGTTTTGGGAGTTTTCTGGCTGGCTTCTTTTTTGGCTACAAAATGGTCTATGGCACAAAGCAGATCTACACAATATTTCGGGTTGGGAGTTTATGTACTTCTTCAGGGAATTATTTTTCTGCCGATGATGTATATGGCAATGGCATATACAGGAGGTGGAGTGGTTATTTTTCAGTCAGCAACACTTACTGTAGCCATGTTTTCGGGGATCTCCTTTATTGCGTTCACTTCTAAAAAAGACTTTTCGTTTCTTAGAAATATCATCGCTATTGGAGGATTTATTGCTTTGGGATTGATCGTTGCCGGTATGATTTTCGGCTTCAATCTTGGGCTTTGGTTTTCTGTGGGAATGGTGATTCTTGCTTCTGCAACAATTTTATACCAAACAAGTAAACTGAAAGATGCTTATTCAACAGACCAGTACGTGGGTGCTTCTTTACAGCTTTTTGCTTCAATTATGCTTTTATTCTGGTATATTCTAAGAATTTTGATGAGCAGAAGAAGCTAGAATAATCAATAGTTTTACATAAAAAAAATCCTGATATAAGGTATAAATATCAGGATTTTTTTGAACTATTTTAATGCTTTTGTCACTATTTTGCAGTCCGCAGATTTCAAGTTTTGTCCGCTTTTGTAGTCAATTTTATTTTCATCGGCATAGCGCATGATTCCGTTGTCATCTTTTTGATTTCCAATGCCTTCAATCAGCATATTGTCTTTCTGTATAAAGAAAATATCTCTTTTGCTGTTCATTCCTTCGGAGGCAAATTCGTAGGTAACTTTCAGAGTATCACCAGATTTAAAGCCGGATAATTCACCTTTAGAACTGTCTTTTTCAAAGTTTTTGTAACTCATTTTACCAGATAAAGTTCCAAGATTATCATCTATGCTCACAAAAACGCTGTCTTTGCCTGTGACACCGATATAGCAATAAGTTTTGGCATTCAGAGTGTCCATTTCTTTTTCAGATTCAGCTTCCGTATTCATTGATAATGAATCATTTTTGGCTATAGAATTTACGGTATCATTTTTTTTATTGCATTGAATTAAAAAAACAGATAAAGCCATGATAGCTGTAATTTTTTTCATAAGGTAAATATTATGTTAAATGAAATTATATTGGCTAAAATAACAAATTACATGCAAAAACGACCATAATCTGATGAAACTTCTAATCGCTGAGAATCTCTTATCAATTTTTATTCTGAATATATTTACGTATTTCGCTTAAAAATTAATTGTTAAAATTATTCTTTAAAATGATCAATTAAACACATGGTATAAGAATATGAGAATTTTATTTAACATAATAATATCAGCATAAATTTTTAATATAAATGATAGACAATTATTTAACTTAATAAAAGTCCTATAATTTATATTATGTTAAATAGTGTGTTTTTCAGATTTATTATAGCGCATTTTATAGTGACATAATTTTTACCCGAATAAAATCTTTCTAAAAGCCTTTGCAGCAAGGTGAACCTGTATCGCCCAATCATCAGCAGCATCACTTCCGGCATCGTCCGAAATGTATTTCAGACATAAAAAAGGAATATTTTCTTCCAGACAAATTAATGCTAACGAGTAAGCTTCCATATCAACGATGTTGTATTCAGTATTGATGTGATTCATTTCAAAACTGTCGCCTGTTCCGCAAATTCCTTCAGGAAGATCATTTAATTTTAATCCGTTTTTTAAAATAACGGGAATTCCTGAAAGCGGTGTTTCAAATTTTTTGAATCCTAAAGCTTGTGCATCCATATCTCTCTGAATAAATTGAGTGCAGCATATAATTTCACCTTTTTCAAAACCAATTCCTCCAGCCGAACCTAAATTAATGACAAGTTTAGGTTTATTCTTCTGCAATTCTTTGGTGAGTTGAATGGCTGCATTTACTTTACCAATCCCTGTTAATAGTTTTTGGGTGTCATCAAACTCTTCGGCAGCTTCAGATTCTAAAGCAAATACAAAAAGGATATCTTGTAAATTGTAAGAATTATCGTTGATATGTATCATTTCATATTATGTTAAATTGAACATCCTTCATCCTCATTGCAAGATAATTTGTCTGTCTTTTTCTCAGATACATCACTTTCTTCATAAGTTTGTGTGAGAGCATTGACGAAAAATTCTGAAGGCTGGGCTCCCGAAATTCCGTATTTTCCATTAATAACAAAAAACGGAACACCAGAAATTCTGTTATTTTTTGCCTCTTCAATATCTTTTTGAAAATCATTTTCAAACGCATTGTTTTGTAAGCAGTTTTATATCTTCTCCTGGCTAATTCCGAGAGATTGACCAATTTCTGTCAATACTATAAAGTCGCCAATGTTTTTTCCTTCAATGAAATGAGCTTTAAAAAGTCTCTCTTCCATTTCATTACTTTTGTCGTATTTTTTTCCTAAATGGAGAAGCTGATGAGCTTTGTAAGTATTGGTAATCAATGCTGTTTCAAAATTAAAATTAATTCCGGATGATTTTCCCATCGAAGTGACTTGGGAGGTCATTTGCATAGCCTGCTCAGCAGAAGCTCCTTTTTTACTCTTGAAATATTCATTGGTAGTTATTGTTTCCGAAGGATCTAATGTGGGATCAAGCTGAAAACTTTTCCACTCTACTTCTATGTGATTTTTAAAAGACAATTCCAGCAAAGCTTTTTCAAAATTTTTCTTTCCTATGTAACAGAATGGACACATGATGTCTGACCAGATTTCTACTTTCATTTTTTTATTGATTAAATTGTTTTTTATAAATTTTATCAGCAAATAGTATATGAGCCAATAATGCTGCTAATCCCATACTCAATCCTATAATACAGACTCCTTTCCATTCTGCATATTTCCATGCAACTGATGCAAGATAAGTTCCGAGTGATCCGCCGATAAAATATGATACCATATACACTGTATTCAGACGGTTTACTGCATTGGTTTTGAGCAAGAAATAATTGGTCTGATTCATAATATGATTAGACTGTACCCCTAAATCAATAAGAATAACCCCGACAATAAGCCCCCAATAAGTATCGCCTGCAAAATAAGTAAATCCCCAACTTGCTGTTAAAATTAGAATAGAATATAAAATAATATGATTGATACTCATTTTCTTTTGTAATCCTCCAACTTTTGCAGCAGCCAAAGCTCCTACAGCTCCTGCAAGACCAAAACTTCCTGCTACGGAAGCTCCTGCTTCGAAAGGCGGTCTCTCCATATGGAAAACAAGAGTCGTAAAAAGTGCACACAAAGAACCGAATCCCATAGCTCCTCGAAATGATGATAACTGAAGAACCGGCTGGGTTTTAGCAAGTTTGATGACAGAATTCATAAGTTCAAAATAGGTTCCCTTGAAATTGGGCTGTATTTCAGGAAGCATTTTGTACACTACCAACCAAGTTAGAAGCATAAGAACAGCAGCAATTCCGTACATTGACCTCCATCCCCACATCTCTCCTACTATACCTCCCACAAATCTGGAAAGCAGAATTCCCATAAGCAAACCTGAAACAACCAATCCTATATTCGATGATTTTTCTTTTTCCGGTGATAATTCAGCCGTGATAGGTACAAATAACTGAGGAATAACAGAAGTTGTTCCGATAAGAAGACTTGCCACATACAACATCCATAGTTCTGTTGCAAAAGTCATCCACAAAAGCGACAAAATAACCAGAACTAAATCTATTAAAATCAGTTTTTTTCGTAAGAACTTATCTCCTAAAGGTACAATCATGAGCAGTCCAAATGCATACCCCAACTGAGTAAGTACAGAAATTTTTCCGGCAGCACTTTCTGTTACATTCAGGTCTTTTGAAATAAGCCCTAATAAAGGCTGATTGTAGTAATTATTGGCAACAACTAGTCCTGAAATGATTGACATGAGCCAGATATTAGTTTTGGAAATTCCTAATGAAGACGGATTTTGCATGAAATGAAAGCTGCTTTACTCTATTTTAAGCCGTGTAAAGATAATGATTAAGATAATCATCAGGAAATGATTCGATATGTTAACTTAAATATAACCAATCATTATTTTCAATTGGAAAGTTTGTTATCTTTGATAATTGAATATTTTACCTTTTCTTATTCAAGAAATACATATCAAATGTACTGTTAATGATGTTAAAAAAAATTACTCTACTACTGCTTGCTTTAAGCATAAATATGTTTTATTCACAATTTAAAGAAAATTGGTATAAAATAGATAGTTTAATGAAAATACAATCTCCCGTAAACTTCAATGGTGTTATTGTTATATCTCAAAAAGGAAAATCTGTTTACACTAAAGTTTCAGGTTATTCTGATCCTGAAAGTAAAACTCCTCTTAAACTGAATGATCGGTTTGAAATTATGTCAAATACTAAACAAATAACTTCAGTTCTTATTTTACAGCAAGTAGAGAAAGGCAAAATACAACTACATTCTCCAATACATGAATATTTGCCTGATTTGAAACAAAAATGGGCAGATTTTGTTACAGTTCATCAACTTCTCAATCATACTCATGGAATTGTTGATTTAGATAAACCTCTGATTTTCAAACCGGGGAGTGATTTTAAATATGGAAATATCTCCAATATTCTTTTAGGCAAAATTTTATATAACGTAACTGGTAAGACCTACAGACAGTTAGCAGAAAAATTATTTAAAAAACTCAGAATGAATGATACTTATTTATATTCTGAAAAATATAAAAACTCTTTATCAGGCTTCATTATTAGAAAAGATCAAATAACAAAAGTGAGAAATTCAATGATCAATGAAGAAAATCTTGCAGCTGATGGCGTTGTCACCACAGCACAAGATCTGGTTATCTGGAATGATCATCTTCATAAAGGTAAAGTATTGAGTAATAATGCTTATAAACAAATGATTTATCCTTCTGCGATGTCTCAGCATGATGTTTTTGGTCAAAATAAAAACGGTTATGGCTACAACATCAGAACGGTTGATTCAGAAGGCATAAAATATTTTGGACATACTGGTCTCGGCGACGGATTTTCTTCTCTGAATATTTATATTCCTCAATACGATATAAGTCTTATAGTGCTGGAAAATCAAATGAATGAAGAAAGTGAATTTTATTATTATTTTGAAAAGAAAATCAAAAATATTTTTCTGAAAAATATTGTATCACAAAAATGAAATTTTACATATACTTTTGCTCCTTTTTCCATCATACTCTGTTCACATTATCAAGCACAGGAAATGCCTGCAATAAAGTATAATCAGGCTGAAATATTTCATAATGCAAGTTATGATAGTGATACACTTTATATCAAAATCCAAAACCCTCTCCATTGTCCTATAAGAGTTAAATTTTTTTCTGAATATCTGAAAAATCAAAATATAATAAACGATACTTTGAGAATTTTAATTCATGATAAATCAGAATATGAAATTAAATTTTTTATCCAGAATTTAGACACAAAAAAATTTGCTTATACCTACTTTTACGCTTTAGGTGATAAGAATAAAAAAATAACGAAAATACCGCTTGCACTTCCCTTTCCTAAAGGCAAAATATATAAAATAATTCAGGGTAATAAAGGAAGTTTTAGTCACAATACAAATTATTCAAAATACGCAGTGGATATTGATTTGAAAGTTGGCGATACAATTACAAGTGCAAATGATGGTTTTGTTGTAGGTGTTGTTAAAGATTATGAATTTGGAAAAAATGATAAAAAATGGCAAGATTTTGCCAATTTTATTACTATTTATCATCCTCAAAACGGGTTTTTCACACAATATGTTCACTTAAAGAAACACGGAAGTTTGGTAAAAGT
Source organism: Chryseobacterium echinoideorum (assembly GCF_007474535.1). Classification (GTDB taxonomy): domain Bacteria; phylum Bacteroidota; class Bacteroidia; order Flavobacteriales; family Weeksellaceae; genus Chryseobacterium; species Chryseobacterium echinoideorum. The sequence continues at coordinate 72,399 of NZ_VKNW01000014.1, read as the reverse complement.
AGGGGATTATGTAAAACGAGGTCAGCCAATCGGGTTGAGTGGTGCAACAGGTTATTTAGATGGAGAGCATCTGCACTTTAATGTCTTAGTTCCTGAGAAAAATGAAACACTAATTTCAATTCCGTTTTATTTTGAAGGCAAAATTTATTCTGAAGCTCTCTTAAGAAATCAGAAAATTAGGCATAACAGATGATCTGTATCTTAAAAATTTAACAATCAGTCATAAAAAACATTAATTTTCACACAGATTATAGATTTATATATATTTTCGAGAAAATAATTCATGATTATGAGTCAGTTCTTAAGACCAATATTGGCAGTACAAGAATTGTCCTTCGTAATGAGAAACTATTAAATTGGAAAATCAGCAGTGAGAAAGATGAAATTCTTGGTTATAAAGTCCAGAAAGCCACCGCTTTTTGGAGAGGCAGAAACTGGATTGCATGGTTTACACAAGAAATACCTTTGCAGGACGGACCTTATGAATTCTCAGGACTTCCGGGTTTAATTTTAAAAATTGAAGATTCTAAAGCAGATCATTCTTTTACGCTTATTGCAAGCAAAAGAAGTTCTTCGGAAAATGAAGTTGATCTTTCAATAAAGCAAAAAGAAATAGAAGTCTCTGAAGAAAAATTTAGAAAACTATGGAGTGACTATAAAAAAGATCCGGTGAAAGATATGAGACAAATGATGAACTCACCCGCAGGAAATATTGTTGCCACAATAACTTTTGATGGTAAAACATACTCAAATGATGAAATGCTGAAAGCTTCCGAAAAAATATCCAAAGAAGAAATTGAGAAAAATAATAATTTCATCGAGCTTGATCTTTACAAATAAATTAGATTTTAAAACACAGGTATATTGTCTGTGTTTTAATTTTTTAGCTTAAAAAGTGAGTGTTTTTTAGGGTTTGGTGTAAAAATAGATAGATTTAGAAAAATCAACCTAAATCATTCTGATATGAATCCAAAAAATAATTTAGAAAAGAGAATCCTGAGAGGTAAAACAGTAGTAATTACCGGCGGAAGCAGCGGTGTAGGAAGGGCTGCTGTAGAAGCTTTTGCTCTTGAAGGCTGTAATATTGTTATTGCAGCAAGAGGACAAAAAGCTTTAGACGAAACCTTGCAACTGTGTAAAGATCTAGAAGTAAATGCTATAGCGGTTACTACCGATGTATCTGTTTCAGCAGAAGTAGAAAATCTTGTAAAAGAAGCTGTAAACCGTTTTGGAAGAATTGATATTTGGGTAAATAATGCAGGAGTAATGGCAAGCGGAAAATTTGATGAGATCCCAATGGAAATTCATGAGCAGGTTATAAAAACCAATCTTTTCGGATATATGCATGGCGCTTATCATGTTTTACAATTATTTAAACAACAGACAGAAGGAATTTTAATCAATAATATTTCAATTGGCGGATTTATGCCGGCTCCGTACAGTGCGGTATATTCTTCAACAAAATTTGGGATTCGTGGCATGATGGAATGTCTTCACGGCGAGATTTCAGAATTTAAGGATATTCATATTGCGAATCTTTATCCGCAGATTCAAAGATCTACCGGAAATATGCATTCAGCAAAATATTCCGGATTAGATTTTAAAATTCCGCCTTTTGCAGCTGATCCCAGAGATACTGCAGAAAAAATAGTACAGCTTGCAAAAGATCCTAAAAAAGATTCTTTTCCGGATTTTACTTCGTGGCTTCTGACAAGTGCCTATAAATTATTTCCAAAATCAATCATAAATACAGCTTCTGCAGGAATGCGTTTGATGATGAAAATTAAAAATGCACCTAATGATTCCGGAAATGTTTTGCAAGAATCATCTGAGCCGCATAGAATTTATGGCGAGACCTCATTGCCTGTTCCGGGAAAAAAAACTAAGGTGGCAATGCTTACAGGACTTGGTTTAGGATTAGCTTTTATGATTATTAAAGCAAAATCCTCCAAGAAAAGCTAAATCTCTTTACATTAATGATTCATTGAAAATCAGATTCTTAAAAGATCTGATTTTTTTGTTTTTCAAGATTACAGCTAATTGTTTATCTTTATTTAATGACTTATTTTTGGTGTTACAATATAAATCTTAAATTTGCGGCTCTAGGTTTTATCAGAAATGAATTCAAAGGAACAGTTTATCAGTAAATCAATACAAGCAAAAGAAGTTTATCTTCCTCATCTCTCAGCCGATCCGGTTATTTTCGGATTTGATCAGAACGAGCTAAAAGTGCTTCTTATTAAAATGAATTACCGTAAAAAATGGTTTTTACCAGGCGGATTTATTGATAAAAATCTTGATCTTGATGATGCAATAAAAAAAATTCTTGAGGAAAGAGCTGGTCTTACCGATATTTTTGTTGAAGAATTTGGTGTTTTTGGTAAAATCAACAGAAGCGAATCTTATTTTGAAGATTTTGATGAAACACTTTTCCAAAAGCAGCGTTTTATAACGATTGGTTATTATGCATTATATAATCCTGAAAAAATACATCCCATTCCGGATGAGTTTACCGAAACTTGCGAATGGTTTTATCTAAGTCAACTCAACGAAATAGATTTAGGAATGGATCATCGTGAAATTATTGAAAAGGCTTTGTTAACGATGCGGGAAAAAATTTCAATTAAACCTATTGGGTATAATCTTTTACCAGAAAAATTTACTTTAACGGAACTTCAGAAACTTTATGAAGCAATTTTAGGAAAAGAACTTAACAGAGGCAATTTTTACAGGAAAATTAAAAATCTGGGAATTCTTAATAAGCTGGATGAGCAAAGAAGAGGTGGTGCTCATAAAGCTCCGGATCTCTATTCTTTTGATGAAGAAAAATATATTGCAGCTCTGAAAAACGGACTTAATAGTTGGTAAAAAAAACCGCCTTGCAATATATACATGACGGTTTTTGTAATTTTTGTTAATCTGAGATTGTAATTAAACTTTCATAATCTCAGCTTCTTTCACTTTTAGATGGTCATCACAAAGTTTCACATATTTATCGGTAAGAACCTGAATATCTGCTTCAATATTTTTGACCAGATCTTCAGAAACTCCATCTAATCTTTTTAGCTCTTTCAAGCCATTCTGTCTTGCATTTCTTACTACAACTTTGGTGTCTTCTGTTTCAGATTTAGCCTGTTTTGCCAATTCTTTTCTTCTTTCTTCAGTCAAAGGAGGAACATTAAGGATGATGTTTTCGCCATTATTTGAAGGAGCAAATCCTAAATTTGAATTAATAATCGCTTTTTCAATTGCTCCGATCGCAGTTCTGTCCCAAGGCTGAATAGAAATTGTCATGGCATCCGGTACAGACACATTGGCAACCTGATTGATAGGTGTAGGCGCTCCGTAATACTCTACCATTACATCCTGAACCATTGTTGTAGATGCTCTACCGGCTCTGATTTTTTGAAATGCATGATCCAAATGTTTGATAGCAGAATCCATGTCCTGCTTTACAGATTCTACGATAAGATCTAATTCTTCCATTATATAATAAAAATTTGATAAATTACACATATTACAAGTGATAAGTAATGAGCAATAAATAATATCTGACTATTTAAATCATTTGATCTAAAATCATCAAATCTATTATAAGCAGTGCCAATTACAAATCAACTAATGTTCCAATATTTTCGCCTTCAACAATTTTAAGAAGGTTGCCTTCTTTATTCATATCAAAAACAATAATTGGAAGTTTGTTTTCATGGCTTAATGTAAAGGCAGTCATATCCATTACCTTAAGGTTTTTTTCATACACTTCATCAAAGGTGAGCGAATTGTATTTTACGGCATTTACATTTTTCTCAGGATCGCTGTCATATATTCCGTCTACTCTTGTTCCTTTCAAAATTACATCTGCATCAATTTCTATGGCTCTTAAAGTTGCGGCTGTATCTGTTGTAAAATAAGGATTTCCTGTACCTGCACCAAAAATGACTACTCTACCCTTTTCAAGATGTCGTACGGCTCTTCTTTTGATAAAAGGTTCTGCAACTTTATCCATTTCTATAGCAGACTGAAGCCTCGTTTTGATCCCTGCATCTTCCAAGGCACCCTGCAAAGCCATTCCATTGATTACTGTCGCAAGCATTCCCATGTAATCTCCCTGAACCCTGTCCATCCCTTTTGCTGCTCCGGCTACACCACGGAAAATATTTCCTCCTCCGATTACAATGGCAATTTCACAACCTTTATCAACTACATTTTTTATTTCCTGTGCATATTCCATCAGTCGGTCATTATCTATGCCATATTGTCTGTTGCCCATCAAAGCTTCACCGCTCAGTTTAAGAAGGATTCTTTTATATTTCATTTTAAATTTTAATAAATTTATTTCAGAATAATTGGTCTGAAAAATTAACTCTGCAAATATAATCATTATAAATATTGAAAAAAGAAAAATATTTGTAGATAAATATTGACAGAAATATTTTGATAAGCAGCAAAAAGAATTATTTTTGCATTAATTATATACTGATTTGAAGAAATTATTACTATTTCCACTGTTTCTTTCAGGAATTGTTTCGTTTGCTCAGAATGGGACGAATGTTTATCCTTTTCTGAATATCCCTGTTTCTGCAAGACAGGCAGCTCTCGGAGGTGACGTCATAAGCATAAGAGATCAGGATGTATCTTTTGCTATTGCTAATCCTGCGTTACTAAATAAGGAATCCCACAATCAGCTTTCAGTAAATGCAGCAGCATATCTTGCAGACTCAAAATACGGTACTATTGCCTACGCAAGAGATCTGGATAATGGTCACATGGTGACGCTGAACGCAAGATATATGAACTATGGAAATATTCCTCGAACTGACGAAAGCGGTTTCGAAATGGGTGATTTTACAGCTTCAGATGTTTCTGTAGGTGCAGGATATGCCTATCAGTTTGAAGAAGACTGGACGATTGGAGGTGGTCTTAATTTTATCACATCAAAAATTGATACCTATACATCTTCTGCTATCGCAGGAACTGCCGGAATTACCTATCATAATAAAATCAATAAAGAAGCGGCATCAGTTGTTTTCCGGAATTTTGGATATCAGCTAAGCTCTTTTAACGGGGTAAGAGAAAATCTGCCTTTCAGAATAGATTTAGGCTATACAAGAATTTTAAAGAATTTTCCTCTTGCGGTAACAATTACGGCTCATGATTTACAGAAGTTTGATATTTCTTCAGATTACAACATCAATGAACAGGAAGTTGGGATAGGCAGAAAAATAGCAGATCACTTTTCAGTAGGAGCAGAGCTTTTTCCGGAGAGAGGATTTAATATCAGATTGGGTTATAACGCAAGAAGGGGTAGCGAACTTGCCGTATTGGACCAGCGAAATTTTTCCGGTATTTCCGGAGGATTCGGGCTGAAGATTTCCAGATTCCGGATAGATTATGCCCACGTACGCTATCATAATGCTTCCAATGTTAATCAGATTGGTATTTCCGTAGATTTGAATACCCGTCACGGAGAATAAAAAAACAGATTCCTGTCTATATCCTTGATTTTTTCATAAAATTTCTTGAAATTTGTCTTATGAAAAAACCAGTAATTGCTATTGACGGCTATTCATCCACAGGAAAAAGTTCAATATCAAAAATCATTGCCGAAAAACTTGGAATCGTACATTTGGACACAGGTGCTTTATATCGTGGGATTACATGGTTTGCTCTCCAAAACTGTACAGATAAAGACGGCAATATCAACTTACAGAAACTCTATGAATCTTTCGCATCCATCAAACTGGAATTTAAAAGAGATGAAGATGAGTTGGTTTTGTATGTCAACCAAATCAATGTTTCAAAAGAAATAAGAACAGCCGAAGTTTCTGATCAGGTGAGCTTTATTGCCAAACAAAAAGAGGTAAGAGATTTTCTGCTTGAAACTCAGAGATCAATCGCAAGAAATGGCGGTGTTATTATGGATGGAAGAGATATCGGAACGGTTGTTTTACCTAGTGCAGATTTTAAGTTTTTTCTTACCGCAAGTATTGAAGAACGTACCAAAAGAAGATATGACGAACTTCTGTCATTAGGATTGGATGCTAATATTGATCAGGTACGAGAAAATTTGATTGAAAGAGACCGCATAGACAGTGAAAGAGAAATTTCTCCTTTAAAAAAAGCCGATGATGCAATTGAGATAGATAATACCAACTTATCGAAATCTCAGACGATTGAAAGTATTCTTTATCATTTAAAAAAAATTAACGATTTTTATTGATTATTAAAACTGATTGGTATATAAATTGTAATCTTATTTACCAAATATTATTATACTAACTATTAAAGAAACAAAAAATGTCTAAAAAAAATAATACAGCAGGTATTTTGGCAGGACTTTTAGCAGGTGCTGCAGCAGGTGTGGTTTTAGGAATGCTTTACGCTCCTGAAGAGGGAAAAGAAACCAGAAAAAAAATCAAGAATAAAGCAGAAGATCTTAAGGATCAAGCTAAAAATAAATATGGCGAAGTATCTGAAAAAGTGAAAGACCAGTACGGAAATATTTCTTCTACTTTCAAAGAAACGGCAAATAATGTTGCTCATACCGTAAAAGACGGATATGATAAATATAAAGATCAGATTGTATCAAAAACCACTGATATGGTAAAAGATGTTGAATCCGGATTGAATGATCTTAAAAATTAATATTTAATTTTATATTAAATAATAGAAAAGGAACTTTGTAAATGAGTTCCTTTTTTTATAACTTTAAAAAATAAAAGAATGATCGAAACTATAAAAGAATATGCATCTAAAAGAATAGATCTGCTAAAAATTGAGGCAACAGAAAAATCTTCAATTTCAGCCGGTGTAATAGCCTATCTCGTTATTTTGCTGGTGGCTTTTGGCTTTTTTATCATTCTTTTCAATTTTGGTTTGGCGTTTCTTATCGGAAAAGCACTTGATAATTATTCATTCGGCTTTCTTATTGTAGCAGGGTTTTATTTATTCATCATGATTTTAGTGATGATTTTTAAGAAAAAAATTGTGAATATGGTCGCAGATAAAGTAATCCAATTCTTAAATTATTAAAATTATGGGAAGAAATTACAATAGCTTAGAAGAACTCAAAAGAAAAAAGAAACTTCTGAAAGAAGAAATTACCGATCTTGAAGGACTTTTAACTTTTAAAAATACAAAAGAGAGCCTTAGTGCATTTACCAACGGACTTACTGATCAGTATCTGAAAGAAAAAATAGATGAAAACGGCGAAGAAAAGACAGTTATAAGAAAAGATGTGATTGCGAAACAGATAACCTCTGAAGTAAAAGATCTCATCTTGAGCAAAAATACAGCAGTAGGCATTGCAGGAAGTACTTTAAAAGGTGGTGCAATGGATACCGTTATGAAACTTGCAGTAACTGCGTTTGTGGCTAATTATGCAAAGAAAAACATGAAAAGCTCTAACTGGAAGAAGAAAATTCTGGGTGCAGCGCTTATATATGTAGCACCGGTTGCCTTAAAGTTTATTCGTAAAAAATTAGAAGCCTATCAGAAAAGTAAAAGTGTATCAAGTATGGAACAATTGATATAAATTGGAGAGTTGGAGAGTAAGATGATCTTTATATTTCTACTACTCTCTAACTTTTTTTACCCTTAAATTCTAAAAAGCTGGCCAAGAATTATTCCGGCAGCCATAGAAACATTCAGGCTTTCTGTAGACTGCGATTTTCCGAATCTCGGGATGCTTATTTTTTTATGAAGTAGATCTTCAGTTTCTTTTCTCATTCCGTTTCCTTCATTCCCTAAAATTAAATTAATTTTTTGAGGTTGCTCAAACTGATAAATATTTTCCCCTTCCATGTCGGTTCCGATATTCGTATTTTGGGTTGCGGAAAGATATTCTGTCAAATTGCAATACGCCATATTTACTCTTGTGAATGAACCCATTGTTGCCTGTATAACTTTGGGATTGTAAAAATCTACGGTATCTTCACTGCAGATAATCTGTTCTATACCAAACCAATCTGCAAGTCTAATAATTGTCCCTAAGTTCCCTGGATCCTGTATTCCGTCTAATACCAATTGGAAATTTTTTTCTTCCAATTTACTATTGTCAGGAAGAACACAAACAGCCACCGAATCTTTAGGGTTTTTAAGAAAACTTATTTTTTTTAGTTCATTTTCAGAGATCTGTGTAAACTTCACTTCTTCTGAAAGAAAATTATTGGGGTGTGTAGAAAATATTTCCCTAATTTTAAAGTTAGAATTAGGAAGTTCCATTATAGTTTTATTACCTTCAACCAAAAACAAGTTGTATTTTTGCCTGAACTTCTTTTTATCTAAAGATTGTAAAATTTTAATTGTATGAGCGGTAAGCATTTTAAGAATTCTCCTCAAAAGTATTATAAAATAATATCATTTGCAACATTTGTCGGATTACTTTATGCCTGTAGTACCACAAAAAAAGTTCCCGACGGAGAATATCTGCTTACACAAAACAATTTTGAGTTTGAAGATAAAAAACAGTTTTTTGACGAAGAACTGAAAGATTATGTACAGCAGAAACCTAATAAAAAACAACTGCTCTTTCTACCGCTTAGTTTACTTTTTTACAATGCTGCCAATCCTAAATATGATACCCTTCTGAGTGAATACATGACTTATCCTAGTGAAATGAGAAATCAAAAACTCCGTGATTCTCTTTTCATTAAATACAATATGCAGAGCAGTGTAGGGAAAAGTCTTTTTATGGACAGGCTTTATCACAATTTTGGAACTCCGCCTGTAATTCTTGATCAGGCAAGAACTGAAAAAAGTGCAGAACAGATAGAAAACAGAATGACATACAGAGGTTTTTGGGATGCTGAAGTAAAGTATAATCATCAACTTGACTCTGCTGCCAAAAAAGCCAGGGTAAATTATTCAATTAAACATAATACACCCACCAATATCAAAGAATATTATTACAATATTCCTGATGCCGGAATTAAAGGAGTTTTCAGGCAGAGACTTCATGAAAGCTTAGTAAGAAAAGGACAGATATTAGATCAGACGGTTTTAGAAAAAGAAATTTCCAGAATCAATGAACTTATGCGCGATAATGGTTATTACAGATTTAACGCTGCTAATGATGAAGTAGGTTTTGTAGCAGATTCTCTCAAAAGTACAAAAGAAATTCCGCTGGTTTTGGAAATTCACAAAGATTCTTTAGACAGACCGTACAAAAGAGCTACTTTCGGAAATATTGATGTTGCGATAGTTGATCGTCCGTCAGATTTTCCTAAACATACAGTAAAAGACAGTCTTCGAAGAATAAGATTTCACAAAGTAAATGATCAGTATAAAACACCGTCTTTATGGAGAGCAATCATTGTTGACAGTAAGGTGCAATATGATCAGAAAAAGCTTGATCTTACCAAAAGAAACCTTTTAGCGATGAACAATTTTAGTATTCTGAAAGCAAGAGATTCTTTAAGACAAGGTGGCGGTAGTGCACCTAATGACAGTATTGTAGATGTTCTCTATGTTTTGAAGCCATTGGATAAATATGAATTGAAAGTAGGAACAGACCTGAATTATTCTCAGCTATTAAATTTTGGTATTTCGCCATCTGTTGATCTTACGACAAGAAATGTTTTTGGAGGTGCAGAAAACCTTACCACAAGTGTTGCGGGAACTTTCGGATCTATCAGAAATCCAAAAAATCTGGATAAAAGAATTTTAGCTTACGAATATTCTGCACAGGCATCGTTAAGTTTTCCGAGATTATTGCTTCCTTTCAGCTATTATAAACTGATTCCTAAACGATACTCTCCTACTACATCTATAGTTTTGGGTGCATCGGTACAAAACAACATCGGATTAGGTAGAACCAATTTTAACAGTGGATTAAATTATTTTGCCAATGTGAACGATCAATCGTCACATAGATTGACCTTATTTAATACTTTATTTAGTTTAACTAAGAATAAAGACAGTTATTATGATTTTTTCGTTAACGATAATGTGGTGAGACAAACCGTTTTTGATGATTATTTTGTGTATAATCCTCAGATTCAGCAGCAGTTTAATTCGGGAGCATTAACAATAGATCAAGTCTCTGAAAAGATTTTGGCAGACAATGGTTATGTAAATAGTTTAGATAAAAAAAGAGCAGACGATCTATTATCATTTCGAGGGACACTTGTTAATAAAGACAGACAGACACAGGATGTTTTGATTTCGTCAATGATCTATAATTTTATTTATAATGAAATTGGTAAGAAAGATTACCCTAATGCATTTTATTTTAATGGTAAAGTTGAATTAGCAGGAAATATTCCTAGCATTTTTAATCAAAATAGAAATGATGGCGGTGGTGTTCTCCGAAGCCCGGAAAGAACAATTTTCGGAATTCCTTATGCACAGTTTGTAAAATTTGATTTTGATGTCAGAAAATATTTTAAATTCAACGGAAATCAGACTTTAGCACTTCGTCAGTTTATCGGTTTGGGTATTCCTTACGGTAATTCTTCTACGATGCCTTTTGTAAGATCATATTTCAACGGAGGAGCAAATGATATCCGTGCATGGATCGCTTTTGGCGGTCTTGGTCCGGGAGGATCTCAGATTGATGAAAAAGTACGTACTTATCTGATGGGAAATATCAAACTAACCACCAATATTGAATACAGAATCCCGTTTACGGAAATGTATGAAGGCGCAATTTTTACTGACATCGGAAACGTATGGAATACAGAAAATAACGGCTTTGATGATCAGTTTAAATTCAATCGTTTTATTCGTGAAATGGGTGTCGGAAGCGGCGTTGGATTGAGACTTAATATTGCTTATATTACCTTGAGAGTAGATTTGGCGTATAAAATATATGATCCTAACAAACCAGACGGAGAAAGATGGAGATTCAATAAATTTCAGCCATTAAAACCAACCTTGAATATTGCTTTTGGATATCCTTTTTAATCTGGAGAAATTCCTAAGATAAAATAGACAACTGCCACTACCCTCGCCAGAATTTCACGGGACTGATTTCGGTAGTAACTTTCGGGTTTTGATACATCCTGTGCATCAAAGCCCAATGCATTCATATGATTATTTCTTGCGAAAAAGAGCGCTCTCAGGTTATGAAAACCTTGAGAAACAATGATTACATTTTCTTTTTTATAAGTGTTTTTACAACGCAAAATGCTTTTATAAGTATTGAAACCTTCAGGATCTTCAATAATAATATCTTCAGGAACGCCTTCCTGATAGATAAGATAATTTTTCATGGCAGCAGGTTCATTATACCCTTTGCTTTTTTCACCGCTTACAATTATTTTTTTAATTTTTCCGTGATGATAGAGAAGCGCAGTTGCATCCATCCTTTTCGTAAAATAAGGATTTGATAAACCTGAACGCATTCTGGGAGAAGTTCCCAATACCAAAGCTACTTCACGAGGCGGAATTTTTGATATTTTAGTATACGTTCTTCCTCCTGTCAAACCAAAAACCCATGCATTAGAAAGACATACCAAAAGAAAAACAATTTCTATTGATAAAATAATCGATCGGTATATGTTTCTGATGATTCTCAATTAAAATCAAAATTAAGCTTTATTTTCTGACTTTTTGCAATAGCCATACATGCTAAAATTTTCCCCTGAGCTTCTTCTCTTTCTGTTAAATATTCATTTTCCAGCAGCTCAACTTCGCCGTCCTCTAAAGTGCATTCACAGCTTCCGCAAATCCCCGATTTGCAAGAATACGGCAGCGGGAAATTTTTTGTAAGAAGTTGTTGTAGAATTTTATTTCGGTTGTTCTCAAGATTTGTTTCGTAATGCTTTCCAAAGAGTTTGAATTCTACTTTAATATCTTCAATGAGTGGAAATTCTTTTTCTACAGGATAAATATCGTCATTAAATTCTTCAAATAATTCAAAATGAATGTTTTTCTTTGGAATTCCGTGATGATAACATGCATTTGCCAAAGATTTAATCATTTCTCCCTTTCCACAGATTAAAACTTCATCTACAGCATCCCAAATAGTAGATTCCTCATCCGTATCATCAAGATGTAAAATCTGATTGATAATTAAACCCAACTTTTTTTCGTCTAATCTTCCGAAGAAAAAATGATTATCCGGCTTCTCATGAGAATAAAAATAGAAAATCTGAAACCGGTCACCGTAAGTTTCAGCTAATTGATCAAGAGTTTTTTTATAGGCAGTATCTTCAGAACTCTTATTACCGAAGAAAAGAAACAGTCTTGTTCTGGGCTCTTCATGAAGAATGTTTTTGAAATGACTTAAAATTGGAGTAATACCGATTCCTGCCGCAAACCCTACAATCGTTCTGAATTCGCTGGGTTTTGAAACTAAAGTGAATCTTCCTGCGGGTTCGCTTACCAAAATTTCATCTTCTTCATGATAATCTTTGAAAATATGTGATGCGGCTCCATTTTCAGAATTTATTTTGATACCTAAATCGATTGTATTTTCAAAAGGTGCTGAAGTTATAGAATAGTCATTAATAACTATTCTGTCCTGAAAATCAATCTTTAAGCTTACAAACTGACCTGCCTCAAATGAAAATTTATTTTTCAATTCCTCAGGAATTTCAAATTCCAGAGAAAAAGTATTTTTGGTAAGTTGTTCCTTTTTCTTTATTTTTAACCAATGAAACCGAATAAGTTTCCCTTTGTAGATTTGTTGTTCCATACTTCAATTCAAAAATAATAAAAATAATCATGAAGCCAGCATTACTCCATTTTTCTCAGCGAAGAAATCTTAGTAAGAGCTTTATTTCCAAAGACAATTTATAAACAAAAATTTGAATATCAACCACAATTTTATAGAGATAAACTGTTGATATAATTTAAAATTTTAAGAATGAAAAAAATAATAGTATCACTTTGTTTAGCCACAGCATTGATAAGCTGTAAAAAAGAAAGTGAAAAGTTGCAGGAACCTGATACAATAGAAGATTCTACAGCAACCTTGGTTACAACAGAAAATGAAGAGCAGAAAGCGCCGATCAAAGCTTTTTCTATACAGGAAATAAACGAATTTCTTCAGAAGAAAAATGACACACTTTATGTAACCAATTTTTTTGCAACCTGGTGCGGACCTTGTGTGAGAGAAATCCCGCATTTTAAAAGTAAAATAACGGAGTTAAGCGGAAAACCTGTAAAAATTACTTTTGTAAGTTTAGACAGCAAAAGTGATTGGCAAACTAAAGTTCCCCAGTTTACAGATGAACTTGGAATTCGGAATAATACTATTTTAGTTGACGGTCAGCTTCTTGATCAGAATTTTTTCACATCCAATTTTAAGCAATGGACGGGGTCTGCTATACCTTTTACTTATATGAGAATGGGTGACAAAACTGATGAAACTTTAGGAATGATCAGCGAAGAGCAGCTTAACGAGAAAATCAACTCTTTTTTTAAGTAAAATAAGAATTAGATTTTTGTAATGTCAAATAAATTTGGAATCCTGTGCTTGGTGTTGATTATTGCAATTATTTTTGCATCAATTATTAATCTGAACACAGGATTTTTAAGTTTAAACTTTCAGGATTTTTTCTTTGAGTCAGCTAACAGCCAGATTGCTGAAATACGTATAAATCGTATTTTGGTCATGATATTGGCAGGGATATCTATCCCCACCTCAGGATTTCTGATGCAGGAATATTTTCAGAATCCTTTGGCGGGACCAGATGTTTTAGGGATAACTTCCATCTCAAGTCTTACCGTTGCTTTTTATATTTTTTTTTCGCAAAGTATACTTTTGCCTGAGTTTCTTCAGAACAGTTTTTTGAGTCTTTCAGCCATTGCGGGAAGTCTTATTTTGATGCTGATACTTTTATCTGCTTCCAATAAGTTTCAGGATAAATCTTACCTGATTATTTTTGGTTTTCTTGTTTCAGCTTTTGCGGGTGCAATTGTATCGCTGCTTCAGTTTTATGCAGAAAATCAAAGTCTTAAGAATTATATTTTGTGGTCTTTCGGAGCTAATAATATGGTAACCAGAAACCAGATTTATGTTTTGTTGATCTTAGTAGCTATTGGGCTTTTCTTTTGCTTTAAAACAATAAAACCACTGATTGGTAATTCTTTGGGAACTTCCTATGCGAAAAGTCTGGGAGTGAATATGAATACGCTTAAGATGCTGATTATTGTATCTTCTTCGCTGCTTTCTGCATCTGTTACAGCTTTTTTAGGTCCTATTTTGTTCATCGGAATTGTAGTTCCGCATTTCTGCAGACTCATATATAACCCTTCAAAACTTTGGCAACAATGGATTCTGAATATGTTTTTAGGAATGCTTATAATGCTGTTTTTTTCAATCATTGCTGAGAAAAGTCAGATTCCAATCAACGTGATTAGTTCGGTTTTTGGAATCCCTGTGATATTAATAATGCTTTTAAGACAAAGTAAAGTTTAGATTTATTCATTTAGTAAAAACGTAATCTTTTACTTTTCAATACCATCTTTCACTATTTCTCCCACTTCTATTTTTTCTTTGATTTTAATAAAATTAGGATCTAAAATAGCCATTCTTTCCGCAATAGCTTTGTAGGTAGGGAATTTTAAAATTGATGCTCTGCCAGATATTTCGCGGTATAAGGTAAATGTTTTTCCGCCTGCTGTTTTGAGCTGCTTTGTTGTGGTAATATATTTCCCTATGAATTTGCTTTTGGCATCATAAATTTCAATATCAATAAAAGATTTATCGGTTATCGTGTCTTCCGAACCAAAACTTACAGGAAGATTAGTAAAATATCCTACCGGAACGCCATTGCTAAGAATTTCGCCGACATTATTGACTGTGATGTTAAGTTTGTCAATTTTAGAACGTGTGGTATATGCTTCTTTAGTTTTATTATCAAGTTTTCTTTTAGGAGAATTTTTAAAAAGCTCATCAAGGTTTTTGATATTGATTCCTCTTTCATCAATAATTTTCAGACTTTTGACACAGGTATAAACCGCAGATTTTTCGTCACCTGAGAATGGAGAAGGCGATATGTAATCCAGATCAAGTATTTTTTCCTGATTATAAACTCTATTAAGTTTGATATAGCTGTCTCTTACGGAGTCTACGATACTTTTATCTACAAATTTAATAGTGAAGATCGGTGTTTCTTTCAGATCCATAAAAGTATATTCTCCGGATCTGTTTGAAATTTTTGCAACATGAATTCCTTCTAAACTTACAATTCCTCTTTTGGTTTTGATGTTTTGAGCATTAATAAAAAAACAAAAAAAGATTAAAAAAATCATTAAACCTTTCTGCATATAACAAGTTTTATGAAAATAAAAAAAAGTGTAACAAAGTTACACTTTCTTGAAAATATATTTAGCTTATATTTAATTATTCGCAAAGGATAATTCCTTTATCATGATTAAATTCTATCACACCGCTTTTGATAGGATAAGAAAAAACAGAATCTTTCTCATTTTCTTTAGTGAAATATTTAGCATAAGTATTATCAATACTGTTTGTATACAATTTTACTTTGCCACCTACCAAAGAAGATACGATTCCTGCGTGATTTTTCATTATATGAAACTCACCGTTTTTCCCCGGAAGCAAAACAGAGTTTACTTCTCCTTCAAAAACTACATATTCTGGTGTTAATATTTTTATATTCATTTTAATTTAGATTTGAAGATTTCAGATTTCAGATTTCAGACAATATCAAAGTCTCATGTCTAGCATCTCAAATCTTTATGTCTAATTTATTAAGCGTTATCAGCTAACATTTTTTGTCCTGCCTCAATCGCTTCTTCAATGGTTCCTTTCAAGTTGAAAGCAGCTTCCGGTAAGTGATCTAATTCACCATCCATGATCATATTAAATCCTTTGATGGTATCTTTAATATCAACCAAAGATCCAGGAATACCTGTAAACTGTTCTGCTACGTGAAAAGGCTGAGATAAGAATCTCTGTACTTTTCTTGCACGGTAAACTACCAATTTGTCTTCTTCTGAAAGTTCTTCCATACCCAAGATTGCAATAATATCCTGAAGAGCTTTATATCTCTGAAGAATTTCTTTTACTCTCTGAGCGCAGTTATAATGTTCTTCACCAATAACTTCCGGAGCTAAGATTCTTGACGTAGAAGCCAAAGGATCTACCGCAGGATAAATACCTAATGAAGCAATTTTTCTGTCTAATACTGTTGTTGCATCCAAGTGAGCAAATGTAGTTGCAGGAGCCGGGTCAGTTAAGTCATCCGCAGGTACATAAACCGCCTGTACGGAAGTAATTGAACCGTTTTTAGTTGAAGTAATTCTTTCCTGCATAGCACCCATTTCAGATGCCAATGTTGGTTGGTAACCTACCGCAGATGGCATACGACCCAAAAGCGCAGATACCTCAGAACCCGCCTGTGTAAAACGGAAGATGTTGTCTACGAAGAAAAGTACGTCTCTACCTTGTCCGGTTTCTCCACCATCTCTGTAGTATTCAGCTAAAGTAAGACCAGAAAGTGCTACTCTTGCTCTTGCTCCAGGTGGCTCATTCATCTGTCCGAAAACAAATGCTGCTTTAGAATCTTTCATCACTTCTAAATCTACTTTAGAAAGATCCCAACCTCCGTTTTCCATTGAGTGCATAAAATCGTCACCATATTTAATGATTCCAGATTCAAGCATCTCTCTCAAAAGGTCATTTCCTTCTCTCGTTCTTTCACCTACTCCGGCAAAAACAGAAAGACCACCGTGTCCTTTTGCAATATTGTTAATCAACTCCTGGATCAATACTGTTTTACCTACACCTGCACCACCGAACAAACCAATTTTACCTCCCTTTGCGTAAGGCTCAACCAAGTCGATTACTTTGATACCTGTAAATAAAACTTCTGCAGAAGTTGAAAGCTGATCAAATTTTGGAGCTTCTCTGTGGATTGGTAAACCTCCTTCTTTAGAAATCTCCTGAAGTCCGTCGATAGCATCACCAACAACGTTGAAAAGTCTTCCGTTTACAGCTTCACCAATTGGCATTGTAATAGGTTTACCGTACCCAATTACTTCCTGACCTCTTGTAAGACCATCTGTTGCATCCATTGCAATACATCTTACTGTGTCCTCACCAATATGCTGTTCTACTTCTAATACTACTTTTTCACCGTTTCCTTTTGTAATCTCCAAAGCATCATAAATGCTAGGAATTGCTTCCACATTTGAAAATACTACATCGATTACAGGACCAATAATTTGAGAAATCTTTCCTTTAATTTGGTTTGCCATTGCTAAATTTTTTCTTGGTGCAAATATAATCAATCTTGGGAAACTCACAATTGGTAAAAAAAAGATTTTTGTCATACTTTTTTCGATAATTTGCCAGTATAACATTTCATCAATTGATCATTTTTCAACAAAAAAACATTGGTAATTTGTTATATTGATACATTGTTACATTATACTTATATTTGCAGTCAAAATTTTACTATTGAAAGTTTTCAGAAATTTCAGCGATTATTCTTCCAAAAAACCATTAGCTTTATCATTAGGAATGTTTGACGGCGTTCATCTCGGTCATAAATGTATTATGGATGAATTGAAAAAAGCGGGTTCTGAAAACAATCTTGATACCGCTGTTCTTACTTTTTGGCCACATCCAAGATTTGTTTTTAATCCTAATGAAGATCTGAAACTTCTTAATACTTTGGCCGAAAAAACAGTACTGATAGAAAATTATGGCATCAGCAGATTGTTTGTTAAAGAATTTGATGAAGAATTCAGAAATTTAACCGGAGAGGAATTTGTAAGACAGATTTTGGTAGAAAAATTAAATGTAAAATATTTAATTATAGGTTACGATCATTCTTTCGGTAAAAACAAAAGCGGAAATTTTGAATTGCTTCAGAAACTTTCTAAAGAACTGAATTTTGAAGTTGAACAAATGGAAGCAATCAACATCCATGAAAACAACATCAGTTCTACCAAAATCAGAAAAGCTTTACAGGAAGGTAATATTAAGGAAGCAAATGAAATGCTGGGTTACCACTACTCTCTTTCAGGAAGAGTAATTCATGGTAGAAAAATAGGAAGAACGATTGGCTATCCCACTGCCAATATCGAAACCGAAAATATCAAACTACTTCCCCAAAAAGGAGCTTACATTGTAGAAGTTTTTCTTAAAAATGAGTCTTACAAAGGGATGTTGAGCATTGGAACTAATCCTACAGTAAATGGTGAAAAATTAACGGTAGAAGTTTATATTCTAAATTTTAATGGAGATATTTACGGTGAAAATATTACGGTAAAGTTCAGGGATTTTCTTCATGACGAAATTAAATTTGAAGGCATGGAAAAATTAGTTGAAAGATTGGATGAGGATAAAAGATTGACGGAAGAGTTTAGCTTTTAAGCTGGCTGATTTCTTCTCTCATTTTCTTAGTCAACGATTTATAAACAAGATCATACGATTGTTCTATCAAACTTAAAATTAAGTCTCTTTTAAGCCCGTCAACGGAAACAGAATTCCAATGCGTTTTATTCATGTGATAAGCACCTGTAATCTGAGAATGTCTTTCACGAAGCTCGAGACTCCATTCGGGATCTGTTTTCACATTAATGGTTAAAGGCTGCTTTTCTAAAGACATCAGCAAAAACATTTTTGTCCCTACTTTCATCACAAGAGTTTCTTCATTAAAAGGAAAGCTTTCTGAAACTCCTTTTTTTGAAAGACAATAGTCTAAAATATCATTGGCATCCATTTCGTATATTAAATTAAGCAGTTAATGAGTTGTGAGCAGTAAAATTATGACGAGATTTTATAATAATTGTCTCAAATTTATTAATTTTAAAAATGAGAATGCCATAATAAACTGCAAAATGCACCAATCGTTTGGTTTTAAAGTCAAAATTGTAAAATGGTGCTTTTAAATAACCTAAAATAATAAATCTATATGAAAGCTTTGGTAATAGGCGCTACAGGTGCTACTGGAAAAGATTTAGTACAGCAACTTCTGTTAGATAATGATTTTAATGAAGTCAATGTTTTTGTAAGAAAACCTCTCAATATTTATAATGACAAACTGCAAACTCATGTTGTAGATTTTGAGAAACCTGATGAATGGAAGGGTCTTGTTGCCGGCGATGTAGCTTTTTCATGTTTGGGAACCACTTTAAAAAATGCAGGAAGTAAAGAAGCGCAGCGAAAAGTTGATGTTGATTATCAGTATGAGTTTGCCAAAGCTGCCAAAGAAAATAATGTAGAAGACTACATTTTAGTTTCTGCTTATGGTGCTGATTCGAAGTCAAAAATATTTTATTCAAAAATGAAAGGAGAGCTTGAGCAAGCGGTAAGAAACTTGCATTTTAACAAAATTACCATCTTCAAACCCGGAATGCTGGAAAGAAAAGATTCTGAAAGAACCGGAGAGGTCTTAGGTAGCAGAATCATTAAGTTTGCCAACAAATTAGGACTATTTGAAAGTCAGAAACCATTGCCTACCGCAGTTTTAGCAAAAGCGATGATCAATGCTTCAAAAATTAAGAGCAACGGATATTCTAGTATAAAGCTGGGCAATATCTTTTGTTTTGCTGAAAAGAACCACTAATTACCTTAGTAAAATTAAAAAAGCTTAACAGAAATATCTATTAAGCTTTTTATTATAAAGTGAATGTATTAAAAATTATTTAGCCTGTAATTCAGCTTCTTTAGCTTTCATTTCTGCCACCTTAGGCTGGTTTTTCATGATTGCATAAATTTCTTTCAGTGTAATGACCGCATCAAGACTATCTGGTTTTGTCTGGTACCATTTTTCTGCATACGGTAGAGCTTTAGCAAATCTTTCTTTTCTTGCTTCAATTAACTCAGTAGCCTTATCAGAGTCTGTTTTTCTTACAGCATTGATTGCATCAACCGCTTTCGCATCATCGCCAATTACAGTATATACCAAATTTTGGTGAGCTTCTGCCATAGTAGGCTTTAGCTCTATAGCTTTTGTAAAAGAAGCGATTGCATCTGACTGGGTTGCTTCATTTTTGGATTGTAAAACTCCTAAATTATACCAATTGGTTGCATCATTAGGATTTTTTGCTATCTGTTGTTTTAGATTTGCCATAAACTCATCAGTTCTACCTGAAGCATATAGTGCACTACCCTGATATTCTTTTAATTTAGCATTGTTAGGATATTTTGCTAAACCCTTTTCGATAACAGCTAAAGCCTCGTCATTTTTTTTAGCATTTAAAAGTAAAGTAGATAATGTTTCATACATATCTGGCTCTACGCTTTTGGTCTGCTCGGTTTTATATTCGGTATAATCTTTTGAACCTGTTTTCTTCAAAGTTTCCCAAATATCTTTGTTGAGAGAAACAACCTGACCTGTTTTGGCTTCTTTTGCTGTATATTGTGTCTGTACACCTGTAAAGCCGGAGTTTACCAATTCAGTATAAATCTTGATTGCCTCATCAACATTGTTTGCCAATGCATGACTGATCCCTGCATAATACATATAAATTTTATCATCATTTCCATTAGTTTTCAACAAATTGTACAGTTCTATAAATTTTGGAGCTGCAACAGTATAATTTTTTGCATTATACGCATCAAAAGCAACTTTGCTTGATTCCTGTACTTGTGCGTTGACATCTTTTGCATCTTTTTTTTGTGCAAAAGCTAATGACGACAGCGTTATTGCTACACTTAAAATTAACTTTTTCATAGGTGAATTTTTAACTATATTAATGATTATTCAGAATCAGAATCAGCTTCATTTTCTGAATTATTATTTTCTACATTATTTTCTGCTGAAGATTCATCGTCATTAGAAGCAATATTCTCTTGCGTTTCTTCACTTTCCAATTCTTCTTCTGCAACATCTTTGTCCATTTCTACTTTTGCAATGGCTGCAATTTCATCATTCTTTTTAAGGTTGATCATTCTTACACCCTGAGTATTTCTGCCCATTACTCTCATTTCATCCATATTCATTCTAATGGCAACACCGGATTTGTTGATAATCATTAAACCGTCATCATCTGTAACATTCTGAATGGCGATCAAATTACCTGTTTTTTCGGTAATATTCAAGGTAATAACTCCTTTTCCTCCTCTGTTGGTAATTCTGTAATCTTCCACTGCGGTACGTTTTCCGTAACCTTTTTCAGATACCACAAGCACGGTTTCGCGCTCTACATCGTTTACAACAATCATTCCAATTACTTCATCTTTCTCTTCCATGGAAATACCACGTACTCCGATAGATCCTCTTCCTACCTCTCTTACTTTTTCTTCCGGGAATCTAATACATTTACCATTTTTGGTGGCAATCATAATCTGAGATTCTCCGTTGGTAAGATAGGCACTCAACAACTGATCATTTTCTCTGATTTCTATGGCATTAATACCGTTTACTCTCGGTCTGGAGTAAGCTTCAAGAGAAGTTTTTTTGATGGTTCCGTTTTTGGTGATCATCACAACACTCATCTGATTGATATAATCTACATCTTTCAGATCATTGGTTCTGATGTATGCTTTGATTTTATCATCAGGCTCAATATTGATTAAGTTCTGTACCGCTCTTCCTTTTGCCGTTTTAGAACCTTCAGGAATTTCAAATACTCTCAGCCAATAACATTTACCTTTTTCGGTAAAGAACAACATATATTGGTGGTTGGTCGCAGAAACAATATATTCTAAGAAATCTGAATCTCTCGTAGTTGCGGCTTTGTTCCCAACTCCACCTCTGCTTTGAATTTTATATTCTGAAAGCAATGTTCTCTTTACATAACCGGCGTGTGAAATGGTAAGAACAACCGCTTCATTCGGGATGATATCTTCGATAGACATTTCACCTCCGGAATAGTCGATCTCCGTTCTTCTTTCGTCGCCGTATTTTTCTTTAATTTCAATTAATTCATCTTTAATAATCTGGAATCTTCTCGGTTCGTTTGCCAAAATATCTTCCAAATTGCTAATTTCTTTCATAATTGCTTCATATTCGTCACGGATTTTATCAAGCTCCATTCCTGTAAGACGAGCTAAACGAAGATCAAGAATAGCCTGAGCCTGAATTTCAGACAAATCAAATTCCTGAATAATTCCTTCTTTTGCTGCTTGCGGAGTGGCACTGTGGCGGATAATTGAAATTGCTTTATCCAAAGAATCCTGAGTACCGATCACTTTCATGAAACCTTCAAGAATGTGGGCTCTTTCTCTTGCTTTTCTAAGCTCATATTCCGTTCTTCTTACGATAATAACGTGTCTGTGCTCAACAAAGTGATGGATAATATCTTTTAAGTTCAATTGCTCAGGTCTTCCGTGTACCAATGCAATATTATTAACACTGAAAGATGTCTGAAGTGAAGTGTACTTGTATAATAAGTTTAAAACTACATTAGGAATTGCATCATTTTTCAATTCATAAACAATACGCATCCCGTTTCTGTCAGATTCATCTCTTATTTCAAAGATTCCCGGAATTTTTTCCTCTTTTACCAACTCAGCTGTTCTGGCAATCATCTCAGCTTTGTTTACTTGGTAAGGTATCTCGGTTACAATAATTGCATTTCTGTTGTGTACTTCTTCAAAGCTTACTTTTGCTCTGAGAACCACTCTGCCTTTTCCGGTATGGAATGCATCTCTTACGCCATCATACCCATAGATGATACCACCTGTCGGAAAATCAGGAGCAACAATATGCTGCATTAGCTCATCAATTGTAATCTCTCTGTTGTCAATATATGCAGTAATGGCATCTATGGATTCAGATAAGTTGTGAGGCGCCATATTGGTTGCCATACCTACTGCGATACCGGAAGTACCGTTTACCAAAAGATTCGGGATTTTAGTAGGCATTACGGTTGGTTCCTGCAAACTGTCATCGAAGTTATTCTGGAAATCTACCGTTTCTTTATCTAAATCTGCTAAAATTTCGTCAGATATCTTTTTAAGTCTTGCTTCTGTGTAACGCATTGCTGCAGGTGGATCACCATCCATAGAACCGAAGTTACCCTGACCGTCAACCTGCGGATAACGCAGACTCCAAGGCTGTGCCATTCTTACCATCGCATCATAAACGGAAGAATCTCCGTGCGGGTGATATTTACCCAGAACATCACCAACGATTCTGGCTGACTTCAAATATTTTCTGTTTGAAAAAACTCCCAAACCATACATACCATAAAGTACTCTTCGGTGTACCGGTTTAAGACCGTCTCTTACATCAGGTAATGCTCTCGAAACAATAACCGACATTGAATAATCAATGTAAGATGATTTCATTTCATCAACAATGTTGATAGGAATTAATCTTTCTCCTTCTTTTTGCATATATAAGTTTTATTATAATGATAATCAGACTTTTAAAAATATGCCTGAAAACAATTTATTTTCAAATTTTAATAACGGGCTAAGTTACAAAATTTTTGACGATTTTTGCCTGAGAATTTTATCAAAATATCTTAAAAAATATTAAATTATGAGCGTATTGAGTTTAACTTTTCATTGCATAAAAAGCAATATAACAGAATGGGAAAAATATGTAGATGAAACTTTGATTCTAATGACAGAAAACCTGATGGATGTAGATCAATACATTCTTTCTGAAGTAGATAGTGACTATATAGAGGAAGGGAAAAATTATAATCTTTTGCTGATTTTTACAGATAATGAAAAAAGAGAAGAATTTATGAAAAGCGAATTATTGAATATAACAGAGAGAATTGAGAGCAGATTTGGCGATCAGATAATGATCTTTAATACATCGCTGAATCCAATTAAAAAAATGCTGTAAATCATAAAACCCCTTGTTTAAAGGGGTTTTTGTTTATTTATTATACAGCATATTTCTTTGAATAATAAATACTTCCTAGGAAGCTGTCTTTTGATGTTTCCGTTTTCTTTTCTAAACTTCCGTGTCTTGGGTGAGGTGGTTTCGGAGGTTTTGGAGGTCTTGGTGGCGGATGGCAGGCTGCAAGTGCGAATGTAATAGCAAATACAACGAGAAATTTAAGTAGATTTTTCATATTTCGTCTGTTTGATTTTTCTTAATCAATCAAGCCGAATGCCAAAGATATCGGTTTAATAATAAAGCATCCGAAAAAGGATGCTTTTGATTATCTTCTGTGTTTGTTATGATGCGGTTTGTGCTTGTAATGTCCATGTCCATGACCTCTTTTTTGAATATATCCTTTTTTTATTTGTCCAGGAGGAGCGCCTTTCCGACCCGGATGGCTGTGTACAATACAGGAAGTCAGCATAGCAAAAACAACTGTAATTCCCATTATTTTCATTAATCCTTTCATATCTATCATTTTAAAACTGATTTGGATAGGTACAATCATAATGCCAAATGATTTTATGTAATGCAGATATGTTATGATATTTGTATTTCAGTTATTATATATAAGACACAAGATTAAATTAAAGTTTTCCTCTGTTCTTTAAGAGTCATAAATCTGCCCTGATCTTATTATTCATATATTATTTCATAGACCAACGCTTTCACTGCGTTTTTCGAGCATAACAAGGTCTTTCCATACGCCATGCAGCATACCTACTTTTTTTCTTATTCCAACCATCCGAAAGCCATTTTTCTGATGAAACTTTATTGAAGACTCATTTTCCGGGAAAATATTAGACTGCAAAGTCCAGAAACCGTGATGTTCGCTGTCAGTAATTAATTTTTTTAAGAGTAAAGTACCCAAACCTTTGCCTAAATATTGCTGATCCAAATAAATACTTACCTCTGCAACACCTTTAAAACATGCTCTTTTGCTTACAGGCTTCAAAGCACACCAACCTATTACAAGATTACTGTCATTTTCCAAAACCCATTTGCATTCGCTGAAAAAGCTTGTATTCCATTCTTCAGCGCTTGGTAATTCTGTATCGAATGTAGCGATTCTGCTATCAATTCCCTGTTGGAAAATTTCCAATACTCTTCTTTCATCCTGCGGAAGCATTTCTCTTATTTCGTAGTTCATTTTACTGATGTTTTACTAATTTGTTGTTACCGTTTCACAGCCAAATTTAGATAATAAAAAGCAACAAAAAAACTGCTTTTTCAAGCAGTTTCATATACAATTATTTTTACAAAATTATCTATTGGCGATATCCAGTCTTACAGGCATTACAAATGATGAAGCCAGCATATTGTCATTCAGTTTGTCAGAATCAATTTTATATTGAAGATGAGACAAAACATTTTCTATCTCTCTGCTTACATTTTTGCAGTCTCCCTTAGAGCGGACATTGACGATTTTTCCATTTTCAGCAATGTCAAATTTTACTTCAGAATTTACAATTCCTTCTTTGTAGTCAGAATTAGTAAAATCGAAATTTTGTATCAGCAACTTCTTGATTTCTGCAAAAGCATCATTTTTGCTGATTAGTACTTCTTCAATTGTATTGCTATTTTTCATCTGAGTCTGAGCCTTTGCAGTGTTAGTTACCGCTGTAAATCCGAAAATGATAAATGTTCCTATTACTATTTGAATTCTATTTTTCATATGTCTTTGATTTTTAATAATTAAACTTTCTTATATCAAAGATATGTAAAAATATTCATATTAATTTCATATTCAGTTAACATTCGGTTAACATTGGAATTTAATGATTTGATAATCAGTAGTTTATTTATTAATTTTTTTCAAAAAATTAATATTGGAAAGATATATTTACTGGTTAAACTTCAATTAATTTAGCATTAATACAATAAGATCAATATTTATTAAATAATTTAATTCTTTAATATTTAAAATTTCATTAAAGAAAATCGGCGAAACATAATTGCTTCGCCGACTAAAAATAATAATATGATGTTAATTAATGCATTAAGATACTGTTTAAGCTCATAAAATATTACTTCGTCCAATTAATTCTTTTTGTCTGAAGATTCTGAGAATCTGTTCCTACCATAATATCAAATTCTCCACTTTCCCAATCATAATTAAGCTGGTCGTCATAAAATTTCAAATTTTCGGGAGTCAAAGTAAAACTGATGGTTTTGGTTTCACCTTTTTTAATGAAAACTTTCCGGAAATCTTTCAATTCTTTTACAGGTCTTACCACTTTTCCGTAAAGATCTCTGATATATAATTGAACCACTTCTTCCCCATTGTAATTTCCGGTGTTGGTAACATTTACACTGATGTTTAAAGTCTGATTACCTTTAAGATTTGTCGAACTTAAATTCATATCAGAATATTTAAATTGGGTATAACTTAATCCGTAACCAAACGGAAATTTCGGGTCATTATCCAAATCAATATAAGCTGAAACATAGTTTCTGTCGGTAATATTTTTTGCAGGTCTTCCCGTGTTATAATGATTATAATACACAGGAATCTGTCCCTCCGTTCTTGGGAAAGTCATCGGAAGTTTCCCACCCGGATTTACCGTCCCGAAAAGAACGTCCGCAATAGAATTTCCGGCTTCTGTTCCCAGCCACCAAGTATACATAATTGCTGGAACATTATCTGCAGCCCAATCAAAAACTAAAGGTCTTCCTGCGTTGATCATTAAAACGATAGGTTTTCCTGTTTTGGCAATTTCTTTTAAAAGATCTTCCTGAACTCCGGAAAAGTGAATATTGCTTCTGCTTTTTGCTTCACCGCTCATGGCGTGACCTTCTCCTAAAGTCATGATCACAACGTCTGCTTTTTTCGCTGTTTCTACCGCTTCCGCAAACATTGATCTGTCCTGATCATCTACATTTGCGCCTTTTGCATACAATAAAGTCGAATTTTTATCCAATTGATTTTTAATTCCGTCAAACTGCGTTACAATTCTTTGGTCATCATCTTTAAAAGCCACCGACCAGAATCCGTGGTTTGCAGAAGTTTCCTTTCCAAAAGGTCCGATTAGAGCAATCGTTTTTACAGACCTTGAAAGAGGTAAAATATTTTTCTCATTTTTAAGCAAAACAATGCTTTTTGAGCCAAATTCTCTTCCAAATTTTCTGTTTTCCTGATTATTAGTCTGTTCCTGCTGTCTTTTTTTGTTGCTAAATTTGTAAGGATCATCAAATAATCCCATTTCAAATTTTTTAACTAAGATTCTTCTTGCCGCATCATCAATCAATTTTGGATCAACTTTTCCTTCTTTAACGAGATTAGGAAGTTCAGCCATGTAAGCCCGGCTTTCCATATCCATATCGCTTCCTGCGATAATTGCCTTTTCTGCTGCTTCTTTATTGTCTTTTGCATAGCCATGAGGAACCATTTCGCCAATGCTCCCCCAATCTGAAACCACAAAACCATTGTAGTTCCATTTTCCTTTTAATAAATCTCTTAAAATGTATTGGTTAGCCGTTGCGGGAATTCCGTTGATATCATTAAAAGAGTTCATAAAAGTTGCTACTCCCGCTTCTGCAGCCGCTTTGAAAGGAGGAAGATAGGTTTCGTTCAGTTGTCTTAAACTCATATCAACAGAATTGTAATCTCTCCCGCCTACTGCTGCTCCGTAAGCTGCAAAATGCTTTGCACAAGCCATAATTGCATCCAGACTTCCAAGACCTTTTCCCTGAAAACCTTTGATTCTTGCCAAACCAATCTGCGTTCCCAGGTAAGTATCTTCACCCGAACCTTCCATTACTCTTCCCCATCTCGGATCTCTTGCAATGTCGACCATCGGTGCAAAAGTCCAGTGAATTCCGTAAGCCGAAGCTTCGGTTGCTGCAATTCTTTCGGATTTTTCAATTAATTTTAAATCCCAGCTTGCTGCCTGACCTAAATTCACAGGAAAGGTTGTTCTATACCCATGAATCACATCCTGACCGAACAATAAAGGAATTTTCAATCTTGATTTTAAAGCTAATTCCTGAAATTTTCTGGTTTCTTCTGCTCCGGAAACATTCAGCATTGAGCCTACTTTTCCCTGTTTTATTTCATTTAAAACATTCGCAGAATTGGAATTTTGCGGACCTGTTGCGTATTCAAACCCTGAATACTGAACAAGCTGTCCTACTTTTTCCTCCAACGTCATTTTAGATAAAAGTTCAGAAACTTTCTGATCAATTGTCTTTTGTGCGAACGCATTAATTCCAAATACTGTAAATGCTAATATGAAATATATCTTCTTCATTTATAATTAGTTTTGGTACTTTTTATATGCAAAATCTGCAAGGATTTTTAATAAATAATGCTTTTGATTTTTAAGCTCACTAAGAAATTCTACTTTACAAAGAGAACAAAGTTTTATCAATCAATAATAGCTTTAATTTAAAAAATATATGTCGCAACAGAACTTCCGGCAATTATAAGGAGAGCTGTTTTTTGATTATATTTTATATTAAAACTTTCATCTGATTTATTATTATTTTGAACAATTAAAACCGTTTTTCCTTCAGGAGTTTTAAAAGCAACCGTAGCTAAATTTTCGGTTTGTGTAGATGCTATTCTCTGAGAATTTGCAGGAACAAATTTTGAAGCATGAGCAATAATATAATATCCCACATTTTTTGCGAAATTTTCTTTATCCAAAACTGTAATTGCACCTTTACACTCTGTACAACCTCCTGGAGTATGTGGTTTAAATTCAGAATCATTGGCAAGATTCCATTCTAAAGCAATTTTACTCCAGTTTCTCATAGAGCCAATAACAACGTTTTTCGTATGCCAGTTTAAATCTTCTTTGAAAGTTCCTTTTGCACCCGTCCATTGTTCAGTGAAGTATAAATTTTTATTTGGATGAGCATCATGAACTGTACTTAATGCTGAAATATCACCTTCATATAAATGAAAAGCTGAACCGTCGATATATTGGTTAGCCTCAGCATCATTTAAAATATTGATTGCATATTCAGGCTTGTTACAATTATGATCATAAACAATAATTTTAGTTTTAATATTATTTGATTTAAAAATCGGACCTAAACTTTGCTTAATGAAATCTCTTTGCTGATCTGAAACCATTAGCAAACTAGGATTATTTCCCGGATGTAACGGTTCGTTTTGAGGAGTTATAGCATCAATAGTAATTCCTTCTTTCTGCATTCCCTGAATATATTTCACGAAATATTTTGCATAAATATCATAATATTCGGTTTTCAAGCTTCCTCCAATGGTACTTCCATTGCTTTTCATCCAGACAGGAGGCGACCAGGGAGCTGCAATGATTTTGATTTTCGGATTGATTGCTAAAATTTCTTTTAACATTGCAATTAAATCTTTATCTCTTTCTAAACTAAATTTTGAAAGTGAAACATCGGTTTCTCCTTTCGGCAGATCATTATAAGAGAAAACTTCGCTATCTAAATCTGAAGCACCAATGCTTAAGCGTAAATAACTTACAGAAATAGAATTCTCCTCATTTCCAAAAAGTTCTTGAAGTAAAGTTTTTCTTTTTTCTGATGAAAGACGATTAATTACTTCTACACTACCACCTGTTAATGTAAATCCGAAACCGTCAATAGATTGAAACTTTTGTGTATCGTCAATTTCAATATTTTGAATGTTATTCGAGAAATTTAGAAAACTTACTGGTTTTTGCTGTTGTAATTTTATGCTTTCATCTCCTTTTGTAAGCCAAACCTGAATTTGATTTTCTTTATTTGAAGAAAATGACTTACAAGATGATAATGGCAAAAGTACCACACCGCTAAATAGCAGTGCAGTACTTTTTAAAAAGAAACTATATAAAATTTGAAACTTCATTTTTAATAATTAGGATTTTGTACCAAAGCTGTGTTGGTAAGCTCATTAAAAGGAATTGGTAAAATTTCATTTTTCCCTGCAGTGAATCCTCTTGTTCCCAATTTTGCCGGAGCATCTCCCCATCTTACTAAGTCAAAAAATCTGTGACCTTCTCCAGCTAATTCTCTTCTTCTTTCGTCTTTAATAGCCTGCATTGAAACAGGTACTGAAGCCAAACCAACTCTTGCACGTACAGCATCTAATAATGCCTGAGCGCGTGTTCCTGATGCATTTAATGCTTCTGCTTCCATAAGATATGTATCTGCAAGTCTTATTGCCATATAATTTTGACGGAAATTCAGCTCTGTTGTACCAGGCAAATTAGATTTATCTGCTTCTCTGGGCATAAATTTATTAAGGAAATATCCTGTATCTTTATATCCCCCAGAATAAGTAATTTTGCCATCCTGAACTAGTTTTTTAGCATTAAAAACGGTAGCTTCTAATCGAGGATCTCCTTGCATAAAATTAAATAAATCTTCAGTCATAGGATTAAAACCCCATCCAGAAACCATCTCAGGTGCATTATTTGCCGGAGCACCTGCAGGAGGCACTACTTTACCATATGAAATAATACCTATCATTTGATTAACAGAATTTCCTTCATCTTTTCCAGAACCCCAGAAACTCCAGTCAGAATTTCCTTTGTTGGTATGCATTACTTCCAAAATAGATTCTGTAGTAAACTTATTATCAATTACCCATAGGTCTGCATAATTCGCAACAAGTTTATATCCATATTGGCTTGTTCCTCCGGGAGTTCCATTCACCAATTCAAACTGAGCTGCAGCATCACTATATTTCTTATTATACAGATAAATCTTTCCCAAAATTGCTCTTGCAGTTCCTTGTGTTATTCTACCTTTTTCTGCTCCACCTGTAGTCATTGGTAAATCTGAAATTGATGCTAAAATATCTGATTGTATTTGATTATAAATTTCAGCTACAGTTGCTTGTGGAATATTATAATAATCGTCATTTGATTTAATAGGTTTAAGAATCAATGGAACTTTCCCAAACATTCTTACCAATTCAAAATAATAAAGTGACCTTAGTGTCTTTGCTTCTGCAATAAATCTTTTTCTGGTCTGATCATTCATAGTTGCATTGGGAATTCTATCAACCAACAGATTTGCTCTAGCAATTCCCTGATAATAATCTCTCCAATAACTTGCAGGCATAATAATAGGATTGATTGTAAAATTTGACATTCCCTGTATACCAGCACCATCAGTTGAGCTTCCGCCTCCGGAATAAAAATCATCCGATGCTGCGTTAAAGAATGTAACATCATTTTCAAAACCTCCAGAATACTTTCTCAGAAGATCATAAACTGCAACTAAGCCACTAAATGATTGTTCTTCATTTTTAAAATAATTTTCTGTATCGAATGTCCCTGTATTTTTTACATCTTCAAGATTGGAATCATTACAAGAAATAGCTCCGAAAGTAGCTCCAGCCAAGAGCAAAACAGATAAACTTTTATATATAAATCTTTTATTTTTCATTTTTTATAAAATTAAAATTGAACATTAGCGCCAAACAAAAAAGTTCTGGCTTGTGGATAATAAGCTCTATCAATACCAAAAGTATCTCCCCCGGCAATTTCAGGATCGTATCCTGTGTATTTTGTGAATGTAACAATATTTTCACCTGTCACATAGAATCTCACTTTTGAAGCACCAATTGTTTCAGAAATATTTTTAGGGAGTGTATATCCAATCTGTACTAATTTTAAACGCAGATAATCACCTTTTTGAAGATAATAATCAGACATTCTTGTATAGTTTTGATTAGGATCATCTCTTGTAACTCTGGCAATGGTATTAGAAGTTCCTGCACCAGTCCAACGATCTAAAATTGCAGTCTGATAATTAGCATCCTGAATATCTAATCTTCTCAATCCTTGGAAAATTTTGTTTCCAGCCTGCCCTTGAGCAAAAATCATAAAATCGAAATTTTTGTAATTCATGTTTAATGTAAATCCAAAAGTGTATTTTGGAACTGAATTACCTAGATTTACATAATCATCTTCTGTAATTTTACCATCGCCATTTACATCAGTACGTTTAAAATCTCCAGGTTTTGCATTAGGCTGAATTAAACCTCCATTTGCATTTTTATAAGCATCAATTTCTGCTTGTGTCTGGAAAATTCCTGCATTTTGATATCCGTAAAATGAACCATAAGGAGAACCTACTTGTAGTCTAGAAACAGCTCCCATAGATTGAAAAGATGCAAAATTTTCGAACTTTTTACCATCTTCTAATCTTGTTATCTCATTTTTAAGATATCCGAAGTTTCCGTTAGCACTCATTCCGAAGTCGTCCCAATTCTTTTTATATCCAAGACTTACTTCCAGACCATCATTATTCATATCACCAATATTTCTCCACGGGTTATTTGTTACTCCAACATAGCCTGGAATATTAACTCTTCTTAAAATATCTGTTGATTTTTTTCTGTAAACATCTACTGTAAGGTCAAAATTCTTAAATAATTTTAGATCAACTGCAAGGTTTAACTGAGAAGTTCTCTCCCACTTTAGATCTGGATTTTCTAGTGTACTAGGAGCGTATCCTATATTAATGTTATTGTTACCAAATGAATAGTTACTTCCCGGAATTAAAAAACTTGCAAACTGAAAATCATCAATGCCATCATTACCTAAAACTCCATATCCTCCTCTTAGTTTTACGCTATTAACAATATTGTTTTCTCTCCAGAAATTTTCATTAGATAAATTCCATCCTAACGACATTGCCGGGAAATTTCCCCAATGGTTATTTCTACCGAATTTTGAAGAGCCGTCTCTACGCATTGTTCCTGTAAACAAGTATCTGTTTTTGTAGTCGTAAACTAATCTCACAAAATAAGATGTTTTATGAGTTTCTTTACCATCCCATGCATTACCAGTTCTGTTTTCCGGAGAAATATCAAAATTGAATGAAGCGTCTTCCCAACTGTTAACAGGCAAATTGGTATAGGTTGTATTTTGTCCAGATGCTATATTAAATTCGTAATAACCTTGTCCTAATAGCACATTTAAATTATGATCTCCGAATTTGTTCTGATAATTAACTGTATTCTCAGTATTCCAATCAAATCGCTTTTGAGTTTCTCTGAAAAGACTGTTGAAAGTATCATTTTTATAAGATGGGCTTAAATAGAATTTAGGACTAAAACCCTGATTCCCCCAGTATGATAATTTACCGTTTAAACTTGATTTGAAAGTAAAATGATTTAAAAACTTAGCCTCTGCAAAAACATTAGCTATAAAATCATCTGAATATCTCGTTCGCCCAAGTTGTGTCTGCTGAAATGCTAATGGATTAGACATTTCTTTATTTACATAATGTGAAATTCCATAGGGATTTCCCATTGCATCTCTTATTATGAAAGGATTATTATAATCACTTGGAAAAGCTTGGTTAGCAATACCATTTGTAACTATTACAGGAGTAATAGGATCTAAATTAATTGCTGAACTAAGAGGTCCGCCAAATTCGCCGTTTTCATTAATTCCTTGAGCCTTTACATGCGTATAAGCCAAAGTTTGCCCAATTGTAAGCCAATCAAGAACTTTATGTGTTGAATTAATCCTCGCATTCAATCTTTTGTAATTCGAAATATTGCGCATTACAATACCTTGCTGCTCATATAATCCGAAAGAGGTGTAAAAAGTAGATTTATCACTTCCTCCACTGATGCTAAAGTCGTGAGATGAGCGTTGAGCACTGTTAAAGATAACATCTTGCCAATCTGTTCCTCTGCCATATGATGAAGGATCTGAAAATAAAGGATTTCGTCCGTCATTTACGTTTGCCTCGTTCATTATTGTTGCGTACTGAGAAGCATCAAGCAGATCAAGCTTTTTCGCAGCATTTCCAACACCGAAAAACCCATTGTAAGAAAAGTTCAATCTTCCTTTTGCTCCTTTTTTAGTAGTAATAAGAATTACTCCTCTCGCAGCAGAAACCCCATAGATTGCAGCAGAAGCACCATCTTTTAGAATTTCTATCCCTTCAATATCCGCCTGATTAAGCCAGGCAATATTATCCACCACGATACCATCTACAACCCAAAGTGGATCATTACTTCCAGCCCCAAAACTCGTAATACCACGTACTCTTACGGTTGCAGCCGAACCTGGCTGTCCTGAATTTGATATTACTGATACCCCTGCAGCGCGACCCTGCAAAACCTGTTCTGGTCTTCCGGTTGGAATATCTTCAATATCTGAAGCTTTTAAACTCGATATTGCTCCCGTCACATTACTCTTTTTCTGAGTACCATAACCAATCATTACTACTTCTTCAATTTTTTGTTCCTTTTGAATTGTGTCTGTAGTTGTGTTTTGGGCATTGAAATTTGCAGTAAAATAAAGCACTGCAATTGCTCCCAAACTTCTTGATATTTTTACATTCATATACAGTTAGTTTTTTAATTCTCAAATTGAGACAATAAAAATATATATTTTTTTTAATTATTAACATTTATTTAATAATTATTTTAATTTTTCCAGTATTTTTGGGAACTGAAGGCAGGTCTGAAAGGCAAAAAAATCTTAAAAACTGTCATTAAAAAGTTAAAATATTTCTCTAAAATGATTACTAAGCATCCAAATATTTCACTTCCGCTAAAGCTTACTTTCCTTATTTTCTCAATGGTGCTCAACTGCATGGGCATTATAATTCTGCAGCTTTCAGACGAAAAAATCAACTATAATAAGCTGGGCTTTTTAGAATCTTTCAAAGATATTCCTATTGCGATTATTTCACTTTTTGCTGTAGGATTTATCAGCCGTTTCGGAACAAAAAAATCTTTGATATTTTCACTTCTTTTAGTTGGAGTCTGCTCTCTTATTTTACCTTTTGTTGAAGTTTTTTGGTTTTATAAATTATGGTTTGCCATTATCGGAACATGTTTTGCGCTCGGAAAAATCTGTGTTTACGGAATCATTCGCAACAATATGATCGAAGAAAAATCGCTGGCAAAAACCATGAATAGTGTGGAAGCTGCTTATATGGTAGGTATTTTTGTTGTAAATATGGGTTTCGGGCTGCTTATTTCGAGTAAATTCGGGGAGTTTTGGAAATTCGGTTTTATGTTTATCTCACTTATATCATTTGTTACGGTTTACTTATTTTCGGTGATCAAAATTAGTGAACCTTCAAAAATAAAAGCCACTCTCCTTCCCGATCTCTCAGGTTTTGGAAAACTTCCCATTATATTTTTTTTAGCCGTAATCTTTTTTATTGTTTTTACCGAGCAGAGTTTCAATTCGTGGCTTCCAGCATTTTACAAAGATCATTTCAAAGTCAATTCCTTTTTTGCACTTCAGGCAACCTCTTTTTTAGCTGTATTTTCCTATATAGGACGAGCTTTAACTTCAAAAATAATTCAGCGTTTTCCTTTACACCGCTATTTTATTGGCTGTGTTTTACTTATTATTGTTGTTTTAGTTAGTATCTCGGTATTGCTTTTCTTTTTTCCCGATAATTCATCGGTTTTAGTATATATTTTCCCTTTAATAGGGCTTTTTCTTTCTCCACTTTACCCTGTAATCAATGCAAAAATGATTGCAAAAATTGATAAAGATAAAATTAATACTTTCACTTCACTGATTGTAATATTCTCTTCTTTGGGAAGTTCAGTTAGTTCAATGACAATTTCAATATTATTTGAAAATCAGCTGCTTAACTATTACTCAATATATGTATTGTCAGCAGTTACAGTTATTTTGGTACTTTCTTTTTTCTATTTTAGACTTCTCGCAAGAAAAATTTAAAAAATAATTTTATTTTTACGAAATGAAAACTGACCATAATAAAAATATTGAGAGCCTTAAAGAACTTATTGACAGTAAGAATTTAATTCCTAATGTCTCTGTAGACTGTACTATTTTTGGTTTCCATGATAATATACTGAAGGTTTTGTTGCTAAAATATCACGATCTGAATCTCTATTCTCTTCCTGGTGGTTTTGTATTTCTTGATGAGGATCTCCGGGCAGCAGCGGAACGTGTATTATATGAAAGAACTCATCTTAAAGGTCTTTTTCTGGAGCAGTTCCATACTTTTGGAAGAGTAAACCGTACTGAAAACAATGTACATAAAACCTTAATTAATAATAAAGGACTGGATGTACCGATGGATCACTGGATCTTGCAGAGGTTTATTACTGTTGGTTATTGTAGTCTGATAGATTTTTCACTTGCCAATACTTTTCCGGATGCGTTCAATGAATCCTGTGCTTGGTTTGAAGTAAGCAAGCTTCCTGAAATGGCATTTGACCATGACAGAATTATAGGAGAAGGTTTGAATCATCTCCGCAAGAATATTGATACGCAAATCGCAGCCAGTAATCTTTTGCCGGAAAAATTTACCATGAAGGATCTTCAGTGCTTATACGAAACTATTTTAGGTGAAAGCCTAAGAAGAAATAATTTTCAGCGCAAGATACTAAGCACCAATTCTTTAGAAAGAATGGAAAAATTGTATGACGGATCTGCCAATAAAGCTCCGTATTTGTATAGATTTTTGAAAAAATAACAAAGAAAATTTTTTTCCCCAACCTTACAAAAAAATCTTATTTTTAGGAAAATTAAATCTCATGTCATATTATCCGCTTACAAGCATCCCGGATTATTTTGGAATTGATGCTCTACTTACCGAAGAACACAAACTTATACGCCAATCTGTAAGAGACTGGGTTGAAAGTTTTGTAATGCCTAATATTGATGAAGCTGCTCAAAATCATACAGATTTACCCAATCTGATGAAAGAATTAGGGAAAATCGGTGCTTTGGGACCTTACATTCCTGAAGAATACGGAGGTTCAGGTCTTGATCAGATTTCTTATGGTTTAATAATGCAGGAATTGGAAAGAGGTGATTCTGCGGTACGCTCTGCTGCCTCAGTGCAGAGTTCGCTGGTGATGTTTCCGATAAACGAGTTTGGTTCTGAAGATCAAAAAAGAAAGTATCTCCCTCAGTTAGCTTCGGGAGAAATGATCGGATCATTTGGTTTGACTGAACCTAATCACGGTTCAGATCCTGGCTCCATGGAAACTTATTTTAAAGATATGGGAGATCACTATCTTTTAAATGGGGCAAAAATGTGGATTACCAATGCACCACTTTGTGATATTGCCGTAATTTGGGCTAAAAATGAAGAAGGAAAAGTACAGGGTTTAATTGTTGAAAGAGGAATGGAGGGCTTTACAACGCCTGAAACTCATAATAAATGGAGTCTGAGAGCTTCTAAAACAGGTGAACTCGTATTTAATAATGTGAAAGTTCCTAAGGAAAATCTTCTTCCCGGTGTTACAGGACTGAAAGGACCTTTATCTTGTTTAAATTCTGCCCGTTACGGGATTTCCTGGGGAGTTATAGGTGCAGCAATCGACTGTTATTGTACTGCTGTACAATATTCTAAAGAAAGAAAACAATTCGGAAAGCCTATTGGCTCTTTTCAGTTGCAACAGAAAAAACTGGCTGAGTTTTTAACGGAAATTACTAAAGCACAGTTACTTTGTCTGCAATTAGGGAATTTGAAAAATGATCATAAAGCTTCACCCGCTCAGATTTCTATGGCAAAAAGAAATAATGTAAAAATGGCAATTGATATTGCCAGAGAATCTCGTCAGATTTTGGGCGGAATGGGAATCATGGGAGAATTCCCGATGATGCGTCACGCTGCCAATCTTGAGTCTGTCATTACCTACGAAGGAACGCACGATGTTCATTTACTAATAACAGGTCTTGATATTACAGGATTTAATGCGTTCTAAATTAAGCACACACCTTCAAGGTTTTCAAAACTTTGAAGGTGTTTTCTCAAAAATTATAATTCTTTATATTTTCGAGAAAACTTATATCAGGATTCAGAATTTCCAAAATTAAATTCTGAATAGAAACCATTGCATCATCAAGATTTCCCTGAGCAAATTCCAGTGATACTACTCCCTTTTTGGCATCTGCAAAACTCCAGATTCCGGTCTCAACAGGGTAACCCCAAAATTCAGGTAAGCTTTGAATAACATACTGATAAAGACAAAGTTGCATTGCCTGCTTTCTTTCGCTGTTCTGAAAATAATCTGACTGGTTTAGCTCATCAATCTTTACCGTGAGATTTTTTGTTTTTGCTGTTTTATAATCAATAATTCTTATTGTCCCGTTAAGTTTATCAATTCTGTCAATAAAGCCAAAAAACGAAACTTTATCAGTTTTTTCGTTATTCAGATAAAAATCAATATTTTCAAATCTTTTTTCGATGTCTACAATTTCTAGTGTATTTCCTGATTTTATCAATTCGAGGTCATAACTGAGGATGTTTAGAATCACTTTTCTGGCAATTGCTTTATGGATGAAATTCATTCCTTTGTCATAAAACTCCGGCTGGTGTTTCAGCTTTTCAATAGCAATGTTGATGAATTCATCTATTCGTTGAATAGATGTTTGTAAGTCATTATTTTTTAATATTTTACCTTTAATGTTTTCATATATTTCTTGAAGTGTATAGTGTACTAAATTACCATAATTTCTGATGGATAATTCTTCTTCAATTTCATCGGTTTCTGATGTGTTCAGAACTTTTGAAAGATAAAAATCTATAGGATTGTACAAATAACTGGTAAGATGAGACGCTGAAACTTTCTCTTTCCATTTTGAAAGCTGCTGAAGCACAATTGGAGTCTTCAAAATTTCAATTGGTTTATTGATAATAGGATCAGAAGAATTTTCAACTATAATATGATTGATCTGATGATGACTTTCCATCTCAATCTGTGTGATAAATCGGCTTTTTTCCCCAGTGTTAACTCCCGAACTTAACGCATTAAAAAGCAAGTGTATATTTTTTGCATCTTGGAGAAGACGGTAAAAATGATACGCATAAATGCTGTCGTTTTCCAGAAAAGTATGCAGATCAAAATGTCTTCTTATATCAAAAGGGATGTAGGTATTTTGTGAGTTTCCAAGCGGTAATTTGCCTTCATTCACAGAAAGAAGGATTACA
The DNA here is from genome assembly GCF_007474535.1 of Chryseobacterium echinoideorum. Taxonomy (GTDB): domain Bacteria; phylum Bacteroidota; class Bacteroidia; order Flavobacteriales; family Weeksellaceae; genus Chryseobacterium; species Chryseobacterium echinoideorum. The sequence continues at coordinate 33,802 of NZ_VKNW01000014.1, read as the reverse complement.
TTTTCAAAATTAAGAAGTCTGGTTTCCAAAAGCCCCATCACCTGAAGTCCTTTAAGAGGTTCCCCAATAAAATCAATACTTTCTGAATTGATATGCTGATTGATAAGAATCTCAAGGGTTTCCATTTTTATTTCAAAACCATACGGAGTAATCTGGTTTTTGATCAGCCGGAAAGCATTTTCAAAATGAGACACATTTTCGTACTGTATATCATCCAGCTGAAGCCATTTGATCTGTTGGCAGAAATTAATAAGATTATCTAAAAATTGATATTCTGACTCAGCTTTCTGCAGAAGGTCGAAGTACGAAAGATTTCCTAGTAGTTCTTTCAGGAGTTTTTGAGAAATATAAACAATATTCCTTTCTTCTATTTTAGATTTAAAATGAATAATAATCTGGTCATCTTCATCCGACTTCGGAAGTTCTTCCAATATTGGAAATAAATCTCTGTAATAATATGAAGTTTTATTTTTTTCTAGCTGTTTTTGCAAGTAAAATAATTGTTTTACTGCATTCGAGAATGAAAGATTTTTAAGCGGAAACCCCATTGTAATATTGAGATTTTCCACTTCATGCATAACATCCAGAGTTGCAGGGAGAAGGTTTTCATCCAGCAATACAACAGCTGTATTGGTAAATGTCTTATTGTTAATATCTTTAAAAATCTCAGGTAAAATTTTGGTCTGAGTAACATTTCCCGAAACTTCGTATACATTGATATTTTTTGACTGATTAAAGTCATCTTCTATCCAATGAAATGCACGGCTATCATTGAATTCCTTCCACATTTTATGGTTTCTGAGAAATTTCCCGGCTTCCTGCCTTTCATCATCAAAATAATACCGGTCAGCCTGAAAAAAACATTGTGCCTTATCCCACTGTAAAAGGTTTCTTATCAGTTTTTCTTCTACAGGCGTAAATGCATTAAAGCCGCAGAAAACAAATGTGTCATTGCTGTTTTTGGCAAAATCCTGAATTTTAAGTTTTGCCAGTTCATGAATCATTCCCGGAGTTGCCCAGTTTTTTTCCTGTAGTTTCTTTTTTAGCTCAGGTAAAAATATATTCATATTCCTCCAGAAATTGAGGAATTTTTTACGCGGAACTTCATCATCTCCCAGATCTTGCGCCCATTCTTTAATGCGCTCTTCATCAAACATATACTGCAAAACAGCTTCATCATTTTCAGAAAACTTCAAAATATCATCCCAGTCCTTTTGTAATGTGGGAAACCATTTTAAGAATTCAGAGAAATCATCATTAGGAATAAGATGTAAACTTTTATATACTTCAAATGCAAAAAGCCACAGCGAAATTCCGTCTATGGTTTGCTGGTCTACAATTTTGATAATTAATTCTTCAATCGTAAAAAAATCAGGAAGAAAGCCTGAATATTGGCGATCTTCTAGAATCTGACGTATGAAAACTATAGGTCTTTTACCTGGTAAAATAATGTTAAACTGTGACAGATCATTGTTTTGAGCTAATAATTCGTCAATTATTTTGTTTAAGAATTTCACAGTTTTTGGTAAGGTTTTAATTGTTCCAGATCTTCGGCAATCTTGATGTTATATTCAGTTTGTTTTTCTTTATTCATGCCGTGTTTGGTATTTTTATCATACTCAGCCTGATAATTTCTATATTCGGAAGATATTTTTGCGTAGATAGCTCTGAAATATTTATTAAAATCACTTGTATTTTTAATTTTTGCAGCCACTTCTTTTCTCAGTTTTCTTGCGTGAATTTCGGCTATATCAAAATGCTTTTGCTCATGAACAAGAACATAGTCATTGATTCTTTTGTCATCTTTCCAGGACTTATCTTCATTAAAAATAGTTTGGATCTCAATTTTTACAGGAACTTTAGGATCACTTGATGTAATTACTGAATATTCCCATCCACAATGTGTATAAGCTACCACATCGGCACTTCCAAGATTATTTGTTTTACTTCTGAAGTTTTCCCAAACCAGTTTTTTGTTTTCTTTCCATTCAATTTTCTGAGCAGAAAAGAAATTAAACATTACAAGAAAAATAACAAATAAATATTTCATTAATTAACAACGATTTTTTTCGTAATCCAGGTATTATCACCAGTCCAAAACCTAAAGGTGTAAATTCCTTTTTTTTGCGGACTGAAGTTGATTTGATTCGCTGCTGAATATTCTACTTGCGGACAGGTGCCGTTGGTAAAATATTGATATGCAGTTATATCTCTTTCAGTTTCTCCTGAATGAATATAATCATATCCATAAAATCCCTGACATTTTGATTGATATTTTGAATAAGTTCTGATACTTTGAACCGAAAATACGGACATTGTATCACTCACTATTTTTACACTGTCTATTTTTACCTTTTCTACAGATTCTATCGTTTCATAGTCTTCGTCTTCTTTACAGGAAATAACAGATAATCCCAAAAAAGATGTTATTAAACAGAATTTTAATAGAGATTTCATGATGGCGTATTGGTTTTGAAATTTAAAATCAGCAAAAATTATTCCTAATAACTGCCGAATTATGAATTGAAATTACCTTTTGATAAATAAACTACTTTTTTTGTTTCGAAAAAATCTTCTTCAAAATAATTTTTCAGACTAAAAAGTTCGCACTTTAATCCTGCAAGTTCTTCTGCCAAATCTCCGCCTTTTAAATATAAAACGCCGTTATGTTTAGCATTAAATTGTTCTTTCTCAAATTTTCCTTTCAGCCAGCGCAAAAATTCAGGCATTTGGGTAACTGCTCTGCTTACAATAAAATGAAATTTATCTTTCACTTTTTCTGCTCTTCCGTGGATTGCAGTAAGATTTTCTAAACCTGTACCTTCGGCTACAGCATTTACAACCGTAATTTTTTTTCCAATAGAATCAATAAGGGTAAATTGTGTCTCAGGAAAAAGAATGGCTAAAGGAATTCCCGGGAAACCACCGCCTGTTCCTATATCCAGAATCTTTGTTCCGGGAGCAAATTCCATTACTTTCGCTATTCCTAAAGAGTGAAGTATGTGCTTTTCATAAAGCGAATCCATATCTTTTCGGGAGATAACATTTATTTTTTCATTCCATTCTTTATACAAATCTTCAAGTTTTGAAAACTGTTCAATTTGTTTATCAGATAAATTAGGAAAATACTTAAGAATAATTTGTATAGACATAAGCCGGTTGTAAAAAGCAAAAATACTGTTTTTATTGTCTCATCTCAAATTCATCAAGCATTTTACATAAATTCCAGCTTAATTATTTAGTTGCTTTTGGAATTCTTCTACATATTTTGCCAAATGAATACCGTCTGCAAGACCATGATGAGCTTCAATAGAAACCGGCATCATTTTTTTGCCTTCCCGAATAATAAATTTACCAAAAGCAATTTTCGGGATACATTCTTTAGGATCAAAATTCGTCGGATGTAAAATTGTGCTAAAGGAATTCCACGGAATTGTCGTATGACGAATATGATTAATTGGTAGACTGTCATTACTGATTCCCAGACCAACAGAGTTTTGAACTATTTTTATTTGCTCCTGCAGTCTTTCATTAAAAGTCTTAAAATCTTCAGAATAATGAAAAAATGAAAATCCGAATGTTCCGTCTTCTCTTCCAATGGTACTTCCGACATGAACATCATCAAATAAAATAACTTGGTCATCAACCATTCTCAATTTCAGTTCATCTACAGAATTAATAGCAACCATTGATTTATAAAGATAATAAGCAAAAAAAGAATATCCGTTTTCTTTGGCAGTTTTATAAGCTTGGGTACAGTCTACCTCTGTCGTAAACCCGAAATACGGACTTTTCATTTTAGAGAAAAATTCAAAATGTTCTTTTCTGTTCCAGCTCTCAATATCTATTACCTTCATTCATTTATTTTTCTGCAAATTTCTGCATTATAATTTTAAATTGACCATCAGTCATTTAAAATTTGGTCAGTTTTTTGAATATTCAGAAATAACCAATTATTATTCTTTTGAAACTCATTACATTCACAAACAAGGGCATCTATTGTCCGCAAGGAAAATTTTATATTGATCCGTGGCGACCTATCGATTTGGCGATTATTACGCATGGACACGCCGATCACGCACGTTGGGGAATGAAAAAATACCTTTGTCACCATTTTACCAAACCGATTTTACACAAAAGAATCAATGAAGATATCGAATGTCAAAGTGTGGAATATGGTGAAGTTCTCAATATCAATGGTGTAAAAGTTTCGCTTCATCCCGCAGGTCACATTATCGGTTCGGCTCAGGTTCGTTTGGAATATAAAGGTTATGTGAGTGTAGTTTCCGGTGATTATAAAGTTCAGAATGACGGGTTGAGTATGCCTTTCGAATTGGTAAGATGCAACGAATTTGTGACAGAAAGTACTTTCGGACTTCCCATTTATAACTGGCTGGAAGTGGATGATTTGAACAAAAGAATGCAAAGCTGGGTTCTACGGAACCAGGAAAATCAAAAAACCTCTGTTTTCGTAGGCTATTCATTAGGAAAAGCACAGCGAATTATGAAAGCAGTGGAAGGAATGGGAAAAATCCACGTTCACTACTCGATCGGAAAACTAAACAAAGCTTTTGAAGAAGTGGGAATTGTGCTTCCGGATTATGAAGTTCCGGATTTCAGGGAAAATATCAAACACGTTGCAGGAGATATTGTCATTGTGCCGCCCGCTTTGCTGGATTCTAATGTCATCAAGAAAATTCCGAATCCGGCAACTGCGATTTGCTCCGGCTGGATGCAGGTTCGTGGTGCAAGAAGATGGCGAAGTGCAGATGCAGGTTTTGTGATGAGCGACCACGCAGACTGGAAAGGTTTGCTGGAAGCCGTAAAAGCGACGGAAGCAGAAATCGTGCACGTTACTCACGGACAAACCGAAGTTTTTTCAAAATACTTAAACGAAATCGGAATTAGATCTGATGTCGTGGAAACACTTTACGGAGACGACGATGATGAAGTTGTTGAAAAAGAAACAACCAAAAATTCTGACATATGAGACATTTCGCAGAACTCATCAACGCCCTCGAAAGCACCAATAAAACCAACGCAAAAATTGATGCGATTATTGATTACCTGGAACGTGCGCCGGATGATGACAAACTGTGGTTCATTGCTTTGTTTACGGGCAAAAGACCCAAGCGAAATGTCAATACGAATTATATGAAAGAATGGGCATTGGAAATTACACAATTGCCGTTTTGGCTGTTTCAGGAAAGTTATTCTTCAGTGGGAGATTTAGGCGAAACGTTGTCATTAATTCTTCCGCCACCAAAAGAAAAAATCGAGAAATCTTTGTCTGACTGGATGAATGAAATTGTTGGTTTAAAAAACAAACCAGATGTAGAAAAGAAAGAATTCGTTCTCAATTCATGGAACGGTTTGGATTATACGGAACGATTGATTTTCAATAAATTATTGGGCGGAAGTTTCAGAATCGGAGTTTCAGATAAAACTTTGATCAATGCTTTGACCAAATTTTCCGGACAGGAAGCGAGTACACTGATGCACAGTTTGATGGGAAAATGGCAACCTGACGAAGTTTCATTCAAAGAATTGATCTCTGCCGAAAATATCAATCCGGATAATTCAAAACCCTACCCTTTTTGTTTGGCCTATGCACTTGAAAAAGATTTGGAAAAACTAGGAGCACCCGATGAATGGCTCATTGAATACAAATGGGACGGAATTCGTGGACAAATTATCCGAAGAAATGACGAAGTTTTCATTTGGTCAAGAGGCGAAGAATTGGTTACAGAACAGTTTCCTGAAATCAAAGAGGTTGTCCAGAATATGAACGGGAATTTTGTAATTGACGGAGAAATTCTGGCTGTGAAAGATGATAGAGTTTTAAATTTTAATGAATTACAAAAACGTTTGAACAGAAAAACTTTAACGAAGAAAATGCTTTCTGAAATTCCAATTCAGGTTTTTGCTTATGATTTATTGGAATTGGAAGGAACAGATTTAAGAGAAAAACCAATCTCTGCCAGACGAGCAATGCTGGAAGAATTATTATTAAATGAAAATCCTGAAAATATCAAAATTTCTCAAATTATTGATTTTGAAAACTGGGAAGATTTGAATCAAATCAGAGAAAATTCCAGAGACATCAACAGTGAAGGTCTGATGCTGAAGCAGAAAAACTCACCTTATCATTCCGGTAGAAAAAAGGGCGATTGGTGGAAATGGAAAATCAATCCTTTAACGATTGATGCGGTTTTGATTTATGCTCAAAAAGGAAGCGGAAGACGAAGTGCTTATTACACCGATTATACTTTTGCCGTGAAAAATGAAGATAAATTAGTCACAATTGCAAAAGCCTATTCCGGATTGACCGACAAAGAAATAATGGAAGTCAGCAAGTTTGTCAATAAAAATGCGATAGAGAAATTTGGACCTGTCCGAACCGTAAAACCTGAATTGGTTTTTGAAATTGCTTTTGAAGGAATAGGGTTTAGTAATCGCCACAAAAGTGGTGTTGCATTGCGTTTCCCGAGGATTTTGAGATGGAGAAAAGATAAAACAGTGGATGAGATTGATGATATTGAAGAGATTAAGAAATTGATACAGTGAATTTTATAGTCAAAATTAAATTTACATTAGTTTAATATTTAATTCAATTTCTTCATACAACGAAATTAGTTTTAAATCATTTTTATTTTTCACACAATAGGTTGGATTAGACAAACAATCATTTGGTAAATCTAAAATCTGCAATTCCTTGCAATTTTCACACAGTTTAGAATAGTTAAATAATGAAGTTTTAAAATCACTTTCAAAATTTTTCAAGTGGATTTCTCTATAATCTTTACTTTCTAAAATTCGTTCTAATTTATTTATAATTTCTAATTCCATTATTTATTCATATAATCATTCCAAATCTCAATGTTTCCCTCAAAAGCAGTTTTAAAAGCTTCTTCTTCATAATTGGTTGAATTATTCTTATAAATTTCTTTCATATCTCTATTGTAATTATATTCTTCGAAAGAACCAGCATATAAAGAAATAAAGAAATTTGTATAGTATCCCTTTGAAGCTTGTTTAATTTTTTTATAAACATTTATTTTTTCAATAGGATTACTTTTTAATTTTTCAACAACCTTTAAATCCATTATTATAGAGTATCTATCTTCATTATTCCAATATCGGTAATATTTCGTCGGGTTACCATTAATATCATTTGCTTTATTTAATGGTAGCTCTTTAATTTCAACCAATTCTTTAAAATCCTTTAAAGTAATAGCATCAAGGTCACTAAAGCCGAATTGCTTTATATTCCTTAATTCATATAATCCTTTCTTCAATATTATTTCTGAACCTAAACTATATGACAAATTTTTTAGTATAAAATTGTTGTCTGTCATTTTGATAATTTTAAAAGTTATTGATGTAAAATCATCAACTTTTAAAACTAAATAATCATCATATATTTCAAAAGTATTTTTAATAAAACTTTGATTATTATTGAATTCTAACTCAAATTTTTTATCTATAAAAAACTGAATACTAAACTCTTCTGTAAACCAGCTTCCAACAAAATGATAAAATTCTATTTCCATAAAGATTTTATAAATTAATTTGATTAAAAATGTATGAAATTTTCAAGCAAACTAAATTACAAAAGAAAATGGAAAAATTATCAATTATTATTAATTGGTTAAAAAATTGATATTATAAAAATAGAATTAATTATAATTTGAACAACTTCGAAAATACAAACGGCTTTAAAATCATTCAAAACTGGATGATGGAAAAAATGATTTCACCTTTCAAATTTCAGATTGATACCTGGCAGAAATTCGGAAACGGTTACAGCGGATTGGTTGTTGCGCCGACTGGTTTTGGGAAAACTTATTCGGTTTTTTTAGCTTTGATTTTAGACTTTCTGAATCATCCCGAAAAATATAAAAGCGGACTGAAAATGATATGGATTACACCACTTCGTTCGCTTTCAAAAGATATCGCCAAAGCAATGCAGGAGGCGATGGACGAGATTGGTCTGGACTGGACAGTCGGTGTAAGAAATGGCGACACAGACCCGAAAATCCGTCAGCAACAGGTCAAAAATATGCCTGAAATCCTTGTAGCAACTCCCGAAAGTTTACATTTGCTTCTCGGACAAAAAAATCATCAGCGTTTTTTCAAAGATTTGCAATGTATCGTTGTTGATGAATGGCACGAATTATTAGGTTCAAAACGTGGTGTTTTGGTTGAGCTTGGAATTTCCCAGCTTAGAAAATATGTTCCGAAAATGAAGATTTGGGGCATCTCGGCAACGATTGGAAATCTGGATGAAGCGATGGACGTTTTGATTCCTTACAACATCAAAAAAACAAAAATCACTGCTAAAGAAAAAAAGAAAATCGATATCCTTTCGGTTTTTCCGGATGAAGTTGAAATTTTGCCTTGGGCGGGACATCTCGGGCAAAAATTGGCGGACAAAGTCGTTCCGATTATTTTGGAATCTAAATCGACCATTGTTTTTACCAATACAAGAAGTCAGAGCGAAATGTGGTATCAGCTTTTACTGAATGCTTATCCTGATTTTGCAGGGCAAATTGCCATTCATCACAGTTCGATTGATGCAGAATTGCGAATCTGGATTGAGGAAAATCTGAGTAATGGTAAACTAAAAGCCGTTGTTTCAACTTCATCTTTGGATTTAGGAATTGATTTTAAACCGGTTGATACAGTGATTCAAATCGGTTCTGCAAAAGGCGTTGCGAGGTTTTTGCAGCGTGCCGGAAGAAGCGGTCACTCTCCTTTTGAAACTTCGAAAATTTATTGTGTTCCAACCCATTCTTTGGAATTAATAGAAGTTTCCGCCTTGAAGGAAGCCGTCAAACAAAACATCATTGAACCTCGTGAACCGCAGGTTTTATGCTTTGATGTGTTGGTGCAGTTTCTGATGACTTTGGCGATTGGCGATGGATTTTATCCCGAAGAAGTGTATGAAAGAATCAAGCAGGTTTACACTTTTCAGGAAATCAGGAACGAAGAATGGAAAGCGATGATAGATTTTCTAACGATTGGTGGAAGCGCGTTAAAAAGCTACGAAGAATACCATAAAGTCGTGGTGATGGAAGATGGTCTGCACAAAGTAACTTCCCGAAGAATTGCGATGCTACACCGAATGAATATGGGCGCAATTGTGAGCGATGCGATGCTGAAAGTGAAATTTATTTCCGGTGGATACATCGGGATGGTCGAGGAATATTTTATCTCAAGATTAAAAAAAGAAGAGAAATTTATTTTGGCAGGAAGAGTGCTGGAAGTGGCGATGATCAAAGATATGACGGTTTTTGTTCGGGCTTCAAAAGGAAAAGCGAAGGCTCCGAGTTACTTGGGCGGAAGATTGCCGCTGAGTTCCAACCTCGGGCATTTCCTCAGAGAAAAACTTTCCGGAGCATTGAATCCGAAAGCTTCTGAGAAAGAACTGAAATTCCTTCATCCGCTTTTGGTGAATCAGGAAGAGCGTTCTCACATTCCGAAAGAAGATGAATTTTTGGTAGAACTCATCAAAAACAGAGAAGGTTATCATCTGTTTATGTATCCTTTTGAAGGACGTTTGGTACACGAAGTGATGGCTGCTTTGATTGCTTACCGGATTTCAAAACTGGCTCCGATTTCTTTTTCGATGGCAATGAACGATTATGGTTTTGAATTATTCAGCGATAAAGAAATTCCGTTGACCGAAGATAATTTAGACAAAATTTTAACGAGAGAAAACCTGATGACCGATGTGATTTCCAGTATTAATGCTGCGGAAATGGCTCGAAGAAAATTCAGGGATATTGCCGTTATTTCCGGAATGGTGATTCAGAATTTTCCGGGACAGCAACGTTCGAATAAATCGCTTCAAAGTTCGGCAGGTTTGATTTTTAAAGTTCTGGAAGATTACGACCCGAATCATTTTCTTGTGAGACAGGCTTATACCGAAGTTTTCAATATGCAATTACAAGAGCAAAGATTGGTGGAAGCTTTTAAACGAATCGAAAAATCAAAAATTATCCTGAAATTTGCCAATGCCTTTACGCCGCTGAGTTTCCCCATCAAAGTCGACAGTTTGAGGCAGACTTTGACGAGTGAAGATCTGGATTCGAGAATTCAGAAACTGATTCAACAGGCGAGGAAAGTTAAATAGAGTAAATTGGCAATAAAGCAATTGTGAATTTTATGGCGTTGTGTCATTCAGAACAGAACGAAGTGAAATGAAGAATCTTTAAAGCTGAGATTCTTCCTTCGTCAGAATGACAAAGAGGAAATTAAAATGAAAATAGTAACAAAAAATATCAATATTAAAGACGAAGTTTTTACCTTAACGAATCAGCGAGCGTTGTTTTGGAAAAAAGAAAAGGCTTTGATTCTCTCCGATTTACATATCGGGAAAACTGCACATTTCCGCAAAAACGGAATTGCTCTTTCCGACCAAATTTTCGAAAATGATTTACAAAGATTATCCGTCCTCATCGAATATTTTAAACCGGAAAAATTTCTTGTAGTCGGGGATTTGCTTCACGCAGGAGATAATTCGGGTGTCGATAAATTCTGTGAATGGAAAACCCAATTTCCTGATCTTGAATTTCATTTGATAGAAGGCAATCACGACAAAATTTCAAAAAAAATGGAGGCCAAACTTTGCCTGAATTTCAAAGATGAACTTCTGGAAATTGATAACTTTATCTTCATCCACGATTTTCAGAAAAAAAATGATAAATTTCAGATTACCGGTCATATTCATCCGGGATTGGTCATTAATTCTGTAGTAAAAAAAATCAAGTTACCTTGTTTTGTAGTTTCGGAAAATCAATTGCTGCTTCCCGCCTTCAGTGAATTTACAGGCTTAGATACAAAAAATCTCCCTAAAAAAGGAAGATTCTATGTTTTTACGGATGCTGAAATCTATGAGATCTAGAAAACACTATAAATTGTCAAACCACTTATAAATATCTGTATACGAAGATATTCCCAATTTCTTTCTTAATCTGTTTTTGCGGTTTTGAATCGCTTTTGGAGTGACAAAAGTATAAATTGCTATTTCTTTGGTTGTCAATCTTAATTTTAGATAAATACAAAAAATTATTTCAGAGTTTTGCAGGTTTGCATTGATCTCTGAAAGTCTTAAAAAAAAATCGGGATATACCGATTTATATTTACTGAGAAGTCTTGGTGAGTTTTCTTTTGCTAATCTTAAAATCTCTTCGTCTGGCATATTAAAGGTTTTTTTTGAGTCTGTATCTTGTTTGAGTTATGGTTGATCATCTTATACTGATTTTTGTAAAAAAAATCATAAAATTAGTTGATCTTACTATAAATATTAGTCACTTAAAATAGATTTAATTTATGATATTAAAAATATTTAATGATCTCAAAATTATTATTTTTTTTGCTTCTGTTTTATGATTGTAATCAGCAATATCCCTTTTTAGCATTATTTTGTTATTATTGTTGTAATGATTTTTAAGTGTTATTTTTCGTTATGCTAAATAATTTTTATTATGTTGATAAATGTGGTATCTAAATGGTATCATTTTAGTTTAATTATGCAAAAAATTAGCTTTTCTTTACAAATAATAAAATCGTTTATAGTGCGTAGATTTAACGATTTTGTATTTATATAATATTAATAAATCACTTTAAAATGATAAAAGAAGATTTGCTGCTATTATTTGGAGCTGAAGAAAGGTGTTATGATGCTGACGATATTATTTTTTCGGAAGGAGATATGCCTATGTTCTTTTACTTGATAGTCAAAGGCAAAGCAAAGCTTAATAATTATAACGATTTGGGAAAAGAGTTTATTCAGGCTATTGTAGCTCCTAAACAAAGTATAGGATTATCATCATTATTTACAGAGATGACTTATCCAAATAATGCAATTGCTATTGAAAAATGCGAGATACTTCGTCTGCCAAAAGCTATCTTTTTAAAATTGCTGGAACAGCATCATGAATATTATTCTAAAATAATTCATTGTCTTTCTGAGCATATTCATTACAAATTTATGATGATGCAAAGTATGGCATTTCATAATCCGTCACAGAAATTGCTTACTTTAATGAACTATTTAAAATTTGAATGCAGTGAGCAAGAGTCGTTTTCTTTACAAATCCCTTTAACAAGGCAACAGCTTGCATCACTTACGGGGCTGAGTGTTGAAACTGTAATAAGGGTAGTTAAAAATCTTGAAAAACAAGGCATTGTGAAAATTCAGAATAGAAAAATTTTTTATTGAAAGCATATTGACTATTGATTTTCGCATCTATTTATTTACAGATCAATAATTTATTGATTTCACTCTTGAAACATCCCAAAATAAACTCTGTGTAATATTGCTGTGCTTCCAGAGGTTGAGTTTTGGGATGAAGTTCCAGTTTTCTGGATAAAATGATTTCCCCTCTGTAGCTAATAGCATAATGCGAAAAAATTTTAAAATCAGAATTGATGACAGGATCGGCGTAACCTGTAACGGCAATAGACCAATCTGTATCAAATAACTGTGCAACGCCCAGCGCCATTTGATCTGCAATCGTATCAGAAACACAATTACAGAGACTGGCTTCTTCTTCGTTTACGTGGAGAATTTTTACTTTCTCCTCAAGAGTATACGTTGTAATTCCTCCTTTATAAAAAAGACAGGCATTGGGCATTTGGGAAAATGCAAGCTGGAAAAGACCTGATGTAACGCTTTCTGCAATAGAAATGGTCTCATTACTGGTAATCAGCGATTCGCTGATATAATTGAGCAGTTTCTGTTGGAATTCCATATTATAATATTTTTAAGGTGGTTGGTGTTGTGATGGTGTTATAAAAAATCAATAGTATATTTTTCGGTCTTTTACTTTAATGTGTCCTTCGGTTTCCATTTTTTTTATAGTTCTGATAATTGTTTCTACTCTCAACCCTGTGAGATCGGCAATTTGTTGTCTGGTCATCTGAACCTGAAAAGAATGGTCGTCTTCACAATCTGCATAGCTTTTCAAATAATCAAACAAACCGATAATTCTCGCAGAAGGATTTTGAGAAGCCATACTCTGCATCATGATCATCTTATAATAAAGCCGGTGAGAAAGACAGGCATTCATATCAATTGAAACCTGAGGATTTTCTTTAATTAGGTTAATAAAATTCTTTCTTGGAAGTCTGATGATGGTAGATGATTTTAATGCGGAAGCATTCATAGGATATGTTTTATCCATAAATAATAACGGATCTCCAAAACTCTGGCTTTTTCCTAAAATGTTATGAATAAATTCTTTACCATCCTCATTATAATTGTTTACTTTTACAGATCCTTCCACAATCTGATAATAATAAGAAGGAAAATCACCTTCAGAAAATATAATTTCCTTCTCTTCATAATTTCTTACTTCAGCACTGTACGCTCCAAGAAGTTTTTCGTCGATTTTCATACAGCTGATTGTTTTCATGGCATCTATTTTTAATAATATACAGTATTTACCATTCTTGATGAAGTGAAAAATTGGCGTTATCAGTTTTTAAAACTTTAATAATTCATCAAATTAATGGGTTTAGTTTTTAGATTGTCTACACACATATTTTGTGCCATAATCAGTAAAAATAAAAGCTTTTCTGGCAAATATTCTTAATTTCAAAATAAAGCTTTGGATTACCTTTTAAAATCTGCATAAACTTTTATTTTTAAAATTAAATTTTAAAATCTGCGATTTCAATGATCATTTTTAAATAACTGTTATTAAGAAACTTATATTGTTTATCCGAAACGGTCTCCTTCCAAAAAATTGAATATTTTTAATTGAATAATATATCACGAAGGTATGGCTTAGTGATATATTATTTTATGATTTAGGTCATAAACTTATTTTGATAAAAATATTTTGTTTTGTAATTGTTATTTGATACTGATTGCACAGCAAAATAAATATATTTTCAAGAAATAAATATTTTTGGTTAGGTTTTTGAAGCGTCAAATTATCAAAAAGAATCAATTTCTTACTAACACCAAATTATTATAATATGTCAACAGAAAATTTAAGCCGTACTGATGCGGCAAAGAAAATTAAAGAATTATCCGAAAAAGCAAAATTCTGTATGTTCTGTACAGAATTGGAAAATCTTCCCATCAATACAAGACCCATGTCTTTGCAGGAAACCGATGATGAAGGAAATCTGTGGTTTATAAGCAGTGATGCAAGTAACAAAAATTTTCAGATTAAAGAAGATAAAAGAGTTCAGCTTATGTTTATGAACAATTCTGATTCAGAATATCTTTCAGTTTTTGGAGACGCTACTATTTACAAAGACAGAGCAACTATTGAAGACAAATGGTCATCAATGGCAAATGCGTGGTTTGATGGTAAAGATGATCCTAATGTTTCCATCATCAGAGTAACCCCAACAGATACCTACTATTGGGATACAAAAGCAGGAAAACTGGTAAGTCTCCTGAGTTTTGCAGCAGCAGCAATCACCGGAAATAAGACAGATAATTCAGACGGTGTCGAAGGAAAAGCAGAAATCTGATATATATTACAATTCCTTTCTTTAAACTTTAAAAACTAAAGTCATGATGTATGATAATGAGCCGCATCCTATTATACAGGAAACCAATTCTAAAACGGCAGGCAGCAATATTGCGATGATTACTCAGGTTGTTAATTTTCATGGAGATAAATCTTTTATTCTCAATTCTTTGCAGAGAATAAAGAACAATACATTATGTGATATTAAAAGAAAACTGATTGATACATTCATCACTGAGTATACCGTCAATTTTATGGGTTATACAGAAAATGACAGCTATAATGTAAGTTCAGAAGACTATCATGTTTCACCGGCACACGCAAAAAAGTCTTTCGAAAAAGTTTTAAGAGAACAGGAATATCTTAATAGAATTATTACTACACTAAATCCTGAATAGATTTGGTGTAGTAATTTTTATACTTTAATCTGTAATAAAATTTTTCTTTGCGAGCTCCTTTCTCACTCTGCTGAGACTTTCAGGAGTTATTCCAAGATAAGATGCGATCATCCATTGAGGAACACGCAGCATAAGATCAGGATACATTTGTATAAATTTCAGATACCGCTCTTCAGCAGTTTCGCCAAGCAGAGAGTTGATTCTGTCCTGAAGACTCTTTACATGTTTTTGAATGATAAGATCGTTTCTTTCAATGCTGTTGGGAAATTCTTCCAGGAGTTTGTTGAAGAAATCATGCTGCAGAAAAAGAACTTCAGAATCCTCTACTGCTTCTATATAATATTTTGATTTTTCATTGAAATAAAGGCTGCTTCTGTCACCAATAAGCCAGTTTTCTGGGGCAAACTGTATGATGTGCTCTTTCCCATTTTTGTCAATAGAATACATTCTCAACAATCCTTTTTCTACGAAAAAAGTATTCCTGCATATCTCTCCCTGTTGCAGCAGAAATTCATGCTTATTGATTTTTCTTGCTTCGTACTGCAGTGTACACCTATTAAGTTTCTCTGCCGGAACTTCAAAAACCGTAGCCAAATAATTCTGGATATTTTTCATGCTGTAAATTGGCTTAAGGAAATATTATTGTGTGAAGCGTGATTCACTACTACTCCATTTTCAATCACCAAAAACTGCGGACTTTCGTGGCGGATTTCCAAATCTTCGGCAATTTTATTTGAAACTGATCGAAATTTTAGTAGATCTAGATAATAGAAATGATTGATGATATCCGGATTTCCGAATTCTTTGATCTCTTTTTCAAAATTTCTCAGGACAGTTTTACTGATAAAACAACTGGTAGAATGCTTAAAAATGCCTATTCTGGAGGTATGAGAATTTTCTATTGCTGTTTTCAGATCTTTTTCAGATTCTATAGCATGCCAATGAAGTTTTTCTTCATTACCGTCATTATTTCCGCCAAATATTTTATCAAAAAAACTCATACATTAAATTGTTTTAAATGATGATCAAGATGTTTGTATTCTAAAAAACCCCAGTCTTTTTCTCTCATTTTACCAAATAGCTCATGCTTTACAGGTAATTGATGCTTTCTGTACCTATCATTATATTCTTCAAGTCTTTTCAGGAGATTTTTTTGAGTTTGCACAAAATCACACTCAAAATTAACGATAACTTTTTTAAAAGTAGGCATATTTCTGGGAATTCCGTTATTGAAAACAGAGATTTCATACTTTGTCAAAATTCCTACTGTACGAAAAAACAATCCAAGTGGCGGAAGTTCAATCTTTTGTAAGGCAATCTGCAAAATCTTATCACAATGCAACAACATCTGAGAAACATTCATCTTTCCCCATTTCTTCTGAGAATTTTCAGAAAGCCGGTATATTCTTTCAATTATTTCAGTGAAGTCTTTTTCGTTATGTAAACTTTTATAACGCATCTGCAAAAAGCATTTATTTAACTTGAATTTTGGATAATTTTAATAAGCAATGCAAATACCAAAACAGAATCATCGTCTTTTATGTAAGATTGAAGCTTTTATTTTTGAATTAAAAGCTGACGTTTTCGCTGGTCAAAAAGACTTCTTACAATAATAAATTCTTTCATAAATGCCGATTTGTCCGAAAAAAACTTATGGACAAATATTTGAGATTAGTTTTGTAAATTTAATTATAATTTCTATCTTTTCTTTATGAAAAAAGCCCTGATTATCGTCGATGTGCAAAATGACTTCTGTGAAGGAGGTGCACTTGCCGTACCCGAAGCCAACACAATTATTCCGTATATCAATCTTCTAATGGAAGAAAATGAATATGACCAGATTATTCTTACTCAGGATTGGCATCCTGCCCACCACAAAAGTTTTGCAAGTAACAACAACCGAAAAGTTGGCGAAAGTATCATTCTGAATGGTATTCCACAGTTTATGTGGCCGGATCATTGTGTAGAAGGAACCTTCGGAGCAGAATTTCATCAGGATTTGAACCGTGATAAAGTAACCCACATTGTGCAGAAAGGTAAAAATCCGGAGATCGACAGTTATAGCGGCTTTCAGGATAACAACCATTTTATGAAAACAGGATTGGATGATTTCTTAAAATATCATGAAATTCAATTGGTTGAAATTGTAGGATTGGCAATGGATTATTGTGTGAAATTTACTGCCCTGGATGCTGTGGCTAACGGATATATTACCTGTCTTCATTTTAACGGAACCAAAGCTGTGAATGTAAAGCCTGAAAATGGCAGAGACGCCATTTACGAGATGATCCAGAAAGGGGTTACTGTTTTGGGATAATGGAAGATATGGATAGTGTTTTCAGAAAAAGCAGCGATAAATATATCATTAAAGAAATAGCTTCTGTGCTGGATCGCCATTCGATAATTTATAAAACAGTTGATAACGAAAAAGATTTTGACCCAAGTTTTTCAACAAATCAATTAAGAATAGTGTATCAGATCTTGATCGCAGATGACGATTTTAAGATAGCAAATAAGGCACTTTCAGATTATTATGCTAATGAAATACAAATTCCGCAAGATTATTATCTGTTTGAATATTCAGACGATGAACTCAAAGACATTATTTTTAAAAAAGATGAATGGAATGAGTTTGATTATGAGGCATCAAAAAGAATTTTAAAACAAAGAGGAGAAAATATTTCCGATGAAGAAATAAATATCATTGATGAAAAGCGTTTGAGTTCTCTAAGGAATGACTATGAAAACCCTAAAGAAGTGAAAAATTATATCGCTTTGGGTTATATTTTTACAATAATCGGATGTATTCTTTCATTGATTTGGGGAATGTTGATTTTTGTAAGTTTTGGGATTGCAATTGCCATTATCAAACTTAAAAAGCAGCTTCCGAATGGAGAGCGAATTTATTATTTTAATGAGAAAGATAGAAAACATGGTAAAAGAATCTTATGGCTAGGCATTATATTTACTATTTTCTGGATGACAATCTTAATGATAAAAAATTAAAAAAAGAGACTTTAAAAGTCTCTTTTTTTTTATAACATTTTCAAGTTATTCACTTCTAATTCTGTTAAAATTCTCCAGTGACCTCTCTTGATATTTTTCTTTGTAAGGCCTGCAAACATTACTCTGTCCAGAGCTTCTACTTCATATCCTAATCTCTGGAAAATTCTTCTGATCACCCGGTTCCAGCCGATATGAATTTCAATACCGACTTCATTTTTCGGCTTACCTTCAATGAAAGAAATCTGATCTACAACAGCTACCCCTTCATCCAGACGAATTCCTTCAGCGATAAGCTTCATATCTTCATGAGTCAGTTTTTTATCTAAAGTAACATGATAAATTTTCTTAGCATCAAACGATGGATGAGTCAGTTTTTTTGTCATGTGTCCATCGTTGGTAAGCAAAATCACACCCGTTGTAGAACGATCCAGTCTGCCGACGGGAAAAAGTCTGTAAGGTGATGCATTTGCAACCAGATCCATTACAGTTTTTCTTGCTTTATCATCTTTGGTTGTCGAGATATATCCTTTTGGTTTATTTAAAAGTACATATACAGGTTTTTCGGGAGTGATGTTTTGACCGTCAAAAACAACTTTGTCGGTTTTCTGAACCTGATAACCCATCTCTGTTACTACCTTTCCGTTTACTTCTACCAATCCCTGTGTAATAAGCTCATCGGCTTCCCTCCTGCTGCATATTCCTGAGTTGGCAATATACTTATTCAGACGGATGGTGTCTTTATGAACATCTTTTTCTACTTTTTTGAATCTTCTTTTCTGAACAAAAGATCTGGCTTTGTCACCATCTTTTTCATCAGATGCTCCTGGTCTTCTGCCATATTTCAGGCTGCCTCTTTCGTATTTATCTCTTGTATCGAAATTTTTACCTCCACCTCTTTTAGGACTGAAAGATTTCTTTTCTTCGCCCGGGTTGGTAATGTAAGGTTCTTTTTCTATTTTAGAATATTTCTTTTCCATTCTGGCTTCGTAACTTGTGTCACTCCTTCTGGAATCAGAATTTCGTTCTCCTGCTTTAGGGAAAGTCTTTTTAAAAGGTTTTGATCCGGAATTCCCGGATTTGGAAGCGCGAGAACCATCAGAATTATTTCTTGTTGAACTTCTTGGTCTTTTTGGTTTTCCTGAATTGTTGTCTCTGCTCATGCTAAATATTTCTGCAAAGATAGTATATTTAATAACGAGTTAAAAATTAAGAATCATAACTTTGTGATGCTTTAATAATACCAAAAAAATAATCAGATCATGATTACCTTAATAGATAATAGTTTTTCTCAGATCAATCAGTTTATTGCAGAGAAATCTTTCAGCAAAATTTTCATTCTGGTTGATGAGAATACCCATGAATATTGCCTTCCTCTCTTTCTGGGAAATCTGGAAACAGAAATCAGCTTTGAAATTCTTGAAATTGAAGCGGGTGAAGAAATGAAAAATATACAGACTGCCAATCAGCTCTGGGAAATTCTTACCGAAATGCAGGCAGACAGAAAAGCTTTACTCATCAATCTTGGCGGCGGTGTCATTACCGATCTTGGCGGCTTTGTTGCTTCTACCTATAAAAGAGGCATTCAGTTTATCAATATTCCTACTACTCTGCTTTCGATGTGTGATGCATCAATTGGCGGAAAAACTGGGATTGATTTGATGAATTACAAAAACATGGTGGGAACATTTGCTTTTCCTGAAAAAATTTATGTTTATCCTAAATTTCTGGAAACTCTACCTCATAAAGAATTAATAAGCGGTTTTGCCGAGATGCTGAAGCACGGTCTTATTGCAGACAAAAAGCATTGGGAAGATCTGATAAAAATTCAGCATCCGGATGCAGCAGCAGTAGAAGCATATATTGCGCAGTCTATGGAAATAAAGCAGGAAATTGTGAGTGCAGACTGTTTTGAGAAAAATATAAGAAAAACTCTAAACTTCGGACACACCATTGGTCATGCTATTGAGAGTCTTTGCCTTTCAGATGAAAAGCCTGTTTTGCATGGTGAAGCTGTCGCTTTGGGAATGATCTGTGAAACGCATCTTTCCTTTCTTGAAAGTTTAATAGATAAAGAAACAGCAGATTTAGTTATTGAAAATATCCGGCGTTATTTCTGCTTTATAGATATAAGTCGTTTTGATGATGCACAGATCTTCGCTTTGCTTCTGAATGATAAGAAAAATTCAGATTTAAAAATTAACTTTTCATTGCTTTCAGGTATCGGTTCTTGTGTATATGATTATAAATGCAATGATAATAATATTAAAAATTCCCTTCAATTTTACAGAGAAATAAGTGGTTTTTGATCTATTTCTTAGTTTTAATTAAATTGTAATCCCAAAATTATTATTTTAAGCATAATAATTGAGTTTGTATTATTTTTCTGATAATCAATATTTTAATGAATCACTTCTTTTTTTAAGAATGCCAAACTTTTGTTTTATTATGTTAAATGTTTTTTTGGCAAACAATTTGAAAGATACCACCCGTCCAACAAAAAAGTGGACAGGTAAAATTTAAAATTAGAATTAGTAAATATTAAAAATTTAAGTTATGAAAAAGTTAATTTTAGGAATCGCAGTGTTATCAACATCATTAGCATTTGCTCAGACGACGACTACAACCACTACAACAAGAACAATGTCAGACGTTAGATTCGGTATCAAAGGTGGAATGAATGTTTCTTCATTGTCAAAAGACGGTTCTTTGGAAGATCAGGGTTCTAAAATAGGTTTCAACGCAGGTGTTTTTGCTAATATTCCTGTAGCGGAATCTTTCAGCATTCAGCCAGAGCTTTTATACAGTCAGTATGGTGATAAATATGACCAAGTTGTCTTAGGAAACCGTTATTCAAGAGCTAGACATTTAGATTATATTGCTGTTCCGGTAATGTTCCAATATAATTTAGTACCTAACTTCTATTTGGAAGCAGGTCCGGAATTCGGATTCTTAGTAAGTGCAAAAAATAAATTCAAAAACGAAACTGACAATAACGTAATCACGGAGTCTGGAAATTACAAAGACAGTCTGAACGGATTTAACTTAGGAATTGGTTTAGGAGCTGGATATTATTTTACAGATAACATCGGAATTACTGCAAGATATGTTGCAGGGGTTACTGATATTGCTAAGGACAGACCGGCAAATTCTGATGCAATCAGAAATAATGTATTCCAAGTTGGTTTAGCCTACAAATTTTAATTAATAATAAATCTTATTTCAATAGAAAGGTCAGGTTTCGTAGTGAAGCCTGACCTTTTATTTTTTTGATGAGTTTATATAGAATTTTACTAAATTGCGCCGATTTAAAAAAATTAAATAATAAACTATGAAAAAAATTTTGTTGGGATTTGCGATTGTTACAGGCTCTCTGTCATTCGCTCAAGATAAAGCTGAATCTTCAGTTTCTGCAACACGATTCGGACTTAAAGCAGGACTGAATTTATCTTCAATCAATATTGATGGATTTAAAGGGAAAGCAGGAATTTATGGAGGTATTTTTGCAAATATTCCATTGGGAACTTCTGTAAGTGTACAACCCGAAGTGTTATATAATAATGCAGGTGCAAAGGTAGAAGATATGTCAGACGTAAAACTAAATCTTGATTATATCTCTGTTCCCGTTATGATTCAGTATAATATTATGCCGGAATTATATTTGGAAGCAGGACCGCAGTTCGGTGTTGCAATCAATAAAGAGGTGAAAACGGATGCTGGTTCGGCAGATGTTAAAGATCTTTTTAGAAATTTTGACTTTGGTGTTGGACTTGGTGCAGGATATTATTTCACAAATAATATAGGAATTACTGCAAGATATGTTGCCGGACTTATCGATATATCGCATAATAATCCGAATGAATTTATCAGAAGCCAGGTTTTTCAGGTTGGTCTTGCGTGTAAATTCTAAATTCAGCAATATCTATAATAAACAGGTCAGGTTTCGTAATGAAGCCTGACCTATTTTAATTATAAGAAATTTACATCATGCAGAATTTCTGCTTGCATTAATATTTCCAAATAAAGAACGTGTAACAAGTTTTTTGTACGCCTCAATATTTCCTTCTCCTTTCTGAATTTTCATTAATGCATATTGCTGAATACTCAAAAGCGGAAGCACGATTTTTTCACGAATTTTCACAGATTTTCTCGAAAGTGGATCTTCCTGTTGAAGGATTTTGAAACCTGTAAGCTCAAGCATAATCTCTTTCGACAGTTGAAACTCTTCAAACAAAATTTCCCAAAACTCACCAAATTTAGGATTATCTTTAATGTAATAAGTCAATGGGAAATAAGATTTATTCATACTCATCATTGAGTTTAAAACTAAGGTTTTAAAAAAATCTGATCCTTTATACAAATCTTTTATCTCATCAAACCTTCCCTGCTGTTTCAGTTGCTGCATTGCAAATCCAAAACCAAAAAAACCGGGAACATTTTGCTTCAGCTGTGACCAGGATCCTACAAAAGGAATAGCTCTCAAATCTTCAAATCTGAGTTCGTTTCCGCCACCGCGTTTTGAAGGACGGCTGCCGATATTCGTTTTGCCGTAATATTCGAGTGTACTCATTTCCTGAAGATAAGGTACAAACATAGGATGTGCTTTTAGGTCTGAATATTTCTGATAACTGATTTCTGCAAGTTCAGCAATCAGCTTTCTTTCCTTCCCGGTTAAATCTTTTTTGGAGTTTTTAAACACATCATTTTCTATTCCTGCGGTAAGCAATTGTTCAAAATTATATTTAGCCTGCTCTTTATTACCGAAAATACTTGTGATAGTCTGCCCTTGAATAGTCAGCTCTATTTTATTGTTGGCTATCGTTTTTCCCTGTGATGCATAGAAATCGTGCGTTTTACCTCCACCTCTCGCCGGCGGACCGCCTCTGCCATCAAAAAACACCACTTTTATTCCGTTTTCTTCCGAAATTTTTGTTAAAATTTCTTTCGCTTTGTAAATTTCCCAATTGGCTTTGAGGTAACCACCATCTTTTGTACCGTCTGAAAAACCGAGCATGATGGTCTGCTGATTTCCTCTTCTTTGCAAATGTCTTTTGTAGATAGGATTTGCATATAGATCAAGCATTACAAGCTCTGCATTCGCAAGACCTTCCATCGTTTCAAAAAGAGGAACAATATCCATATTGATTTCGTCATCCTGATATCCTGAAATTTTGAAAAAAGCATACACATTCATTACATCTTTCACCGCATCAGAATTAGAAATAATATATCGGTTCATCCCTCGTAAACCGTTAAAATCCTGAATTTCTCTGATTTGCTTAACATTAATCAAAGTGTCTTTTACAATATCTTCAAAATCATCCATCGCCACTTTTCCAGTATATTCGATGAGCTTATTATACTTTTCAGAATAATCTGCTTCAGAATCTCCACTGATTTTTGCGAAAATATCATCTATTACTTTCTGATGGATTCTGCTGTCTTGTCTAATGTCTAAGGTTGCAAAATGAGTCCCGAAAATTTTTATTCTATCTTTAAAATTAGTGAGAACTTCTAAAAACAGCGAGTTGTGTTCTTTTATTAAAATTTCTTCGGCTTCATTCAGATATTTCAGAATACTTTCACTGCTCAGTTTTTCGTTTCGGAAAATTGCCGTGTATAGTTCTGCGCTGAGTTTCCCTAAAACTTCTGAAACTCCTCTGAAACTAAGTCTCCTTCGGACATCTTTTAAATTAGCATAATAGGATTTTAAAATCGCTGAGCGCAATTCTTCAGATACTCTTTTGGTAATTTCTGCAGTAACAAAAGGATTACCGTCACGATCTCCTCCCGGCCAAAAACCAAGCTGAATAATATCTTCGTGTAAATGATAACGGTTGCTACCAAAAGTTTTTTTGATTTTATCAAATAATTCTCCGATAGAATCGTAATAAACGTATCGCAGGTAATGAATGATGCTTAACGCCTCATCAATAGGAGTTGGTTTTTCTTTATTAACAAAAGGAGTTTTACCAAGTTGCTGTAACAGCATATCTATATTGGTGATAGAATCTGAGCTGATAGCGTGTCTCAAATCATGAATAATGCGCTGCACGGAACTGGGATAAAATTGCGTTGGATGTGCTGTAAATACAACCTTTACTGTAAAATCCTTCAGTTTTTCTCTTACTTTTTCAATAGTATGGTCGTGATATGCTCTTTCATAGAGATTGGTCATTGTTCCGTTATCGCTTTCCGAATGAAGTCCGGGAAAAGCGGCATCTTCAATACTGTCAAATAAAACAACCTGCCTTTCAATGTACTGTATTATTTTAAACAAAAGCTCCAGTTTCTGATCTTCCGTCTGTAAATCAGTATGACTTTTAAAAAACTCTTCTACAATTTGTATCGGCGTTTTCCCTTTCTGATAACCTTCTTTACTTTCTTCACACAGAAAAGGAAGAAGCATTCCGATATTGGTCATTTTATCATATGGCAGACTCATAAATAATGAATTATAGATCTGGAATTTATTTTCCACAATCTGCCTAAATTTCTCTTCTCGTTGGTCGTGTATCATAGTAACAAATTTAGTGATTTTAGATTGTTAAAAAGAAGAATCGGTTCGGTTTAAAATGATTTTTATTGATATTTTAAAATCTTAAATAAAAATATTGATTATTTTTACTTTACATAAAGATAACTTATCTGAAGTATAGTTGCTTTCCCTTTTAAAGTTTATGTCATTCACGAAAATAATTCATCAAAATGAAAAATATTTTTCTTTTTTTTATAGCATTGTTTATTGCCACAGCTTGTGGTGAAGAATGTTACAATGCTCCTCTTCCGGTAGTATTTGAATTAGTTAATTCAGATAACGAAAATTTAATTGCCAACGGTAATCTTGGCGTATTTTATATTGAAGAAGAAAATAAAGGCAAAATAGAAGTCACCAAAACGTCAGACAACAGAATTGTACTTGAAAATGTAGGCGCATATAATGGAACAAAAAATTATACTTTTTATTCAGCGGTAAGAGTATTTGAGTTTTCTATACAATCTTCTGAATTTAAAGGCGGTTGTGATGGTTTTCAGATCAACAAATTATCTTTTACGGGAATTGGCATAGACGTTACTGACGAAAATGGATACTACAAAATTACTTTGAAGTAATTTTTTTTCAATAATAAGTGATAAATTTGTGTTTTTTTTCCTATTTTATTTATTTTAGCTGTAATAATTAATATCCAATCAAATAAACATGAAAAAGCTAATCTTTACATCTATTTTTACCCTGTTGAGTCTACAGTCATTTGCACAATATAAAAAAATATATGCTTACAATGATTATCAGACTAATTGGGCATTGGTGAAAACCAAATCCGGAACTTACGGATTTATTGATCAGAATAAAAAGCCAATTGTAGCTCCTATTTATTCTAAAATTGAAAAATTTGGAAATATTCATCCGGAATTTGCTTTGGTTAAATCAATATCAGATACTTATGGATTGATCAATAAGCAGGGAAAAGAAATCACCCCTGCAATTTATCAAAAAATTGAAAAATTTAATGACCTTAAAAAGGGTTTTGCATTAGTGGAGTCTATCACTAATCAGTTCGGACTTATTGATGAAAGCGGAAAAGAGGTAATTGCTGCAAATTACAGTATGGAAGAATTGAAGATTAAATTAAGTGATCTTTAAAACAATTTGTTTTTTACTTACAATGGTTTCGAAAAAAAGAACAAATATATCTGATAGTTTTAATCAAAATTAATCATTAAAATTTTAAGGTTTTTAAAAGACGATTTTATTATATGTATTCGTAAATTTGGTGTTAAAATAAAGAAGAACAATGCTAAATTTCGAATTTAAAAATCCAACAAAAATACTTTTCGGAAAAGGTGAAATTGCCAAAATTTCAAAAGAAATTCCGCAAGATGCCAGAGTTTTAATGATTTACGGAGGTGGAAGTATTAAAAACAACGGTGTTTATAATCAGGTGAAAGATGCTTTGAAAAACCATAATATTCATGAGTTTGGAGGAGTTCCGGCTAATCCGGAATATGAAGTTCTGGTTAGGGCTTTACAGTATATTAAAGAAAACAATATCAACTATTTGCTTGCTGTAGGAGGCGGCTCGGTTATAGACGGGGTTAAATTCCTATCTGCCGCTGCCGATTACGATGGTGAACCTTGGGAAATTCTTACAAAACCTGTACGTACAATGGAAGAAGAAAGAATGCCTTTCGGAACTGTACTTACGTTGCCTGCAACAGGATCCGAAATGAATTCCGGATACGTGATTTCAAGAAGAGAAACCAATGAAAAACTCTCTACAGGAGGTCCTGGTCTATTTCCTCAATTTTCTGTTTTGGATCCGGAAGTAATTCGTTCGATTCCGAAAAATCAGATTGCCAACGGAATTGCAGATGCTTACACACACGTTTTAGAACAGTATATGACAGCTCCTTCTTCTGCTGACTTACAGGAAAGAATTGCAGAAAGTATTTTAATCAGTTTGCAGAACGCATCGCCTAAAGTAATGGCTGATGATTTTGATTATGATGCTGCTGCCAATTTTATGTGGTGCTGTACAATGGCACTCAACGGATTGATTCAGAAAGGGGTTATCACAGACTGGGCCGTTCATGCAATGGGACACGAGCTCACAGCACATTATGGAATTGATCATGCAAGAACACTTACCGTAATTGCGCCTTCACATTATCGTTATAATTTCGAAACTAAAAAAGGTAAACTTGCACAGTATGCAGAGAGAGTCTGGGGAGTTTCTGAAGGAAGTGTTGAAGAAAAAGCAGAAAAAGCTATTGCTAAACTTGAAGAGTTTTTTCACAGTCTCCAGATCAAGACTAAACTTTCTGATTACACCAAAGATTTTGAAGGAACAGCAGAAAAAATTGAAAAAACATTTACAGACAGAAACTGGGTTGGTTTAGGCGAAAATAAAAATCTCACTCCAAAAGATGTTTCTAAAATTGTTGAAATGAGTTATTAACAAAAAAACAGAATGATTTGAGGTCAAAAATAAGTTGAATTTGATTGCCAGATTCATTTATTGACCTCAAATTTTAATTTAAAAATAATTTTTCTTCAATCATTCGCTCAAAAATCCTTGATTTCATTATATATATTTCAAATTTATTTATATTTTAGCATATTATAAAATTTGTGAAAATGAAAAAACACCTACTTTTATTTGCCTTTTCCGCATTGGCGTTGACTTCTTGTGAAGATGACTATCAAGCTTATGAACTTGATATGCTGAAAGGTGAATGGAAAACTGTAAAAACTGAAGTTGTCTCCGGGGCAGATAATAAAACTGTAATTTCAACAATTGTTCCTACGGGCTGTGAGACAAAAAACACGTTAGAGTTCAGAACAGATTATTATACATCTTATAATGCTTTTACAGGATCAGGTGCCAATTGCAGTAATGTAAAAACGGAAGGAACCTATACATACAGTAATGAAGAAAAAATTCTGGTCACCAAATTTGCAGATGATTCTGAAAGACCTTTTAAAGTGATTATTCTTAGCAGTTCGGAACTACAGCTCATGACCATGAGTGACAATATAGACCAGGACGGTGACATGAAGATAGATTACACTTATATAACTTACAAAAGATAACCACTGCTCCCGAAATAATCGGGAGTTTTTATTACATTAATTCTCTTAATAATAATTAAAATGAAGAAGATTTTTTCTGTTGTATTTTTATTAATTTTTATTTTTAATTTTTCTCAGGACAAAAAGCCTATTTTCTGGAATGAGATCCAAAATTTTAAAAAACTGGATCGGGAAAATACTCCACCAAATAATTCGATTTTGCTTGTAGGAAGTTCATCTTTTACTAAATGGCAGGATGTTTCAGATTATTTTCCGGGTAAAGTAATTATCAACCGTGGTTTTGGAGGTTCCAGACTGATCGACCTGAATTATTATTCTGAAGATCTTTTGCAGCCTTACCAGCCAAAGCAGATTATCATCTACTGCGGAGAAAATGATTTTGCAGACGATGCTCACTTGAAACCTGATGTTGTGGTGGAAAGGTTTAAAACTTTTTATACCAAAATCAGAGAAAAATTCCCGAATATTCAGGTAGATTACATTTCAATAAAATATTCTCCGAGCAGAGAACATCTCTGGAAACAAATGAAAAAAGCCAATAAGAAAATAGCCAGATTTATGAAGAAAGAAAAAAATGCTGATTTTATTGACATCACGAAGGTAATGAATGATTCTGAAGGGAAAGTACGTGAAGATTTGTTTGTAGAAGACAGATTACATATGACCTCTGAAGGTTATCGCCTTTGGACTTCTGTAATGAAACCGTATATGAAATAATTTATTGTAAAAACTATAACCACTATTTCGGCTTTACTTTTTTTGTAATCCTTGCTCAAACATCACAGATGAAAAAAAAGATTTACTGATGATTTATAAGAAAATGGAAGAGCAGAATAAACTTGATAAGTGTAAGAAATTCTTGAAAAATAAGGACATTCAATTTGAGTGAAAAATCATTTGGGAAATAATGAAATTTTTCATTTCTTTGTGAACTTTAAAAAAAATTGAATGAAAAAACTAATACTTGCGGCTCTTGCTGCCGGATTTGTCCTTACTGGCTGTAAAAAAGATGATGATGATGTTGCTTCTATTGTAGGAGCATGGAAGATTAATAAATACACTTACAAATATGCTAACGGAACAAGCGATACTGAAATTCCGGATGCATGTGAAGCTAAAACAACTATTACTTTCAAGGAAGGCGGAACTATGATTAGTGATGAATATTATACTAATGGTTCCGGAACGTGTACTTTAGATAATTCAAGCGGAAGTTATACTTATAATGAAAATGAGCAAAACCTTTATGTAAATCTAGGTGATGGGACGATAAATTTCAAAGTGATAACGATAAATAATTCTGAGCTTGTCTTAGCAGGAGAAAAAGATGATTATGACAGTGACGGAGAAGATGACGATTATACTATCTACTTAAAAAGATAAAAACAAGAACCACTTCTTTTCGGAAGTGGTTCTTATTTTATTTCTTTCTCTTTGACTTTGAAATAGCTTTTTGTTGCGCTCTGTTGGCTCCGAATTTTTTAGGAGCTTTTCTTTTCGATGGTCCACCCCAGTTTTCTTTCTTATTTTTATCTTTCTTCTCATGAAATGCTCCGCCTCCGTCATACAATTTAACCTGATTGGGATTTTTCATGACTACATTTTCTTCTTCTGATGCAATCTTTTTAGGGTTGATCTTTACTTCTTCAGGAAATGGAATATACTTCAGTTCCTTATCCATCAAAAGTTCGATATCTAATGCCAAAGATTCTTCTTTTTTAGTTACAAAAATGACCGCCTTACCATCTTTATCAGCTCTACCGGTTCTACCGATTCTGTGAATATACTGCTCAGGAACTTCCGGAGTCTCAAAGTTGATGACATGCGTAATATCTGAAATATCCAAACCTCTAGCCATCACGTCGGTCGTAATCAAACCTCTGATCTCCTCATTTTCAAAACTTTTCATTGCTTTTAAACGATAATTCTGAGATTTGTTGGAATGAATTACGTCAAACTGATCAGGAAACAGCTCATTAATTTTAGTAAAAACAAGGTCAGCATGTTTTTTATTATTGGCAAATACTAATACTTTAGACATTTCTTCATTAGACTTCAGTAAATGCTCAAGTAAATTGATTTTTGTATTGAAATTCTCAACCTTATATGCAGTTTGCTCAATCTTCTCAAGAGGAGTTCCTGATTTTGCAAGAGATATTTCTACAGGGCTTGCAAAATATTCATCCAACATATCATCCACCGCTTCCGTCATGGTTGCTGAGAAAAGAATATTCTGCCTTTTCTCTCTCATCATTTCAAAAATATGGGTAAGCTGTGGTCTGAAACCTAAGTTGAGCATTTCATCAAACTCATCAATAACCAATTTGGTAACTTCACGAAGAGAAATTGCATTATCAATTGCCAAATCCATTACTCTTCCAGGCGTTCCAACAAGAATATCACAACCATTGTCAAATAACAGTTTTTGTGTATTGATGTTTTTTCCACCATAGATACCAATCACTCTTGCTGTAATATTTTCGGTAAGTTTTTCAAGAATTTCAGTAACCTGTACCACCAATTCTCTGGTAGGAACCAAAACTAAAACCGTTGGATTTCCGGCCTTATTATACTTCCAGGTTTTAAGAACCGGCAAAAGATACGCTAAAGTTTTTCCGGTTCCCGTTTGCGCTATTCCCATGACATCTCTTCCTGAAAGAATGGGTTTCAGACTTTTTTCCTGAATAGGCGTAGGCTCAAAAAGATTAAGATCTGCCAATACATCAAGAATTTTTTCCGGTAATTCGAAATCTGCAAAAGTGATTTTTTCCATTTGGCAAAGATAGGTAATTTTATGATGGGTGTTGGAGGTTAAAAGATCGAAGTTTCTTGAGTACTTTAAAAATGAAATCTAAGGTTTTTAATGAAATGTTTTTTTTCTATTGCGTTAAATTTTTAGAATAGATCAATCTTACCAGTCATTATTTTCTCATAATTCTCAGCAATAAAATAATTGTTAAAATAATTGAAAAACAAAACCCTAACACTGCAACCAGCGACAGTTCTCCTATTCTCGGACCTTGTTCTGAAACAAAAACAATAGCGGTTGCAATAATATTGGCTCCTAAAACCATAGCTAAAATAAGATTGATGATGCTTGATCTAATGAGCTGATTCGTCTTTTCAATATTTTTTATTTCGCTGGAAATGGTAAACTGTTCGTCGTCCAGTTTTTGTAAAACAGATCTGAGTTCTTTGGGAATATCATCTACATTGTCGGTGAAATTCTGAATTTTTTCAAGGCTTTTTTTGAAAATTTTTTCAGGACTTATTCTTTTAGTGAAAATTTTTCTGGCATAAGGATTCAGGCTTTTGACTACGTCCAAATCAGGATTGATGGTTCTTCCTACCCCTTCAATAAGACCAATTCCTTTGAAAAGAAGATAAAAATAATCCGGCATGTACAATCGGTTTTCCTTCAGTACATCTTTCATTTTATTCATGATAACCTGCGGATTGATGTCTTTCAATGAAGTACTGTGAACAAAATTAAGTACTTCTTCCACATCATTCTCAAATTTTCTATCGTTGGGAATTTCATAGCTTACTGCCATTTTCTTTAGATAACGGACTATTTTCTTCGGATTTTTGGCCACAAAACTGACAATGAGATTTTCAAGGATTTCTTTATCATTAGGCTGAATTTTTCCAACTGCGCCAAAATCTATAAAAACAACCTTTCCGTCTTTTTTAACCAGAATATTCCCTGCATGAGGATCTGCATGAAAGAAACCATAATCTAAAATCTGTGAAACAAACAGCCGCAAACCTGTTTCTGAAACCGTAACAGGATCAATTCCATGTTTTTGAAGTGATGCGGTATCTGTGACTTTTATTCCGTCAATGAATTCCATGCACAAAACGTTGTTATTGCAGAACTCATCATAAATTTTCGGAACGTAGGTTTCTTTATTGTTTTTAAAATTAAGCGCAAACTGATGAATATTGTTGCGCTCATTTACGAGGGAAATCTCTTCCAGCAATGATTTTTCAAAAGTTGAAACTGCCTGTTTGAGATTTAACTTAGACCCAATTTCAGAATAAGCAGAAATCAGCTTTATCAGATCTTTAATTAACAGCAGATCATCTTCAATGACCGGAAGAATATCAGGTTTTTTAATTTTTAAAATCACTTCTTCACCAGTCAGCAAAAATCCTTTGTAGACTTGCGCAATAGAAGCGGTTGCAATGGGTTTAGGGTTAATTTCTTTAAAATATTCTTTTACGGAAATATTAAATTCATTTTCAAGAATTTCTTCAACATTCATTTCTATTACTTCTACCCTGTCCTGAAGCTTTTGCAGCTCCTGAATCATTTCTGGCGGAAGCAAGTCTTCCCGGTTGCTGAAAGACTGTCCAAGCTTGACGAAAGTAGGACCCAATTCTTCCAAAGCAAGACGAATCCGTTCATAGACCGTTCCTTTAGAAACGATTTCATCAGAATCATGAAACTTTTCTTCAGACTTTTTGTTTCCATTCATTCTGGAAATCAAATCTTTAAAACCGTATTTGCTTAAAACAGAAATCAGTTTTGCGGATCTTTTGAGTTTTCTCTGCTGCTTATCAAACATAATTTTGAAAATAGTCTTGCAATTTAAGTCAAAAATTGTTCCTTGTGGAGGATTTGGTTTAAAAAGTTATTGAGCAATCCGTCACTTTATCTGTATAATTTTTAATTGTAGCTATACATAAGCAAAAATTAAAAGCAGGCGTGCTTTTTAAAAATGCACGCCTGCTTTTTTGAAAAGCTCTCGACCTTTTGTATAAATCGTCGAGAGCTTTTGGTTAAATCCTTTAGAGGTTTTTGGAGAATGGTTTCGATCTTTTCAAAAATCCTTTTTTAATTATTGAAGATTAATACTTTGAAGGATATATTTTGTTTCAAATCCGTGAATGGTATTATCGGTTTCTCTAATTTCTAAGGGATAATATTTTTCTAAAATACTTTCCTCAAATACAACAGGATGATACAAGCAATGTATTTCATCTGTCACCCACATTTCTCTTTTGTAAATAACATTGCCTGCAAAATCCATAAAATCCTCATCATTGCTTTTTTCATCTTCTTTGTACTCGTAAACAACTTTGTAACATTGATAACCGTTGATTTTTTTTGTTTCTTCTTTGTTTTCGGCGATATTAAGAATCAGATGACTTGAGAAAGACTGCAGGTTATCTTCGAAATTGTATGAGTGAATTTGTGTTGAATCTTCAACGTAGATTAATTTCATTGCTTCTGCTGATGCGCTACTCCATTCCTCAATTTCTTTTTCTCTGCCTGCGTATTCTTCATCTTTCTGAAAAGATTTTTCAATATCTTGTTTAAATTTCTCTCCGTAAAGATATATTGATTCCTCAAAAATTTTTCGGTCGGTAATTTTGGAAATCTCTCTAAACACTATTTCCCCTTTTGTAGGCTTAATAGGTTTATAGGATTGAGAGTGTATACCCAATCCTATAAGGAATAAAAAAGTTAGTATGATTTTTCTTCTCATTTTTTTATGCTTTTCCGTAGATTTTTCTCTTTCACTATGAAGCCAATCATTTAAAGATAAATGGATTGGCTAAAACCAGATTCTTCTGTTTCCTTCTTGTTTTTTGTCACAAATTTGCAAACACAACAATCAAACCGAAACAAATGAATGAAATGATAATCATAATTATTATGAGTAAAGCATCAAAAATCATTATTACTTCACTTTTTCATAATAAAGAGGGTACTCGTACTCATATCTATCATTCGGTTGTCTTAATCGGAGATAAAAATAAATTTTTTTTCCTTTTTTAAAGCCACTTGTTCCTCCTATGTAGGCTGATCCATCAGGATACTTTTTGAAAATTAGTATATCCTTTGAAGTTGGGTATACTGTAAATTTATTTGTGAAATTTTTTGTTTTGATTGCTTTATCATGATAAAAATAATTAAATGTGAATGTTGAATCACTTCTTATTTTTAATTTTAGAGTATCCCCTTTTTTCGAGATTAAGATATTTGAAATCATCTCTTCCATATTTTAAAGTTTGATCAGGGACATAAATATATTTTCCAATAGCTTCTTGTAAAGGAATATGATAATCAGGAAGACTATCTGGATATTCTTCCTGTCTTTACAATTAATTAAAAATAGTATCAAAAATGTTATTAAAATGTTACAATTTCGTCCCATGTATAAGTATTTAATAAATTACTTACCAAGTGAACCCCTAATTATACTTTTTAATCTGATTAAAATAAAATCTATATTGATTATGATCAGGATCGCCTGTAAAAAAACAAAATATAAAACTACTGTCACTAATTTTCATCT
>NZ_VKNW01000013.1 GCF_007474535.1 Chryseobacterium echinoideorum | reverse complement strand
GCCTATTGGTTACAATACCAAGCCTTATAAGTGCAGAACTGGTTTTGCCTTTGTGATGAAATTTACCGATAAAAAGCAGTATGCTTTATGCTGTAAGCCTTAAGCTTATAGCCTACTGCCTACAGCTATATACAACCTTTAGGGTGGTTTTAGCGGTGGGGCTCACCTGTTCCCATTCCGAACACAGAAGTTAAGCCCACCAGCGCCGATGGTACTGCGAAAGCGGGAGAGTAGGTCGCCGCCAGTTTTTTTTACAAACCTCATACAATAATGTATGAGGTTTTTTTATGCCCTTACTTTTTTGGCTCCTCATTCAAAAAATACTCCAACTCTTCATCAATTCAAAACTCATCAAATCAGAACTCATCTAAATTAGAATAACAAAAAAACCGCTTTACAATAAAGCGGTTTTTATGAATGACTATCATATTTAAAGCTATTTATATTCTGATGGTGTTACTGAAAAATCTGTTGTTGATTTTCCATTTTTATCATAATACATATATTTTAATGTAACTTCATTGTCCCGAAAATTCTTCATATCTGGTGATTTTTTTATACTTTTTAAAGCTTCTTCCTTTGCTGTTATTTTATAATCATTAATTTCATCAGGTGTAAGCTCTTCTTTAATATCATTTGTTAAGGTATAATTGTACTGAAGTGTTGTATGATTGTGTACCGATACACTGTCTAATCTCACTCCTTCGTTTAATAATTGTGGTGTTATTTTATTCATACTGGCAGCTGCTTCTTTTAACTCAGATTCTACTTTATTTTCTTTATTACAAGATGAAAGAAACAATATAGTAAGCGCTAACGGAATGGTAAGATAATTTTTCATATTTAAATATTTGCTTGATTAATTGTTGAATTTATTCAACATAAATTAAGCCAAAAATGATTATAATTCTTTATAAATAGAAATTACTTTGTTAAACCTATTACTATTTGTAACAAAGTTATTATTATAAATACTAATTTTGTATAAAATTTTAGAATGAAAAAAAACATATCAACCATAAAAGGTAACCACTATCCTATTAATTGGTTTCAGAAATTTCTTCTGATTTGCTCAGGTGCAAATATTCACATTATAAGAAAAACGCCAAGTGAATGGAATAAGTTTGCAGGAATAGGAGGTATTGTACTTTTTACAGCTGTTTTTGCTACTCTATCGGCTGCTTATGCTATGTTTACAATTTTTGAAGATTTTTGGGCTTCTATTGGATTTGGGCTTCTTTGGGGATTAATGATTTTTAATCTTGACAGATATATTGTTTCTTCCATTAAAAAGACAGGAACTTGGTGGAATCAGATTGTAATGTCAATTCCAAGATTAATTTTGGCTACATTTTTAGGGATTATTATTTCCAAACCTTTAGAACTTAAAATTTTTGAAAAAGAAGTTAATAAACAGCTTAATACAATTATCCAAAGAAATAAAAAAGATCTACAATCTCAAATGAATGGTAGGATCCTCCAACAAAGCGGACCTTTCGAAACAGAGAAAAAACAGATTGCAGAAAAGGTAAGCCAGTATCAGAAGTCTTACGATTCGGCTGCTGTAGAGTTGGAAAAAGAAATTTTAGGCAAACAGTCAAATTTAACGAGTGGTAAAGAAGGATTTGGACCCAATGCAAAAAGGAAACAAGAGCTAAAGGAGCAGAGAAGAAAAGATCTGGAAAATTATCAAAAACAGATGTCCCCAAGACTCGAATATCTTGATAAAGAAATTTCTAAAGTATATACTAATCTTGAAACTGAGAGAAAATCTACTGAAACTTTTGAAGATAAGTATAATGGTTTTGCAGCAAGGTTACAAGCGTTGGATGAACTTGGTAATCATTCTGCGATTATTGCAACTGCAGCTGCATTTATTATGGGATTATTTATTTGCCTAGAGATTTCTCCTGTTTTGATTAAATTAATTTCGTCTGTAGGACCTTATGACTATCTGTTAGAAAAAACTGAAAATGATTTCAGACTATATTCAAAAGAAAAAATTGAAAAAGGGAATGCATTGACCGATTTCAGGATTGATGATTTCAAGAGTAAACTGGATCAGTAAACCATTACCATCTATTGGCAATGTTTTTTGATTTGTCATCTCTCTCATGTTGTGAATATGATATTTATTTTTCTGATATATTTTCGGCGGTCGCAAAGCGACCGCCGAAAATATATCAGAAAAATTTATAATTTATAAAGAATAATTCGGAGCTTCTGAGGTAATGATCACATCGTGAGGATGAGATTCTTTCAATCCGCTTCCGGTAATCATGACCATTTTCGTTTCGGTTTGCAAAGCTTGGATATCTTTTGCTCCACAATAGCCCATTCCTGCTCTAAGACCTCCTGTCAGCTGAAAAATAACATCTTCCAGTTTTCCTTTGTGAGGAACTCTTCCTTCTATACCTTCCGGGACAAATTTTTTCGCTTCACTCTGGAAATATCTTTCTTTGCCACCTCTTTTCATCGCAGAAAGGCTTCCCATTCCCTGATAAGCTTTAAATTTTCTTCCTTGGTAAATAATTTCTTCCCCAGGAGATTCATCAGTTCCTGCTAAAAGAGATCCTAACATCACAGCTCCTGCACCACTTGCAATCGCTTTTACAATATCGCCTGAAAGCTTAACGCCGCCATCTGCAATTACCGTAACATTTTTAGATTGAGCATATTCATAAACATTGTAAATTGCTGATAGCTGCGGAACTCCAACACCTGCAACAACTCTTGTTGTACAGATAGAACCAGGACCTACTCCTACTTTAAGAACATTTGCTCCTGCATTGATTAAATCTTTTGCAGCATCTGCCGTTACAATATTTCCTCCAACCAAATCTAAATCAGGATAAGCCTTTCTGATTTCTGAAATTTTATCTAAAACACCTTTAGAATGTCCGTGTGCAGAATCTATAGCAACAATATCTACTCCGGCTTTTACCAAAGCAGCAATTCTGTCCATTGTATCTTCGCCAACTCCAACCCCAGCTCCTACGATAAGTCGTCCGTTTTCGTCTTTGTTTGCGTTTGGATACTCTAATTGGTTGTCAATATCTTTGATAGTAATCAGACCAACAAGCTTATTCTCTTTGTCTACAATCGGAAGTTTTTCAACTCTGTTTTTAAGAAGAATTTCTTTAGCTTTTTCCAGATTGGTATTTTTATCAGAAGTGATCAGATTATTTTTGGTCATAATCTCTTCCACTTTCATGTCAAGGTTTTCCTGATATTTTACATCTCTGTTGGTAATAATTCCAATCAAAACATTATCAGGATTTACAACAGGAAGCCCGGAGATTTTATATTTAGCCATGGTATCTTTGGCCTGTGCCAAAGTATGGTCTTTTGTAAGAGTTACAGGATCAGAGATCATTCCGTTTTCTGAACGCTTCACACGGTTTACCTGAGCTGCCTGCTCTTCGATAGACATATTTTTGTGAATGAAGCCCAAACCTCCTACTCTTGCCAAAGCAATTGCTAAATCTGCCTCAGTTACAGTATCCATTGCTGCGGAAACTATGGGAACATTAAGCGTAATTTTATCGGTAAGTCTTGATTTTAAGGAAACCTGGTTTGGTAAAATTTCTGAATAAGAAGGAACTAGAAGCACGTCATCGAAAGTGATGGCTGTCTCTACAATTTTGTTATGAATAGACATCTTTACTTTCTTGCAAAATTAAGGCTTTTTGATGAGATACGAAAATCAGCAGTAATAGTTTAAATAAAAATTAATAATTCATGCTATAAATTAAAAAAAGCCACTGAAACAGTGACTTTACAAAATTAATATAATTAAATATGAAGTTATTGATCTGAGACAGAATTGATCATTCTGGAAATGTCATCTGCCGAAAAACTACCTTTGATATCTACAAAAACCATTTCTTTTTTGGAGTTTACGGTAATCATCATATTTTTGATGATGTCACCTTTTTGTTTTACTCTGATATTAACATTATCTCCATCATGCTTTATCGTTGCCCAGTCTTCATACTGATTGGAGTTGAGATAATTTGTGTAATCTCTGAGAAGTTTCTGGCTTCCGTTTTCAACAGTCATTACTTTGATTTTGGAGATTTTTTTCACCATATTGATGATAGCTTCGCTTTCTCCGTCTTCTCTTAAGGCTTTTTTAATGTAAGGTTTGGCTAAAAAGAGCGGTACATTAAAACTTGCAAACTGAGCATTTTCAAAATCATAATCACTAGAAAAAAACGCAATATTGGGTTTGTCGGAAACAATGCATGATTGTAACAGCAATAAAGTACAGCCAAAGAGAAAAATGTTTTTTAAGATTTTCATGGCAATTGATTTTTAGTTTATTTTACTCAGGCTTCCGCCAGAAACTTTATCTATTTTTGAATCTACTTCAGGGTTTCCTTTTAGCCTTACTGATCCTCCGGAAGATGCCCTTACTTTAAGTTTATCTTTAACATACAAAGAAAGACTCGCTCCTGATGTGGCTTCAGCTTCAGCTGTATTAATTATAAAACCATTGGCTTTGCATGATGCTCCGCTGCTCAGATCTATTATGGCAGTTTTTGCCACCCCTTCAAAAGCAGAGCTTGCACCGCTTGAATTTTTTAAAACTAATTTCTGAGCAGTAAGATCTGCCTTAACATTAGATCCTGAGTTCACATCAAAATTAGCAATATCTGCATCAAATTTACCTTTGATCGTAGAGCCGGATGAAGCATTGACATTCAAATTATTTTCTCTTACTGTATTTACCGCGGTAAATGATGCACCTGAAGAAGTTTCAACAGAATTCATTTTTGGAGATGAAACATTTACCGTTAAATTTTTAAATCTCAGATTTCTTATCCCTTTATTATCAATATAAATTTTTAAAACACCGTTTTCATTTTTTGTAATGACATATTGTAATTTATCTGCATCTGCCAAAACTTTTATGCTGGTTGTGTTTTCCTGCTTATAATTTACATTGATTCCCATGCTCACATCAATTTTAGAAAACTCACCAACGTTTCTGTTTTCTCCGTTAAGGTAAGATGATGTATTTTCTGAATTAAAGCTGCTTCTCAACGATTGTGTTGCAGAAGTAGTTTTTATTTCTGTTGAATTGATAATATTATTCACATCATCCATTCTCATTTTTCCGTTCAGAATAAAAATGGCAATCTCATCTTTAGAATCTACATTAAAGATCAGATTCTCAAGTACTCCGTCTTTTGCATTTTCTGCTAAGAACTTCATGGAGACATCATCATTTTTAATTGACATCAATTCATTAAGTTTCAGATCTGTCAAAAGTTTAGCTACTCTTTTACTTTTTTCCTGATTCATTTTTATCTGTCCTTGGTTTTCAGACTTTAATTCATCCGGAAAAGTTATTTTTGAAAATACCAAAAGCTTTAAACCATTTACGTCACGCATGAGTGGTTTTATTTTTCCGATATATTCATTGCTTATATCAATTCTATCCAACAGGTCAAACATAGGTTTTTTGATGTTGATAGAGGTCACGCCGTTTTTATTTTCAAATGAATCAAAAAATTGATCTAGCTTTTCTGTCTGTGCAGAATAATTTACAAAAGCTGTAATAAAAAGAGTGAGTATAAAAAATATTTTTTTCATGGGGTCTACTTAAATTTAATTGATTATAAGCCTGATCAGTTGCATAATCTTATCGTTAATAATCTATTCTACGTTATCCATCACTTTAGTGCTCAGCGCCTGATTAACATTAGTTGCCATCACCTGAAATGAATACTTGGTTACATTGATTGCTTCTTCTACGTTGTCAATCCTTTTTCCGTTTACAATTACATACGAATCTTTATATCCGAGGGAATCGGCTAAGCTTGTTTGAGAATTATTATAAACATATTTTGGTTTTCTTTCTTTTTTTATCCTGCTTTTTTTAGATAAAATCTCATCCAGAACATCACTTTCTGCTAAAGTATTTTCCTGAAATAGAGAATCTTTTTTTGTGCCGGAAACAGAGTCAGTAACATGAGTGGCAACCTGTAAATTGTGGTTGTGATTTTCTGCAATAAATTCATTTTTTTGCTTCAAAACTTCATTTTTAACCAGATTTTCTTTGTCTGTAATTTTGTTTTGATTCGGATTAAAAATAAAGACTAATCCGAAAATAATTATTACACTTGCCGCCATCCAAAACCATTTCGGAAACGAAGGTTTCTTGTTTTGAAGAGGAATAACCTGAATTTCAGCTGACGATTTTGTTTCTTTGCTTTCCGCTTTTTTGAGGAAGTCATCAAAATCCCAGTTCATTTTTTCTTCCTTTAAGCTTTGGAAGACTTCATTATATTTATCTTGAAATTTGTCGTTGTTCATAGCTCATCAATTGGGTGATTTGTTCTTTTACTTTTTGTCTTGCACGCATCAGATTGACTCTTACTGCGTTTTCTTCCATTTCCAGCATTTCGGAAATTTCAGAAACTTCATACTCTTCCACATCTTTCAGATGAATAACCATCTTTTGTTTTTCGGGAAGCTGATTGATAAATCCTACAATTTGCTCTTTCAGATTATTGACTTCCATGCTGTACAATTCCGAACGGTGAAGCTGCAGATCTGCAAAGCCCAGTTTCACATCATGATGCTTCAGTCGGTTGAGACATTCATTTCTAACTGATTTTAAAGCATAGGATTTTAGATTTCCAAACTGCTCCAGCTCGTCTTTCTTTTGCCAAAATTTGATCATCAGATCCTGCACAATATCTTCGGCTTCATCGCTGCTCAGTACAAATCTTTTCGCAAAACGGAACATCTCATCGCTGAGAATAAATACCGTATTCCTGAAAGTTTCCTGAGTCATAAGTTTTGTTTCTATTAATAAGACAACCAGAACTTTGAATTTATTACATTAAAAACAAAAAAACTTCAAAAAAATGAAGTTTTTAGTTTTATTTCTAAGAATGGTTTTAATAATTCTCAAAAATATATTTCAAAATCCCTTTATCTTCGTCTGTTAAAGGTATTTTTCTTCTTGTCATTACTTTTTCGGCAACTTCGTACGCTTTGTCAAGTTTAAAACGCTCGTCATCTTTGAAACCGCCCCAGGAAAAGTTTTCGATCAGGTTCGGAGGAAATCCTTCTCTGAAAATATTAGAAGCCACTCCAATAACTGTTCCTGTATTCAGCTGAGTATTGATGGCGGTTTTAGAATGGTCTCCCATGATTAAGCCCGCGAACTGTAAACCGGTATCCTGAAAATCTTTGGTTCTGTAATTCCACAATTTTACATTTCCGTAATTGTTTTTAAGGTTGGAAGAGTTGGTATCTGCTCCCAGATTACACCATTCACCAATGACAGAATTTCCAACAAAACCATCATGTCCTTTATTGGAATATCCAAAAATAATGATGTTGCTTA
This sequence comes from Chryseobacterium echinoideorum, assembly GCF_007474535.1. Lineage (GTDB taxonomy): Bacteria > Bacteroidota > Bacteroidia > Flavobacteriales > Weeksellaceae > Chryseobacterium > Chryseobacterium echinoideorum. The sequence goes on along the minus strand of NZ_VKNW01000013.1, from coordinate 82,128 downwards.
CTTCTCCACCAACTTTAGAATGCGGACCAACCGTTGTTGCCCCGTAAATTTTTGCTCCTAAATTAAATTTTGAGCTTTCGCAAAGTGCAATCGGGCCACGAAGATTACAGCCTTCCATCACCTCTGCATTTTTTCCGATGTAAATTTTCCCGGTCTTAGTATTGATCGTTGAAAACTCAACTTCGGCTCCTTCTTCTATAAAGAGATCTTCCTTCTTCCCTAAAAATCCGTTGGTAGATGATAATTCCTGAGAAGTTTTTCCTTTGGTTAATAATTCAAAATCAAAATTAATGGCTTCTTTGTTATAGGTGAAAAGATCGGTTGGCTTTTTAAAGAAGATGAGTTTATCTTTAATGTCCGTCATTTTTTCGATCTTGTTCAACGAAAAACCTTCCATATTGATTTTTGCAGCAACCAATTCATCTTCATACACCAAAGCTTCGCCCTGTTTCAAATTTTTAATTTGTTGGATAACTGTTTCTGTCGGTAAAAAATTAGGGACTAAAAACAGGCTTTCCTTTTTTGCAGGTTCTCTGAATTTCTGCTGAAGATACCATTCTGTAAACCAGGAGATTTCGTCAGAACTTAAAATTTTCTGCCATCTTTCGGAAAAAGTAAGGATTCCACAACGCATTTCTGCGACTGGACGGGTAAAAGTAAGCGGAAGAAAATCTTCCCAATATTGTGCATCGGAGAATACGAGTTGCATTTTATTAGAGGTTAGAGGTTAGAGGTTAGAGGTTAGAGGTTAGAGGTTAGAGGTTGAAAGTTGACCATTTCTATTCAATAATCAACTTTAGCTCTAGTTTCTAGCTAAAAGCAAAAATACAAATACTTAAACTAAATTCTTCACCCGGCTACAAAAAAAGTCTTCCGAAAACCGAAAGACTTTTAAATATGGTATAATCAAAAAATTACTTAGCGAATTTTTTGTATTTGTTCATGAACTTGTCAACTCTACCTGCAGTATCAACCAATTTAGTTTTTCCTGTGTAGAAAGGGTGAGAAGTAGAAGAGATTTCCATTTTGATCAATGGGTACTCCTGACCTTCAAACTCAATAGTGTCTTTAGTATCTGCTGTAGACTTGCAAAGAAACATTTCGTCGTTACTCATATCTTTGAAAACAACAAGTCTATAATTTTCTGGGTGAATTCCGTTTTTCATGTGTAAACTTTTATAATTTAAAAAATTAAACTTTGCTTTCGAAATAGTAATGGATATTTCTCTGCTAAATTTTAGGTTGCAAAAATACAAATATTTTTATTATATACAAATACTCGGTTAAGAATTTTTTCAGACATAAGAATATTAAAGTATTTTCGTTAAATTTGAAACTTGTATCAATGTAATCTTAATGAAGTCGTTATAACTGCTTAATATTCGTAAAAGATCAATATATGTAAGCGGTTTTCATATGACCAATAAATAATAAATATCAACTTATGAAATATAAATCATTACTTTTTTTATCTGTATTGATGTTAATTTTTGCAGTTTCATGCAATCAGGACGACATCAGTTTCGATGCTCCTTCACAAGAGCTGAGATTTTCCAGAGATACTGTTTTTTGTGACACGGTTTATCATCAGGTAAGATCTGAAACGTACGCCGTAAAAGTATTTAATAATGAAGATAAAGACGTGATGATCCCAAGAATTCATCTGGAAAAGGGTGCCTCATCTTTATACAGAATCAATGTGGATGGAAAAGCAGGGCATGATTTCCAAAATGTTCCTTTAAGAAAGAAAGATAGCTTGTACATATACGTAGAAATTGCGCCACAGGCTACAGGACCTGAAGCAATTGCGGAAGACAGGGTTTTGTTTACCACAGGAGCAGGACAGCAGCATGTTACTTTGTTTTCTGTAGTGCAAGATGCCGAATTTTTTATACAGACACCGTCAAACCCTAATGTAATTACCAATCATACAACCTGGACTAATAACAAGGCTAAAATTATCTATGGGAATTTAACAGTTGACCAAAATATTAATTTAAGTATTGAACCGGGAACAAAGGTTTATTTTCATAAGAACAGCGGGATGAAAGTTTCGCAGGGAGCAATTCTCAATATCAACGGAACTTTAGATAAACAGGTAATTCTTCGTGGTGACAGAAATGATACATATTATGATACCATTCCTAGAAACTGGAAATCTATAAAAATGGAAGAAGGCTCTACGCTGAATATGAATCATGCAAGACTTTTTGGCGGAACGACAGGTCTGGAGATGAAGGAAGTAAACGCCAATATTAGAAATTCATTTATTCATACCTTTCAGGACTATGGGATTTATGCGGTAGGCTGTACTGTAAATGCTAATAATCTGGTGATGAATAACTGCGGAGAATCGGCGATTGGGATATTCAGAGGAGGAAATCATTCTTATACCCACGTGACTATAGCCAACTATTCTCAGGTTTTATTTAATCAAAACAGAATGGGAATTTTTGCAACTAATGAATGGAAAAACGAAAACGGACAAATTGTTTTTGGAGCTCTTCAGAATTTAAACATTCTTAATAGTATTGTGTATTCTGACCAGGGAGATTCGGTGAATTTTGAAGCAATTAACGGTCAGCAGTTTCAATATTTAATTCAAAATTCTTTAATTAAATATTCAGGTTTGTCAGGTGCAGGATTTAGTTTTGACAATAACCCAACCAACAGCATTATTCAAAGTTATAAAAATGAGGATCCTAAATTCGTCAATTATTTTGCGGCACAAATGAATCTTCGGGTAAAAAATGATTCACCTGCTAAAAATAAAGGAGATGTGACGATAGCAGGAACAGTTCCTACGGATATTGTTGGTGTTTCAAGAACATCCAATCCAACATTAGGAGCTTATCAATAGATTTTTTAATAAAATTAATTTAACTTTTACTTCTGTTTTTCAAATATGGAAATTACAAGTCTTCAACAGCAAGTTGATGAATGGATAAAAACTATTGGTGTCCGCTATTTTAACGAACTTACCAATATGGCAATGCTCACCGAAGAAGTGGGTGAAGTGGCAAGAATTATTGCAAGAAGGTATGGTGAACAAAGCGAAAAGGAAAGCGATAAAACCAAAGATTTAGGTGAAGAATTGGCAGATGTACTGTTTGTTACATTGTGTTTAGCCAATCAAACGGGAGTCAATTTACAGGAAGCTTTTGATAAAAAAATGAAATTGAAGACTGATCGGGATAAAGATCGTCATCTGAATAATGAGAAACTTAAATAGTTATCCATGATGAGTTATAGGTTATAAATACTTTTAACGAATCTTTTTAATAAAGGTGGAACAATGAAGAAGCTTGAAAAACAAAAATTAATAGGAAATAAAACCATACAAATAAGCGGTTCGAAAAGTATTTCGAATCGTTTGTTGATTTTGGAAAGTTTATTTTCAAACATAGAAATTGGGAATTTATCCAATTCTCAGGATACGCAATTGCTTAAAAAAGCATTGTCTTCGGAATGTGAAACCATTGATATTCACCATGCAGGAACAGCGATGCGTTTTTTGACTTCCTATTTTTCTATTCAGGAAGGGAAAACAACGATCCTTACCGGATCCGGAAGAATGAAAGAACGACCGATCAAAAATCTGGTAACTGCTTTACAAAATTTAGACGTTGAAATTGAATACTTAGGAAATGAAGGATTTCCACCTTTAAAAATTAAGGGAAGAAAAATCACTCGGTCGAAAGTAGATGTTCCTGTCAATATTTCGAGTCAGTTTATCACGTCTCTTTTACTGATTGCGGGAAAACTGGAAAACGGTTTGGAGATTAATTTAGTTGGCGAAGTGACTTCAAGGTCTTATATCGAAATGACTTTGGATATTTTAACCAAATTCGGAATTAAAAATAGATTCATTGGTAATACTATAATAGTAGAATCATTTGTCAATGATCAACAATCAGGAATCACCTACGAAGTTGAAAGCGATTGGAGCTCTGCCTCTTATTTTTATTCGTTTGCAGCCATCGGAAGAGAAACGATTCATCTAAAAAGTTTTTATAAAGAATCTACACAGGGAGATTCTGCGATTGCTAATATCTATGAAAAGTTCTTCGGAATTAAAACTATTTTTATGGAAGAGGAACATCAATTAAGCGTTCAGCCGATTGAAAATTTTCAGTTTCCGGAAAAGATTGTCTTGGATATGAATAATTGTCCTGATATTGCGCAAACGCTTTGCGTAACGGCAGCGGCATTGAAAATTCCTTTTGAAATTTCAGGTTTGGGCACTCTGAAAGTAAAAGAAACTGATCGGCTTTCAGCGTTGCACAACGAATTAAAAAAACTCGGAACGGAAACGGAAATTTCAGACTCTACAATACGATCAGTCAGCTTCAATAATCCGGAAGAAAATATTGCTATCAAAACATATCAGGATCATAGAATGGCAATGAGTTTTGCGCCATTCTGCCTCATCAAAGAACTGACCATAGAAGATGAAGATGTAGTAGAAAAATCTTATCCGATGTTTTGGAAGGATTTGTCTGAACTGCTAACTTTAAAATGATTAAATTTGTTTTATCAGTACATCAATAAAATTTAGACCTATGGAAATTACAAGTCTCAGCCAACTTGATATGAATGCATCTTACACTTATGCAGATTATCTTATGTGGAAACTCAAAGAAAGAGTGGAGCTATTCAAAGGTAAAATTTTGAAAATGAGTCCTGCTCCGTCTCCGATGCATCAAAAAATATCCCAGAAGATAAATCAAGCTCTTTATTCTTATTTTGAAAAAAGTCCTTGTGAGTTATTTTATGCTCCTTTTGATGTGCGTTTACCAAGTAAAACCGGAGAAATTATTACTGTTGTGCAGCCTGACCTATGCGTGATTTGTGACAGAAATAAAATTGATGACAAAGGTTGTCTTGGGGCGCCCGATCTGATCATAGAAATTTTATCTCCCGGAAATTCAAAAAAAGAAATGAATTTAAAATTCAGTTTATACGAAGAGTCAGGAGTTTCAGAATATTGGGTGGTAGATCCGAGCGAAAAGTTTATTTTGATTTACAGTCTGGAAAATGGTGAATATATTAGCCGAAAGCCTGTTGCAGACGGCGAAATGCTGCAGTCTATCAAATTTAAAGATCTTACATTTTCTACTCAGGATTTGTATGAATTTTAATAAAACTTTTTGTACTAATAACAAATAAAAGACTTTGTCAATTTTCTGGCAAAGTTTTATTTTTGAAATCATTTATTTAAAAATTAAAAACATTGAATAAAACCATCATCATCACAGGAACTTCCTCAGGAATTGGTTTCGTCTTAGCAGAATATTTCGGAAAGAAAGGTTATAAGGTGTACGGTCTTAGCCGAAAATTCACTGAAAGCGCATATTTCCAATCAATCCCGGCAGACATCACAGACAATGATGCTGTTCAGAATGCAATTTCTGAAGTTTTAAAAGCAGAAAACAGAATCGACGTTCTGATCAACAACGCAGGGATGGGGATGGTGGGTTCCGTAGAAGATTCTTCAAAAGAGGATATTTTAAAACTATTCAACCTTAATCTTGTTGGTGCAGTTCAGATGATGAGTGCCGTTTTGCCTAAAATGAGAGAGAATAAATTTGGGCAGATCATCAATGTTTCCAGCATCGGAAGTGAAATGGGGTTACCTTTTCGTGGGTTTTATTCAGCGTCAAAATCGGCTCTGGATAAAGTAACTGAAGCAATGAGATATGAAGTTTATCCCTGGAATGTGAGCGTTTGTTCGCTTCATTTGGGTGACATTAAAACCAATATTGCAGAAAACCGGGTAAGAACAAAAGTTTCTGAGCCGTACAAGAATGTTTTCGAGAAAGTTTATGCTTTGATGAACTCTCATGTAGGCGATGGTAACGCACCTTTGGAAGTTGCAGAATATGTTGAGAAACTTTTAAACAAAAATAAATGGAAAGCTCATTATTATTTCGGTAAATTAGGGCAGAAAATCGGTGTTCCTTTAAAATGGATTTTACCACAGGGAACGTATGAGAATTTAATGAAAAAATATAATAAACTAGATAAAAATTAGTTGATTGATTGGATGCATTGTCATTCTGAAAGGGATGAAATGCAGTGAAGAATTTTTATTGATTGAGATTCTTTATTCCGCTTCGCTACTTTCAGAATGATAAAATTGAAGTTATTTTTAAACATATTTTTTGTGATGTTTTGCGTTTTTGTACCAGCGCAAAAGAAACATTATTTTCTTATAGATACAGAAACCAAGACTAAAAAAAAGGTAAAAGATTCACTTTCTGCCGTAAAATTTCTTGATTCTCTTGCGCAAAGCAATTATTTCTTTACGGAACTGAAAGACGTAAAAATAAAAGGAGACAGCACAGAAATTTACTATGACAAAGGGAAAAACTTTAACGAAACATACGTTAATCTTTCAGATTCTATTGTAGGAAAATTAAAACTGGAAAAAGAGTTTTTTACTAAAAATTTAGATTCCGTAAAAAAAAATATCAACAAAAAATATATAGACGACGGTTTTGCATTCAGCAGAATAAAATCAAAGTTTAAAGGACAAAAAAAAGGGTATCCGGTTGTTGAGCTGGATATCAACAAAAATGATAAGCGTACCATTGATGGATTTGTGGTAAAAGGTTACACCAGAGTTCCGAAAAGATTCATCAGAAATTTGGATAAAGATTTTAAAGGAAAAACATACGACGACAAGAATCTTATTGCCATCAATAAAAACTTTCAGAGTCATCCTTTTGTAAGTCTGGAAAGGCAGCCACAAACCCTTTTTACCAAAGATTCCACGCAGATCTATCTTTTTATGGAAAAGAAAAAAACCAATACTTTTGATGGGGTGATTGGTTTTGGAAACGATAAGACAGACAAATTTACGCTCAACGGAACGCTGAATGTCAATTTCAGAAATATGTTTAATGGTTTTGAGACCATCAACTTATATTGGCAGCGTAATCCTGACAAAGGTCAGACTTTTGATTTGCAGACAGACATTCCATATTTATTCAGTTCTAATGTGGGACTAAATATGAAAGTCAATATCTTCAGACAAGATTCTACATTTGCGAACGTAAAAGCATTGCCAGCATTTTATTATCACATCAATAACCGTCAGAAAATTGGTCTCCGCGGAACATTTGAATCATCAACTATCATTGATAGCCTTTACATTCAGGGGAAAGATTACAACAAAAAAGGAATCGGAGTTTTCTTTGATATGACAGAACCTTCTGAAATTGATCTTTTTCTTTACAAATCAAAACTGAATGTCGGGTACGATTTTTTGGCAACAAAATATACCGTGGATAATATAAAAGCTAATCAGAACCAGTTTTACTTTTTTGGAGAATACAATTATAACATCAATGGCAACCATTTTCTCAATATTAAAGGAGAGGGGGCAATGATGGATTCTAAGATAGACTTTTCTGCCAATGAATTGTACCGTTTCGGAGGCTGGAATTCCCTCCGGGGTTTTAATGAAAATTCTCTTGCGGCAGATTTTTTCTATTATGCGGGTGTTGAGTACCGTTATCTTATAGGCAATCAGGCATTTTTTGATGTTTTTGGTCAGTACGGACAGCTCAACAACAAATCATTGAATGTGAAACCAAAGCTGTATAGTGTCGGTCTCGGTTTCAACTTCTTTATTCCGTTAGGGTTAATGAGTTTTCAGCTATCCAACGGGAATGAGTTTGGAAATCCTTTTAAATTCAATGACATCAAAATTCATTGGGGAATCCTCAGTCGTTTTTGATCATCTTTTTTTTTCTAATTTTTTTTTAGGAGCTGTTTCCGGCTATCCGCTCATACTCCTCGCTCGGTCGGCTCCGCTTTGCTCCGCCGCCTCACTGCGGGGTAACCGCTGCTATCCGGGCTAGGAATTGCACCAAATAGGAGCGAATCAGGATAAGATTGAAAGTAAATGCTGTATTCAATATTTTTCCTAAACAGAAGGATGCAAATTTAGAAATATAGATAACAAAAAAAGCTCTTAAAAAGAGCTTTTTTTGTTGTTCGAAGTAGCCTATAGGAGAATCGAACTCCTGTTGCAAGGATGAAAACCTTGAGTCCTGACCACTAGACGAATAGGCCGAATTTTGAGGTTGCAAAAATATCAATAAACTTTTAAACTTCAAAATTTTACTGCCTATTTAAAATTCTTTTGAATAACTGTATTTTTTATGCCTTTGTCTTCCAGGTCTTTCTGGAGTTTTACAGCATCTTCCAAAGTGTAGACTTTTCCGTAAGTATAATAGAAAATACCGTTAGATTTGTTTCTTTCGACATCTTTCAAGGTCTGAAGGATATAGGAATTTGCACTTAATTTATCTTTTCCTGTATACACCTCAATATTATAATAACCAGTCACCAATTTTTGATTTGGCATAAAACCTACTGCATATGCATTTCTAAAACCAGCATCTTTAGCCGTTTTAAGGTTGATGTCTTTTACAGAAGCCATATTTGTTACGCCATAATAATATTTATAAATCCCATTTTCTTTGATTGGAAGGATGTAATTCAAACCACGAAGTTCAGGATCATTCAAATTATATTTTCTCGGAACAGTCATCAGAAGAATTCTGAAATCATTTTTCAAAGGAACTTCTACAGGCTTTTGAGGCTCTGGCTTTTTAGTTATGATCTCTACTCCTGCTTTTCTGTCTTTGGCTTTTTTATATTCTATAATAGCTTTATAAATATTGTCTGCTACTTCATCCTGTCCTTTTTCTGAGCTTAGATAAAGAGCGTCATCATAATTGTTCACAAATCCAGTTTCGATAAGGATAGAAGGCATGGCACTTCTTCGCAGAATGTGGAGGTTTTCCTGTTTAACTCCTCTTGAGAAACGACCGCTTTTTTCAAAATTGGCCTCCACAAAACTTCCTACAATAAGGCTGTTTTCAAGATATTTACTTTGCTGAAGTTTTAAAGCAATCAATGATTCGGGGGAAGAAGGGTCATAGGATGCGAAGGTTTCCTTATCTTTTTCATCAAGATAAATTACGTTGTTTTCCTGTTTGGCTACTTCCAGATTTTCTCTATTTTGAGCAGGACCCTGTACAAAAGTTTCCGTACCTCTTGCTGTCGCAGTTCTGCTTGCCGAAGAGTTGACATGTACAGAGATAAATAAGTCTGCCTTGCTTCGATTTGCGATATTGGTTCGGTCGGTTAATGAAGGATATTCATCAATTTTCCGCGTATAAATTACTTTAAAATCTTTATTTTTTTCAAGCATTGCTCCCAATTTCAGGACAATGGCAAGCGTAACATTCTTTTCTTCAACCAGACCAATATCAGAATAACTGCGGTTGGCTCCGTGATCACTTCCTCCATGTCCTGCGTCCAAAACTACGGTGAATTTTTTTTGAGAGAAAATGAATGTTGAAGTAAATATGAGAAGAAATGCTAAAATTATTTTAAAATTTAGTTTGTACATCTTTCAGTTTTAAAAATTATAGTATTTTTGAGCCAAATTATACATAAATAAAATTGGACAAAACCGTCTTCAAAAATATATTACAAATTTTAATTATCCTAATTTTTAACAGTTTTTTAGCACAGGAAAGTCCTAAAAAATTCGTTAAGGCAACGATAATTAATGATACCATCGTCAAAAAAGACACCGTAATTGCAGCGAAAGAGTCTTTAGAAGATGTTTTAGAAACTAAAGCAGATGATATCCGCAGAGATGTTCCTAAAAGAATGATTTACCTTAATAAAAATGCACAGGTAAAATATCAGGATCTGCAGATTGATGCAGATTATATTTCCATTGATGAAGAGCGCAATATCTTCTACGCAAGAGGAAAACTGGATTCTTTAGGAAAGTATTCCGAATTGGTGAAAGTAAATCAGGGTGGGAAAGATTATGAGACAGATAATTTTACTTATAATACAAAAACCAAACAGGCAATTGCCTATAATGCAAGAACGGAAGAAAGTGAAGGACTGATTGTTGCTGAAAAAACTAAAAAGTACAACGATTCTGTCTTTGTCATGAGGAGAGGAGAATTTACCACAGATACTTATTATATTGATAAGAAAGACACGCGTCCTGATTATCACCTTTTGGCATCACACATCAAAATGCAGAAAGGTAAAAACAGCTCGTCCCTGATTACAGGTCCTGTACATATGTACATAGAAGATGTTCCCACTCCACTTATTTTACCTTTTGCGATCTTGCCTTTTTCGGATAAACGATCCGCAGGAATTTTGATTCCTAGCTTTGGAGAACGGGAAGATGTTGGGTTTTTTCTAAACGGATTAGGTTATTATCAGCCTATCGGAGAGCATTTCGATCTTAAAATACTTGCAGATATTTATACTAAAGGAAGCTGGAACTTAAGACCTGAAATGAATTATCTCAAAAAATACCGCTATACAGGAAATTTTTCTGCAGATATAGGAAATACGGTAAGAGGAATTAAAGGTTTGGATAATTACAGTAAAACTGGTACTTACCGGATCGCATGGCGACATACTCAGGATGCAAAAGCCAATCCTTTTCTCAATTTTTCAGCTTCAATAGATGTAACGAGTCAGACATTCTATAATAATACGGTTAATAATAATTATATTATGGATCAGAGTGTTCTCAGAACTCAGCAAAACTCTACCCTTACCCTTACCAAAAGGTTTCTGAAGCTTCCTGTAACAATTACCGGAACAGCATCTTATTCTCAAAATTTTGCAACGGGTTTATCAGATTTGAGATTGCCACAAATGAATGTTGCGATCAATCAGTTTTATCTTTTTAAATCAAAAACAGGAACAAGAAGCGGTTTGCTTGAAAATATTACTGTAAATACAGGGCTAAACCTTACGAATTTTGTAAGCACAGACGAAGGAGAGCTGTTTACACAGGCTATGTGGGATAAAATGCAGACTGGTTTGAAAAATAATATCGCTTTAGGTACCAATACTACTTTTGCAAAATATTTTACATTCAGTTTAGGAGCGACCATTGATAATGCATTAACCACCAAAACACTTACTAAATTTTACGATCCTATACAAAATAAGCAAATAGATCAGGTCAATAAAAAATTGGCGGGATACAGTATTTTCTCTACAACAGCAAGTGTGCAGACACAGCTTTACGGGCAGGCAAACTTCAAGAAAGGGAATACCATAGAAGCAATCAGACACATGATGACTCCCAGTATCGGTTTTACTTATTCCCCTGATTTTGGAGAAGAAAAGTTTGGTTATTTCAGAAACTATTATGATGCTAATGGTGCCCTTACTCCTTATTCTATCTTCGATAATGGAATTGTTGGAGCGCCAACAACAGGTATGGTAGGTGCTTTGTCTTACAACATCGGAAATAATATTGAAATGAAGGTGAGGTCTAAAAGTGATTCTACAGGAGTAAAGAAAGTAAAGATATTTGAGTCTTTAAATGTGAGCGGAAACTATAACTTCGCTGCAAAATCTCACCCATGGTCGGTAATTACAGTGAACGGACAATCTTCTTTTTTTGAAAATAAGTTGAGCGTTAATACAAGTTTAGCGATTGAGCCTTACAAAATTTTATTTGCACCAGGTTCAGAAACAGGAATCCGAACTGAGGATTTTGGAAACTTTAGTATACAGGCTTTCAATGTACAGCTTTCCTATCCTTTGAGTAGTGAAATTTTCGGAGAGAAAAAAGAATTTGATAAAATCTACTCGCAGAAAGGGGAGATCAGAAATGAAAATTATTACTTTGATGATGATAATTATGCTCATTTTGATCAGGCTTGGACTTTAAATGTGAATGCTAATTACGCATATACTAAAACGCTCTCCAGAACTCCTACTAAAATTGCTTCAATCGGGTTAGATGGCAGTGTCAAACTTACTCCGTTTTGGAATGTTACAGGAAGTACGCATTATGATTTGATAACCAAAGAACTGGCGTATACTAGGATTGGTTTTTCTAGAGATCAGAGAAGTTTTACCATTAATTTTAACTGGGTGCCTTTCGGACAATATAAAGTTTATGATTTCTTCATAGGAATTAAAGCAAATATTTTAAGCGATGCATTGAAATATAAAGATAGAAGTTTCACTCAGCCCAATGCACCTTTCTAAAATCATATTGGTTTTAGAATATAAATTTTATATTTGCACCCGAAATAAAGTCTAAGGAATATTTATTGCTGTCAAATCTTGGCAATGGTATTTTTTGATTATATTAATTAGATAATGATCAGTCACGATGATACCCAATTAACTAACGTGAATTATTTAATTATTTTACAGGCGAATTATAAAAAGTAATATCTATATGAAGAAAATTGTCAACACAGAAAATGCTCCAGCAGCAATCGGACCTTATTCACAGGCTAATTTAGCCAACGGTGTTTTATATATTTCAGGTCAAATTCCGGTAGATCCTGCAACAGGAAAATTAGTAGAAGGGATTGAAAAAGAAACGCATCAGGTTATGAAAAACCTTGAAGCTATCCTTACAGAAGCAGGAATGACATTTAAAAACGTGGTAAAAGCAAGTATTTTTCTTAAAAGTATGGATGATTTTGCAGTAATGAATGATATTTATGCTTCATATCTTGACGCTGAAAGCTTTCCTGCGCGCGAAACGGTACAGGTATCTTGCCTTCCAAAAAATGTAGATATTGAAATTTCTATGATTGCACATCAGGATTAAATAATGAATTTTATAAGAAATACATTTGCGGTTTTCATGGGTCTTACAATTGCAGGACTCATGATCACTCTTGGTATCAGAGCATTTCCGCAATGGATTACTTTTGAAGCATTCGCTCCTTTTGAGCACTGGGAAAAGTTTCTTGAAAGCATGAAAAGTAATGATGCTTTTTTTGGATTTCTTCTGTTTATTTCTGGATTAGGAACAACAATAGGTGGAGTTGTAACGGCAATGATTGTGAAATATGCTAAAGTAGCTTATGCCATTCTTATTGGGTTTATTATGCTTTTTATAGCGATGTTGGATATTATTATTTTTCCTTATCATCCTACATTTTATAAAATCTCTGTTTTTCTTGTTTTCTTTCCTTTTGCATGGATGGGAGGTAAAATTGTTGAGATAATTTACGAACGGAAGAAAAAAAGACTCACTGCCCAAAAGATGAATCAGTAACATTTTCAATTCTATAATAAAAAACGCTGCATTTTGCAGCGTTTTTACTTTTATTATGATCATCAACTTATGGCATTTTAAAACCTTTAGTATAGATTCGCCCGTAATTGTCAACGAACTTCACCTGAACATTTCCTTTGTATCCGTCTAATATTTTTTCAATATCTTTCTGCGAATTCACAGGTTTTCCGTTGATTTCAATAATGATATAATCATCTACGACTCCAATTTTAGCCATCTCACTTCCTTCAGTAACATTTTTTGTTACCACACCGCTGTTGAGACCATATTCTGTCTTGAATCTATCATTTAATGGCTCAAATTCTGCTCCAATCTTTTCAGTAACGCTCAAATCTGCCTTAGTTCTGGTAGTGGTTCCTCCTTTTTGGTCTCTAAGCGTAACCGTTGCTACATTTTCTTTACCGTTTCTGGTATACGTTACCTGTACTTTGTCTCCTGGTCTTCTGCTTCCTATAAATACTGAAAGATCAGCAAAATCGGTCACTAAGGCGCCGTCAATTTTTGTGATAATATCTCCTGTTTTAATTCCGGCATCCTGTGCGCCGCTGTTTTCTGAAAAGCCGGTTACATAAACCCCGATACCTGGTTTAAGGTTTGTTTTCTTATCTCTGTTATAAGCAGCTACCAACTGATCATTAGACAAATCTATTGAAGTTACACCCAAAAACCCTCTCTGCACAATTCCGAATTTTTTAATATCCTCAATAATCTTTCTTGCAAGATTTGCCGGAACAGCAAATCCATATCCCTGATAATAGCCATTGGTAGAAGAAATAGCAGAATTAATTCCAATCAAATCACCATTGACGTTCACCAAAGCTCCTCCGGAGTTTCCAGGGTTAATTGCCGCATCGGTCTGAATAAAACTCTCAATAGGATTAGTCGCTTTTCCCTGTCCGCTCAAAATACCTATTCCTCGTCCTTTAGCCGAAATAATTCCTGCAGTTACGGTAGAGTTCAGCCCAAGAGGATTCCCTACTGCTAAAACCCATTGCCCGACCTCTATATTGTCTGAATTGGCAAAGTTCAGGTAAGGCAGTCCTTTTTCTTCAATTTTAAGCAAAGAAATATCGGTATTTGGATCTGTTCCTACTAATGTAGCAATGTAAGACTTTTTATTACTCAAAACTACCTCTAGTTTATTGGCTCCAGCAACGACGTGGTTATTGGAGATGATATATCCGTCAGGAGAGATAATAACTCCTGAACCTAATCCTGAAGGCATATTTTCAGGAGTTTGCTGCTGAGGTCTTCTTTGATTTCTGCCTCCGAAAGGATCTCCGAAGAAAAAGTCAAAAATGTCTTGTTCAGAAGCCCTGCTTGAGGCTCTGGTTTGATAGTTTTTAATCGTTACCACAGCAGGAACGGTAGTTTTGGCAGCTTTTACAAAGTCATCACCAACTGCGGCAGTATTCATTCCTACAAAAGAAACATTATTTGATTTTGTAAAGTATGACTGGTCAGAAGTATTAGAATCGTGACCAATATATTGTTGTACGCCGACAGTGGTTGCTCCTGAAATCACGCCAACAACAGCAAATGGTAATAGTTTTTTAAATGTACTCTTCATTGTCTTCTTGTTGATTTTATTTTTTTTATACTTGAACAAATTTAATGCTAAATAAGTATTTAATTAGTCTTAAGTGTTTCAATTTTAACTAAAATTTAACGACAGTTATGCCATTTTATAGTTTAAACCATAATTTTCCTTCCAGTTTAACACTACTTAAAAAATAATTAAAGACAAAATGTCATTAATTAAGATAGGTAATACTGTCAAAAGTTAAGTGACCATTAAAATATGCGAAAAAACAGGTTTCTACAATTGAGTTAAAATATTATCTTTGCAAAAATTTTCTCACTTAAAAAAGTTTATAGCATGCAACTGTACAACACTTTAAGCGCAGAAGAAAGAGCCAAAATTATTGACGAAGCCGGACAGGAGCGTCTTACCTTATCTTTCTATGCGTACGCCAAAATTGAAAATCCCCAAAAATTCCGTGATGACTTATTTATAGCCTGGAATGCCCTTGATGCACTAGGACGTATCTATGTTGCACATGAAGGCATTAATGCTCAAATGAGTGTTCCTGCAGATCAGTTTGAAGCTTTTCGGGCGACGTTGGAGGAATATGATTTTATGAAAGGCATTCGCCTGAATGTTGCCGTAGAACAGGACGATCATTCCTTCTTGAAATTAACGATCAAGGTTAGAAATAAAATTGTTGCAGACGGTCTTAATGATGAGACTTTTGATGTTACAAATAAAGGAATTCATTTAAAGGCTAAAGAATTTAATCAACTTTTGGAGGATCCAAACACTGTTGTTGTAGATTTCAGAAATCATTACGAAAGTGAGGTAGGACATTTTGAAGGAGCAATTACTCCCGATGTGGAAAATTTCAGAGAAAGTCTGCCGATTATCAACGAGCAATTACAGAATTATAAAGAAGATAAAAATCTTCTGATGTATTGCACAGGAGGAATCCGTTGTGAAAAAGCAAGTGCCTACTTCAAACACCAAGGTTTTAAAAATGTATATCAGCTAGAAGGCGGAATCATTGAATATACACGTCAAATCAAAGAAGAAGGAATTCCAAGCAAATTTATCGGGAAAAATTTCGTTTTCGATCATAGACTGGGAGAAAGAATTACAGATGATATCATCTCGCAGTGCCATCAGTGCGGAAAACCCTGCGATAATCATACCAACTGCGCAAATGACGCGTGTCATTTACTCTTCATTCAGTGTGATGACTGTAAAGCTGCGATGGAAAACTGCTGTTCCACAGAATGTCTTGATATTATCCATTTGCCGGTTGATGAGCAGAAAAGAATAAGAAAAGGGAAGCAGGTAGGAAATAAAGTTTTCAGAAAAGGAAAATCGGATGCTTTATTATTTAAAAAATCAGGAAACTTACCAGATCAGCCTTTAGCAAAAGCAGAAACTACAGATATTCGTCAGAAAATCAAAGTTAAAAAAGTTCTTATCGGTAAATCTGAACATTATTTTAAAAATGCTAAAGTGGCTCAGTTTATAATAAGCAATAAAGATCTTTCGGTAGGCGATAAAGTTTTGATCAGTGGTCCTACGACCGGAGAGCAGGAAGTTACCATTACTAATTTATTTGTGAATGGAGCGCCTTCTGAAACAGCGAAAAAAGGGGATCAGATTACGTTTGAAGTTCCCTTCAGAACCAGATTGTCGGATAAACTATATAAAATTGTTCAACCTGCTTAAATGTGACCAATGCTTAAAGCGGATCTTAGAAAAAAATATATTAAAAAAAGAAAAACCTTATCAGATGATGAGGTTTTCTTGTTATCAGATAAAATTTTCAGCCATTTTATCAAGTATTTTCAACCTGTAAGTGGAAATAAAATACATCTGTTTATTCCTATTGATACATTAAGAGAAGTAAGAACGGAGACTTTAATTCAATATTGTTTCAAAAATGATGTTCGGGTTTTTGTTCCAAAAGTAATAGGGGAACATTTAATTTCTGTTGAAATATTTGAAAATACCGTATTCAAAACAAATGGTTGGGGAATTTCAGAACCTCTTTCAGATATTGATTCGGGGATTTGTGGTTTTGATTTTGTCATTACTCCGCTTTTGTATTGCGATTCAAAAGGGAATAGAGTGGGTTATGGAAAAGGTTTCTATGATAGTTTTTTTGAAAATGTTTTGGGTAGTACCAAAAAAATCGGAGTCAATTATTTTAACCCCGATGAGAATGTGGATGATGTCCGGATCAATGATATTCCGTTAGATTATTTAATTACTCCTACCGCTGTTGTGTCTTTTTTAGACGAAAAATAAAAGTTGGTAAAGTAAAATTTGAATTCTTTTTTGAACTGAATTTCTTTTGATACCAATGTATACTGTGCATTTTTCTCAAAAATCCCTATAGATTTATTCTTGTCGTCAAAATATTCTACATTGAATTTTGCGAGATTAAGAGTATCATTATTATTGATTTCCTTGTACACATTAATGGTGTTTACCATTGCTTTTTTTACTTTAAGACTTTCCAGTTCCTTGAAAAGATTTTTAAAAGTGAGAGAATCCGGTTTTTGAAAATATTTTTCTATCTGAGAATAGATAGCGGTATCAATCTCTGTATTTCTGTTTCCGGACAAATATAGAGTGGAAAGATCGAGCACTTCCTGAATTTTTTGCTGGGTAATTGTATTGATAGCCTGTGCGCTGTCCATCTGCACGGTTTCGTTGTTGGTATTACGCAGTTTTTGAAGGTCACTTACTGGTTCTGCTTCCTTTTTAACACAGGATAGCACAGCTAAACATATTATTATACTGAGAAACAAAGTTTTACTGATTGTTTTCATTGGTAGAAATTTTAAATTTTATCGAAACAATTTTTCCTTTATCTTTTTTCATTTCAATCAACTTCAGATTTTTTAATGAAGTTGTGGGAGTCGTCACCAGAGTGATGTATTTTTGTTTATCTAAGGTCTCAATTCCATAAATGTCACTGTCATAAACTTGTGTAATCACAGCATCATTGCTGATGCGGCTTTCCAGCTGCTTTCTTTTTTGTTTAATCAGTTCTTCTGTATTGGCTCCCTGAATGTCTTTTATCGAAAAATAGTATACTGCCATTTTATAATCATCGGGCTTCAAAGCGATAGTCTCGTTTTCAGGTGCATTTTCCAGATTTCTGTTAATTTCCAGATTTTCATAAACGGTAGAGCTGATCTGCATTTTCAAGGTTTTGTCCTTTGAAGGATATACAAAACATTCTCCCGGCTTTATGCGGTAAAAAATAGGAGATTCATTTTCTTTAATCACTTTGATTTCAATATCACGCTGCACATTCAGGTTTCTATCGGCATCAGTAAAGCAATAGGTATAAGTTTTCTGAAATATTTCATCTTTAAAACCTAAAAGAACCAGCAAAATCACAAAAACACTGCTTACTGCTATCCAAATAGCTTTTTGATAAGATTTTTTTTGTTGCTTTATTTCTGTTTGATACGCTTTAGTTTTGTTGTCTGGAATTTCTTCAACTATTTGATTATCAGTATTGTTTTTTTGTAAAACAATGTTTTCGGGTGCTGAAACCGAAGTTTTTTGAAGCGGATTTTCATCTTTAGATGATTCTGCTATAGTAGAAATTACTTTTTCGAGATTGTTCAGTTCTTCTTCACTCAAATTAGTGTCTTCTGTAAGAACTTCGTTGGCAAAAAGATGTTTCTTTTTAAATTCATACCAAGAGCTGTAACCCGCATAAATACTCAATAAATTAAGCATATCAATACGTGGAAGTTTGTTGACGGGAGAAGATTTAAAGTAAGTATAAAAAGATTTCTCGCTGATGTTTCCTTTCGCTTTTTTTCTAAGATCTTCCTGAAAATAAATGATATCAATCCCCTTCCACTTAGAAATTTCGTCATAAGATGGAGAGTGATCTTTCAAATATTGAGCTTGAACATCCTTTTTAAGCTGTTCAAAGTGTAAAAGTTCTAAATCAGTCACTTTATTCAAAAGTAGTTAAAATATTGATTTTCAGTTATAATAAATTGTAAAACTGTTTTACAAAGGTATTACAATTAATTTTCATACACAAACTTTTCATCTTCTATACCTTTGTCATGTTCAAATAATAGAACAGAAGAAAGATTTAAAAAACAATATTAACAAAATTAAATTTAATTGATTATGAAAAAGTCATTATTCGTAGCTGCTATCGCTGCAATCTCTTTAGTTGCTTGTAAAAAAGGAGAATCTACTGAAACTAGCAAAGATTCTATCGAGAACAACGCTGATTCAATCCAAAACAATATGGATTCTGCAGCTAACGCTCAGAAAGATTCTATCGATGCTGCAACTAACATGAAGCAAGATAGCGTTGAAATGAAGTCTGATTCTGCTAAAGCTGCAGTTAAGTAATTAGCTACGACTTACAATAAAAGAACCGTTTCGCTCAGCGAAGCGGTTTTTTTTGTTTATTAATACTTAGGATTTTTTCTGTTTTAAACTTTCATAGCAGGTTATCGCTACAGCGTTGCTTAAGTTGAGAGAGTCTATACTTCCGCTCATGGGAATTAATGTATTCTGTCCTTTTCCAAACCAGAAATCACTCAAACCTGAATGTTCTGTTCCAAACAGAACTGCGGATCGCTGAGAAAAATTTCTTTTGAAAAGATCTTCAGAAGATTCATCCATAATAGTAGTATAGATGTTGAATTTGTTTTTTTGCAGAAATTCTAAAACTTTGGGGTTCTCTGTCTGGAAAACTTTCATTCCGAAAAGGCAACCTACACTGGAGCGTATCACATTTGGATTATAAAAATCTGTTTTTCCGTCAGCAACGATTAAAGCGTCAATTCCAAAAGCTTCACAACTGCGTAAAATAGCACCCAGATTTCCCGGTTTTTCAACTCCTTCTACAATAATGATTGTAGAGTCCTCTTTAGGTTTAAATGAAGAGAAATCTGTTTCCTTCATTTTATAAATTCCTATAATTCCTTCGGAAGTTCCCCGGTAGGCAATTTTTTCATAAACTTTATCGCTTACGAGATGAATTTTTCCTTTCGGAAATTCTTTCAGAAAAATGTTTTCACAGATAAAAAATTCTACCGGTTCAAAATGGTATTTCTGAGCGCGGTCATTTTCCTGCTGTCCTTCTACGACAAACACATTCGATTTTTTACGGAATCTGTTGTCTGTGAGAAGTTTTGAAATGTATTTTACTTTTTCGTTCTGAAAGCTTTCTATTAACATGCTGCAAAATTAGTTAAAATTACAGTTAAATGAAAAACCTCAGAACTGATCTGAAATAACGAATTATTCTTCCGGAGTTTCTAGTGTGTTCTGAGAATTTTCAACAAGGCTTTGAGGAAGTTCTTTTTTATTTTTTATTCCTAAATTTTTCAGTTTCTGAGTTTGGATAATCAGGTTATCGTTGCCCGTGTAGAGCTGCTTGTAGGCATCGTTGTAAGTGTTTTTAGTCTGATCCAGATTCTTTCCGATCTTTTCCAGATTTTCTATAAAACCTACAAACTTATCGTAAAGTTTAGCCCCACGCTCTGCAATTTCTACAGAGTTTCGGTTCTGATATTCGCGTTTCCAGAGGTCAGCAATCAGTTTTAAAGAAGTGATCAGATTACTCGGGTTTAAAAGCAGGATTCTTCTGTCATAGGCAAAATTCCAAAGATTTTGATCAGCCTGCATGGCGGCAATATACGCAGGCTCACTCGGAATAAACATCATGACGAAATCCAGAGATTTTCCGTAATCATCATACGCTTTCTGACTCAGCTGGTTAATATGGTTTTTTACGGATGAAAGATGCTGATTGAGTTTGATTTGATAAATATCTGAATCATTCTCATCAACAAGTTCGGTGAACGCTGTTAAAGAAACTTTTGAATCTATGATCACGTTTCTCTCATCAGGATATTTTACCACTGCATCGGGGCGCATTTTTTTGCCTGAAAACTCAGAAAAAAGAGCTTTGTTGTCCTCGTCACGTAGTTCGTGTTCAAGAAAATATTCCCTGCCTTTTACCAGCCCAGACTTTTCCAGAATACTTTCAAGAATCATTTCGCCCCAGTTTCCCTGAGTTTTGCTTTCTCCTTTCAGCGCTTTTGTTAATTTTTTGGCATCTTCAGAAATCTGTTGGTTGAGAAGTGCTAATTCTTTTACTTTTTCACCCAAAGAAAAACGTTCTTTATTTTCTTTTTCATAGGCTTCATTTACTTTGTTTTTCAGTTCATTGATTTTTTCCTGAAAGGGATCAAGAATATTTTTAAGGTTGCTTTGGTTGAGGGTGGTAAATTTTTCCGTTTTTTCTTCAAGGATTTTATTGGCTAAATTTTCAAACTGAAGTTTTCCTTCTTCCTGAATTTTTTTTATTTCTTCTTTTTGGTTGTCTAACAATTGATGAAGACTTTCATTTTGAGCTTTTAATTCAGAATTTTTGATGAATAATTCCTGTCTTTCGGCAGATATTTTTTCCAATTCCATATTTTGGGAACGAAGGAAATTGTTTTCAGCAGAAATCTTAGCAAATTCGTTTTTCAGATCATTCAGTAAATCGGTTTGCTGAAGATTCAGCTCTTTTTCTTTATTGATATTTTGATGCAGTTCCTGGATTTTCAGATTTGAATTTTCTAAATCGGAACTGTTTTTAATAGATAAGTTATTGAGTTCATCATAAGAACTTCTCGGAACGGAAGAAGATCTCAGAACGAAGTATAAAATAACTGCGCCGAGGATTCCTCCGGCTATAATTCCGATAATTAAATAGGTGATTTCCATTTTCCAAAATTACAAAAACACCTGTTG
Source organism: Chryseobacterium echinoideorum (assembly GCF_007474535.1). Classification (GTDB taxonomy): domain Bacteria; phylum Bacteroidota; class Bacteroidia; order Flavobacteriales; family Weeksellaceae; genus Chryseobacterium; species Chryseobacterium echinoideorum. The sequence goes on along the minus strand of NZ_VKNW01000013.1, from coordinate 60,691 downwards.
ATTTGTTTTATGGAAAACCGTAAGTTTTGATATGGGAATAATTTTTAAAGAAAATTTCGCAACTTTCCAAAATATAAACTTGCAGAATCAATTTGTTTTCCGTTATTTCATTCTTTCAAATTAAAATAAACCTTCATGAAATTTTTAAGCATTGCAGCCATGATGTTTTCAGCGATACTTTCAGGGCAGGATTTTGCCAATTATGCGAAATATGAAAAGCAAAATCAGCAAGTTTTAGCACAAAATATAATTCCGAATTCTGTTTTGATGGGTGATTCTATCACAGAAGGCTGGTTTTCTACTGACCCTTCATTTTTCAAAAAAAATAATTTCGTCGGAAGAGGAATCAGTGGACAGGTAACTTCGCAGATGCTTTTAAGATTCCGTGAAGATGTCATCAATTTAAAACCGAAACGTGTGATCATTCTTGCCGGAACCAATGATATTGCAGAAAATCAAGGTCCGATTTCTTTATACAAAGTTTTTGGAAATATAGTTTCTATGGTGGAACTTGCAAAAGCAAATAATATCAAAGTTGTTTTATGCTCCTTGCTTCCTGCTTATGATTTCGGATGGAGAAAAGATATGCATCCGGCGGAAAAAGTAATCGCACTCAACAAAATGATTGAAGGCTATGCGAAAAAGCACAATATCCCTTACATAGATTATCATTCTGAAATGAAAGATTCCCGAAACGGACTGGACAAAATCTACACCGAAGACGAAATTCATCCAACAGCAAAAGGCTATGAAAAAATGGAAGCGATCCTGATGAAAAAAATAGGTAAAAACTAAGAGTTCTTTTTATACATTTTTTGTAGAAGCCAGAATTTCAATATTCTTTACTACGTCATTGTTTTCACATTTTTTTAATTCCTTCAGCAAGGCAGGGGTCAGAATTTTAGGATTTAAAATTTGGGTGGCAACTTTTGCTGCGGCATAATCTACAATTCCAATGACATTCTGTTTTAAGATCTTTGGGGTATTAGATACAATCACCGCCGTTGCCCAGGAAGTTTCTCTTGCTTTGGAAATGGCAAAATCTAAAACGGCATTGTCTTTTCCGTTGGAAAGTTTATCAATCAGATCAATAGGATAACAGATTTTATTTAACGAATCCTGAACCTTTTGGTTAATAGAAGCAATCACATTATTGATGTTTTCAAAATCTTTTTTCAAAGGACTGATTTTTCGGTACGGCATGACGAATGCGGCGGAAATTCCCAAATCAAGATTGATGTGTGCATTCATTCCAAGAAAAATATGCTGAAGAATTAGTAAATCTTTATTTTTTGCCGCATCAAAAGCTATCTGCCACGATTTTGTGCATTTTTTTCCTGAATTGTAATTATCCCAGGCTTCAAGATACCGGTTAGCAAAAGCGAGATCCAACAGAATCATTCTTGGGTTATCTTCAAATTTTTTCTGTTGAATTCCTTTCAAAACCTGAGCGGTCATTATTCGGTAAGTGCAGGCGAAATATCCGACCGGACTTTGGTTTTCTTTGGCCCAGATAATGATTTCGTCTAATTTTTTCAGAACTTCTTCGATGGTTTTCATGTGAGTTTAGTTTTAATTAAAGATAAGAAAAGCTCACAAGTTTACGAAGTCAAATTTTCATTAGATTAAAAAGATCACGGATTTTCTTTAGCAATCTCCTTATGGTGTTTCAGGTACAATGGCAAAGCAGCAGAGCCGTACCAAGGAAAAATTTCATAACCAAAAACTCCGGCTGCAACGGCAGGATCTGTTTTTACCCAAGATTCCGCTTCTTCTTTTGACTTTGTGTTGAATATGAACATTCCACGATAATCCCGAATATTTTTTTCGGAAAATGGTCCTGCAACTACTATTTTTCCTTCTTTGGCTAATCTTCCGATATTGCTCATGTGACCTTTCATGAGTTCGGTCATTTTCGTTTTGTCTTCAATTTTCGCTGAGCCTGTCGTGAGCATTACAATAATATAAGGTTTCATCCCGTAATGGTCTGCGCCTAAAGAATCTGCCATTTTCTGATTAAAACCAATTTTTGAATCGGGAGAAGTTCCGTCTTTTCCGGGAAGTCCGGGTTTTCCGTTTTCGCCTTTTGTATGGATAAAACATGAAGTTATGAAGAATGAAATTGCCAGCAGAAATATTATTTTTTTCATTTTTTGTATGTTTTAATCTTTAATACGTAAAAACTCTTTTGCCAGTTCGATCATTTTTGGATCTCCGGTATATTTTCCTTTTTCGTCAGAAAGTTTTACGGTGGGGATCCATTCTTTATTGGGAGCCTGAACACCAATAAGTTTCATCACCATGTTCATTGGCTTTAGACCGACATCGTTGGTGAGATTGGTTCCGATTCCGAAAGAAACCCCGATTTTTCCTTTGCAGTAATTGGTGATTTCTTCTACCTTTTCCAGATTGAGATTATCAGAGAAGATAATGTATTTGAATAAAGGATTGATTCCGTTGTTTTGATAATGTGCAATGGTTTTGTCTGCAAATTCCAGCGGATCGCCGCTGTCGTGTCGCACACCATCAAAAAGTTTGGCGAATTTTTTATCAAACTGGCGGAAAAATACGTCAGTGGTGTAAGTGTCTGAAAGCGCAACTCCCAAATCACCACGGTAAACATCTACCCAGTGTTCTAAAGCCATTTCGTTTGCCATTTTAAATCCAAATTCGGCTCCATGGAACATAAACCATTCATGGGCATGAGTTCCGATAGGTTTTACGCCATATTTCATTGCAAAATGAACATTAGAGCTTCCGATAAATGTTGAATCTTTTTTCTGAGTCAATGCTTCCATAACAAGATTCTGAACCTTATAAGAATGTCTTCTACGGGTTCCGAATTCTGCAAAAGTAACGCCCAGTCTATTTAATGATTCTGCTTTTTCAAGCGTTTTATTCATGACGATTTCATTGGAGTCTCTTTCCATGTGGTTCATCTCATAGTGCAATTCGCTGATAATAGCCAAAAGTGGAACTTCCCACAAGATGGTTCTGTACCAAAGTCCTTCAACGGTTACAGATACATCATTTCCGGTTTGGGTTATTTTTACTTCTGAAGGATCATAATGGTAGCCTTCCAAAAAATCAAGGTAAGGCAAATCAAGATATGGACAGGTTTTCGCCAAAAATTTCTTTTCGTCTTTGGTTAGTTTTAATTCTGCCATTTTATTGATGATTTCTCTTAAAGCTTGATCAAAACCTTCTGGGAAATGGTGTTTTCCGCGGTTGATAAATTCATACTTTACCATCTGGCTCGGAAAAAGTTTTACCACGGCATTCTGCATGGTTATTTTATAAAAATCGTTATCAAGAATCGAATTGAGGTGAATATTTTGCATATTGTGTAATTTTAACGCAAATTTAATTATTTAAAAATAAAAATCGTCTAAAAATAAGACGATTTTTGAAATATTTAGGGTGGGCGATTATTTTATTTACCTAAAAATGAACTGTACATCCAAACTTCTTTTTCCTGTTCGGTAATATAATCGCTCATTTGGGAATTGGTTCCTTCATCTCCGGCTTTTTCGCTCATTTCTAATAACTCTCTTTGAAGTTCAATCACCACTTTAAATGAGTTAAGAATAATTTCAACGCTTTTGTTTCCATCTGTAACTTCTTTACTTTCTTTAATCGTCGAAACATTGAGGTAATCTGAATAATTGTGTGCAGGAGTGTCTCCTAATGTTAATATTCTCTCAGCAATTTCATCAATTTTAAGCACAAGATTATTGTATAATTCTTCAAATTTTGGATGAAGCGTAAAAAACTGTTCCCCTTTGATGTTCCAGTGTGAACCTCGTGTATTTTGATAAAATACCGAATAGTTGGCTAATAAAACATTTAGTTTTTCTGAAATCTTTTGAGTATCGTTTTCTTTAAGTCCGATAAATGATGCGTTTTTCATAATTGTTTATATTATATTGGTTTAAATTTTAGTGTTGATATAAAAGTGGTATGTTTTAAGAATGATATTTTCGCAAAAGCAAAGGATCTTTTACAGTAATCTAATTGATAGAAATATTGTGCCGAAAATAGGATCACATGATTGATGATACTTATCTTTGGTATTTTTATAATGAATATAAATAATGTCTATAAAGAATAAAAGTTTACTTCTTGTTATTTCTGTTTTCGTTGTGGTTTGTCTGGGGTATTATTTCAATTCAATCAGGCATACAGAGGGTTCTTATACTTATCTTATTGATGATGCCTATATCCATTTGGCAATAGCCAAGAATTTTGCCGTTCACAAAGTTTGGGGGATTACACAATATCAATTTTCATCTACTTCATCATCACCATTGTTTACTTTTATTATAAGTGTTCTTATCAAGATTTTTGGTGATAATGACCTGCTGTCTTTATATTTCAATATGTTTTGCGGATTTGGGATTGTTTTTTATTTGGTTAAATATTTCTCAGCAGTTTTTAATACGGTAAGTCTTGTTGTGCTGTCTGTTATATTTACACTGTTTTTTTCTGTTCTTCATGTTCAGCTGTTATCAGGAATGGAGCATATCTTTCATGTGTTGCTGATTGTTGTAAATATCTGGTGTTTTTCCAGAATGAATAATAATAGATCTGCTGCTGCCGGTTTCTATTTATCGTTAATCTTGATGGGATTGGTGCGTTTTGAGAGTATGTTTTATTTTGTCATTCTTTCGTTTGTTTTTCTCCTTGTTAAAAAATGGAAAGAATCGTTTACTGTATTATTAGCTGGTTTTATTCCTGTACTTATTTTCTGCTACTTTAATTATCTTCAGGACGGATATTTTTTTCCTAATTCTGTTGTGGTAAAAGGAACGAAAATCAGTTTTGGAGATGATTTTCTGCGTCAGTTAAAATCAATTTTTTTTGATCATTTTCTCCTGAATATCAGTTTTTATAAAATTGGTTTCTTTCCTATTTTAATGAGTGTTTTCATTATAGGCAGAGGAACTCACAAAAAGAAGATGAATAATCTAATTCAGACTAATTTTCTGCTGATTGTTTTTTCGCTGCTCATGATTTGTCATTCCCTGTTTGCGGAGCTAAAAGGAAGTTTCCGATACGAAGCATATATTCTTGCTGGTTTTTCAATGGTTATCATTCCAAAAATAAGCGGTATTTTTTATGATTTTAGAGATTATATTAAAAGAGAGAAAATTTTGTCTGTATTAGTTTTGATGAATGTACTGCTTTTATGCTACAAAACCGCATTCGCTCACAGAATGCTTGATAAAGGCGGTAAAAATATTTATGAACAGCAGGTGCAGTCTGCAAAATTTCTACATACCTATTATAATGAATCTAAAGTTGTAGCAAATGATATTGGCGCAATCAGCTATTATACAGATATTCATTTGTTGGACACTGCGGGTTTAGGATCAAAGGAAACAATACGTTTTAATGAAAATAAGAAAAAAGCAGACAAAGAGTTTGAAGAATTTCTTACCAGATATACAGAGAGTCATCAATATGAGATTGCTATTATTTATGAAGAGTGGCTCAACGGTTTTGTTCCGAAAACATGGAAGAAGGTGGCTATACTCACAATACAAGACGGGATAATGGTAGCGAAAAATTCAGTTTCAATTTATGCGGTGGATCATCATACGGATCAGCTGAGGCAGAATATTAAAAACTATAAATGGAACAGGAATGTGAAAGTTGTTATGATTGATTAATCTTAAATTCCTGAAATATTAATTTTAACAAAAAATGAATATTTTATATAACTGCTTGTAGATTAAAAAATTATTCATATTTTTGCACCCTAAAATAAAAAGCAATTAAATGCCTACTATTCAACAATTAGTAAGAAAAGGAAGAGCCACACTTGCCAAGAAGAGCAAATCGGCTGCCCTTGATTCTTGTCCACAAAGACGAGGTGTATGTACGAGAGTATATACTACCACTCCTAAGAAACCTAACTCTGCACTAAGAAAAGTTGCAAGGGTAAGACTTTCTAACGGTAAAGAAGTCAACGCCTACATCCCGGGCGAAGGACATAATCTTCAAGAGCACTCGATAGTATTGGTTAGAGGCGGAAGGGTGAAAGACCTACCGGGAGTACGTTACCACATCGTAAGAGGTGCATTAGACACAGCAGGTGTAAATGGAAGAACGCAGAGAAGATCTAAGTATGGAGCTAAGAGACCTAAACCAGGGCAAGCTGCAGCTGCACCAGCAAAAGGAAAGAAAAAATAATCATTAAATAAGGTACAGAAACAATGAGAAAGACAAAAGCGAAAAAAAGACCGTTGTTACCAGATCCGAAATTTAATGATCAATTGGTAACTAGATTTGTAAACAACTTAATGCTAGACGGTAAGAAGTCTATCGCATTCAAAATTTTCTATGATGCATTAGATATCGTAGAAACAAAAAAAGGAGATACTGAGAAAACAGCCCTTGAAATCTGGAAAGATGCATTGACAAACGTAATGCCTCACGTAGAAGTACGTTCCAGAAGAGTAGGTGGTGCTAACTTCCAGATCCCGATGCCAATCAGAGCCGACAGAAAAATTTCTATGGCAATGAAATGGTTAATCAAATATTCTAAAGCTAGAAATGATAAGTCTATGGCTTTGAAATTAGCTAACGAAGTGGTAGCTGCTTCAAGAGAAGAAGGTGCTGCTTACAAGAAAAAATCTGATACTCACAAAATGGCGGAAGCGAACAAAGCTTTCTCACACTTCAAATTCTAATCTGAAATGGGAAGAGATCTTAAATTTACAAGAAATATCGGTATTGCTGCTCACATTGATGCAGGGAAAACTACCACTACAGAAAGGATTTTATTCTATACAGGTGTAAACCACAAAATTGGAGAGGTTCACGATGGTGCTTCTACAATGGACTGGATGGAACAGGAAGCAGAAAGAGGGATTACCATTACTTCTGCTGCAACTACTTGTAACTGGAATTTCCCAACAGATCAAGGTAAGAAATTACCTGAAACAAAACCTTACCACTTCAACATCATTGATACACCAGGACACGTTGACTTCACAGTAGAAGTAAACAGATCTTTGAGAGTATTGGACGGTTTGGTATTCCTTTTCTCTGCAGTAGACGGAGTTGAGCCTCAGTCTGAAACAAACTGGAGATTGGCTGACAACTACAAAGTTGCGAGAATGGGATTCGTAAACAAAATGGACAGACAGGGTGCTGACTTCTTGAACGTTGTAAAACAAGTAAAAGAAATGTTAGGATCTAATGCGGTTCCAATCGTTTTACCAATCGGTGCTGAGGAAGATTTCAAAGGGGTTGTAGACTTAATCAAAAACAGAGCGATCATCTGGGATGAAGCTGGACAAGGTGCTACTTATGAAGTAGTTCCGATTCCTGAGGACATGAAAGATGAAGTTCTTGAATATAGAGAAAAATTAGTAGAAGCTGTAGCTGATTATGATGAGACTTTGATGGAGAAATTCTTCGAAGATCCGGATTCAATTTCTGAAGAAGAAATCAACGAAGCGTTAAGAAAAGCGACTATTGATCTTTCTATCATTCCAATGACTTGTGGATCTTCTTTCAAAAACAAAGGAGTACAGTTTATGTTGGATGCTGTTTGTAAATATCTTCCTTCTCCATTAGATAAGGATAATATCGCAGGAACAGACCCAAGAACTGACGCTGAGATCGAAAGAAAACCATCTGTTGATGAGCCTTTTTCTGCATTAGCTTTCAAAATTGCTACTGACCCATTCGTAGGTAGGTTAGCATTCTTCAGAGCTTATTCAGGAAGATTGGATGCAGGTTCTTATGTTTTGAACACAAGATCTGGTAACAAAGAAAGAATTTCCAGAATCTATCAGATGCACGCAAACAAACAAAACCCGGTTGAATATATTGAAGCTGGAGATATTGGTGCTGCTGTAGGATTTAAAGATATTAAAACAGGTGATACTTTATCTGATGAAAAGAACCCAATCGTTCTTGAATCTATGATCTTCCCGGATCCGGTAATCGGTATCGCTGTTGAGCCTAAAACGAAAGCTGACCAGGATAAAATGGGTAACGCTTTGGCTAAATTAGCTGAAGAAGATCCTACATTCCAGGTTAAGACTGACGAAGCTTCAGGACAAACAATCATCTCCGGTATGGGTGAGCTTCACTTGGATATCATCGTAGACCGTATGAGAAGAGAGTTCAAAGTAGAAGTTAACCAAGGTCAACCACAGGTAGAGTACAAAGAAGCACTTACACAAACAGCTAACCACAGAGAAGTTTACAAAAAACAGTCTGGAGGTAGAGGTAAATTCGCCGATATCGTATTCACAATTGGTCCTGCTGACGAAGGTAAAACAGGTCTTGAATTCATCAACGAAATTAAGGGGGGTAATATTCCGAAAGAATTTATTCCTTCTGTTGAAAAAGGATTCAGAGAAGCAATGAAGAACGGTCCTTTGGCAGGATTCGAAGTTGAGGCAATGAAAATTGTTTTAAAAGACGGATCTTACCACCAGGTTGACTCGGATCAGTTGTCTTTCGAATTGGCTGCAAAGTTAGGTTTCAAAGAATCTGGTAGAGCTGCTAAAGCAGTAATCATGGAACCAATCATGAAACTTGAAGTAGTAACTCCTGAAGAATACATGGGAGACATCGTAGGAGACCTTAACAGAAGAAGAGGTACTGTAAATGGTATGGATGACAGAAACAACGCTAAAGTAATCAAAGCTTTCGTTCCGCTTTCTGAAATGTTTGGTTATGTAACTTCTCTTAGAACTTTATCTTCAGGTAGAGCAACATCTTCAATGGAATTTGAAAGATACGAAGCTGCTCCTTCAAACGTTGCTGAAGACGTAATCGCTAAGGCTAAAGGTTAATATTTAAATTAGATTAAAATGTCACAAAGAATCAGAATAAAACTTAAATCTTACGATTACAATTTGGTAGATAAATCTGCAGAGAAAATCGTAAAAACGGTAAAGGCTACCGGTGCTGTGGTAAACGGACCGATCCCATTGCCAACAAACAAGAGAATCTTCACTGTGTTGAGATCTCCGCACGTAAACAAGAAAGCAAGAGAGCAGTTCCAATTATCAGCTCACAAGAGATTGATGGATATTTACTCTTCTTCTTCTAAAACTGTAGATGCTCTAATGAAATTAGAACTTCCTTCAGGTGTTGACGTAGAAATTAAAGTGTGATAATTCAAATTGTCATGATTATACAATCCCTTTTCGTAAGAAGAGGGATTTTTTATGTTTCATACCTACCAGATTTGTAGAATTGATATTTTTAAAATGAACCCATCACTAAAAACTTAGCATAATGAAATAATTCGCAATTATTTGATAAAAAACTTGCATAGTTTTATTTTTAGTTTTAGCTCACATTAAACAATCAAAATATTTGTCTTATGAAAAAAATGTTATTATTGGCGATGATTGGATTCGCTGGATTGATGAGCGCTCAAAAAATCAAATCTAATGGCTGTTCATCTAGAGGCTGTAACTACACCTATGCTTCAACTTGCTCTACATTTACTAACTTTACAGTCAGTCAGCCTTTAACCATAGAAGCTGCCTTAGCTATAGCGAATGAATTCAACCAAGAAGATTGCGGTAAGCCGGTTAAAGAAGTTACAATTGTCAGTAGAGATGAATAAAAAACGTTTCTTTTTTTTCAGTTTTTTTTAAAAAAACTGTTTTTTATTTATTCTTTTTTCGTTTTCACTTGCTTTCGCTCAAAAAGAGATTTCTCCAGAAATAAGAGTAGGATACTTTTTGGAGGCTAAAAAAAACTTAAATGAAAATGCAAAAGTACATCAAGAAGAATTTTGGCTGATTGCTAACAGTAATGAGTCAGTATTTAAGGCGAAAAAAGCTTATGTATTCGATTCTCTTGCTGATCAAGGGCTGAAATTTGAAGAGACGCTTGATCATTTTGATATGAAGGGACAATCAAATATTTTTATAAGAGATAAAAAAATTGAATTCACTAATTCTATTAAAATTTTAAACAAACTTGGTTATGTTGAAGAAAATACTTGGAATTGGAAAATTGTAGAGGAAAATAAAGAAATATTAGGTTTGAAGTGTCAAAAAGCGACGATAACAAAATATGGCAGAAATTGGGTCGCCTATTATACACCTGCTTATCTTATACCGTTTGGTCCTTATAAATTCAACAATTTACCGGGATTAATTTTAGAGGTTTTTGACGATAAAGGTGATTATCATTATACTGCTACGTCTATTGAGAAATTTACTAAAAAGTATTCTGTAAATAGATTTATGCAACCTAAGATTTATTCTAAAACTGAGTATCTTAAAGTAAAAAAGAACATAGAATCAGATTTCAGTTTTGGTGGTACAGTGACTTTAAGTGTCGAAGATCTTAAAAGATTTAATGATTCTTATGAGCGGAGAATGAAATATGATAATCCAATAGAGCTGTCACTGAATTAATAAATTTATGAGTTCTCGTAAAACCAGTAATTTTTTTATTCTAATACATCATCAATGTTATGATGATAAGAAAGAAGAAGAATTGAAAAATAAATATAATTAAAGTTTGCTAATTAGACTTTGGCTTATATCATCTTTATATAATCCCTTTTCGTAAGAAGAGGGATTTTTTTAATTTTAAGTTTTTAATTCTAAAATTATTGATATATTTACTAAAATCAATTTCATGTATAAATTTCTTCTGCTTTTATTGCCAGTGCTTTTTTCTGCACAAACTCACCGTTTTATTTATGAGTATCATTATAAAACAGATTCTACATCTTCAGAACACACAAAGACAAATATGGTTTTGGATGTCAATCCAACTGATGTTAAATTTTACAATTATGAATTTGTAAAAACAGACTCTACCAATATTACCAAAGGTGTAAATCATATCAGATGGGATGATACTCCTGTCGTGATAAGAAAAAGGAATACGAACATTAACAATAATTATATCAATTTACAGAATATGTTTATTGTAGAAACTGATGATAGGGTACAATGGAAACTTACTAATGAAACCAAGGCTTCAGGAAACTACCAATTGCAAAAAGCAACAACCGATTTTGGCGGAAGAAACTGGACGGCGTGGTTTACCAAAGACATCAATCTAAATGAAGGTCCTTACAAGTTCCGTGGCTTACCGGGAATGATTTTCGAACTATATGATGATAAAGGCCAGTTTAAATTTTCTTTGGTTAAAAGTTATCAATTAGCAAAAACATATGAAACTAGAAATATTATTGAAAATTTTGCTGGGCAAAAACCAGTTAAAATTCCTGAATCAAAACTTAATAAAATAATCATTGACAATTTTAATGATCCTCTCAGAGAGTTTAAAGAACAATATAAAAACAATACAGACCCTACTGCTCGTTTTATGGTCTTGGGAATTGAGATTAAAAGTCCTGAACAGATTAAAGAACTTTCGGATCAATTACAAGATCACTTACGGAAACATAATAACCCGATAGAGCTTGATAAAATTATAATATATCCTAAAAAATAAAATTAGTTATGGATTTTGATGATTGATAGAGTTTTTGATTAAATTGCTGTTAAAAATAGAGTATGAAAAAATCAGATAAAACAATTTTTGAAAAATTTTCAAATTGGGCGACGAAATTTACAGGAAGCTCTTATGCCTTTCTCAGTGCTGTAGCCATTGTTGTTATTTGGGCAGTTTCGGGTCCGGTTTTTAAATATTCTGAAACATGGCAGCTTGTTATCAATACAGGAACTACGATCATAACTTTTTTAATGGTGTTTCTTATTCAAAAGTCACAAAATAAAGATTCAAAAGCCATTCAGATCAAATTGAATGAGCTTATTGCTGCCAATGAAAAAGCCAGCAACCGGATGGTTGATATAGAAGACCTTACCGAAAAGGAACTGGATCAAATTCATTGTTATTACGAAAAGCTGGCAGATTTTGCCGAGGAAGATTCTGACATTCACGCATCTCATTCTATAGATGCGGCAAAAGTTAATCAGGACAAAAAACATGAGTATTTCAAGCAAAGACATGAACAGTGGCTTCAAGCCCAGAAAAATAAAGAGGAATCAATCTGATTCCTCTCTCATTCATAAGGATTACGATTATCTCTTCATAAAATACTCAAAATAACTACAGCTTCCCATTAGTTTTTTTGCAGTTTCGGTATCTGAATACTGAGATTTTATCTGGGTAAAATAATTACGGTACTTTTGATTTTTAAGCTGAGCCATTTGTTTTTCATGAGCATCATTTTTTTCAGACCATTTCGGATCAGCATAATCAATGTTGGCTTGATGTTTTGCTTCATACTGATAATATTTACCTTGCTCCGCACTTGCCATTTGGAAGAGAATTCTGGCTTTTTGTTCCCTGTCATTGCTAAGATTTAAAGCTTTCTGATAATAATTTATACTAAGATCGAAGTTATCAGGCTCAATAAAAGTTGTATAAGTGAAATTCTTGTAATAGTATTGAAATGGAGTTTCTTTTTCCGTTGTCCAAAAATCATATTTTCCGCCGTTGCTGTTATCAACATCCATTACAAAAAGATGTCGGTAATAGCCAAGAATTGATGTATTATACAAAACATTTCCGATCAGCTGATTGGCTTTGGAAGCTTTACTGTCTTTTCCTGTTCCAATTTTTTTAAGCTGAGTTAGGGCATCGGCTAGTTCCAGCTTGTTCATTTTAGTTTTAATGAAAGGGAAAACAGAATAATCTTCGGCTCTCATGCTTTCTGCATCAGAACTTTGAAAGCTTTCCCAGACATTGTGCCCAAAAACAAGATTTGGAATATTGTTGAAGCCATCATAATTTTTACCATTATAAACCAATTTTTCATAATTTCCGGTTTCGGGATTATATCTTTCATAATGGTCTCTTGGTATTCCGGAAAACTTTTGAGCTTTCTGGTAATAAATTTTAGCTTTGTCAAAATCTGCCATTTTCATCGCTCTGTCACCATAGATATTCGCAAAGAAGGCTTCAATATTTCCGACATTATTAAGATTTTTAGCAATGATCTGCTTTTCAAATTCTGTTTTATCCTGCTTTTTATAAAATTCTTCAACACTCTTCACCAGACTGGAGTTTGGGTTATATTGTAAGTCGGAAAGAGTATTATTCATCAGGAAAGATTTTCCGTCTTCGCCCTGAAGAAAATATCGGTTTGCCAGAACATCTTTCAGAAATTCGGCAGTTGACGGAGCCTGTCCGTAATAATCATATTCGTTAATCTCTGTACTGTCTTTTTTTACGGGAGATTTTTCGATGAAATATTCAGCATAGTTTTTCATTAGATGATCTTCATATTCCGCATCAATTTTAGGCTGGGAAACAATATCATTCAAAACTTTCATTCTCTTGATTTCTTCAAGATATTCAGGATTATTAGTTTTAATATCAGCTAAAATTTCACTGCTTTGCTGATAATCTTTTTTCAAAAATTTTAAATAGGCATCAGCAATCTGCCAGTATTCGTCTTTAGATTTTTCTTTTGTTTTAGAAGTAAATTTTTCGAGATCATCCAAAAAATCTTTTTGATTTTCGTTCTGATAATAGTAATAAGCGTTATTTTTGATGTAAGTAGGTATTCTGTCGGGATTTTCAAACAGTTCATCATTATCTTGCTGAGATTTGTTTTCCGTTTGGTCAGCTTTTTTTCCTCCAAAAAGATTCTTAAAAAACAGAACTATTTTCTGCCAGAAACTCAATTCTTTCTTTTTGACTTCTGCTTTTTCCGCACCTGCAGTATGGTCTTTTTTGTCTGAAGTTTTATCAGAATCTTTTGAAGCATAATAATAAGTCGGAAGATAATTTCTTTCTAATTCATTAATGCTTCTGGCTGCCATTACTTTCAGAATTTCAGAATCAGGATCTATTTCGTACATCTTTTCCATCATCGGAATAGGATTGGTAAAATCTTCATATCCTAAAAGAAAGTACGCCATATTTTTTTCTTCGTTGGTTTCGGCTCTTTTCAGTATATTATTAAAAGATGCAGAATCTGACAATTTCATCGAAACAAAAGAAGATTCTTTACGGCTTTTGGAATTCATAAAAACCTGAAAAAAATTCCAGTTGGCTTCATTTCCCAATCGTAGTCCTCTTTGTGCACCGGCAAGCTGGTCGAGTGCCATATAATAAGGTGCGCCTTTTAGTTTAATTGGCTGGACATACATTTTGAATGCCTGAATTGCGGCATCATAATTTCTGGTGTAATGATTAAATCTTACCAGCTGATAGCCGTAACGCTGTTTAATTTCTGGGTTTTTTGCTGCATTATACAATGAGGTAAGTGCAGAAATTGTTTTGTTATAATCCAGCTGGGTTGCGTTTTTGTCATTTTCATTTTCCCGATAATAAAAAGAATCTGATCCTTCTACATAATTAATTCTCATGTAAGGTTCCAGATATTTTGCTTCAATTAAATAATCTATGGCTTCTCGGTGTTTAGTGTAAAAACCTGTCCCCAGTTTATTTAAAAGCTGATTATTTGGTGTTCCTTTTTTTAAGGCATTCAGGTCATTCATACTGATTGTATTCACAAGATAATCGGTTTCAGAATAGCTTAGCTGATTGCCAAAAAATTTCCGCCACGATTCTATGTTTTCGTTAGGGATTTGTGAAGCTTTGAAATCAGTATAAAATCTTGACGAATAATTATGTAAAAAAGGAAGATAAGATTTGTCTTTTATAATGCTTTGTGTAAAAAGATTAAAGTAATCATAATCGGGATCAGACCAGGCGCATGCTTCAGTCTTTGTATAGAAAAGCGAGGCAACAGCAATGCTTAGAATATACTTTTTCATATTGTTTGGGTGTTTTTTATTGTTGATAAGGTTAATTTACTATTAGCTTACATAACAGGGAAGTTATCCATTATATTGGCAAAACTGCGTAGGTTTTTGATGCGAATTTAAAACTCCTGCATTTAGAGTTTTCTTCAAAAAGAACGCCCTTCTACAAATTTACTATCTAATTGATAATATATAATATTGTAGTCAATTATTTTTTTATCTAAAAACTGAATTGCTTTGGTTAGTTGGTCTTCAGATATTTCTTCCACCTTTATGGTGAAGCCTTTGCTGAGAAAATTTCCGAAATAAAAACCGTCTTTCAGAACTTCAATTTTATTTTCAGAGATTTTTTTGAAACCAGCACGATCAAGATCTTTTGCAGAAAGAGCATTAATAAGTTTGTGTTTTCCTAAATGATTGGTAATAATTCCCCATGAATAAATGGGAAGTGCCACATCAATTTTTTTTATAGGATAATTGTCAAGTCGAGCTAAATAGCTTTTCATAATATTCAAATCCAGAATAGAGTTTTTATCTGAATTTTCGAGAGGTGATGAAGTAGAATAACACATCAGATATACTTTTTCAACCGGAGGAATCCCTGCGAGATCTTTGTCTTTTACCTGATGAAGCCGCAAAGTACAGGTTACTTGTTTTTTAGAAATTTTTCTTAACTGCTTTAAAAATTCAAAATAATCTTCTTTCGTTCCGGATGTCCAGTCGCAGTCAATTTGTATTTCATTATTGACTTTAAGGTTGTAGTCAGCTATTTTCTTTTTAATTAAATCATTCACTTTTTCTGCAAGAAAGGATATTTCACTTTTTTCAACATTAATAAAGTTGCGGTTGGTAATAAAAACGGTTGGAACTATTTTCTTTTCTGTTTCAAAACTTTGATCCTTAGTAATCACAGCAACAGGTTCAAATTGATTATTGACCTTATCAACATCGAAAAATCTCGTATATAGAAGCGGAGTATCAGCATTATTCAAACTTTCTTTTTCTTTAGTATTCAGACTGAGGCTTGTTTTCCAATAATAAAAAGTGTAAGGATGTTTATGTTTTTTTGAGCAGGAACAAAAGGAAAATAGGAGAAGAAAGAGGATGTATTTTTTCATGAGTTTACTTTCGGATTTTAAATTTACAAAAATACTGATAGCATTTTCCTCAATACCATTCAAAAATTGTTTAACTTTCTATAAATCAAAATATTTTACCTAAAATATTTGTCAGATTAAAATTTATTCATAAATTTGCACACTCATTTTAGGGGAGGAGTATGCCTAATTCAGACTTAGTAATTACTTGAGAACTCGAAAAATGAGAACAGATACAAGAAAATTTTATAACATATTATATAAATAATGTCAGGTATTATTGGTAAAAAAATCGGTATGACATCTTTGTTTGACGAAGCGGGGAAAAATATTCCTTGTACAGTTATTCAGGCTGGTCCGTGCTCGGTTTTACAGGTCAGAACCATTGAAAAAGACGGTTATAAGTCAGTTCAGTTAGGTTTCGATGACAAGAGTGAGAAGAACGTTGGTAAAGCGTTAGCTGGTCATTTTAAAAAGGCTGGTTCGGCTCCTAAGGCTAAGTTGGTAGAGTTCTACAGAGAATTCGTAGACGAAGTAAAAGTAGGAGAAGAAGTGAAAGTTGATTTATTCTTAGAAGGAGAATATGTTGACGTAACAGGAACTTCAAAAGGTAAAGGCTTCCAGGGTGTTGTTAAAAGACACGGATTTGGAGGTGTAATGCAGGCAACTCATGGTCAGCACAACAGACTTAGAGCTCCAGGTTCTATCGGTGCAGGATCTGACCCTTCAAGAGTATTCAAAGGGATGAGAATGGCCGGAAGAATGGGAGGTAAGCAGGTAACTGTACAAAACCTTCAGGTATTAAAAGTGGATCAAGAACAAAATCTTTTAGTAGTAAAAGGTGCTGTTCCGGGAGCTAAAAATTCTTATGTAATTATCAGAAAATGGAACTAGTAGTATTAAATACATCAGGAAAAGAGACCGGAAGAAAAGTAACTCTTGACGAATCAGTATTCGGAATTGAGCCAAATCAGCATGCGGTTTACTTAGAAGTGAAACAGTACCTTGCTGCACAAAGACAAGGGACTCATAAATCAAAAGAAAGAAGCGAAATTACTGCCTCTACCAAAAAACTTAAGAAGCAAAAAGGATCTGGTTCTGCAAGATATGGTGATATTAAATCTCCAACTTTCAGAGGTGGGGGTAGAGTATTCGGACCAAAACCAAGAGACTACAGATTCAAATTGAATAAAGCGCTTAAGAGATTGGCTAAAAAATCTGTTTTATCTCAGAAAATGAGAGATAACAGCATTAAAGTTTTAGAAGATATGAGCTTAAATGCTCCTAAGACTAAAGATTTTATTACTTTATTAGATGCATTGACACTAAACGGTAAAAAATCTTTATTCATTCTTCCTGAAGCTAACAAGAATGTGTATTTATCTTCAAGAAACTTACCTAAGACTAAAGTAATGAACTTCAACGAAGTGAGTTCTTACGATTTGATCAACGCAGGTGAGATCGTATTCTTTGAAGGTGCAGTTGAAAAATTCCAGGAAAATTTAAAGAAATAAATCATGTCAGTTATTATTAAACCAGTTATTTCAGAAAAGGCTAATTACCTTACAGATTTAAGAGGTTCTTATTCTTTCTTGGTAGATACTAAGGCGAATAAAATCCAGATCAAAAAGGCTGTAGAAGCAGCTTACGGTGTAAAAGTAGCAGACGTTAATACAATGATTTATGCTCCGAAGGTTTCTTCGAAATACACTAAAAAAGGTCTTCAGGTTGGAAAGACAAACAAATTGAAAAAAGCGGTAATCAAACTTGCTGAAGGTGAGGTTATCGATATTTTTGCTGTAAATTAATTATTAATTATAAATAATAGTAATGTCTGTTAGAAAATTAAAACCTATCACCCCGGGACAGAGATTCAGAATTGTAAACAATTTTGAGGAAATTACTACCAACAAACCAGAGAAATCTCTAACAGTTGGTATTAAAAAGTCAGGTGGACGTAACCAAACAGGTAAAATGACCATGCGTTACACCGGAGGTGGACACAAAAAGAAATACAGAATTATTGACTTCAAAAGAAACAAAGCAAACGTTGAAGCAACTGTAAAATCTGTAGAATACGATCCAAACAGAACTGCATTTATCGCTTTATTAGAGTACGCAGACGGAGAGAAGAGATATATCATCGCTCCAAACGGTATCAAAGTAGATCAGAAAGTAGTTTCAGGTGAAAGCGTAGAACCAAACGTGGGTAACGCAATGAAATTGAAAAACATTCCATTGGGTACTGTAATTTCTTGTGTTGAGATGAAACCTGGTCAAGGTGCTATTTTAGCAAGAAGTGCTGGTTCTTCAGCTCAACTTACTTCAAGAGACGGAAAATATGCAATCATCAAATTGCCTTCAGGAGAATCCAGAATGATCCTTACTGAATGTATGGCAATGATTGGTTCGGTTTCCAACTCTGATCACCAATTAACGGTATCAGGTAAAGCTGGTAGAAGCAGATGGTTAGGTAGAAGACCAAGAACAAGAGCGGTAGTAATGAACCCTGTAGATCACCCAATGGGTGGTGGTGAAGGACGTTCTTCAGGAGGTCACCCAAGATCTAGAAACGGTAAGCCATCTAAAGGTTACAAAACTAGAAAGAAAAATAAAGTGTCTAACCGTTACATCGTATCTAAAAGAAAATAATTATGGCAAGATCACTTAAAAAAGGACCATTCATTCATCATACTTTAGATAAGAAGGTTCAGGCAAATATAGAGTCTGGTAAGAAGACAGTTATCAAAACTTGGTCTAGAGCATCGATGATCTCTCCGGACTTCGTAGGACAAACTATTGCTGTACACAACGGGAAGTCTTTCATCCCTGTATATGTTACAGAAAACATGGTTGGTCACAAGTTAGGCGAATTTTCTCCAACAAGATCTTTCAGAGGTCATGGTGGTAACAAAAACAAAGGAAGCAGATAATCATGGGATCAAGAAAACAAGATAGTTCAATCGCAAGAAAAGAAGCTAACAAAGACGTTGTTAAAGCTTCATTAAACAACTGCCCGTCTTCTCCGAGAAAAATGAGATTAGTAGCTGATATTATCAGAGGAGAGCAGGTTGATAAAGCACTTTACATCCTAAAATATTCTAAAAAAGAAGCCTCTAACAAATTGGAGAAATTACTTCTTTCTGCTATGGCAAACTGGCAGGTGAAAAACGAAGGAGCTGACATTGAGGAAGCAAACCTTATCGTGAAAGAAATATTCGTGGACAGTGCAAGACAATTGAAGAGACTGAGACCAGCTCCACAAGGTAGAGGGTACAGAATCAGAAAAAGATCAAACCACGTTACATTAATCTTAGGTAATAAAGAAAATTAATTCAAGGTATGGGACAGAAGACAAATCCAATTGGTAACAGATTAGGTATCATCAGAGGATGGGATTCTAACTGGTTTGGCGGAAACGATTATGGAGACAGAATCGCGGAAGACTACAAAATCAGAAGATACCTTGAAGCAAGATTATCTAAAGGTGGGATTTCAAGAATTTATATTGAAAGAACATTAAAATTAGTAACCGTAACGATCACTACTGCAAGACCGGGATTAATCATCGGTAAAGGAGGTCAGGAAGTTGATAAATTGAAAGAAGAGTTGAAAAAATTGACTAAAAAGGATATTCAGATCAACATCTTTGAAATCAAAAGACCAGAGCTTGATGCAGTATTAGTTGCTGACAGCATTGCTAAGCAAATCGAAAACAGAATCTCTTATAGAAGAGCTGTGAAAATGGCAATCGCTTCTACCATGAGAATGGGTGCTGAAGGTATTAAAGTTCAAATCTCTGGTAGATTAAACGGAGCTGAAATGGCAAGATCTGAGTCTTTCAAAGACGGAAGAATCCCATTGTCAACTTTCAGAGCAGATATTGATTATCACATCGGTGAGGCATTAACTCAATACGGTAAGTTGGGAGTTAAAGTTTGGATCATGAAAGGAGAAGTTTACGGTAAAAGAGAACTTTCTCCACTAGTGGGACAACAAAAGAAAGGACCTTCAGGAGGTGGAAACAGAGGAGATAGAGAAAACAGAAGACCTTCAAGAGATAAAAAAAATAATTAATTAGAAGTTAGAAGATAGGAATTAGAAATTAGATCTTCCGTTACAAGAACTGATTTAAATTTTATCTAACATCTAACATCTAACATCTAACATCTTATTAAATTATGTTACAACCAAAAAGAACCAAATTCCGTAGAGTTCATAAGATGAAAATGAAGGGGATTGCTCAAAGAGGTAATCAACTTGCTTATGGAACTTTCGGAATCAAAGCAACAGAAGGTGCTTGGATCACTGCAAGACAAATTGAAGCTGCGCGTATCGCTGCGACAAGATATATGAAGAGAGAAGGGCAGCTATGGATCAAAATCTTCCCGGATAAGCCAATTACTAAAAAACCTGCGGAAGTACGTATGGGTAAAGGTAAAGGTGCTGTGGAATATTGGGTAGCTGTAGTAAAACCAGGTAAAATTATGTTTGAAGTAGGAGGAGTACCTTACGAAGTAGCGAAAGAAGCTCTTAGACTTGCTGCACAAAAATTACCTGTAGTGACCAAGTTTGTAGTTGCTAACGATTTTGTTAAACCTCTTTAATCTCTGAATACAATGAAAAAAGCTGAAATTAAAAATCTAAGCGCGGGAGATCTTCAAAATAAACTGGCTGAAGCTAAAGCTGAATTCACAAAAATGAAATTGGCTCACAAAATCAGCCCGCTTGAAAACCCGATTCAAATCAGAGATTTGAGAAAGACAATCGCAAGATTAAACACTGAGTTAACTAACAAACAATAATTTCATTTTACAATGGATAGAAATTTAAGAAAAGAAAGAATCGGAGTGGTTTCCAGCAATAAAATGGAAAAAACTATTGTTGTTAGCGAGACTACAAGAGTAAAGCACCCGATGTACGGTAAATTCGTTTTGAAAACGAAAAAATATACTGCACACGACGAAAACAACGAATGCAACGAAGGAGATACAGTTCTTATTTCTGAAACTAGACCTTTGAGCAAGAACAAGAGATGGAGATTAGTAAGAATCATTGAAAAAGCTAAGTAATAATGTTACAAACAGAATCAAGATTAAAAGTTGCTGATAACACAGGTGCTAAAGAAGTATTGGTTATCAGAGTTCTGGGAGGAACCAGAAGAAGATATGCTTCAGTTGGTGATAAAATCGTTGTTACTATCAAAGATTCTACACCATCAGGAAACGCTAAAAAAGGTCAGGTATCTAAAGCTGTAGTAGTAAGAACGAAAAAAGCAGTGAGAAGAAAAGATGGATCTTACATCAAATTCGAAGACAATGCTTGTGTATTGCTAAACGCAGCGGGAGAAATGAGAGGAACACGTGTTTTCGGACCGGTTGCCCGTGAGTTGAGAGACAAAGAATATATGAAAATCATTTCATTAGCTCCTGAAGTACTTTAATATTTAAAATTATAAAAAAATGTCAAAGTTAAAAATAAAAAGAGGAGATAACGTAATCATTACCACTGGTAAAAAAGAAATCAAGGGTAAAACTGGTGAAGTTATTGAAGTGATCAAAAAAGAAGGAAGAGACCCTAGAGTTATCGTTGCAGGACTTAACATCGTTAAAAAACACGTTAAGCCTTCAGCTTCTAACCCTCAAGGAGGAATCACTGAGAAGGAAGCTTCTATTCATATCTCAAACGTAGCTTTAGTTGGAAAAGACGGAAAAGCTATCAAAGTAGGTTACAAAATCGAAGGAGATAAGAAAGTAAGAATCAATAAGAAAACGGGTGAAACTTTATAATTTTAAATAACACATGGAATATATAGCAAGACCCAAAAAAGCATATAAAGAAACGATTGTTCCTGCAATGATGGAAGAATTCGGATACAAATCAGTAATGCAGGTGCCAAAACTTGAGAAAATTATTTTGTCTCAAGGTCTAGGTGACGCTACTGCTGATAAGAAAATCATCGACTATGCTGTAGAAGAATTGACAAATATCACTGGTCAAAAGGCTGTTGGTACTATTTCTAAAAAGGATGAAGCTGCTTTCAAATTAAGAAAAGGTATGCCTGTAGGTGCTAAGGTGACTCTTAGAGCAAACAAAATGTACGAATTCTTAGACAGATTGACTTCTTCTGCTTTGCCACGTATCAGAGATTTCTCTGGTATTAAAGCTGAAGGTTTCGATGGTAGAGGTAATTACAACTTAGGTATTACTGAGCAGATTATCTTCCCTGAAATCGTGATTGATAAAGTAAAGAAAATCCAAGGGATGGACATTACCTTTGTTACAACTGCGAAGACAGATAAAGAAGCTAAAGCATTATTAACTCACTTCGGTTTACCATTCAAAAAGAATTAAGAAATGGCTAAAGAATCAATGAAAGCGCGTGAGCGCAAAAGAGAAGCTACAGTAGCTAAATACGCTGAAAAAAGAAAAGCTTTGAAAGAAGCAGGTGACTATGAAGCACTTCAGAAGTTACCTAAAAACGCTTCTCCTGTAAGATTGCACAACAGATGTAAATTAACAGGAAGACCAAGAGGATACATGAGAACGTTCGGAATTTCCAGAGTAACTTTTAGAGAAATGGCAAACAACGGTCTTATCCCGGGAGTTAAAAAAGCTAGTTGGTAATAATTACTAATTAAAATCGGGGCAATTAAGTTGTCTGGATACTAAAGAATAAAAATATCAGACCTAAGATCTCTGAAGTCTGATATTTTATCTTCAAGTCCTTTCAATACTGATTGTCTTTAACCAATAATTTAAAATAGAAAAATGGTAACAGATCCAATTTCAGATTTCCTAACAAGAGTAAGGAACGCACAAAGCGCAGGCCACAAAGTGGTGGAAATTCCTGCATCGAAAATCAAAAAGGAGATTACTAAGATCTTATTTGATCAGGGGTATATCTTAAACTACAAGTTTGAAGATAACGCTGTTCAGGGAGTGATCAAAATCGCTTTAAAGTACGACAAGCAAACCAACAAACCGGCTATCAAGTCTATTCAAAGAGCTTCTAGACCAGGTTTGAGACAGTACAAAGGTTCTGCGGAACTTCCAAGAGTGTTAAACGGTTTGGGTATTTCTATCATCTCTACTTCTAAAGGGGTAATGACTGACAAGAAAGCTAGAGAAGAAAAAGTAGGCGGTGAAGTAATCTGCTATGTTTATTAATTTTTAATCAAAGGAAAATGTCAAGAATTGGTAAAGCAATTATAACAATTCCCGCTGGTGTTACCATCACTGAGAAAGATGGTGTAGTAACGGTAAAAGGTTCTAAAGGAGAACTTTCTCAGGAACTTACAGAAGGAATTACTTTAGAGCAGAAAGATGGCGAACTTACAGTTAACAGACCATCTGATGCTAAACAACACAGAGCGCTTCACGGTTTGTACCGAGCGTTAATCAACAATATGATTGTTGGTGTATCTGAAGGTTTCGAAAAGAAACTTGAATTAGTGGGAGTAGGTTACAGAGCTTCTCACTCAGGTCAAAAACTTGAGTTGGCTTTAGGTTTCTCTCACGGTATCGTATTAGAACTTCCAAGCGAAGTGAAAGTTGATACATTGACTGAAAAAGGTAAAAACCCAATTATTACTTTAACGTCTTACGATAAGCAACTTCTTGGAATGGTGGCTGCAAAAATCCGTTCATTCAGAAAGCCTGAGCCGTACAAAGGAAAAGGTGTGAGATTCGTTGGTGAAAATGTTAGACGTAAAGCTGGTAAATCTGCTTAATAAAATTTAAGAAAATGGCACTAAGTAAGTTAGAAAAAAGAATAAGAATAAAAAGAAGAGTAAGAGGAAAAATCTCAGGATCTTCTGAATTGCCAAGATTATCTGTATATAAAAGTAATAAAGAAATTTACGCTCAGTTAATCAACGATAAAGACGGTAAAACTTTAGTTTCTGCTTCTTCCAGAGAGAAAGGAGTAGATGCTAACGGAACAAAAATTGAAGTTTCTGCGGCTGTAGGAAAAGCAATTGCTGCTAAAGCTCTTGCTGCAGGAATTGAAAATATTGTATTTGATAGAAACGGATTCGTTTACCATGGTAGAGTGAAAGCTCTTGCTGACGGTGCGAGAGAAGGTGGACTTAAATTCTAATCATTAAATTTCGGAAATATGTTAGGACTAGATAATATAGAAAGAGTAAAACCGGGAGGATTAGAACTTAAAGATCGTCTCGTAGCTGTTAATAGAGTAACAAAAGTAACTAAAGGAGGTAGAGCTTTCGGATTTTCTGCTATCGTTGTAGTAGGAGATGAAGCCGGAACTATCGGATTTGGTTTAGGAAAATCTAAGGAAGTTGCTTCTGCTATTGCTAAAGCGGTAGAAGATGCTAAGAAAAACTTAGTAAAAGTTCCTGTGATGAATCACACAATCCCTCACCAGACTACTGCTAGATACGGAGGTGCAGATATCTTCTTGAGACCTGCTTCTCACGGTACAGGGCTTATCGCCGGTGGTGCGGTAAGAGCAGTACTAGAATCTGCTGGTATTCACGATATCCTTTCAAAATCTAAAGGATCTTCAAACCCTCACAATGTGGTAAAGGCAACTTTCAAAGCATTGTTAGACATTAGAAGACCAGAAGAAATCGCAAGAATGAGAGGAGTTTCTCTAACTAAAGTGTTTAACGGTTAATATTTAAAACAATGGCAACAATTAAAGTAAAGCAAGTAAGAAGCGCTATTGGTAGAACAAAAACCCAAAAGAGAACGCTTGAAGCATTAGGATTTAAGAAACTTCACCAAGTTGTAGAACACGAAGCTACTCCTTCTATCTTAGGAATGATAGCTGCAGTTAGTCACTTACTTGAAGTTCAGAAATAATTAAAAAATTCAAAGATTAAAAGATTAAAATTTTCTTCCTATTTTAGTCGGAATTTTTTAATCTTTAAATTATTTAATCTTTAAATCAATAAAAAAATGAATTTAAACAACATAAAGCCAGCTGCAGGATCTACTTTCAATTCAAAAAGAATTGGTAGAGGGCAAGGTAGCGGAAAAGGCGGTACTTCTACAAAAGGTCACAAAGGTCAGAAAGCAAGAGCTGGTTATTCTCAGAAGATTGGTTTCGAAGGAGGTCAGATGCCTTTGCAGAGAAGATTACCTAAATTTGGTTTCAAAAACGTAAACAGAAAAGAATTCAGAGCAATTAATCTAGATAGTATCCAGACTTTAATTGAAAATAAATCTATTACAGGAGATATTACAAAAGAAGTTTTGGTACAAAACGGATTAGCTTCTAAAAATGAATTAGTGAAAATTATGGGGAGAGGAGAATTGAAATCTGCGGTTTCAATTTCTGCTGACAAATTCACTAAATCTGCTGAAGAATTGATTTCTAAAGCAGGTGGAAAAGCAATTACCTTATAAAAATTACTAATGAAAGAATTTATACAAACCCTCAAAAATATTTGGAGTCTTAAAGAACTTAGAGATAAAATTCTATTTACTTTAGGTATTATCCTTGTGTATAGATTCGCATCTTTTATCTCTCTTCCTGCGATTAACCTTGCAGAGGTGGGAGATCTCTTAGAGCATTATAAAAGTCAGGGCGGTAACAAGCAAGGAGCAGGTCTCCTTGGCTTGCTTTCGTCATTTACAGGAGGAGCTTTCAGCCATGCTTCTGTAATGGCGTTAGGGATTATGCCTTACATTTCTGCTTCTATTATTGTTCAGTTGATGGGGATGGCAATTCCTTATCTTCAGAAACTTCAGAAAGACGGAGAATCAGGAAGAAATACCCTTAATCAGATCACCAGATGGTTAACGATTGGAGTTTGTCTTGTACAGGCACCTTCATATCTGGGATCTATTACAGGATTATTTTTACCTTATGCTCAGTTCCAGTCTGCTTATCTTATTGATCCGAACTCAGTAATGTTTTGGTTGCCGAGTATTGTAATCTTGGTTGCAGGATCTGTATTTGCAATGTGGTTAGGAGAAAAAATCACAGACAAAGGTATCGGTAACGGTATCTCCATCCTGATTATGGTGGGTATTTTGTCTAGATTACCTGAAGCATTTGTACAAGAAGTAGCAGTACAAAACGGGAAAGGAGGATTAGGTTCTATCATGATTCTTGTTGAAGTTATATTCTGGATGTTGGTAGTTCTTTTAGCAGTAGTACTTTCTGTTGCGGTAAGAAAAATACCTATTCAGTATGTGAGCAGAGCTCAGGCAAGAGGAGGTGTAAATAGAAATCTTATGCAAGGTGCAAGACAGTGGATTCCATTAAAAGTAAATGCAGCCGGTGTAATGCCGATTATCTTTGCTCAGGCATTGATGTTCGTACCTGGCTTATTGACTAAGTTTGACGAATCAAATACTTTTCTTGCCGGTTTCAAAAATGTTTTCAGCTGGCAGTACAACGTATTGTTTGCGTTATTGATTATTATCTTCTCATTTTTCTATACCGCAATCACAATTCCGGTAAACCAAATGGCCGATGATCTTAAGAGAAACGGTGGTTTGGTACCTAAAGTTAGACCCGGTAAAGAAACTGCAGATTACCTTGATGATATTTTATCAAAAATTACCTTGCCAGGTGCAATATTTTTATCTATCTTTGCAGTCCTTCCAGCAATAGTGCATGGAAGTCTTGTTCAGACAGATGCGTTTGCCCTGTTCTTCGGAGGTACATCGTTGTTGATTATGGTTGGAGTAGTACTTGATACTGTTCAACAGATTAACACTTATCTGCTGAATCATCATTATGATGGCTTAATGCAGTCAAAATTATCAAGATCGACTGGATATTAATTTATGGCAAAACAAAAACATATTGAGCAGGATGGCGTAATAACGGAAGCTCTTTCCAACGCCCAGTTTCGTGTAGAGTTGGAGAATGGGCATGTACTTATTGCTCATATTTCCGGTAAAATGCGTATGCATTACATTAAACTGTTACCTGGAGATAAGGTAAAATTAGAAATGTCTCCTTATGATCTTTCAAAGGGGAGAATAACATTTAGATACTAAAAACAAATGCCAAATGGATTCTGAGGTTTCCATTTGGCTATTGTTGAAAAATAAATACTAACATTGAAATCCCAGGATTTTATCATTAGTAAAAAAATAAATACTATCAAATGAAAGTTAGAGCATCAATTAAAAAAAGAAGTGCTGATTGCAAAATCGTTCGCAGAAAAGGCGTTCTGTTTGTAATCAACAAGAAAAACCCAAAATTTAAACAAAGACAAGGCTAAAATTAAATTATGGCGAGAATTTCAGGTATTGATTTACCAAAAAACAAAAGAGGCGTTATCGGTTTAACTTACATCTACGGAATCGGAAGAAGCACTTCTTCAGAAATCCTTAAAGCTGCCGGTATCAGCGAAGACAAGAAAGTCAACGAATGGAATGACGATGAATTGGCTGCAATCAGAACATACATCTCTGAAAACATTAAAGTAGAAGGAGAATTGAGATCTGAAGTGCAATTGAACATCAAGAGATTGATGGACATAGGATGCCAACGAGGAATACGTCACAGACTAGGATTACCTTTAAGAGGCCAGAGAACGAAAAACAACTCTAGAACCCGTAAAGGAAAGAGAAAAACAGTTGCTAACAAGAAAAAGGCAAGTAAATAATCGTTAGGAATTATGGCAAAACAAACTAAAGTAGTTAAAAAAAGAAAAGTAAAAGTTGAAGCTATTGGTGAAGCGCACATTCAGGCTTCTTTCAATAACATCATCATTTCTTTAACAAATAAAAACGGAGAAGTTATCTCTTGGGCTTCTGCCGGTAAAATGGGTTTCAGAGGTTCTAAAAAGAATACTCCATTTGCTGCTCAGATGGCAGCTGAAAATTGCTCTGCTGTTGCTCACGAAGCTGGTCTTAGAAGAGTAAAGGTGTATGTGAAAGGTCCTGGTGCAGGTAGAGAATCTGCAATCAGAACGATCCACAATTCAGGAATTGAAGTCAGCGAAATCATTGATGTGACTCCTATGCCACACAACGGTTGTAGACCACCAAAAAGAAGAAGAGTTTAATTTTTAGAATTTACCCATTATGGCAAGATATATTGGACCTAAAACTAAGATTGCTAGAAAGTTTGGTGCTGCAATCTACGGAGATGACAAAAACTTCGAAAAAAGAAAAAACCAACCGCCAGGACAGCATGGTCCTAATAAAAGAAGAGGTGCTAAGAAATCAGAATATGCAGTTCAGTTAGCTGAAAAACAAAAAGCTAAATATACTTACGGTATTTTAGAAAGACAGTTTGCTAATCTTTTTGAAAAAGCACACAGAAGTAAAGGTGTAACCGGTGAAGTTCTTTTGCAACTTTGCGAGTCTAGATTAGACAACGTGGTTTACAGATTAGGTTTTGCTAAAACAAGAGCAGGAGCAAGACAATTGGTTTCTCACAGACATATTACTGTAAATGGCGAGATTTTGAACATTCCATCTTATTTAGTAAAAGCTGGTGATGTAATCGCTGTAAGAGAAAAATCTAAGTCTTTGGAAGTTGTTGCTGATGCATTGGCTTCAAAAGCAAACTATGAGTGGTTACAATTCAACGACGAGAAGAAAGAAGGTACTTTCATTTCTGCTCCGGATAGAATCCAGATTCCGGAAGACATCAAAGAACAGTTGATCGTCGAACTTTACTCTAAATAATTTTTTAATCAAATTTTTGCTCAACCCAACAATATGGCAATTTTACAATTCATAAAACCCGATAAAGTAATCCTACTTAACTCTGATGAATTTAAAGGTCAATTCGAATTCAGACCTCTAGAACCAGGTTTCGGGCTTACAATCGGTAATGCTTTGAGAAGAGTGTTGCTTTCTTCTCTGGAAGGATACGCTATTTCATCTATCAAAATAGAAGGTGTAGAGCACGAATTTTCAACTATCCCGGGAGTAATTGAAGACGTTACCGAAATTATTCTTAACCTTAAGCAGGTAAGACTTAAAGCTACAGCAGAAAACCAGGCTTCTGAGCAGGTTGTTGCTAAGGTTTCAGGTAAAACTGCTGTTACTGCTGGAGATTTAGGGCAATCAATCAACGGATTTGAAATCTTGAATCCTGACTTATTGATCTGCAACCTGAATTCTGATGTTACTTTTGAAATTACGTTCAACATAGAAAAGGGAAGAGGATATGTTCCTTCTGAACAAAACAAGTCAAACAATGCTCCTATGGGAACTATTGCGATTGACTCTATCTTTACGCCGATCAAAAAAGTACAGTACAGTATTGAAAATTACCGTGTAGAGCAAAAAACAGACTACGAAAAACTTGTACTAGATATAGAAACTGATGGCTCAATAAGTCCTCAGAATGCTTTAACTGAAGCTTCAAAGATATTAATTTATCACTTTATGCTTTTCTCTGATGAGAGAATCACTTTGGAAACTGAAGCCGTAAAAGCATCTATCCAGTACGATGAAGAAACACTTCATACAAGACAATTACTAAAGTCTAAATTAGCAGATATGGATCTTTCTGTAAGAGCCCTTAACTGTCTGAAAGCGGCTGAAGTAGAAACTCTTGGTGAGCTTGTTTCTTACAGTAAGTCTGATTTGATGAAATTCAGAAATTTTGGTAAAAAATCTTTGACAGAACTAGAAGAATTGGTGCATTCAAAAGGTCTTAACTTCGGTTTTGACGTTGCAAAATATAAATTAGACGCTGATAAATAATTAATAATGAGACACGGTAAAAAATTCAATCACTTAGGAAGAACGGCTTCTCACAGAAGTGCTTTGCTTTCTAATATGGCTTGTTCTCTAATTGAGCATAAAAGAATCAACACTACTGTTGCTAAAGCTAAAGCTTTAAGAGTATATGTTGAACCTCTATTAACTAAAGCAAAAGAAGATACTACTCACAACAGAAGAATTGTTTTTTCATATCTTCAAAATAAAGAAGCGGTTACTGAATTATTCAGAACTGTAGCTCCGAAAATCGCTGAAAGAAACGGTGGTTATACGAGAATCATCAAAACTGGTTTCAGACCTGGTGATGCTGCAGATACTGCCTTAATTGAGTTAGTTGATTTCAATGAGCTTTACAATCCTAATGCTGAAGAGAAGAAAACTACAAGAAGAAGCAGAAGATCTACAACAGCTGCGAAAAAAGAAGCTGTAGTTGCTGAAGCTCCTGTAGTAGAAGAAAAAGTAGAAGAGCCAAAAGCTGAAACTACAGATTCTACTGAGGAAAAGACTGAAGAATAATAATTAATTCTACAGATATAAAAAAACCGTTCAGATTACTGAGCGGTTTTTTTAGTTCTATATTTTCGTTTTTACCAGTTCAATAATATTACCTCCTTGATGAAGGATTAAGCTGTCTCCTTTTACCATTGCCTTCATATCATCCTTTTCGTAGATCGTTTCATGAGGCTTGGCTTCGGTCTTTTTAAGAATAAAAGTTTTGTTGTTGCTTCTTATAGAGACGTTTCTGTCTGCAGGATCGTAATCAAAAACCACTTTTACCAGAGTTCCGTCGGATGCTCTATAGACATAATCTGTTTTGATCGATTTGTTTCCGTCTACATCTACATTGTACGCTATAGTAGAATCTGGCTTGCCATTATCTGCGAGGATTATTTCTTGCTCACTTTTAATAATTCCCTTATTGCCGTCTTTTTTACAACTGATTAGTGAAATAGTAAATAAACATGCAATAGCTAACTGATATGTTTTCATAAATTAAATATTTTTTTGTTTTAAGTTTTGTTTTCCATTGTTTGTAAAGGATACATCAGAATTTTACATTTACAAAGAATTGTTTCTGAAAAATTTCTTAAATTTAATGAAAACAAAAAACAAACCATTAAAACGATTATTAAAATTTACAATTACCCGAAAGTGTAATTGACTCTTCTCATTTTTCTGTTGAAATTTGTTCTAAAGAAATCCGCAAACATGAGTATTTCCATAGCCATAGTAGAAGACGAAAAAAACTACAACAATGCGTTGAAGAAAGTTATCAATTATCAGGATGATATGACCGTTGTTGCCCAGTTTTACGATGGAAAGTCAGCTTTAAAAATGTTACCGGATTTTTCTCCTGATGTTGTGATGATGGATATTCAGCTTCCGGATATGTTAGGAATTGATGTCATCAGAAAACTCAGAAAAAGCATGTCTCAAACCCAATTTATCATGTGTACAAGTTTTGAAGATGACGAAAAGGTTTTCAATTCTTTGAAAGCCGGTGCAATGGGATATTTGGTAAAAGGCGAAAGCATGGATAAAATTTTATCTTCAATCCGTGATGCGTATAATGGAGGTGCTCCGATGAGTTTCGCAATTGCCCGAAAAGTTCTCAACCATTTTCAACAAAAAAATTCAGAAGTACAGGAATGGGACGAGCTTACGGGAAGAGAGAAAGAAGTTTTAGAACTTTTAGCTGAAGGTTTGCTCTACAAAGAAATAGCTGATAAAAAGTTTATCAGTATTGATACCGTGAAAAAACATGTAGGTAACATTTACAGAAAACTCCACGTCAGCAACAAAGTGGAGGCAATTAATAAATTTAACCATTTTAAAAACTAAAATTATGAGGGAAAAAGACTTTGATTGTGAAGCAGAAAGAGAATTAATATCTAAGGAAAAATTGGGTGAAATAATTTATCTACCAAATAAAAATAAATTTGAAATTTTTTTAAGCATCAAGATTAGAAACCATGTTAATGCTGAAAATTATATTAAGATAATTAATGATCCAATACCAGATGATATTTATGAGTTGGATGCAAGTCGTTTTGGGATTAAACTACCTAATATAAAGTCAAATCTATTTATATATTATGAGTTATACGAAAAGTTAGTCAATAGTTATATTCAGCGTGGATTTGATTTTGTAAATATTTCTTTTTTGCAAATGGAACAAAATCAATTCGAGATAGAAGATATATCTCAAGAAGATTTATTAAGCTTGAATTCTTTTGTTAATAAAATATATGCAATTGTAACTTTTTCGGATAAACAACAAAATAAAGATGAAACATTTCTTTTATTTAATATGAAAAATGAGTATCCAATTAATATTGATTTAGATAAATGTCACAATGATTTTTTGCAAAGCTTATTAGGGCAGTCGATGAAAAATAGTTCAAAAGATAAATATGTACCAAGTTATATACAGTATGAATTACCTAAAGTAAAAAAGTATATTGATAGAATAAGAAACTATTTGAATGGTTGTTTAAATAAAAACGTAGATAAAATTGCTTTCAATTTTTGTTTTGGTTTAAGAAAGCATAAACATGTAGAAGTAGAATCTTTTTATTTATCATCAATGCCAATAGACATTAATGGACAATCTTTAAATTTACATTTTCCATATTATGATCAAGGCAGCTTAGAACCATAATGCTAATCAAAATATATTATATCGTTTTTTTTATTACCTTAGTGAAATCGATAATGATTTTGAGAAAGAATACTTTTGTTTCTCAAAATCATTTTTTTGTTTTTTTATTGATCAATTTTTTAATTGATTTCTTGTCAGAAATAAATATAATTACTCTAAAAGCAATTCAGTATAATTATTTGAATGTATTCAATATATGTTTTTTTACATTTTTTTATTTTAATTATATAAAGAGAAAATTTTTAGCTGTTGTAATTTTAATGAGTACTATAATTTGTATATATATTACAAGCAGCCTTTTTTATTTTGATCAATATAATTTGACCTTGGCAATATTATATTGTATCACAAATATTTTTTACGTGCTTTATTGGATTGATTTAAAGTTAAATAATATCTCGAAACTAAAGATAACTGATGAGCCACTTTTTTGGATTTCAATATCATTATTAGTTTGGAGTTGTTTTTTCTTGTTCAGAATAATTCCGATGTACTTATTAGATAAAGAAGATAAACATTTTTTAAAGCTTTTAAAAAACTTGTTATCATTAATAAATATTATCGTTTACACATTATTTTATATAGGATTAACAAAATATAAAAACATAAAAGATGAAATCTTTGCCTCCTGAAATAAAACTAACTTACATTGCAGCAATATTGTTAATAATGTTGCTTATTATTTTTGTTGTTTTCATTGTAATAACATATAATAAAAAACAATTATTAGTTTTAAAAGAGCAGCAGCTCAAAGAATCAGAATACCAAAACCAACTCCTGCAAAAAGAGCTCGAAAAACAAAAGTCAATAGAAGCAGAGAGAGAAAGAATTTCCCATGATATGCACGACGATCTTGGTGCTGGAATTTCAGCATTAAAACTTCAGGCAGAGTTTTTAAAACAAAAGTCAGAAGATAAAAATCTTATTGCAGATATAGACGAGTTGCTGAAAACATCTGAAGAAATGAACTTGTCTATGAGGGAAATGCTTTGGAGCTTAAATTCAGGAAATGATACTTTAGGAAGCTTCACAGATTACGCAAAAATGTACGCACAAAACTTTCTGAAAAAATCCGGGATTAATTTGATTATCGAGGAAAGTACCGGGATAGTTTCTGAAATCATTATTTCCACAGAACAGAGACGGAATTTATTTCTATGCTTAAAAGAAGCCCTGAATAATGCTTATAAACACAGCCAATCTGAGCAAATAAGATTGTTATTTATTCAAAAAGATAAAGAATTTATGATGAAAATCTCTGATAACGGGATTGGAATACAAAATGAAAATACGGAAGGCAACGGAATCCAAAATATGAAGCGAAGAATGAAGGAACAAAACGGACATTGCGAAGTTGCTACCGAAAACGGGACACATTTATTTTTCAGGATAAAATTATAGTTCCTTCTAGCGTAAATATTAGCAGCATCATTTTATGGTGCTTTTTTTATTAAAAGTACCTTTTTGTGTAATTGATTTGAATGCTTTTTTGGAGGAAATTTGGAGGACTAAATAAACATAATATTAATAACAAAAAACATTCACCATGAATTCAGAAGAATCTATTAAAAAATTAACGGAAGAATTTGAAGCAGAATTAAAGAGACTTACTAATGATATATCTAAAGAAGTTTCAAATATTCAGGATGACAGCGAGATTTTACAGGATAATAATACACTGTTTAAAATTAAGAACGGAAATTATCAATATAATTTTGAATGGAAAAAAATAATTTTTGATTTGCCGATCCCACAGTTTATTATGAAGTCACAAAGGTTTTCCTTTGATATTCCGGAAGTAACCATGAATCTTAGAGAGATATGCTTTGATTGGCCTAAGACAAAAATGGTTCCTAAAAAAGTTGGTGAGAAACCAGAAACAACATGCAAGTGGCAGATTAAATGGCGCCTGGGAATTAAGACTAAGTTTTGGGATTGTACTACTAAATGGACTCCTATTATTATATCGGTTCCTGAAATTACAATGGAAAGAAAGTGTATGTCTACAAAAATTCCCGAAGTAACAATGAAAACTAAAAATATTATTTTTAATATTCCTGAAGTGACAGTAGTTTTCAAGGAGATATCTTTCAATACATTAGTGATTACAAATATCAGTTATGATGAATCTGAGGATAATATTGAGAACAGTAATGAAAAGATAGCACATATTCAGCAAAAGATTAATGATGTTACCGTCGCATACGAAGGAAAAATGAAATATATACAGGTTCAATTATTAAACGAACAGTTTGATAAAGCACAAAGTGAAATTTTGGGTAATGTAGAACCTGTGAAAGAAAACATAGAGAAATCTATTGAAGAATGTAAAGGAACTATTACGGAGTTGAAAAATAATGGTGCACTCGAACAATTGAAAATTGAGGAGGAAAAATTAAACAAACTGATTTCAGATCTGCAGAAAATATTAGAACCTTTTCAACAGTCATTGGAAAGCTTAAGTATAGAAAGGAAAAAAGCATTGGATGAAATGGAACAAGCAGTAGGTTTGGAAATTTTATCCTAAATGAAAAAAAGAATGACTTAATATCACAATTCTCCGTATCGAAACTATATGGAGAATTTTATTTTAAACTCATTTGAATTATGATATTAACTAAAATTTAACTCATAAAAACGTATTTAAACCTATTCTAATAATGTTAAAACTCAAAAAATCATTAAATTTGTCTAAACTATAAAAAAACAAACAATGAGTTATATTTCTTACATAGAAGCAAGACAGATTTTAGATTCAAGAGGAAATCCTACAGTGGAAGTTGATGTATTTACAGAAAGTGGTGCGATGGGTCGCGCTGCAGTACCTTCAGGAGCATCAACGGGAGAACATGAAGCCGTAGAATTGCGTGATGGCGGTTCGGAATGGATGGGGAAAGGTGTTTCCAAAGCGGTGGAAAATGTAAGAGAAGTCATTGCACCGGAATTGGTAGGTCTTCCTGTTTTTGATCAGAATTTGATTGATCAGATTATGATTGATTTAGACGGGACAAGCAACAAAGGAAATATCGGAGCCAATGCAATTCTTGGCGTTTCTTTGGCAGCAGCAAAAGCAGCAGCTACAGAATTGAGAATGCCTTTGTACAAATATGTAGGCGGTGTAAACGCAAATACACTTCCTGTTCCTATGATGAATGTAATCAATGGTGGTTCTCACTCAGATGCGCCGATTGCATTTCAGGAATTTATGGTAATGCCGGTAAAAGCAGACTCATTCTCTCATGCTTTGAGAAAAGGAACCGAAATCTTTCATAATTTAAAATCTATTCTTCATTCAAGAGGTCTTTCTACGGCAGTTGGTGATGAAGGAGGATTTGCACCTACTTTCTCGGGAACTGAAGATGCTTTGGATACCCTATTACAAGCTATCGAAAAAGCAGGATATAAGCCGGGTGATGATGTAATGATTGCACTAGACTGTGCTGCTTCAGAATTTTATAAAGATGGGATTTATGATTACAGAAAATTCCAGACAGCAGATGCAGCTCAATACTCGAGCAGCGAGCAGGTTTCTTATCTGGCAGAATTAGCAGCGAAATATCCTATCATCTCTATTGAAGACGGGATGCATGAAAATGATTGGGAAGGCTGGAAAATGCTTACTGATAAAATTGGAGACAGAGTACAGTTAGTTGGGGACGATTTGTTTGTAACTAATGTAGAACGACTGTCAAGAGGAGTAAAAGAAGGAATTGCCAATTCAATTTTAGTTAAAGTAAATCAGATTGGTTCGCTTTCTGAAACAATGGCAGCAGTGCAAATGGCTCAACACAATAAGTTTACCTCGGTAATGTCTCACAGATCAGGAGAAACAGAAGATTCAACGATTGCTGATCTTGCAGTTGCAATGAACTGCGGTCAGATAAAAACAGGATCTGCTTCAAGATCAGACAGAATGGCAAAATACAACCAATTGCTTAGAATTGAAGAAGCTCTTGGTGAAACAGCCGTTTTTCCAGGTTTAGATGCTTTCAAAATCAAAAGATAATTCATTGAATTTATAAATAACGGCAAGCGATTTTTTTTGTTTGCCGTATTTTATAATAAGTAGTATATTTAAAAAAAATAAATTATATAATGTCAGACAACAAAGTTATATTAAATTACGACGGTAATTCTTATGAATATCCAATCGTGGATAGTACAATCGGAGACAGAGGAATAGATATTTCAAAATTAAGAGACCAGACAGGTCTTATTACCTTAGATTTAGGGTATAAAAATACAGGGGCTACATTAAGCGACATTACTTATCTTGACGGGGACAAAGGAGAATTGTTCTACAGAGGTTACCCTATTGAGCAGATTGCAGAAAAATCTAACTTTACAGAAGTAATGTATCTTTTGCTTCATGGAGAGTTACCTACAACAGACCAGTTTGACAATTTCAACGGAAATATCAAAAAATATAATTTTGTGGCAGAGGAAATGAAGAAAATCATTGATGCTTTTCCTCGTTCTGCCCACCCAATGGGGGTTTTATCTTCTCTTACATCTGCATTAACGGCTTTTAACCCTAAAGCAGTCAATGTAAATTCTAAGGAAGAAATGGATCATGCAGCTGAATTGATGATTGCTAAATTCTCTCATCTTTGTGCATGGACTTACAGAAAAACACAGGGCTTACCATTAAATCACGGAGATAACAGTTTAAATTATGTAGAAAATTTCTATAAAATGACTTTCAGAATGCCGAATCAGGAATTTGAAATTGATCCGGTTGTGGTAGATGCTTTAGATAAATTATTAATCCTTCATGCTGATCATGAGCAAAACTGTTCTACATCTACTGTAAGAATGGTAGGTTCTGCTCATACTGGTCTTTTTGCTTCTGTTTCTGCGGGTGTTTCTGCACTTTGGGGACCACTTCATGGCGGAGCAAACCAGGCAGTAATCGAAATGCTTGAGCTGATCGAAAAAGATGGTGGAGATGTAAATAAATGGGTTGAAAAAGCTAAAGATAAAAATGACAATTTCCGTTTGATGGGATTTGGTCACAGAGTATATAAGAATTTTGATCCAAGAGCAAAAATTATCAAAAAAGCAGCTGATGATATTCTCAATGCATTAGGAATTCAGGATAAAGCTTTGGATATTGCAATGCAGTTGGAAAAAGTAGCATTGGAAGACGAGTATTTCGTAGAGAGAAAACTATATCCAAATGTAGATTTTTATTCAGGAATTATCTACAGAGCATTAGGAATCCCAACAGAAATGTTTACTGTAATGTTTGCATTAGGAAGACTTCCGGGATGGATTTCTCAATGGAAAGAAATGAGATTAAAAGGCGATCCTATCGGAAGACCAAGACAGGTTTATCAGGGAGCTCAGAAAAGAGATTACATTGATATTGCCAACAGATAATTTTCTGTTATTATCTAAAAAATTAATCCCAAAGCTGAAAAGTTTTGGGATTTTTTTATGTATTTTTTTGTAAAGTAAAAAAAATATTTCGATTGTTTGTAACAAAATAACTATTTCTGTTGTCTTATTATATGAAGAGTTAATAATTTAATTAAAAATTATTAATTGTAAATCAGATAGTTATATTATATCTAAAAACATTTTTACTACTTTGTATTGCATGATACTAAAAAAATAATATATCTTTGCAATGTAAATTAATAATAAATACAAGCTTCTAATGATTTTATATTAGTATACAAATCATTTCATTTTAAAACAAAAAAATTAACATATGAAAACTCAACTACTCATAGCAGCTATTTTCTTTACCGGATTTACATTTGCTCAGGAGAAAAAATCCGATAGTATAGAAACCAAAAAGATAGAAGAGGTCGTTATCAAAAAACAGGTATTCAAAAAACAGAGTGACCGTTTTGTGTATGATGTAGCCGCTTCGCCTGTTACCAAAGGGAATACAACTTTTGATCTATTGAGACAAACTCCTCTTTTATCTACAACAGATGATAAGACTCTAAAGATTGCAGGAAAAAATAATGCTCTTATCTATATCAACGGCAGAAAATCTAATATGGACGCTGAGTCTCTTGCTCAGTTTCTGAAAAATACACCCGCTGAAAATATTCAGAAGATTGAAGTAATTACCGTTCCCGGAAGTGAATTTCAGGTAGATGCTTCAGATGGGATTATCAATATCGTTTTAAAAAAGAAAATGAGCGACGGTCTGAACGGGAATATGAGAATGTCTAATTCGCAAAATAAATACAACGGAAGCTCTGCGAGTTTCTCTGCAAACTACCGAAAAGACAAATTGGGAATCAGTGCAAACCTTTACGGCGGAGAAAATATTCAGGCACAACATTATGTTTTGAGAAACGGAAATAGTTCTTCATCAAACGAATCTACAGGAAATATTGATGACCCAAACCAATACATCGGAGGTTATCTGAATTTTGATTATCAATTAACAGAAAAGAGTAACTTAGGTTTATCTTGGAATACAAATGCCAATAAAAGCTATAATTCTACTGTAAATTTATTTAATACGATTCGTTCTTTAGATCAAGATACTCATCAATATAATATCAATTATACCAATTCCAGAAATAAAGAAGATGCGCGTTCTTACAACAATTCTGTCAACCTGAATTATGAATTGAAAACAGATTCTTTAGGAAGTAAACTAAATGTAAATGCTGCTTATCTTAATTACAGAAGATTTCAGTTTACCGATAATAAAACATTCTTTGCCGATTCTGAAGGAAATGATACAAAACTGGGGCAAACTATTTATCAGAATTTACCTCAAATAATCAATAATTTTTCAGGAATGGTTGATTATATTCAGAAATTTAATAATGATTTTACCGTATCAATAGGTGGGAATTATAACAAAACAAAGACCGACAACGATACCAGAAACGATACTTTCGTAGATGGAGAACTCACTGAGTCTGCCCCTAATCATTTCA
The DNA here is from genome assembly GCF_007474535.1 of Chryseobacterium echinoideorum. Lineage (GTDB taxonomy): Bacteria > Bacteroidota > Bacteroidia > Flavobacteriales > Weeksellaceae > Chryseobacterium > Chryseobacterium echinoideorum. Next base: position 21,597 of record NZ_VKNW01000013.1, on the reverse strand, counting down.
TTTATGACGAAAATATCTACGGGTTTTATCTAACTGCTGAAAAGAAATTTTCTGATAAGTTTTCAGGAAAAATCGGAACAAGATACGAGATTACAAACAGCTTGGGAACGTCTGACAATGCTGCCCCTGAATATAGAAGAATTGAAAGAAATTATAATAATGTGCTTCCTTATTTAAGCTTAAATTATGCAATCAATGATAAAAACAATATTTCGTATGCATTTTCAAGCAGGATGAGAAGACCAAGCTTCTGGGAATTGAATCCGGTAAGAAACATCCTTACGGAAGATAATTATACTCAAAACAATCCTTTTGTAAAGGCCTCTTCAACTTACAACCAGGAATTGACTTATATGTTTAAAAATTCTTATTTCCTTATTGTAAATCATTCATTATTTAAAGAGGTTATTACGCAGGTTCCTTTACAAAGAGATATTTTAAAACCAAGAAGAGATGATCAGGGTAATCCTGTTTTAGACCAAAATGGGAAACCGATAATGGACTCTTACAAACAGTTAAGATATATTCGTACTAACTTTGGCGACAAGCAGGAAATGTCTGCAATGTTGGGAATGCAAAAAACATTTTTCAATCAATATTTAACAACAAACTTTAATATCGGAGTTCAGCGAAATGTAAATAATGGTAGCTTAAGTATAGATCCTACTTCGGGTGATATATTTCCGGTGTATGAAAATAAAGTAAGCTCTACCAGCATCGTTATTCAAACGAATAACACCATCCGTTTAGACAAAAAGAAAACATGGTTTTTAGGAGTAAATTATTTCTTTGTAGACAAGCAGCAAATCGAATTGGGAATGCTTAAAAACCTGATGAGCTTAGATCTAAGCATCAAGAAAAACTGGAATGACTGGACTTTCGCATTGAATCTGAACGATGTATTAAGAACCAACATCGTAGAAATTGAAGATTATCAGGCAAACGGAAATTACAACTACGTAAGAAACGACCAGTTCAGAAGAGGCGGCACTTTCAGCATTACCTATAACTTCGGAAACCAGAAGGTGAAAAAAGTGAGAAACATTGAAGGCGCTTCAGATGATATTAAAAACAGAACACGATAAACATTCATCATTTTTCATATATATTTATTTTGTATCGAAACCTGTCGGGAAACCGGCAGGTTTTTTTATCTTTATTATAATGAACAAGTGGTTAAAATTTACATTTATAATCCTTATTTCTTTTTCATGCATCACAAAAAACTGTTTTAGATTCTATTTTAAATGAAAATAAAGTTTACAATCAATCTTTTGAATTTCCTGGCGGACATCTTGATTGGGAAAATGAGAAAAACACTTTATTTTTAATTGATAAAATCGAAAACTTTCTTAAAAACATCAAATAAAAAACGCCTTGAAAAATTTTCAAAGCGTATTAAGATTATTTTTAATTAAATTATTAAGGTGAGTTCAGAAGTTGAGCCGATTAAGAAATTTTCTAAAAAATATAACTTGTCTTTAACCTCATCTTAACGGCTTATTAAATATTAATTTTTCAAAAAAACTATTCAGATTTCATCACATCCGTTCTCTCAGAAATTCCGTTGGCATTGAAAGCTTCAATCTGGAAATAGTATGAGTCTACCCTGTCGGCTCCGGTAAAGAAATATTCGTTTTTACCATACACCATAATACTTCCATATAATTTATCAGGAGATTTTCCCCAGTAAATTACATATCCGTCTGCTTCCGGATTTTGCTGCCATTTCATCCAGATGCTTCGTCTTTCGCCATATTTTTTAGGATCGGCTCTCAGTGGAACAAAATTCTGAACTTTAGGAGGCTTTGCTCCTTTGCCTTTTCCAAAAACTCTAAAACCGCTTAATGCAAATTTTCCGGTAGGCATTTTCAGGTTTTCCATTTTTAAATATCGTGCTTCGGCAGGTTTTCCCAGCTCTACATAATCATGCGGAACATCTTTGGTATTTTTGCTTTTATCAACAATGATTTTCCATTTTTTGCCGTCATTGGAGCCCCAGATTTTATACTGGTGCATTTTACCTTCGGTTTTTCCCATAAATTCTGCATCCTGATCGGCATAATTAATCTGAATGGCATTGATGGTAGAAATTTCACCTAAGTCCGTCTGAAACCACTCTCCGGAATTTCCTGTTTTTGCACTCCAATAGGTTTTAATGTCTTCATCCACCGCAAAATTAGAATGATAACCGCCCAAAGTTGATGAAACCTGAACAGGCTTATTGTAATTCAGCAGCATCCATCCGGTAAAAAGCCCTTTCGAGAAATCTTTTCCCTGAGCAAATTCAGGAAGAAGAGTAGGGTAGTCACCATAAGCAGTGTTGGTATACATTACATCATCCTTATCAAATCCGGCAGGCCAGATTCCTAATCTTCTTTCAAAATTATTTTTAGTGGAAATAAAAATAGTTGAAACGTGCCACCAGTTTTTAAAATTATCTTCAAACGTAGCGCCATGTCCGGCTCCTCTTGCAAAACCTCCCGGCTTATAAGAAAAAGGATTGTGCTGCTGATATTCATAGCCTTCCAATGGGTTTTTGGAAACATAGACACCGTCCGAATATCCGCTGAATTCCGTTGCCGGTGCGCCATACTGCATATAATATTTGTCTTTGTACTTGGTTACCCACGCTCCTTCTACAAAGGGTTGGAGGAAAACATTGTCGTTGTATTCACCAAATCTTTCCCATCCGTGATCTTCCGGTTTTAATCTTAAAATGGGTTTTACATAACCTTCAGATTGCAAGGTTTTTACTTTAACTTCTGTTCCCAAAAGTGGCCATTCATTGCTGGATCCCCAATACAGATAGAGTTTGTTTTTATCTTCATCATAATGAAAAGCGGGATCCCAGGCTCCAACTTTTAAAGTGTCTACTGCGATTTTCCAGTCGTCTACGGTAGGATTGGTGGATTTCCAGATCGGAAAATCTGATTCCCAAGTGGAACCGTAAACGTATAAAGTATCCTTCATCGCCCATACTGCGGGAGCGTTGAGGTCGTGAGTATATTTGTTGTCTCTCAGAAATTTTCTTTTCACAAACTTCCAGTCGAGCATATTGTCGCTATGCCAATACCCTTCCTGATTGGTTGAAAAAAGAAAAAGTTTCTTTTTGAAATTTACTATTACCGGATCTGCTGTTGCGCGGTGTTTTCCCTGTTTTGAAAAAACCTCAAAAGGTGTGTAGCCATAGTCAATATTGATAGGATTACAATAGGTTTTCTGCTGTGCACTGATCATCAATCCCAAAAATAAGGCAACTAAAAAAGTATATTTCTGCATCTGTCTGTTTTACATGAATCACAAAAGTACTCAACTTTTTTGAAGAATGTTTGTGAATGTGAAATTTTTATATGATAAAACGGTGGGTTTGTTATTATCTGCTACGAAGTTACAAACCTTGCCGAGCGGGGATGTTGTATTCGTTCTGAGCAAGACAAAATGCTTACCACCAAAAAGTTTAAAGATTTCTTTAATAAAAATGTGGCTGCTTTATAAAACACAAAACCCATCGCAAGTTGCGAGGGTTTTTATTATCTGCCACACGATAAAATCGTGCGGGAGCGGGGTTTTGAGCTGCGAAAGATCGTTGTAGTCGTTTTGGGAGAGATAAAATGCTTACTACCAAAAAATTTAAAGACTTTTTTAATTTATAACAAAAAATTCATCAATAAAGTTTTTATCTTTATCTAAATATAAAACATAATAAGCAATATTTTTGCTTCCACATTGTATGTTTATTTTAACCTTATAACTATTTTTAAATAGTTCATTTTGATCGTATAAAACATAAGAAACACTTTTGTTTATTAGCTGCGGTTTTTCATTCTCACAAGAGCTTTTTAGCTCGTGTAATAATTCTTCATCTTTTAAAATATTATTCAAATACTCAGAAGAAATTTCGAATAAATTTTCTGTATCTATATTGTTATTCATAAGCTTAATATTAATGTCCCATTACTTTTTCAAAAACAATATGCCCATTTACATTTGGATTACCATAAACTCTAATGTCTCCTCCTTTACCTAATATTTTTATTTTATATTGATATCCTGTTTGTGCGGCTTCTGTTGCTGTTAGCTTTATTATTCCTTGTTGTCCTGTAGGGGCAACTATTCCCTTGCTAATTGCATTTTTTATTTTTGCCTGTATAGCTGTATCTAAAGAATTAAAGACTTTGCTGATTACCCAACCTGAAGTACTTTTACCAACGCCCATTTTGGCAACATTCCCAATCTTGCCCTTTTTCAAGTTGACCATAAGAATAGCCATTGATACTATAGCTTCTTCTTTGTCTTCGCTATCCCCAATATTTTTAATGTTTTCCCACGTATCTGCTAAATTATCTGGTACATCTTTGATTTGTCGCCACATTATATTAAGACTACTTGATAAATCATGAGCTTCCCCGTATCTGGCGTTCATCACATTCTGCTCTTCCGTAGATAAAGGACGAATAGGAGCTAACATACTAGCAACTTTGGAAAAATCAAAATCTGCGGTTTTTGTTTTTATAGATCTATATGCGGTAATTACAACATCTTCTATCTTTCCACCTTCATAAATTTTCTTTGGATCAGGTTTAGGACACCCTTCACATGCTTCTCCAATCATACCTGTTGGATCATTAAAGAAAATAGGATTATTGTAAACGTATGAGTAAGGACTGTAATGTAACTGTAGTTCACTTAAGTCGTCTTGCATTCCCCATCTTCCAATATCCGGCATATAGAATCTTGCGCCGTAGTCGTACATTCCTGTCTCTTGGAGTTCTTTGCCGTTGTACTTGTATTGATAAGCCTGATTTCCGAGTAAAGCATTATATCCTGTATGTTTCAACCCAAACGGATAATAGTTGTTTTCTTCAAGAACTTCTACGCTGTTATTATCATTTTTAAAATAACTCAGTCTCACATTTCCCAAATGGTCATTATAATGGTAAATATACTTATTTTTTACAAAATCGAAATAACCTTCTGAAGTGGGTATAAACTGCAGTTCAGGAGAAGGCATTGGACAGCCTATACAAATAGAAAAATCATTTATAAATTGATACTGGAAGCCATCTATATAGTCAGTCTCAACACTTGATACCCTTGCTGATCCCCCTATGTTCTTTCTTAATTTTAATCCATCTGCTCTATACAAATAATTAATCTGGGTCTTCATTTTATTCGCCCCCATAGTTATTGATGAAGGTAGATTTAGATGATTATAGGAAATTGATCCTATCCCTTTGTCTAAGTGGGTCTTCATATTTCCGTTAGGATCATAGGTAATGGTATTTTCCAATGCATTATATCCGGAAGAATTATTGAGAACTCCCGGAGGAAGAGTAATAAGATCTAACCGATTCCCAGTGTAGTTATAAATAAGGTCATCAATCTTTTCTGCAATATTTCCCGAATAAGGATTTGAAAATCTTTTTAATGTCTTAATATTTCCGTTCAGATCATAAGTAAGAACTTCATTATAAAAGTCATTATTTACGACATATAAACCTTCTTCGGAATAAGCTCCTTGCAAAAGTCTGTTCAATCTGTCATACTGATACGAGTATCTTCGCTTGTTATCATTAACATTGGTTGCTGTTTTCCAGTCAACCTCTGCAATGTTACCATTAAATCTCGGAGAGGAAACTGAAGTGTTTACCGGATCGGTATATTTGATTTTGTATCCAAAGAGTTTTCCGTTTAGATTATTTGGATCATTAATCCCGGTCATCCAACCACGGATATTGTAGGTGTAATCAACCGTTTGAAGTGGCACAGAAGCCGTTCCGCCGACTTTTTTGGTTTTGAGCTGCGAAAGCTCGTTGTACTCGTTTTGGGAGAGATAAAATTTTGACCAATAAAAAAAATATTTTTTAATAAAAACGTAGCTGCGCTATAAAACAAAAAACCTCGCAATTGCAAGGTTTTTTTGTTATCTGCCACACGATAAAATCGTGCGGGAGCGGGGTAAAATCTAAAACTTCTCCTCTGTCATTAATAATCAAATGAAGTTTAAATCCATAAAACCACCCCAAAGAACATTGTCCTTTTTGGGCAATGTTTTTAAAGGTTTTATGCTGTTTTTCTCTTTTGATATGGCACGCTCTGATTGGCGTGGAGTCGATAAAAGAAATACCTGTACATTTTCCCAGACACATCATTTTCACAAAAACAGCCATGGGAACATTCACTTTCTTTTGGAGTTCTACAAAACGATTGTAGGAAACTGTTACGGGGAATTCTTTCTTCATATGTCTTTGCACGTAGCCCTGGTAAAAGTGCTTGAGGTTTTTGAATGCACCGTAATGAAATAGGATCATAATAGTCATTACTTCGCTTTGAGACAGGGCAGATGTTCGGTTTCGGCTCTTAATTTTAGGATCTTTCAGAGCATAATCTTTCAGAACACTATTAAATTCTTTAAAAAACTCATCAACAATGTAATAAATAGTTGTAATTTTATCATCAGAAATCATAGCAGAAATTTTAGTTAAATATTTGAATTTCAATACCTTAAATATACTAATTTTTCTGCTTTTTTGTATCGTAAATTTATTTATTCTTATCCCGAACTCACGTTAATTTAGTTCTGTTATTTAAAATATTGTTTAACACAAATAATCGAAAAGAAAATGCCTATTACATTCAGTGTAGTTCCTAAGAAGAACCCTCAGCAGCCGAACAATCCCCCAAAGTATTATGCCAACATCATTGGCGAAGGGAAAACCACTCTTGCAGATCTTGCCAAGCATGCTGCCTCAGTTTCTACCGTATCCAAAGCCGACATTCTTGCCGTACTCGAAAGCACGTTTTCTAAAATTGCCGATGATGTAGCCGATGGTAAGATTGTTTATGTAGGTGAGTATTTCACTTTACAGGCAGGCGGTTCCAGCGAAGGAAAAGATACCGCAGACGAAGTAAACGCTTCCAGCATCAAAACGGTAAAAACCATCTTCCGACCGGGTAAGATGATTAAAGATGCTCTGAAGCTTGCAGAATTTAAAAAGAAAGCTTAACAAACAAGCAATCCTCCTGAAAAATTCGGGAGGATTTTAATTATAAATTTTTTCATCTTTACTGCTTCATGAACGCTATATTCAACGGAATAAAACATGGTACATTTAAGTATATCATCACCTTTCATTGTAATTTGACTGATTATTTATCAATAACTTACAAAAACAAATAAAAAAATATAATATATTTGCAGGCTTCAAAAAAAATATTTAAACACATATTATGAGAAAAATTTTTTTTCCTTTTGCTTTAATCGCAGCCTTTTATATTAATGCACAGACTGTTACTGCTGACAGTTCGTTTGGAACCAACGGCTTTTCTATTTTAAGTAATCAGACCAATGGAAATTCTATAATCAATTCTATTGTTCAGCCGGATGGTAAAATTATTATTTCAGGACAAAGAATTAATGGAACAAATAACCAGGAAGTTTTTATTTCGAGACTGAATACGGATGGTACAACAGATACAACATTTGCCAACAACGGATATTTCACTTCCTTTCAGGCTCAAGATGCTTATGTAACCAATCTTTATCTTATGGGTAATAAGATTTTAATTTTTTATCCTGACCAGAGCACCTTGGTAAAGTTAAATGCTGACGGAACTCTAGACAACTCCTTTGGCGGGAACGGTACTTTTACAATAACATCGGGTACAAGTTACAGCAATGAAAGCGTACTACTCTCAGACTATTTATATATTGGCAAAACCGGAAACTCACAAGGTGTTTTACAGAAAATCGACGTGGCATCAGGCGGTATTGTTTCAACAGTAAATATTCCAGGAATTGGCAATGTATATGGGGTTTACAACGGTCCCGGTGGAAAATTATTGGTAAAATCCATCAATAATCAGACTTTAACTACATATCTTACACTTCTTAATACTGATGGAACTATTGATTCAACATTTGGAAGCAATGGAACAATTAATACAGCTTCTTTTTCTTCATTAGCTGATTACGAAAATTCTTACGATTATGTAGCATTAGATGATTCAGGTAATATAATTCATGGTATGTCCAATGAAAATACTCTTACTACATCTGTTAAAAAATATACTCCTGCAGGTAGTGTAATAACTGCTTTTGCGAATAGCGGAACGTATCAGCTTGCAAACACAATCATATCCGGTTTAAAAACTTTTTCAAACCAAATTTACCTGAGTGGTGCCAATACAGACAATGGAAGTCTAAATCTAATGGTAATCTAATGGTGGCAAGGTTAAATTCCAATGGAACCCCGGATAATACGTTCAATGGCAATGCTATCTTTGTAGGTAATAATAATACTTATCAGGAATGGGCAGAAAGTTTCAATATAATTTCCCCGACAACTTTTTTGGTTGCGGGCGAAATCAATAATGGGGTAAATAATAATATTTATGCTGCAAAATTTAATTTATTAACAGCTTTATCAACAGCTGAGACTCATATTTCAGATTTAATTTCTTTTGAAAACCCTTTAAAATCAAATATTGTGTTCCAGACTAATGAAAAAATAAATAAAATTGAAATTTATTCTACAGATGGTAAACTTATAAGAATAATAAAAGAAAACAATGTTGATGTTTCTTACCTTCCGAAGGGAATATATCTTGCAAAAACAGAATTCCAAAATGGAAAAACGGTCATTAAAAAGCTTGTAAAGCAATAAGAATCATAAGATTTATAACATAAATAAGGCAGAGCCAATGTTTTATTATCGATTACTTTGGCTTGTTGCTTTTTTCTGTGAAACAAAATATGGTGACAATATACTTTAATGTACTAAATAACAACAAAAAGTAAGATCTTATTCAATTCTTAATTCGGCTTATGATTAATTGCCTGAAAATATAATATCATCACCTAAATTTAAGTGATAACACTCTTTGACTGACTATCTTTATATAATTTCGCGCTGCTCCATTTGGCGTGTTTGGAAGGTTCTATGCGCAAGCCTCTTTTATAGGTATAGACTTTGGTAAATTCGGCGCCGAAAAAAACCAACATACAGGAATAGTTGATCCACATCATAATCAAAATCACTGTTCCTGCGGTTCCAAATGCTGAAGTAGGCTTAAACTGACCGAAATATAAACTCAGCAAAAACTTACCCAGCGTGAAAAGAACCGCTGTAAGCATTGCGCCTTTCCAAACCGATTTCCAGCTCATTTCAACATCGGGAAGTACTTTGAACATTAAAGCAAACAGTAAAATAACCAGCCCGAATCCAATGGCAAAATTGATGACTTCTACAAGGAGATAAGTTTCCAACCCAAAATAGCGGGTGATAAAATCATTGAAAAGACTGATGAGCGAAGACATGACCATCGTAATCATCAGAAGAAATCCTAAAATAAGAATCATCCCTAAAGAATTGGCACGGTCTAAAAGAAATTTTACCAAAGCTTTTTTGGGTGCAGCTTCCACATCCCAGAGATTGTTCAGCGATTTCTGAAGCTGAAAGAAAAGGGTAGTGGAACCGAAAACCAATGATCCGATCCCAACGATTTTCATAAAAATATTTTCTTTGTCAATTAAAGCTCCTGCAATCATTTCCTGAATACTTTTGGCGACATCCTGCCCCATCATTCCACTGATCTGGGAACTGATTTGTCCGCGGATGGCTTCTTCACCAAAGAAATATCCTGCTATCCAAATAATAATAATTAATAATCCGGGAATGGAAAAGATTGCATAATAAGCCAGACTGGCAGAGTCACCTGATGCGTTGGAATTGTTCCATTCCGTGAAGGTTTCTTTTACGGTTTCCCAGAAAAATTTGAGTTCTTTAAGCATGATTTGGTTTTGATAATTGAAATTAATATTTACTTGAAAACAGCTTTGTCGGGTTTCTTTTGTTACTTCAATTTTCCCGCCAACACGAGAAAAAAGAAGTATTTAAGCTATAAACTATCCGGTGATTAGAACGGATATCCGATAGCAATATTCAGGATCAGATTATCTCTTCGCCATGCTCCGCTTCCAAAATTGATTTTGTCAAACGTCCATCGGTCACCTTTATCATAGTAAGGTATTCTTAACGGCATTGCGAGATCAAGTCTCAGAATTAAAATCGAAAAATCTAATCTCAGACCCAATCCCGCTCCAACAGCAACTTCGCTGATAAAATCTTTTGAGAATTTTCCGCCTGGTCTTTCGTTTTCAGGATCTTCCAATAGCCAGATGTTTCCTGCGTCTACAAATGCTGCGACATTGAGAAATTTAAACAAATTGGCACGGTACTCTGCATTAAGCTCCAATTTTACATCTCCTGACTGATCAAATGTGGCTCTGGTATTGTTTTCTGTTCTCGGATCATAGCTTCCGGGACCTAAAGTTCTTGCTCTGAACGCTCTGATACTGTTGCTTCCGCCCACGAAAAACTGGCGCGAAAAAGGAATAAACTCAGAATTTCCGTAAGGTATAGCTACTCCTGCGATAAGGCGTGTGGCTAAAGATGTTTTTTCGGTAAACTTATGATAAAACCGTACATCATTTTCTATTTTGACGTACTGACTAAAAGGTACACCGAAAATATTTTTCTGATTACCTTCTTTTGCATTGGCTCCTGATATGAGACCTGTGAGGTTTCCTGCCAGATCCAGCATTCCTTTATAATAGAAAGTATTGGTCTGAGGAAGCATGGTGGTAGAGTAGGTGTAAGAATAGGTAGGTCCGAATATCAACTGCTGATCAGTAATTCTTTGCAGATAAGGGTTTCCTGCTTTTAAGGCAATGAATTTTGGAGTTTCGTTGGCGGGATCTATATACGTAATGTCGATCAGCTTCAGTTCATGTTCTTTACGGACATTTTCTTTCCACTGATAACCGAAAGAAGCATTAAATGTATTTAAAGTATATAAAGTGGTTCGGTTTTGAAATTCATATCCAAGCTGAATATTGGTTCTTGGTACAAAAGCACTTGATGAATTGAAACGGAAAGGTGCTACAATTCTGGGAATGGAAAGCTGGGCATTGGCTCCGGCTCTGAAAATGTTTTCGGCATCGGACGGGCCTCCGATCTGAACGTCAAATGCACCGTAAACAGACGCTCTAAACTGCTCTGCTCCACGGAAAAAATTTCTTTGAGTCCAGTTCAGATTCACCTCGCTTCCTGCATAGTTGGCAGAATTGGTTCGTCCCAACGCTTCCAGACGCAAAGACTGAAGCTCTCTGGGTGTTAAAACATAATATGCATCAAATTTATGATTAAGAGAATCTGAAACTACAAATTCATTTTTCACAAATTTAAAAACACCCAAGCTGATTAAACGGTTTAAGGAAAGGTTGTGATCTTTTCTGTTATAAAGGTCTCCTCTTTCGAAATATAAAGCACGGTCAAAGACCTTTGGCTTGAATTTTTTGTCGGGGTCTACCACAAATATATTATTGTATTCGTAACCTGTAAGAGAATCTGCACTCATCGGAATGCTGTATTTTCCTCTATTTGCATCACGCAGATTGTAATTGGGAAAAACAACGACTTTATCAATCGTAAATTGTTCTTTGGCTAATTTGGGCGTGTTATCTTTTAATTTCACAATGAGTTCTACCTCATTCTTTCTTTTGCTTACGGTACTGTCTGCCTGAACAATAATATTGTCCGGATTGAAATAGTAAAAACCGCGGTCTTTCAGTCCGTCATCAATTCTTTGTCTTTCCGCTTTTATGAGATCCAGATCAAAAGGATTTCCTGGTTTAAGCAAAGTTTTATTTTTGAGAGTCTGAATTTCATGATTGATCTCAGAAGAATCTGCAGGAAAATTCACATTGCTGATTAAATACCTTCCTCCCGGGTTTAGGGTATAGATTACCTTTGCCTTTTTATTTTTTGATACGGTGTCGTATCTTGCTCTTGCATTAAAGTATCCTTGGTTTTCAGAATAATTAACGATAATATCTTTATTGAATTCTCTGTCTACATCACCCAGTAAAACAGGCTCTTCTCCGAATTTGTATTTGAGCCAGTATCTGAGTCCTTTTTGTTTTTTGGGTTCTTTGGTGGTATTATAAGCATATAATTTTGGACGTAATCCTAAAAATGATGAATTAGGTTTTGGTGTTAAATTCTCTTTAAGAGCAGATTCAAGTTCGTTTTTTTCCTTTTTGCTAAGCGAGTCGCTTTCTATTTTTACTTCAGCTCCTGTATAAAGCATCTGTCCGTCTTTCAGGAATTTGGTATTGCTGCAGGAAATGATTGTTGCAGCAGCTCCTGTGAGTAAAAAGTATTTATAATATATGTTTAGTTTATTTTCCATGCTAAAATTTATATTTTTTTCCAAAAGCAAATTTTGAATTCTTTGCTGAGTGAAACGCCTTTGCAAGCAAAACGAGTCGTCAGTAGTAACAAAATATTTGCGCTCTTTGGATTAAAATTTTTATTTGAATTCTACAGCTTCTTTGTCTTTTTTTCTTTTGTTTTCGATGGCTTCTCTGTTTCGGTTATTTCTGGACTTTCTGAATATATCCCGGAATTTGTCATAATCTAGGGTAATTACAAATCCAAGCCCTGTTTCTACAATCTGTCCTTGCAAAGCAACCTGATATTCGTTTTTTCGGTAAGCTCTTAAAGTATATCTTCCGTCTCTTGAAAGTGCATAATCTATGGTTACATCACCTGCAATATTGGTGGTGTTTTCATTTTGTCTGGTTTCTCCTTCCAGCCCGAAGTTGCTTCCAACAGATACTTTTAACCTGTCGTTTAATAATCTTTTGCTGACATCAACATTCAGATCTGTTCTGGTATTCTGTGTTCCGGTAGAATAATCTTCTGTAGATTCCAGATCAAAGTTGAGGTCAACCCCTTTGATCAAATCTGAAGCTAAATTATTAAGCTGCTGAGAAAGAATCTTACTCACACTCTGTCTTGCCATAGTCTCAGCAGACAATCCGGAATTGCTTTGGAAAGGATTTTCGCCAATAAAACGATTCAGGAGCAATAAAGCAAAAACCTGTTTGTTCATTTCATTTTCATCTTCCCTCAGCTGAGCAAGTTTACCATCTATAGTTTCGGTTACATTAGAAGATACCGCATTGTTTTTTTCATCAGTTGTAATATCAAAACTGATCTGAGGTTTTAGCAACTCGCCTTTCAGAATCAATAAAGTATTGAACGGGATTCTCTGCTTAAACTGATTCAACTCAGAAGGATTACCCGAAAACTGCTGTTCTACCAAGTCAATTGGTGCCGTTTCAGTTTTATAAACTGCAGTAATATCGAGATCGGCAGTGGTAGGCTCACCCGTCCAGGTAATGGTGCTTCCTTTCTGGATGTCAAATTTTCTTTTTAGAAGACTCACGGACATTTCGTAGCTTCCTTTTTCTACCTGATAAACTCCTACCAAAGTGGTTTTGCCTGAAGGATCTATTCCTCCTGTGAGATCTGCCTCACCCTGAAGTTTTACAAAATCTCCGTTGGCTTTATCAATAATAATCGACATTTTTGCTTCTTTGCTTAGTTCAATATTCACATTTACATCCATTCCCTTGAGGTTGGTCTGTGAATCAATAGAATCATCTTTGATGGTTTTGGTTAATTCTACCTGATCCTGATCAATAAACTCTACAATTCCATCTCTTTCCTGTAATGAAGGCGAAGATTGAGGAAGTACAAAAGTAAAATCAGTAGTTTCTGACACCGCCAATCTTCCGTCAACTCTGGGCAGGTCTAAATTTCCTCTTACCTGTAAAGCAGCATCTATTGCCAGAATTCCATACATTATAGCATCATTTGATTTCTCTGAATTGACAACTTTGAAATCTTTTGCGTCTACATCCAGATTGAAAGCAAAATCTCTGTAGGTTGTTGTGAGCACCTGGCCGTCAATATTGAGAGAATTTCCGTCTTTATCATTGATTTTAAAATCATCAAATTCTACTCCGCGGCTGGTAAAACTTATTTTGTCATTAATGTTTCTGAAATCACTTCCTGTCTGGGAAATCATCATTCCTACATTATTCATTTTTACGTCACCTAAGATTCTCGGTGCCTCAGTAGTTCCAGTTATTTTTAAATCTCCGGAGAGGTGCCCTTCTGTATTGCTAATTGCGTTCATGGTAAAGCCTTGCAGCGTTTTCATCTGAAGCTGATTCATATTTAAATCCAAATCAAAACTGCTTGCAGAAGTATTGTATGTTCCTAAGATTTTCACATCATTATTATTTCCTGAAAGTACAATATCTGCATTCAGAAGATTCGCTGACTGATTGTTGACTTTAATATCAAGGTTTCCTACAGGATTTCCGAAGACAAATAAATCGGTAACATCAATATCTGATGTGAAGGTCATATTTTTAGTTAAATCTCTCAGTTGCGCAGTTCCGTTGATAGTTCCTTTTGCCAAAAGCGAATCTTTTTTGATGATTTCCGTAATGGTTTCAATTTTAAAATCTTTCAGAGAAACATTCAGCGGGCTAGTTGGTGAATTGCTCTCAGACTGAAGAGTAATTTCTGCTCCCGAGTTGGAAAGCCTGAACTGATCTGCTACAATTCCCTGACTGAAAATCTGAATTTTATTGTTTTCATCAACCGCCCAATCCATATAATTTAGTTTTAAACCATCTGGATTTAAAGAAATTTCTGTAATGTCGTTCATAGATTTCGCATTTCCGGCAATCAGAAACTGCGTTTCATCTTTTTCATCTTTCGTTGCAATATTATAATTGATGGTATTTTGGGCAACATCACCATTGATATTGACTTTATTCAAAGCAAAACTTTCGCTTTTCAATGAGGTAACATTCAAATTATACTGCAATGCCTGATTTTCATTGGTAATTTTCAGACTGGTATTTTCAAGGGAATTTGTGCCATATAAAACCTGTGGGATTTTTGCATCAAGCTCTATATTCTGGGAATCTGCATTATAATTTCCTGTAATAGTAATGGTTTCAAAACTTTTCAGATCCGGAACAAATTTTCTGATGAGGTCATCATTTTTAATTGAGGCATTAAGGGTAAAAAACTGTCCGGCATCAATTTTCTGATTTGGATCTGGCTTCTGAAACTGATAATACTGATTAATTGTTTGTGATAAAGCTCCGAATATCTGAGTTAATTTATATTTTCCGTTAAGTTCAACATCGGCAATCTGCGAATTGAGTTTTATTAAAGTAGAATCAGCGGTAGACACTGCATTCAGTCTCACTTCCTGAAGCGGATATACTTCTTTTGTATCGGAAATGGCAAAATCCTGAAGATTCAGATAACCGTTCAGATGATCGGGATCAAGGTTTGTAAAATCTCCGTCAATTCCGCCTGCAATAATCATCGGCGAACTGTAAAAACCAAGCTTGTTTAAGTCTAATTTGTTGATGTTTCCATTAACTTTCACAGTCGGATTGTCATTGAAAACTCCGGAAGCGGCAAGATGTAAATTAGCGTTCGGATCTTTGGAGTTTAAATCAATATCATACACACCACGAGTGATTTTTCCTTTCAGATTCATGTTCTGATAAGTGTATCCATTATAAGTTGCAGATTGTACATCGCCACTTAAATTAGCAGTCATTATTTTCGGGTCAAAACCTTGTCCTTTAGCATTGATTTTTGCTGTGATGCTTCCCAGATCTTTATTCTGGATTATTTTTCCGATCTGTAAATTTTGAAGATTGGCTTTCACATCGAAAGTTTCTCTGTTTTTTCTTCGTAAATCGGCTTTGGCAATTACGGCAGCATTCCCCAATGTAGAAGTAAGGCGAAGGTTGGTATCTACAACCTGTGTGGTTCCTTTTGCTGTTCCACGAATAGTTAAGAACGAAGGTAATGTTATATTGCTTGGAATAGTATTTTTCGGAACGAGATTATAAATCGTTTTAGATGCTGTGGATAGTTCCGCCACATTCAAATTGTAATACAGTTGGTCAGGATTTGTTGCATTTTTGATTTTTCCCGAAGCCAAAACCCTGAGTTTGTCTAATCCTGAAACCTTCAGGTTTTGAATAGATAAATCGTTGATATTTCCTCTTACAATAGCATTCACATTCAAAGTGGCATTAGGATATTTGTTGAATGGTGCTGTGTTTCGTAAAGTAGGAACAATAGTAAGAATATCAGAAAATCCGATTTTAGAATCGCGGATGTCAGCTGAAATTTTTACTGCTCCCAAATTGGAAGATAATTGTTCAATCGAATTATAATTTAAAATAACCTCGTCTCTTAAAACCGTTTTTGGAGTTTGCAAATAGAGATTTTTGAGGTAAGCTTCTTTTTCGGCATACACAAAATCGGTGTTAAATTTTTGTACATTCAAACCTCTCGCTTCCTGGATTTCTGCAGATTTTACACTTCCGGCAAAAGTACCGTTCAGCATTTTAAAATTTCTGACATCCAGATTGAGTTTAGAAAAATTCAGATGATTAAAATCCATTCCGTTTTTTGTGGGGGCAATAGCTGTATTGTTGTAAGCTACTTTTACATCATCTAATAGAAGTTTCCCTAAAACAAGATTCATTGCTTGTTGTTGCTCCGAAGATTTTGCCGGATCCGGATCATTCTGATTTTTAGGATTTGCATTGTCTGCCGGAAGAAAAAGATTGGCATTGATGTTTGCTCCGGTCAGATAAACATTTCCAATATTATAATTATTGTTTTCCAGATCAATGCTGTTGACTTTGGTGCTGAGTTCTTTAAATAGAACTTTTGCAAAAGTTTTGGTGTTATCATCACCGTAATCTACATCAAAATTGGTTAGCTTTATTCCGTTTAAACCTAATTTCATAGGTTTTTTCTGATTCAGAGAATCTACTTTTTCTTCGACATTTTTAGCAACTTCTTCTACCAGATCCTGCTTTAATTTTAATTTTAATCCGTCAAGATTAATATCGTTGACTGCATAATTGTTGTTTTGAAGATCAAACGTTTGTACTCTTGTATCAAAAGATTTAAAATAAACTTTGATGTCGTTTCTTGATTGTTGATCATTGAAGGTAAGACCTATATCTTTTAGTTTAATTTTATCTAAAGAAATAATGAAAGGTTTTGAAGGTTTCTTTTCCTGTTCTTCATCTGAAGTAGCGAAAGCATCAATTATATAATCGAAATTGAATTTTCCGTCCGGTTTTCTGACAACATTTGCACGAACTCCTTCCAAATCAATTGAAGTAATATCCGCCTTGGATTTCATCAGCTGCCACATATTGAGACCAACATCAAATTTTCTGACAGCAAGAAGGGTATCGGTTTTTTGCCCCTGCAGATACAAATTTTCCATTATGATACTGTTGGGAAAACCAATGTAAACTTTATCCAAACTTACTTTTGTTTTGATTTTACCTTCCAGATATACAACAAGTTTATCTTTTACATAGTTTTGTACAGCGGGAAGCCTGAGACTAAGGACGAGAAGTATGATTAAAACAATGATGGAGGTGATTGTTATAACAACACCTCTGAGAATTTTTCTTTTATTAAATTTCAGTTTCAAGTTTCTGTGATTTAGACAAATATACAATTCGGATTAAATGTGAGGGTAACTCACGGGCATGAAATTATGGATGTCTTATATTTTCAGAATTTGAAATGTAATGAGTTTTAGCATGATTTATTTATTTATTTATTTTATGGCAGTCTTTTTTAAAGCTGTTACTTCATTTAAGCAAAATTTTTGCCAATTGCTGCATTTTATGGTAAGAATATAAAAATGTGGTACTTTTCCGAAATAAGAAAAACCTGTTCAAACGAACAGGTTCTTTTGATGTATGCCTCGGCTGATCTTAAATATTATGGAATATTTAAAAAAAGTGAATAGGTTTTCAGATGTTAGTTGAGTTACAACCGCGACATACATCTGATGGAGATTCAATTCATAAATTATATATTTAAAATGAGTAATTATTCTTTCCATTTTACAGCTTCGCCTTGTGGAGCTGCACCTCCCTGAGCTTGTGTAACTGGTGATTTTTCCTGGTTAATATGATAGATGTAAGATGCAATTTTTTCGGCATCTCTTCCTGTGATGGTTCCTTCTTTAATAAACGGACGCATAGTTGGATTGTTGGGCGAACCATTTTCAAGCATCCAGAAAACATTTTTGAATAAGCTTTTTTCTTTGATGTTGATCCAGTGATTATCTGTGAGGTTAGGTCCAATTCCTCCTTTTCCGTTGTCGCCGTGGCAGGTTACACAATTGGTTTTAAACAATTGCTCGCCTTCAGAAATATAATCTGCGCTGTATTTTGCTGTTTCCAGATTGATAGGTGGCGCATTTTTTTCGTATTCTTCTATAGAAGCCAGCTGAATTTTTGTTTCCTTATCATACTCTGCCTCTGGATGTGCATAATCTGTAAAAGCAAATGCAATCATGTAAACGCCGCAGAAGATAATTCCGAAATAAAAAAGCCCGATCCACCATTTAGGTAAAGAATTGTCGAGTTCGGTAATGCCGTCAAAACCGTGATCAATCAGAATGTCAGTTTCTTCGGACTGTGACTGCTTTTTGAATGCTGAATTCCAGAGTTTCTGTACATACGGTGTGTTTTTATCTGTAATATACAGACGCTTTTCTTCATCTGTCAATCTGCTGAACCTTTCGTTTTCCACCAAATCTCCGATAGAGTTCATAATGAGCAATAAGATGGTTACAATAATCAGCAATGCCCAAAATATAGGTGTAGATAAGTAATCGGAATCCTGTGCGAACATTTCAAATGCCATGATGATGATCCCAATGGTAAGAGCAATATATATAGATATTGGAGTTCTTGTTTTCATTTCAAATAATATTTAAAATTAATCTACACTTGCTGTTTTAATCTCAGTTGTTTTGATGTCTGTTCCCAGTCTTTGCAGATACGCAATCATGGCAATGATCTCGCGCTGTTCCAGAGGGACAAACTGATTTCCTTTTGCTGCTTTATCTTTTTCTACCTGTACTTTCACATCTGCTGCCTCAGCATAAATTCTTTTTACAATTGCTTTAGACTGATTATCTGCCCACTGATCTGCTGAGTCAATCTGTGCTTTAGTATAAGGAATGTCAAAAGTATTTTTCATCAGTTTCATTTTATCCACCATTTGCGAGCGATCTAGCTGGTTGGTTATCAGCCATGGAAAACGTGGCATGATAGATCCTGCAGATGTAACTCTCGGGTTGTACATATGTTTAAAGTGCCATGAATCAGGATTTCTGTTACCTTCTCTGTGTAAATCCGGTCCTGTTCTTTTGGAACCCCATAAGAATGGTCTGTCGTATACAAATTCACCTGCTTTGGAATATTGTCCGTTTTTACCATCAAACCTGTTAACTTCATCACGGAACGGTCTTATCATTTGGGAATGGCAGGAATTACAGCCTTCGCGAATATAGAGATCTCTACCTTCCAGTTCAAGCGGAGAATATGGTTTTACTGCAGATATAGTAGGTAAGTTACTTTTCACAGTGAGTGTAGGAACAATTTCTACCAATCCACCGATAGCAATCGCAATAAATGCCAATATTGATAATAAGTGAGGAGTTCTTTCCAGCCAAAGGTGTACACCTTCGCCTTCTTTTCTTGCACTTCCGACATTTGCTAATGCAGGAGCTTCCGCAGGAACTTCTTTTTGGAATGATCCTTTTCTGATGGTTTTATAAACATTAACAACCATTAAAATTGCTCCGCTTAAATAAAATAACCCTCCTAAAAATCTCATTTTATAATATGGAATAATAGCAGTAACAGTATCTAACCAGTTTTTCCATAATAGAGTTCCGTCCGGATTAAATTGTTTCCACATCAAACCTTGTGTAAATCCTGCAATATACATCGGAACAGCGTAGAAAATGATTCCTAAAGTACCTAGCCAGAAGTGTAGATTGGCAAGCTTTTTAGACCAAAGTTCCGTTCTCCACATGATTGGGATCAGATAGTATACCACTCCGAATGCCATAAAACCATTCCATCCTAAAGCCCCCAAATGTACGTGTCCGATTACCCAGTCAGTATAATGCCCAATTTTATTTAAAGATTTTGTAGCCAAAAGCGGTCCTTCAAAAGTTGCCATTCCATAACAGGTAACAGCTACAACAAAGAATTTAAGAATAGGATTTTCTCTTACTTTGTCCCATGCTCCTCTTAAAGTTAATAGACCATTAAGCATTCCGCCCCATGATGGTGCTATAAGCATAATTGAGAAACCTGTTCCTACTGCTTGAGCCCATGCCGGTAAAGCAGTGTACTGAAGGTGATGAGGTCCTGCCCAAAGGTAAACGAAGATTAAAGACCAGAAGTGAATGATTGATAATTTATATGAAAACACAGGTCTGTTTGCGGCTTTTGGCATAAAGTAATACATTAAACCAAGAACTGGTGTTGTCAATACAAACGCAACAGCATTGTGGCCATACCACCATTGCACTAAAGCGTCTTTTACTCCTGCGTAGGCAGAATAAGATTTCCAGCTTGTAAATGATAATGGGACTTCCAAATTATTGAAGATATGAAGCATAGCAACTGCGATCCATGTAGCAATGTAGAACCAGATAGCTACATAAAGATGGCGTACTCTTCTTTTGGCAATTGTTCCAAACATATTGATCCCGAAAACTACCCATGAAAAAGTAATCAGAATATCAATTGGCCACTCATGCTCAGCATATTCTTTAGAAGTATTGATTCCCATTAAGAATGTAATCACAACGGCAATGATCATAATCTGCCATGTCCAGAAGTGGATCCATGAAAGCGTATCGCTGTACATTCTGGTTTTTAGAAGTCTCTGCATACTGTAGTACCCACCGCAGAAAAAAGAATTACACACAAAAGCGAAAATAACGGCACTTGTATGAAGCATTCTAATCCTTCCAAAACCTAATGCTCCCTGAGAATTAATCAATCCCTGAATATTTCCACTTCGTAAACTCATAATGGTTGTATCATCAGTTCCGAATAAAAATTCAGGAAGCTCAGGATAGAAAAGCATTAAAGCTGCTGTTAGCCCCAAAATAAAACCAATAATTCCAAATACAATAGTTGCATAGAGGAATGCTCTGACAATATTATTGTCATAATTAAATTTTTGCGTCTCCATAAGTCTTGTTTCTTGCAGCGGATCAATTTTTTACCGTCGATTTTTCTCGTTAATAAAGAATGATGTTCAACTGTAAATAAATATTATGCTGCTTGTATAATATTTTGACAAAGGTATTTACTAACTTTGTCTATGGCTATTAGATATACTTCTAAAATATACCCAAAACTACTAAAGCTATTGTGCGATGAAAATTTGTGGACAAAATATCAGAAAAATAAGGCGAGAGCGAGATCTTACTCAAGAATATATGGCGTTTGAAATGGGCATTTCTCAAAAAGCCTATTCAGATATAGAAAATTCTAAAGTCAAAATCAATCTTGAAATTCTCACGAAAATCTCTGATATTTTGGATATAAAGCCGTCTGATATCTGCAGTATTTCTCATAAATGTGGAAGCAACGATTTTGAAGAAAAATATAATCAATTGCTAGAATACATTAAAAAGAACAATATTGAAGTTCCCGAAAATTTAAAATAATCCGTTTTATAATAAAAAATTAACCTCTGAATCATTCCGGAGGTATTTTTATGTCCTTTTCTTTTCCTTTTTGCTTTTTTTTTAAATTTTTCTCACAGTTATTCAGGG
>NZ_VKNW01000012.1 GCF_007474535.1 Chryseobacterium echinoideorum | reverse complement strand
TTGGTAAGCCCAACGGGATGCTATATAGGAATGCCGTCTGAGCCGATTGTAAGAACCAACCCCTGCGAAAAAACAAAAGCATTGCTGGCAAGTCCTGTGGTAAAAAATAAAATTGATTCTTTGGAGGCGCAGTCTGTAAAGTTAGGCACAGATAAGGGTGAAAAAGCATTTTTGTATATGAATGATAATACTACGTCAGCTCTTATTACTGGTGAAGACCACGAAGTAAATCTCTCATTATATTCAGGCTACAAAGGTGTTTACCATAACCATACACCATCAGGCACAAAAATGTTATCAGTTAAAGATATACGAGCCCTGTTCAAAACCGTTGTATACCAACAGAATTCTGCTACGGCAAAAGATGCCTTTGTTGGGGTGGTTGCCTACGAAACCTGCAACTGCCCACCCGATAACTTCGTATACCATAATTATCTATTGCGTTTTAACGGAGATATTTCTACAACGGGTGCTATTGCAACTCTGAGTAAAGAAGAAATTAAAAAAGCGGAAGATGATTTTACTGAATTAGAAATGAAACTTTTAAAAATCCCCTCTTTAAGAAATGGATTGAATGCAACAGCGAGCTTAAATGCTCGGGGATTAGAACAACTATTTTTTGGTATATTAGCTAAAATGAATATTGTTCCCAATCAAATTACATTACAAAAAATAGAAAAAGGCGGAACTATCAATACTATACAGTTGAACCCTGATGGTACAACCACTCCTGTACCATGCCCATAAAAAAACAATTATGAAAAATACTAAAATTATCACCTTTTTATTCGTGCTTGTTAATCTTATAAATTGTAAAGCACAACAGACTTATCCATTAGATACTGATTATGAAAATATACCCGCATATTCATACATAAAAGATTTGAATAATGAATTAAATCAGTTTACAGGAATATATAAAGCGAATTATCAAGGAAATGAAACTACATTATATATTACAAAAGTAGAACATATGTTAAAAGAAAGACTCACAAAATCATACTACATGGATGCTTTAACAGTTAAATATACTGTCAAAAGTCAAAATGGGGCTATTCTTCAGGATACTCAGAATAATACTCAAAATGATTTTTACAGTATGATGTCTTATCCTCAGGAAAATGGTGTTGCTCTATATTATCCGGGAACAAATTGCGGAGTCGGGTGGGGAAAAGTATTTCTTT
Source organism: Chryseobacterium echinoideorum (assembly GCF_007474535.1). GTDB lineage: Bacteria > Bacteroidota > Bacteroidia > Flavobacteriales > Weeksellaceae > Chryseobacterium > Chryseobacterium echinoideorum. The sequence continues at coordinate 105,663 of NZ_VKNW01000012.1, read as the reverse complement.
TTAAAATTAATCCCACGCAACTGTCTTGGGAATATCGGCCTAATAGTAGTATTTTCTTAGATAAAAGTATAGAATGTCCTGGAAATCCAGATACAAAAGTTTATCTTCCTGTAACAAAAGATTTAATTTTTACGAAGCAGTAAAGACAAAGTCTTTTAAAAAAGGTTATTTTCAGAGAAGAAATTATGAAAAACACTAAAATTATCATCATTTTTGCTGTTTTACTTAGTGTAATCAATTGCAAAGCTCAGATCTATCCACTAAATACGCGTATGGACGATATTGTCCAAGGAGGACATGTAAAAGACCTTAATAATGATTTAAATCAATTTGTTGGCATTTATAAAGCCAATTTCGAAGATAAAAATATAATTTTATATGTAACTAAAATAGAAAATAAGTTAGAAGAGATACCAAATAAGGAATATTATACTGATGCTGTAGTGATAAGATACACCGTAAAAAACTCATCAGGTGCTGTTCTCCAGGATACCCAAAATAATACTCAGAATGATTTTTACAGTATCTGGTCTGCTCCGCAGGAAAATGCAGTTGTACTTCATTATCCGGGAACAAATTGCGGTGTAGGCTGGGGAAGAGTATTTCTTTTTAAAATTAGCTCTACACAATTGTCTTGGGAATACCGACCAGAGGGTAGAATTTTTGTAGATAAGAATAGTGAGTGTCCCGGAAACCCCGATACAAAAGTTTATCTTCCTGTAACAAAAGATTTAATTTTTACAAAGCAGTAGTAATATTCCTTTACTTAAATAATTAACCTTGAAAAAGACATTATCACATATTTTAGTTTGCTTATCATTCTGCTTTATATATGTCAGAAAGTTAAGGTAGAGGGTTTTGTAAAACAACCTAAAGAAGGCTATAGAATTAGTTTTATTACATTAAACGATACGATTAAAAAACTTAATAAATTAGATGTAAAAGATTTTTCTGTAAGAGATAAAGTAACATCAAATCCAGATATTGTTACTTATACAGATGAAAACGGCTATTTTTCTATCAATGCAAGATTAAAAGATACCTTATTATTTGAAAATGATATCAGAAGGTTTTATCCCGAAAAGTATGCAGTATCAGATTTAATGAAAAAAAAGGATATAATTATAGAGTTCAGACCAAAACCCTGCATTAAGCCCAAACAATGTAATCAGAAGACACCTTCAAAAAAATATGTATTTGTAGGTAAGAAAATAAATGTAACGTATGCAGATACATCAGATTATTGCTATATGCTGATGGACTCTAAATACAATGCTACTTATAAAATTGAACAGGAATTCGGAGAACATTATCCTGAGGAGATTATCAATTTCACGGCATATGATCATAATAGCACTCATGATGCTATATTCAAAAATTACGAAAATGTCTTAATTTATGTAGGAGACTTTTGCGGTGAACTCATTTATTTAAAGTATAGATTTTTTCCGGTTTACAAGACAAGAGACGGGAGATGGGCAATTCCTTTTCATCCTATTTTTAACCAGATATTTGGTTTGGAAAGGCTTAAATTTACATCTATAGAGTTTGATAAGTCGGTTAATTTCGATCTTCCAGATTCGTCATTTCCTAAAGAAGAAATTGAAAACTCATTTCCCAAAAAAAATTTTAAAATTAAAAAAGGAAAAGCATATCCGTTGAAAGGAATATATGTAGAAGATTTACTAACATTAGATAGTAGATAAAGAAATTTAAAATACCAAAAAAAGGTTGTCTCAAAGCGAAACAACCTTTTTTGGTAATCAATGAAAACTTTACAACAGTTCCAAAATCTCCTGTACCGCATCTTTGCCTCTGTTTTTGGCATAATACACCTGCAGATCATTATAAAATAGATCTTTGGTATAGTTTTCAGGATCGGCTTTGTATTTTAGAAGAAGCTCATGCCCAAATTTCGGACGTGGTCCCCACGAATTTTTTAGGTTAAAATCTTTATCCAGAATGATGACCTTCGGGATAGATTCTGTTCCGTTGGTTAGAAATTGATTAATCAGGCTTTTGTCGCTGTCCCGAAGGAAAATTTTCACTTCATTTCTACCCTCAAAAAATTTCACCAAAGCAGGAACTGTTGCACTTGCATCACCGCACCATACTTCCGAAATGATCAGAATTTTTCCGTCAAAGTTTTTAGACTGAAGCTCAGCAAGCTGCTCTTCATTGGGAATATATTTTTTTAAAGTTCTGTCGATTCTCTGAAGTCCGAGTTCATAATAATGTCTGAAATCGACTTCCTGCTGATTGGCAGGGTTTTCCAGCCTGGATTTCCCTGTCTGTACATATTCCTCGAAAGAAATAGCTTTGTCCCAGTAATTTTTCATTACTCAATAGATTATTTTAAAATTGATTTATATTTCTTGTTTTACTGATCAAAAATAAATCTGCCAACACAAAAGCAGCAAGATTTTCTACAATAGGTACCGCTCTGGGCACCACACACGGATCGTGTCTTCCTTTTCCTTCTACGGTAACAGCATTTCCGTATTTGTCTACACTTTCCTGAGGTCTCAGAATAGTTGCGACAGGTTTAAAAGCTACCCTGAAATAAATATCCATTCCATTAGAAATCCCCCCTTGAATTCCACCGGAAAGATTTGATTTGGTGGTGAAATCGGGATTAAACTCGTCATTATGCTCGGAGCCGGTCATTTTTGCCCCACAAAATCCGCTCCCATATTCAAAACCTTTGCAGGCATTCATATTGAGCATTGCTTTTGCCAGTTCTGCCTGTAATTTAGAAAAAACAGGCTCACCAATTCCTACAGGCACGTTTTTGATAACACAGGTAACCGTTCCGCCGATAGTGTTGCCTTGTTTTTTGATTTCTTTAATTTTCGAAATCATTTTTTCGGCTGTTTCCATATCGGGACAGCGTACTTCATTGCTTTCGGTTTTAGAAAAATCTAATGCCTGATAAGGTTTTTCACAAAAGATTTCTCCTACGGAAGAAACATAGGCGTTGATCTCAATTTGAGGTAAAAGCTGTCTGGCTAAAGCTCCTGCAACTACCCAATTGATGGTTTCCCGTGCAGAAGATTTTCCACCACCGCGATAATCACGAATGCCGAATTTTTGGTCATAAGTGAAATCTGCATGACTTGGGCGGTAAGATGCTGCAATATGATCATAATCATTAGACTTCTGATTTTCATTTTCAATTAGAAACCCAATAGGAGTTCCGGTCGTTTTTCCTTCAAAAATTCCGGATAAAAACTGTACGGTGTCGCTCTCTTTTCTTTGGGTAACAATTGCCGACTGACCAGGTTTTCTGCGGTCTAATTCGTATTGTATTTTGTCGAAATTGATTTCCAGACCGGCAGGAAAATTATTGATGATTCCGCCGTAAGCTTTGCCGTGACTCTCACCTAAGGTGGTAAGATTAAGAAGATTGCCTAATGAATTGAACATACTGCAAAATTATTGCTTTTTATTTAGAAAAAGGAGGTGTTTGCTGGTTACTTTAGTGATAGTCATTTTTAATTGTCTCTATTGCTTTATCAACCTCTTTTTCTTCTGCTGAATTAAGTTTTTTCCAGATAAAACCTTTTCTGATGTCATTTTTGTCTATAAGTTGCGGAAATATTTTTGCCTTCTGATAATCTAAGACAAAACTCGTTGAAATAGCAGGAATAGGCGTTTCAAAATTAAAAGGATATTGTTTTGAAACATTGAAATTAAGATTTCCAACTTTAAAACGGGTGAAGTTTTTATATTCGTAATTGGTTGGCGCAAAAAGTTGTTTCAGATCTTTTTTCACAATCAGTTTTCCCGGATTAAAACTTGGAATATAATGCTGAATATAAGCGGGGAATGTAAATAATCCTGAAAAAATGATCATTACTATCGCTGAAAAAGCAATGACAGCTTTTCTCTTCAGTATCTGGAAACCGATCACAAAAAATATGACAAAAAATACATCCAGAAAAAATCTGTACTGGGCTGAAAAAAGCAGAACCAAAATACTTTTAGCCAAAACAGAAACGACCAAAAGTGAAACGATTTTCTTTTTTTGAATTAAACCATATATAATAAATCCTATAAGGCTCAGAATAAAAGTAATGTTAATAACTGACTTTATTCCGGAAACAAAAAACCAGTTTTTAATATAATCTAACCATGTAAACTGCAAGATTTCATCGTAAGTATACTGTCCGTCATAGGTTTTTGATATGGCAAATTCAGAAGATGACTGTAAAAGCTGAGGATTAGGTTTCCAGGATATTCCGAGATCTAAGACTGCAACCGGAAATACAGGAAAGCCAAATGTCCAGATATTTTTAAATATAAATAAAGAAAAAATACAACTGCCAAAAATTAATTTCTGAATATTCATTTTCATACTGAACACAGAATAGAGTAGCACAAACAAGGGCAGCCAGATGACTGTAGGTTTTACAGTAAAAGCAAAAACTGCTAAAGCGAACAAAAAAGAGATGTTTTTATTTCCTGTGAAGATTTCATTAACGATAATCAGCGAAAAAATAATCACAGGCAGATCCGGACTCGGAGATTGGGTGAAAAATATTAAAAAAGGAACAAAAAGAAGGTGGATCCAGCTTTTGTTTTCAATTATATAAAAAACATAAATAATGAGCAATATGCTGTTTAATTTAAAAAAGGGATCACAGAAATTACTGAAGCCTGCTTGCAAAATATGCCACACAGACATTTGTCCCAAAATAAGATCTAGATTTGATATTCCTTTTACAATTCCCACTTCCGTAAGCCATTTTATGGTAGGGATATAATACCCGAAATGATCTACAATAAAAGGATATGAGGAACCGCAATATAGAATGATGAGGATAAAAAAGGTCAGGATTCCAAAATTTTTTTTCTGAATCTTATAAAAATATTCGTAAAGTTTTTCTCTGAAAAAAATAGAAAGACCAATAATCACAACCGGAATTTCCACATTCAGATCAAGAGGAATAAAAAATGAGACCACAGACAAAAGCAGCCCTAAAAATAAAATTCCGTTCAAAGATTTACCTGACACTCCGCAAAGGTCAGCCGGAATTATTTTTTCCAGTAATTTACCCCACCCCATAAGAGCAGGAATGATAAAAACGGATGAAAAAAATAATAAAAGCATAAAAAAGATTGCCTAAAAATAAGCAATCTCTTTGAAAGTATATGTATATAAAATTATTTTGGCTGTACTCTTCCGCTTTTTCTATCTTGTGCTCTACCCAATGTATATCCGGTTGCACCACCGATAATACCTCCAACTACTGCACCTCCGCCACGATTTTTCTTATTAACTATCGCTCCCAATGCAGCACCACTTACTACACCAATGGCAGTACCTTTTGCAGCTTCACTGATTCCCTGTTTTTGAGCTGTCGTTCCCTGAGAAGCACCGCTACTTGAGCTACTTCCGCCTGACGAAGATCTTGGGGCATCACGATAAACTGTTTTAGTTTCTCTGATTACCTGAGGTTTAGATGCAGCTGCTGTTTTTGCCTGTTGAGCTGTAGCAATGCTGTCTGCTCTTTTCTGAGTTTCATACTCAAATCTTTCTCTTTCTATAGCCAGTTTTTGCTTTTCTATTTCAAGCTGTCTTACCTGAAATTCCATTTTTTGCTGTTCTAATGTCTTTTCAGCTACCTTATCTTCACTTCTCTTACAGGCTGTCACTGCAAATATTGAGATTACTCCTGCTAAAACTATATTTTTCATAACTCAAATTTTTAAATTAATTGTAAGCAATAATCGCTTATGGTTAACTTATTCTCAATTATGAAGCCAAGTTTTAGTTAAGGAAATGTTAAAATAATTAAATTTTGTAAAAATATTTATTTACCTGTACTGAAAAGCTGTTTTAGTTGCTAAAAACCTTTTTATTGATCTTTTTTTCCTTTACTTTAATAACAAAATTTGGAAGTTCTGAAATCTGACCTGCTTTAATTTCTATTTCCATAGAGTTTTTCTCAGAATAGGTGTTGGAAGGAAGAGTAGATTCGTTCAGGCTGATAATGTATTTTCCTGTAGGGAGAAAAGAGGTGAAATGTCCGTCATCATCACTGTAAAGTCTTTGAACAACTTCATTGTTTTTAATAATGCTGAAAGATACAGAAGAAGCACGATGCTCAAACTCAACGGCTGTTTTTGTATTATAATCAAAAGTAATTTTTCCTTGTAAAGTACCGTTTTGGTGAAGTGGAACCAATAGCGGATAGTTATACTGGTTGATTTCAAACTCAGTTTCATTATAATACCATCCCTGTTGTATGTGCTGCTTCAGGTTATATTTCCCAAAAGGAACATTTTTATATAAAGCTGTGCCTTCTGAAGTGGTTTTCAGAGCAATGTCATTAATGTTAATAAGATAACCTGCGGCCGCTTTTTCATCCTGATCAAAAAGATTGTTATTGTTTTCGTCATAAAAAGCAAATATCTCTACTTTTCCTTTCTTTTCCGGATTTAAAACTGTTTTTTTAAGATTAAGAGTAAAACCTAATTCAAAAGTAAGGATGTTACTGGCTAATGTTCCTACCGCATAATTGTACCATGTGGAATTAAGAAAAATACTGAAATTTTTGCTGTTGTATCTTGTATTTAGAAATGCTGATGGCGATTTTCCGTAAATGACGTCATCCACATAAGAAACTCCGGTGCTGAGGTTAAGCTTATCTTTATAAAAATCGTTATTATAAAATAGAGACATACTCAGTTTTTTATAATCTACTTTCTCTGCGGTAAGCTGTGAAAAGGCATATTCTGATAAATAATAGCTTCCGGATTGGTAAATTGTATTAAAATTAAAGTTTTTAATACTATAATTGGCATTCAGTTTTATCTGAAACTTCTGAGCATCAGAGGAGGGATATTGTGCAAAGCCGGTTTCTACGGATAGGAGCGCAGATTGTTTTGACCTGATGTGATTCCATGACAGCTGTTCTATGATCCTGTGAGCAGATATTTTTCTGATTACATTGTCTTCCCAGCTTCCGAAATAATTATTGTAACTGTTTGATTTTTCATTCTGAAACTGATAAATCACTCCTAAATTAAAGTTGCCAATTTTAGGAAATTTGCTACCCAGTTCTATTTTGGTATTTTCGGAGATCTGGGGTCTGGTGAAAAAATAAAATTTAGGTGAGAAATTAGAATAAATAATATTGGCAAAATAATTATAGTTTTTGAAATTAGCAGAAATATTTTGTTGAAGCTGTATACTTCCACGGCGGTTTCCGGGATAATAATCTGAACTATAAAAGTAATTTCCGGTGATTAAATAATTTTTAATTATCCCGGAATAGTTGCTTTCAGCAGAAAAAGAAGGCTTCATGGTTTTCAGATCTTCGTACGAGGTAAGACCTGCGTTCAGCTTTCCATTGGCTGTCCAGAATTCATTAAAGGTATAATTTCCCTCACCTCCCAAAATATGATTGCTGCTTTTCTCAAACGGATCATTCCTGTAAATATATGCAGCAGAAACATTTCTGGAATTGTTTTTAGCATTTAAAGTTCCCTTTGTAAAAAAACCGTAACCGTATTTCAAAAAACTATTTCTTTCAATAAGATTAAAGTTTTGATCTACAATACCTATTTCTATTTTTTTGTTGTTTCTGAAAGTATGACTGTATTCGGCTCCTCTTCCGACAAGAGTCATTTCTAATAATTTGTTGATGCTTCCTACACTATAAAAATTATTTCCCTGTTTCAATTGAATATTTGTATTGGTTACCAAAGGCTGTTGCTGGCTGTTGAGCAATGCAATATTTCCTTTCATAAAAAGATAGCCTGAAGGAAGGTTGACTCCTCCCGCACCCAGTAACTGATACATATTTATATTTTCTCCCACTCTTCTGTAGCTGGTAGTGATTTCGTTTCTGGCTTCTTGAGATAAATTGAAAAATTCAGGATTCTGATATTTTTGCACACTGGCAATATTCTTTACCAAAACATTGGAAGTACTGAAAATTTCTTTTTCAGGATTTCTGAAAGCAGACAAACTTACAATAAGATTGGATCCCCTTGATAAGTTTTGTGTATCAGTATATCTGAAAACAAAAGTAGAGTCTTTCCTTACAGGAATCTCTGCGTGCTGTTCCATAAAAATATTTCCATTCGAAGGATCGGGAATTTTGCAGACCACAGTAATATTTTGATCTATATTTCCTGAATTCAGAACTCGAACTCTGATTTCTAAAGGCTCATCTGATGAGGATCTGTAGATATTGGAATTTAATACTGTCATGGTCAGTTCATTACTAATGTTGACAGTATAATTTTCAGTTTTTTCGGTAATAAGCGTTTCAAGTTGATTGAATAGCTGTATTTGGATAGGGGAGATCCCGGCTTGTGCGTCCGATCCAATAACAACTCTTACCGGAACAAAAATTTTTTCATTGGCTTTCAGTTCTATTGGAGTTTCATCGCTGGAAATTACTTTAAATCCTTTTGGAACTTTATATCTTATTTTTCCTGAAAAAGGTATAGGATTGAAATTTTGAACAGCAATAACAAGACTCAATATTTTTGAGTTGGATGTAGAGGAATTTTTTTCAATTTCTAATGAAATATTGGAAGATGTATTTTGCCCGCTGATCCATACGGATACAATAGATAGAAATAAATTGAGCAAAAGTTTTCTGCCTTTTGGAGGTATCATTTAGATTTTATTGAGGGGTGATCTCGTACTGTAAAGTTGTAGAATAATTTTGAGGTTTTGCGTTAATGAGAAGCTCATCCTGCGGAAGGGTAAAATATTTTATATCATAAGAATAAGTAGTGGTTTGTGAAGTGTTTCCTTGTGCTATGATTTGATTGGCAACACTTAAAGTAATAGGGAAAACAGTCTGGTTAGCAAGATTAGATGACTGCAAAACCACATGAATCGCATTGATGGGAATGGTATCTCCGCCATTAGAAATGAGATTGCTTTGTAAAGATTTTACTTTAATCTGAAAATTAGTGTTGGAGCTTACCTGCATTCCGTTAGTATAGGTCACGCTTTTTCCTTCATTGTAATCCTGCATGCTTTTAAATTCTAATAATCCATTCGCAGCATTGGTATTAATTTGTAGAGAAAATTCCTGCTGAACAGGCGGAGTTCCGGATAGAGTGCCAATCTGAATCTGAAAAGTATGATTCATTCTTCCAATAATGTTATTGTACTGATCATAAGCTGTAAATTCAACAGGTGCATAGAATCTGGTCCACGCAGGATAATTGGCAAGATAACCGCCACCTATTAAGGTTATGCCGTATTTCATCTGTAGATTATAATATCCGTTCGGCTGGGGAGGCATATTGTAAAAAGGTGCATTGGATTGAGGAACGAGAAACACTTCTGCATTTTCCTGTAAAAAAATATTAAGAGGAGCTCCTATCTGTGAGATTGTTGGTATTGAGTTTGGCTGAGCCTGTCCTGATGTGGAAATCGGTTGAAAAGATAACTTGTTTCCAGGAATGGTATATTGTCCGTTTTGTGAGGTGATATTTTGTTTCAATTTTGCGGAAAGTTTCCAATAAGGCATATTGAGATTGCCATTGGCTGCAAAAGTTGCAGTAAATGCATCAGGATTATTGTTGCCATTATATGAGTTAATCTGCATATAGCTGTTAATCCACGAAGTAAAAGAAACCTGTGCATTACAAAAAAAATTTACAGCTAAAAGAAGAAAAACAAAGAGTTTATTCATATTTAAAATTTAGTTCCGCCATTTCTAAGGTTTCGTTGTCTCCATAATCAATGATTACTGATGCATTGTAAGAGCCTTTTTCCTCCAGATTATTTATAGGAAGGCTTACTTTTCGTGTATTTCCCGGAAGGGTATAAAAGACTAGCGGTTCTATGGTCAGTTTTTTACCAGTATTGGTGTTGATAATATCTGTGATTATTTTGCCATCTGTCCATATTTCAGATTGATTCTCAAATGTTAAATTCAGTATCTTTTTTGCAGCATCGAATCTCAGATCTTTTATTTCCACTTTTCTTTTGATGACTTCATTAGACTTATGGAAAATTTTAATTCCTGAGCGTACACTTACTTTTATTTTTGAGCCTTGTGTGTCTACATCATCTACAGGATTCATCTGGCTTACAAATAAAACTGCGGTATGAGAAGGCAATTGATCTTTATTGTTAACAGGAGGTGTAATCGTTACGTCCAGATCTTTTCTTTCTCCCGGAGCCAGACTAAAATAATTATCTTCTTTTTTTACGCTTATCCAGCTTGCGCAAGAGTTTTTGAGTGTATTGGCAGGATGCATGATATTTTCTCCGTTTTCATCATATTCCCAGTCTCCCAGACTAACAGCAAGATCTAACGAATTTTTTGCACTTACATTGGTTATGGTAATTTTTTGAGTACTGCTGCTTCCTGCTGTCGACTCAAAATAAACTCTGGGCGGAGAAACAGAAATTCCTGTCTGTGCACTGATTTGAATAATCATAAAACAAAATAACCATGCAAAATTTCTCATTGTCAAATTTTTATTTTATATGAAAAGAGTGTCACAATAGATTTGTGACACTTTTATAGCTTTTATAGCTTATCCTATTATTGGCTTACGATCGTGTAAGTTAATTCAGTTTTATAAGTAGTCGGGTTCTGGTTTGCGATATAGTTGTTAATGTACTCGTTTCCTCCAGCTCCTTTATACTGAACACTGATTTTTTTGTTCACACCACCGGTTGATGATGTTACTAAAGTCGTTTCGTTAGGAGAAAGCGTTACGTTTTGAGCGTATTGAGCTCCATTTACAGCATCTGATCCTGGAGTAGCTTTTACCTGAATACTACTTGCCTGAATTTGCTTACCCCCATTCTGTAAAACAGCATTACCGCTTTTTACTTTTACCTCAAATCCTCCTGTACTATAAATGTTAAGGTGGTCTGTATTATTAGATTCAACACCATTAGCATAATGATCTGTAGTTGAGTATTCTAAATTTACAGTTTTTTGTTGATTATTTACCACAAGGGTTTGGATCGGTTTTAACACCACATTCAAAGTCACGTTTTGTGCGCTTGCTGTTGCGAAGCCTAGCAAAGCTACAGCTGTCAATAAAATTTGTTTCATTGTCAATCAGTTTTAATGTATTAATATCTATTCTTTTCTGGCTGCAAATTTATAACGTATTCGGGTACTGGGATTTGCAAAAAAAGGTTTATTTTTTGTGAATTTTTACAAATATTATCTTATTTGCTGTAGTTTCAATTAAATAATGGCTTATTTTTATTAATTGTATAATGGCGAATCGCCTTGTAGTGTATATTTTGCCATATTTTTAGAACAAAAATAAGACAACAGGACTTGTTGTTAAATTACAAGAAATCCTGTTGCCTTTCTGAAAACTGAATGATGAAAAGTTTATTAATATACTGAATGCGTAGTTGAAAAGAATAGATTATTGATACTAATAAAACTTTGTGATTTGGTGTGTTGTTTTATTCTTATAGTTTAAAAATTTTATTTGCTGTTATTTATATTACAAATGTATCTACATTATCATAGGAAAGCAAACTATGCTGGGTTTGATTTAATAATTTTTACGTATAAATTTATAAATTTTTACGTAAAAAATAATTTTAAATAATTGATTTATAGATTGTTATTGTTTTTTAGTATACCCAGATAATAGAAGACCATTAAAGGTAATATTATGGTATGTATAAGTAGTATAGAGTGATAAATTAGGGTTTTAACCAATAATAGCTCGCATTTCTGATGGCTTTTTACCCAAATGTTTTTTGATGAAATTGGTAAAGTTTCCTTCATCATTAAAGCCAAGCTCAAACGCTATTTCAGAAAGTGAACGGGTAGAGAACCTTATTGCTTTTTCGCATTCAAAACTTACTTTTTCAATGATCATCTGCTTTGCAGATTTTCCGTAAACTAATTCAGTGGTTTCGCTAAGTTTTCTACTGGAAACCCTTAGTTGGTCTGCGTAATGAGATACTTTTTTATGAGTTTTATAATCTCTTTGAAGCAAAACAGTAAATTTATTGACCAGGTTTGAAGATTCTAGTTTTTCTAGCGTATCATTTTCGATAGAATTATCATTTAGATACGCATCAAGAATAAGGCTCTCAATTGCATTGTGCGCTGCGGCTAAATAAATTCGTTCATCGTTAAGTTTTGAAAATTTTTGCAGTCTTTCTACTAAAAGAATATTGTTGTATTCATTGGTTCCGTAATATGGCGAAAAAGATATTTCGGATTTAAAATTAAAAAACAGATGTGAGTTAAGATAAAAGCTATCTTTTGAAGTCTTGTCGAAAAAGTAACGGTTAAAAGCAATAACGTAAATATCTTTATCTAAAACCTCCCCAAGTTCGATCTGTTTGTAAGGTCCTACGAAAACTGCATTTCCTCCCGGGATGTAATATTTTTTGCCTTCAACGAGTATCTCCAGGTCTTGCGCTACAAGGTAAATACAAAAATATTCAAGCGTGTTGAATCTTTTTGAAAAATTATTGCGTTCTATTATTTTTGACACAGGATGAATGCTAAAACCATTTTTACGTAGTTCCTCTGCTATTTTGTACATGGTGTATAAAAATGTATTTTATTTAAAATATTATTAGTCAAAAATAAGGTATTTGATTAATAATATTCATGTTAAAAATCATTTTTATTTCAAAAATTATCAATTCATAATATAATATGATTGATTATATTGTAAATTTAAGCAGTGAGATGTTTAAGTTTATGAAAAAGTGATCAACTGATGTGTTTACTATGGACTAATCATTTTTCTACATCTTCAATAATAAACCATAATAATTAAAAAAAATCCACTTCTAAAGAGAAGTGGATTTTTATGCGATCCGGACGGGACTCGAACCCGCGACCTCCGCCGTGACAGGGCGGCATTCTAACCAGCTGAACTACCGGATCAATTTTTTTAAAGCTAAAATTGTAAAAGCTTGCGATCCGGACGGGACTCGAACCCGCGACCTCCGCCGTGACAGGGCGGCATTCTAACCAGCTGAACTACCGGATCAATTTTTTAGAGCTAAAATTGTAAAAGCTTGCGATCCGGACGGGACTCGAACCCGCGACCTCCGCCGTGACAGGGCGGCATTCTAACCAGCTGAACTACCGGATCATTTTTTATAATCTTTAAAGTATTACCTTTGATTATTGTGGTTGCAAATATATAGCTTTTTTCATTATCTGCAAATTTTGATTATATATTTTTTGTGAATTAAAGTTAAATGACAGAAAATCAAAAGAATTATTTCATAATGTAAATGCTGTGCCTGTTTTGATTCTTATTCTTTACGTTTTTCCAATTGATTTATGGATCTATTCTGTGTCCGGATTATAAAGTATTTCTGTTAAATAGAAATTTATTTTGTAATTTAAAATAGTAATAAGCATTGTGTTTTTTAAAAGTCTTAGTTTTTCTGGAGATAAGTGAGGTGTCTTGATCATAATGAAAAACAAAACTTTTCAATATATACAATTTAATTATTAGTGATTTTGATGTAGATGCAAAAAATGCATAATAGAAGTATTGATAAAGTAATAGACTTTTTAGAAAATATTCTCTTTAAAAACTTGAAAGCTTTGAGTATATATATAATTCTGATCTTTAAAGTTAGTTTTGCAAATTTTTAACAATGTCTATAGTCTTTAGGATAAAGAGTAAAATATGGGTATGGTTGAAAGGAGTAATCTTATGAATATTTTAAGGGAGCTAAGAAATATAAATCACCTTAAATATTGTTACAGTGTGATTTTGTGGTAATTGAAAATTTCTATATCAAAAATCGTGCTAAAAGTTTATAAATTCAAAAAAAAGTAGTAAATTCGTCATAAATTATGTTAACAAACACCAAGTAGAGTATGCTAAAACAAAATTTACAACTTAGGTTAGGTCAGAAACTTGCACCACAGCAGATTCAGCTGATGAAGTTGATTCAGCTTCATACTTTGGAGTTTGAAGAAGAGCTGGAAAGAGAGTTGGAAGAGAATCCTGCACTTGAAATTGCTAAAGAAGAAACTCCGGATGATGAGTATTCTTCGGTAGATGATTCCTACGAAGCTGAAGGTACAGAAAGTATTGAAACCGATTTCGATGTTAATGAGTATCTTTATGATGATGAACCAAGTTATAAAACAGCATCAAGTAATTATTCAGCAGATGATGAAGATTTTGATAATGAAAGTCTTCTTACCGAAGGTCAGTCTCTGTTCGATTATTTAATGGAGCAGATTAATCTCATCAATATTTCAGACGAAGATTTGAAAATTGCTGAGTATATCATTGGTAATCTCGACACAGACGGCTATTTGAGAAGAGAAATTAAATCTATTGTTGATGATCTTGCTTTTTCGCAGGGAATTTATACAACTCAGGAAAAAGTAGAAGATATATTAGAAAATTATATTCAGAAACTTGATCCGCCCGGAGTAGGGGCGAGAGGTCTTCAGGAGTGTCTTTTGCTACAGATTGAGAAAAAAGTAAGTTCAGATAAAGCCGTTTCTTTGGCTGCAAATATATTGCGTTTTCAGTTTGATGCATTGACGAATAAACATTACAATAAAATTATTCAGAAATACGATATTGAAGAAGAAGATTTGAAAGCTGCTTTAGAAGAGATTTCAAAATTATCTCCAAAAGTAGGTGGGAACTTTGATACTCAAACCATTACAATTAATCAGGAGATTATTCCGGATTTTGTTATTCAGGTAAAAGACGGGCAGGTAATTCCTTTATTAAACAGTAAAAATGCTCCTACCTTAAGAGTTTCTGAGGAATATAAAGACATTTTAACAACATATTCCCATGATAAAAATTCTTCTGAACACAAGCAGGCTGCTCTTTTTATCAAGCAAAAGCTGGATGCCGCAAAATGGTATATTGATGCCATTAACCAGAGACAGAATACTTTGCTGCAAACGATCAATGCTATTGTGAAATTTCAGCATAATTATTTTATTACGGGAGATGAGAAGTCTTTAAAGCCAATGATTCTGAAAGATATTGCAGATATTACAGGATTTGACATCTCTACAATATCCAGAGTAGTGAAAAGTAAGTATGCGGATACACCGAACGGAATTATTTACCTGAAAGATCTGTTTTCTGACAGTCTTACAAATGACGATGGAGAGGAGGTTTCTACAAAAGAAATTAAAAATCATCTTCAGGAAGTTATCAGTAAAGAAAATAAGAGAAAGCCGCTTACGGACGATGCTCTTGTGGTGATTCTGAAGCAGCAGGGTTATAATATTGCAAGAAGGACGATTGCAAAATATCGCGAACAGCTCAATATTCCGGTGGCAAGACTAAGAAAAGAACTTTAAAAATAAAGGCTTGAATTTTATATTCAAGCCTTTATTTTTTTTAATTAAATCAATCATTATATATAATATATTTCTTTCTGATTTTTGAAAATCTTTCGAGATCAGCTTTCCAAGATGATTTTATTTCTTTTACAGATTTTCCGGCAATAATCTGCTTGCGAAGCTCATCCGAACCGGCAAGTTTATCAAAAAATAAATTTTTCAGAAAGAAGCTCTGCTGTGGATTATTATAATTTTTATAAGCTTTTATAAGCCATTCCAGATTCAATTCTTGTATTTTTTTTGGATAATCGGAGAGATTTTCGCCATAGCACAGTTTACCATTCAGGAAAGGATCTTTTGCGCCGAAATTAGGCTTTGGAGTAAACTGATAAGGCAGATTTTTTGTCCAGGGAGAGCCGTAAACCTGAAATGGAAGATCTGTTCCTCTTCCTACAGAAACCTGCGTTCCTTCAAAAAAACACAAACTCGGGTAAAGATTAATTGATTGATCATTAGGTAAATTAGGGGAGGGTTTTTCAGAAATAGGATAGCGTTTCTTCTTATGATAATTTTTCATCGGAATCAATGTATACTGAGCCTGAATCCCATTTTTGAGCCATTTTTCCCCATTCACCATTTTTCCGTATTCTCCGATGGTTAGTCCATACACTACAGGAACTTCGTGCATTCCGACAAAACTTTCCCATTTTTTCTTTAAAACAGGTCCGTCAATATATCCGTCATGAGGATTTGGTCGATCCAGAACCATTACTTCCACGTTATTTTCGGCGGCTGCTTCCATCAAATAAGTTAAAGTTGAGATATAAGTGTAGAATCTTACACCGACATCCTGAATATCAAAAACAACAACATCAATTCCTTTCAATTGCTCTGGTTTTGGCTTTTTATTAGATCCATAAAGAGAAACAATAGGGATACCTGTTTTCACATCTATTCCGTTTTTTACTTTTTCTCCTGCATCTGCGTCGCCTCTGAAACCATGCTCAGGCGCAAAAATAGATTTGACATCAATATTATTTTCAACTAAAAAGTCGACAATGCTTAAGGTATCTGTTTTTATTGCTTTTGCACAACCGGTTGAAGGATCTTTTGCTGCATTATAATATTCCACTCTCGTTACAATACCTGTCTGATTGGTTACCACCGCCACTTTTTTATTTTTCAGAAGCCCAAGATATTTTTCCGGCTGATCTGCTCCTGTTTTGAAATCTTTATCTGATGTTTGAGAATAATATATATTGAATACACCCAAAAAAATTAGGCAAATAAGAAGTAATGTTTTAATTTTGAAATTTAAATTCATAAGCTTGAAATTTCCATTATATTTCTCCAGAAAAATAGCGTTTTCCAAAGATAACAAAAATAACCTTTCCCGGGTGATTATCTTCATCGGCAGACTGTCTGTGGCTTTGGGAATCATCGTGTCACTCATCACTGTTTCTACAGGATTGGGTTCAAAAAAAGCAATTAAGGAAAGGCTTGCTGATTTCAGCGGACACATTACAGTAAAATCTACCAAATCAAATTCTTCCTACAATACTTCTGTTTTAGATAATGAAGGGTTGGATATTAAAAAAATTCAGTCACTTCCTGATGTTGCAGCTGTTCAGAAATATGCGATGGTTACAGGGATCATGCGAAACGAACATAGTTTTGCAGGGATCATTTTTAAAGGAGTAGCGAAAGATTTTGACAGTTTACGCTTCAAGAAATTTATAGTTGCAGGTAAAACGCCTTTCTTTAATGAAGACGGATATAATAATGGTGTTGCTATTTCGCAAAAATTGGCAGGAGATTTACATCTGAAAGTAAATGACAGTATTGTAACAGTGTTTTCAAAAGCTGATCAGAAACCAATTTACAGAAAATTTGAAGTGATCGGAATTTATAAAACCGATATCAAAATGATTGACGATCAGTTTGTCATCGGGGACATCAAGCATGCCAAAAAAATTCTTGAGATGAAAGATGACGAAATTGGCGGACTTGATGTTTTCTTTAAAAATATAAATAATATTGAGGAAGATTTTCCTGAAGTTGAAAAATTTATAGGCTATAAAAACTATGCGGAAAAAGTAACCGATAAATATCCTCAGATCAACGATTGGATCGGTCTTTTTGATACAAATATCGGGATCATTATTTCTATTATGCTTTTGGTGGTGATTATTAATATCATTATGGTTTTACTGATTCTTATTATCGAACGCACTAATTCTATAGGACTTCTTAAAACCTTAGGTGCAACCAATGGGCAGATCCGTGCAACATTTATCAATTATACTTTAATTATTATGATTCCCGGACTTTTATATGGTAATATGATTGGTCTTGGACTTTTGATTGCACAAAAATTCTTCGGAATTATCACACTCAATCCTGAGAATTATTATGTAAGTGTAGTTCCGGTAGATCTTAATCCTTTGGTGATTATTTCTATTTCTGTTGGAATTTTAATTATTTCCGGATTGGCATTAGTGATCCCAAGTTACCTGATCAGTAAGATTTCTCCTGTAAAAGCAATTAAATATAATTAATTACTACAAACTGTTTAGCTGAATTTTATTTTAGCTGAATTTTTCGTGTATTGGCAAATCTCTAGCCCCGATTGAAGAGGAAATCCTTTTTTGAAAAAAAAGATTGTAACGGAAAGCGGGAAGAAGCTCCAAAAAATTTTTTGATCTAAGAACTATTAAATGATTGGTCTCATATAATTTAGTTTTGCGGTAATTATTTTGAAAGCCTTATCTTTGTGCCGCTTATAAAAGATTTATGAAATACGCAGAAAATATACTCGAAACCATTGGAAATACTCCGCTTGTAAAACTGAATAAAGTTCTGGGAGAAGATTTTCCGGCTTTGGTTTTGGCAAAAGTTGAAACGTTCAATCCCGGTAACTCGGTAAAGGACAGAATGGCTCTGAAAATGATCGAGGATGCCGAAAAAGACGGAAGACTGAAGCCTGGAGGAACCATCATTGAAGGAACCTCAGGAAATACAGGAATGGGATTGGCTTTGGCAGCCATCATCAAAGGATACAAATGTATTTTTGTAACCAATTCTAAACAATCTAAAGAAAAATGTGATATTCTTCGTGCAGTGGGTGCAGAAGTAATTGTATGTCCTACAGATGTAAAGCCTACAGATCCACGTTCTTATTATTCTGTCTCTAAAAGATTGGCGACGGAAACCGAAAACGGTTGGTATGTGAACCAATATGATAATTTGTCTAACAGAACTGCCCATTATGAGTCTACAGCTCCTGAGATCTGGGAACAGACTGAAGGCAAACTTACTCACTTTTTAGTAGGAGCGGGAACCGGAGGCACTATTACAGGTTGCGGAATGTATTTTAAAGAAAAAAATCCTAATATTAAAATCATTGGAGTAGATACTTACGGATCTATTCTTAAAGAAATTCACGAAACGGGTGAAATTCATCTTGAAAATGCTTATTCTTATATTACAGAAGGAATTGGTGAAGATATTTTGCCGGAAAACTATGATATGTCGGTAATTGATCATTTTGAAAAGGTTACCGATAAAGACGGAGCTGTATATGCAAGAAAACTGGCAAAGGAAGAAGGTATCTTCTGCGGATATTCTGCAGGAAGTGCAATTGCATCATTGGTACAGATGAAAGATCAGTTTACTAAAGATGATGTGATTGTTGTGCTGTTTCACGATCATGGTTCCAGATATGTAGGTAAAATCTACAATGATGAATGGATGAAAGAAATGGGATGGCTAGACTAGCTCATCATTTTTATAGCGCACTAAAAACTCAGAGCAAATACTCTGAGTTTTTTATTTATAAATAGTAAGTTGATTTAATTGAAAATATTATTTTCTAGAGCATATTTTACCACTCCGACAGAATTTTTTACATTCAGCTTCATCAGAATTCTTTTTCTGTGAGTTTCTACAGTATTGATGCTTATAAAAAGTTTTTCGCTGATGTCTTTGCTGCTAAGTCCGTTGCAAATATGTTTTAAAATTTCCAGTTCTCTTTTTGTTAAAGATTCTCTAATCTGAGAATCATGCTTTTCTTCTTCATGACTGATGTAATTAATCATCATTTCTTTTACATGATTACAGACATAGGTATCATCATTCAATAATGTACTGATAGACTTCAGCAACTCTTCGTAAGGACTGTTTTTATCCAAATAACATTTAATTCCTTTGTTAAACAGTTTTCGTATGCTTAAAATATCGAAAGAATGTCCTATAATGATAATTTTTGTAGACTTGTGTTGAAGTAAGGTGTCCTGAACTAAAGAATGTATTTCTGTAAGCATCATCGTAGTGGTTCCTATCATAAGGAATTCCGGAGGCTCTTTCTTTAGATACTCAGAAATTTTTTTGTAACAATTAAAAATTTCGACAGTACTAAAAATCTTGTTTTGTACAAGAAGTTTTGACAAGCCTTCTGCATACAGCAGTGACTCGTCAAAGATAATTAACTTTGGCTTCATCATGGAATAGTTTTCAGTGTTTAAATATATGAATATTATTTAATTATTTGCGCTATTTTTTGATGTATTTGAATTATTTAATTATTATAAGGTATTTATTTTATCAAATTCGCAAATTATTGCTGTTATATCTAATTTTAGTGATATATTTTTAATTTTATTTATTTAATTATTTTGTGTTTTTGCGGTCTGACATTGCCTTTAAAATTTTTTGCGAGTGAATAATATATACAAGTAGGGAATTGAATAAGAATCAAAAAAAGTGAAAGAATGTATAAAAATAAATTAAAAACAAAAAAATATGGGGTAAATTCAATAAACTAGAATAAAAAAAGCCTCCGAAATTGGAGGCTTAGATGGGCTGTTAATTGGAATAACCGCTCAGTTCTTCTTTTTTAGAATTATAAATTTTGTATTCCAGATATCTGAAAGAATCTCTTGGGATAATGGTTACCCATTTTTTGTATTTTAAAAACCATTTCATCTGTATGCTCTTCATACCTTTAGTCAGATAAGCTTCTACAAAGGGATGTACATGTAAGAAAAGTTTACCTTTTTCTTTTTGCATGATGTTTCTGATGGTTTCACCCATTTTTTCCACAATAACGATCGGAGCTACAATTTCTCCGTCTTTATTAGGATTTTCTTCTTTGGTATCAATTTGTTTTTCGGGACGGTTTCTTTGTCGTGTAATTTGTATCAGCCCAAACTTACTTGGCGGTAAAATTTTGTGACGTGCTTTGTCCCTGCTCATTTCTGTTTTGAAATGCTCATAAAGATCTTTTCTGTGATCAGGGTTGGTCATATCGATAAAATCTACAACGATAATGCCGCCCATATCACGAAGACGAAGTTGTCTTGCTATTTCTGTGGCTGCCATTTTATTCACGTTCAGTGCATGTTCTTTATTGGCAGTGTTTCCGGCTGTGATATTGTTTCCGGAGTTCACGTCGATGACGTGAAGCGCTTCTGTGTGTTCTATGACAAGATAAGCGCCTTTGGAACTGGGAATATTAACATGTTTTCCGAAACTTTGTTTTAGTTGTTTTTCAACATTGTAATATTCTAATAGAGGAATGTGTGAGTCATAAAACTGAACAATATTTTTACGTTCAGGAGCAATGACTTCAAGATAGTTTTTCATTTCGATTACCATTTGCTCGTCATCGCAAATGATATTTACAAAATCCTGATTAAAGTTGTCTCTGAGAATCGAAGAAGCTTTATCATCTTCGCTCAAAACTTTTGACGGAACTTTATTTTTCTGAATATTTTTAAAAGTATTTTCCCATTTCTGAATCAGCTGATTCATGTCATTATGGAGATCTGCTACTTTTTTACCTTCTGCCACTGTCCTGATAATAACGCCGAAACCTTCAGGCTTTATACTGTTAATCAGAGTACGTAGTCTTACTTTTTCTTCAGAACTGCCTATTTTTTTTGAGATAGATACTTTATTGTCGAAAGGTATCAAAACCAAAAAACGTCCTGTTAAGGATATTTGTGTAGAAATTCTCGGTCCTTTGGTTGAAATAGGCTCTTTGGTAATTTGTAATAAAACTATATCATCTTTAGCTATGATTTTGTCTACGGTTCCGTTTTTATCAATCTCAGGCTGAATTTCAAAGTTTTTCAGGCTGGAGTTGGTTTGTTTTTTTGAAACAGAATCCTTCAGGAATTTCCGGTAGGTAAGATATTGCGGTCCCAAATCCTGATAATGCAGAAAAGCGTCTTTATCATATCCGATATTTACAAACGCTGCATTAAGATTCGGTGCCAGTTTTTTTACTTTCCCGATAAATAAATCTCCTACAACAAAATCATTTTTGTCTTCTTCCTCATGAAGTTCACATAGTCTTCCGTCTTCCAGCAAAGCAATCTTTGTAAGATCATCTTCATACGAAACGATTAGTTCTTTCTTCATTGTTAAAATTAAAGATAAAAAGATTGATGATGAAATAAAAATCTGTTATCAGATCGTCATTTCCATTTGTTTACATAATAAAATATAGTCGGTGAATAATAAAATTAAAATGCACCAACTATATTATTATATTAAAAACCTCGCGTGAGATTATTTTTTCTTATGTCTGTTTGCTCTTCTTCTTTTCTTTCTTTTGTGAGTTGCAACCTTGTGTCTTTTTCTTTTCTTTCCGCTTGGCATAATGTTAATTTTTTTAGTAAATCGTTAATATTAAATTTTTTTATTTTACTGCAACTTTGGTCTTTACTTTCTCCACAAAAGATTTTGATGGTTTGAAAGCAGGAATATTGTGTGCAGGAATTTCTATTGCAGTGTTTTTTGAGATGTTTCTTCCCGTTTTTGCTGCTCTTGTTTTCACGATGAATGATCCAAACCCTCTTAAGTAAACATTGTCTCCATTATACATAGAAGTTCTGATCTCCTGCATAAAAGCTTCTACAACTTTCTGTGTTTCATTCTTTTCGGTCCCCAATTTATTTGAGATGGTGTTTACCAATTCTGCCTTTGTCATTTCCTTTGTAAATTTTAAATTTTAGGTGTGCAAATTTAGTTAAAAAAATTGAATAGTCACAAATTAACAGTGAAAATATTTCGCATAAATCCCTGACAATTTTATGTTTAGTATAGTTTTCAACTTATTAAATTCAAATTATAACGCTAAATTACCCTTATTATCTTAGAATAACTCTCTAATCACCTGTTTTAATTTAAAGTAAAAAGCCGAAACATTTCTGTAACGGCTTTCAAATGTAGTCATAATTTAATTATTTTTTCATTCCCGGAGGATAGTTTGCCATAATTTCTGACATAATCTGAGGGATTTGCTTTTGTTTTGCTTTCGGACGGTCAACCGAAATACCACTTCCTATTCCTTGCCAAACCAGTTTTTGACTCTGAGCATCAATCATATCTACAATGACAGCTCCTTCATTATAATTACTTGTCCAGGTTCTATTCATCCCGATTCCCCAACCGAAACCGCCGCCCCAACCCCACATTCCGCCTGGGTTGGTGGTATTAATGTCAGTGATTTTTTTGTGATTCGCTTTTACGTTAATAATAAGATCGGGTGTATTTGATGACGAAAGGCCTTTCATCTGAAGCTGTTTTGAGAGTTCGTTTAAAACTCTGTCTTTATCAATATCATTCAGTTTAAGATCATCAATTCTGAGTTTATATGTTTTATACGTTGAAAAATCGGCAGTCTGCGCGTAATCTGAACGTACCTTAAAAGGGCTGCATGAGCTTAAAGTTAATCCTGCGGCAAGTAAAATAAAAATATATTTTTTCATTGTATTGATTTTTTAATGTTTTTATTGAATGTGTCTGTCTTTTTATCGTATCCGTACGGACAATGTTTGCATCCGCTCTTACAGCAATATCCTCGTTTGAGATGAAATTTTTCCGTGAAAACTTTGTATCCCTGCTCATTGTAGTAAAAGTCTTCATGCTCTTTGATGTCAAAATTTGCCATAAGTTAAATCAAAACTTTTATATTTGTTATCATGATAATTGTGTGCCAATTCCTGCTCAAAAATACAAAAATAAACGGCATTACGCTTTTTCCTTTTATTTTAATTAAAAAACCTGAGGATAAGTGCAATAAAGTTTTGATCAACCACGAAAAAATTCATCTCAGACAACAGCTGGAATTATTTATTATTTTTTTCTATTTATGGTATATTGCCGAATATTATTATCATTTTTTCAAATTGAAAAATGCTTATCTTGCTTATCATTCCATTTCCTTTGAGAGAGAAGCTTACGCAATGGAACATGATCTTAATTATCTGAAAAAAAGAAAATTGTGGTCATTTTGTAAATATCTGTCCTGATTTTAATCATTTATAGAAGTTTTTACATTTTTTTAACTTCATCAGAAATGTTTAATTAAAATAAATTCAGGAAATTTGCCTCAATGAAAATTCCAGAGATTGATATTCCGATTATTGAAATTCCGGTGGAGAAAAACATCCAACTCTTTATGAAAAGAGAAGATCTTATTCATCCTCAGATTTCGGGAAACAAATACTGGAAACTTTTTTACAACATCAGTCAGTATTTAGAAAATAAACCGGAGAATCCTTTAATCATCACATTTGGCGGAGCTTTTTCAAATCACATCTCGGCAGTTGCAGCCTTTGGAAATATTTCAGTTATTAAAACTTTAGGAATAATAAGAGGAGAGGAGCTTGAACAAAAATGGCGGGAAAATCCTACTTTGCTGATTGCCAAGAGAAATGGGATGAACCTCAGATTCGTAACCCGTGAAGAATACCGTTATAAAGAAAAACTTAGCGAATTTTTGCAGCAGGAATTTCCGAATGCTTTAATTATTCCCGAAGGAGGAACCAATCAAAACGCTGTAAAAGGCATTAAAATGATGCTGAATGAGCAAACAAAAGTTTTTGACTATCTTTGCACAGCAGTTGGAACCGGAGGAACTGTTGCAGGAATCACAGAATTTTGTGAAGACAGCCAAAAAGTAATAGGTCTTAAGGTGGTACAGGATAATTCTTTAGAGGAAAAAATTTCCGGACTTACCCGAAAGGAAAATTACGTATTAACAGATGCTTCTTTAGGCGGTTATGGTAAAATAAATGATGATAACATTCGTTTTATTAATGATTTTAAACTAAAACACAATATTTCCTTAGATCCGGTTTATACAGGAAAAATGATGCAAAAAATTTTTGAGATGATTGATGAAGGATATTTCCCTGAAGGAAGCAGGGTTCTGTGTTTTCATACAGGAGGTTTGCAGGGAATTGAAGGAGCCAATTTACTTTTGGAAAAGCAGAACAGAATTTTAATTATATAATCTAAATAGAAAACAGGAAGCGTCAGGCATTCCATTTTTCATTTTAAACATTAAAATAAAATAAGATGAAAAGACTTTTTTTACTCATTAGCCTTTTAGTTTTATCAAAATTTTCAGCTCAGACCTGGGCGACAGAAGATCAGTACATTCAAAAGTTTGCGCAATATGCGGTAGAGGAAATGGAAAAATATAAAATTCCGGCTTCAATTACGCTTGCACAGGGACTTTTGGAAACAGGAGGCGGACAAAGCCGTCTCGCTCAGGAAGGTAAAAATCATTTCGGAATAAAATGTAAAGAAGACTGGACCGGGAAAACAATGAAGCACACTGATGATGCTCCCAATGAATGTTTTCGTGTTTATGATGATCCGAAACAATCTTATGAAGATCACTCCGTATTTTTGGCGACCAGAAAGTATTATACCAAACTTTTTGACCTTGATATGAAGGATTATAAAGCCTGGGCTCACGGTCTGAAAAAGGCAGGATATGCTACCAATCCACGTTACGCATCCATTCTCATCGGAAAAATTGAAAAATATAAACTGTACGAATTTGATGAGGTCAATTCAAAAGAAGTTACTTATGCACTTCTTAAAAAATATCCTGATCTGAAAGACGACAGAGTTTTCATGGCAAGTTTAGAGCCTGCGAAACAGGTGAAAGAAACAAAAAAAGCTTCTCAGCCTGTTACCGTAACGGTTCCTTATAAAGCCACGTCTTACGCAGAACAAAAGAAGAGGGTACAAAGAATCAAAAAGGAAGAAACTTTAAATACTCTTTTGATCAAAAGCCATCCAAATGATGGGTTAAAATATGTGGTTATTCCTGAAGATACGAATGTGAAATATATTGCAGATAAATTTAAAATCAGCGAAAGTAAAATTCTGAAATGGAACGAGCTGGAATCTGATGTTCTGAAAAAAAATGCCATTGTTTTTCTGGAATCTAAAAATTCTGACGGAAATACCCCAACTTACAAAGCTGCATACGGAGAAGATATGTATGACATTGCCCAAAAATTCGGAATTAAATTAAATAAACTCTACGCAAAAAACAGAATGAATGAAGGGCAGAAACCTTCTGCCGGACAGCTGATTTATTTAATCGACAAAAAGCCTAAAAACTAAAACGGTTTGCCGGATCTTAGTTGATCGCCGTTGGTTTGACTGACAAGAATTTTTATTGATCAACTAATTTGCTGACCACTATTCAAATAATAAAATGAAATATCAAAGAAGTTCAGCTTTATTTAATGAAGCTAACCAATACATTCCGGGAGGTGTCAATTCTCCTGTCCGTGCATTCAAATCCGTAGGCGGAGTGCCTGTTTTTATGAAATCTGCAAAAGGGGCATATCTTACTGATGCTGATGATAATACATATATTGATTACATCAATTCCTGGGGTCCGGCAATTTTAGGGCATACTCATCCCGAAGTTTTGGAAGAGCTTAAAACTCAGGCGGAGAAAGGTTTTTCTTTTGGTGCTCCGACAGAACTGGAAACCGAAATTGCAAAATTCATCACCACAAATGTTCCGAATATAGACCAGATCAGAATGGTTTCTTCAGGAACCGAAGCCTGTATGAGTGCGATCAGACTGGCAAGAGGTTTTACAGGAAGAGATAAGATTATAAAGTTTGAAGGCTGTTATCACGGGCATTCAGATTCATTTTTAATAAAAGCGGGAAGTGGTGCGGCGACTTTCGGAAATCCGAATTCTCCGGGCGTAACTGCGGGAACGGCAAAAGATACCTTGCTGGCAAGATACAATGATGTAGAACAGGTAAAAGATCTTTTCGCTAATAATCAGGAGGAAATTGCTGCGGTGATCATTGAGCCTGTTGCCGGAAATATGGGATGTGTACTTCCTGAAAATAATTTTCTTCAGGAATTGAGAAAAATCTGTGATGAAAACGGAGCTTTGCTAATTTTTGACGAAGTAATGACGGGTTTCAGACTGGCTTTTGGCGGAGCGCAGGAATTGTATGGCGTAAAAGCAGATTTGGTAACGTACGGAAAAGTAATCGGAGGCGGACTTCCGGTAGGAGCTTTTGCAGCTAGAAACGAAATCATGGATCATCTGGCTCCGAAAGGTGCGGTTTATCAGGCAGGAACATTAAGCGGAAATCCTCTGGCGATGAGAGCCGGTTTAAAAACTTTGCAGATCATTAAAAACGACGCAGGATTTTTCAGCAGACTGGAAAAAACTACCGAAATTTTAGATACCGAAATCGGAAAAATTTTATCGGAAAAAGGGATGGCACATACCATCAACAGACAAGGTTCGATGATGTCTGTTTTTTTCGACAGCGAAAGCGTTTCTAATTTTGATGAAGCGCAGCAAGCCAACCACGAAACATTCAACCGTTTCTTCCATCATATGCTCACCAACGGAATTTATCTTCCGCCAAGTGGCTATGAAACCTATTTTATCAGTGATGCCATCAAAGAAAACGAAATTGAGATGACGCTGGAAGCGGTAAGGAAATTTGAAAGCTTATAGAGCTGTTTCTAACCACAATAAAAAACGTCCGCATCTTTTACTGAAAAGATGCGGACGTTTTCATTAAAACCTACGGACGTTTTAAAGAAAAGATACGGACGTTTTAGAAAGCGGCTTAGCAGCTGTAAAAAACTCATGCGTACTAATCTCTAAATTGACGCGGATAAACTGAACAATTCATGCGCATTATTTAGTAAAATAAGACGTGTCATTTTATCGGTTGACACGTCTCATTTTAAAAAGAAAGACTAATGACTTTTTTATTCTTCTAAAATCCTTTTTAAACCTCAGAAAACTGATGTTATCCGTTGGTTTTATTTTGATTTTAAAAGATTGATTTCTTCTTTTAACAATCTGTTCTCTTCTTTAAGAGAAGCAATGGTGTCATAAAGATTTTCCAGCATTTTTTCTGAAATATTGTAATTATTTGTTTGATTTTGAATCATATTGTTGCTGGAATTTTCATTGGTTGAATATTCTTTATTTATCTGGGTATATCCTTCCTCCGGCTTCAAAATATCGTCCAGATTTACCTCTAAAGAATGGCAGATATTTTCGATATGGTTGATCCAGGAGTTGGTTTCACCGTTTTCTATCCTTTGATACGTAGACCGTGAAATGTGCAGTTTTTCTGCCAGTTCTTCCTGCGAGAAACCTTTGTTTTCTCTGAAGGTTCGTATTCTTTTTCCAATGGTTGTATTCATGATCTCTGTTTAGCTAAGGCAAATATAATTTTTTTATTAAAATAATGATGCATCAAAAACAGGGCATTGTTTTTCAGATGTTTTTTTTCATTTTTGTTTCAGAAAAATTTATATCTTTAAACCATTAAAACATAAATGCTTATGAAAAAACATTTATTTCTCAGGCTCTGCCTGATGTTCCTGGTCGGTGTCTCGGCATTCTCCTGCCGCACCGAAGAATTTCACAACGAAGAAGAAGCGCACGGCAACACCGGCTTGCGGCTGACTTCCCAAAGAATTTCCCTCAACGAAGCGAAACACAGAACAAAGCTTTTACCCGAGCTTCAAAAAGCAAAGAAAGGAATTGCTGCTTTCTCGAAAGTCAATGCAAACGGACGGGTAATTGATTACGGAAATGGAGTTTCCATAGATACCGATGACGTGATCTATATTGAGAACGGACCCAACTATCACACCTATACCTTTCATATTGTCCGGGATAATGCTCCCGCAGATGCTCCTTTGGAAAACCTTCTGCTGACTCCGCTTCCGGATGGTACATACAAAGAGCTTCTCATTGCCTACAACCTTACCGCAGCAGAAAAAGCAAAGCTTCAGGCAGGTTTGTCTGTGGATACCAAAGGTAAAACACAGGTTACTGAGCTGGCAAACGGCACTTTCAATGGCGGCAGCCAGCTGGCGAGAATGGTATGCTCTACCTCATCATACAGCTATTGGGCATCTTGTAGTGGTACTCAGCATCATGACGGCTCCAATTACGAGAGCTGCCCTATTTATCAGGGACTGGAACAGGGAACGCCTCCCATTCTCTACACCATTGTAACCACCACCTGTATAGACCAGAAGGATGATGTAATTACCCCGATTGATACAGGCGGGGGAAGTGGCGGCGGTCCCGGCGGAATCTACACTCCTCCTGCAAACAACAACCCGCCATGTACAGGAACAATCATCCCGACCGACCCACAACCTGGTTTTACCGATGAGAACGGGTGTACCATTGGTTTGCCGAGCTTACCGAATTATCCTCCTAAAAGTACACCCTGCAAGGATCTGATTAATAAAAGTATTGATAATGCTTTCACAGAAAAAATGCAGGAGCTCAGCGGTGATGCTAATGGGATTGCAGAAGCAGGAATAACAATGTATAATACTTCTCCTAAGTATGGAAACAAAAAATATGGAGCTGTAGACAGTAACGGAGGCTCTTTTGTAGAGTTGGAAGTAGATTGGAATAAAGAACCTGATATTACAGGGTTTATGCACTGTCATTTGAATAACCTGAATGTTATTAAAACCTATACTGTATTCTCTTCAAGTGATTTTATCGCTTTGGCTCAATTGGTAGAAAACTCTACAGCCCCTGTACACACGTTGGGGATGTATGTTACTACCAATCGTGGTACTTTTGCCATTAAACTTACAAACAAACAAGCTATCATTGATTTTTCAGATTATATTAAGAATAACTTACAAAAAATTGAAAAGACTTACGAACTTGATATAAAATGGAGTATGACGAAAAGGCAACAAACTACAGGTTTATTAAACATGATAAAAGATTCTGGAATAACAGGAATGGAATTGTATGAAAGTGATTCTAACTTTAAGAACTGGAAAAAGCTTTATTTAGATGAAAATAATAATTTGAAAACCGCTAACTGTAATTAAAAAAAAGATTATGAAAAAATATATTGTATTATTAGTACTTATCATCATGAACTGTTCATGTAAAGCACAGCAACCCGTTTTAAGAACATTGACATTTAATGATTCATTTGATGAAGATTACTTTCGAGAAAAAGGAGATTATGTAAAAGACACTCAGAATCAGCTTGATCCGTATATAGGAGTCTGGAAATACCAAGGAACAGAGAAGACGTTAATCCTCAAAATTCAGAAAGTAACAATGTTTTATGAAAGTATTAGAAAGACTTATAGGGATGAATTATTGGTTACTTACAAATATATCAAAAACGGAGTTGTTGTAGTAGATAATTTGGATCTCCCTTTAATTAGCAGTTTCGAGAATCTAAGTAATGATCAGGGAAAAAAATATGGAACATTCAGCCTCAATAAATATAACAATGAATTGTTTTTATCCGGTTCTATTACCGATATTCCATTGAATATTTTAACCAATACCGATATTTATCCAATAGATTTTAATATAATCGGGGTTGCCCCCAAAATTAAAATACAGTATAACGGCTTAATGTCTTATTGTGGCAATCCGGCAAGTTTCTACGTAGGAAAACCAACTTTTGAGCTGCCCAATAATGTGGTCCTGGTGAAACAGTAGCGAAAAACAAAGGCTTTCTTAATATGATTGCCTTTATTTTTATACGATTATCACCACTACGTGTCTGAAACAGAATGAGATGATCATTACGCCCATAGATCCTCCCAACAATGGCGGCGGGAGCAGTGGTGGCGGTTCGGGCGAAACGGCTCCACCTCCGGCAACTATGTCAAGAATTGTCTTGATTGTGTCAGAACAATAAAATGTAACTATAACATACACCATTTTCATGACAGGAATTATTATCTCGGTGCTGGCTTTCGGATATGCGTTTCTGAGTCTTTAGTTAAGCGAAACCCTCAAAGCAAGCAGTCCTGAAATTCCCTGCAGATCTTCCACCTTCAGAAATTCGACATCATTTTTCAGAATGTTTTGTTTTTGAAGAGTGTTAATATACTGAAGGTATTCTTTCTGGTTTTCCATTCCGAAATACACGATGACGATTTTCCCGGGGGCGGTAATTCTTTCTTCACTTCCTTTGATGTGGGCTTTGTCAAGTCTTTTTTTGATGATTTCGTAATAGGAATTGTATGCACCGTCTACATCAAAGCGTTTTTCATCCATTCGGAAACGGATGTCTATTTTTTCGTTATAAACAAAGATTAAAGATGCAATATCCAGCGAAATCGAAAGAGATGATTTGAATTTACTAAACTCAGTTTCCATATTGCAAATGGTTTCCAGCTGCCAGAAACGAAGCTGATTCAGGTATTTTTGGGAATAATCCAGATTAGGAGCTATATTTTGTCCGATATATAAATTGTGTTCAATTCCGTCAGACTTAAAACGTTCGTAATAATGCGGGAAAATCTCCTGAGCCATAGTTTGCCTGCTGTCTAAAATGTCCGCAAGTTTCCGGTTAACCAATGTTATTGATTCGTCAAGATTTTTTCGCTGGTGATAAAAAAGCTGATTCTGAGTGTTGATCTGCCTAAAATAAGTCTTAATATTTTCTTTAATTTCTTCTCTGGGATCCGTCTCTACTTTTGCCTGAAGGTAGGGATGAACCTCGTCCTGGAGAAGACGCTGAAATCTTTGTTCGGTATCTGCCTTGATTTCGTTATTCAGTTCGTTTTCAAAAAT
This sequence comes from Chryseobacterium echinoideorum, assembly GCF_007474535.1. Taxonomy (GTDB): domain Bacteria; phylum Bacteroidota; class Bacteroidia; order Flavobacteriales; family Weeksellaceae; genus Chryseobacterium; species Chryseobacterium echinoideorum. Next base: position 74,487 of record NZ_VKNW01000012.1, on the reverse strand, counting down.
TTCGATAGCTAAAAGATATTTTTCTGAATCTGAATTGATCGCTGTAAACAATGTATACAGAGTATCAAGCTGTGCATTGAGATCTTCTTTCATCAGGTTAAAACGCTTTTCAGAAGAAGAACGAATGTCTGAAAATCCAAAAAGAGGCGACAGATTTTTAAATGAAATTTCTTTGAGTGTATAGATTTTTCTAGACAAAACAGCATTGAAATATTTTTCTGCTTCATTTCTGAACTTCCACACTACACTGTCATGAATGGTGGTATATTCCCGCTGAATAATGGCCTCAATCTGGTTATTTCTTTCAGAATTAAAACGGGAAACAGAGAACAGAATCATTTCTGTAAAAAACTCAATTTTTTTGAGCTTTAAACCATTCAGGCTGTTGGGTTGTGATGAGGTAAACTCCATGATTGCCATGAGCTCACCGTTTTTCATAATCGGAATAATAATAAAACTGTTCACATTCGCCTGCTTCAACAGCTGAAAAGAAGGCAGTTTTTTGACTTCTTCATCCATCTTGTCGACATTGGCAACTACAATGGGCTTCGAATTGTAACTTATATTTTCAAGGGTCGTTTGTCTTACTTCTTCATTGAAAGTTCTCAGCCAGAAATCCAGAATATAACTTGTAAATACATTTTCGTAAATGGGAAGATTTTCGAGTTTTCTGTCTTTTTTGTTGTAGATCATCAGTCCGAAATTAAGATCGGGAACGTCAAAGTACGATTTAAAGATCTCCAGCAGATTTTCGTTGGGTTTAGGATTTTCAGTATCAATCTCAATCATGGTTGACTTTAAATCTGAAAGTGCTACTTCTGATGTACAGTCTACAAGTGAGATAATGGTAAAACCGCACATAATCCAAGATTTTGGAGGGAAATATTTTTTCCACAAAGAAATGTCATCCATGTTTTCCAAAAGCATTTCTACCGTATCCAAATCCGGAATAAGTGTTCCTTTTTCAGGATAAATATCCGTAAAATCTGAATTGACCGTTATTTTGTAATGCTTCATGATTCCGTATTTATTAGGAATGTCGTAGTAAAGCGGAAGGCTGGCTTTGAAATCGGTATTGTACTGAATCTGTAAGATGATGCAACAGCAGAAAATATAAAATTCATCCTGATTGATATCTCTCAGCTTTATCTCAAAATCTGTTCCTGCATCGGCAAGTATATTTTTGAACCTTTCGGTATAATTGAAGGTAATATCTGCCAAAGGAATACTTGCCGCCTTAATTTCGTTGTGAGTGAGACCAGTAGGGAAGAGATCAGCGAGAAGGAGCCTTATCAGTTCAGAATGTTTTTGTAGGAGGGAAAGATCCTGAAAACCTTCTCTCAACTCGGGAATTTTTTTTGTTTTTTCGATTAAAGATTCGGCATAGTTGGCTCTGTATTCCAAACGATCATTATATCTGATATGTTCCAGAACATCCAAATATTTTTTGAATGAAATAAAAATCTGAAACGGATTATCTTCTATGTACAGTTCTGCCAAACCGGATTGTTTTGTGGCACAAAGTTATAAAAAAAGCACAACCCGATGGCTGTGCTTTTGTTTATTTTAAAGGATTTCTATAATCCGAATTGCTTGGCAAACAGATCAGGGAAAATTCCTAAGATAATCAAAGATGCGATAATTACAACGGCTACAATATTATAAGTAATGGTGACTTTTTCTGTTGTTTTAAAGCTTGATTCTTTATAGAAAAACATCGCAATGATCAGTCTTAAATAATAAGCAATAGAAATTGCCGAACCTAATACCGCTACAATCACCAAAAACGTATTATCATCCTTCGATAAAGCTTGTGCAAACAATGAAAATTTACCCATGAAACCTGCTGTTAAAGGTATTCCTGCCATTGATAATAATGAAATAGTGGCAACCACTGCTAAAAGCGGTTCAGATTTAGCCAAACCTTTGAAGGCTCCGTAAGACGTTTCTCTTTTTAGTTTTTCAACCCATATTAAGCACATGAAAACTCCAACGGTAGCTAATGAATAGGCGAATAAATAAAAAGCCAAAGTATAGGTTGATAATGCATTCATTCCGAAGAATACCAAACCGATATAACCGGCATGAGAAACAGAAGAATACGCCAACATTCTTTTGGCATTGGTCTGCGCAAGCCCCATTACGTTGACCAACAGCAAAGTGATGATTAGAAAAACACCTAAAATATTAATCCATTCGTGGGTAATTCCTGAAAAACCGATCGTCATTACTCTGAATAATGCAAAGAATCCTGAAATTTTTACCACACTTGCCATGAAAGCAGTAATGAGTGATGGTGAACCCTGATAAACATCGGGACTCCACATATGGAAAGGCGCTAAAGCTACTTTGAAAGCCATGGCACAAAGCATTAATACCGCACCAAGAATCAGCATTCCGTTTTTGGGATTTACTGTACTGAAATCCTGTATTCTGTATAAATCGAATGTTCCTGTGCTTCCGTAGATAAATGCAATTCCCAACAATAAGAAACCTGTTGCAAACGCGCCCATCAGGAAATATTTTAAAGAAGCTTCGTTGGATCTTAAATCTGTTTTATTGGAACCCGCCATTACATATAACGGAATAGACAAGATTTCAACTCCGATGAATAAGGTAACGAGATTCTGAAACCCGAATAAGACGAAACCTCCGCAAAGTGCAAATAACATCAGTGCATACAATTCTGACTGGTGATTTCTGTGATTGCTGAATGCAAATCCTCCAAGGAAGAATAACAGTAAAGTGGTTACAATAGAAATTTTTGTAAACAAAGCTGTGTTAGCTCCGTATTCATACATCAATCTGTATTTTTCGAAGAAAGAAGCTTCCGGTAAAAAACTTACATACAAAGCGATGATTAATCCAAAAATCCCGATGTATCTTGCGAATTTTCCTTTTTCAAAAACTCCCGAGAATAGTGCAGCAACCGCTGTAAGGAAAACAATAATTAAAACACTCATAATTTATATTTGAGATTTGAGATGCGAAATTTGAAGTTCAAGGTTCAGAGTTTAAGGTTGGATACCTTTTTCTTTTTACTTTTATCTTGATTCTTTAATTCCTCTCTCTTAATTTCTTTACTCTTTAAATTTAATTAACCATTGATGAATATACAAACTTCAACGAACTTCCTACCATCTCAATAATCGGCTGAGGAAATATTCCCAGAAGAATTACAAACACTGCAATACTTGCTAAAACTGAAAATTCTACAGCTGATAGATCTTTAGCCGTACTCAAGACTGCTGCATCACCTTCACCGAACATCGCTTTGCCATAGAATCTCAAAAGATAAACCGCACAAAGAATGATCGTTAAACCAGCAATCACTGAAGCTAAAACATTAAAATCGAAAATAGATTTGATCAGAATAAACTCACCAATGAATCCATTCGTTAACGGCACACCCATTGATCCCAAAATAATCAAAAGGAAAAGGACTGCAAATTTAGGAGCTACTTTTGCCAAACCTCCCATTTGTCTGATATCTCTGGTTTTAAATCTTTTATATAAAATATCAGCACAGAAAAATAATCCTGCTACGTTTACACCATGAGCAAACGTCTGTACCAATGCTCCTTCAGCACCTTCAATAGTAAATGTTCCTCTTAAGGTAAGAACGGCTGAAGCAAAAATACCGGCAACCATCAATCCTACGTGGGAAAAAGAAGAATAGGCAATGATTCTTTTCATATCATTCTGAATGATGGCAATCAAAGCTCCGTGCACGATTCCAATAATAGCCAGAATAATTACAATTTGTCCTGAAATTCCTAATATCGCTGTTGGTGTGATCGGTAATAAATATCTGATGACTCCGTAGATCGCCATTTTCAGCATAATTCCTGATAAAAGCATAGATCCCTGAGTAGGAGAGTAAGTATAGGTATCCGGCTGCCAAGTATGAAATGGAAAAACCGGAAGTTTTACTGCGAATGCAAAGAAAATAAACCAGAATACTACAATCTGTTGAGTTTCGTTAAGATCCGCATTGTAAAGATCTGTCAAACCAAAAGAAGCGGAATGAATTCCGACATAAATCAATCCAGCCAACATAAATAAGGATCCTACGAATGTATACACAAAAAATTTTGTAGTAAACTCAAATCTTTTGTTCTCTTGTCCCCACAATGCAGCGATGAACCAGATAGGAATTAAAGTTACTTCCCAGAAAATATAGAATAATAAACCGTCTAAAGCTGTAAATACTCCGATAAGACCAAACTGCATCATCAGAATCAGTCCGTAAAATGAGTTTTTGTAGCCAGTATTTTCGTTAAATGATGATAAAATAATTAGAGGCGACAGAATATTGGTCAGCAATAGAAGAAGCATACTCATCCCATCAATTCCGAAACGAAGGCTGCTTTTTATAAATTGTGACCAAGGATAATTGATTTCGTGCTGCAAAGTACTATCAACCGTCGGCTCAAAACTGAAATCCGAAAGGATGTAAAATGTAAGCAACATTTGAATCAAAGCAATTCCTAATGCCAAGTATTTGCTGGAAGCATTTTTCCACGCAAAAACTAATCCCGAACCTACAAGAGGTAATAGTAATAATGTTAATAGTAAATAAGACATTATTGTAATATAAAGTTAACAATCAGTATAATTCCCACAGCCAAAGTCATGATAAGAACATAGTTCTCTACATTTCCGTTCTGAATACGTTTCATAGATCTGCCGCTGTCTTCAGCACCTTCTCCTATGTAATCTACAAAACGGTCTAAAACGCCTTTGTCAAACATTTTTCCGCCACGTCCCAATCCTTCAAAAGTTTTTACAATCAAAGCATTGTAAAGCTCATCCACATATAATTTCTTAGCAGAAAGTTTTTCCCAGCCTGTGTAATCTTCTTCTGCTTTCGCTACTTTCTTTTTGTTGACATATATGTTTTTAACAACAAACCAAACGGTAAAGAACATTAAAACTGTAGCTCCCAAAAGAATCATTTCGGTATTAAAATCAACACCCGAAAGTGTTGCTTCCATTTGTTTGAAGCTTTCTTCTGTCAAAACAGGTTTCAGCCATTCCATTAATTTAGCATAATGACCGTGACCTATAAAATGAGGAAGATTTATAAAACCTCCTATTACAGAAAGTACAGCAAGGATTATCAAAGGTAAAGTCATGTTTAATGGGCTTTCATGCAAATGATGCTTTTGCTCTTCTGTACCTCTGAATTCTCCGTGGAAAGTTAAATAATATAATCTGAACATATAGGTTGCCGTAACAGCCGCTAAAATAAATAACATAACCCAGTAAATTGGATTTTTAGCAAAAGCCGCTACTAAAATTTCATCTTTAGAAATCATCCCTGATAATAGTGGGAAACCCGAGATTGCCAAGGTTCCGATAAGGAAAGTGATGTGAGTAAGAGGAATGTATTTCTTTAAACCTCCCATAAAACGCATATCCTGCTCGTTACTCATTGCGTGAATTACAGAACCAGCTCCCAAGAATAATAATGCTTTGAAGAAAGCGTGAGTCATTACGTGAAACATCGCTGTAGTGTAAGCTCCAAGACCTAAAGCGATGAACATGAAACCAAGCTGTGAAACGGTAGAATATGCCAAAACTTTTTTGATGTCGTTCTGACGAAGAGCGTAGAAACCAGCCAAAGCTGCAGTAAGGAATCCAATTAATAAAATTCCGTCCTGAACAGTCGGTGCTAAAGTAAATAAGAAATTAGATCTTACAACTAAATAAATACCGGCGGTAACCATAGTTGCAGCATGAATTAATGCTGAAACAGGAGTAGGACCCGCCATCGCATCCGGTAACCATGTATATAAAGGAACCTGAGCTGATTTACCGATTGCTCCGATAAATAAACTTGCAGTAATGAAAATAATGATATTGCCGTCCAATTCAAATTTAGCAGCATTCTGTGCTACCGAAATATAATCTACAGAGTTGGTCTGAGAAGCGATCATAAAGATACCAATCAACAGACCAAGGTCACCGATTCGGTTCATAATGAAAGCCTTTCTTGCGGCTTTACCATATTCCTGATTGGTATACCAGAATCCGATCAGTAAATAAGAGCAAAGACCTACGCCTTCCCAACCAATGAATAAAATCATGTAATTGCTTCCCATGACCAAAAGCAACATTGAGAAGATAAAAAGATTCAGATAAGCGAAAAACTTATAAAAACCTTTGTCATGACTCATATATCCGATAGAGTAGAGGTGAATTAAAGATCCGATTCCTGTGATAATCATCACCATCATTAATGATAATTGATCTATCTGAAACCCAAAATTGATCTGAACTCCGTTTATCCTGAACCATTCAAAAGCTTTAACGACAACCGCCGGATTTTCTGAATTGAAATTTAAAAATAAACTTACTGCAATGCAAAAGGATGCAAAAACAGCAGCTGTTGCCAGACTTCCTACTACAATCTTAGGAAGATTTTTTCCGAAAAGTCCGTTGATAAGAAAGCCAATAAGTGGTAAAAGTACAATTGTATAGATTAAATTTTCCATTCTTTCTTATCCTTTTAATTTATTAAAAATTCCTACATCTACAGAACGGGTGTTTCTATATAACATCGCAATAATCGCCAAACCAACCGCTACTTCGGCTGCCGCAACGACCATGATGAAAAAAACCAACAGCTGTCCATCGCTGTTCCCGTTGTATGCCGCAAATGCAGCCAATAAAAGGTTTACAGAATTAAGCATAAGCTCTACACAACCCAAAATTACAATCGCATTTTTTCTAAGCAATACTCCCAAAACTCCCAGGCAGAATAAAACTGAACAAAGAGTAATGAAATATTCCAAAGGAATGCTTTGCATAAATGTATTTACTTCTCCCATAATTTTATAAATCTTTTTTACCGATTAGTACCGCACCTACAATACCTGCCAAAATCAGGATGGAAGCAAGCTCAAACGGCAAAACATATTCATTGAATAAAAGTCTCCCGAGATTTTTCGTAAGACCGACACCCTGATCAACATTTTCAACCAAAACGTGTTTTTCCTGAACACCTCTGAAAACGCCTAAAACACCTACTAATAAAAGACCTGCTGTAAAAACTCCAATAAATTTTAAAGTATTGTTCTTCTTACTTTCGTCTTCCTTATTAAGATTAAGCATCATTAAAATATAAAGGAATAAAACCATGATGGCTCCGGCGTAAACGATGATCTGGATGATTGCAAGGAATTGTGCATTCAGGAGAATATACATTCCGGCAATCGAAAACATTGTAACAATTAATGACAAAATAGCATACAAAGGATTTTTTGCAAATACAAAATAAACAGCACTTGCCACTGCTAAAAAAGCCACCAAGAAAAATAAAAACTGATCCATTATTTTACCGCATTTTTTTGTTTCTCGGATTGTCTTTCGGTGATATCAATCCTTTCATTTATTTTTTCAACCAATTTATCTTTTCCATAGATAAAAGAACCTCTGTTGGTTTCTACGTCCACCAAACGGTCTGTAAGATAAATTGCAGATTTCGGACAAGCCTCTTCGCACATACCGCAGAAAATACATCTCAACATATTGATTTCGTATACTGATGCGTATTTTTCTTCTCTGTAAAGGTGTTTTTCTTCCTTTGTTCTCTCTGCAGCCGTCATCGTGATGGCTTCAGCAGGACAAGCTACGGCACATAATCCGCAAGCTGTACATCTTTCTCTGCCTTCCTCGTCTCTTTTCAGAACGTGCTGACCTCTCCAGATTTCAGTTCTTGGTTTTTGAACTTCAGGGTAAGAGTAAACTGCAGGAGCACCCTTAACTACTGTTCTCACAGCATGCTTGAAAGTAATCCCCATTCCTTTGAAAATCGCCGGAAGGTAGATTTTCTCAGAAAAGGTCATCTCTTTATTTGAAACAACTTTAGATCTGTTTGTAAGTTTCATTTTCTATTATTATTAAATGTTGGAAGATGGAAGCTGGGTGATGGAAGTTATCTCATCGCTGCTTTCTCATCAGCTCATTTTCAAATTTATATCTTCTTAAGAATGGAAAAGAGTTGTCTCATTTTCAAATTCTCAAATTATTTCATTTTCAAATTAATTACCGAAAGCCAAAATCACAGCTCCTGTAATCATCAAATTGACCAATGCCAACGGAATTAATGTTTTCCATCCTAAATGCATCAACTGGTCATATCTGAACCTTGGTAACGTCCATCTGATCCACATAAAGATCAAAATTCCGATTACTGTTTTTGTTAAAAATGCCACGATACTCAAAATACCTGCCGTATTTTCTCCCCAGTTCTGAGTTACCCATTCAATTCCCGGATAATTATAACCTCCAAAGAAAAGAACCACCATGAAAGCATTAGAAATAAACATATTTACATATTCACCGAACATGTATAAACCTAATTTCATAGATGAATATTCGGTAGAGTATCCTGTTACCAATTCAGATTCACACTCAGGTAAGTCAAAAGGGTGACGGTTGGTTTCTGCCAAAGCAGCCACGAAGAAGATCAGGAATGCTAAAGGTTGGTAGAAAATATTCCAGTTCATCCCGGAACCGATTGGGATAATTCCCCAAAGTTTTCCTTCGGTTTGATTTTCAGTAATTACTTTTAAATCTAAACTTCCTGTCATCATAATGATAGAAAGTAATGCAAGACCCATTGCCAATTCGTATGAAATCATCTGCGAAGAAGCTCTGATTGCACCTAATAAAGAATACTTGTTGTTGGAAGCCCAGCCTCCGATCATGATTCCGTAAACGCCGATTGATGCCATTCCGATGATGAAAAGTACCCCAACATCAATGTTAGCTACCTGTAAATCATAAGAAATTCCGCCAAAGTTCAGTGTTTTACCCCAAGGAATAACCGCTCCGGTAATCAATGAAATAAACATCACCAATGCAGGTCCCAACACGAAAAGAAACTTTTCTGCGTTAGCCGGTGTAAAATCTTCTTTAAAGAAAAATTTACCACCATCCGCAAGAGGCTGCAATAAACCGAATGGTCCTGATCTGTTGGGACCGATTCTGTCCTGCATGATTGCTGCAACTTTTCTTTCTGCCCAGGTAGAGTAGGCCGCTATTGTTAATGATAACAGGAAAAGAGCCAGTACGAGTATTAATTTAAATGTAATTAAATCCATTTTTTATTTTAAATGTTTGAAGATGGGAGCTGGAAGCTGGATGTTTAGCAATTCGCCGCACAACTCATCATCGCATTATCAAATTATTTATTTTAAAAGTTTAAAATGTTTGAAGTTGGATGGTAGTGTTTTATAATTAAAAACATCCATCATCAAGCTTCAAGCATCTATCTTCTTTATTTTTCGTCTTTTTCGCTGATTTCTTTAGCCATAGGATTGTCTAAAACTCTTAATTCGTCTTTAGGTTTTTCATAATGATTTAATGAAATTACCGAATGTCTGTCGATATGTCTTGGGCCTTCGATGTTCCAATCGCTTAAATTCTTTCTTTCGAAACGGCAGGTATCACAGATAAATTCTTCAACTTCTCCCCATTGGTCTTTTCTTGCGGTTACTCTTACTACTTCATCACCTTTAAGGTAAACCGTCGCTTTTCCTGAACACTTATCGCATTTACAAGAACCATTCATTGGCTTTGTAAACCAAACTCTGCTTGCAAAACGTGCTGTTCTGTCGGTTAATGCTCCAACCGGACAAACGTCGATTACATTTCCGATGAAATCATTATCTAAAGCTTTGTTGAGATAAGTAGAAATTTCAGCGTGATCTCCTCTGAACAAAATTCCGTGTTCTCTTTCGCCAGTTAATTGGTTTGCTGCCAATACACATCTTGCGCAAAGAATACAGCGGTTCATATTTAATTTGATGTGAGGACCTAAATCGTCTGCATCGTAAGTGTTTCTTTCAAACTCGGTTCTGGTTTCAAGATTTCCGTGTTCGTAACCCAAATCCTGAAGATGACATTCTCCTGCCTGATCACAAACCGGGCAATCTAAAGGATGGTTTACCAAAAGAAATTCGGTAACAGCCTTTCTCCCTTCCTGAGCTTTTTCAGAAGAAAGGTTTTTTACTTCCATACCATCCATCACATTGGTTCTGCAGCTTGCTACCAATTTTGGCATAGGACGCGGATCTGCTTCTGAACCTTTAGAAACTTCTACCAGACATGTTCTGCATCGTCCTCCACTTGTTTCCAGCTTGCTGTAGTAGCACATTGCAGGAGGTACAGATTTTCCGCCGATTTGTCTTGCAGCTTCCAAAATAGAAGTTCCAGGCAAAACTTCAGTAGTCTGTCCGTCTATAGTTATTTTGAATTTTTTAACCTCTTCGCTCATATTCTATGCTTTTCGCTTATGCTTTAAAAAGCTTTTAAGCTCTATTTTAATTATACTTTTTAGTATTGAATGTATATCCTATTCCAAAATTGAACTGTGCATATACAAAATCTTGCATTGCCTTATCCTGTTTGTTGTTCAGCGTTGTTTTTATATCAGGCATATTGATATAGCCTAATTTACCCTCTGCCTGTACAACAATGTGTCTTATGGCAACCACACTTACCGCAGCTCTCGCATCTAAACCAAAGCCTGCGAGATGAAATCTGTCACTTCTTTCATTTCCCATCAGTCTCACATTAGACTTAGGCAGTAAAGCTCCTAATCCTGCTCCGTAACTCAAAAATAGATCAACATTTTTTTTGTTTAGAACATTATGATACTTCTGCGCTCCAATATTGATGTAATTAAGACCGTCTGTATGCTCGAATGTCAAAAACTCAGCATCTTTAAGATCTACTTTACCATTATTTATCATTCCGGAATATTTTGGATCGTGGATGTATCCTTTAAAATCTACAACCTGATTCTGATCCATCACATATTTCATATGATCCATTCCTAAGGTAATCCCGAAATTATCTTTAGGGAAATAGGTAATTCTATAATTTACCTGTGGAATAGTTAAATTTCCCGGATTGAAATAAATATTCCAATCAAATTTGGTCTGTCTGTCATGAGCGACCACATTATCCAGCTGAAAGTCGTAATCTTTCCCTTTAAAATGAATGTCTGAGTTTGAATATTTTGCATTGTTCCAACCCCAAAAAATCATTACAGACCCTTTTTTGAAGGGTTCTGTTTGTGCGCTTACAACAGACGCTACTACTAAAAACAGCAGTAATGAAAACTTTTTTTTCAATTTGTGCCTAAATAAATTATAAATTAACTAACAGTGGACGGAATAGGATCTGCATAATTTGCCAATCCATAGTTTTGCGTTAAGCACAATTCCGGATTTTTAATATGCCACTCAAATTCATCTCTGAAATGACGGATCGCTGCTGCAACAGGCCAAGCTGCTGCATCTCCTAATGGACAAATTGTATTTCCTTCGATTTTTCTCTGGATGTCCCAAAGCAAATCAATATCTTCCATTTTTCCTTGTCCGTTTTCTATTTTCTTTAAAATCTTGTACATCCATCCTGTTCCTTCACGGCAAGGAGTACATTGCCCACAACTTTCGTGGTTATAAAATCTCGCCAAAGTCATCGTATGTTCTACGATACATTGATCTTCATCCAACACGATGAAACCTCCTGAACCCATCATGGTTCCGGTAGCAAAACCTCCGTCTGCCAATGATTCGTAGTTCATGTATCTTGGTTCTCCGTTTACGGTTTTCAATAATAAATTAGCAGGAACAATAGGAACTGAGCTTCCTCCAGGGATACAGGCTTTTAATCTTTTCCCGTCTTTAATTCCTCCACAATATTCTTCAGAGTAGATAAATTCCTCAACCGTAATGGTCATGTCGATCTCATAAACTCCCGGTTTGTTGATGTTACCACAAGCGGAAATCAACTTTGTACCTGTGGATCTACCTACTCCAATTTTAGCATATTCGGCTCCTGTAATATCAATGATTGGAACCACTGCCGCAATAGATTCAACATTATTTACTACCGTTGGTCTTTCCCAAAGTCCTTTTACAGCCGGGAATGGCGGTTTTAGTCTTGGATTTCCTCTTTTTCCTTCAAGAGATTCAAGCAATGCGGTTTCTTCACCACAGATGTATGCTCCACCTCCTCTTTGAACGTAAATTTCACAATCGAAACCGCTTCCTAAAATATTTTTACCTAAAAATCCGGCTGCTTTAGCTTCTTCAATAGCTTCTTCAAGAATATCAGGAATCCAGGAATATTCTCCACGGATGTAAATGTAAGAAACATTTGAACCCAAACAGTAAGATGAAATCAGCATTCCTTCGATCAATAAATGAGGAAGAAACTCCATCAGGTATCTGTCTTTGAAAGTTCCCGGTTCAGATTCATCAGCATTTACTACCAAGTGTCTTGGAACGCCTTCCGGTTTTGCCAAAAAACTCCATTTCATGCCTGTAGGGAAACCTGCACCACCACGACCACGAAGTCCTGAAGCTTTTACTTCTTCCAGAATTTCATCCGGTGTCATTTTCAAAGCTTTTTCCGCTGCGGTGTAACCTCCCTGTTTACGGTAAGTTTCAAAGTAACGTATACCTTCTATGTGTGCGTCTTTAAGTAAAAGTTTTTTACTCATTGTTATATGCTTTTAGCGAATAGTTTCTAGCTTTCACTATGCTATACGCTTTTTTTAATTAGTTTAAAATTATTTTAGCCCAGATCAATCTGTCCTTCTCTGCAAAGATCAAGGATTTCGTCTACTTTTTCTATCGTTAAATTTTCATGAAAGAATTTACCGAGCTGCATCATCGGAGCGTATCCACAAGCACCAAGACATTCAGCCGGTTTTAATGTAAACATTCCGTCTTCAGTAGTTTGTCCGTCCTTAATATTCAGCTTGGTTCTGATGTGATTAAGTATTTTTTCACTTCCCGAAACCATGCAAGGTCCTGTTCTGCAAACCTCTAAAACATATTTCCCAACCGGTTTCATATTAAACATGGTATAGAAAGTAGCAACTTCGTATACTTCAATAGGTTTAATAGTCAACAAATCAGCTACATAATCCATTACAGGAACGTCTAACCACCCACCAAATTCTTTTTGTGCTAAATGCAAAACAGGAATTAAAGCTGATTTTTGTTTTCCTTCCGGATATCTTGCAATAATTTTGTGAACCTGTGCTAAACTTTCTGGTTTAAAAGCTATTGTTTCGCTCATTTTTTATCTAAGATTTCAGATGCCAGATTTCAGACATCAGATTTTAAATTTTATATATAAAGTAAAGAGTCTAACATCTAAAATCTGATGTCTGACGTCTTCTTTTTATGCGTCTAATTCTCCCGCAATAATATTCATACTACACATCGTAACGATCGCATCTGATATTACAGAACCTGTAATCATTTCAGGATAAGCCTGATAATAGATAAAGCAAGGTCTTCTGAAATGCAGTCTGTAAGGACTTCTTCCCCCATCACTTACGAGGTAAAAACCTAATTCTCCGTTTCCACCTTCTACAGCATGGTACACTTCACCTTTAGGGACATCTGTTTCTCCCATTACGATTTTGAAATGATAGATCAAAGCTTCCATTTTCTGATAAACATCGGCTTTTTCAGGAAGGTAAAAATCAGGAACATCGGCATGGAAATCTCCTTCAGGAAGATTTTCGTAAGCTTGTTTAATAATTTTAATAGATTCCCAAATCTCCTGCTGTCGAACCATAAAACGGTCATACGTATCTCCGGCTGTTCCTACAGGAATGATAAAGTCGAAATCCTGATAAGATGAATAAGGTTGTGCGACTCTTACGTCATAATCAACTCCTGCTGCACGTAAATTTGGTCCTGTAAAACCATAACTCAAAGCTCTTTCAGCTGAAATTCCACCTGTTCCTATGGTTCTGTCCATGAAGATTCTGTTTCTTTCTAAAAGATTACAGAATTCCTGAAATCTGGGCGGAAAAGTTTTAAGAAAATCTTTGATCAGCTCATGGAATTTTGGAGTGAAATCTCTTTCAAAACCTCCGATTCTTCCCATATTGGTTGTCATTCTTGCGCCGCATATCTGCTCGTACATATCATAGATACGCTCTCTCTCAATAAACATATAGGTAAGACCTGTAATTGCTCCGGAATCCATTCCTGTTACTCCGTTACAAATCAAATGGTCACCGATTCTTGCCAATTCCATCAGGATAACACGCATATAATCTACACGTTTAGGAACCTCAACTCCGATGAGTTTTTCTACCGTCATGTGCCATCCAAGATTATTGATTGGCGCAGAGCAATAATTCATACGATCTGTGAGCGTCGTAATCTGAGAATAGTTTCTTCTTTCAGAAATTTTCTCAAATGCTCTGTGAATATATCCAACGGTTTGCTCAGAATGCAGAATTCTCTCTCCGTCCATCGTAAGTACGTTTTGAAAGATTCCGTGTGTTGCAGGGTGAGTAGGTCCCAGATTCAGGGTATATAACTGCCCGTCAATCTGCTCCTTACTGTCGTATTGGTTGAGTATATTAGATAATGAGTTGTCTTTCATAATTTAAATGCTTTAGGCTATAGGCTTTAAGCTTTCGGCTTATTGCTTATTGCATTATTTTTTATCTTCCGAACATTGCATCGTCTTTATCCGTTCTTGTTCCGTCTTCCAAACGGTATTCTTTCAGCATTGGATGATAACCGAGATCTTCCATATTCAGAATAGGTCTCAGATCCGGGTGTCCTTTAAATTTAATTCCGAAAAAATCATAGGTTTCCCTTTCCATCCAGTTCGCTCCGGCATATAATTCAGTCATAGAGTCAACTTCAATGTTTTCTCTTGACATGAATATTTTCAGGCGTATTCTGAAATTGGTCATCATATTATGAAGATGATATACTACACCTATTTCTTTTTCAGGAAATTCAGGATAGTGAATTCCACAAATATCTGTAAGGAAATTGATTTCTAAAGAAGAATCTCTAAGATAATGAATTACTTTTTTGATGTCATCTTTTTTAATTTCAAGAGTCAACATTCCGTAAGGTTCTGAACTGGAAATTACAGATTCAGGGAATTCTCTTGTGATGGCTTCTAATACAAATTCGTTAGTCATTTCTTAGTTGCTTATATTGTAAGAATCTAAAAGTTTCTGGTATTCAGGTGTATCTCTTCTTCTGATGCTTTCGCTTTCTGCCAATGCCTGCACCTGCATTACTCCTTCAATAATCTGTTCCGGTCTTGGAGGACATCCGGGAACGTAAACGTCAACCGGAATGATTTTGTCTATTCCCTGCAAAACGGAGTAAGTATCAAAAATACCACCGCTCGAAGCACAAGCACCAACGGCAACTACCCATTTTGGTTCTGCCATTTGGGTGTAAACTTCTTTTAAGACAGGTCCCAGTTTTTTAGAAATAGTTCCGCAAACCATCAGCATATCTGCCTGTCTCGGTGAGAAAGAGTTTCTTTCCATTCCGAATCTTGATGCATCGTAAGTAGGGTTTAATGTTGCCATAAACTCAATCCCGCAGCATGATGTAGCGAAAGGCAGCGGCCAGAGTGAAAATTTTCTCGCCATACCGATTACACTGCTTAATTTTGTTGCGAAAAATCCCTCTCCTTCATACCCTTCCGGAGCTGGTGCATCTGTTCTTATTATTGGTTTTTGATCTGACATTTTGATTTGTTTTAAGATTTTAATTTAGATCAGAAATCAGCGTTAATGTTAATTTTCGATTCAATTGAGTTGATCTAAAGGTCTTATTTAAAATTATAATTGATTTTATTTATCCCAATCTAGTGCGCCACGCTTCCATACATAAAAAAAGGCAAGGAAAAAGATGGCAACAAATGTGAGAACAGCAAAAAATCCTTCAAGACCAAATTCTCTGAAGTTGACTGCATACGGATAAAAAAATACGATTTCGATATCAAAAAGTACAAATAATACTGCTGTAAGAAAATATTTTATGGAGAAAGGAGTTCTTGCATTTCCTTCAACTGCAACACCGCATTCCCAGCTTTGGTTTTTTACAGAATTTCCTTTTTTCTGCTTTGGACCCAAGAAGTGAGCGCCAAGCAAAGAAATGGCTACAAAGCCCACTGCTACACCAGCTTGGATGAGTATCGGAATATAACTTTCAGGTAAATTCATTTTTACATTATTATCTCAAGTTGCAAATTTAGGGAATAAACCATAAAGCATAAAATTAATCAACTTAAAAGTCTGATTAAATTAGGAAAAAGCGATAATTTAGAATCAATAAAAATAAGTTTATTTTTTCATTTTTTTCAAGAGCGTAAAAGCCATGAAAGAAATATAACCGAAAAGAACGCTTGCGTAAATAATGTTAATTAGAGTATTGAGTCTGTCATCATTTACTGTGAAAAAAAAATTGTAAATAACAAAACCGGCAATAAGCAAAGCAAAGATGAAAAGATGTACTTTCATATTAAAATTTTAAGGAATATGTTCTTCTTCTTTTATGATTTACCGGATTATAATCCTGCCAAAGTAGCTGGATGCTTTTATTTTCTTCAAGTTCAGGATTGGTTTCAAGGAATTTTACTCCCTTTTTTCTGAAAATCTTCCATATTTCTTTAAAAATAATGGAAGTAACGCCACGTCTTTGATAATCAGGGTGAATTCCGATTAAATAAAAATTTGCCCTGTCGTTTTTTCTTCCCGCCTGCAAGAAATGCCACCATCCGAAAGGTAAAAGTTTGCCTTTTGATTTTTGTAAAGCTTTTGAATAGGAAGGCATTGTGATGGCAAAAGAGATGAGATTGTTGTTTTCATCTGCGATACAAACTATAAAATCCTTGTCAATCAGTTTAAAGTACTTTTCTTTGTATGTTTTTCTTTGCTCATCAGAAATAGGTGTGTAGGTGGAAAGATGCTTATAAGTTTCGTCTAAAAGATCAAACATAGGATCTACATATTGCAATATCTCCTCTTTATTTTTAAAATTCAGTACTTTTAGTTTGTATTTCTGAGAAATTAATTCATTGAATTTATGGATTTTATCGGGCAGAATTTCTGGAAATACCAACTCAAACTCTACCCATTCTTTTTCTTTTGTAAGACCAAGTTTTTCAAGATGTTCCGGATAATACTCATGG
Source organism: Chryseobacterium echinoideorum (assembly GCF_007474535.1). GTDB lineage: Bacteria > Bacteroidota > Bacteroidia > Flavobacteriales > Weeksellaceae > Chryseobacterium > Chryseobacterium echinoideorum. Next base: position 57,483 of record NZ_VKNW01000012.1, on the reverse strand, counting down.
TTATAAATACCGATCATTGTAGCAAGTCTGTCAAAACCCAGGGTAAGCATTCCTGCTTTGTCGAGATTAGTAAATCCCATGGGACCTTCAATCACGTTGATTTGCTTTGCTTTTGCAAAATTAATGGCAGTATCAATCAATGCTTTTGAAACTTCCATATCATCAATGAAATCAATCCAGCCAAAACGTACTTTTTTTATTCCAAGCTCCCTTTCTTCCTTATGATTGATGATCACTGCAATTCTTCCAACTGTTTTGCCATCTTTCTTTGCTAAAAATTTTTTGGCTTCAGAATACTTTAGTGCGGGATTTTCATCAGGATTCCAAATGTTTTTTTCGTCATTAATAAATGAGGGTACAAAAAAAGGATTATTTTTGTACAAATCCATAGGGAATTTTACAAACTGATTGAGTTCATCTTGCGTTTTTACTTCAAAAATTGAAATTTCTGACATGATATTCAGGTAAATTGAATGACAAATATAATTAATAATACCTAATGTTTTGGCACAATTTTTACTTGAATTAAAAGATTATTATATTTAAAATTTATAAGAAAATGGGAGGTTATTATCTTATTATAGGAATTATCATGCTGGTAAGCTGGCTTGTTTCCTCAAGATTAAAATCTAAATTTGAGTATTACTCCAATGTTCATCTGCGAAACGGAATGTCCGGAAAAGAAGTGGCTGAAAAAATGCTCAGAGACAATAATATACATGATGTACAAGTGATTTCGGTTCCCGGTCAATTGACCGATCATTATAATCCTGCAGATAAAACTGTCAATTTGTCTGAAGCTGTTTATATGCAGAGAAATGCCGCAGCTGCTGCAGTTGCTGCTCACGAATGTGGTCATGCGGTACAGCATGCGGTTGGATATTCTATGCTGCAGTTGAGATCCAAACTAGTTCCTGTTGTAAGTATCAGTTCAAACCTTATGCAGTTTGTTATTTTTGCAGGTATTGCAGTAATGATTGCGAGCGGAAGTAAATTATTATTGGCAATCGGAGTCATTATGTTTGCCGTAACTACATTATTTGCTTTTGTAACATTACCTGTAGAGTATGACGCTAGTGAAAGAGCTATGAAATGGCTAAGAGACACGGGAACAGTAACTTCTGAAGAATTCGTCGGAGTAAAAGACAGTTTGAAATGGGCAGCACGGACTTATGTTGTGGCGGCTATCGGATCTCTGGTTCAGCTTCTTTATTTTGCATCACTATTGATGGGAGGAAGAAGAGATTAATTTTTAAAATCAAAATAAATATGCTGCATCTCAGACAATTTGTCTGAGATGTTTTCTTTTAAAAGTGTTTTAACAGAAGCAGTAAGGATACAGTTTTCGTCAGCTTCAAAATTCAGAATTTTCGCATCAAATTTAGAAAGCAAAGTAAAAATGATGTTTTGCTGACTAAAATTAAATTGAATCTCAATCTCTGTTTCCAGCTCTTTTGTGATAATTTCGGCTTCTTCAAGGGTAATTTTGGCAGTTTCTTTATAAGTTTTTACTAGACCTGAAACCCCCAGTTTTGTTCCGCCATAATATCTTACGACAATTACAAGGATATTGGTCAGCTCATGAGCCAAAAGCTGATTGTAAATAGGCAATCCCGCACTTCCTGATGGTTCGCCATCATCATTGGCGCGGTAATTTTCTCCGTTTAATCCCATTCTGAATGCGTAACAATGATGAGTTGCTTTCGGATGCTCAGATTTTATTTTGTCTAAGGCTGTTTTTAATTCTATATCACTATTTACAGGGAATGCGAATCCTATAAACTTACTACCTTTCTCCTTTAGCAAAATATTTTCAATAGGCTGGCTGATTGTTTTATATTCGTAAAGCATGTCTTATTTAGTTTGAATTTTTGTAAAATTCAATGCAGTTATCTCTAAAGTCGGCTATATTATATGGGACTTCTATGAATTTTGGAGCTTTTGTTCCGTTTTCCAACGTAAGGTTGTTATTTCTTATAATCAGAGTTTCATCCCACAAGCTGGCATCAATAAACTGTTGTAAGACATAACCTCCTCCTTCAACAATGACAGATTGTATCTGCATTTCATAAAGTTTTTTTAAAAGATTAAGGATGAAATTTTCTCTTGATGTTTTGATAAATTTAATGTTCCCTTCCTCTGAATCTTTAATAGAGTTAAATACAAGAGTTTCGGCTTCATGATTAAATATATGATAATCTTTTGGGACTTTTAGATCAATGTCAATTAAAATTCTTGCAGGATTTCTTCCAATAATTTCTCTTGTTGTAAGACTTGGATTGTCTCGCAGAGCAGTCATGGTTCCGATTAAAATCGAATGCTCATTATTTCGCAGCTGATGTACAAACTGTTTGGTAAGAGAGTTGCTGATTTGTGTAGGCTTGAAATCTTTGTCCATAAAATGATCTTTAGATTCTGCCCATTTCAGTACAATAAAAGGACGTCTTTTATTATGAAAAGTGAAAAATCTCTTATTCAGTGCAATACATTCATCTTCAAGTATTCCGGAAACCACTTCAATACCTGCATCCTGAATTATTTTTTTTCCTTTTCCGTTTACTTTTTCATGAGAGTCCATTGCGCCGATCACCACTTTTTTAAAGCCCATTTCCACAATTTTCAAAGCACATGGCGGGGTTTTCCCATAGTGTGCGCAGGGTTCTAATGACACATAAATAGTAGATTCCGGAATAAGGCTTTTATCTTCAACAGAATGAATGGCGTTGATTTCTGCATGGTTTTCCCCGGATTTGTGGTGATATCCTTCGCCAATAATTTTGCCGTTGTGAACGATAACACTTCCTACTAAAGGATTTGGGTAGGTATTTCCTGTGGCTTTCTGAGCCAGCTCAATACATCTTCTGATAAAAATTTCGTGCTGCATAAGACAAAAAAAGCGAATACAAATGTCTTTGCTTCGCCTTATAAGATCAATACTTTATTTTTAATTTATTCACCGGAAATAATACTGTGAAGATTCTGTTTTAAAGTCTCAAGGTGAGCTTTTTTGTCATCAATTGTATTATAAGTATCTCTAAGGAGCGGATTTTCTCTTGTTGGTTTATTAAAGAAGGCTAAATTATTTTCAAGTTTTGAAATTTCAGATTCCAGATCGGCAATCTGGCTTTTGATTTTTCTTGCTTTATCTGTTAATTGATTTTCAGATAAACCTTCTTCTTTGAGCTCAAGCTCATTAATTTTATTAAGTTTCAGTTTCTCCCTTAACGTGCGGTTGAATTCTGAATTGATAGCCATCTTGTCTCTCGGTACTTTTCCGATATTATTCCATGAAGTTTTGATCGCCTCAATTTTTTCTATGCTTCCTTCATCGTTAGAAATTGCTTTCAGTTCTTCAAGAAGATCTTTTTTAAGCTTATAATTTTCCTTCCAGTTATCAGTAGAAGCACTGCTTTTTTCACGATAATTATTAAAAAATGTGTTGCATGCATCACGGAATTCGTCCCAGATTTTATTGGTCATGCTTTTAGGCACATGTCCTATTTTCTTCCAGTCTTCCTGAAGTTTTTTGAATAAAGCTACCGCAATATCCCATTCTTCAGAATGCATATTATCTTTAGCGGTCTGAATGAGCTTTATCTTTTCCTCAAGATTTTGCTGCTGTGAACCTTTCAGAGATTTATAATAATTATTTTTTGTTGTATTAAAACTTCTGAGAGTGGTTTTAAAATCCGTCCAGTTATTGTTTGAAAGTTTTCTGGGAACACTTCCTGTTTTCAGAAACTCTGTACGAAGTTCCTCAACTCTTTTAATAGCGTTTTGCCAATAATTATGGTTAGGATTTTCCTGTGGCTCAGAAAGCTTTTTTATTTCTTCAATAATTTCATTTTTCTTCCCAAGATTAGCATTTTGCTCAGCCTCAATTGCTGCGGAAAGTTCAGTCTTTCTTTCATGGATTTTATTTGAAATTTCTTTAAATTCTTCCCATGTTTTTTCGCGGAACTCCTCTGCTACAGGCTCTGCCTCTTCTTTCCAGAGTTTGTGAAGATATTGAAGCTCATTTAATGCTTTTTGTACCACTTGCTCATTTTCCAACTCTTTAGCACGAGCAATAATATGTTGCCTTTTTTCTAAATTGTGGCTGTATTCCTGCTCCAGAAACTCTTTGTTCATATCCAGCATCTGATAAAACTGATTCAGATGATGAAAGTAATTATTGTTCAGGATTTTAAATTCTGATTTGGCAACCTGACCCGCATTGGTCCATTCTTCTTTAATCTCACGTATTGATTTGAAGAGATTCACACCAGGCTCGGAATTGGTATAGAGATTTTTAAGTCTTTCAATAATTCCTTGACGATGTTCAAGATTTTTTTTATGCTCTTCTTCCTGGTTTTTGTGAAAGTTGTCATATTTTTCTTTGAAAATATGGATCAGTGCAGAAAGTTTTGATTGTTGCGGATGCTCGTAGCTGAAATCCTCAGGTGCATTTCCTGCGTCAATATATTCATGCTTCTTATCTTCTATCTCATCATGGATAGCGTGATTTGCTTTTTCTTTCAGTACATTAAACTCACGGAATCTTTCTCCGGCGTTATTGGAATTGATGATTTTCTCCATTTCCTTTAATGTTTCGGAAAGAGACAGGTCGGCAACAGAATTATGATCGTTATCGCCATGATCATCCTGATGATTTTCTTCTTGTTTGTCGATGTTTTCTTCGTTTTCCTGAACTTCCACTGAGGGTTTGTTTTCTTCGTTTTCAGAAAGATTATTTTCTGTTGTCATAGCAAATCTTTTATGATAATGGCATTAAATTTCTTAAAATCAGTTGATGCAGCCAATTAAGTTACTAATTTATGTTATTTTTTTTGAAATGACCAAATTTCCCACGCTTTTTCTGCCTGTTGTTCCAGCATATAAAATCCATTCACGGTTTTTGCACCTTGTCCGGCTGCGTTGAGAAGAAATTTTGAACATTCAGGATTATATATAAGATCAATCACCAAATGTTGATTTGTGAGTGCTTCAAAAGGGAATTTCAGACAATCTTCCGTATTGGGGAAAGTTCCTACAGGTGTACACTGAATGATAATTTTATTTTGAGAAACTAGGTCATTATCCAAATTTTCAAAATTAATTTCAGATTTTCTGGATACCGTTTGAAATGGAATTTCATTTTTGTTTAAAACATAATGTACAGCTTTTGCTGCACCGCCATTTCCTAAAACAAGTGCAGATTGATGATGATTTTTTTTGTGTGCAATAAGTGTTTTTTCAAATCCGAAAGCATCGGTATTGTAGCCCGTTTTTTTACCATTTTCAAATAAAATACAGTTTACTGCACCAATTTTTCTGGCTTCGTCACTTAGATCGTCTAAATATGAGATTATTTCTTCTTTATATGGAATGGTAACATTTAAGCCGGAAATAGTTGGATCTGAGAAAATTTTTTCAACCTCATCAATTTTCTGAACATCAAAAATATCATAAGAAAAATGGGTCAGTTTTTTCTTTTTAAACTTATCTTCAAAATATTTCTTTGAAAAAGAGTAGGAGATATTCTTGCCAATCAGTCCTAGTTTATGTGTCGTTTCCATAATTCAAAATTAGTAAAAAGACGGATAAGATTGAATTTTTGATGAATAATTATTAATTATCATAATTAATAAAATTTACTGATTGCTAATGAATTGTGTAATAGGTAGATTTTAATAATTTATTTTGGAATTGTGATAACTTGATTGTTGTACAGATACGCTGTATGTTGGTGTAGAATTTGATTTCATACTATCAAATCACCAAATCATCAGTCATGAAATTCAAAAAAAGTTATCTTTTGTTTGCTTCTGCAGTTTTTTTAGTCAGCTGTTCAGATAATCTTGAACAGATTATTGAAGAACCTATTAATGAAGCAATTTATCCGCCAGTCGAGAATAATCCTGCAAATACTAATTACCCGCCTGCTTTTGCCGGACAAACCAGAGCAAATGGTGTCAAAACCGCTACTCCTTTCACAAGTACAGTTATTGCCTCTTCGCTTAATTCACCTTGGGGAATTACTGCCTTGCCGGACGGAAGACTCTTGATCACCGAGAAATCCGGAACCATGAGAATTGTTACCAATTTGGGAGTTGTAGGGAATCCTATTACTGGAATTCCTTCTGTAAACTCAAACGGACAGGGAGGTTTGCTTGGAGTTTGTATTGATCCTCAGTTTTCTTCCAATAAAATGATTTATTGGGTTTTCTCTGAAAATGTTGCGGGAGGAACAATAACTTCCGTTGCAAAAGGAACACTTTCTGCCTCTGAAACAAGTATACAGAATCCGACAGTTATTTATAGAGCGAATCCTTCATCTTCAGCCGGCAATCTACATTATGGCGGAAGAATTTTATTTGATTCGTCAGGAAACCTGATGATAAGTGTTGGTGAAAGATCAGATTTATCAACAAGACCTTTGGCACAATCTGTTACAGCAGCAATTGGAAAAATTATTAGAATTACTAAAGACGGAAATCCTGCATCTGGAAATCCTGCATTTTCTCAATCGGGAGCATTGCCGGAATTATATAGTATTGGACATAGAAATCCACAAGGAATTGCAATACATCCTATGACGGGAGAGTTGTGGCAGAGTGAGCATGGACCAAGAGGCGGTGATGAGATCAATAGGGTTTTACCAGGGAAAAATTATGGATGGCCTACAATCACTTACGGTATTGAATATAGCGGAGCAATTATTGGTAACGGAATACAGCAACAAAGCGGTATGGAGCAGCCGATTTACTACTGGGATCCGGTTATTTCACCAAGCGGAATGACCTTTTATCGTGGAAACAGTATTCCTGAATGGCAGAATAATCTTTTCATAGGAGCTTTGAGCGGTCAGCACATTGTAAGGCTGGTAATTAAAGATAATAAAGTTATGGGAGAAGAACGTCTGCTTGAAAATGAAGGACAACGTTTCAGGGATATTGTTCAGGGAACAGACAATGCTTTATATGCCATCACGGATGGAGGAAGATTATATAAAATTCAGAAACAATAATGCTAATGAAAACGATATTTTGAATTATAAATTTCTCAAAATTGCAAAAGCTTACTAAACTTGATATTTTCTATGTTTTTAGTAACTTTAGAAAAAAAATAAAATATGCAGATAGAAACACGAACGCTGAAAGTAGAAGATTATGATGAATTGGTGGAAACCATGAGAAGAGCATATCCACAAATGTCGGAGTACGTCTGGTCAAAAAAGAGTATTGCAAAACTCAACAAAATTTTTGAAGCAGGGCAAATCTGTATCACTGTAGATGATAAAATTGCTGCGGTTGCTTTATCTATTATTGTTAATTATGACGAGTTTGGCGACGATCATACCTACAGCGACATTACCGGGAATTATACATTTAATACTCATATATCAACAGGAAATGTGCTATATGGAATTGAAATATTTGTAGATCCTCAGTATCGTGAGCTTAGATTGGGCAGAAGGTTATACGATGCCAGAAAAGAACTTTGTGAGCAGCTCAACCTTAAATCTATCATTCTGGGTGGAAGAATTCCTCATTATCATAAATACAGTCACGAGCTTTCACCTAGAGAATACATTAGAAAAGTAAGAGATAAAGAAATGTATGATCCTGTACTTTCATTTCAACTCTCCAACAATTTCTTGCCGATAAAAGTTCTTAAAAAATATCTTCCGGAAGACGAAGCTTCCCGCGAAAACGCAGTTTTGATGCAGTGGAATAATATTTATTACAGCAAAAAGCCCAACACGATGCAAGATAGCGTGGTGAGGCTTGGGCTCGTACAATGGCAAATGAGACATTTTAAGGATATTAATGCATTTTATGAGCAAGTAGAGTTTTTTGTCAATGTAATGGGAGATTACAAGTCAGATTTTGTACTTTTCCCGGAATTGTTTAATACCCCATTGCTTGCGCCTTTCAATAAGCTTTCGGAGAGAGACAGTATGATTGAACTGGCAAAACTCACAGAGCAGATCAAAAACAAAATCTCTGAACTGGCAATAAGCTATAATGTCAATATCATCTCCGGAAGTATGCCGATTTATGAGAATAACGAGTTGTATAATATCAGTTATCTGCTGCATCGTGACGGAAGAATAGATGAATACAGAAAAGTACATATCACTCCGAATGAAAGGAAATATTATGGGATGAAAGGTGGGAGTGAGATCAAAGTTTTTGATACAGACTGCGGAAAAATCGGTTTGGTGATCTGTTATGATGTGGAATTTCCGGAACTGCCGAGAATTCTCGCCGATCAGGGAATGAAAATTCTTTTTGTTCCTTATCTTACTGATACGCAGAATGCATATACCAGAGTTCGTCATTGTGCGGCAGCAAGAGCCATAGAAAACGAATGTTATGTTGCCATTGCAGGATGTGTAGGAAATTTACCGGGAGTAAATAATATGGATATTCAATTTGGTCAGGCTGCGGTTTTTACGCCATCAGATTTTGCATTTCCATCAAATGCCATCAAAGGGGAAGCAACACCCAATACAGAAATGACTTTAATTGTGGATGTAGATTTAAACTTATTGAAAGATCTTCATTATAATGGTTCTGTTCAGATTTTGAATGATCGCAGAAAAGATTTGTACGAAACATATTTAAGGTAATTATAATATTAAAATGAAGAAAATAGGAATCATCGGCTGCGGTTGGCTGGGTTTAAGATTAGCCGAAAAATGGAATTCGGATTTTGAAATATTTACCACCACAACCAATTCTGAAAAATTAAAAACTTTACGATCAAAAAATTTCAATCCCACAATTGTAAGTTTTCCGGATGATAAAATGATGACCAATATTGATCAATGGAAAGAAATTATAAATCTGGATGCCGTAATTATTACAATTCCTTTTTCTCATAAAAGGTCTTCACAGGAAGCTTTATACAATAGGTTTCAGAATTTATTTTCATTCATTGGAGATTATGAGGGACAAATATTTTTTATGAATTCCACGGGAGTGTATCCTGATTCGCTTCGGGGATTTTCAGAAAAAGATTTACTTTCTGAACAAGTTCCGGAAGAAAGTATAATCAAAAAAAGATATCCCCAGATCAATATTCTTCGGCTGGCTGGTTTAATGGGAGACAACAGATTATTGAGCAATTATAACGTATCAGATGTCAATGCGCGTGTAAACCACATTCATTACGAAGATATTGCTTCGGTGATAGAATTGATGATTAATCAAGGATTGAGTTCAAAATTATACAATATTGTGGCACCGGTTCATCCGACAAAAGCCGAAGTGATCTGCAGTCAGAAAAACCTTCCTTTACCTGATGAATTTAATCAGGAAAATAGAATTATTTCATCACAAAAGATCATTTCAGAGCTTGGTTTTCGCTTTAAATATCCTGATCCGAATTTTTTTCATTTAAAAAGTGAATAACGGACTAAAATAAAAAGCTCATTTCAAAACGAAATGAGCTTTAATTTTATGTGTTTTAAAAACTAAATTACCTTTAATGCAGATTCCAGAGCCAGTTCTATCATTGGTTTCAAAGCTCTTTCTCTTTCGTCAGCGGAAATTTGTTCATGAGTAGGAATAATATCCGAAACGGTAAGAATAGTTGCTGCATTTTTTCCCAATTGTTTGGCGTTGGCAAATAATCCGAAAGCTTCCATCTCTACAGCAGGACAATTGTATTTTGTCGCAATTTCAGGAACGGCAGGATCTTTTCTGTAAAAAATATCACTGCTGTGAATATTGGTGGCTCTGGTTTTTAAACCGAGTTCTTCAGCGGTTTCATTAATGATCCCATAAATATTTCCCTGATGAGAAATAATATCTTCCTCAAATCCCCACGCAAATTTGGCGTACGTACTTTCGCTTGCTGCATTCTCCACATTCAGCAGGTCAAACAATTTTACATCATTAGAATATCCGCCACAAGTTCCGATTCTGATGATGGTATCTACCTCATATTCCGTAAAAAGTTCAAAAGAATAAATTCCGATACTTGGGAAACCCATTCCGCTTGCTCCGACAGAGATTTCTTTACCTTTATAGGTTCCTGTATAATAAAAAATACCTCTTGTCTGGCTTACCAGTTTTGCGTTTTCAAGAAAATTTTCAGCAATATATTTAGCTCTCAAAGGATCTCCGGGCTGTAAAACTACTTTTGCGATTTCTCCTTTTTTAGCGCTGATGTGAATGCTCATATTATTGTTTTAACGAAAGCAAAGATAATAAAAATAAGTTTTTTTAAGCCAATCATTATCTCAATACATCCGTCTATTTTCAAGAGATTAGCGATTTTGATCTTTGAATAAATAATTCTTTAGCCTTCCACAATTTTTTTTCTGTGCTCAACTCCCCATTGATGAAGATTTTCGATAATGATTTTTAAGGTGTTTCCGTGTTCGGTGAGCGTGTATTCTACAGTTACCGGCTGTGTATTCAGTACTTTTCTTTCAATAAGTTTATTAAATTCAAGTTCTTTTAATTCTTTGCTGAGCATTCGGTTTGAAATTCCATCAATATCATTCAGAATATCCGAAAATCTGCGTTTGCTGTAATAGCAGATTGATGATAAAATGGCAATCTTCCATTTACCGTGAAGAACATCCATAGAATCCTGTACTGCACGCATTTCTTTTTTGTATTCCTGCTGAAAATTTATTGCTTTGCACTCCATTGTTACTTTGTTACCTCGTTGTTACTGTTATTTATCAGTGCAAAGTTACTAAAAGTAACTAATATGTCATAGTTTTGCTCTGTAAAACAAAAATAAATAAGTACACGATGAATTTTACAGACAAAAATGTAGTAATCACTGGCGGAAGCACAGGAATAGGATTTGCAACAGCAAAAGCATTTATAGAAGCTGGAGCAAATGTTTTAATAACGGGTAGGAATGCTGAAAATCTTAAAAAAGCAGAAGCAAGAATCAATAATTCAAAACTGAAAACCATTGTTTCTGATACTTCAACCATGTCGGGAATTACCAGTCTCGAAAAGTATGTTGCAGATAGCGGAAATAAAGTAGATGTTCTTTTCCTGAATGCCGGAACTGCTGTTTTTGCACCGATTGAGCATGCGACTGAAGAAGACTTTGATTACCAGTTTAATACCAATGTAAAAGGTTATTTTTTTACCTTACAAAAGCTGATTCCGCATTTTACGGAAGGTTCTTCAGTTGTCTTTAATTCTTCAACGGTTGCTACTACCGCACAGATGCACGGAAGCATTTATTCGGCGACGAAAGGAGCAGTAAATAAAATTGCCCAGATTGCAGCCAATGAACTCGCAGAAAGAAAAATAAGAGTAAATATTGTAAGTCCGGGACCGACAAAAACGGAAGGTTTTGACAAAGCAGTTCCAAGCCTCGAAATGCAGGATGAATTTGCAAAATCTGTCGCATTGGGAAGGATGGGTGATCCTTCGGAAATTGCAAAGGCGGTTCTCTTCTTAGCTTCTGACCAGGCAAGTTTTATTACCGGAAGTGAACTCTTGGTGGATGGAGGCGCAATTGGCTATCTTCTGAAATAGTTTTTTGAAATTAAAATTTTCAAATAAAACAACCGTAAAGTGTAAAGTACTTTGCGGTTGTTTTATTTTTTTATGGTTTGTTAAAGGATATTTTCATTGTCATCCAGTGTTTTTAAAAATAATAAGAATTAAATTGTTAAGTTTTGATAAATCAATTTTTTCATATTTGAAATAATTCTATTTTTGTTAAATGATGGATAATAAATCCCCATTTTTAGACACCCTTTTTCTGCTGAGAAAAGAGCAGTGTATTACCATTTTTACAGATATACCGCAGATTTCGAAAAAAGAGGAAGAAAATGCTGCCGATTATTTCGAATCTGAGTTCGAAAAAGAGCGACTCGAATTTTTATCAGACAAAATCAGCTTTGACCGAGAAACCGCAGTTTGGGCAGGTAAAGTGGTTTATCATAGCGCACAATTGCATCTGATAAGAAAAGACACTGCAAAGGATCTGGATAAACTAATTCCTGTATTTAAAGGAGAAAGAAATGTCTCATCCATAGTTTCAGCAGATTTGACGTTAAGGTTTTTACCGCAAATTATTGAAGCCTTACAAAGCGCAGATCCGGAAGATCCATTGATTAAAATGCTGGAAAGTATTTTACTGCAATTTCATTATTCAGGAATAGGATATGATCTGGACTTGGAAAATATCAATTGGGAAGAAGAATTGAAAGATAAAACCTACCGGAAGCTATATCTCGAAAGAATTGTTGAGAAAAAAGATTATAAACTTGCTGAAATTCCTTTCATTAACCAATTATTGATTGCTGAATTTGGAATGCATAAGGATAATTTCTGGAGAGAATTAAAAATAATGAACAATTAAAGTTTTTATATTTCTTAGCTGAGTGAAGTCGAAGATTCGACATAGTCAAACGCCATAGCGAGCTTAAAAACAGGTAGCACTTAAAAGAAACGTTGCACACTTTGCGTTTAAAAAGAGAACAAAAATTATAATACAAAAACAAATGACTCAAAATATAGAAAAATTAAACAAAGTTTTAGCTTTCGTTAAAAATACATTCGTTGGCAAAAATGACGTTGTCGATTTATTGGGAATCTGCCTTTTAGCAAGAGAAAATGCCTTTTTATACGGACCTCCCGGAACCGCAAAATCAGCTATTGTAAGAACTTTGTCTAAAACAGTGAAAGATGGAAAAAACTTTGAATATTTATTAACCCGTTTCACAGAGCCAAACGAAATTTTCGGGCCTTTTGATATCAGAAAATTAAAAGAAGGGGAATTATCTACCAACACCGAAGGAATGATGCCGGAAGCATCCATGGTTTTTCTGGATGAAATTTTTAATGCAAACTCAGCAATTCTCAATTCTCTTTTGATGGCTCTAAATGAAAAGATCTTCAAGCGGGGAAAAGAAACCAAACATCTTCCTGCGTTGATGTTCGTAGGAGCGAGCAATGTGCTTCCCGAAGACGAAGCATTGAATGCCTTGTTCGACCGTTTTCTCATCAGAATTAATGTGGATTATGTACATCCGGATCTTCTTCATCAGGTACTTTTAGCAGGAAGAAAATTAGAAAATGACAGCGAAACAGAAACTCCTGAAATTCTATCACATGAAATAAAAGAGCTTCAGCAACTTTGTAAAACAATTGATTTAAGACCTATTTACGAAATTTATTTAAATACTATACTGAGCCTTAGAAATACAGGAATTGCGATTTCCGACCGTAGAGCTGTAAAATTGCAGAACCTCATTGCGGCAAGTGCTTTAATTTGTGGAAGAAATGAAGCTATTATTTCAGATTTGTGGGTGCTAAAACATATTTGGGATACTGAAGAACAGATTGAGATTTTAGAAGGAATCATCAACAGAACCATTGAAAAAGATGATCATCCGAAGTCTCATCCTCAAGCATTGCAAAATAAAACACCCAATCCTGAAGATGTGATGAAAGACGTAAAAATTTTAGTAGATAAATGGAATGAGGGATCTTTAAGTTTTGAAGAGCAGAATGTGATTAAAGATAAATTAAGATACCTTCAAACCCGTTGTGACTGGATCAGAAATCCTGAACAGAAACAGTACATTCAACAACAAATTGAAAGTTTATGGCAAAAGATTCTTCAAACAGTCTAAAAGAATTCTGGGCAGAAATTCCGCGTGTTGATGAAGATTTTCTGGGCTCGATTCGGGACTGGAAAAATATTCAGATTGCTTTGGAAGAAGACGTTATCTGGCTGAAAGGTTTTACTGATGAACAGGCTGTTTCACCGGAAATTAAGCAGTTGCCCAATTTTTTGCTGTACGAATTAAAAAATGGGCTTTTATTCAGGAAAGATGCTCTGGTTCCAAGCAAAAAAATGAGAACGGCTTTGCTTTGGACTCCTATTGATAAAGCTTTAAGGCTAAAATTTCCTATTTCAAACAATAATTTTTTCGGCATTGAAGAGAACATTGAGATTAGATTAAAACCAAGTGAAGAAGAGCATGCTGCAAACGCTCTATTATGTTCGATTGCTGAAATAAAAGACGTATTGATAACCTTGCCAAAATTTAAAGTAGAAAAAATCAACTGGATCGTTATTGGAAATAAGGCATTGTTTTTTGGAATACCTATGCTTAGTTTTCCGGGAAAAACATTTTGGGAAAAAGATGGTCATTTTTTGCCAACCGGCTTTGATTTTGAGTTTAAAAATTTGAGTCTTTTATTGCAGAAAAAATATAATGAATGTGATGAAAAATGGCTTTTGTGGTGCGAAAACGGAAGTGTTTTACATCTTAATAAAAATGATTTCCGAAAATTGTCTGTAAGTTCATTCCGTTTAACAGAAAAATCTTTGGAATGGATGTAAGAGAGTATTTTCAGTCATACAAAAATTTTATTTGGGAATGGACAACCGATGAGGATATTCAGGATGATAGCGGGTACAACGAAAATAATCTTATCTCAATTCGTGGTATTGGTGTTATTGCCTATCGTTCTTATATTATAGAAGTTCTCAATACTCTGGAGAATGGGCTGCCTTTGTTTAGTCCTTTTTTGTTAGTTCTTTACGCTACAAACGATGGGTATGTTGATTTAATAAGTCTTGAAAATATACTTAGGAAAAATCCCAAAAGCTCAGTAAAGTATATTGGAGATTTTATTGATCCTTCGATAAGATTTTTAAATAATCTCAGTCATCTGCCATCAAATTATAAAAAAGGACAAAACAGAATTTTATTAATTCAGACTTTATTTACTGACGATTTCAATTCAATTACCGTTCGTACTTCTAAAGAAATTCTTTCAGAATTTAGAAAGTCTCCTTTTTTAATAAGTGCTTCGGCAAAAAAAACCGAAATAACCGTTGCAAAATTTTCCAGAGATTTAAGGGTTCTGGATAGTTTAAATAGCAAATTTCCAACAACAGAATCTATTATTGATGCTATGAAAGGCATTATTGATATTCCTGATTTGGAAGATGAAGTCATTGAAGAAGAAACGACCGTTGAAACCGATAAAGATTTTATTCAGGAACTTATTGAAGAGCCAAAAACTTTTCAGGTCGGAAGTTTAATCAAAAGAATCTGGAGCGGTCTGAAAATTCCAATGCGTCATCTTTCTCCCGGAGAACAGCCGATTGGCGGAGTTTCGGACATGACCAACAAAGGCGATCTCAGCAGAATGCTTTTGTCTGAATTTGCTCATGAAGATGAGGTTTTTATGAATCGTGTGGCGAATAACGAAGCCTTGTACATTCAGCGGGAAATTCCGCCTGAAGAAAATATTTTTGAAAGAATTATTTTAATAGATACTTCCCTGAAAAACTGGGGAACTCCTAAAGTTTTGGCGTTTGCATCGGCAATTGCAGTCATCAAACACCCGAAAGCTCACTCAGAATGTAAAGTTTTTGGATTGGGAAATGGTATTTTCCCCATTTCTCTTAACAGGGTAGAAGAAGTAATTGAAAATCAGAATCATGTAAGTCCGGTTCTGGAAGTTTCAGACGCACTTGAAAAGTTTTTCAGCGGAGAACATACAGAGAAAGATCTGGAAGTTTTTTTTATTACCCATCAGGAAAATTTAAATCATCAAAAACTTCAGAAAATCATTCATGAAAACAGGGATCGCCTGAAATTTTTAGTAACAACTTCCGCAAACGGTGAGCTGAACTTTTACAAACATCATAAAGGAACAAGGAAACACATCCAGAAAATCATGCTTCCGTTGCAGGAATTGTGGGCGAATCCACCCAAGAAAAAAGGAAAAAACCAGGATTTGCTTACAAGAAACATAAAAGCAACCGATGTTCCGATGAATTATCCGATTTTGTTTCCGGTTCCGGTAAACAAGATTGCTACATTTTTATACGAAGGGGATTTTTTCATTTTGAGTGCTAAAAAACAGCTCTTGAAAACTTATCTTTCAGACAATTACTATAATCGGGAATATTATGATCAGTATAGAATCCATCGTGGATGCGAGGTTTTGTTGGAAAATATTTCGGTAAAGCCGAAAGGTCAGTTTGCATTAGCAAAAAATAAACAACAGCATTTTATTTTGTGCCAATATCAACCGGATAAGAAATTGATTTCTAAGCTCAATTTGAATACAAAAGAATATTCTGAGACGAGTGTTAGTATCAGTATATCAGCGAATGATTATAAATTAATTTATTTCAATAAAAAGTTTTATTTGTGGAATGAAAATGTTGAACGAATTGAAGAGATTAATATTGATGGGCAAATCAGGTTGGAATCAGTAAAAAATGACCTTGAAATCACCAAAAATAATTTAAAAGTTCAGGCAGAGCTCGATAGACTTTACGATTCGACTAATAAACTTCTGAGCAATTTTAATTTCATAGGAATCAATAGTGCAAAAGATTTGGTTATATCCAAATATGCATTGGAACCTGATTACAACGAAGCATTAATTTTAACAAAAAACAAATCAAATGTTGAAATATTCGCAACAAAAAACAAGAACAAATTTACTTTTTCTGAAGGCAGTGAAATTATCACAGACTCTCGTGGAATGATGACTTTCAATAGCAGTAATAAAAACATTCCTGCTTTTTATATTCCGAGTTCCATTCAGCGATATTTGGCAATTGGAACCGTAACTGAATTTTCAGGTTCTGAATATTTTCTTCCGCAGGAAAATCTGCTGAAAATGAAAACCACGGAGCAGATGTATGAGGAATATCTAAAACCTTTTATAGATCAAATTTTAGATTATGGAATTGAGAATTAAACCTTTTCCGAAAAATTCTTTTCCGAAAAGAGGACTTTTAATCAAAGGGTCTTCACCATCTTTATGGCTTCGGGAAATGGATCTTTTAGATATTGATCTGAATGAAGTCCGTTCTTTTCCGATTCCTTCAAACGAGCCGAATGTTTTGTATGGTTGTTTTTTAGTTTTTCGGAATCTTGCTCCGAGTGAAATCGGCAGAAATTCTTATTTTCAATGTGTTGATGATAAGTTTTTTATTCCGGAAAATACTGTTTTTTATCCTAAAGTAATTCCTGAAGAATGGCAGAATATTGAAGCGCAATACCTCATCATGCATCCCGAATTCGGTTGGGTAAAACTGAATGAAGAAATCGACTGGCTTTCTCTCATTCAGGATCCGGAATTATCAGCTGAGACAATTCGTAAACCTTTGAAAGGAGTGGAAATTCCTTCTGAAATCAAGAGTTTTATGGTTGAAATGGATGACGAAAAAGTTCTGGAATCGCTAGAAAAGCCGAAAACTGAAGAAGAATGGATGAAAAATCTGCCTTTTGACATGAAAAAAGTGATGGCAGGTAACAAAAAAGAAATCGAAAAATATTTAAAATATATTGAAAAATATCCTGAAAGAGCGGTAGAATTGGGCGTTCCGCTTGATATTATGGGAACTTCAAGAGGAGATCGTTTCAGCAAATTCAGATTTGCAAACTCATGGTGGAGTAAAATTTTTGGACAAAGTAATTCTTCAGAAAGTTCCGGTTCGGAAAAATACCGCTGGGTTTTTTGGACGTTTTTGATTGTATTGGCTTTAGCAAGAATCGGTTTTTATTTTAATGAAGATGAACATCAAAACGGAGAAAAAAAATGGGTAGGCAATGTTGAAAGTCAGAAAGAAACCGAAAAGATTTTAGCATTCAAATCTGGAGTTACAGAAATCAATCAGAAAATAGATTCTCTATACAGAAAAAGAAGAGGAAAGCTGATGAATGATTTTACAATGGCTCAATCTGAATCTTTCCGCGGCAAATCAATGAAGGAAGTAGAAAAAGATATTCAAAAATACCGGGAAGACGAAAGAAAATCAAAAGATTCGCTGAAAGGCATTTACAACCTGAAAATAGAGGAAGTTGTTGTCAGAAAAATGCAGAAAGTTCAGGATGAAGTTTTAGATTCGCTTAAAAAGTCTGGCACCGGAAATCAGGCAGATGAAGGAATATTGAAATCTGTTCTTACAAAGAAACAAAAAATGATGGAAGATTCTTTAGGAAGATTTTACGGAACCATTGAGCCCCAATCTGAGATTCCTGAAAATCCTCAGTCTTATCTGGAAGGAAATAATTTGTCGTCAGAAGATCAACCTGAAAGTGTTTCGCTTTCTGAAATTTTAGGACTGATTGTTTTAATAGCAGGAGGAATTGCTCTGTATTTCAGGGTCTTTAAAAAGAAACAAATTCATTTGGGTGGAGATCATCTTTCTCAGGGAATGAAAATATTTCTTATGGCTCTGCTTGTGGGAATGTTGGTTTATATTTTTTATCCTTTGGTAGAAATGTTCGGCTACAACTGGCTGTTTTGGATACTCGTAATTGCAGTTATACTGGTGCTTTACCGTCTTTTCAGCGAAGATAAAACACTTTTAAACACCGATAAAGATGAATAAGCAGAAGTATATAGATAAATTTATGGCTGCATTTTTTATTCTGGCAATCTTTAAGCTGATCGGAATATTTGCGCAGCTTTTTCACAAAAGTTTCTGGAGCGTAGTGGGAACTTTGGTGCTATTTCTCGTAATTGCATTCATTGTTTTTTTAGTTTTAACATCTTTAAAAGATAAAGAAAAAAACTCTTTGGGAAGAAGAAAATCAGGTAACGGGAATTTCTATCTGGAATCAACATTATTTGATAAACTGAGAAATAAGTATGAAGAACTGGCGCAGAAATACATTGACGAAAAAGATTATACTCGTGCGGCAAAAGTATACATGAATTTGCTTCAGGATAATTATCGTGGTGCTAAAACACTTGAAAATGGCGGTTTGTATAACGAGGCGGCAGTTATTTATCTCAAGAAACTAAAAAATAAATCTGAAGCAGCCCATTGCTACGAAAAGGCAAAACAGTTTCATAAATCTATCGACTTATACAAAGATTTAGGGCAAAAAGAAAAAGTAGGAGACTTGTATAAGCAGCTGAATGATGTGAAAAATGCCAATAGTTATTATCAGATGGTGGTGGATGATTATGTCAATAATGATCAGATGGTGAAAGGCTCTCTTATTTACCGCAAGAAAATGGAATTGCCCGAAGAAGCTCAGAAAATTCTTTTGAAAGGCTGGAACGAAAATAAAGATGCCTTTAATTGCCTGAATAATTATTTCGTAAATATCAACAATGCAGATGAATTACAGGTTAGGATTGAGGAATTGTATAAAAAGACTCCCGCAGAAAAAAAACTGATTTATCTTGAAGTGATCAAGCATGAGTTTAAAAAAGATCAAAAGCTTCAGTCTGTAACGAGGGATATTGCTTACGAAATTATCGCTGAAAATATAGATGAAAATTCTTCGATTATCAATGAGTTAAAATATTTCAATCCATCGGACGAGATCGTTTTGAAAGATATTTCTAGGTATAAAACCGGAAAGAATAGGATGTTTAAAAATTAAATGGATTACCTTATATAAACAAAAAACCGCCAATTGGCGGTTTTTTCATGGTTATCAGAGTTTATATTACTCCCTGTTTTTTACCAATACCCAACCAGAGTATTTCATTAAAGTATTGTTCTTGTCATTTTCGTTCCATGTTACAGAGAACCAATAGTTTCCTGTGGGAACTTTTTTGTTTCCGGAAGTTCCTTCCCATTTATAGTTATTGATTTTATCAGCACGGAAAATCATATTCCCGTATCTGTCATACACATCAAAAACAAGATTCTGCTTATTGGCTAATGCCGAATAATCTATGGCATCATTGTAGCCGTCACCATTAGGAGTAATGACATTGATGATATTGGGAACAACAATAGAAATTTCAATAGGGGTACAATCGTACTGGTCTTTTACATAGATTGTATGATCGCCTCTTTTCAGATTACTAAAGACATTAGAATCCTGCCAATTTACATTATCCATAGAATATTGATAAGGTGATGTTCCTCCGTTTACATTGATGGTAACATTTGTAGTTGAGATACTTACACTGGTAATTACAGGGTTTTCAGCCGGATAAATTCTCACGGTTTGCATGGAAATACAGTCGCCTGTTTTTAGTTTTACCCAATAAGTTCCCACTCCTACATTTGAAATAGTTTGTGTAGTAGCACCGGTACTCCATTCATATCCGCTGAATCCTGCTCCTGCATCCATCGTGGTTCTGTCTTCCATGCAGATTGTTTTATCTTTCAGGATGGTAGAGTAAACCGGCGGAATAACTTCCAGAGTAATTTTTGCAATATTATAGCATCCGTTATTATCTGTCACTCTTACGTAGACGAATGAGTTGGGTGCAATAAAATTTAAAGGATTTAAAATTTCATTGGTTTGATTAACAGCATCAGTCACAGAAGGATAAAACTTTTTGGTTGTTCCCGATTGTGATGTTACATTGGCGAGCGTAAGATTAAAAGATGCAGTTTTAGATTCAGTATCTAAAGTACAAACTCTCAAAGTAGTATCATTTACTGCAAATGAAGGGTAAAAACTTAAGGTAATAGCTGCGGAATCAGAACATCCCTCTGTGGTAGTTACCAAGGCGTAAATTGTTCCTTCAGCGGAAAGATATTGTGTCGGATTTGAAATCTGTGAAGTTCCTGCATTGAGGTCTGACATAGACGGATAATATTTAATCGTCACATTTGAGCCGGAAAATACATTGGCGGTAGTAAGGTTAAACGTAGCCTGTCCGCCTTGATTATTGTTGCAGGCATAAATAGTTACATCATTAGCCACAATATTTCCTTGTTTAAACTTAAACGCACCGATTTGTCTGCAAGAATTAAGCGGGTTATTGGGATTTGCAGGATCTTGATAATGAATACTATAATAATAAGTAGTGGTTGTATTCACAGTTTGCGGAGTGGTAATTGGATTAGCCCCTGTAAGTGCTTCGTTTTGAGAAGTATGGTAAGATATGGTAAAATTCGGATTTGAATTTAAAATTCCCATTGAAAGTGTGCTGAAATTAAAAATTGCAGGACTTACACAGATAAGAACTTCTCTCGGATCATTAGGATTGGTGGCAGCAACTCCAGGTGGTATAAAAGGGTTGGGCTGAAGCGCAGGATTGGTAAACGGCGAAGCTAAAGTTGCGGTACCTCCCCAGGTTAACGAAAAAGGAGCAGTAGTTGAACTTCCTGATCCTACCCAGTTATCAATATACAAATAGTAAGTTTGTCCCGCAGTTACATCGAGGTATTGACAGTAAGGCGTAAGTGAGCCTCCGGCTGCATTGGTTATTGTACTGGTCATATTCAATCCTGTAGCTGCACCGACTCCGATAACTGTAGCTGCGTTACAGCGAATAGGAGATCCAAGTGCTCCGCAGGAAGCATTAGGTCCGTAAATAGCCCAGTCATAATCCGCATTCGGATCAGTAGGTACGAGATCGAACGTCAGTGTTCCGCTTGTAGCAATGGTAAGTTTATACCAGATCGAATTGTGCTCACCACTTGTTAGACAGCCTCCTAAAGATTCATTAACATTTCCTATCCCGGAAGGACTGTAGGTTATGGTAGAATTTCCGCAGACTGATAATGCAGTGGAGCAATCTGCCTGAGAGTAAAATAATGATGAAACACAAAAAAGAATAAATAGTAGAGTTTTTCTCATATTTAATTGATTTTAAGGTTAAAAGCATTTCAAATATAATAAATTTTAGTTAAAAATCACTTATTTATGAGAAATTATGTTATTTAAATAAGAAAAATATATTTCTATTGTCAATTTTCAGCAATATCATATTATTATTTGATGCTTGTGATATTACCATAAAGATTTTCAAGGTGAAGTATTTTGTGAAAAGGACTTTTTACCGAGTTTAAATGCTCCCGATCCTGAATAAATGTATATCTTGAGGCAATAGAATTCATGTCAGAAACAATTACAAGCCAGCATTCATCAACGGTATTGTCATAGTAAGGAAATTTTTCATTTTTCTTTTCAATAAGTTCTACAATTTTTTCAGAACACAATTCATCAAACAGATTCATATTGTATTCATGGGTGATAAATACGTTTCTTCGATGCGAAGATTTACGCAGGCTTTTTACGTTTCCGAAAGGTTTTCCTTTTTGAATGCTTTTGTAGATGTTGAGGATGATTTCCTGTTGTTTTTCTAGGCTGTCAAGCAGGAGGTGAGGGTGAAATGCTAAAAAATAAACGCCACGATATTTCGCAGCGTTTTCCTGTTCTAATAATAACTCAGCCTGACGGAAAATTTTATTCAGATTACTTTCAATTTTTTTCATCTCCAGATGATTGATCACTTCCGTAAGTTCTATTCCGATTTTTTTATCATTAAATTTAGCAATAAAATCAGGACTTTCACAAGTGAGGTTTTCAAAAGTGATTTCGGGGTAATGATGCATAAAAGAGTTCAGTAAAAGAATTTCTGTCTTTTTCTTATATTTTTCACGCTCGTGAAGCTGTGATTCATCTATGGTACGATGATATTTTTCAATAGGCTTTTTTTTCAAATGCTTATTGAGATAATACAAACTGAGATTTTTCACTAAATCTTCTTCAGAAAACGCTTTTTTCATGGTGCTGTATTTAAAATGAATACCTACACAATATCTGGAAATTAGTTTTGAAGGTTTTGATTATCAAAAAATTACATTTAAAGGTAAAGAAAATTATTATTCTACAATGCTTTTTAAAATAATTTATTAAATAATTAATACAGAGTTTATTTTCTTATTCGATACCTTTGTTTCTTTTTTTAACAAAAACAAATGATTTATGGATTTTAAAAATTATACCGTACCTTATAGCATCAACCCCAAATATTCTACAAAAGTTGCTTATTTCTCCATGGAATTTGGCATTGAACAGGTTTTGAAAATTTATTCCGGCGGACTGGGTTTTTTGGCTGGCTCTCATATGCGAAGTGCCTATAATCTTAATCAGGATCTCGTAGGAATAGGAATTTTGTGGAAATTCGGATATTATGATCAGGCAAGAAATCACGATCAGACTCTACAACCGGTCTGGACGAAAAAAATGTATAGTTTTCTGGAGGATACCGGGATAAAATTTCAAATTGAGATTCACAGTGCGCCGGTTTGGGTAAAAGTCTGGTATCTGGACCCTGAAATTTTCAATACGGCTCCCATGTTTTTTCTTTCCACAGATGTTCCGGAAAATGATCATATCTCGAAAACTATTTGTCACAGATTATATGATGCCAACGAATCTACAAAATTGGCTCAGTATATTTTACTAGGCAAAGGCGGAGCTAAGCTATTGGATGAAATGAATATTGAGAGAGAGGTATATCACCTCAACGAAGCACACGGATTACCTGCTGCGTTTCATCTTCTCAAAAAATATAATGGCGATTTAAAAAAAGTAAAACAGAAATTAGTTTTTACCACTCACACACCTGAAGAAGCAGGAAACGAAAAGCATAATCTGAAATTGTGCTACGATATGTCTTATTTTTCAGGATTAACTATTGAAGAAGTAAAGGAGCTTGAAGGAAGCGATGGGGAAATGTTCAACCATTCGCTTTGTGCTTTGAAAATGGCAAGAATTGCCAACGGTGTTTCTAAGCTTCATGGTGAGGTTTCCAGGGCAATGTGGAGCAAATACAGAGGAATCTGCGAAATTACCTCTATTACCAACGCGCAGGAATTCAAATACTGGGGCGATAAGGAATTGTACATTGCTAAAGACGAAAATAATCATACGATCTTTGATTACCGTAAAAAATTGCTCAAAAAAAGATTATTTAAAATTGTAGCAGATCAGACAGGAAATTTATTTGATCCGAATATTTTTACCATTGTATGGGCAAGAAGATTCGCAGGGTACAAAAGAGCAGATTTATTGCTGCACGATAAGGAAAGATTCAGAAAACTGTTAAATAATCCGAAATATCCTGTACAGATCATTTGGGCAGGGAAGCCGTATCCGATGGATTATTCATCTATTTCTACTTTTAATACACTTGTAGAAGAGAGCAGTAATCACAAGAACATGGCGGTGCTTACAGGTTATGAATTGGCTTTAAGCAAATCTCTTAAACAAGGTTCAGATTTGTGGCTCAATAATCCGAGGGTTCCGAGAGAAGCTTCAGGAACATCCGGGATGACGGCTGCAATGAATGGTTCTGTAAATCTCTCTACCGACGACGGATGGATCCCTGAGTTTGCTAAACACGGTGTAAATTCTTTTGTTGTTCCCAAAGCAGATTATATGAACATGAGCATCTATGAACAGGATAACTATGATCTCAATACTTTATATGATATTTTGGAGAATGAAATACTTCCAATATATTACGATAAGCAGGATCAGTGGAGAAAGATTCAGCACAACTCAATGAAAGACGTAAAAGATTATTTCAACAGCGATAGGATGGCAGATGAATATTATAGTGTTTTATACAATCGTAAAGCATAATCAATACGGTATCAATCTTTGTCGTGAGATTAAAAACAAGGTGTTTTAATACAAAAAATTCGGTCTGAGGTATTCAGACCGAATTTTTTTTTAGCTAATCTTTTTTTTGTTTAGGAACTTTTAATCCTTCTTGTTTTGCTTCGGAAATTCCGATGGCAACTGCCTGTTTTCTGTCGGTGACCTTGTCTCCTGAAGAGGATTTCAATGTACCTTCTTTAAACTCTTTCATCACTTTTCCTATTTTTTTCTGCGCTTTTTCGGAATATTTTGATTGAGTCATAATGTTTATTTTTTAAGATTTTTTCATAGAAACGCCTATTTCATATACATTGGCATGTTTCAGATATTTTGATCGCTCTCTGGATGTTACCGATTCAAATTCGTTATTTTTTAAAACAATAATGGGATCTTCTGCATTTTCAATCTCAAAATTGGCTAAATATCTTTCGTCAGGCGAAGATTGTTCAAGCTTTGCTTTTATTTTCTGCAGTTCATCCGCGTATTGCCTGAAGCCTTCATCAGATGAATGAATAAATTTGTATTCTGCACCGGCTTTTACATAGTAATGAAGTTTTTTTTCTAGTAAACCTGCTTCATTCGTAATCTGTGGATTATCATTACCATCTTTGAAGGCTACTTCTACCAGTTTACCGTTTTCGGTCTGAGCATAGTTTTCGGCATCATCAAAATTTGAAAAGCCAGTGTATAAGATCTGATCTTCCAGATCATAACGGTTTAGTTTTCTTTCGTTGTCTTTAGTTTCCATAATTATTGACTTTAATACTTATAAGTATTCAATTTATTTGCCAAAACCTCATAGTTCAGTTTTTATCATTGATTTAATAAAATGTTTATCTTTGGGATTCAGTACAATTTTACAATGAAAAAACTCATCCTTACACTTAGTCTTGCATTTGTATTTCAAAATTTTGCAGCACAGGAAATCACTTTAGATAAAATATATTCCGGATATTACCGAGGAAAAGGAATTGCAGGAATTACTTCCATGAAAAACGGCGAAAATTATCTCGTCATTGAAGATGGAGGAATTGCTAAATACTCCTATAAAACTTCTCAAAAAGAAGGAAATCTTGTTGATGGTAATTTTGAAAGCTATGAATTTTCTGATGACGAGTCCAAAATTCTTTTGCTAAAAGAAAGTCAGCCGATTTACAGACATTCATTTTTAGGAATGTATGATGTAAAAGATTTAAAAACGGACAAAACAATTACTCTAAATGAGGGAAAACCTGTTCAGGAGCCTAGATTTTCACCGGATGCTTCTAAAGTAGCTTTTATTGCTGAAAACAATTTGTATTATCAGGATCTTTCTTCAGGAAAAATCACACAGATTACTTATGATGGAAAGAAAAACGAAATTCTTAATGGATTGGCAGACTGGGTTTACGAAGAGGAATTTGGTCATGCAAGATTGTATGAATGGACAAAAAATTCAGATGCTATCGTTTTTGTAAAATCAGATGAAAAAGAAGTTCCGGAAATCTATATTCCGATCTACGGAAAAATGCTGTATCCCACAGAGATGAGGTACAAATACCCGAAAGCAGGAGAAAAAAATTCTATCGTTTCTGCTCATATTTTCAGTTTAGGAAATGGTAAATTAACCAAAATCAACCTCGATAATTTTAAAAATTACTACATCCCGAATGTAATACAGACATCAGCTTCAGATGAAATCATTTTGATTACTTCTCAAAGAACTCAAAATGCGTCAGACGTTTTGAAAGTTAATACCCAAACCGGAGAAGTGAAAAAACTTTTCACAGAAACAGATGATAAGTGGATTGATACAGACAATATTACCTTAGAATTTTTGGATGATAATTCTTTTCTCTGGGGATCTGAAAGAGACGGTTTCCGTCATCTATATTGGTACGATAAAGACGGCAAGCTTAAAAAACAAGTCACAAAAGGAAACTGGGAAGTGACAGATTACTATGGATTTAATCCTAAATCTAAAGAAATTTACGTTCAGACTACGGAAAAAGGAAGTATAAATAAAGTGGTATCGAAAATCAATATTGACAACGGCAAAGCTCAACTGATTTCTAATGCTGAAGGAAATAATTCTGCCAATTTCAGCAAAAATTATAATTATTTCATTGAGACTTCTTCTACTGCCTCAAAACCTTATACTTTTGTGTTGAAAGACGGAAACGGAAAAGTAGTAAAAGAGCTTCAGAATAATGATGAACAGCTTAAAAAACTGAAGTCTGATAATTTTTCAGTAAAAGAATTTATCACAATTCCCAACTCAGCGGGAGATCAGATGAATGCATGGATCATTAAGCCGAAAAATTTTGATCCGAAGAAAAAATATCCGCTTTTCATGTTTCAGTATTCGGGACCGGGATCACAGCAGGTTGCCAATTCCTGGGACAACGGAAATGCACTTTGGTTTGAAATGCTCGCACAGAAAGGCTACATTATTGCCTGTGTAGATGGAAGAGGAACTGGCTATAAAGGAGCGAAATTTAAAAAAGTAACGTACAAAAATCTTGGAAAGTACGAAATTGAAGATCAGATTACTGCGGCAAAATGGTTTGGAAATCAAAGTTATATAGACAAAACCAGAATCGGAATTTTCGGATGGAGTTTTGGCGGATACATGGCAAGTCTTGCAATGACGAAAGGGGCAGATGTTTTTAAGATGGGAATTGCAGTAGCTCCTGTAACCAACTGGAGATATTATGATTCGGTGTATACTGAAAGGTTTTTGCTTACTCCGCAGGAAAATCCGGCAGGATATGATGATAATTCGCCCACAACATACGCAAAATTGCTGAAAGGAAAGTTTCTGTTAATTCACGGAACAGCCGATGATAATGTGCATTTTCAAAATTCAATGGAATTTTCCGAAGCTTTGATTCAGAATAAAAAACAGTTTGATTTTATGGCATATCCCGATAAAAATCACGGAATTTATGGCGGACAGACCAGACCTCAACTTTATCAGAAAATGACAGATTTTATTTTAGAAAATCTTTAAGCCGGATTTTTAAAGAATGCATTAATAATAAGCTGCTTCGTAGAATTGAAGCAGCTTAATTAATTATTTTTCTGACCAAATTTCAGGATTTCGGGAAGTATGAGAGACTCCCAGGATTACTATTGATTTTGAGTTTTCGTCTACTAGAAAATGGATTTCCAAAGGAAAGGTATTTAAAAATAAGATTCTTACTTCAGAATATTTTATTTCAGCAGAAAAAGGCTGTTGTTGCAGATAAATAACTCCTTGTTTGAATTCGTTAAGAAATCTTTTAGCTAGATTTTTATTAATATTTTTTTACCATTCAAATCCATTTCGGATATCACCTTTTACAAATTTAGGATAACTAAGTTTATATTTCATCTTCCAGCTCTTTCATAAAGTCATTGATGTCTTTCGAGGAGATGAGACTTTCCGGATACAGTTCGGCAAGTTCTATTCTTTTTTTTACCTCTTCCTTTTGCCATTCGGGAACATCTGTATTTGCTTCTTTTTTAAGTAAATTTAGGCATTCATAGACAATTCCGTATAATGACTTGGGTAAAGAATCAAGATTTTTATATAAGTCTTTGATTGTAATTTCCATTTTCTGATTAATTGTTGTATTAAAGTTAAATAATTTATCTTAAAATTTTTTTTATTCTGAAAGTTTAAAATTCTGCTGCTTTTGACATCTTTAACTACTGTTTAAGTTCATATTAAATTGATTATCTTTGCACCCAGAAAATTCAGTGTCAAAAAAATGTCAACAATTCAGAAAACTGCCGCATTTCATACTCTTGGCTGCAAACTCAATTTTGCAGAAACTTCTACGATCGCCCGTCAATTGACGGATGCAGGATATGAGAAAGTGGGTTTTGACGAAAAAGCTGATATTTATGTTATCAATACCTGTTCAGTTACCGAGAATGCAGACCGCGAATGCAAACTTCACGTAAAAAGGGCGATGAAAGCCAATGCGGAAGGTTTGGTGGTGATCGTAGGATGCTATGCACAGCTAAAACCGGAAGAAATTTCGCAGATTGAAGGAGTAGATTTGGTTTTGGGAGCAAAAGAGAAATTTAATATTTTAAGTTATCTTGATGATCTGCAGAAATCTCAGAATGAAGGTATCGTACATTCCTGTGAAATTGAAGAAACAGATTTTTTCATTGGAAGTTATTCTATTGGTGACAGAACGAGAGCTTTTCTGAAAGTTCAGGATGGCTGTGATTATAAATGTACTTATTGCACAATTCCTTTAGCCAGAGGGATTTCCCGCTCAGATACCATCGAAAATGTGCTGAAAAATGCCAAGGAAATTTCTGAAAGAGACATCAAGGAAATTGTTTTAACCGGAGTAAACATCGGCGATTACGGTAAAGGAGAATTCGGAAATAAAAGGCATGAGCATACTTTTTTGGATCTTATTTCAGAGTTGGATCAGGTAGAGGGAATTGAGAGAATTCGTATTTCTTCTATTGAGCCAAATTTGCTTAAAGATGAAAGTATTGAACTCGTTTCTAAAAGCAGAAGTTTTGTGCCGCATTTTCATATTCCGCTGCAGTCGGGAAGTGATGATCTGCTTAAAAAAATGAAACGTCGCTACTTAACCAAACTATACAGCGATAGAGTTTCAAAGATCCGTGAAGTAATGCCTCACGCAGCAATAGGAGTAGACGTCATTGTTGGTTTTCCCGGAGAAACCGAAGAACTTTTTATGGAAACGTATAATTTTCTAAACCAGCTTCCTATTACTTACTTACATGTATTTACCTATTCTGAAAGAGAAAATACGGAAGCAGCAGATATGAGCGGTATTGTTCCTATTCCTGAGAGAAAGAAGAGAAATAAAATGCTCAGAATTTTATCTGAAAAGAAAAAAATGGCATTTTACCAAACCCAGATTGGGAAAACCTTGCCTGTGCTTTGGGAACATGAAAACAAAGCTGGGAAAATGTTTGGCTTTACAGAAAATTATGTGAGAGTGCAGAAAGATTTTGATGAGAAATCTGTTAATACAATCGAATTTTTAAAGCTTGATAAAATTGAAGCTGATGGTACTGTTTCTGTTTTAAATTCTTTTGAAGGCTTTCTGGAGAAAGTGTAATAAATGATTATAGTCTTTTTTTAATTGAATTTTAAACATAAATAAAATGTCTTCAGTAATGCATTTGCTTTATAATACCGGATATGAGTTTTATAATTGAATTTTTATTTAGTTTCAATGTTGATTATTTTTTGTCCGTTTTCGCCGAGATAATATTTTATCAGATTTTTATAAATGTTACCTCCCGTGTCAGAATTAGTGAAAATCACGATTCCATTTTTATTTTTAGGCAAAATAAAGAAAATTGTCTGGACTCCATCGTCTGAGCCACCGTGTGATAGTGCAAATTCTCCGTTTCCTAAATCATATATTTCGAAACCTAAACCAAAATGCTTTCCTTTAGTAGTTGAAACCTGCTCAGATGTCATTTCTTTAAATACTTCCTTTGTCAGCCCATCACCATTGATAACACTCACTAGGAAATTTCCGTAGTCTTCGATTGTCGTTAACAAATCATCGGCTGCGTTTGAATGGATATTTTTTACTTCTTCATACGTGTTGCCATTTTTATCATAGCCTCTTGCCAATCGTGATGTGTCTATATTTTTATCCCAAACATATCGTGTGTCGGTCATTTTTAACGGTTCAAAAATAAGTTCACTGGCTAACTGCTGCAAAGATTTATTAAATTTTTTTTCCAGTGCTCTCCGTAAATATTCCATTCCTTCACCGGAATATTGATATTGAGTTCCTGGATCAAAATGGAAGCTGAGTTTTTTATTCTCATCCATCCATCGCCAATTTGGAAAACCTGTTTGGTGACTTAAAATCAATCTTGTAGTAATCTTTTTGCTTCGAGGATCATCAGCTATATCTGGATCATTCCAGAATTTGTAAAGAGGTTCGTCTAAATTCCATTTTCCTGCACTTACTAATTTTAAAGCAACTATTGCTGTTACAGGTTTAGTTAACGATGCAACATTAAAAATAGTATTGTAAGGTGCAGTAATACCTTTAGTAATTTCACCAAAAATTTTTATCTGTTTAAGTTTTCCATCTTCAATGATTCCAATTCCTAATGTGGGAACTTTATTTTCGGTCAACCATTTTTTTATCTGAGAATCATTGTCAAAAATTGAAATTTCAGTTTTTTTCTCATCATAAACTAAATGATCAAAACTCAGTGAAGTATTTAATTTCCATTCTCCGTTTTCTAATTGCCAGACATTGGTAAACTTTGCGATTCCTGCCTGCTTCTCTCTTTTTTCAGAAAATAAATGTTCTCCGTTTTGAATCGCTCCATATAAAATTCCGTTTTTATATAGAGGGAAAACTTCAGTACTTTCTCTGATTAAAAAACGTTGTACTTGTCGGGTTTCCGGATTTTTGCAAAGACCATTCTTTAAATCATGAAGGAATTTTGTTTTATCGGAAATACCATCCTTGTCATGATAGAATTTTAGATTTTCACTCAGAAGAAATTCAAAATGTTTAATATCACAAGTATTAAATCCTACATCAAAAAGCAAACTGTCTTTTGAAAGAATTGTTTTATATAAATCAGCACTTTCAGTTTGTGCAAAAGCTAAAATATTTGCTACGAAAAAGAAAATTACACTTATTTGTTTTTTCATTTTTGAAGAATGTTTCATTGGACAGCACCATTTGATGTTACCTTCTGCTCATGGTAAATTTCTATTAAAACTCAAATATACAAAAGCTTTTCAACAAGTATAGAATTATTATGTATTTTGAAGGAATGCTTTCCTCATAATACAAAATCAAAGTCTGTAGAATATTTTTCAGAATGAGTTAGATTAATTGTTTTTCAATCTTTATCTTTGGTGTAAATAATGATAGAATGAGAGATAAATTTTTACTGTGGGGAAGTATTCTGGTTATATTTACGTGGATTGTTGCGTTGTTAATCAGAGCGCACTACTGGATTCCGATTCTTCTTACCGCAATTTATGTATTAGGTATTTACAACGCCAATCAGAGCAAGCATGCGATTTTAAGAAATTTTCCGGTATTGGGTTATTTTAGGTATTTTTTTGAAGGTATTTCACCTGAAATGCAGCAGTATTTCATTGAAAGAGAAACGGATGGAAAACCTTTTCCACGAAACCAAAGAGCTGCTGCATACAGACGTTCTAAAAATCTGAGCGACACTGTTCCGTTCGGAACTCAGCTTGAAGTAAATCACAGAAAATACGAAGGAATAAAACATTCTATTTATGCAAAAAGCCCTAAAGAAGACTTGCCAAGAGTATGGATTGGTGGTGAAGATTGTACCCAGCGTTATCATGCCTCTCTATTTAACATATCGGCAATGAGTTTTGGAGCATTAAGCGATAGAGCGCACATTTCTTTAAATCGAGGAGCAAAAAAAGGGAAATTTTATCATAACACAGGAGAAGGCGGTATTTCACCTTATCATTTGGAAGGTGGTGATCTTTGCTGGCAGATAGGAACAGGATATTTCGGATGCAGAGATGATGAAGGAAAATTCAATCCTGAATTATTTGCTAAATATGCCTCACTTCCAAGTGTTAAAATGATAGAAATTAAACTATCCCAAGGGGCGAAACCAGGTCACGGAGGTGTTTTGCCTGGTGTGAAAAATACGCCGGAAATTGCCAAAATCCGTCATGTCAGACCGGGAATGACTATTATCTCACCTCCTTCTCATTCTGCTTTTTCAGATGCAGCCGGCTTACTTTATTTTGTAAAACAGTTGAGAGAGCTTTCAGGTGGAAAACCAGTTGGTTTCAAACTGTGTATAGGTGATACTAAAGAATTTGAAGACATCTGTGTTCAGATGAATGTTTTGGAAATTTATCCGGACTTTATAACGGTAGATGGAGCTGAAGGCGGAACGGGGGCGGCTCCTCCCGAATTTTCCGATGGAGTAGGAATGCCTCTGGAACCGGCGTTGATTTTTGTAAACAGGACTTTAAAAAATTATCATGTAAGAGATAAATTAAAGATTATTGCAAGCGGAAAAGTTCTTACCAGTCTGGATATTTTGAGAGCTGTAGCGATGGGAGCTGATATCTGCAATAATGCAAGAGGTTTTATGTTTGCTCTGGGCTGCATTCAGGCATTAAGATGTAATAATAATAATTGTCCTACAGGTGTAGCAACACAGGATAAAATGCTCATCAAAGGACTAGATGTTACAGATAAAGCGGAACGTGTATATCATTTTCACAAAAATACACTCCATACATGTAATGAGCTTATTGCGGCAGCCGGAAGAGAAAACTATGACGAAGTTGATGCCTCAATGTTTATGAGAGGGGATGAATTTGATCATCTTTCAGATCATTATTTCCCGGATATTTTAGGAAACGTGAAGCAATAATAAAATAAGCGCATCAAATTAATTAATGATGCGCTTTAATTTTTTTATAATATATTGTTTTTATTGCTGATCTGCAGGTCTTACCTGAGTATCATAAATCTGGAAATTAAACACAAAAGTTGCATTTTGAAGACCGTAAAAATTGTTGTCTCTGGCAAATGCTGCCTTAGAAGGTACAATAATTACACCCTGAAGATTATAGTTGGCTTCATTAGCCATTCCCTGGAAACCGGTAAAGTAAGAAAGACCTTCTTGCAAACCTTCAATTTCATAGTAGCTTCTTTGTTTTGCGGCATCTGTTGTAGCATCTGTCAAAACAGACTTTTTCACATAGTAAAATCTAGGATCAATTACAGGCGAAGCATTTCCGTCAATAGTATTTACAAGTGCGCCGTAATAGGTTAGAGAAACATTTCCATCAGTGTCAGTAGCTACATAATAGTTGGCTCTCATCATGGTTTTAATGAGACTTGCTGTATTTGAATTAGAATCAGTGTCGATTGTAGTCCCCGGATCAGGCTGTGCTCCTTGTCTTTTAATGTAAATTACTCCCGAAGGTAGTTTTACAGGATTCAGCTCAGAAAGTTTTTTTTCATTATCATCCGCAGCATCAGTTGCGCTGAATGCTTTTATATTTCCTTGGCTGTCGAGATAGTTGTTCTCCATAAATTTCATAATTGCTTGTTCATCGTAAGAATTTCTTACATTGATGTCTTCAGGCTCTACAAATGTCTCCACTTCATCATCCTTTTTACAAGCAGTGAAGCAAAGAGATCCTGCAAGGATATATAAAAATATTTTTTTCATTTCAAAAAACTTTAATTACTTTACAAATAATATAACGGCAAAAGTATAAAAAAATATGAGAATAGATAAATTTTTGTGGAGCATTCGTTTTTATAAGACCCGATCAATTGCTGCTGAAGAAATTAAAAAGAACAGAGTTTCTATCGGAACTTCTGCAGTAAAATCCTCAAAGGAAGTGAAAGAAGGTGATGTTATTAAAATTCGTAAAAATCAGATAGACTATAAAATAAAAGTAATTCAGATTCCCAAAAGCAGAATCGGAGCCAAATTGGTTTCACTGCATATCAAAGATGTTACTGATAAAGAACAGCTGGAACTACTTAAAATCCGTAAACTAAGTCAGGATTATTACCGTAACCGTGGAGAGGGTAGACCTACCAAAAAAGACAGAAGAGATATGGATGATTATGTTGAAAGCGATTTGTCTTCAGATTTTACCGATTGGGACGACTTCTTTGGTGAAACCGATGATGATAAGAATGACGAAGATTAAAGCTCTAGAGATAAAGCTTTTCTATAATTTCACGAATGATATTTTCAGGAGTCTTCTGATCGGTCCTGATGCTGAATTGTGCTTTGGAATAAAAAGCATTTCTCTCAAACAGATGTTTAGCAATAAATTCGGGTAAGTCTTCATCGGATATTTTAGCAATAAGCGGTCTTTTCTCTTTTTGTCTTGAAAGCCTGTCTGCAAGAACGAGCACAGATGTCATAAGAAAAACACTTATAGAATTGTGGTTGATGATCTCCATATTGTTGTAGTAAGCAGGCGTTCCTCCGCCAAGACTTAGGACTGTGTTTTCTTGTGTTGCCAGAATTTCTTCCAAAACTTGTCTTTCCTGTTTTCTAAAGTAAATTTCGCCTTTTTTTTCAAAAATTTCGGAAACCGTAAGCTTTTGACGTCTGGAAACCTCTTTGTCCAGGTCAATTAATTTAAAATTTATTTCATCGCTTAATATTTTGGAAATGTGAGATTTGCCGCTCCCCATGTATCCGAGTAGTGAAATTATCATGAATTTATTTTAAACAAATTTGCGAAAAAGTTTTGAGATAATGAAAAAAGTCCTATCTTTGCACCACTAAAAACAAGGGACATTATTTATAGTGAAAACTTGATAATAAGTGGCCGACTCGGTAGCTCAGCTGGTAGAGCAATACACTTTTAATGTATGGGTCCTGGGTTCGAATCCCAGCCGGGTCACTAAGGAAAAATTCGCATAAATAATGTGTTTTTTTGCCTGCGTGGTGAAATTGGTAGACACGCCATCTTGAGGGGGTGGTTTCCTAAGGATGTGCTGGTTCGAGTCCAGTCGCAGGCACTGCAAAAAAAATATTGAACAAATTACTGATAATTCTAAAATAAATTTTTATATTTATCGTAATTAATTTGATGACCGACTCGGTAGCTCAGCTGGTAGAGCAATACACTTTTAATGTATGGGTCCTGGGTTCGAATCCCAGCCGGGTCACAAGTTTACTGAAAAGTAAATTTTTTTCATATTAATATTTTGTGATTTGGTGTTCAAAGGCTTCCCATAGGAAGCCTTTGATTTTTTTACTCCAAATGCATATTATCAATGAGCCTTACTCCGTCTACATTTACTACAATAAAAGCGCGGTAAGAACTTCCATTTTCTTTTTGGTTAATTTCTTTCAGTGTTTTTTCGTCTGCGATAAGGAAATATTCTAACTCCATGTTGTGCTTATTTTCAAAAATTGTGCCTACTTTTTCCTTTATATCAGAAATAGCCCAAGTTTTAAACCAATCTTTTGCTTTTAGGAGGGTTTCATAAATAATCTTAGATTCATTTCTTCTTCCTTCTGTCAGTCGCTGGTTTCTGGAGCTTAAAGCAAGTCCGTTTTCTGCTCTGTAGATTGGTACTCCTGTAATTGTTATCGGCAATTGTTTTTTTTCTGTCATTTTTTTAATAATAGCCAGCTGCTGGAAATCTTTTTCACCAAAATAAGCGTTATTGGGCTTTACCTGATTAAACAGCTCTTCTACTACGGTGCCTACACCATCAAAATGTCCGGGACGAGATTTTCCTTCCATTTCATCTTCAAGACCATCATAATTATACTTTCTGCTCTCAGTTTTTTCAGGATAAATATCTTCTATTTGTGGGATATAAACAGCGTCTACCAAGCCTGAATTTTCCAGCAAATCCAAATCTTTTTGAATGTTACGAGGATATTTTTCCAGATCTTCAGGGTTGTTAAACTGCGTAGGATTTACGAATATTGAAGAAATAATCAGATCGTTTTCTTCTCTGGCAGCTTTATACAGAGAAAGGTGTCCTTCGTGCAGTGCTCCCATGGTGGGTGCAAAACCGATTCTCTTACCCATTTCTTTCTGTCTCTCTATAAAACTCTCAAGTACCTTCTTATTTTTTAGAATTTCCATAGTCAATCATAATATATTTCAAAAATACTAAATATTGGGAGATTCATTTTTACTTTACTACAATATTGTTTACAACTATCGTAAAAAAATGTTAATTACTATAATGTTGAATGTTTTTTCGTAATTTTGCGAATTAAAGCGTTATTTTAAATTATATAAAGATTATATGTCCAATCAGAAAATACTGTACATTACCACAGAAATGTACCCTTATCAGGAAGATACAAATTTAGCAGCGGTGGTAAACAAAATGGCACTTAAAATGCACCAAGAAGGCAATGATGTAAGAGTTTTTATGCCAAGATTTGGACAGATAAGTGAAAGAAAGTTTCAGCTTCATGAGGTGATTCGCCTCTCAGGAATGAATATTATTATCAATGATCTTGATCAGCCTCTTATTATAAAAGTAGCCTCTCTTCCTGGGGAAAGGCTTCAGGTATACTTTATTGATAATGAAGAATATTTTAAGAGAAAGCAATATTATTTTGACGATGAAGGAGTGGCTTTCGAGGATAATGATGAGAGAGCGATCTTTTTTGCGCGAGGAGTGATTGAAACAATTAAAAAACTCAACTGGGTTCCGGATGTAATCCATTTGAATGGATGGATGTCTTCTTTTGTTCCAATTTATCTTAAAACCTATTATCAATCTGATTCCTATTTTAAAGATGCTAAAATAGTTCTATCATTATATAATGAAAAAGATGCTCCTCTTGCATCTAATGTGGGTGAAAAGCTGCAGTTTGATAATATTTCAGGCTTAAAAGCGTTAGATAATCCAAGTTTTGAAAGTTTTGTTATTGAGAGCATGAACTATGTAGATGAAGTAATAAAAGGGGATGAATTTTTGAACGGAGAACTTGATAAAGCATTTAACGAAACGTCTGTGTCCAAATCTGAATATCTGGACGTAGATTCTATTAGTAAACTATATTAACATACATTTTGATGATTTATAATTTGAGAAAAACTTTGGCCATTCTTTCGATGACGGTTTTAGGAAGCATTATACTTTACAACTGTGAGCCAGAGCCAGACTCTTTAGGTGAACAGCTTTTTTTGGATGGTGCAGCCAACGGAACAGAGTCTTTATTTGATGTGGTAGGGTACAATATTAGTAATAATGATACCATAAGAGCAGATGCTAATACATTTGTGAATCTTTTCGGAAGCAATGCAGCAACTTCTTCTACGGCGGTTTTGGGAGCTTTTACAGAGAATCAGTTTGGGATGCAGAAAGCAACTTATTTTACCCAGCTACGATTACCTTCTTATGATCCTGATTTCGGAACCAATCCAACAGTAGATTCTGTTGTTATGGTAATCAAGCCTACGTATGCGATAGATTCTGTTACAACGACAACAAATGAAGACTATATTTATCCTGACGGAAATGTAGCTGCCAAAAAAGTGGTAAGTACTTTTCCTATTACTAAGTTTGGGAAAGCAAAATTGAATGGAGGTAAACTTACGCTTCAGGTTCATGAAGTGGCTGAGTTTATGAATGGTGTCAACGATGCTGTTTATTCCAACAAAAAATTTGCAGCTAATGAGAGCAATATTTTGGGATCTAAAGAAATTTCAGGAAATGTAAACTCTGTAGTCATTACCAAAGATGCTGATAATACTGAAATTTTTAAAACGCCGGTTGGCATAAGAATTCCTCTTAGTGCAGATTTTTTCAAGCAGAAGATTATTGATAAAAAAGGACAGATGGAACTGAAAGATGCAGCTAATTTTATCAGACATTTCAGAGGTTTAAGAGTTTCGGTAGTAGAAAACGATGGGTATTTGTTTCAGTTTACGCCAAATGATATAGAACTCATTATGTACTATAAAAACGAAAAAGTCGAAAATGGTACAACAACCAGACCTCAGTCTAAATATAATTTTGCTTTAGGCAGTGCTAATGTTCATACAGGTTATTATGAATATACCAGAGCTGGAGCCGCAATCCAGACTTATGCGCTTGGAAATTCTTCAACAGGAGATTTAAAACTGTACGCTCAAGGTATGGGAGGAAATTCAATTGGGATAAAATTTCCTGCTGCTACAATTAATCAGCTTAAGGAGTTATACAAAACAAATAAAGCGGCAATTATTACTGCAAAAATCAGACTTTATACAGATGTTTCTGTGTGGTCTAATAAATATTCTAAACCTACCGTATTTACCATTCTTCAAAGAGATAAAGATTCTAACGGAAAGGAGACAACTGCATTTACAACAGACTATTCTGTTTTAGGAAGTGCATCAACTTTTATTCCCATAAGAGTTTATGATTTGGATAAAAATCCTGCTTATTATGATTTTACCGTAACTCAGTCTCTTAAAGACATTGTAGAATCAGGAAAAGATTATAGTAATAAATATTTTAAAATAGATTTGGCTCAGTTTTTAAGTACAAGTGCAGGAAGTCTTGCGGGATATAAATACACTTCAAGACCATTTTCTATGGCAAGAGCCGTATTTGTAGGTTCTGATCCTTCAAATGCAAACAGAGTTCAGTTAAGAGTTACTTACGGTACAAAATAATAAAAAATACATTTGATAAATTATGTGCGGAATAGTTGGTTATACAGGTTTTCAGGATGCTTATGATATTGTTATCAATGGTCTTAGAAGATTAGAATACAGAGGATATGATAGTGCGGGTATAGTTTTAGAAAATAAAGACAATACCTTCAGTGTTGAGAAAACGAAAGGTAAAGTGGATGATTTGGTCAATATTTCAAATCAGCTGAAAGGAACTGCTAAAGTAGGAATGGGACATACAAGATGGGCAACACATGGTGTTCCTAGTGACCGAAATTCGCATCCCCATGTTTCAAATAACGGGAAATTAGCAATTGTACATAATGGCATAATAGAAAATTATGATACCATTAAAACGATGCTTATAGATAAAGGCTTTTCATTTAAATCTGAAACAGATACTGAGGTTTTGGTAAATCTGATTCAGTATTTTATGGATGCTAATGGCGAAACTGATTTTCCCACTGCAGTACGATACGCATTAAATGAGGTCTATGGTGCTTATGCTATAACGGTAATGCATGATGATTATCCAGGGTTATTGGTTGTAGCAAGATTAGGCTCTCCTTTAGCAATAGGAATTGGTGAAAACGAATTTTTTATTGCTTCTGATGCATCTCCTTTTGTGGAATTTACAAAAGAAGCTATTTATCTTGAAGAGGGACACATGGCAACAATTTCTCTGGAAGGAGGAGTTGACATCCGTACTATTATAGAGAATTCAAAAATTACTCCCGAAATTCAGGAACTTAAACTTAATTTGGAGCAGATAGAAAAGGGTGGTTACGAACATTTTATGTTGAAAGAAATTTTCGAACAGCCTAAATCAATCCATGATACCATGAGAGGAAGACTTCTTGTGAATGAAGGAATCATTAAAATGGCAGGAATCTGGGATCATCTGGAGAAATTCAAAAACGCAAACAGAATCATTATCATTGCTTGTGGTACTTCTTGGCATGCAGGTCTTATCGGAGAGTATCTGATTGAGGAATTTGCAAGAATTCCTGTTGAAGTAGAATATGCTTCAGAGTTTAGATACAGAAATCCGATTATCACAGATAAAGATGTAGTAATCGCTATTTCTCAGTCTGGAGAAACAGCAGATACAATGGCAGCACTTAAATTAGCTAAAGAGAAAGGAGCTTTCATTTATGGTATTTGTAATGTTGTAGATTCTTCTATTGCAAGAATTACAGATGCTGGTTCTTATACCCATGCAGGTCCGGAAATCGGAGTTGCTTCTACTAAAGCGTTTACTGCTCAGCTTACTATTTTATCTCTAATAGCATTAAAACTAGGAAAACATAACGGAAACTTAGGAAATGCTGAATTTATGAGCCTTATCTCTGAGCTTGATGCCATTCCTAAGAAAATTGAAGAAGTTTTGGAAGCTACCCATGAGCTTACACAAAGTATCTCCAAAGATTTTATTAACGCAACCAACTTCCTTTATTTAGGAAGAGGATACAATTATCCTGCAGCATTGGAAGGGGCATTAAAACTTAAAGAGATTTCTTATATTCATGCAGAGGGTTATCCGGCTGCAGAAATGAAACATGGTCCGATTGCTCTAATTGATGAAAACATGCCTATTGTCATTATTGCACCTAAAAAAGGGCATTATGACAAAATTGTGAGCAATGTTCAGGAAATCAAAGCAAGAAAAGGAAAAGTGATCGCAGTAGTAAATAAAGGCGATCAGCAGGTAAGTGCAATGGCAGACTATGTAATCGAAATTCCAGAAACATCAGAATGTTTCTCACCGATCGTTGCATCAGTTCCATTACAGCTACTGGCTTATTATATAGCAGTGTACAGAGGAGCAAATGTTGACCAGCCAAGAAATCTTGCAAAATCGGTTACAGTAGAATAAAAAGTACTTGCAAATAAAATAAGTTTAGATTTTTTTCGTTATTCTAAAAAAAATCTTAAAAGTTTCTTAAAAAAATTATATATTTACGGCTTAATTATAAAAATTAACATGAAAAGGATATTTCTTTTATTATTGTCTGCGTCGGTAGCATCGGTATCTTGTTCAGGTGGTGGAACTTCTTCGGTAGGAAAACCAGGAACAAAAGGAGAATTGATACCTAGAGAAAAAGCGAAATCATTTGTAGCGGAAAGACCTTACGGTATGGTAGCAATTCCTGGCGGTTCTTTTATTGCTGGTATGGCTGATGAATCATTTACCAATAATGGTGAAACCGCACCCTTGAAAACTGTAACTGTTGCTCCTTTCTTTATGGATGAGGCAGAAACTACAAATGCGGAATACAGGGTTTTTATTAATTATGTAAGAGATTCTATTGCCAGAACTATGCTTGCAGAAGCTGCAGGAGAGGGTGGTGACGGTAGCGGAAGAGGTAGAGGAACCAGCATTGGTGACTATGCTTATCTTGCTAAAAAAGAAGATGATTTAACACCTTATCAGGAGTATCTTGAAGGAGCGGGAGGCAGAGATGGCTTCGATGAAACTAAAAGATTAGACTGGAAAATCCCATTGCATTGGAATACTTCAAAATATCCTGATGTAGAATATGCGGAAGTGCTTGAATCTATGTATTTACCAGCTTCGTCAAGAGTAGGTAGTGAAAGAATCATTGATGTTAGTAAATTAAAATATACATATAAGTGGGGTGATATGGATGCAGCAATCGCTGATAACGAAAGAGGAATCAATTTCCTTAGAAGTGAAAGTATTGCAATTTATCCGGATACAACTGTTTGGGTAAACGACTTCCATTTTACTTATAATGAGCCTTTATTTGAACAGTACTTTTGGCACAAGGCTTACAAAGATTATCCAGTAGTAGGAGTTACTTGGGATCAGGCAAGAGCTTATTGTAATTTCAGATCTAAATTAAAATCTGATTATAATGAAAGCTTGAAAAGAAGAAAGCAAAGACCTTTACAATTCCGTCTTCCAACTGAAATCGAATGGGAATACGCATCAAGAGGAGGTAAGCAAAACGCTACTTATCCTTGGGGTGGTCCTTATTTAATGGACGACAGAGGATGTTATTTGGCAAACTTCAAACCAAAAAGAGGTAGCTACATGGAAGATGAGAAAAAAGGAACATATACTTATACAGCTCCTGTAAAGAAATTCAGAAAAAATTCTTTTGGATTATTTGATATGGCAGGGAATGTTTCTGAATGGACACTTTCAGCATATAATAACTCAGACTACGGTTTCTCATCTACTCTTAATCCTGCAGTAAAAGATAAATCTGATAACAAGAAGTCTGTAAGAGGTGGTTCTTGGAAAGATGTAGGTTATATGTTGATGACGGGTGCAAGAGACTGGGAATACAAAGATTCTGCAAGAAGCTATATCGGTTTCAGAACAGTGCAGGATATTCCTGAAGCATCTGTTAAAGCAAAGAGAGTTAACAGATAATTTTCAATTATTTTATATCAATTCATATTTTAAAACTTAAAAAAACTAACTTATATGTTTAAGACTAAAGATGCTTGGATGAATTTCTTTTATTCATTCGGTGCTGCAATTGTAATTCTTGGAGCTTGGCTTAAAATTACTCACATTACCTTGGGGCCTATTAATGGAAATATTGCTCTTACAGTAGGGTTGATCACTGAGGCGATTATTTTCATCATCTTTGCTTTTGATCCTCCAAAAAACGAAGAGTCTTATGCTTGGGAAAATGTTTATCCTGAATTGTTGGATAAACATGCAAATCCAAATCCTTTACACTCAAATATCAGCGCAAAAAGTGCGAATGCTCAGTTTGCAGAATTGGAGAACTCTCTTTCAAATAAGTTGGATAAAATGCTTCAGGATGCGAAACTTGATGTGCAATTATTTGACAGATTAAGAACAGGTATTGATAAATTTTCAAATTCTGTGGATCAAATCAACCAGACTGTTGATGTATCTGCTTCTACACATAAATATAATGATCAGTTAAACAAAGCAGCTCAGCATATGGAAAGCATGAATGCTCTTTATGCAATGCAGTTAGAAAACGGTCACAAACAGGCAGAGTTTGCTAAACAATATGTAGCAGATATGCAGAAATCTGCAGAGCAATCTGAGAAGTTTAATCAAGAATTACAAGGTTTAACGACTAACTTAAACAATTTAAACAGAGTTTACGGTGGTATGTTAACTGCTATGAAGTCATAATCCTGAACCATTAATTATATAAAACTAAAGAAAAGAGAATGGCAAAAGGAAAACAGACTCCACGTCAGAAGATGATCAACCTAATGTATTTGGTGTTCATCGCAATGATGGCCCTAAATATTGACGTTGAAATCATCAGGTCATATTATGATTCTACAAAAGCACTCAAAGAAACAAGGTTTCTTACAGAGCAAAAGAATGAAGATATCTTTGAAAAAACCTTAGAAGCAAAAGCTCAGCAAGTTCCAGATACTTATGCACAGCCTTGGGAGGATTATAAGGTTTTGAAAGCAAAGATTGATGATTTGGTAGGTTACACTGAAGGTGTTAAAACAAAATTAAAAAAGCAGTCAGAATTTGTAGATAAAGATCCTGTAACTGGTAAAGAAATTGATGTTCAGGAAAACTTTGCAGCATTAAATAATAATGAAGCTACTACTGAATATTTTTTCAAAGAAGGAGATGAAAATACTCCCTCTGCCAATGCTTTAGAATTGAAGAAAAAATTGGATGATGTAAGAAATTATATCAACACTAAGTTTGGAAAAGATCAGCAACTGAAAAAATTAGTTGATAGAGCCAATACATCTTTAATTGCAGAATATCCTGATGGAAAATCTCCAAATAAAAAAACTTGGTTTCAAAATAAATTTTATAATCAGCCTTTGATTGCTGCAATATCTAATCTTGAGATTATCCAGAATGATGCAAGAAATGTACAATCAGATGCATTAGCAATGATGCTTCAGGAGAAAGTAGATGCAAGCATTAAATTCTCGAGTTATGAAGCCATTGTATCTGCACCAACGGATGTAGTGGTTGGTAAAAAAGCAGAAGCTGTTGTAATGTTGGGTAATTACTCCAATAGTAACAAGATTAGTATGAGCGGTGTGAGCAGACAGGAGAATGGTAAAGGATATTTACCTTTAAACACCGGTGGAATTGGTGAGAAGAAAATTGGCGGAGTTATTACTTTGACAGATGCTTCCGGTAAAGCTCAACAATTTCCTTTTACGCATACATATAATGTAATTGCAGGACCACAGGAAGTAAAACTTGAAAAAGGTTTATTGCTTTCGGCTGATAAAATGAATGTAATGTATAGAGGATTAGAGAATCCTGTATCTGGTTCTATTTTGGGTGCTGATAATGCACAATTATCTTTATCTGCATCTGGTGGAGCTATTGTGAAAAGTACAGGCAAAGGAAAATGGAATGTTACTCCACAATCTGGAAATGTGATCCAATTAACGCTTTCTGGAAGAGAACCAAGCGGTAAGACTGTATCTCAAGTTTTTGATTACAGAATTAAAGGAATTCCAAGACCTCAAGGTCAGATTAGAGGAAAAGCTGTTAATTTTATGCCAGCTTCTTCAATTCCTAATCAAATTGTTACGGCGGCTTTACCAGATTTCGACTTCCCGGTATCATTTACTGTTAATAGCTTTATCCTAAAACTTCCAGGAAGAGCCGGTACTATGATTCAAGGTAGTTCCCTTTCTTCTGCTGAAGGGTTAATTAGAAATCTTAGAGTTGGTGATGTAGTTTATATTTATGATATTCAAGCAACCGCAACAGGTTTAGGTAACCAAAGATTGAAAGAAATTTCACCAGTTGTTATTAATGTTCAATAATATTAAATTGAAAAATCTAATTATGAAAAAATATATTAGCAGTCTTTTAGTAATAGCTTCTGGGTTTACCTTTGCTCAGACTATTCTAAATGCTTCTTCTCCGGAGGAATTCAGACAAATGAGAGCTGAAAATATGAGAAAAGTGGGGGATACCATGGTTAGTAATAAGGTTACACCATTAGAGTATGGTTTTGT
This sequence comes from Chryseobacterium echinoideorum, assembly GCF_007474535.1. Taxonomy (GTDB): domain Bacteria; phylum Bacteroidota; class Bacteroidia; order Flavobacteriales; family Weeksellaceae; genus Chryseobacterium; species Chryseobacterium echinoideorum. The sequence goes on along the minus strand of NZ_VKNW01000012.1, from coordinate 13,033 downwards.
AGATCAGAAAGATATTCTCAAAAGCATGATGGTTTGGGAAGTGATTGATTTAAATGATAAAATTAATCAACCTTTTTATTATGATAACCCAAACGGTTTACTTTCTAAAGAAACAAGATCGTTGTATCAAATTCTTTTAGACGCTGCATTGGAAGGAAAAATTGAAGAAGTGTATGAGGACGAAAATTTTTCTGTAAAAGCTACTCCGGAAGGAATAAAAAAGAAACTTGAAAGTGTTAGACTTGATGATGAAGCTATTGAAATCCTAAATTCTGGACGTCAATTAACTGAGGAAGAAAGAAAAATGTATACCGACTATATTAGAACTACTACTGAAAAAGTAAAAGTTCTTAAGATAATGGGTATGTGGTTTATTGATAAAAGAGATGGTCAAATGAAGTACAGACCTTTGGGGATTGCTGCTATGGGACCAGATCCTTCTGCGATTGGAAGAATAGGACCGGATGGACAGCCTTTAGCTATAGGAGATGAATTAGTTGATCTTTTTTGGATTTATTATCCAAAAGCAAGAGAGATTTTAGCCAACAATTATGTATTCAATAGAGCTAATTCATCTGCAGATTTATCTTTTGATGATATCATTAATGCGAGAAGATTCTCATCTATCATTTATAAATCTTCAACTGGTCTTGGTGATGGGACAATCAAAGATTACATTCCAAGAAATGCTGAAGAACAGTTAGAGGAAAGCCAAAGAATCAAAGAACAGATTCTTCAAATGGAAAATGATATGTGGAATTATTAAAATTCACTTGATATTTATAAAAAACCTGAGTACTTTTACTCAGGTTTTTTATTTATGCAAAAGGTAGATTATATTATTGTTGGTGATGGCTATGCTGCACTTTTTTTTGCGCATCAGCTTATTATGAATGAGAAATCATTTGTTATTTACTCAGAAGGTAAAAAAAGTGCATCTCAAGTTTCAGCAGGAATCATTAACCCGGTTGTTCTTAAGAAGTTTACTACATTTTGGAAAGCTCAAGAACAAATAGACTTTCTAAGAAAAACTTTGATAGAGATTTGTGAGTATACTGGTGAAAATTATTTAATTGATGCTCCTATTCATCGTATTTTCCATGATGAAAATGAACAAAAGCTCTGGCTGAGGAAATCTGATAATATTGATCTTATTAATTTTCTTGATAAAAGTTTTATTCCTTTATATAATGTTAAAAATGAATTCAATACCGGAAAAGTTAACCAATCTGCAAGACTTAATGTAGAAGATTTTTTTTATGGGATGATGAATTTCCTGATCAGTAATAATCATCTGATTTCTGAATATTTTGATTATAATAATCTCAACACTTCAGAAAATATCTATAAAGATTTTTCATTTGAACATATTGTATTCTGCGAAGGAATGGGAGTGAAATTTAATCCGTTTTTCTCAAAAATCCCTGTAAATCCTAATAAAGGTCATCATATAAGAGTTAAACTGTCAGATCCTTTAGACAAGAACATAACAATCAAGAAAAAACATTTTCTGTTTCCGCTAAACAATGATCTTTATTTTTACGGCGGTACTTACGATCGTGATCAGATTCATGAAAATATAGACGAATCTGCAATCGAACAGTTAAAGAATGGTTTATCCGAATTTTATCAGAAAGAATTTGATGTTAAAGAGGTGTATTTTGGTTTCAGACCTACTGTAAAAGACCGCCGCCCTATATTAGGAAGACATTCTGAGCTGAATAATTTGTATGTTTTTAACGGATTGGGAGCAAGAGGTATTTTAAATGGCTGCTATTTTTCAAAAACCTTATTTGATTTTATTGAAAATAATATTCCATTGCCTGAAGAAATCTCTTTGAGTAGATTTTAATAAAAAAAAGGTGTCATAAAAGACACCTTTTTTGTTATTGTGAAGCTATTTTTTCATTATTAGATTCTTTTTTTCCGTGAAATAATACCATGTCTGCATCTTTCTTCAGAAATGTAACATCTTTCTTGTTTTCTGTGAATTGATATTTACTGTCGGAGGTAGAATATCCCGGGTTTTCATGATTTTTATAAAGCTCATATGATTTTCCGGTAAGTCTTATGACTATGGTGTTTTTAGTCTTGTTTCTGGTGATTTCCATTTGTTCTCCGTGACGGTCAACTATGGTTTCTCTCAGAATTTCATCATCATTAGTAATCTTGGCATGAGTCGGGATATCTGCTTTAACATCTGCATCCTTAGCAGAATGTGTGCAGGCAATCAGGGAATATAATATTCCTAAAGTAAGTAGTTTTATTTTCATTGCAGTTGTGAATTTTAATGGGTTTATATTAATATTTAGTGTGTTGCAAATTTACACAATTTCTTCTATCAAATTGTTAAATTTTATTAAAATACTATGTAAATAATAATTTTACAGTTTTTAATAATGAAATTGTTAATCAATTGCTAGGTGCTTTGAGTCCGGCGAAGAGGTAATCACATACAATTTTTGTGTTATCTATCAATCAAAACGCTTACCAAAGAAGAAAAATGATTTCAAATTATTTCAAAATAATTTTCATTTAAATTAAAACACGACAAGTTTTGTCGCATTACACATTTAGATTTGCTTTCATAAATAATGTAGTTATTTAATTCTCCGTGACTATGATTTTATAATATATATCCACGAGATGAGTTCATTTGATTTAATGATAAAAACAATAAATATTGAGATATGAAAGTTCCGTTTTATTTGAATTTTGAAGATTTTGAAAATAGTTATTATGATAATCTCGAACAATGGTTTGAAACCAATATGAATAGCTCAGAAACAGATTTTCTTCTTTACATGAAAAATATGTATAAAGAATATGTTTGCTATAGTTTTTCTGAAGATAAACTTGTTCCTGATGCTACAATTGAAATAAGGAATTTAGCCTTTCCTGAATATGAAAATTTCGGATTATCATTCGGTTTCGTAACCAACACTCAATTTAATCCTGTTTCCGAAGTAAAAATCATATCTATGATGGAGTATGCACAAATTATTTTAGACCGGATTCATCTTTATTTCTGTCAAAATAAAATTATTAAAGAAAATGATAGTGTATTGAATTATATTAATCACCATACGATTATAGGAATACCGGAAAAAACAGGATTTTGCATGGATTATGCCAACCATCAAAGAAAACTTCCTTTCCTGGAAGCGTTTTTACCAAAAACAGGAAATACTGTAGATATTTCTCTATACAGAACCTTCTATCTTTCTGTAACGGACATTGCAGATTTTATTGATTACAAACTTAAAGAGGTGCAGGCTTTTGAACAAAGTATGTATTATGAATTGAAGTCTAATGCTCTTGTTAAGTTTCATATGAAAAATCAAACATATCTCACAATTTGTAACTGACGGTAGATTTTAAAATTTATAAAAATATAAATATAAAAAAATGTTAAAACTTAGTTCTGTGATGATTTTTAAGTTTAAATAATATTATGTGATTGTTTAATTAAGGTGATCTTATAGATTACTTTCAATATTATATATATTGGAATTTATATGTCATTGTATAGAGAAAAATTAGATATTTGTAAAATTTTTAGTCATAAAATTTTCTTAAAATGTCTATATTTTTATCCAAAGAGTTTTGAAGTTAGAAAAAAATTTGTAATTTTACATCGCCTTGAATGAGGGAACAAGTCAAGGTAATAAATTTTTTTTCATCATTTGTGTTTTTAGAATCGTATCGCCTGATACGATTCTTTTTATTTATTTTAAACTTTTATAACGTACTAAAAGATCAATAAAGTAAGAATAGGTAACAGAGCCATCCTGCTGATTGCTTTTTAAGAAAAGATTGTTGGTAAAACCAAAAAAATCTGTCATGAGACCTTGATGATTTACGACGAATTTTTTTTCGTGTATTCTGTCTCTTTTCATACCTTCGGAATAATTATTTAAAACAGATTTTACAAATTCTTCATCTTCCTGTATGATGGAATTGAGAAGGCTTTTTAAAGTAAAATATTCTGTACTGTAACGCAAATCTGCATCTTGAGAATTGATACCGATTAAATATCCCACGAAATTAGCTTCCTGTTCACGGGCAAAACCCATTTGGTGTGAGCTTTCGTGTGAAATAGTAAAAGGCAGGTAAGAAGAGGGTAAATTAGCATTATACTGAGCTTCTCCCGTGAACGGATTGTAATAACCCAAAATTCCTGTAAAACTCATGACTTCTGAAAAAATACTGCTTTTGAAGGAATTGATTCCGGAACTTTTTTTGTCGGTAATAAATGCAGGAAGCTTATTTTGATTTACTAAAATTTCATTTTGAACGGCGGCAATATTTTTTAAAATAAAAACTCCGTTTCGGTCTTCCTGCACAAGCTTCCGGGTTGCTTTTGCATTCTCAAGATATTCTAGTGCAAGATTTTTTCTTTTGTCAATAGTAATTTCTGTTTCAGGAAGTTTTGCAATTAAAGGAGTCTGAAAATACAGCATTCCCCAGAAAATCTGATATATGAAATAAAACGAATTAATAAAAACAAGTATTTTCAATAAAGCTGCGTTTCTTGTCCTTTTTTTTAAGCTTTTAATGAGTAAATAAAACATAAATATTCCAGCTGAAACGTACATTGCATCCCCTAAAGAAAACGGAAGCCAGGCAAATAATATGAGGTGGAATTTTTTTTGAAATTCAAAAAAGTTTTCAAAAAAATAAACCACTGTTTGTATTTTAGAAAAAACATAGAACAAAAGAATTTGGACAACCAATATAGCTGCCCAAAATCTTTTTTTATAATATGTTTTTTTTAGATTAATGTCCACCTGATGCAGTTTCACCCATTACAATTCCTTGTTTTCTGAGAAATTTAGGTGTTATAAATCCGTAGAAAGCAAGATATACAAAGCATAGGATAGGAATTACATAAGAAAAGTGTGTCCATGTAATACCCATAATTCCTTCCGGGCTTGATTTGTCAAAATCACAAAGCCATCCCTGAATCAAGGGGATAATTCCACCTCCTAAAATCATCATGACAAGGAAAGACGATGCTTTTCCAGTGTTTTTTCCAAGTCCTGCAATTGCGAGGTCAAAAATTGAAGGCCACATAATTGAGCAGAACAAGCCACCGGAAATAAAGAAATATTTTGCAATTTCTTTGTCCGGATAAACCAATCCCAACAACATCATTGCTACGCCCGCAATCCCGAAAATCATTAATGTTTTACCGGCATTTTTACCACCGATAAAGCTCATGATGATAAATGCAACGATCCATAATGCATAGATATAGAAAGAAGAAACATCTTTACCGCTGAGTGTATTAGCAAATATGATGATTCCAAATGCAATAAATGGAACAACAAATTTCAAAATCATATTCGTACTCTTCGAAATGTTAAATACATTGATACTTCCATTCCATCTTCCAATCATTAAGCTTCCCCAGTAAAGAGAAACAAACGGTGCAATGTTATGTTCAAGAACGCCTCCGAATTCTTTAGTGTGCAAAAGAGCAGGAAGATTACTGATAATAGAAACCTCTACACCCACATATAAAAAGATAGCAAGCATCCCAAGATAAAGTTGTGGATATTTAAAAATACTAAAGTTTGAAGTGCCTTCTTCAACCTCTGCTTCTTCATCTTTAGCAGGATCTTCAATTTTTGAAAACAGCATAAAAACAGCCACCAGGATAAAAGCAACTCCTAAAACGATAAAAGGTGTTTTTACCATTTTAAGGTTTTCTTTTACAAAACCTATAGGATAGGTAATGTTTGTTGATCTCTGCTTAATTTCTCCAAGTTTGGTTGAGTACGCATCAATTTGTGTGTCATTTGCAGAGGTGTTCTGATCAATAGATATGATCTGAGCATCAAGATCAGCGATGTTTCTTTCAACTTTAGCAATTGCCTGATTTATTGTAGCAGCATCGTCTTGAGTATCCTTTTTCAACTCTACAATATTTTTTGTGAGCTCATCTTTGTGAGTTTGGTACTCGCTCTTTACAACTTCAATTTTAGTAAGCTTCTCGTTCTTCGGAGCGGAATCATTGTTGTCACCCATTCCGAAAAGAGTGATTCCAACTAAAATTGGTCCTATAGTAGTTCCCAATGAGTTGATTCCTCCTGCTAAAGTTAAACGGTGAGCTCCGGTTTGCGGACTTCCCATTTTTATAGCAAGTGGATTAGCCACAATCTGCTGAACAGAAAAACCTAATCCTACTATAAATAAAGCCGTAAGAAAAAACCAGAAGCTTGCAGCCGCCGCCGCCGGAACAAAAAGAAATGCACCGATGGCTGATAAAACCAATCCTACAGCAAGAGTTTTCTTATATCCGAATCTCTGTAAAATATCGCTTTTAAGGGAGATGATAAAAAATATAACCGAACCTACAAAATAGGCTACATAAAATGCCCACGCTACAAGCTGGCTCTGAACCTGCGAAAGCACAAACCATTTTTTGAACACCGGAATTAAAATATCATTACTTGCAGCGACGAATCCCCAAAAAAAGAAAACGACAATTAAAGATAAAAATTGAGACCACTTGGTCTGTTGCGGGTTTGAGTCCATAAAAGTTTATAATTAAGTAAACAAATATAATTTATTTCTTCGATTAACCGTGTTTTGTTAAAGTTTTTTTTATTGTCTCAAAAGCTGACAATTTCAAATCCTTTGGTGAACCTGTCGGTTCCAGAATGTCATTAAAGTATACTTTTACCTTCCCCGGGTAGCCTTTTGAATTATCAAACGGAAACATTTCTTTTAAGCCAATAAAAGTAAAAACAGCAATCGGAGAATGATGTTTAGACGAAAGTGTAAAAGCTCCATCTTTAAAATCGTCTAAAATTATTGAAGTATCATCAGGAACACCCCCTTCAGGAAATATAACAATACTGTTTCCTTCTTCCATTTTTTCGGCACATCTTCTGTAAACATCAGCGCGGCTTCTTGCACTGCTTCTGTCAACCATTACACAGATTCTTTTGTAGATAGTTCCAAAAATCGGAATTTTTACCAGTTCTTTTTTACCTACGTAACAAAGCGGATGATTGGGAAACAAAATACATGGCAACATAATATCCATAATAGAAGTATGGTTGGAAATGAAAACATACTGCTTGTTCTTATCAATTTTTTTATCGGTAAGATTGATGAGCTCGTATCTGAGTCCCATTCCGAAAAACATTCCGAAACACCAGAGCCTGATGAGCTGATAAGCGTATTTATAGTTTTTTTTATTAAAAGAAAGCAGATAAACCGGTATTCCCAGAATAATAGTAAGTACAAATGCCAGAATGAGAAGCCATCCTCTCCAGAGGTAATTCAATATTTTAGTCACAAATCAGCCGTTAAATATTATTTTTTTCTTCACCGAATAATTAAGAATGGAAACCAGTAAAATTGCAGCAATCTTGCTAATCATTTCCGGACTCAAGGTATAAAAAATTAAATTGATATTGTCTTTAAATAAATAGCTGTAGAAAATCTGAAAAAAGCTTAGACTTAAAAGTGTGGATATAAAAGATACTATCATAAAATACACAAACTCTCTTTTCTTGGAATGTTTTCCTCTTTCAAAAACGAACCATATACTCAGTAAATAATTGAATAAAATACCGCATATGGTCGATAGAATATTACTGAAAGGATAATGTATACCATGAAAGTTTTGCTCCTGAGCAAGCATTTGAGGAAGGGATATACTGAAAAGTTTGAAACTCCCGATTTCTACTACCGCACTCAGTCCGCCGGCAACAATAAATAACAACACCTGTTTTTGGCGTAGAAGTAATGCTCTCATTGATTTTTATAATACGCAAATTTATAACTATATGTTAAACAGTGAAAAAACTTGTTAAATTTTTTTTTTGAATGAAAATAATTTCTAATTTTAATTTTCAGAACTGAGGAAACTAAACCTGATAAAAAATTCATTTTCAACTTTTTCTGTTGATGGTCTTTCTATCTTGTAATGGATGATTGAGAAATATTTTCATAATTTTTTACACAACACAACAATTAATATTTGTATGAAATCTCAAAACAAATACAGAAAATTTCAGCTTCATCAGAAAAATATTGAAGCTCTCGGACAGGAAAATTCACGCTTTAAAAGGGTGTACTCAGAATACGAAAATATGTCTGATGACCTTTGGAATTTAGAAAACTCAGATGGCAGTTCCGTTCCTGATGATTTCCTTGATGCCATCCATTTGCAGACTTCTTATCTGGAAGAAGAGATAGAAGACTGGCTGATTCAGTTTGGTCATCACGATCATGAAGTAAAAAGCTGAACTAAATCATAAATATATTTCCGAAAGTCTGTTTGTAAGGTTTAATTAAAGATAAATTCATAATTTAGCCCTCTTAAAAAAAACAGAAATATGGTTGCTATTGTTGATGGAGGCTCCACCAAATGCGATTGGGTAATTTTAGATGATTTCAATAAAATTTTTCTTAAAACAGAAACCATAGGCTTCAATCCTAATAATATTGCAGCAGATCTTATTGTACCCGAGATTGAAAAGAATATCAATCTGAGTTCTGTAAGAAATTCTATTACCAAAGTTTTTTTCTACGGCTCAGGCTGTGGTGTTGCCGAAAATTGTGCAACCATAGAAAGAGAGCTCAAAAAATTCTTTTACAAAGCGGAAGATATCACTGTAAAAGAGGATCTTACAGCCGCTGCTTATGCAGCTTACAATGGTAAACCTGCAATTGTATGTATATTAGGAACAGGTTCCAATTCTTGTTTTTTTGACGGTAAAAAAGTAAAGATAAAACTTCCTTCACTAGGTTTTCTAATGGGTGATGAGGGAAGTGGGAGTGCCATAGGAAAACAGCTGGTCAGAAGATTCTTCATGCAGAAATTACCACAAGATTTGCATACCGAATTTGAAAATACTTATCATTTAAGTATAGAAGAGGCACTCAAAAATATGTATCACAGCTCAAGACCCAACGCCTATTTGGCAGATTTCAATAAATTTGTAGTTGAAAGAAAAAATCATCCTTATTTTCAACAGATGGTTTTTGAGGAAATGAAAAATTTCTTTGATTACCAAGTGCTTCCTTACGAAGAATCACAAAATGCCGAAATCAATTTCATCGGCTCAATAGCTTATTATTACGAAAATATTTTACGTTCTGCAGCATCAGAACTCAATCTCAATGTGGGACATATCGTTCAGAAACCCATCGAAAGTCTCGTGAATTACCACATTAAATATATACTTTAAAAAAGAAAAATTTATGTCAAGCAAAACCAATCGTGACGAAGCAAAATTTAATCAGGCAGCGTTAGATTATCATAAAGCCGAGCCCAAAGGAAAAATAGAAGTAATCCCTTCAAAGCCGCACTCTTCACAGAGAGATTTGTCATTGGCGTATTCTCCGGGTGTCGCTATTCCTTGTCTTGAAATAGAAAAAAATCCCGAAACGGTATATGATTATACAGGGAAAGGAAATTTGGTAGCCGTCATTTCAAACGGAACGGCAGTTCTTGGTTTGGGAGATATCGGTGCGGAAGCTTCAAAACCGGTAATGGAGGGGAAAGGTCTTTTGTTTAAAATTTTTGCAGATATCAATGTTTTTGATATTGAAATTAATGAGAAAGATCCTGAGAAATTTATTCAGATCGTTAAAGGGATTGCTCCTACTTTCGGGGGAATCAACCTTGAAGATATCAAAGCTCCGGAAGCCTTTTATATCGAGCAGAAACTCAAAGAAGAGCTTGATATTCCTTTAATGCATGATGATCAGCACGGAACCGCAATTATTTCGGCAGCTGCTTTGATCAATTCTCTTCAGATTGCCAGCAAAAAAATTGAAGACGTAAAAATGGTAGTCAACGGAGCAGGAGCTGCGGCGATTGCATGTACCAATCTGTACATTTCTTTAGGTTTAAAAAGAGAAAATATCCTGATGTGTGACAGCAAAGGAGTCATCAATCATAAAAGAGAAAATCTTACCCCTGAGAAAATAGATTTTGTTGCAAAAACGGATATTGATACGCTGGAAGATGCCTTAAAAGGAGCGGACGTTTTTGTCGGACTTTCTAAAGGAAATGTGATGACCGCTGAAATGTTGAGCGGCATGAATGAAAATCCTATCGTTTTTGCATTGGCAAATCCGGATCCGGAAATTGCGTATGATCTGGCTATTGCTACCAGAAAAGACGTGATTATGGCAACGGGAAGAAGCGATTTTCCTAATCAGGTAAACAATGTTTTAGGCTTCCCTTATATTTTCCGTGGTGCATTGGATGTTCAGGCAAAAGGCATCAATGAAGAAATGAAACTGGCAGCTGTTCATGCCATCGCAGATTTGGCAAAAGAACCTGTTCCTGAAGCCGTTATTTTAGCATATAATTTAAAAAGTCTTCAGTTTGGAAGAGAATATTTTATTCCGAAACCTTTTGATAACCGTTTGATCACCAAAGTTTCCTGTGCGGTGGCAAAAGCAGCGATTGAAAGCGGTATTGCAAGAAAAACAATTGCTGACTTTGATGAATATGAAAACCAGCTTCTCGACAGAATGGGAAGAGACGAAAAACTGGTAAGAATGATGCAGAACCGCGCTAAAGCCAATCCGAAAAGAATCACTTTAGGAAATGCGGAAGAGTACAATGTTTTGAAAGCAGCCCAGATTTTGTATGAAGAAGGAATTGCACATCCTATTCTTTTGGGAGATAAGAAATATATTCTGGAGCAAATGGAGCGTTTCGGAATTCAGCTTGATTTGCCGATTGTAGACCCAAGTGATGATGATCAGAAAGAAAACCGTAAAAAATACAGAGAAACACTCTGGAAGCTTCGTCAGAGAAAAGGAATGAACGAGTATAAGGCGAAAAGATATGTTCGCCAAAGAGACTATTTCGGACCTTTGATGCTGAAACATGGGGATACCGATGGATTGATTATCGGATTTTCCAAAAACTATACTTCCGTTCTGCGTCCCGTGCTGGAAGTTATTGAGAAAGACAAAGGAGTAGATAAAGTGGCTGCGATGATGATGATTTTATCTGAAAAGAAACCAATTTTCTTTGCAGATACTTCCATCAATCAGAATCCTACCGCAGAAGATCTGGTAAATATTGCCAAGATGGCAGAGTTTACCGTAAAATCTTTTGCCATAGAACCGAGAATTGCGATGTTAGGTTTTGAAAACTTTTCAGCAATTTCAGATACTTCCAAAAAGGTAGCAAAAGCGGTGAATATGCTTCACGAAAAATACCCTAAAATGATTGTTGATGGAGAAATTCAGCCTGATTTTGCGATGAATGCAGATCACCTCATTGATTATCCGTTTTCCAAGCTGGGTAAAACTCCTGCAAATACCTTTATTTTCCCGAATCTGGAATCTGCCAATCTTTCTTATAAAATCATCAGAGGGATGAAGGTGGCTCAGGTGATCGGCCCTATCCTGATGGGACTGAAGCAGCCGGTTCACGTTCTTCAGATGCGCTCAAGCGTTGATGAGATTGTGAATTTGGCTACGGTAGCCGTTCTGGATGCACAGAGAAGAGAAGCGAAAAAGTAAGAATAACATTTTTGCAGAAGATACATTGGAAAAAGCCTTGTCAAGACCTCAAACTTTGACAAGGCTTTTTTGTATAATACCCAAATCTTTCTATTGTCCCGAAAACCTCTTGCAGGGGTGCGACAAGCTTTCGGGAACGTCCGAAAGTGTGTTGCGGGGGTGCAGGAAGCTTTCCCGGTTACCGGAAAGTCTGTTGCAGAGGTGCGGGAAACTTTCCGGAAAAAGAAACGCTACTACTGCCCCGATTTACTTTCCCAGTATTCTACCTGCTCTTTCAGCTCTTTGATGCGTTCTTCGTATTGCTCAATAAGTTTTTCTGAGAGATTATTTATAGTATTGATTGTTCCTACAAATTGAAAAGCCATACCTCCTTTTTGATCTGTGTTTTCTTGTTCTAAATTATTAGTTTCATCAGTAAGAAAATCTTCCGGTTTAACTTCCAGTATTTCGCTGAGTTTTTCTATGTGTGCTGCCCAAGAGTGGCTTTCTCCGTTTTCTATTCTGGCGTATGCAGACTGGGAAATATGCATTCTTTCAGCCATATCGTCCTGAGAATAACCCTTAGACTTTCTCAGTCTCTTAATTTTTTCTGCTACGTTGTTGGTCATGTCATTTTATTTTAAAGCAAATATAAAATAAAATACTGTTATAATATTACCCGATAAAAGGGTAAATTATGCAAAAAGAGATTTGGGAACTTACAAAACTTTTTTCATTTTTGTTTCAGAAAAATTTATATATTTAAACCATTAAAACATAAATGCTTATGAAAAAACATTTATTTCTCAGGCTCTGCCTGATGTTCCTGGTCGGTTTCTCGGCATTCTCCTGCCGAACCGAAGAATTTCACAACGAGGAAGAAACTCAGGGCAGCATGCAGTTTCACCTTACCTCCAAAAGAATTTCGCTCAGCGAATCTAAACACAAAGCAAAGCTCTTCCCCGAGCTTGAAAAGGCAAAAAAAGGAATTGCTGCTTTCCAGAAAGTTAATGTGAACGGAAGAATCATCAATTACGGAAACGGAGTTTCCATAGATACCGATGATGTGATCTATATTGAGAACGGACCCAATTATCACACCTATACCTTTCATATTATCCGGGATAATGCTCCCGCAGATGCTCCTTTGGAAAACCTTCTGCTGACTCCGCTTCCGGATAGTACATACAAAGAGCTTCTCATTATCTACAACCTTACCGCAGCAGAAAAAGCAAAACTTCAGGCAGGTTTGTCTGTGGATACCAAAGGTAAAACACAGGTTACTGAGCTGGCAAATGGCACTTTCAATGGCGGCAGCCAGCTGGCGAGAATGGTATGCTCTACCTCATCATACAGCTATTGGGCGTCTTGTAGTGGTAATCAGCATCATGACGGCTCCAATTACGAGAGCTGCCCTATTTATCAGGGACTGGAACAGGGAACACCTCCCATTCTCTACACGATTGTAACCACCACCTGTATAGACCAGAAGGATGATGTAATTACCCCGATTGATACAGGCGGGGGAAGTGGCGGCGGT
>NZ_VKNW01000011.1 GCF_007474535.1 Chryseobacterium echinoideorum | reverse complement strand
CATCTGCGGGAGCATTATCCCGGACAATATGAAAGGTATAGGTGTGATAGTTGGGTCCGTTCTCAATATAGATCACGTCATCGGTATCAATAGATACTCCATCGGCGTAATTAATTTTCCCTTTAGCATTTTTCTTTGCATAGGATTTAATCTCAACCTCTGCTATTTGAAGCTCAGGAAGAAGCTGTGCTTTGTGCTTAGCTTCGTTAAGGGAAATTCTTTTGGAAGTCAGTCGCAAGCCTGTGCTGCCGTGCGCTTCTTCTTCGTTGTGAAATTCTTCGGTGCGGCAGGAGAACGCCGAGACACCGATAAGGAATATCAGGCAGAGCCTGAGAAATAAATGTTTTTTCATAAGCATTTATGTTTTAATGGTTTAAAGATATAAAAATTTTATTACTCTACAAATATGTGACAAATATTCGAAAAACAAACGGAAGAAAATTACTGGTTTCCGTATTATTTTACTAAAAGAAAATTTATGTACTTTTGAAAAAAATACACGGCGCTATGACATTAGGAGAAAAACTGAAAAAAGCAAGAATCAGCAAAAACTTTACGCAGGAGTATCTTGCCGATCTGCTGCAGGTTTCGCAAAAAACCTACTCCAATTTCGAGAACGATAAAAGCAAGCCCGATTTTCAGCAGGTAGAAAGCATTGCACAGGCACTACAGACCAGTGTGCTCGATTTTCTGAGTGGTGATTCTATTTCATTTAATTATGATAACACTCAAGGAGGAAATAATGGCTTCATCTATCAAAATCAATTTCCTGAAAACTGGTCGAGCAATACGAAGAGCGCATCAAAGAGCTGAAAGAGCAGGTAGAATTCTGGAAGAGCCGGTCGCAGGGCAGCAACTCATAAAATCCTCTTCCGGAGAGCCTCCTGCACCCGTGCAACAGACTTTCCGGTAACCGGGAAAGTCTCTTACACCCTAGTAAGAAGCTTTCCGGTAAGCGGGAAAGGCTGACCCAGCTCCGTAACAACATTTCTCCCTCAACTACAAAACATAATTTTATAAAAATATGAATGCAATTGAATTAAAATTACTCCGCAACGCAGAATATCTGCAGTATGTAAAAGACTATTTAGGAATCATTAACCAGAATAACCCTACACAGCTTGGGATTGACGCCAAACTCTCTGCCTTTACGGCAAAAATCACGGAGCTTGAAGCCTTGTACAAAAAAGCTCTTGCCAGTGAAAAAACTCAGGAGCTTCTTATACTTGACGAAAGAAGAGACAACGCCATCAACGGTATTTATTATTTCCTGCTTGGCAATACCTACCATTTTGAAACCGAAAAGCAGCAGAACGCAAAGCTGCTCCTCACCAATATGGAGCTGTACGGCAGCGGCATCGCAAGACTGAATTATATGGCAGAAACCGCAACCCTCAACAACCTTCTGCGCGACTGGGAAAACAAACCCGAGCTTGCTGCCGCCGTTACTTCTTTCGGTCTTGCATCATGGGCAAGCGAATTGAAAACCGCCAATGAAGAGTTCAATACGAAATATCTTTCCCGAACACAGGAATATGGTGACGCCAGTCCGGAAACCCTCAAACTGAAAAGAGATGAAACCAATACCGCCTACTATGCCCTGCGCGACAGGATTGATGCCCTGCATCTTCTGGTAGAAAATCCGCCTTCTCCGTATGAGCCATTGATCAATCAGCTCAATGCGCTCACCGATCAGTACAACAGGTTGCTGGTCAACAGAGCCGACCCCTCATCATCATCTGCTCCCGAAAATCCACAGGTATAAAAGGAACAGGCTTCCTATTATATAAACATCCGCATTAATTTTTAACTCATGCGGATGTTTTTTTTATTTAAAACCTAGATTATAAACTCAGAAACGCATACCCGAAAGCCAGCACCGAGATAATAATCCCTGCCATGAAAATAGCATACGTCGTAGAAAGCAGCTTATATTTCCTGTCTAAAACCTTTCCCAGAAAATACAGATCCTTGATCATCGAATCGTAGATATAATCGCGGTCTTTCAGCATATCTCTCATCGAATGATGATAATCATCAAAAAGCATCTGGTGAAAGTTCCCGAAAAACAAAAGATTTACTTTTCGTTGGGCAATATCATCCTTTGTAAAATGGGTTTTGGTGACATTCGGTTTTGTGGAAAGTATCGCAAAAACAATGGTAAGAACACTTGAAAAAAGCAACAAAAATGTCGGGATAATCAGATGCACATTCTTCGGAGTATCCAGCTTCGGCACCAAAACAGACAGGCACACAGAAATAATGATGGCATTTACCGACAATAAAATATTTGCCTTGCTGTCGGCAATATCGCTCAGGCGGGTGTGGTTATTCAGAGTAACTCTGAACAGGGTATCCACGCTTCTGTCAGATTTTGGGTCTTTCTTTTCTGCTTCTTTATCTTTGCTTTGTTTATCTTCCTTATTCAGCTTTTTTTCAAGCTTTTTCACATTTTTCAGCTTCAGGGGTTCCCAGTGTTCTTTAGCATAATCGGTAAAATACTGGTGTTTGTTTTTTAAGAAATCAACATTCAGCTCGTTCCATTCTTCATTAGAAAAGCAGGTGCCACCCGTAAGCTCCCATTCTTTCCGCAAAGCTTCCGAAGTGTCATGGTAAGAAGGACTTGCAAAATGACTGAAATCTGCATCTTTCATGATCTTTTCTAATAAACTCTGAGGCTGATGATACTTTTCGGTGGAAAGAATAAGCTGATAAACCTCCTGGATGTATTCCTCCGGATAGTTTTCTTTCAGCAGAAAATCTTTCATGAGTTCTGCGCTTCTTTTTTCGTGTCCTTCTGCATTGCAGTCGGTAAATCCTACGTCATGAAACCAAAGCGCAAGAATCACTTTTTCTCTTTCCGCATCAGAAATTCCGGAATGCTTTATAATTTCTTCAGCTTTGTTGACCGCAAATGTTGTATGAATAAAATTGTGATAAAAATATACCGAAGATAACTTATCTTTGAATAAATTTTCAACATAATTTTTAGCCTTGTCTAGAATGTTCATTGCGAAATTTTTCTAATTGTAAATGTATGAATTTATCTTCTAAATATATTCTGAAAAATATTTCTGCAGTCTTAAAAGTCATCGTGTTTTCGGTACTTGTTTTATCCTGCGCCACCTATAACGTAAAAAAGGGGAAAAACTTGCCGGAAATACAAAATAACACCACAGAGATGACCAATGATTTTCAGATTTTTCTCATTGGTGATGCCGGAAATGCAGAAGAAATTCAGGCTCAGCAGACGTTGCAGTTTCTCAAAAACAAATTAGATTCCGCAGATCAGAATTCTATGGTCATTTTTTTGGGTGATAATATCTATCCGCTGGGAATGCCAAAGGAAACAGATCCGGAATATGCTTTAGCAAAGCAGAAAATGGAAAACCAGCTTGCCATTACTAAAGATTTTAAAGGAAAAACCCTGGTAATTCCGGGAAATCACGACTGGTATCACGGTCTGGAAGGTCTGAAAGCACAGCAAGATTTTGTAAAATCTTACCTGAAAGATAAAAAATCTTTTCTCCCTAAAAACTCCTGCCCTATTGATGATATCAATTTAACGAAAGACATCAAACTTATTGTCATAGACTCTGAATGGTCTTTAATTGACTGGGACAAATATCCGGGAATCAATAAAAACTGTGACATCAAAACACAGGAAGATTTTTATACGGAGTTTAAAGATTTAATCATTAAAAATCAGGATAAAAGAATTATTGTTGCGCTTCATCATCCGGTAATCAGCTCGGGAGTTCATGCGGGCTTCAATTCGCCAAAATCCCATCTTTTTCCTCTCAGAGGGAAGATTCCGGTTCCGGGAGTTGCAACATTAATCAATACTCTGAGAAGCTCTTCCGGAGTAAGCATGGAAGATCTCAGCAACAGACATTATACTGATTTTGCCAACAGGATAAAAAGTATCATACAGGATAAAGATAATGTCATTCTGGTTTCCGGACACGATCACAATCTGCAGTATCATCAGGATAGAAACATCCGCCAGATCATCAGCGGAGCCGGCTCAAAAACAGATCCTTCCACGATTGTAAAAAACACCGGTTTTTCTTATGGAGGAAGCGGTTTTGCGGTTTTGAATCTAAAAAAAGATCACAGCTCCGAAGTCGAATTTTTCTCCACAATAAATAATCAACTCAGGAAACTTACGCAAATTTCGGTAATTGAAAGACCTAAAGGTTTTGAAAATAATTTTCCTGATCAACTTCCTGTGGCTCAAACATCAACCCTTTATCCTGAAAGACTTACGGAAAGAGGAGGTATCTACCGCTGGCTTTGGGGAAATCATTACAGAAAATACTACGCAACGCCCATTGAAGCTGAGGTTGGAGATCTTGCTTCTTTAAATGGCGGCTTTACGCCTTTCAGAGAGGGCGGAGGAAACCAGTCTAACAGTCTTCGCCTCAAAGCTGATGACGGACAGGAATTTGTGATGCGCGGAATTAAAAAAAGTGCCGTCCGTTTTCTCAACGCACAGGCTTTTAAGAAAAATACTTTCGGAAACGAACTCAACAATACTTTTCCGGAAAGATTTCTTCTTGATTTCTATACCACCAACCATCCGTTTACCGGATTTGCGGTCAATAATATGGCTGATAAAATCGGGCTTTTTCACAGCAATCCGAAACTGTATTTTATTCCGAAACAAAAAACTCTGGGAAGATATAATGAGCATTACGGCGATGAGCTTTATATGATTGAAGAGCGGTTTTCTTCCGACCCAAAAACGCTGCAGTATCTAAACAATGCTTCTGATATCCTTTCTACCGCAGATGTGCTGAAAAATATGAGGAAAGACAGCAAATATTCTGTAGATAAAGAAACGTATATCCGTGCAAGAATTTTTGATATGCTGATCGGTGACTGGGACCGCCACGAAGATCAATGGAAATGGGCAGAATACAAAAAAGGGGACAAGATCATCTACAAACCCATTCCAAAAGACAGAGACCAGGCTTTCAGCAACTACGACGGTACCGCTTTCAAAATCATTATGAATATCCCGATGATCCGCCACATGAAATCTTTTAAAGATGACATCAAAAACGTACGCTGGATGAACATGGAACCCTATCCTTTAGATTTATTTTTCCTGAAAGACTGCAATGAAAAAGACTGGGAAACTCAGGCAAAATACATTCAGAAAAACCTTTCGGAAAAAGATATTGATGAGGCTTTTAATAACCTCCCAAAAGAAGTGCAGGACGAAACTCTTGCTGATATCAAAAGAAAACTGAAGCTCAGGAAGCAGAAAATTGATATTTACGCCAATGACTATTACCACATTCTTCAGGAAAAAGTTCCTTTGGCAGGAACGGTGAACTGTGACAAATTTGTCATCATAAAACATAAAGACTCTGTAGAAGTCAAGCAATTCAAATTCAATAAAGATCAATCGGAAGAATTGGTTTTTGAAAAAGTTTATCATTCAAAACAGACAAAAGAACTCTGGATTTACGGGCTTGAAGAGGATGACATCTATGAAGTTTCAGGAAACGGTAAATCTAAAACCAACATTCGCCTGATCGGTGGTTATCATCATGACACTTACCATGTTTCTAACGCAAGAAAGGTGAAAATCTATGATTTTAAATCACAAAAAAATACATACAATACAAAAAATACCACTAAAAGAATAACCGATGATTATCACATCAATACCTACAACTGGAAACATCCGAAATATAATTTTGTAGCGGGATACCCTAATGCTAATTTTAATCCGGACGATGGAGTGATTCTGGGATTTGTAGCCAATTATACCGTCAATAATTTCATCAGAGATCCTTTTACTCAGAAACACAGTTTCGGTGCCAATTTTTATACCGCAACGGGAGGATTCAACCTTAAATACAAAGGAATTTTCAAGAAAGCGGTTTGGGGTTGGGATGCCGGAGTTGATGCTTCGTACACAACCCCTTACTTTGCAAGAACATTTTTTGGTTTAGGAAATGAAAGCCTGAATGATGTTGATGAAGACAATCGGGATTACAACCGTGTCAGAATTTCACAAATTAAATTTGCTCCTTCTATCTCAAAAACAAGCTGGCTAAATTTTAAACATCAATTTCAATTAACTTTTGAAAACTCTAAAGTGCAGAGAAATGACGACCGCTTTATTGCTGTTTCAAACGATGTAAGACCTGAAGTCTTTAATGACCAGCAATTTGCAGGAGCCAATTATACCTTCAGTTTCAAAAATTTTGATAATACTGCTTTTCCAACATTGGGAATGGAATTTTTCATCAACGCAGGATGGAAAACCAATCTTCAGGAACTTGACAGAAACTTTGCTACACTTTCGGGAAAAATGAGCATCTATCACAGAATTGACAAAAAAGGAAAATTTGTTTTTGCCAATTCTACTCATGCCATGATGATCAACAACAACCAATTTGAGTTTTTTCAGGCAGCCGCAATTGGCGGTAAGAATGCGATGAAAGCCTACAGAAATGAAAGATTTGCAGGAAAATCTTATCTCGCTAATAATTCTGAAATCCGATGGGATTTTGGAAGGGTCAAAAATAATATCGTCCCGGTAAATATAGGAATTTTAGTAGGTTATGACATTGGAAGAGTCTGGATTGATCATGAATATTCCCAAAAGTGGCATCAAGGTGCAGGTGCAGGTTTCTGGCTTAATATTCTGGAATCTTTCTCTGCTAAAATCCAGTATTTTGTAGGGGAAGACGGAGGAAGAATTTCCGGTGGTCTTGGAATGAATTTCTAAGAGGCATCACCTCTTTTTTAACTTTAAATTTGTCATTCTGAATAAAGCAAAGCGGAATGAAGAATCTCATTTTAAGACATTCTAAATATCACACGAATCTAAAATAATATTTATTGATCAGATTCTTCCTTCGTCAGAATGACAAACCGGAAACTATTCAATTGAAAATTTATAAACATTCCCTCCTTCCTTTTTATCCTTTTCATCGGCAATCATCAATGTTTTATCATCAATAAAGACAACAGCTTCTTTTTGGGAGTTATGGTTTAAAGATATTTTCTGAATATTGGCTGCATTAAAATCATCATTGGTAAAACCTGTTAACACATGAATATTTTTGTGCGTTAAAAGAATAATCTGATTTTTTGAATTGATCGCTGCAGAAGTAATAGCTGCATCATTATAACCTCCGTCAAGTTTCAGTTTGCCAACCAGTTTTGCCTCAAAATCACCTTGCTGATTCGGGATTTTAAACACCAGAAAAGTTCCGTCAAAACCTTTGCTTCTGTTTTTGGTAAACAAATAGAAATAACCTTCTTTTTCTATAAAAGCTTCACAATCATACAGCCAGTTTGATTTCTTTGGTGGAAATTCAGTCTGACCTTCGTAATGAAATGTTGTCGTTTGAATAACTTTTGCCGATGTCTGATTCTCGTTATTCAAATCTATTTTGATGATCGAAAGATTTTGCCTGTCATTATCATTATTCCCGAAATCACCTATGTAAACATTTCCGGATGAATCTGTTGTCATATCTTCCCAGTCATTGTTTTCAGTATTTTCCACCAGAACATCTGCAATTTGGTTTCCGTTTCTATCCAAACCGTAGACTACATTTTTATTTCCTGCATCTTCAATTGCCCAAATTGTTTTTTGATCTTTAGACAAAGCAATCCCGGAGACTTCCTTCAGTTTTTTAGGAAGAGAAAATTCCACCTTCAAATCATCTGTTTTTGAAGAATCCTGAGTTTTAGGATTACAGCTCAACAACAAAAATGACGATAAAACCACAATACGAAACATATCTATTTTTTTAATTTTTTAAACTGAAAATAAGAGAACCTGATATTTTTCTCTAAATTATTAATAATCTGCTGATGATGCAGGAAAAATCCTGCCGCCAAACCGATAAGACTACCGATGACAGTATCAATCAATCTTGCTGTCATTAAAGCCCCCACATCATGATGTGTTTCACTTGCTGTTTCTGCCAAAAGAATGGTTAATGGTGTGATAAAAATTACAGCAAAACCGTAATTTCTTACGATCAGCAACTCAATAATAAACTGTAAAATAGTGATGATAAAGATTATGATAATCTTTTCAGGATTAAATACAAGAATCAGCCAAGCAAAACCAATTCCGATGAATGTTCCCAGAATTCTGTGCATATTTCTTTGTCTCACATGCTCAAAATTCCTTCCCTGAATGATGGCAACCGTTGCAATGGAAATCCAATAAGTATTTTTAAATTCTAAAAGATGACCTACCATTAAAGTAAGTGCCATAAAAAATCCGATGATCGTACTCTCAACAAATTTTGTGTATCTTCTTTTCTTAAAGCTTCTTCGGGGAACAGTTGCCATTTTGCTTTTTTCGATAAAAACAGAGTACAGAAAAGCAAAAGAACAAGATAATATCGCTCCCATCGCAACCAGTCCTACTCGGGTGGGAATCATTTCAAGATCAAATTTATAGGTACTTGCCATTGCGGCGACCATGATAAAGAAAAAATTTCCCGGCGGCGGAATTTTAAAATAAGAGGAAATAAAATGTGCCAGAAACGAAATGATTCCGACTGATAAAGCTGCAAAATAAATATTAAACCCGAAAAAAGAACTTACCGTAAAGGAAAAAACAATGCCGAAAGCACAGATGGCAAGATGAATCATTCTCTGGGTAATCGGAGCTGAAGTAAAATATAAAATCGTTAAAGCTCCCAAACTTGAAAGTGCACCGTAATTAGGTTTTCCAGAAAAATATCCGATAAAAAGGCAACTCCCGATGCACAATGCGGCAAGAAAGGGAAAATGCCATTTCCTTTCCGTTTGTTTGAACTCCAATAAATATTGAAATCTATTCTGGGTGGGGTTCTGGACTTTCATCTACTGTAAAAGTTTAGCTTTTTCCCACAAAACATCCATTTCTTCCAAAGAAAGGTCGGCTAATTTTAAATTTTGCTCCGAAGCTAAAATTTCCATTTTCTGAAACCTTGAAATGAATTTTAAATTGGTTCTTTCCAATGCAGAATCAGGATTGATTCCTGAAATTCGGGCGTAATTGATCAATGAGAAAAAGACATCGCCCAATTCCTGTTCTTTTTTATCCAGATCGGTTTCTGCATGAAACTCCTGAATTTCTTCGTCTACTTTTTTCCAGGCATCTTCCGCATCATGAAATTCAAAACCGATTCCTTTTACTTTATCCTGAATTCTGTAAGCTTTTACCAGGCTCGGCAGACTTTTCGGCACTCCGCCCAAAATGGATTTGTTTCCTTCTTTCAGTTTTAGTTTTTCCCAGTTCTGTTTTACCTCTTCTTCGTCTTTCACTTCCGTGTCTCCATAAATGTGAGGGTGACGGAAAATTAATTTCTCGTTTAAAGAATTGATAACATCCGCCATATCAAAACTTCCTTTCTCAGAGCCTATTTTGGCATAAAAAACCAAATGAAGCAGCACATCTCCCAACTCCTTTTTTATTTCCTGCAAATCGTTCTGCAAAATGGCATCCGAAAGTTCGTAGGTTTCTTCCAGCGTTAAATGACGAAGCGATTCCAGCGTCTGCTTTTGATCCCATGGACATTTTTCGCGCAGATCGTCCATAATGTCTAATAATCTTCCGAAAGCTTCCTGTTTTTCCTGTTTGGTATTCATATTCTAAGAATTCAAAGTGATGCAAATTTACGGGAAATCTTTGTGAAAGCTGTTTTGTCTTGAAATAAAAGAATATTGCACCACAACACACCTGAATTAAAGTAACCTTGAAGTAGTTTGACAATGAAAGCGTAACAAAGGTGATGGAAAGTGAGGTTGTGGGAATTGAGGGGATTGAATAGAAAAACTCCTGAGAGTTGTTAATAATAAATTTAGTAAACATTTTAACTTGTTATTTAAACTTTAAAAGTCTATTGCTTTATATGGTTAACTGAAAACAAATTTTAGTGTAGAAATAATTTTTTATATTAGTAGAAAAACTAATGACTTTACTATTATTCACAATTACTTTAGCTATCGTAGCAGCATTATCATCGTTTTTAGACATTGAAAAGAAATCTAAAAACTATAAAATTAAAAATATTTTGATAGGAATATTTCTAATTGGAACAATCATATCATCCATTTTTCAATTTAAAACTTCAGAAGATGATAAAATAGAATCAAAGAAAAAAGATAGTGCATTTGTAAAATCCCAAAAAGATTTAATTAATTTACAAATTAAAAATAAAAAGGAATCTGATTCTCTTGATAATATTATTATTTCCTTAAATAATAAACTTGATAGCAAAACAGAAGATTTGTTAAATTATAGTAATAAAACTTTAAAATCTCAAAGCGAATACATTAAATATTCAAATGGATCTGATCTTCCAGAGCTTGGTTTTGTTTTTCGTAGCAATAATCAATTCTCTATATTTTTCAAAAATTCTTCAAATTACCCAATCTATAACGGAAAAGCAATGATAAAAGATTTTGATTTGATTTTAGAAAGATGTCCATTTCAAATAAAAGGAAACAAAATTATCTTTTTTAAAAATTGCTATGATCCATATATTTCCGAATATAATATTGGTACTATATCTCCTAATAAAGAAAATTTTATTGATCAAAAATATTTTTTTGGAAATACGCATCATTATATCGCAGAGTTTAAAACAATCCAAAAGACTTATTTATTTTACTTTATAGTAAATTATCGTGCAATATATTTCAATACTGTTTATCGAGTTTATGAATTAAAAAATAATGGTAAAAAGGATTTCATAAAGGAATCTTATGCGACTACAACGCTTGATAATTATTTAATTAATGAGCCATATTCCACGAAAGAATTTAAGTTCGGTCCTAAATTTAGTGACAAATATTGGGAAGATAAATTCCACATTAGCCTAATTCAAGAAACTACTAATTGGTAATATTAGCAAACCAACAAAAAAACCTCATCATTTCTGACGAGGCTTATATTTTAAATTAAAGATCAATGAATTATCCCATTTTTCTGTGGGTACTTTTTGCAGCTGCTTTTGCACCTGTATTTGCTTTTACTTTAGGAGTAGCCGGCTTTTCAGCTTTAGGGGCTGCTTTCTTCGGAGCCTCCTGATCAAGACTTACTTCTTCCACTTTTTCTCCGTCTATTGTTTCAGGTTCTGCTTTTACAAAGCTTTCAGGGGTAATGTATCCTGCTTTGTGAAGAATATTATACCATTGAGCCAATTTTTTAATATCTGATGTATACACTCTTTCCGTATCATAATTGGGAAGAGAAACCGACATAAACTCAGTAAGCTCTGCTTCTGATGATTTATGGGAAATAGTCTCTTTGTAATCGGAATTTTTAGCAATATTTTCAAAAACTTCAAACAAAGGCACCTCTTTGTCGAATGTGAACATGGCAATATTATCCAAAAGACTTACCTGACTGGAGTTACCGATGCTCACTTTCTTTTTTGAAGTAACATCTTCAATGATAAATCCGTTTCTCAATTGCGAAACCAACTTGTAAAGTCCTGGTTTTCCGGAAATTGAAATTATTTTTTCTAACAGCATAATTTTTTTATTTTTTAATTTCAACAAAAGCTTTCGGCTTTCTATTTTATAATTTACTTAGTTATATTTTCTATTTTGGGAATCTCATTTTATAATTGATAGAGACATCTCCCTGCGTAATTTTTGTAAGCTTTCCTTTTACAAGTTTCTTTTTGAGGGCACTCAGATGATCTGTAAAAAGCGTACCTTCTATATGATCATATTCATGCTGAATTACGCGGGCTCTAATATCGGAAAAAGTTTCTGTATGCTTCACAAAATTTTCATCAAAATATTCGATCAGAATTGTACTCTTTCTTTTTACATCTTCCCGCACATCCGGAATAGAAAGACAGCCTTCATTAAACTTCCATTCCTCGCCAGATTCTTCAAGAATTTGTGCATTAATAAAAACCTTTCTGAATTCTTTCAGTTCGTCTGCGATATCTTCGTAATCTTCATCTTCTGCCAAAGGAGTTACATCTACGATGAATAATCTGATGTCTAAACCAATCTGTGGTGCAGCCAGCCCGATTCCGTTGGCGCTGTACATGGTTTCAAACATATTATCAATCAGCTCCTGAAGGTCAGGGTAATTTTTATCTATTTCTTTTCCCGTTTTTCTTAAAACCGGATCTCCAAAAGCTCTTATTGGTAAAATCATCTTGTTTTCTGTTCTAAAAAATTCTGCAATATAATCGTTGCGCTTACTTTGTCTATCAAACCTTTCTGTTGTCTCTGCTTTTTACTTTTCCCGCTTTGGGATATAAAAAACGATGCCATTTTTGAAGTAAAACGCTCATCGAATCTTTCTACTTCAATATGAGGATATTCTGTTTTAAATTTTTCAATAAAGCTTAAAATATCCTTTTCTACTTCAGAAAGCTGACCTTTCAAATCTACGGGAAGTCCTACCACGATAGTTTCTACTTTATTTTTACTGAAATATTCTGTAAAAAATTCCATTAAAAACTTGGTTTCTACGGTATCAAGTCCGCTTGCAATAATTTGCAAATCATCTGTTGCCGCAACGCCGCAACGGGCTTTTCCGTAATCAATCGCAAGGATTTGTCCCATAAGTCTGCAAATTTAATAAAATTTACTGATTTTATTTATTACACAGTTTTTTTTATGAAATCATATTTTTTATTAATTAATTTTTCTTTAATTTTATGTTTCTCAAAATCAATGCTATAAAATTGCCATAGCTGCACGTGAGTCATCAGCAACAGAAACCAAAGCAAAATCCTATGGCAAATAAACAATAAAAAACTATATATGAAAAAACTTATACTCGTAAGACATGCGAAAAGCGACTGGCCGGAAGAAACTGATGATTTTGACAGACCTTTAGCGGATAAAGGTTTGCACGATGCTTTAAAAATGTCTAAATTTCTAAAAAACAACAGCATTGATATAGATTATCTGATTTCCAGCCCTGCTGTAAGAGCCTTACATACTTGTAAAATTTTTAATGAGACTTATCATCTTGACTCAGCCACTAATGATAAGCTGTATCATCCTTCTGAAAATAATTTTCTCTCTGTCATTTATGATCTTGATGACAGTCTGAATTCTGTTGCTCTATTCTCTCACAATAACGGAATTTCTAATTTTGCCAATTCCATTTCTGAGGATATTTTTCATTTCCCTACCTGCGGAGTTGCCGGTTTTGAGATCAGCTGCGATTCATGGTCACAATTTGAAGGGGCTAAAAAAAAACTGCTTTTCTTCTACGAACCGGGGAAAATAAAAGTTTAACGAAAAAATTCCCCTCCTTTGGAGGGGTGGCGAAAATTCGACAGAATTTTTGACGGGGTGGTTAAACACTTTCAAATCTAAAATTAATTTCAAGCTAAAGTCAATTTAATACAAACAAAAAAACGGACTACAGCCCGTTTTCTATTGACAAATATTATAAAAACTATTTCTTCTTCAAATCCAGATCATCAAAATCAAAACTGAAATCTGTAATATCAGAAATCGCTTTCATTTTTACTGATTCGGCTTTACCATTTTCATTATAATTAAAAATCAGATAAGCATCAGCATCATAACTTCTGTCATCCCACTTGATGAGAAAGGTATTGGTTGAGAAAGGTAGCAGTTCACCTTTTAATCTCGGTGAGTTTTTACAAAAAATCCTGTAAGTATTTCCTGTTTGAGAAATTTCTACATCACCAAACCATTGGTCGTTATAAGTTCCTGCAAACTGTTCCGGTTTTGGATGAAGATGCTTCTCTTTTCTGAATGCGTCAGATTTGGCAAATGCTTCTTTTTTCTGCTTATTAAACTCTTCCTCCATTTTTTTCATTCTTTCACTATAAGTTTTTAGCCAGTTTCTATCAGCAACTCCAAGATAAGAATCTTTCACTGTGTTCGTAATTGTGTTGAAAGCCGCTCCTGATTGCTGGTTCGTTAAAACAACAATTCCCAGTTTCATATCCGGAATCAACGTAAACTGTGTTACAGTTCCGATCAGTCCGCCTGTATGCTGAATTTGCTTATGCCCTTTTACATCACTTAAGAACCAGCCTAAACCATATCCATAGAAACTTGTGTCATAAGGATTTTTCATTGCAACTCCACTTGGAATCTGCAGACTCCAAAGCTGCTGAATATTTTTATCTGAAACTAGTTTTTTGCCTTCTTTTGTTGTAAAATTATTCAGAAGGCATTCTGCCCATGTTGTCATGTCTTTGATGTTGCTCATAATTCCTCCTGCTGCATTAGCTGTCTCATTCCAATCATGAGGAACGGCAATCGCTTTTCCATCTACCGGAGCGTGTGCATCAATTTTGTTGACAACTGATTTTGCTCTATTGTAGCTACCAAAGCTTGATGTCATGCCGACAGGTTTCATTATTTTTTGCTCAATAAATTCCGCCCAGCTTAATCCGGAAATTCTGGTAATTACTTCTCCGGCTACAATAAACATAATATTGTTGTAATCTAAAGTCGTTCTGAAAGGATTTTCAGGCTTTAAATATCTCACATTATGTACAATATCATTTAACGTCAAACTTCCGCCTTCCGGAAAAAACATCAAATCTCCCTGTCCTAAACCTAATCCTGCTCTATGAGTAACCAAATCTTTGATGGTAACATTTTGTGAAACATACGGATCATACATCTGAAATTCAGGAATATATTTTGAAACTTTGTCATCCCAATTCAGCTTTCCTTCATCAGCTAAAATTGCTAAAGCAACACAGGTAAAACCTTTTGAATTAGAAGCAATTCCCACCAGAGTATTATCATCCATCGGCTGTCTGTTTGTTAAAGAACGAACTCCGAAACCTTTAGAATATATAATTTTACCATCTTTGATGATCCCAACCGACATTCCCGGAACATCGAAAGTTTTTAAGGTATTCTGAATAAGTTCGTCCAGTTTTTTTTCTTCAACCTGCCCAAAACAGATAAGAGATAAAAGAAGAAAGAAGAAAGAGAAATTTTGCTTCATTGTTTTTTTAATTTTTCCAAAGTTAATCAATTCGGGATTATTGAGTAAATTTGTGACTTGTTTAAACCGCAAAAGAATCAAAAGATTTTGTTTGTTGTAAGGTTTCAAAGTTCACAAAAACCAAGTGAATGATCTTGTAATCTTTTGAAATGCTATCCAACTATTCTTCTGTAACTTTTGCTGTATAAAAAATTGAAAATGACCAAAATCCTTCTCCTTTCCGATTCTCATTCTTATATTGATGACAGAATTTTAGAATATGCGCAGCAAGCTGATGAAATTTGGCATTGCGGCGATTTTGGCAGTTTCGAAATCATTGAGCAGCTTGAGAAAATAAAACCTTTAAGAGGTGTTTACGGAAATATTGACGGCGCAAAAATCCGTTCTGAATTTCCTGAAGTGAACCGATTTATGTGTGAAAATACGGAAGTTATGATGATTCATATCGGTGGTTACCCAGGAAAATATTCTCCTTTAGCTCAAAAAGAACTATCGGAAAGTGCTCCAAGATTATTTATTTCCGGACATTCTCATATTTTAAAAGCGATGTATGATGATAAAAACAAATTACTGCATCTCAATCCAGGAGCCTGTGGAAAACAAGGATGGCATAAAATGAGAACCATGATGCAGTTTGTGATTGACGGCGAAGAAATAAAAGATCTGGCTATTATTGAACTCGGAATGAAGGTTTAAATAATTATTGATGTAATATAATTTGTCAGGATAAAATTAGCCCTGATTGCAGCGGTTACCCCACAACAAGCGAAGGAAAAAGCTTGGAGTGAGGAGTATGAGCGGAAAGCAGGTTCCCGGCTTCTAAAAAAAAATTATCGTGTGAGAATTGGAGATCAAATATCTGTATTGGATGAAGATTTGAGCGGAATCATTACTTCCGTGAATGGAAATATAGTGACTTTTAAAGACGAATATGGTTTCACCTATCAATATCCGAAAGAAAAACTGGTGCCGAAAAATGCTTCTATCTACGAAAACATAGAAGTCGTAAGAAAAGCTGAACCAAGAAAAGTGATTTCTAAAAAGCATGACAAAAATCCATTAATTCTTGATCTGCACTTCCATAATCTGGTTAAAAACCCCAATGATTATGACAGTTTTGAGAGACTTTTCATTCAGAAAGAAAAATTAATTGAAACCATTAATTTCTGCCGGAAAAATCATTTGAAAAGACTGGAAATTGTACACGGAATCGGTGACGGTGTCTTGCAGAAAATGGTGTGGGACGTTCTTGAAAGCCAGACCAGTCTGGATTTTTACAATAAAGAGATTCTGCATCATCAATCGGGGGCAATAATGGTAGAATTTCACTAAATTTGCATCAATTGCAATATGAACGTACTACATTTACTTTTTACAAAAGACGGATTGATTTACCAGATTGCTAAAAATAAAAGCATTCTGGAGGAAAAATCTTTTTTCGTCAACGAAGAATCTCCCGAAAATTTTATTTCCGGTAAACTGGAAGAAGTTTTACTAAAACAGAGATATGATGAGATTTCCGTCATTTCTGCACTGAATCATTTTACATTGATGCCTGAAGGTTTTAACGACCATGAATCCGGATATGACCTGATTGCATACAACGCTCCCGTTGATAAGGAAAATGAAGAACTGATGCTTTCTGTGAATAAAAAGTTCAAAGTTCAGTTTTATTATACTTTTCCCAAAGATTTTTATCATAAAATTAAAGATCTTTCAATCCCTGTGAAGTTTAATTTTTCAGGAGAAAAGTTTTTAAATTCTATTCATCATAAGAATAAAAAGGAAATTCACATCAATCTTTATCATAATCAGTGTGAGTTTTTTGCCATTGATAGCAAGAAAGTGATTTTATACAACAATCTGGATGTAAATTCGGAAGTAGATTTTCTTTATTTTGTGATGTTTACATTAAGCAAAATCGGCTTCGGAATCAATGAGACTCAATTTTATGTGTATGGTGAGACTACGGAAAATGAAACATTTATCTCAGAGCTTCAGAAGTTTGTGAAGAATATAAAGATTGTTTTTGATAATATTCCGAATAAGAATTTCATCCTTAATTAGGTTGTTGGATGCTGTTTTAGAATTAGTTCTACTGCAACCTGCTACCAACCTCTAAAATCTAAAAAATGTACAGAATAATCTCCGGCAGATGGAAAGCCAAAAAAATAGCCGCCCCAAAACACTTTGATGTAAGACCGACAACGGATTTTGCGAAAGAAGCATTATTCAGTATTTTGGAAAACACGTATGATATGCAGTCGATTTCCGTACTTGATTTATTTGCAGGAATCGGTTCTATAAGCTTGGAGTTTGCTTCCAGAGGTTGTCAGGATGTGACCTCTGTGGAAATGAATCCCAAACATACATCATTCATCAATTCTACAGCGGCAGAATTAGATATGAGCTTACAGATTAGTACCCAACGTGGAGATGTGTATGACTGGCTCAAAAAATTCCGTAATAAAAAATCTTATGAGATTGTTTTTGCCGATGCTCCTTTTGAAACGGACGAAAAGAAATATCAGGAATTGATTTCGTTAGTTTTGAATAATAAATACCTGAAACCGAACGGAATCCTGATTGTAGAACACCAAAGCAGATTAAAACTGGATCATCCGAATTTTAAATCTACAAGAAAATACGGTAATGTGAGTTTCAGTTTCTATGAACCTAATCCTGAAGAAAGCACAGACATCCAACTTGAATAAAGCAAAAAAGACTCTGAAAATGAGTCTTTTATTATTTATAATACCCGAAGTTCTAGATCTATTGTTTTTCCAAAGAACTTCTTAGAAATTTTTTCAAAATTTTTGGTGATATCTGAAAGATAAAACTGATAAGTTGGCTTAGCATTGTTTTCGTTCAGCAAATGATATTTATCTAAAATAATCTTTAGCTGATTGGCAACAATATTAGGTGAATCTATAACACGGACACGATTGCCATAATACTGTTTGATTTCATCAATCAATAAGGGATAATGTGTACACCCTAAAATTAATGTTTCAATATTTTTCAGTTTGCTGTTGCTGAGATAATTATAAATAATTGCATGAGTGATGGGATGATTTTTAAACCCTTCCTCAATAGCAGGAACCAAAAGCGGAGTTGCCAGCTCATCAACTTTGATAAATTTGTTGTGTTTCCGTATTGATTTTTTGTAAAGTCCGGAATTTACAGTTGCTTTGGTAGCAATCACCCCTACGTTATTGTGGATTTCGTACGAAACTTTTTCAGCAACCGGATTAATTACGTCAATCACCGGAACTTTTCCCTGTACAGAATCCATTACTTCATTCAAAGCATTTGCTGTAGCCGTATTACAGGCAATTACTATCGCTTTGCAATTTTGTTCTAAAAGGAAATTAGAAATTTTCGTAGAATATCCTATAATTGCTTCTTTGGACTTTTCACCATAAGGCAGGTGTTTGGTATCGCCAAAATAGATAAGATTTTCATTGGGGAGTAATCTCCTGATTTCTTTGGCTACAGTAAGCCCTCCCACTCCGCTGTCGAAAATTCCGATAGGCTGATCAGGTGAGAGATGCGAATAATCCGGCTTTTTATTTTTCAAAACTGAACTGAAATTTTATACAAAAATAAACAATTTGTTGGATGCAGGAAGATGGATGTCGCAAGTTTTTCAAATACCGTTTTCCAGATTGGGGTTTCAGGATTTCAGACTAAACGATAAACAAATCCGAAGCAATTCCGTCTGCCATAAACCAATGCTTTTCAGGAATTTTAAGATGATCATCTTCAATTTTCAGAACTCCTTCGGCTAATTTGTCTTGAATTTCTTTATGAAAATGATATAATATATCATTAGAAAATTTTTGTTTCAAATGATGGATATTTACTCCCCAAGTCGTTCTAAGACCGATCATGATCATTTCATTAAACTGATCCTGCTGAGAAAGGGTTTCAGTTTCTACAGCCAGAATACCGGAATTTAGCTTTTTACTATATTGTTGATTATTGGCGATATTCCAGCTTCTGATATTGTTTCCGTTGTATGAATGCGCCGAAGGACCAATTCCAAGATATTCCTGATACTTCCAATACGCAGAATTATGTTTTGAATGAAAACCAGGTTTGGCAAAGTTGGAAACTTCATAATGCTCAAAACCATTTTCTTTCAGAAAATCTTTCATGTAATAAAATTCGAGATTCTGCTCTTCCTCTTTTGGAGTAGCAATTTTTCCTTTTGCAACCCAGTTTTCCAAAGCTGTCTTGGGCTCTACGGTCAAGGCATAAGAAGAAATATGAGGAATTTCCAGTGAGAGGGTTTTGCTTAGATTTCGCTTCCAAATTTCTAAGTTGGAAGTTGGTGAACCATAAATCAAATCAATACTCAAATTTTCAAATCCAAAATCCTGAGCTCTTTTGATTGAACTCTCTGCTTCTGAAGCACTATGAGCCCGGTTCATAAGTTTCAGATCTTCTTCAAAAAAACTTTGAGTTCCTATAGAAAAACGATTTATCGGTGATTCTGATAATGCTTTTAAGAAGTTTTTGTTTAAATCATCTGGATTTGCTTCCAGTGTTACTTCTATATCTTTATCAAAGTTGAAATATTTTAAAACTTCATCAATTAAAGAATTAATTTCATCAGCTGAAAGAATTGAAGGGGTTCCGCCTCCAAAATACAGTGACTTCAGGCTTTTATTTTGGAGTTCATCTTTTCGAAGCCTTATTTCATTCTTTATCGCAGCAATCATTTCATCTTTAAACTGTAAAGATGTTGAAAAATGGAAATTGCAGTAGCTGCATTTCTGTTTGCAAAAGGGAATGTGAATGTAAATCATAAAAAAAGCTCCGAAAAAATTCAGAGCTCAAATTTATTCAAATTAAATTGATATTAGTATCTAAATCCTCTATGATTGATAAAGTTATCGAAATTGTAGCCAAGACCGATCATGAAGCTGTTTCCACCGTAAGTCTGGATATCAGACATTCCAAGGTTATAAGTTGCTCCCACCATGAATTTGTTGAATCTAACTTTTACGATTGGTGAAATACTCAATTGCTGATTATCAAATCTGTTCTGAACAGCTCTGTAGCTCGCTCCGATAGAGAATGCATTGATGTCATTTGAGAAAGTTGCCATCAGGTTGAAATCTGTCATTCTTGTAGAGTTGGTATTCAAATTTACCAAAACAGAAGGTGTAAGTGCGATATTATCTGCAAGCTTCCAGTCGTACCCTAAATTTAAAAAGAATTTGATTGGTGAAGGCTCATAATTATTTACAATAGATTCGTCGTTACTTAAAGCGATATCATTTACCGATACTCCACCGAAGATTCCTCTGTACGTAGCAGCTAAACCGAAGTTAGCATATACCATGAAGATGTTACTTTCGTTACCCTGTAGTAAAGGATCATAACCGTCTTCTGTATTAATTTTAGAATAATCAAAATTCATATTGTAAAAATTAACACTTGTACCAAAAGAAAACTGATCTTTTCTCTCTCCTTCACTGCTTAGTGGAATAAAGTAAGAAGCTCCTGCTGTGATACCTCCTGCAGAAATAGGACCATTGCTGTCTCTAAAAACGGAAATACCCGCTCCAACTCTGTCAAAAATATTAGCGTTGATCCCCACTGACTGTACGTTAGGAGATTCGCTGAATTTTGAAAATTGCTGTTGATAGTTTAGATTAAGCTGTACATAGTCCGTTTTACCGTATTGTGCAGGGTTGAACAGGAACTCACCATCCAAAAGATATTGCTGATAGTATGGTAATGATTCTTGTGCTTTGTATGCATTCGACAAAAGAGCTAAACATACGATAGCATATAGTTTTCTCATAACAAATCTTGATTTCAATTCAACAAATATAAAAAAATTCTCAATATATTTTTAGTTTTCTAAATAATTTCTCCATTTTTTTACGGCATCCGCCATATCTTTTGGCATAGGACTCTCAAAATACAATTCCTTTTTGGTTGTGGGGTGTACAAAACCAAGAGTATGAGCATGCAAAGCATGTCTTGGTAAAATTTCAAAAACATTCTTTATAAATTGTTTGTATTTTGGGAGATTAACTCCTCTCAGAGCGATATTTCCTTCATACCTTTCATCATTGAATAAGGTGTGACCAATATGTTTAAAATGAGCCCTGATCTGATGTGTCCTCCCTGTTTCAAGCTTGCACTCTACCCAAGTCATGTATCTGAAGCGTTCTAAAACTTTATAATGGGTAACTGCGTGTTTCCCCTGACTTCCGTCAACATAAGTGTGCATCTGCATCCTGTTCTTCGGATGTCTGCCAATATGCCCTGTAATTGTACCCTCATCTTCCTGTACATTCCCCCACACAAAAGCCCAGTATAATCTCCGGGTTTTTCTCTCAAAAAACTGTTTGGCAAGAAAACTTAAAGCATATTCATTTTTAGCAATTACCAAAAGCCCGGAAGTATCTTTATCAATTCTGTGAACCAGTCCTACTCTGTCAAGATCAGATTTTTCACCTTTTTTTTGAAAATGAAAAGCCAAAGCATTTACCAGAGTTCCATCCCAATTACCAAATCCGGGGTGCACCACCATCCCTGCTTCTTTATCCACAACTACCAGATCATCGTCCTCGTATACAATATTAATGGGAATATCCTGCGGAATAATGACATTCTGACGTGGAGGATGAGCCAGCAAAACAGAAATTTTATCACCGGGCTTTACCTTGTAGTTTTGCTTTACAGGAACACCATTCACGACTACATTTCCTGCACGGCAGGTTTGGGAAATTTTATTCCTTGAAGAATTTTGCCTGAAAATAAGAAGATATTTATCAATTCTCAGAAGCTCCTGTTTATTATCGGCTGTGATATTAAAGTGCTCATAGAGACCTTTATTTTCTTCATCAAGATCCGTTGCATGAGAATCTAAAAATTCTTCGTCCAAAAAATCTTCGTTATCGTCTGTCATTGTTTTCTTTATATAAAAAGCTTCAACATTATTACAGTTGAAGCCATTATTTATATTTTAAATATCTTAATTTATTACTTTTTTAGCTTTTGGCTTATCCTGTGTTTGTGCAGCTGGTGTAGCATCAGCTTTAGGCTTTTCTGCCGGAGTTTTTGTAGCAGATGTGCCAGATTTTGCAGGTTCCTGTTTAGGCATTTCTTTTTTCTGAGGAACTATAGGAGCAGGTTCTGTAAACACGGGCTCATGAACATAGGGTACTTCCTCATACCTTATGGGTGGCAAAGTAGTATCTACTTTCATTCGGTATATCGAATTAAGCTCATCAATTTTACCGCGCAATTCAGCAGGAGTTTTTTTACTCGCCCAAAGATCAATCTGCATTCCCTGATCACGAATATCTCCCGATGCAGGATCCTGATAATACACAATATCTGAATCATCATTACCAGCATCTTCATGATTCACCGATCCCAATTCAAAAAGGTTTCTTGCGATAACCATTTTTGCCTCTTTTACAGTTAAACCAACAACATTAGGAACAGAAATATTTCTTAAAGGACCTGAACCTACGACAACATCTACTAATGAGAATCTTGGGATTTTAGTTCCCGGTTTTATAGGATTTCCTTTAAATAAAATTCTGAGAACAGCATCTTTCTGAATGCTTGGCTCATAGATGGTATCGGAAACCTTTAGCCCGACCTGTTCCAACCTTTGAAACGCCAAACCGGAATATTTATTAATTACATCCGGAATTGCAACAGGAGCCCAACTTTTAGGATTCACCATCAGCTGAATTGCTCTTCCATCTTTTACCCGGGAACCAGGCGAAGGATAAACTTTCAAAACCTGAAGCGGTCTGTATTTAGGATTATAAGCAGCACTGTCAACTTCGTAATCAAGTCCGGCATCTTCTAATATCTTTACAGCATCGTGTACTGATTTATTCATCACATTAGGAACAGGAACTTCCTGTCCATGATTGGTGTGATATTCCAGCCAACGGAAAGTGAGATAAACCAATCCCACAAAAACACCTATGGCAAGAACTAAATTGAGTAAAACTTTCCAGTTGAAAAGTGATTTAAGCATACTTTAAAATACTTTAATATTAAGGCAAAGATAAATAATAATTTTATATTGAAGTTTTTATTGAATCGAATTACTTCAACAAAAAATTCTGCTGACGATGAATTGTTCGCATATTACGAAACAATAAACTACTTCATACACGATAAAGTAGTTTATTTTTTTAAAAATTTTCGCCAAAAAAATTTAAGATATTCTCTCAATCAGAGCCATATAAAAGCCGTCATATCCTTCGCTTGGCATTACTTTTTCGTCTTTTATAAGTTTAAAGTTAGAGTTATTCCTGATAAATTCAGCTACTTGTTCGTTATTCTCAGAAGGAAGAACCGAGCAGGTAGCATACACCATTTTCCCACCCACTTTCAGCATTTTAGAATAATCATGAATAATCTGCTGTTGTTCTTTTTTTATTCTATCTATAAAATCCTGATCTATTTTCCACTTGCTGTCGGGATTTCTTTTTAAAACACCCAATCCTGAACAGGGTGCATCAATCAAAAGGCGATCTGCTTTCTCATGAAGACGTTTAATCACTTTATTATCTGTGATTACTCTGGTCTCAATATTGTGTGCTCCCGCTCTTTTTGCCCGGCGTTTAAGCTCGGCAAGTTTCCACTCAAAGATATCTAAAGCGATAATCTGCCCTTTATTTCCCATCAGCGCAGCTAAATGAAGTGTTTTCCCGCCCGCTCCGGCACAGGCATCCACTACACGCTGTCCTTCTTTTACGTCTAAAAAGTAGGCAATTTTTTGTGAAGAGGCATCCTGTACTTCAAACAAACCTTCTTTAAAAGCAGTGGTAAGAAAAACATTTTTTTTCTCTTCCAGCTGTACTGCATCAGGATAATTTCTGACAGGATAAGACACTACATTCTCATCGGCAAGATCAGAAATCAGTTCTTTCGTGGTAGTTTTCAGAGAATTTGCTCTTAAAACAGTGGGAGCCTGCTCATTAAGAGCCAACATTTCTTTTTCCCATTTAGTGCCCAATTCTTTTTCAAGCGTTTCTGCAAGCCACTCCGGGATAGAATGTTCGATAGCTTTGGTAGGAACAGTTCCTTTTTTAAGCTTGGTAAGAATATCTGCTATTTTTATCCCATCAAATTCTTCAAATTTTTTGTAGTTGGTTTTACTCCAAAGAAGATAAGCCAGCATCAATTTGTAAACATTATTGGGCTTTACACCTTCCCCCATGTAATATTCAAGACGTTTTTTCCAACGGATAATATTATAGAAGATTTCAGAAACGACAGCTCTGTCCTGACTTCCCCATTTTTTGTGGGCTTTTAAAAGTCTTTCAATAACTTTATCTGCATATTTGTTTTTCTCAAAAAAAGTTTCCTGTAAAGCATCGTGAATACCGATTGCAAGGTTTCTGTGTATCAATTCCATAGGGAAGTTTTAAAAAATTTAATTCCGGATAATACTCCAAAATTTTTGCAAAAATAAGCATTTTTAATGAGTGTTGACTGGAATTACAATTTTACTTCAGAAAGCTGCATTCCATTACATCACCATATATACAAAAAAACCACTTCAAAACTGAAGCGGTTTCGATTATCATTAAAATTTTAGTCTTAAGCTAAAACTTCTTTTACTTTATTTGCAGCTTCTTCCAAAGTAATTGCAGAGTGAACCGGAAGACCAGACTCGTCAATTAATTTTTTAGCTTCAACAGCATTCGTTCCCTGCAATCTCACGATCAAAGGAACAGGAAGGCTTCCCATTGCTTTATAAGCATCTACAACTCCCTGTGCAACTCTGTCACATCTTACGATACCTCCGAAGATATTAATTAAGATTGCTTTTACGTTTGGATCTCTCAAGATAATTCCGAAAGCAGTCTGTACTCTTTGTGCATCTGCAGTTC
Source organism: Chryseobacterium echinoideorum (assembly GCF_007474535.1). Taxonomy (GTDB): domain Bacteria; phylum Bacteroidota; class Bacteroidia; order Flavobacteriales; family Weeksellaceae; genus Chryseobacterium; species Chryseobacterium echinoideorum. Next base: position 126,621 of record NZ_VKNW01000011.1, on the reverse strand, counting down.
CACCTACGTCTAGGAAGTTTGCAGGGTTACCTCCGGATACTTTGATGATATCCATTGTAGCCATTGCAAGACCAGCTCCGTTTACCATACAAGCAACATTACCGTCTAATTTCACGAAGTTAAGACCAGCTTCACCAGCTTCCACATCCATAGGATCTTCTTCTCTTGTATCTCTCAATTCAGCTAAATCTTTGTGACGGAATAATGAGTTGTCATCCAAAGTTACTTTAGCGTCTACAGCGATAATTTTGTTATCAGATGTCTTCAAAACAGGGTTGATCTCAAAAAGAGATGCATCAATACCTGTATAAGCAGCATACAGATTAGAAATAAACTTGGTGAATTCTTTGAAAGCATTCCCTTCAAGACCTAAATTGAAAGCAATTTTTCTAGCTTGGAAACCTTGAAGACCAAGAGCCGGATCAATCAATTCGTTGTGGATCAAATGAGGAGTTACCTCAGCAACGTGCTCAATATCCATCCCACCTTCAGTAGAATACACAATTACATTTTTACCTTCTGCTCTGTCTAAAAGGATAGAAACATAGAATTCTTTAGTCTCAGTTTCCCCTGGATAATATACATCTTCTGCAACCAAAACAGAATTTACTTTTTTACCTTCAGCAGAAGTTTGTGGAGTTACCAACTGCATTCCGATGATGTTCTGAGCGTTTTCTTTAAGCTTATCCATGTTTGGAGAAAACTTTACACCTCCGCCTTTTCCGCGACCTCCTGCGTGGATCTGTGCTTTTACAACCCATCCCTGAGCTCCGGTTTCAGCCGTAAGTTTTTCAGCAGCTGCTACAGCTTCATCTACGTTGTTTGCAACGAAACCACGTTGGATAGCTACTCCATACTTTGATAAAATCTCTTTTGATTGATACTCGTGAAGATTCATATTATTTTTAGTATTTAATTTTTTAAAATTTAAAGGTTGACAAATTTACTAAAAATGAACAAAGCAGGAAAGAAATTTATTGATGTTTTAAATTTATACTCAAAACCGAATGCATTCTGAAATATATTTTAGTAGTGAAACCTGAATCTGTTTAAAAACGTCTTTGATGTGAACTAATTTTATCTAAATAAAAATGAAAGGAATGTTCTGAGTTTTTACGATCTTGAATTTTAGATTTAAAATTAAAAAAATTAGATACTAGCATACAGAATTTGCTTAATTTTGCCTTTATTGACAATTTGATATGAGCAAAAAGCAAGTCGCCGTAGTGATGGGCGGTTATTCTGACGAATACAAAGTTTCTCTGAAAAGCGGGCAGTTGATATACGATTCATTAGACCGTGATCTTTACAATGTTTATAAAGTAATTATACTGAAAGATGAATGGTATTATTTGAATGAAAAGGATGAAAAAACAACCATTAACAAAGGTGATTTTTCTGTAAATACAGATAACGAAACCCTGAAATTTGACGTCTGCTTTAATATCATCCACGGAACTCCTGGAGAAAACGGAATTCTTCAGGCTTATTGGGATGCCATTGGACAAAAATATACAGGTTGTGATTTTTATCAGAGTGCTTTAACTTTTAATAAAAAAGATACATTAGCAGTGCTTTCAAAATACGGAATTCCTGCTGCAAAAAGTATTTACCTGAGAAAAGGTGAAGAAATTAATATGGATGAGATTATAGAAAATCTGGGACTTCCTGTTTTCGTCAAACCTAATCAATCCGGTTCTTCCTTGGGAATTTCAAAGGTTAAAGAAAAATCTGAGCTTATTGCCGCCACAGAAATTGCCTTTAAAGAAGATAATGAAATTTTAATTGAAAGTTTTCTGAACGGAATGGAAGTTTCGGTAGGAGTTATTGATTTTAAAGGAGAAACTATTGTACTTGGAATTACCGAAATTGTTCCTAAAAACGAGTTTTTTGATTACGAAGCCAAATACGAAGGTGCTTCAGAAGAAATTACCCCTGCAAGAATAGATGATGCAACCAGAATCCGTGTGGAGGAAATCGCCAAAAAGGCTTACAATTCCCTAGGAATGAGTGGGTTTTCCAGAAGCGAATTTATTTTGATGGACGGAATTCCTTATATGCTGGAAATGAATACCAACCCTGGATTTTCTCCGGCAAGCATTCTTCCGCAACAGGCAAAACATTATGGAATTTCCATTAAAGATCTTTGTGGCAACGAAGTTGAGAAGGCTTTGAATAAAGTTAGAAGTTAGAAGTTAGAAGTTAGAAGTTAGAAGTTATGCAAAACTACCCTATCAGTATAAACTAAAGACGACACCAAACACAAAAAAATAAAATTCTTACGCATGAAAATTGCCGTTTTTCCGGGATCTTTTGACCCAATTACATTAGGACATTACGACATTATTGAAAGAGCTGCTCCTCTTTTTGATAAATTAATTATAGCTATCGGGCAAAATTCTCAGAAGAAATACATGTTTCCTCTGGAAAAAAGAATGGAATTTATCCGGAATTCCGTAGCTGAATTCCCCAATGTGGAAGTCGATTTTTTTGAAGCACTTACTGTTGATTATTGTTTTGAAAAAAATGCTCAGTATATTCTCCGCGGACTCAGAAATCCTGCCGATTTCGAGTTTGAAAAAGCTATTGCTCATACCAACAGAACGCTGGCTCATAAAAAACTGGAAACCGTTTTTCTTTTGACTTCATCAGGAAAATCTTTTATCAGCAGCAGCATCGTAAGAGAAATCATCAATCATAAAGGAGAGTATGAACTTCTGGTTCCTGAAGCGGTGAGAATTGAAAAATAAATAATAGATAAGTAATAATTAAGATTAAAATAAATGAAATTTAATCTATTTGTCATTTATCAGCACCAATCATAGAATGCACGAAAACTTCAACCTTATCATAGAAATTCTCGGAACGATCTCTTTTGCGATGTCGGGAAGCTTTGCTGCGATGCAGAAAAGACTTGATCCTTTTGGAGTTTTGATCATTGCTTTTGTGACTTCAGTGGGTGGAGGAACAGTAAGAGATTTACTGCTTGGCATTCCTGTTTTTTGGATGCATGATCTATTGATGTGCGGATTGATTTTGGCAACCAGCATCTTTGCCATGGTCTTCAAATCTATTGAAAAGAATTTTAAAGTAACTTTATTTATTTTCGACAGTTTCGGTTTAGGATTGTTTACCATTATTGGTGTTCAGAAAGGGCTTAATGCAGAAATTCATCCATTAATCTGCATTGCTTTAGGAACAATTACCGGCTGTTTTGGTGGAATTATCCGTGATATTTTGCTGAATAGAATTCCTTTAATTTTTAGAAAAGAAATTTATGCAAGCGCATGTATTATTGGCGGATCAGGTTTTTTACTGCTTACAAATTTTACCAGTCTTTCTTATACATTCATACAAATTTTCACTATTCTTCTTATTGTTTCGGTAAGAACACTGGCTGTAAAATATCATTGGCAAATGCCTAAATTTTACGGATACGAGCAAAACTCAGAAATGTAACAACTCAAAGAAAATTGTTATTTTGATAATTTTTACTAAATTTATGGTTAATAAATTATCAATTATATGAGAAATTCTACTTTTTTTTACTTTTTGTTATTCGGATTAATCAGTTTTATTCCGTTAAATGCACAACAACAAGTCACGATTGGAAGCGGCACCTCAAATTGGTACTACTCTCCTATCACAAGACTGTTTGAACATGGAGCGAGCGAAACAATTTATGACGCATCAGAGATTGGAACTACAGGAACCATCAATTCTGTAGGATGGAATATCGTAAGCAATGCCTATGCAACGCCAACAGGAAATGTTTCTATCTACATGAAAATGTCGACCCAAACTGCTGTTTCTACGCCTACAAGCACAACAGGTTACACCCTCGTGTATACCGGAAATGTGAATAATGATGTTGTAGGATGGCAGAATATCACACTTACAACTCCTTTTCAGTATAATGATTCTACAAAAAATCTCGTGGTTTTGGTAGTACATGCTTCGGGAGATTATACTCTTTCGCCACCAAATTATGCTTACTCAAATGTTGCGGATAAGTCATCTTATTATTACAGCATCTCTAATGCATGGAATGAAACCAGAACAATGAATACTACACCCAACCGAACAAACATCAGGTTGGTTTTTGGCAATTTAAGCACTGTAGAGATTGACGGTAAAACATCTGTAAAGTACTACCCTAATCCTGTAAGAGATATTTTTAATATTTCGGGTAGCCAGAGTATTGCTTCGGTAGATTTTTACAATTTATCCGGACAAAATATTTTAAGTCAGAAATTTGACAGCAAGGATGTTTCTATTAATTTATCAAGATTAACAACAGGAAATTATTTAGCGAAAATTAGTTACAAAGACGGCTCTTCAAAAACAGTAAAGGTGGTAAAACAGTAAATAAACAATGGCAGAAATATTTCTGCCATTGTTTATTTTTGAGATTGTATTAAAAGAATTTTCCTCTATTCCTCATATTAGGATTGTGCATATGCTTCTGCATGGTCGGCATTTTTAGCTGATCTTTCAGCATTTTGATCTGATCGGTCATCATTCCCGCAGAATCCAGCCTTTTAGCTTCTTCCAAAAGCTTTTGCCCTTCCTGTCTCCTTCCTTTAGAGATTGCGCCCGCTGCAAGGTTCAAGGTAGCCATCGCACGATCGTGTTTCATATTCAGGCCATAATCTAAAGCTTTTTTCATCAAAGGTTCTACTTTGGTCGGATGATCCTGTGCCAAGATTAAACCTTGCAGATAATGATAATATCCGTACTGGTTTTTATGAAGCTCTGTTCTGTAGTTTTTAATATTATTTAAAAATTTTGAAGCCTTTTCCATATTCTGCTTTCTCAACTGCCAGAAAGCAAGCAATATATTTTCATTTTTGAAAAATAAGAAAATCGGCAAGGCAGAAAGAAGAAAAATAACAATTCCCCATCCCAAATTTCTGGTAAAAAACATCATGTAAATACCTCCCAAAATAAGAAGTGCTGCCACTATGATTTTTATATTTTTATTCATGATTAAATTTTAGAAGTGCAAAGATAAAACATTTAAAGGTTAGAAGCTAGAAGTTAAGCGCTAGAATTCCTACAACTATTTTTTTAAAATTTTTCGAATGTCTGAAAACAGAAATCATATTGATTTTTTTCATCTTTTTCATAGCATACCTCACCGGTTTTCTTCCAGGTTTTAGAATCAATTTCAGGGAAATACGTATCCGCATCAAGTGTTGCTTTTACCAGAGTTACTTCCAGTTTATCAACAATTTCCATTGTTTGTTCATAAATAGTACCACCACCAATGATAAAAATCTCTTCATCTATTTTTTTTGCAAACTTTACAGCCTCTTTGATACTTCCTACAATCAGAATTCCTTCTTCAAACCAGTCTTTTTTTCTGGAAACAACAATGTTGGTACGGTTAGGAAGAGGTTTTCCGATACTTTCGTACGTTTTTCTACCCATAATTACGGGATGCCCGGAAGTAATTTCTTTAAAATGTTTTAAATCTTTAGGAAGATGCCATAACAATTGATTATCAGAACCAATCTCATTATTTTCTCCCATTGCAACCACAATTGTTGTCATTTATTAAATTTTATGCAAAATTAGCACTTAATTTGTATATTTGAGTAGCACAAAAAACATTAAAAAATTAAATTAAAAATTCAAACATGAAAAACAAAGGCTGTTTCAGCGCCGGAACTATCGGCATTGCATTACTTATTATTGTCGGAATACTATTTTTCTGGGGTAAAAGCGGTTACAACAATTTTGTAGCTCAGGAGCAAACTGTAGATGCAAAGTGGTCTAATGTACAAACCGTATATCAAAAAAGAGCCAACCTCATTCCTAATCTTGAAAGAACTGTAAAATCTTACACCAAATTTGAGCAGGAAACTTTAACAAAAGTGATTGAAGCCCGTTCAAAGGCAACTTCAATTAACATCAATCCATCTAATCTTACAGAAGAAGACATGGCAAAATTTCAGGCAGCACAAGGCGAATTAACAGGAGCTCTGAGCAGATTGATGGCGGTGGTAGAATCTTATCCTAATCTAAAAGCAGACCAGCAGTACGTCAATTTCCAGAGAGAATATATTGCGATTGAAAACAGCATCAGAATGGAAACAGTAAACTATAACGATGCTGCAAGAGATTATAATATTTTAATCAAACAGTTCCCTAATAATATTTTGGCAAACTTTACCAATTTTAAAGAAAAACCGCTATTTAAAGCACAGGCAGGAGCTGAAAATGCACCAAGCGTATTTACTGAATAATGAATCGCTTTTTAACAGACCATCAAATAGCTTCCCTTGTGGAAGCTATTCAATCGGCAGAAAGTCTTTCTACCGGAGAAATCCGCGTACACATAGACTCTACAACTGATGACAAAATTGCAGAAGCGGCTTTTGAAGTTTTCAAAGAACTCTGTAAAGACAAAACTGCAGAAAAAAATGCAGTCCTTTTTCATGTCAATTTTGAGCAGAAATATCTCACAATTATTGGTGATACTGGAATTCACGAAAAAGTACATCAGTCTTTCTGGGATCATCTTCACGACTACATCACTTCCGAATTTGCAAAAGGACATTTTTATCAGGCTTTGAAAAGTGCTATTCTGGAAACCGGAATCGAACTGAAAAAGCATTTTCCAATTAACGGAAAAAATCATAACGAACTACCCGATGAGATTACATTCTCTTAAAATATTTTTTATTTTCATAATTGCCAGCTGTTTTAATGTTATTTCAGCACAGTATACAATTCCGGAAAAACCTGCCGTTTTGTATCCTGTATATGATGAAGCCAACCTTCTTACCCAACAGGAAAAAGATGCATTAAACAACAAGCTCATTCAGTTTGCAGATTCTACATCCACAGAAATTGAAGTTATCATTATACCTTCTACAAAAGGAGAAGATATTAATTTTCTTGCGGCAACTTTCGGCGAAAAATGGGGAATCGGACAAAAAGATGTAGATAATGGAGTGGTTTTTCTGATTGCAAAAGAAGACCGAACCATGTCTATCCAACAGGGAAGAGCCGTTGAGCAATATCTTACCGCTTCTGTTGCCGGGCAGATTTTAGATTATATTGTAACGCCACAATTTAAAAAAGGAAAATGGTACGACGGTATTAATGGTGGAACATCTGCCATTATGGATGCTGTTCAGGGAAAATTCAAACCTTTACAGAAACATCATAAGGGTAATTCAGGAGAAGCTAAACTGATTATTATTGCATTTATCATTTTCATTATTCTTGTCATCATTATGAGCAAAGGAGGTGGTGGAAATGATGACGACGGAGATATTATTCTCAGCCGAAGAGGACGCAGAAATTATCCGGGAGGATTCTTTCCTTTTCCTGGAAGCTTTGGCGGTGGTGGTTTTGGCGGCGGAAGTTCTCGTGGCGGTGGCGGATTTGGAGGCTTCGGAGGAGGAGGAAGCTTTGGAGGAGGCGGTGCTTCGGGAGGATGGTAGATCAAGTTATTCAGATTATGCATTATAAAAATTTTGTTATTCTTATTGTGTTGTTCTTGACAATAGCTTCCTGCGAAAAGCCTAAAGAAATTCTTATTTTGAATTCGGTTTTCTTCAATTCTCAAATGCAAGATGACTATACGTCTCTCATGAACAATCCGAACTTGAAATTCAGTGAAACTAAATATACAAATGTCCCAAAAGAATTTAAACCCTTTACGGCATATGAATTCAGCGGAACAAAAAATGTTTTTTTCGCAAGTGAAGTAAATCAAGTTTTTATATCACTAATACCTAATGGTCGAAATTATAGTGCTACGCAAATAATTAAATTTAGTAATTCTCAGGATAAATATAAAGAATTCGAGAATTTAAAAACTTCTTTAAAACCATATGCAAAAGAAATCAGTGAATTTGAAAAGTCACCATTTGGTAATATTCCAAAGATTATAAAGCACTTTCAGATGAAATTAAAAGATGAGTTTGGCGGCGGTATTATTGAGCTTATAGTTAGCCCTCCTTATGATACACTCTCCATACGTTACGATACCAAAAAAACTATTCCCTTACAAAAATAACAGGAAGTTTTGTTACAATAATTCCGAAGTTAGAAAATATAAATTTCAAAGACGAAAAAAATAATCAAGCCTACTCTCATGGAAAATAAATTTACATCAGCTTTATTTTCTCTGATTAAAATTTTCACTAAACTTACCTTTGCCATTCATATTTTATTCATTTTTCATTATATTTACGAAAAACGAGTTGTATGAAGAAAACGCTGGTTATTTTTGCTCATCCTTATCTTGAACATTCCAATTCAAACATAGAACTCATCAACTTCTATGTTCGTCATCAGCATTTTACCCTTAGAGATCTATATGAAGAATACCCCGACTTTCATATTGCCGCTTTCAGAGAAAGAAAAAGGCTTCAAAGTTATGATCGTTTTATTTTTCAGTTTCCGATCATCTGGTTCGGAGTTCCACCTTTACTGAAGTTATGGATTGACGAAGTTTTTGACCGTAACTGGCTGAATGAGGGCGAAGTTAATCCGTTAGAAAATAAAGAAGTTTATATTGTGGTTACCACCGGAGGCAAAGAAAGATCCTTCTCCAAAGAGGGTACATACAAATATACAATTGACGAAATCATCAGCGGACTTATTGTATCACTGAATGTTTTTAAAGCCAATATAAAAGACATAACGATCGTTTACGAAGCCAATAAATTATCAAAAAAAGAAATCATTTTACAGAAAAAGAAATTTGTAGCAACCCTGAATCAATAATATGGAAAACACTTTAGCGATGAACACCCTTTTATTCTTAGGTGTAGCCATCATTATGGTTCCGCTTGCAAGGAAATTGGGTTTAAGCTCGGTCATCGGATATATTTTAGGCGGCATCATCATTGGTCCCTATGTTTTGAAACTGACAGGAAATGATGTGAACGATATCATGCACGCCAGTGAATTTGGGGTAATTATGCTGCTTTTTTTGGTTGGGCTGGAATTAGAACCCAGAAAATTCTGGGAGATGAGAAAAAAAATTATCGGTTTGGGACTTACTCAGATGGTATTAACTATCTCTATACTTTTTCTGATTTTTATCTGGGCAGGCTGGAAAGTAGATAAATCTATTGCAATTGCTATGTGTTTTGCACTTTCTTCCACCGCAATTGTACTTCAGACCTTACAGGAGAAAAATAATCTGAAAACCACAGCAGGTGAAGCATCTTTTTCCACTCTGCTATTTCAGGATATTGCTGTGATTCCCATTTTGGCAATTTTGCCTGTAATTGCTAATTATAAAGCAAGACATCAGGACAATGAAGTACAGATTCTCATTCAGAAACTCCCGGAATGGCTTCAGGCAGGTACGGTAATTTTTGGGGTTATCATTTTAATTTTATTAGGAAGATACGTTTTTGTTCCGTTTTTAAGATATGTTTCGAAAGCGGGAATGACTGAGCTTCTCACCGCTTCATCACTTTTTCTCGTTATCGGAGTTTCAGAGTTGATGGTTGCCATCGGCATTTCTCCGGCTTTAGGAGCTTTCTTGGCAGGCGTGATGCTGGCAAACAGTGAATTCCGTCATGAGCTTGAAGCGCAGATTAATCCGTTTAAAGGTTTATTGCTTGCCGTATTTTTTGTAAGTGTGGGTTCTACGATGAATTTCAATGTCATTCAGCATGATGCAGCCTTTATTTTCAGTACTGTTTTTGTAGTTCTTGCTGTAAAATTTCTGGTATTGTTTGCAATTGGTAAATTTTTTAAGCTTGATAATCCACAGACTTTATTTTATGCGTTTGCACTTTCACAGGTAGGAGAATTTGCTTTTGTACTCATCAATTACGCTTCTGATCTTTATCTTTTCGGAGCAGAGCTTAATGCTCAGCTAATGGCTGTATCGGCAATTACGATGTGTATTACCCCCATACTTTTAATCATTAATGATAAAATCATCACTCCAAGATTTATCAAAGAAATCCCCGACTCTGATTCTGACTTTAATATTCTTGAGAAAAACATTGACCAAAAGAAAATTATCATCGTAGGTTTCGGACATTTTGGAAGCACTGTAGGAAGACTCCTCAAAGCAAACAAAGTAACAGCAACAGTTCTAGACAGAGATTCAGATCGTGTAAAAATGCTCAGAAGTTATGGTTTTAAAGTATATTATGGTGACGCAACCCATCTTCCTGTTTTGAGAGCTGCAGGAATTGAAGATGCAAAGATTCTGGTGTTGTGTCTGGATGACCCCGAAATGAATAAATTTGTCGCAGATGTAGTAAGAGAGCAATATCCTAATGTAAAAATATTCGTTCGTGCCAAAAATAGGATTGATGCATATGACTATCTTGATAATGGAATAGAAAATATTTACCGCGAAACTTTAGGAACTGCGGTAGATATGGCAGTAGATGTACTGCACGAAACGGGAATGAGAAAATATGCCGCAAGAAGATTAGGGCAAAGATTTATGGCTATTGACAAAGCATCGGTACGGAGATTAGCAAAAACGGATAAAGATGAAGAAATGCATATTTTTACCACAAAAGAAATCCTCCAGATTGAGGAGGATTTATTGGCTTTTGATAATCTGAATTTTGACCGCAAAGATTGGGAAACATTAGCTTCAGAAGACGAAGAAACTGATAATCATCATTAAATTACTGTAAACTTACACTTCCACCACTGCTTTCTTCTTTAGCAATTGTCGTAACATTTCCTTTTTTAATACCGTTTACACTTCCACCCGAGGAAGCGTGACCTTCAAATTTCGAGACCACTCCGACTTCTATGCTTGCGCCGCTGGAAGATTCTGCCTTTACAAGATCTGCAGTCATTTCTTTTGCCGAAATATCACTTCCTGAAGATGCCTTCAGCTCTGCAGATTTAGCTTTCCCCGACATCTCGACAGTTCCTGCAGAAGACGCTTCAACAGAAAGGTTTACTGCCCATATCTTTCCTGTGAAACTGCCGCTGCTTGCAGCATCAATTGTCAATTCGTTGGCCTCCAGTTTTCCTGATATTTGTCCTGAACTTGAGACTTCCAAGTCTGTTTTATCCTGAGTAAACTGATCTTTAACCACAATATCAGCCGCTGAATTAGCAACAAGTTTTATGAAATCTTTTGTGTAAATTTTAGCTTTTACTTTTGTACTGTTTATCACACGGAATCCTCTTTTATAGTGAATATGGAGTTCAGTTCCATCATTATCAACCAAAACTTCGTCAATAATATTTGCAGGAGCAGAAATAACTACTTTTTCCACATCAGACTTTATAACTTCAGCTTCAATTGCCTGAGAAACTTCAATTTCATCGAAATCTCCGGCAAATTCTTTTTGCTTTAAAGGTCCATGATCAGAATTGGTAATATCAGGAAGCCAGTTATTTTTTTGTTCCCTGTTATCATTTTTATTACAGGAAGCCATCAAAACAAGCCCTGAAAAAAGTAAAATTGCACTACATTTCATGATATGATGTTTAAAAGTTTAGTTTTTAATATCTTTATACTTTAATAACAACTAAAATATGAAATCTGTTACAATTGGCAGCAAAATGCTAATTAAAAGTTTCTTGATTTCATATATTATTCAAAAAATAAAGTAGATGTATATAAAAAACATTTCCTCAGCACTGCTAATTTCTGTTTTAGCATTTAATTATTCATGCACCACAATGAAAACACCCGACACTCAAAAAGAAATTCCTGTTCCTGACGCTTCGCTTTCCTCAAACCCTTTAATGAAGAAAAGCAAACTTCAATACGAAGCTCCGGAGTTTGACAAAATTAAAGATGAACATTTCAAACCCGCTTTTGAATTTGGTTTAAAACAACATGATGCGGACATTTTGAAGATTGCTAATAATCCCGAAAAAGCAACCTTCGAAAATACGCTTGTAGCTCTTGAAAAAAGCGGCGAAGTTTTAAAAAGAGCCGTGATTGTTTTCTCAAACCTTACAAGTGCAAACACCAATCCTGCTTTACAAGCTTTAGACGAAGAATATGCTCCAATTTTTGCGGCTCATTCTGACAAAATGTACCTGAATGAAAATCTTTATCAAAGAATAAAATCAATTTCAGAAAATGGTTTAGATTCGGAAAGTAAAAGGCTGCTTCAATATTACAAGCAAAATTTTGAAATTGCAGGTGCAAATCTTTCTGCAGCCGACAAAGAGAAACTAAAACAAATCAACCAGGAGCTTGCCTCTCTTTCTACTCAGTATTCCAACAAATTACTGGAAGCAAGAAAGCAGGGCGGGGTTTTCTTCACTGATGTAAAAGAACTTGACGGACTTTCAGCTGATGAAATTGCAGCTGCTGCAAATGACGCAAAAAATGCAGGAAAACCGGGACAATACCTTCTTACATTACTTAATACGACACAACAGCCTCTTCTGCAAAATCTCAATAACAGAGCAACAAGAGAAAAACTTTTTAAAGCATCGTGGGAAAGAGCAGAAAAAAACGATGGGAATGACACAAGAGAAACCATTGAAAAACTAGCTGCTTTAAGACTTAAAAAAGCGCAGGTTTTAGGTAAGAAAAGCTTTTCCGAATGGAAACTTCAGGATCAGATGGCAAAAACTCCAGATGCTGCAGTGAAACTAATGAATCAGCTGGCTATCCCTGCTGTAGAAACGGCAAAACGTGAATCTAAAGATATTCAGGATCTGATTGATCAGCAAAAAGGCGGCTTCAAACTACAGCCTTGGGATTGGAATTATTATGCTGAACAGGTAAGAAAAGCCAAATTTGATCTTGACGAAAGCGAGATTAAACCTTATTTTGAAATCACAACGGTACTCGAAAAAGGTGTTTTCTTTGCTGCTGAAAAGTTTTACGGGCTCACCTTCAAAAAAAGAACAGATCTCCCTGTTTATCATCCCGATGTAGTAACTTATGAAGTTTTTGACCATGATGGAAAATCTCTGGCAATTTATTATCTTGATTTTTATACCAGAGACTCTAAAAATGGGGGCGCTTGGATGAGCAATTTTGTGGAACAATCTTATCTTTTAGGAACAAAACCTGTGATTGTCAACTGCTACAACTATCAGAAACCTGCAACAGGAAAACCATCATTAATTAGTTTTGATGATGTAGAAACCATTTTCCATGAATTCGGACACTCTATTCACGGGATGTTTGCGAGCCAAAAATACCCATCTCTTTCAGGAACAAATGTACCGAGAGATTTCGTTGAATTTCCTTCACAAATCAACGAACACTGGGCTTTGGACCCGGTTGTGTTAAAAAACTATGCGCTTCATTACGAGACAAAAAAGCCAATACCTCAGAGTTTAGTTGACAAAATTAAAAAAGCTTCAACTTTTAATCAGGGATATATGACAACCGAACTTGTTTCTGCGGCTTCTCTGGATATGGATTGGCATTCTGTAACCAGTGAAACACAGCTTCTGCCTGTGCTGGATTTTGAAAAACAATCTTTAGTAAAACACGGTTTTACCTTAGCAACTGTTCCGCCAAGATATCATACTCCATATTTTGCGCACATTTGGGGCGGTGGTTATTCAGCAGGATATTATGCTTATTTATGGTCTGAAACTTTAGACAGCGATGCATGGGAATGGATTGAAAAAAATGGTGGACTTACCCGAGAAAATGGCGACCGATTCAGAAAATACATTCTTTCTGTAGGAAATTCTGTAGATCTTAACCAGGCATTCAGAGATTTTACAGGACACGATCCGGATATCAAACCTTTATTAAGAAACAGAGGCTTTATCAAATAACTTTTTTAAAAGCATTCAATTATTTGGATGCTTTTATTTTTGATGAAAGTAAAAAAATATCAGAAGATCAAATACAGTTTAATTGATTTTTAAAAATTTTCAATTAATTTTTCTGTTTATTTCATCTAATCTAAAAAATATGTAACTTAGTCATACTAAAATGATTAATTATAAAATATATAAACTTATGAAAAAACATTTATTCCCTATTCTTTTAGTCTTGCTTGGAAATGCAGTGAATGCACAACAAGATTTTTTCGCACTTACCGGTAAAGATTCTCCAAGAATTGAATTCAATGATTTCCGTGCGATAAATACAGACGGAACATCCGGTGAAATTGTTTTCGGATTTTCTTCATCTGCTAATATTATTTCACAATCAAGAAAATCATCGGTTTCGGAAGATAAAAATTCTTATCATAACGCTCAGGCAACAAACCTTGCCGCTTTAGCGTATGATTCTTCAGGAGATAATCTGGTTTATATGCCGATGTTTTCTTCAAACATCTACGTTTTAAACCAAAAAACTAAAGAAATAACCTTGGTTGAAAATAATATTGCAAGAGTGACATCTTGTGATATCAATTCTCACATTACAAGAATGACAGCAGGATATAACGGAAATATGTATGCTATCAACAATTCAGGAACACAGTTTATTGAGATCAGTAAAAAAAACGGTCAGTTTACAGTAAAAGATCTTGGCATCATCAAAGATGATATATCTAACGGTAAAAATTCTTTTACTGCAATGGAAACAGGCTTTGGCGGAGATATGATTGCTGATGCCGACAATAATTTCTATGTCTTTTCTGTTTCAGGAAATGTCTTTAAAATTTCAACAGAAGAACTAACTGCAAAATTTGTAGGAAAAATCACAGGATTACCCGAAACATATTCTGTAAATGGCGCAGCGGTAAATTCTAAAGGAAATATTGTGGTAGCAAGTGCAAAAGGTGCTCCTATGTATGAATTCAGCTTAAATACGCTTGAGGCAAAACAACTTTCCGGAGGACAGAATCTTCATATTTATGATTTGGCGAGCCGATATTTTGCCAATGAAAAAGTTATGCAGGCAAATATAATGGCAAACATTGATGTTTACCCTACAAAAGTTGAAGATCAGACAATCACCATAAATGTAAACGACAAAAATATCAAAGGAAATATCAAGATAACTTTATTTGATGTTTCAGGCAAATCTGTTTTCAAATCTAATCTTTCAGTAAAAGATGGTGTGCTGAATCACCAGATTCAGTTGAGAAATTTTGCTGTAGGTACTTACATCGTAAATATCTCAGAAGACTCGGGAAAAATTTTATTCTCTAAGAAAATTTTAATTGCAAAATAAAAATCAGAACAATATTTAATACTTCACAGCCTTTTTTCAATTTTCGGGAAAAGGCTTTTTTTATCTTAAATTTGATTAAACAAGTCTTTATTTTTAAAATTTAAACCGTATTTTTAGACAAAAATATATGAGATGAAATTGTATTTTAACCTTAATTACTACACAAAACCGGGTGAAAATCTAGAGCTTATCAGCCATGAAAAAGATACTGCAGAAAAAGTCCACAAAATGTTTCATACCGGAAATGGTGAATGGAAATGCGAAATAGATTTTTTTTCTAAAAATATAGAATATCACTATCAGTTAACTGATGACAAAGGAAAAATTCTTAGAGCAGAACCCGTAAAGCACTACCATGTTTTCCCTCACAACTATAAAGAATTCCTGATTTTTGATGAATGGAATTCCAAAAACCTTCCGGAAAATTATCTCAACAATAAAATTTTAAAAAATAAACTCCAGCAAAAAGCGTCAAAGAAAAATTCTATTTTAAAGAAACACACGCATCTCTTTAAAATAGAAGCTCCGCTTTATAATCCTGATTGGGAAATTGCGCTCATTGGAAACACTCCCTCATTAGGAAACTGGAGTTATGACCAAGCAATTCGCTTAACTCAGACAGATTTTGGCATTTGGGAAGCAGCAGTTGAAATACCTGAAAATTATCTTATTGAATACAAGTACTGTATTTTCGACAAAAAACTTCAGAAAATAATTGATGTAGAAACTGGTGATAACAGATCTGCACTTCCCAACAGCCAGAAAGAAGTATTGCAGGTGATGTCTAATCATTATTTCAGGTTTAAATCTTACCAGATGTATCGTGCAGCGGGAGTTGCTGTACCTGTTTTTTCACTTCGGACAGAAGAGGGTTTCGGAGTCGGAGAATTTTTAGATTTGAAAAAACTTGCTGACTGGGCTAAGAATACTTCGCTTGAAATTATACAGATTCTGCCCATCAATGATACCACCGCAAACTATACATGGACAGATTCCTATCCCTATGCTGCTGTTTCGGTGTATGCTTTGCATCCGCAATATATTTCATTGGAACATCTTGATTTTAAAATACCAAAAAATTTAGAAGAGAGTTTTGCTAAGGAAAAGGAACATCTAAATTCGTTAGAACTCATTGATTACGAAAAAATGATTGCTTCCAAGTGGAAATATCTAAAGTCTATTTTCACTACCGAGAAAGAGAAAATTTATAAAGACAGAAATTTTAAAAAATTCCTTAAAGATAACGAAAGCTGGCTCCTTCCCTACTCTGCTTTTTGTGTTTTGAGAGATAAATATAAATCGCCGAATTATAATATCTGGAAAACTCACAAAAAATATATTGCCGGAAAAATTGCACCTTTTTTTAATGCAAAAAACAAAGATTATGATGCCGCCATGCTGCATTCGTGGGTACAATATCAACTTGATAAGCAGCTGAAAAATGCTGTTGGATATATTCACAGTCTCGGCATTTCTCTGAAAGGAGACTTACCGATAGGAATCTACCGGTATTCTGTAGAAGCCTGGACCGAACCTGAGCTTTTCGGAATGGATTTTCAGGCTGGGGCACCACCAGATCAGTTCACCGAAATTGGTCAGAACTGGGAATTTCCTACTTATAACTGGGAAGCGATGAAAGCAGACGGTTATCAATGGTGGAAAAACCGCTTCAAAGCTCTTGAACAGTATTTTGATGCCATGAGAATAGATCATATTCTCGGTTTTTTCAGAATCTGGAGAATGCCGGTTTCTGCAACACAAGGTATTTTGGGTTATTTTTATCCCGCAATTCCTGTCACTTGGGATGAGTTTAAAGCCCGTCATATTCCTTTTGATTTTGAAAGATACTGCAAGCCTTATATCAACGATGATATTTTATGGAAGTATTTTGGAGACCAGACCGGAAAAGCACTTGATTTTTTAGAAAGAAAATCAGATGGTACTTATCAGTTTAAAGAAAATTTTAATACACAAAGAAAAATTTCAGAACACCTTCAGGGTAAAATGGATAGTTTTTCCGGTCAACTGATTACACTTTGTGCCAATGTATTGTTTCTTACCGAAGAGAGAAATGGAGAAACGGTTTATCATCCGAGATTTAATGCATTCAAAACAGAGTCTTACCATTTTCTTTCTGACTGGGAAAAAACTTCTGTATATGAATTATATCAGGATTACTTCTTCAAACGTCAGGATTATTTATGGAAACAAAGTGCAATGGAAAAACTTCCTGTTATTCTGAATGCAACCGATATGCTGATTTGCGGAGAAGACTTGGGACTGGTTCCCGATTGTGTTCCTGAAGTGATGGATGAGCTTGCCATTGTTGCACTTAAAGTACAGAGAATGCCTTCAGAAAACATTCCGTTTTATAATCCTAAAAGCGCTGATTATATGAATGTTGTGACGGCATCTTCTCATGACAGCTCAACACTCAGACAATGGTGGAAAGAAAACCCATCTTTAACTCAAAAATATTTTAATCAACAGCTCGGTCAGTTTGGAAAAGCACCAGAAAATCTGGAGCCATATTTGGCAGAAATCATCATGAAACAGCATCTTTATAATGATGCAATGTTGGCTATTTTCCCTATTCAGGAATTTTTTGCAACAGATGAAAATCTCATTAACGAAAAGATTGATAACGAAAGAATTAATAATCCGGCAGTATTTCCGCACTATTGGCGATACAGAATGCATTTAAAACTGGAAAATATTATTAATTATTCAGAATTTAATAATAAAATATCAGCTTGGGTAAAAGACAGCGGAAGAAATTAGAAAAATATTTAACCTGATTATCAATCACTTAAAAATTTATCATATTGAAGTTTTATCTTAGGATTTAACTTCTTTTTTTTATCTGCATCAAAAAGACAAGAACGAAAGTTTTTATTTAACCAATTAATTACTGAAAAAATGAAAAGAATATTTATAGGATTTGCACTTAGCTTAGCAACTTTAGCATTTGCTCAGCAATATCCAAACAACGGATGGGGTAATGATGGATATTACGGAAATAATGATGGGTATTACAGTGATGAAGATGACAGGAGCTTTTTTCCGGATGACTATTATTACAACTATCCGCAAGATTATTATCCTCAGGATTATTACCAAAGCTATTATAATGACTACAGACAAAGCATTATCAATATCAACTGGAATCGTTTTTTTGTACAGCACAGACTCAATCGCTGGCAAATAGACCAGATTCTGTATCTGAACAATTTATACTCCAGTTTTGCAGCTTGGAATAATTTCTACAGATACAATCCTGACAGATGGTACTATGACAGATATTATGCAATGGAAAGAATCTTAGGACCGAGAGTTTTTGTAGTTTTCCAGAATAATTTTTATCAGGGCACTCATCCGATTGTCTATTTTCAGAATTACAGAAGAACGTATTATACTCCGAGATTCAGAGTAACTCCGCGCTATAGAAATGTAAACATCAATATCTATCGTGTAGATAGAAACAGTTTCAGACGTGCAGACAATCCTACACTGAATGTCGTAAAAAACTCAGGGTTCCGAAATGGAAACGGTAATTCTTCAGGATTCCGAAATGATAGTGGAAGCACAAGATCCAATAACGGATTCAGAAATTCTGATAACAGCGGATCTAGAAATAAATCTAATAATGGCGTAAGAAATAACAGTGGATTCAGAAATAACGAACCCAGAAACAATGGCGGAATGAGAACTGAAAATTTACCATCAAGAAATAATGATGGTTTCAGAAGCCAGCCAAAAAGAGAAAATTCAAACCCAAGAATTCAGAATAATACTCCAAGACAGGAAAATAAAAGAAGTGAAGGAAGAGGTTCCGGATTCAGAGGGAATTTAGTAAGAAATTAGTTTTTTTAGTTTTTCATATATTATATTTGAGTGGTGTTGAGAGTGGATATTTTTATTCACTCTCTTTTAATTAAAACAATATATTAAATATTTTTCAATAAAATTTAACTTATTTTATGAATTTAATTTTTAACCTTTTCTAAAATTTCTTATCAAAAAGATATAACAACAAAATAAATCATAACACATGAAAAAATTAGTATTAGCGTTATTTTTAGCTACAGGAAGTTTAGCAATAGCGCAGACAAAGCAGGATGGAAGAAAATTTAATAAAGAAGAAATGCAGCAAAAAATGCAGATGAAGGAACAGGAAAGAATGGCTGAAATGCAGAAAGAACTGAACCTGAATCAGGCACAAGTTGATAAAATAAAAAATCTTCACGAAAAACGCAAAGCCGAAATGAAGGCTGAGTTTGAGAAAAACAAAGGGGAGAGACAGGCAAAAATGGAACGCATGAAAGCCAGAAAGCAGCAAATGGATAATGAGATGAAAAACATTCTTTCTAATGAACAGTATGAAAAATGGCAGGTTTCCAGAGAAGCAAAAATGAAGGAAAGAAAAGCAATGATGAAGGAAAAAAGAGCGAATGGTGAAAGAAAAATGATGCAGAAACGACAGTCAGGTATGACGATGTAATTGAATTAGAGAGTTTATAATTTTGATTTTTAATGTTAGAGGACAGGATTTTTTCCTGTCCTTTTTGTATTCATTCTAAAACTAAATTTGAACCAAAACTTTTGATTTTGCCTTTTAATCAGTAATTTTGAATATAAATTTATATTATGGTAAGTGAAAAAATTGCACAGCTCATCAACGAGCAGATAGCTCATGAGCAATATGCAGCACAATATTATCTTTCAATGTCTGCTTGGTTTTCAGCAAAAGATCTGGACGGAATTGCCAATTATTTCCGTGTACAAAGCAAAGAAGAGCTGATGCATGCCGATAAAATGTTTGATTACCTGAATGATGTTGGAGGGGAAATAATTTTAGGCGAAATTCCAAAACCGCCTCACAGCTTTTTAAGTGCAACAGATATTTTCGAGAAAGCTCTGGAGCATGAGAAAAAAGTTACGAAAAGCATTTTCAACATCGTTAAAAACGCTAATGATGAAGGAGATTTTGCTACAACATCATTTTTACAGTGGTTTATCAATGAGCAGGTAGAAGAAGAGGCAAGCGCATCTCAGTTGGTTACTAAAATCAAAATGGTTTGTGACAATCCTTCTGCTCTGTACCTTTTTGATCAAGAATTGGCAAAAAGAGTTTTTTCTCCTGATACAACGGCATAAAAACAGATACTTTAAGGATATAATTTCGGCGGAGCCTTTGGCTCCGCCGAAATTTTTGAAATAGCAAAACTTACAGATATATCAGCTTCGTTTTCAAAACTTTTCTACCCAGCTTTTCCAGAACATATTTATAATTTTCGATCTGTCTTTCGTCTTTCTCTTTTGGCTGACCGGTTTTAAAATCTAAAATAACATACCCTTCGTCATTTTGCAGAATACGATCAGGACGATAGATTTGGCTGATTCCGTTTTCAGTAATCATGATATCTTTTTCGTTGATGACTTTCCATTTTTCATCAAAAAATTCAGAATAAGTTGTAATGATTTTTATTAAATCTGATTCAATCTCAGCTTTTTCATCAAGCGTAATCTGACCTTTCAAAACATAGGCTTGCAAAACTTTATCTATATCTTTTCGGTTATTAATTTTAGAAAGCAGCTCATGTACAAAAAGTCCGATTCTTACGTTTTCATTTCTTACCTGATAGTTTTTTGACGGAGTCGCTATTTTTACAGAATCAGTTTCTTCGTGTTGGTTACGTAACTTTTGAATATTTTGTGTTGTAAACTCAGAATAAGGATGATCAATTTGTTTTTTCAGCATTTCAGGATCAGTTTCATAAAGATCAAACTCATCTAGATTCTGATGATTTTTAGACTGAACAAATTCCAGGATTTCCAGATTATTGGATGTTTTGTTTTGCTTCTGAAGATAAAAGAATAACTGCTCTACAGGTCTTGTCGTTGCTACGTATTGCAAACACAGTCTGTCAACCAGATTTTTATATGAGTTTTCAAGATTAAATTTTTCAATCCCCTCATCGTATGCTTCGAGATTTTTGCTGAATTGGTTAATATTTACCGATTTTAAAACATTTTCGGCATCTGTTTCAAACCAGTTACTGAATTCAGAATCACGATTCTTATTCATCATCGGAATAAAAACCACAGGAAATTCCAGTCCTTTTGCCTTATGAATTGTCATAATCTGAATGGCATCAATATTTTCCGATGCCTGAATGGTATGCTTAGAAGCTTCTTCATCCCAGTATTTCAGAAACTCTTTGGTACTGGCTCCTGCATTTTGTGTGAAATTAAAAAGCATTTCCAAAAAGTTCAGAAGAAAATCGGTTTCTTTATTTTCAAAAGAAAACTCGTTGATATAATATTCTATAAAATTATAAAGATTAAACTTCGGGAATTTATCTTGTCTAAGCTGTAAAAAATATTTTTTTTCTATAAAACTGAGAACTTGTTCATGCTCATTCAATGAAAGAACTTCTTTCATTCCAGAAGTAAAATCCGGCATCATGATTCTTCCCAGCCTATTGAGATAAAACATCATCATAATAAGATGAGGTTTATTTTTAGGATTAGTTTCCCACTTCAGAAATTCCACAACCGCTTTTATGGTATCTGATAATTCCAGCGTAAGACCTTTATCCGAAATAGTCTTAATATTGGTTTCTGTGCCGTTATAATTGACTTTAAGGTTTCCAAGTTTTTGTGAATACGAAAAAATATCAAAATTTCCGCGGCAAAGAATGGTAATATCAGAAAAACGAAATCCGTTATCCAGACATTCCTGAATATCTTTCTGCATTTTTTCAGAAACATCCTCGTAAAACTCTTCATTGGTTAAATTTTCAACCAAATTAACTTTTACTCTTCCCTCAATAGAAGATTTGGGATTCTGTTCTCCATCAGATCCGAAAATCTGCCGGTGCTCATCATGAAGATCCTGAGAATGAAAATGATACAATTCATTATTAAATTTCACAATATTTATTGCACTGCGCCAGTTATCTTTCAGCACAAGCAAGTCTGCCTGCTTAGGTGAAACTTCTTTATTATTGATAATATCAAGCATCAGCTTGCTTTCACCACCACGAAAACGGTAAATACTCTGTTTCGGATCTCCCACCAAAGTAAAAGAAGTATTTTCTGTTGAAATACTGTGATCTCTCAGGGGAACAAAATTTTGCCACTGTAATTCTGAGGTATCCTGAAACTCATCAAAAAAATAATGTTGAAACTGAGATCCTACTTTTTCATAAATAAACGCAGACGGCTCGTTTTTCAGATTTTCATTGATTAAAATATTAAACTTTGACAATAAAACCAGGTCATTTTCACTTTCAATTTGTTTAAGCTGATCCTGAATATCTTTATTCACTTTTAAAGGAAGCAATGCCGAGAGAATTTTTTCCTTCTTTTGAGTTTCAATGTACAATAAAATGAGTTTCATCCGGTTTTCAAGAAGCTGTTCCAGAATTTCCGAAATATCCGTTTCTTTATGTTTGGACTTTGCAGAACAGCCTTTCCTGTATTTTTCTACAATAGATTCTTCGGTTGAGCTTGGAAAAGGAAATCCCGGTCTTTTTTTCTCATAAAATTCTACCACTTTTATAAAAAAACCACCCAGTCCGTTTTTTCCCTGCGCAAAATCTTCTACCTCAATATTTCTGCTCTTAAATAATTGTATAGATTCCAGAGCAAGTGCTGAAGATCTTTTTTTATTATCAGAAATCTCTGTTCGCAAATTGTTTTTTATATTTTCATAATTGTGATCATCAAATTCATTATTATCTTTAAGATGTTCGTAATGAATATCTTTTACAAATTCTTTTGCAGAATCATACAGATTTTTATTAAGATTGATTCTCTCATTATTATCAAGACTGTAATCTACATAATCCATAAAAGAATCTGAAATCTTATCGTTTTCACCAATCTGATCCAGCATTTTATCTACCGCTTCAATCAAAAAAGGTTCTGCATCAATTTCCAGATTGAAATTCTTCGCCAAACCCAGCTCGTAAGAAAAACTACGCACCAGTCTTGAATTGAACCGGTCTATTGTTCCGATGTTTAATGTGGAATAATTATGAAGAATATAATCCAGAAGTTTTTTTGATCGATGATGAAGCTCATCCAATGTTATCTTTAAACCTTCATTTTCAAATGCTTTTTGAATATTTTTCAGATCATTATTATCCGTATAATTGTCTGCTGTAAATTTCCCGAGCCAAGAAAGAATTCTTTCTTTCATCTCGTTGGCTGCTTTGTTGGTAAAGGTAAGAGCCAGAATATTTCTGATGATCTGCTGCTGATTGGGGTATCTGAGACAGATCATCAACAGTCTTTGTACAAGAGCATACGTTTTTCCGGATCCGGCAGAAGCATTGATGACTGTATAAGAATTTGACATTTTGAAAGTAAAAGATTTTGTGCAATTTAATTAAAATTTAGCTTAAAATTTTAACATTTGAACCTCAATATTTTAACAGTTTTGTGGTCACAATCAAAAAAAATCCTAAATGCCGTTAAGTCTGGTTAAACTTCAATTTAAAATGAAAAATAATTTTAGCTTTGTCTATCAAAACAATAATCTGTGAAAATTAAACTATTTTTTATTCTTCTTTGTTTTTTCGCTCTAAACGCCAATGCTCAGGAATATATTTTCGGTAAAATTGTAGGCGAACAAAATTTACAGATAACTGACGTTACCGTGATCAATATCCGGACTGACGAAAGAGTTTCCAGCAATAAAGACGGTCATTTTATGATTTCCGGAAGAGCGGGAGACATTTTGAGATTTGTAAAAGTAGGTTTTGACAGACTGGATCAGAAAGTCAGCCCGGAAAATACCAAGTCTCCTTTAAATATTCAGATGACACGATCTGCAACCTTAATTGAGGAAGTTGAAATAAAAAAAGGAATTACCGGAGATCTGAAGAGTGATGCCAACTCGCTCAACGAATCTAAAAAAGTAGCAAAACTGAAAAAAGATATAGCCCAATATATCTCTCAAAAGTCAGATCCAAGAATTTTGGCTGCAAGACCCGGCGAATTTGTACAGCCAAAAGGACAAGGTTTCTCAATAGGAAAGGTAAAAAACAAATGGGATGATCTGGATATGTCAAACTATATTGTTTCTGCATTGGGAACCCAGTACTTTATTGATCTGCAGATTGAGCAGCCGTTTATTTACCATTTTGTAAACTACGTTCTTCAGGGAGGATTTGAAAGAAAAAAGATTCTGAAATACGGCTATATGACCGATGGTGATCTGATGAGATTCCAGAGAGCGGTCTTAACGAGAATTATGTCCTATAAAGCTCCGCAAGGTCAGAAATAATCAGATGAAATTTTTAGGTTCTCTAAAACACCCCGGTTCTAAACAAAATTAATGATAAACGATATCGTAAATTTCATCTTTTATCTGCTGAATATTCTCCGGTTTATAATTGGCTAAAAGCCAAAGCTGAATACTTTTCTTCCCGGTACCGTAACTTGGCTGAATATACATCTCATCAATAAGATTGAAACCGTTCCGATGATAAAAAGAGAATCTTCGTTTGGCATTTTCGTTCAGGCTTTCCGGTTCTATTTCCAGAATGATTCTCGGATAGTTTTTCAGTAAAAATTCTGTAATATGAGAACCCATCTTACGATTTCTGAATTCATCAAAAACTTCAAAATGCTCAACAAAAGTAAACTGAGAAAGTTCCCAGATAATCAGGTAGCCAACATTTTCAGCTTCATCCAAAACAGAGAATACTTTTACTTTTGGATGCACAAAAAGCCGAACAAACTGAAACCATTCTCTTCTCTCATCTTCAGGAAAAGTGGAAGAATAAGAATCAAATATCTTTCTGATTCTATAGTCATCGGCTGAAGTAATTTGCAAAAATTCCATCTCTTTAAAGGTCGAAAACACTTGGTCTTCTTGTAATAAAAATATCTTTTACCCAAAGCGTGAAAGCCAGACCAAGATAGATTAAAAAGAAAAATCCTGCCGTTGCAAATGTAGAATAGATAAAGAATACCCTGAGTTTAGATACAGGAATTCCCAATTTGGCTCCCATTCTGGTAAGAACTCCGAACCATTCACGTTCCATTTTGTGGCGAAGATTATCAAACATGATAAGAATCTTTTAAAATTTTAAATCCGATCCCGCAATTTAAGCAATTTTTCACTTCACAAAAATGTTTGTGGTGATAAATCAGGCTTTGGCTTATTAAAGCATGATCAATTTTTAAGCCTAAATTCTTCCATTGCTGCACGATGGTATTTTTTTCAGCCGGAATTTCCATATAAAAATGGAGAATACGATCTGTAATGCTTTCATTCAGATATTTTTCATAAGTAAATTTCACTGGTAAAACAGCATTAAGAATGATAATTTCAATGAAATCGGAGGTTAAAATTTTAGGATGGCTTAGGGAAGATAACTTTCTAAAGTTGAAGTGATCATCCCAATATTCAGAAGCTTTTATATTGCTAAAGATATGAAACATATCCTCTGTATTTTTAGCTGAAATTATTTTTGAGAATAAACTCTGATGCCTGAAATATAAATCTGCCAACTGAGACAAACGAATCGTTGGAAAATTTGGAGGACGCAAACGGAGAAATTTTGGAGCTATTGTAACTTCAGGAAGATTATATTTTGCTTTTAAAAAATCAAACTCTCTTTTCCATATTTTGGAGGGTTCATCTTCAGGATTCTGAAGCCAGCCTGAAATCCCGAAGAATAACGCTTCCAGCTGCGTTTTATTCTGTCTGATTTTATTAATCATTGTAAAATCAATCGTTTCTGCCAGTTGTTTAAAAACCGCTGCATTAACTTTCAGACCAAACGCATAGGCAACATGATGGAACAATACCGCTTCATAATTGTTTTTATAAATCTTCAGATCCTGTTCTATCATCAGAGATTTTTCTTCCAGCTTTCTCAGCAGATTTTCTTCGTGAAAGCCTACCGGGATTTTATCAGGGCTGAAAATTTTTTCGCAGGGAATAAACTGATTCTCATCCATCAATTTTGCATATTTTCTGAAAACATTTTCATCTGCATAATGTTGGAGTTCAAGTGTGGGAATATTTTTGCTTTTGAGTTCCGGAATATCTGCATCATTCTGAAAAACGACATGAAGAATTATATTTTCATAATCCGGATTTTGAGAGTGCTGATGAAAAATCCAGTCAGAAGATTTGATATGGAGTTCTATATTTCCTGCTAAAATTATATTATTCACTTTAATCTTCGCCATCAGAAAATCCGGTCCGGAATCTGAGTTCCATTTTCCGTAGTCTATAATTTCAATAGAATTGCCATCTATATCTTTAAAATTATAGTCTGTAAAAATCTTGTAGTTCCAGAGATACTGAAGAAGTTTTTCGTTCATCGGGGGTGTTTTTGTCATGAACACTAAATTATTAAAACTATTTTATAAATTTTATTTTTTTATGAAATATAGTGACTTGATCAAAAATATTGGTAGAAATTAAAATGTCATATTTATTCATTCCAAACCCGTCAAGTTTTGTCGCATTAAGGATTTAGCTTTGCAGAGGTAACAATAAAAACTTATTATATGGAGACTTAATGACGATATTTTAAACGCAAAATATTTTCACGCTTTGCGAAGCAATTCATTGCCTTTGCATCTTAAAATAAAACATATTAAAATAATCTTTGCGTGAAATAAAACTTTATTACATGACATTTGATGCATCATTTAACGCAAAGTTTTAAAAAAAAGAATGCTATTCATAAGGAGCAAAGTTGAATCAACAAGTTGATTGATGAAGCGATATTTTCAAGCTTTGCGATGCAATTCATTGCCTTTGCATCTTAAAATTAAACATTTTGAAAATAAATCTTTGCGTGAAACAATCTTAAACCAGTAAAAAAACACAGTGAATTATGCATTCAAAAAATTCATTTATATTTGAAAAATTAAAAAATAAACTATTAAAAAAACACGGCTATGAAAAAACTCTATTCGGGTGCATTTCTTGTATGCACCATGGCTGTATCGCAGGCTCAGGAGGTGATATGGCAGAAAGACATCCAATCCAATACCCAGGATTTTCTTTCACAGGTGACCACCACTATTGATCAGCAATACCTTATTACCGGAAGCAGCATTCAAAGCAGTAAGCTACAAGCTGAAGGCAGTAAGCAGAACAACGGCTACGATTTTCATTTGGTGAAGCTCAACCAACAGGGCGAACAGGTCTGGGAAAAATATTTCGCCGGAAACAACCACGATTACATCCAATCGACCATCAGCACGCAGGACGGAGGTTTTGCGGTGGTCGGAACCACGTTTTCCACAGCCGGACCGGATAAAAAAGACAATTCAAAAGGCGGATCAGACATTTGGTTGATAAGACTGAACGAATTTGGCGATGAGCTTTGGCAGAAAACCATCGGAACCGCTCAGGATGAGGAAGCAAAAGCCATTATTCAGACCACCGATTTCGGATTTCTGGTGGCAGGAAGCGTAAAAAATTCACCTAAAGGTTTCGGTTCTAAAGATGTGACGGTCATCAAGCTTGATAAAAACGGGAAAGAAATCTCGCAGATTATTTTAGGCGGAAAAGGTCTGGATGAGGTGGAAAAAATGATTCCCACTCCGGACGGAGGAGCATTATTGGGAGTCTACTCAAGGAGCGGAAGTGTGGCAGGAAGCCAAAAGCTGGACGCTGGAAGCGTGGTGAAGCAAACCGAAAACTTTGGGGAAGGCGATTACTGGGTCATTAAGCTTAACAAAGACGGAAAAATAGAATGGGAAAAGGATTTCGGCGGAAAGGGTGACGATCATTTAACCACTTTGGCGTTTACTTCATCCGGATACATCATTGGCGGAAGCTCCAGATCAGAAAGATCAGGCAATAAAACCGTGGGAATTGAAGAAGGAACGGATGTTTGGCTCATCTCTTTAAATTCCAGAGGTGAAGAACTATGGCAGAAATCCTACAATTTCGGAAACCGCGATGTCTTGATGGGAATGAATGTGATCAGCGGACGGGAAGCAGGAAGCGAGATGAAGGGAGTGAATGCAACCAAAGGCATCTTATTGGGCGGTTATACGCAGGCGGAAGGCAGAATAGAAGCCAACGACGAGACCTTCTGGATGCTGTACCTTGACCAAAATGGCAACGAGCAGTGGCGGAAATATGTAAAAGGTGAAAAAAGACAGAAAGAAGAAAGATTATCTGATTTAAAGCTGAACAAAGACGGTTCGATTGTTTTGGCGGGAACAAGCGCAGAAGAACTCGGCAAAGAAAACTGGAAAATTGTGAAGCTGGGGGACAGCCAGATTGACCAGCTGATTGAGAAGCAGGATATTCGAATCTATCCTAATCCGGTGAGTGATTACTGTTATGTAGAGATTGGAATGGAATCCGGAAGCTGGAAGCCGGGTGATGGGAAGTCAGAGGCTGAGATCATTATTTACGACATGGGCGGAAGACAGCTGCAAAGCCTGAAAACAAAAAACAGAATCACCAAGATCAACACCCAAAACCTTATTCAGGGAGCCTATCTGGTGGTGGTGAAAACCAATGACAACAAAACTGCGAATGCGAAAATCATTAAAAAATAGATACAGATGAGAAAAATTTTAGTTTTAATAGTGTTTGGTTTTTTAACAAACCTAAAGGCACAAAACGAATCACAGCTGCCCAGCCTGAATATTACAGCTCCTACTGCATCGGGTATTGCCAGTAAAATAAAATCACCTTCGGCAATATCTACCGGAATACCCGATATCGGCATTCCGTTTTTTACCTTGCCGACACATAATAAAAACGTAAGCATCAACATAGGACTGAGCTATCATCCCAATAATACTTTTATGGGAAGCAAGGCAAGCGATGTTGGCTTAGGATGGAATCTAGCAGGAGCTTCAAATGTTATTTACAGAGAGATTAATTCCGGAGGAACTCCTTCGTATAATTACCATTTCAATTTTTTAGGTAAATCAGGAACTTTTCAGTTTTCAAAACATCCTCAATACGGAATATTAGACTTAAAGAAAGTCACAGAGAACCGATATAAAATCACTGTTAATGAAATCGCAACAAATATCTACAATTTTAAAATTGTAGATGAAAATGGGATATCCTATCATTTT
The DNA here is from genome assembly GCF_007474535.1 of Chryseobacterium echinoideorum. Taxonomy (GTDB): domain Bacteria; phylum Bacteroidota; class Bacteroidia; order Flavobacteriales; family Weeksellaceae; genus Chryseobacterium; species Chryseobacterium echinoideorum. The sequence goes on along the minus strand of NZ_VKNW01000011.1, from coordinate 97,454 downwards.
GAAACATTGGACAGTTCTTATTACCCGTCAGGTTATGATGTTTTCTCCAGTTTTACAGCATGCTACTATCTGACAAAAATAATTGATACTAATGGTGAAGAACTCGTTCTATTTAATTATCAAGAAGATAGTTACACAATACCAGCCTATCTGGGAGGACCTAACACCTTAATTGTAAAATCACTCAAAGTAAATAATATACTATCTAAAGATTTTGGAAATATTGCTTTCAGCTATAATTTCAATAGCAACGATCGGAAATCTTATCAGGATCCTTTTAAACTGAATTCGATTATTTTAAAAAATACTGCCGGTAAGACAACTGAAAGATACGTGTTTGAAACCATAGACATAGGACAGGAATATCATTTGGGCTATATCGCAAATGGTAATCCAGGACCTTGCGCAATATACGAAAGACAGGGAAAGAGAATGCTCACAAAACTGTATAAATACGGTTCGGGTTCTACATATGAAACAACCCAGTTTACTTATCCTGACTATTTTGACAATCTTTCTTTTGGTAACAATTGGACAGAATATCCCAGCTTAGATCCTATAAATAAATGCTTCAAAGAGGAACATAAAAACCCTAAGTTTCTGGGACAGGCTTTGCTAAAATCTATAAAGTACCCCAACGGTACGGAAGTAAAATATACTTTTGAACCCAATCAATATTATGTAGACAAAAACTTCGCAGGATACTTATTTCCTTATGAAATCAGTGATCGGGATGCTCAATATTTTGAGGAAATAGGCGATTTCGGATTTAACTTTAACAATGGTAATACCTCTATCAGCTTTAACCTGCCTTATAATCCTGATGAACCGGACGGCTATAGTTATCTTTTTGAGCATTTAGCCGTAGGAACGTTATATACAGATGGTCCGTTTCAACCAAGTGATGGTAATTATTTTATCAATGGCGCTATAAGCAATAGTACACAGGATATGTGGGGCTATAAAAAATATCCTCCGGGAAACAATACAATTGTGATTTCCGGAACAGGAGGTACAGGAACGTATCATGTTAAAAGGATACGCTTGAAATCGAATCCTATTGCAAACTATTCCACAGGGAAGGGGGTAAGAATTAAACAAATAGAATTTTTGGAAAACAATGTTGTTAATAGTGCTTTAACCCGAAAATTCAGCTATGGAAAATTTGACGGAAGCATACCGACAAGTGGCTATCTCAATGAAATTGACGGACAGGAGTTTGTTGTTTATAAGAATGTAAAAGAAGTGTTAGGAGAAAATCAGGGTTATACAAAATACTACTACAAAACATTGCACGATCCTGCTGACAGCAGCAGCCCTCCGGCTCCTGCAAATGAGTTACGCAATGTTAATATTTTAGCGAATGGCTTGCTGGAAAAAAGAGAAGTTTATAATGCTGCTCACTTACTGATACAGAGAGACAGTATTCTATCAAAACTATCCCCTCTTTCGTTCTTTGAAGGAGGAGGATCTTTTGACGGACAATACTATGATGCGCTAAGAAACGGTATCGTAGAAGAACAAAAAACAATATCGACAATTTATAACAGCTCCGGCAGTTTTACCAATACTGCTGAAACGGTGCGGGACATGAACCATTATAACGTAAAATACGAAAAAATAACCGGAGCAGACGGTACCGTAACAGAATCCAACATCACATATCCTTTTGGACGGAGCAACAGACTTTGGAATGCGAATATAAGATCAATTCCAGTAATCGTAGAAACCAAAAGAAACGGCACGGTGATTTCCAAGGCAGAAACCAGGTTTGAGGATGTCACACACTTTTATCCTACCTCGCAGATCAGCTTTTTGCCGGATAATCTTTCGCAGTCGCTAAAAAATGTTTCGTATGACCTTTATGACGATAAAGGCAATCTTGTGCAGTTTACCGCTTTTCCGGAAGTAGGTTCAGCGGGAGTTCCCACCACCATTATTTACGGATACAATAAAACCATGCCGATTGCCAAAATAGAAGGGGCAAAACTGTCGGATGTTCCTTCTTCGCTGATTACTGCTATTGTCAGCGCATCCAACGAAGATGCCAATGCACCGGCTGCTCAGGAAGAAGCCAAAGAACAGGCTTTGATTGCTGCGCTGAATACTTTCAAAAACAATGCTGCGCTTGAGAACTTCATGGTGACCTGCTATACCTACAATCCTTTGGTGGGAATTACCACTACCATTCCGCCTAACGGGATGATGGAGCTGTACAAATACGATTCTTTCAACAGACTGCTGAAAGTAGTTGACGTCAATGGCAATACCGTAAAAGAACACCAGTATAACTACAAACAGTAGGAGAATGAAAAGTGAAGAAATAAGAATGAGCAATGAAGAGCGAAAGATGAATGAGGAAATGAGAGTGAAAAGAGAAAAGAAAAATTTTCTGAAGGAAAAAAGCTTTCTTTTCAGTATTGAGATGGTGAACCTTTACAAGAATCTGATTATCAATAAAGAATGGGTAATATCTAAGCAGCTTTTAAGAAGCGGAACTGCTGTTGGAGCTCTTATAAGAGAAGCCGAATTTGCCCAAAGCACAGCAGATTTTATCAGCAAGCTGTCTATTGCTCTGAAAGAAGCCAACGAAGCACAATACTGGCTGGAGCTGCTCAACAGAACCCAATATCTGGATAACGGAAGCTTCCACCAATACCACCAACAGAATGATGAGCTTATCAGTATGCTTGTCGCAAGTATTAAAACTTCAAAACAGAAACTCAACCGATGAAAACAAATAATAAACAACGAAATAATGAAAAATTAAGGGATAAAAATGAAAAATATGCTTTTTCACTCTTCACTCTTCTCTTTTCATTTTTATCTTTTGCGCAGTCACTAACGTCAAGCGAAAATTACGTTTACACCAAAGTCTACCTTTCTGCCGATGGCAGCAAGAAGAGCGAAACCGTGCAGTATTTTGACGGACTGGGAAGAGCGAAACAGGTCGTTCAGATCAAAGCCACGCCACTGGGACAGGATCTGGTCGTTCCTGTAGAATATGACCAGTTCGGGAGAGAATCCCGAAAACTGCTTCCCATTCCCACAGCAACAGGAAACGGAGCCATACACGGTTCCGTCAACCAAACGGCAGTCAATACCTATTATGGTGTTGCCAATGCCTATTCTGAACAGAAAATAGAAGCATCGCCATTGGCAAGAGTGCAGGAAACCGCTCATCCGGGAACCGAATGGGCAATGGCAACAGGTCACACCGTGAAAATGGAGTATCTTACCAATACTACTTCGGATCAGGTAAAAAAATACAATACCACCACTTCATGGAGCAACGGAACACTGGCTACTTCCTTTAGCGGAACAGAGTTCTATTTGCCCAACCAGCTTTCCAAAAGCAAGGTTACCGATGAGGACGGAAATGTAACGCTGGATTTTAAAAACTCCGAAGGCAAAACCGTCCTGCTCAGAAAAGAAGGGGCTTCGGGGAAGCTGGATACTTATTATGTATACAACAATTACGGTCAGCTTGCTTTTGTGATCTCCCCCAAAGGCAACGAAAAAATCAACGCGAATAACAATGTGGTCACTCCGCAGATCCTCAACGATCTTTGTTACCAGTATGTGTATGACAACCGTTTCCGTCAGGTGGAGAAAAAGCTTCCGGGAAAAGGCTGGGAATATATGGTGTACGATCAGCAGAACCGTCTGGTTGCCACGCAGGATGCCAACATGAGAAACAATTCTCAAAATCCCAACCGCTGGCTCTTCACCCGGTACGATACATTCGGGCGAGTGGTATATACCGGAGTTTTCACCGGAGGAAGCAGACAGCAGGAGCAGACCAATGCCAACGCCAAAGATCTGAACAACGAAAGCAGAAGCTCTTCTTCTTTTTCATTGAACGGACAGCAGATCTTCTACACCAACACCGCATATCCTTCCACAGCGTTTATCCCGTATTCGGTTAATTATTACGACACTTACCCTTCGGTGCCGGGAAATACAGTAAGTACGCCAACCGCCATCTTAACGCAGACGACTCTTTCGGGTACAGTCAACATCACTTCCAACGGAGTGAGCAGCATAAGAAGCCTGAAATCTATGGCTACGGCTTCCATGGTAAAGAATCTGGAGGACGATGCATGGTCTTCTACCCAGATCTGGTACGACCGTTTGGGAAGAGCCATCGGAAGCTACGGTAAAAATCATCTGGGAGGCTATACCAAAACAGAAAAGCAGCTGGATTTCTCCGGAGCCGTGCTGTTTGCCAACACGTATCATAAGAAAACCGCTGCAGAACCTTCGGAAGTGGTTATCAATGAAAGGTTTGTATATGACAATAATTTCAGGCTGAAACAGCATTATCATAAGGTGAACACCAACGCAGAGGAACTTCTGGCTGACTATACCTACAACGAACTGGGACAGGTGACCAACAAGAAAGTGGGCAACAACCTGCAGAGCATCGACTATGCCTACAACATCCGAGGTACGCTCACCAAGGTCAATAATCCCGCCAATCTGGGAACCGATCTTTTTGCCTATGAGCTGAAGTTTGCTTCCACCTCCGATGCCTCGGTAGCCCAAGCCAACTACAACGGGAATATTACCGAAATGACATGGAAAAGCAGCGGCGACGGTGTGTTGAAAAGATACAGCTATCAGTACGATGCCTATAACCGACTTAAAGCAGCCATCTATCAGGAACCGGAATCTTTTGTTCCGCAGAATGGATTCTATAACGAATTTATGGGTTATGATTCCAACGGAAATATTACGAGCCTTAAAAGAAACCAGAAAGGCTATACCGGTACCGTAGAAGAAATCGATGAGTTGATATACAGCTATCCTAACGGCAACAGGCTGGAGTCTGTGGTAGATCTGAAAAACAACTATGGCGGTTATCCCGAGACCTCCGGAAATATCATTTCGTACGACGACAACGGAAGCATGACCAGCCATATCGACAAAGGCATTCTGGAGATCAAGTATAATATTCTGGATCTTCCTTCTTACGTGAAGTTCAATAATTATGTAAGAAGAACCACAGGAGATGTTTATCAGAACACAAGCTACTCTTACCGTGCAGATGGAGTAAAAGTAAAGAAAGTACACCAGTATTTTTTTGGCAGGGGTAAAACAGATGCATTTGCCACAACAGAATACATTGATGGGTTTCAATATAATCAAGATACAGGGTTTACAGGAAATATAAGCGGACTTCAGTTTTTTTCCACTTCAGAAGGATATTTTGATTTTGCAAATAATCGTTATATTTACCATTACAATGATCATTTGGGTAACGTAAGAGTCAGTTTTGCAAGAGAAGGAAGTGGTGCGGTCATTGTACAGCAAAACGATTATTACGCATTTGGGTTAAAACACAGTTACGGAATTAGTGCTAATGGAGACTACAAATACCAGTATAACGGTAAAGAACTTCAGGAAGAACTTGGGATGTATGACTACGGTGCAAGGTTCTACATGCCCGACTTGGGAAGATGGGGAGTTGTGGATCCAATGGCGGAAGTAACCCCGCATTTATCTCCTTATCACTACGCCAACAACAATCCGATCATGTATAACGATCCTACCGGAATGGTATCGCAATCGTTTATTGATGCCTTATGGAACTCTTCTCCAGATGGAACTGCAACAGCTTGGCACAATACAGGTTCTGGTTTCCAAAGCAATGGTGGTGTTTCGATCGGATACCAAGGGAATTACACAAGTCTCAACGCTTATATTGATGCAGGAGGTGCTGATGGCGGTGGTGGTGATGTTGCAGGAGAAATTTTAATTCCTGAAGCAATCATTAATGTACGTGCAGGACAAGGTTTTGGTGTGGGAACCTACAACAGCCTTATGATGGAACGTGCTTTTGAAAACTCTGCAATGCAGTGGAATATAAGCCAGGCAAGAGGAAGCCTATATGATGCGATAACAAATACCAAAGTTGGGCAATCTGTAACAGGGGCAGAAAACTTTATATTTAGAGATATACCGATGCAGTTTGCGGGTGGGGCTTTGTTCTCAGCAGGCTGGAAAGCAATTGGGGCTGCAAAACACATAAGTAATGGTCTGAGTAAGCTAACGACCGCAGAAGGATTTTTAGGTGGATCTATTGGATTCAATTTACCGTTTAATCTTAAAGTAGGATTATATGCATCTGAAAATACTTTAAAATATGGTACTTTCAAGTGGAGTACAATCGCACCTAAATTCTTAACTAGAAATGAATGGTTTGGAAGAAATATGTTACAAATTACTCCTGAATTTCAGCCAACACTAGGTAATTGGTCTTCTCAGATAATTCCTAAAGGCACACGTATCCAAGTTGGATTAGTCGGGGTACAGCCAGGAAATGGTTTAGGAACATGGCTTCAATTTTATACACCAGCAAGAGTACCGTTTAATCCTTAAAGTTTTAGTTATGAAATACGAAAATATACAGTTCGGAAATCCAGAACAAATAATCAACATGGGTGGTCCATGGGTCGGAGATTTAATTATAAATAATCAAAATGTTAGTAATAATATACTAATTGATAATTATTTAGAGAAAGAATTATTTTACTATTTTATAAAATATTTTAAAATTTCCAAGAAGCAAAAAGATAATTTTTTTTCTGTTCTGAGAATAGATAAAAATAATATGAAAGTAGCAGTATCAATAGAAAAGTTTGAAAAAATTCATATTAAAGATATAGAAGAAAATTCACTTTATTATTATGAAGGTTTTCATGAAAATCTCCCTGTTAAGAATAGCCAAGTAAATTTTAATTAGAAATATAAAAACTCCGCTCTGCGAAGTTTGTAACTTCGTAGCAGATAAAAACAAACCCTCGCAAAATTGCGAGGGTTTTTTGTGTGTTATAAAATGTTCTGCTTTCAAATAGGAAACAAAACTATAAAGCAGCAATATTTTTCTGCAGATAATCTTTAAAACGTTTTTTAGAAACGAAAGTTTCAATGAGTTTCAGAAGAATATTTTTTTCTTCGGTGTCGAGTTCGTTGATGAGTTTTAGCTGTTCCAGAACTGCGGTATCTTCCATATAAACTTCGTTGGGAACATTGTTTTTTTTCATTGAAGAAAATAATGTCAACAGAAACCCCGAAATGTTTAGCGACAAAAACCAATTTATCAACAGGAATATCCTGTTGGTTGTTTTCCATTTTAGAATATCCTGTTCTGTGCGTGTGCATCAAATCAGCCATTTCCCCTCGCTACCGCACGATTTCATCGTGTAGCAGATAACCAAAACCCACCGCAAAGCAGTGGATTATTTGTTCTAAAAACTTTCAATTCTGGATAAAAAGTTTACATCCAATCTAAATATTACATATTACTATAACGCAAGTTCGCCCCTGAACTTTTCGATTGTCGCTTTATACATCTGCTCGTAAATCGGGAGAATATTTTTAAGGTCAAATTTTATCGCCTGTTCTTTGGCATTCAGTTTCATTTGGGCTAAAAGCTCGTCATTGCTCAGTAATTTAATGCAGTAATTGCTCATGGCTTCCACATTTCCTATTTCAGCCAGATAGCCCGTTTCACCCTGAATATTCACTTCCGGAATCCCTCCTGCATTGGAACTGATGACCGGAGTATTTGCTGCCATAGCTTCTAAAGCTGCCAAACCAAAACTTTCCTGCTCAGACGGAAGTAAAAACACATCTGAAAGCTGCAAAATCCTGTACAAATCATTGACTTTTCCCAAAAGCCTGATTTTTGAAATCAGATGCGGATTTTCTTCCAGAAATTGATTTACTTTTTCCATTTCCGGCCCTTCACCAATGATAATAAGCTTAGATTTAACTTTCTTTTCAACATTTTTAAAAATAATCAGTACTTCTTCTACCCTCTTTACCGGACGGAGATTGGAAACATGGATCAGGATTTTTTCATCCGGATTGGCAAACTGGGTTCGCTGACACTCGTTGACTACATCAAATTCAGAATTATCAATAAAATTGGTGATCACCTGAATTTCTTTTTTGATATTAAAAAACTGCAGTGTATCTTTTTTAAGACTTTCAGAAACCGATGTAATGGCATCCGATTGGTTAATAGAAAACTCTACGGCGTGTTTGTAGCTGGGATGCTGCCCTACCAAAGTGATATCTGTTCCGTGGAGAGTAGTGACAAGAGGAATATCATTCCCATCTTCTTTCAGCATTTGCTTTGCAGTGAAAGCAGCGTAGGCATAAGGAATTGCATAATGAGCGTGAAGAAGATCAAGCTTATAAAGATTCACAACACGGTAGATCATTGAACTCAACGCAATATCGTAAGGCTGATACTGAAACAGTGGATAGGTCTGTACATTTACTTTATGAAAAAAAATATTGGGATTCGTAATATCTAATCTTGCCGGTAGTGCCGAACTGATAAAATGTACTTCATAACCTTTATTAGCAAGAGACATCCCGAGTTCTGTGGCTACAATTCCGCTTCCGCCATACGTCGGGTAGCAAAGTATTCCTATTTTCATTTTTCTTTTTATTATTTATCTTAAACAAGATTTTAAATCTATTCCCATTCCTGGTTTCAAGCTTTCATTCACCAAAACAGGAAGCCTTCCAGATATTTTTGTCTTACCATTGAGCGCATCAGCTGTTGCATTCATAGAGTCTTCGTTGTTTTCATAAGAAACGAGAACTGTAGAAGTTTTAGAAATATCTATATCTTTCAAAGCATATGCACTTCCAAATATATTTAAAATCACTTTTTGTTTTTTTTCTAACTGTGCAAGCAGTTTTTTAGATTCTGCTGAGATTTTATAAGGTTTATATGCCGTAGAATTATCTTTATGAAAACCAACAATTACCGTAGAATTTGCAGGAATTGAAGATATTTCCGAAGCTTTTTTCAAAATAACATTTGAATTCCCATTTATCCTTTCTGCAAAAGTCTGGTATGGAGCTTCCTCTAACGGAACGTAATAATACGTATTCTCAGGCTTTAAAGGAAGCAGCTTTTTTTCGTCTTTTAATAATGTTAAAGCATTGGCATAAAGATTCTGAACCAGTTTTTTGTGGGAATCGTTATTAAGATCACGATTAATATTGTCAGAATTTCTCGGCATGTATTCATTTAATCCTAAAAAATATTTGGTGAGTAATATTTTTTTCACGCTTTCCTCTACTCTACTCTGGGAGATTTCTCCGTTATCAATCGCTTTCTGAATTAATTTTTTGCCTTCTGCAACACCTTGGGAAAACAACATAATATCGTTGCCTGCTTTAAAAGCAAGAGCGTCTAATTCTCCAGGCTTATATTTATTAGCAACAGCACCCATATTGAGAGCATCGGTAATAATTAAACCTTTATAATTTAATTTTTCCTTCAATAATCCTGTAATTATATTTTTAGAGATAGAAGCAGGAATCCCTTTTTCAGATTCCAGACTAGGGACATACAAATGAGCCACCATCACACCTCCGATTCCTTTATTCATCAACGATTTAAAAGGAGCCAATTCCACTTTGTTTAATCTTTCGAGATGATGAGAAACTACAGGCAGATCCAGATGAGAATCTGTATTGGTATCACCGTGCCCCGGAAAATGCTTGATTGCAGCAAGAATATGATGATCCTGCAAACCATTGGCATAAGATAAAGCAGATTTGGTCACATTAGAAACTTCAGAGCCAAAACTTCGGTTTCCAATAATAGGATTATTCGGATTGGTATTTACATCTACAACAGGCGCAAAATCCCAGTTGACTCCCATTCTCTTACAGTCTTCTGCGATTTTGGCTGCCATTTCATAGATGAATTCTTTATCCTGAATGGCTCCCAAAGTCATTGCCCAGGGAAATTTGTGTGCTTTTGCTATTCTCTGATAGACCCCCCATTCTGCATCCATCCCAATCATTAAAGGAATTTTGGATTTCTGCTGAAATTCATTCACTAGATTAATTTCTCTTGCTGCGTCATCCTGCATCAAAATTAAACCTCCAATTTTATCGTTCAGAACAATATTTCTTACCTCATTGATATGATTTTCGTCTTTATTGGTGTACAAAGCAACAATAAAAAGCTGACCCAGTTTTTCATCCTGAGATAAGCTACTATATGTTTGGTCTACCCATTCCTGAGCTTTTTGTAAATCTGCTCTAGACAAATTCTTAGGCTGATATTGAGCAGATACCGTTGATGTGAAAATAACGATCAATGAAAGGCAGTTAAAAACAAATTTCCTCATGAGATATTGAATATGAACAAAAATACAATTAAAAAAAAGATCAGTACTAACCTTTTTATAATTTTTGGTATATGTTTTGATTCGGCTTAATTAATATAAAACTTTTTATAATGAAAAAAATATTTCCAATAGCCGCACTTGCATTTTCAAGTCTTTTCATTTTCAGTTGTGATAATGGAAACGATGAAGTTGCAGTTGTTGATAATACAGTATATGCGCAAGTAAAAGATGTTACCGGAACATTTAGTTCATCTAACGGGTACAAACTTACTCAAGGATTAAGTATATCCAATACAACCGTTGTTTTAGTTTACAGAAATGTAGGAGCATCTAACAATCCTATTTGGCAGCTAATTCCTAAGACTTTTTATTTAGATGATAATCTTGCTTTCCCTGCAAATAGAGAATTAGATTACAACTTCGATTTTACTACCGCGGATGTAGAAATTAGAACAGAAGCAAACTTTGATCAGGCAACTCAAATGACTAATGTTGAAACATCAAGTTTTCTTGTAAATCAAACATTTAGAATTGTTTTGATCCCAGGGGTTTCAGGTAAGACATCAAATCCTGTAGATTTTAATGATTACCACGCCGTAATAAAGTATTACAACATTGATGATTCAAAAATGGTAAAACTCAATTAAGAATCTTTTCAAATTTTTATAATAAAAACCTCTGAGTAGCAATTGCAATTCAGAGGTTTTAATATACTAAAGAAATGAATGCTTGTTCAGCTGAATTCTTACTTAGAAGTATTGTATTATCCCATTTTTTTTATTCCAAGCATTCATATAGTTCAAATTTTTTAGGCTAATTGTAAAACTTAAAGATGTCCAAACGATGAAACCTTAGAAATAGCTTTATCATCATTTTAATATTAGTTTGAATACAAATGTAATAAGTCTAATAACTCACTAACAGATTTGTTATTTTATAGATTTTTCATATTAAAAAAACAACTTTAATAATATTCTATTATAATCAAAAAGCTCCAAATTATCATGTAATTTGAAGCTTTTTGATTTTTTTATTTATGACTAATCATCTAAAAAATGTCCGAAAAAATTTTTCTTGGTTTGCAGATATCCCCGGCTTATGTCATTTGCAGGAATCTGAAGAGGAATTCTTGAGTTGAGATGAATGTTACTCTCTTCTACAAACTTTACTTTTTCGGGATTATTGGTTAAAAGATTAACATCTTTAATATTAAGCTGATTGAGAATTTGAATAGCAATTTCGAAGTTTCTGTCATCAGCAGGAAGCCCCAATTCTAGATTTGCCTGTACGGTATCTAAACCCTTTTCCTGAAGTGAATAGGCTTTAAGCTTATTGATAATCCCAATGTTTCGTCCTTCCTGACGAAGATAAATGATCACTCCGCCGTTTTCATGCATGAATTTCATTGCTGAATCAAGCTGTTGACCACATTCACATTTTTTAGAATGAAAAACTTCTCCTGTTATACATTCCGAATGAAAACGAACATTCACAGGCTTTGAAAAATCTGTATTTTCGGAAACTATTGCCAAGTGAGGCATCCAGTCATTTTCGTCTTCCGAAAAAGCTATCATCCGGAAATTACCGTGCTCTGTAGGAACATTAGCTTCCGCCTGAATTTTAATCATTGAATATAATTGTGTTTATTTCTTTCCGTTTACAGAATCTTCGATGACAGAGACATTGGTTTTAAGTCTTACCAAATATCGGTTTAATACCTCATCATCATCCTTCTTGAGGAATCTTCTAAGCTTTTGAATGCTTTTGTAAGATTTTTCTAAGTTTTTTATTGCCTTTTTCTTTCCCGAAATATTTCCTGATTCTACAGCATAAAGATAGTTTTGCAAAGTATATTTCAAAACTGTAATTTCTTCGTTTAAAGCTGAATTGGAAAATTTAGGAAAAGAAGAAATAAGGTTAGTAATTTCAGAGGCATTTATATTTCCAGTGATATTAATATTTACCCCTTTAGAACTTTCCGAATTACTCACTGTTCCGCTATCTGTAAGTGGAGACAGATTAGGCTTCTCAGTAGCACATGAATTAATAAATACATAAATTGCTCCGGCAATAAAAAGTCTTTTCATTTTTGCTCCTTTTGGTAAAGGATTGGGTTAAGACTTTCATCATTGTACATTTTCATTTGTTTGTACACCTTCATCTTAACATCACCGTTTTCTATATCTTTCAGCAGCTGATCTATTGAAACTGATAAGTCTTCTTTTTGAGAAAGCAGAACATCCAGTTTTTCCTGACATTTTATTCTATGTTCTTCACTTGCAGTTTCACGATGAGCTTCCAAAGCCATGTGAAAAATCTTAAGCGATAGAATAGACAATCTGTCTACAGCCCACGCAGGCGTTTCGGTATTAATTTTGGCGTGCTTTTTAGGATTTACAGTTTTATAATAATTTAAAAACCAACCATCTATAAATTCTACCAAATCTGTTCTTTTCTGATTGGAAGCATCAATCATTCTTTTCAGCTGAAGAGCTTCAACCGGATTGATATTCTCATCTCTGATAATATCCTCTAAATGCCACTGAACGGTATCAATCCAGTTTTTAGCATACAAAATCCGTTCCAAACTTCCTTCAGAAAAGGGATTGTTTATCTTTGATTCTATATTATCTAATACATGATAATCCTCAATTGATTGATTAAAGACTTTCCATGCAGTATCCGAAAAATTCATTTAATAAAAGAATTTTAATTACTGTTTGTTGTAGTACTTGAAGAGGTGTTATCCGCTTTTGATTCCGGTTTTTCATCTTCTTTTATGGCATCTTTAAATTCTTTAATCCCTGATCCCATTCCTCTCATCATTTCCGGAATCTTTTTTCCTCCGAAAAGAATAAGTAAAAGTACCGCAACGATAAGAATATGCTGCCAAGATAAAGCTAGTATTGTTAATGTATGCATCGCTATATTTTTTACAAAGTTAATCTTTTTTTAATATGTAACCCAACCTAAAGGATCTACTGCGTTATTTCCGTTCCAAATCTGAAAATCTAAAGTATAAGTACCGTCAAAATCTTCGGCCACAGTTCCCACGATGGTTCCTGCAGAAACTTGTTGATTTTTTGAAACGGTATTATCTCTTAAATTAGAGTAAATAGTGAAATAATCACCGTGTTTTACCATAACCGTTTTTGTTCCGTCAGCAGAAGGGATTACCTGCGCTACAGTTCCTGGGAAAACTGCCCTTGCCGAAGTTCCTTTTGCTACTGATATTTTAATACCATTGTTCTCTTCCCAGATAGATTTGAAAACAGGGTGCTGCTGTCTTCCGAATCTATGAGTAATCGTTCCTGAAACTGGCATTGCAATTCTTCCTTTATTAGCCGCAAAATTATTTCCGGCAGCAGTAGACACCCCAAAATTGGTCATTGCTTTTGTTTCGGCTGCTTTTTTCTCCGCCTCTTTTTTCTTCACCAGATCAGATTCCGCAGCTTTCACGGCAATGAGCTTATCATTTGCTTCTTTTGCCTTCAAAGCAGCTTCGTCAGATGCTTTTTTTGCTGCTAACTTTCTAGCCTCATCTTTGGCAGTAGCTTCATTTCTTGCAGCTTCTTCATTTCTTTTTTTCTCTTCTTCTGCTCTTTTAGCTGCTAAATCGGCTGCTTTTTTAGCTTCTGCCTCAGCAATTTTTCTTTCTCTTTCTAATGCTTCGGCTTTTGCTTTATTTTCTGCATCAATTCTTGCTTTCTCTCGTTCAGCTGCAAGTTTTGCAAGACGTATTTTTTCTGCTTCCGCTTTTTTTCTACTCTCCTCCTCTGCTTTTGCAAGTCTGATTTCCTCTGCAATAATAGATCTTATTTTACCTTCAAGAATTTTAGATTGAGCCTGCTTTTGTTTTAATTCGGCAGTGAGTTTACTTTCGTTTTTCTTAAAGTCATTCACCAATTGCTCTTTCTGCTGCTTTTCAACATTGATCGTTGTGAGATCTTTTTGTTGATTAACAAGTAAAGTTTCCTTTTCTGCCGCTGACTTTTTTTTCTGTTCGACAGACTTTTTCAGTTCCTGTGCTGCGGTAGTAATTTCTGCAGCTTTTTTATCCTGATATTCAGAATATTCTTTTAGATACTGAACTCTTCTGAGTGCTTCCCCTAAACTTTTTGATGAAAGTATAAAGGTAACTTTATTTTGAACCCCCTTGTTTTTGTAAGCGTTTACCAAAACCTGAGCATAGTTTTTTCTTAAAACGGCCAGCTCACGGTTTTGTCTGTTTATTTCTAACTGACGAAGATAAATTTCATCTTCGATGAATCTTTTTTCTTTCTGTGTATTATTATAAACTTTTTCTCTAAGTGCTAATTTCTGGTTAACATTATTAAGATATGACAGTGATAATTTTGATTCATTTCTGGTTTTTGCCAGTTGTGAATTTATCTGAGCGATCTGTTTTTTCAGATCTGCATTCTGCTTTTGCAATTGCTCCTTATTTTGCTGACCAAACTGCAATCCGAACGTCAAAATGCCTATTAAAATGCTGATTTTTTTAATCATTTAATATCAATTTTCTTATAGCTGCCCGGAACGGAATAAGGTGTCTCCATTCTGGAAAATTCAAATTTCGTATTTTCCAGTATAATCTGACTTGATTTTGATCCTTTTATAATTATTTTAACATTTCTCGGAAGCTTTACTTCGTTCGGAAAGGTCTCCCAGTTTTCATATACGATTTCTATTGCATCATTGGATTTCACATCATTCAATTTTACCCAATATAAATTAAAATCATCCGTATACTGCATTTCCATTTTATATTCTCTTTCCACATCATCGGTTATTATTTTCTGATTGGCAATCGTTGTGAGTTGGTAACCGAGAGAATTTTTCACAATATTGGAATTACTGTTGGTAATATGCATAAACGTACGACCCATCAGTATTTTCTCTAATGTTTTATAATCAATAAAATTAACATTCAGAAGATTGTTGAGATAATCAAAATCCGAATCAATATAATTTTTGTTGTACCTGTCAATTGCCTTGATTCCTTCCGGCGTTATCAAGGCTCTTGCGGCCGGAAATACAAGAAAACTAATATTTGACCATATTTTCTTATCATTTTCTATGTAAATTGTTGCATCAAGCGGGCTTACTCTCAGTTGATCTGCGGTAATTTTGCTGTTGATCTTTACTGATTCAAATTTTGGATGAATGAAAATTTTCTCGTAAAAAGTAAGCCTGTCCTGAATATTTTTTGCGTCTGCAGGCAGATTACTTTGATCAATTGATATTTGAGTACTATCATTTTCAGAGGAGTTTTGAGTCAAAGCTTTTTTAGACCTGCACGAAAGTACTGTCAGTATCAGCAGCAGTAAAATAGTCCAATTTTTCATAGTAAATATGTATTAATGATTATGTGTATCGTCTTTCATGTTTTTAATTTTAGAATAATTGACTACTTTAATTATTGTAAATTATTTCAATAACGATTTCACTATAATCTCTTTAACCCCAGATTGAAAACTCGGGCTAATGAATTTTTTGTGCAATATTAACGCCAAACCACACAAAATTGCATTGTGTGGCTTCAGGCATCTATTTATTTTAATTTTATTTAGATAAAAAATCCAAAACTGAAAAGTCTCCCAAGGAAATTTCTCTTGCAACCCCAAAATAATGAGCTGAACTTCCGATCATTGAGTTGGAAAGATTTCCGTGATCAATTACTGTTTTCTCCTGAATCAAAGAATTATCTATATTGGAATTGATAACTTTTGTCCCTTTTCCTAAAGAAACATAAGGTCCTATTTTCGAATTCGAAATTTCAACTCCTTCACCGATATAGCAAGGCTGAATAATCAATGAGTTTTGAATATTTGCAGACTCAGGATATTCTGTAAAGAGATTTTTTTCGTATTCCAGAATTTTACCATTGGTTTCTACTGTAGCATTTTTATTCCCACAGTCCATCCAATCATCTACTTTTCCTAATGAAAATTTAGCATCTTTTTGGCGAAGATTTTCTAGAGCTGTTGTCAACTGATATTCTCCGCTCACCTTGATATCATTATCCATGATATAATTGATTTCTGCCATCAATTTTTCAGCAGAATTGAAATAATAAATTCCAATAATGGCAAGATCTGAAACAAAAGTCTGCGGTTTTTCGATAAAATCTGTAATAAAACCATAATCGTCTAATTTTACAACTCCAAAAGCAGAAGGATCATCTACTTTTTTTACCCAGATTACCCCATCAGCATTGGTATCCAAAGTAAAATCTGCTCTGAAAAGTGTATCTGCAAATGCAATCACTACATTCCCCTGCATAGATTGTTCTGCACATTTTATAGCATGCGCTGTTCCAAGTGCTTCATTTTGTACATAAATAGTACCTTTTGCTCCTAAGCTTTCGGCAATTTTAATCAGAGAATTTTCAACTTCCACACCAAAATCTCCGATTATAAAAGCAACTTCATCAATTTTTTCTCCGGCAACTTTAGCAATATCTTCTACCAATCTTTGTACAATAGGTTTTCCTGCAATCGGAATTAGCGGTTTAGGAACAGTTAAAGTATGTGGTCTTAATCGGGAACCTTTCCCCGCCATAGGAACAATTATTTTCATATGTTTATTTTTATAATTAATTTAATAGTTTAATTTTTTCTGAGTATTTTATTAATCATTAATCTTTCATTGTAAGCTAAAAATGCTATAAACAAAAGAAACAATCCGTTTCCGACGAAATAGTTTTCCCTGAAATAGTAGAAGGAAACCATTGAAATAAGAACGGATAATGATAAATAAGTAAGTATTTTTTTTATGTTATAATAAATAGGATATTGCGCTCTTCCCCAAAAATAAGAAATAATCATCATACTTGTATAAGTAATCAGCGCAGCAAAAGCACTTGCCCAATATCCGTATTTTGGAATGAATGTAAAGTTGATTAAGATCGTAATAGCAGCTCCGATCAAAGAAATATACAGCCCAACTCTGGTTTGATCAGAAAGCTTATACCAAATGGAAAGATTCAGATAAATCCCTAAAAATAAAGCACCCAGCATCACGTAAGGAATAATTTCAATACCCTCATAATATAAAGGATTTTTCAGGTATCTTTCCGAAATCCATTGAAGATTCACCATCAATCCAATATAAATCAAACAGTTACACACAACAAAAACATCCATTAAAACGGCATAAGTCTTATGATTGTTTTTATCTTTAAAACTTGAGAAGAAATAGGGTTCAATACCCAACTGATAAGCCTGCCTGAAAACAGTAATGAAGGTTGCAATTTTATATACCGCTCCGTACACTCCGATCTGATGTTTTCCTTCTTCTTTTGGAAGCAAGTATTTTAAAAACTGTCGATCTAAAGTTTGGTTAATGATTCCTGCTAAACCTGCAATCATTACCGGCCAAGAATAATTCATTATTCTTTTCCAAAGACTAAAATCAAACTTTTTAAAACTGAAATTCACAAATTCTTTTCCTACAATTGCTAAAGTAATGATACTCTGCACCAAATTGGCAATAAAAACATATCCCACCCCTATTTCAGGATCATATTTTATTCCTAAAATTCCGTTCGGATAGTTTGGAAGCCATTTAATAAAAAAAACAACCAAAAAGTAATAAACCAAAGAACCCATTACTTTTGATAACATATATAAAACAGGTTTTCCTTCCAGTCTCAAAACAGCAGAAGGAATTGTTGAAAATGCATCGAAGGAAAGAATAAAAAGGAAAATCACCAGATAATTAACCTGATCCGGCGTCTCAAAAGCATTTGCCAAATCCTGTCTGAAAACATATCCTAAAATCAGATATATGAAACCTGCTGTCAAAATACTCAAGGCACAGGTCGACACCAAAGTCTTCTTGTCAATATCTCCTTCCTGAGCAAAACGAAAAAATGAAGTTTCCATTCCGTGGGTAAGAAATACTGTAATCACACCTGCGATAGAATACCAATCGACAAAGGGAGAAGATGCAGCCGGACCATACGCATCGGTAACAATCGGAGCAATCAAAAACGGAAAAATTCTTACTAAAACCGAGCTTAATCCATACACAGCGGTTTGTCCGAACAATTTCTTATACAAAACTTGTTTTTTTAGAATGCAAATGTAAATATTAGAATTCACAATTTTCTGACTTATGTTTAAAAATCATTTATGAAAATATTAAATTTGTGCAATACAAATCTCTATATCTAAAAAAGTAAAAATGAAAATCCTAATAAAAAATGCCCAAATCGTCAACGAAGGGAAGATTATCCAAAGTGATATTCTGATTGAAAATGATTTGATTTCAAAGATTTCAGAAAATATTCCTGAAGAAAATGTTGATCAAATCATTGAAGCTTCCGGAAAATATCTTTTGCCCGGAATTATTGATGACCAAGTTCATTTCCGTGAACCGGGTTTAACCCATAAAGGCGATATTGAATCTGAGTCTCGCTCTGCAGTTGCAGGTGGAACCACAAGTTTTATCGAACAACCGAATACCGTTCCGAACGCAGTAACTCAGGAATTATTGGCTGATAAATATGAAATCGCTTCTCAGAAATCATTTGCCAATTACGGTTTTATGATGGGCGGAACGAATGACAATCTTGAAGAAGTTTTAAAAACAAACCCAAGAAATGTTCCGGGAATTAAACTATTTTTAGGTTCATCTACAGGAAATATGCTCGTTGACAATCCTGAGACTTTAGAAAATATTTTCAGCAACACAAAAATGTTGATTGCGGTTCATTGCGAAGATGAAGCTACAATTAGAGAAAATACAGAAAAGTACAAAGCGGAATATGGCGACGACATTCCTGTGAAATTTCATCATTTGATAAGAAGTGAGGAAGCTTGTTATAAATCTTCCTCAAAAGCGATTGAATTAGCAAAGAAAACTGGAGCAAGACTTCACGTTTTCCACTTGTCGACAGCAATTGAAACTGAGCTTTTAAGAAATGATATTCCATTAAAAGATAAAAAAATTACAGCCGAAGTTTGTGTCCATCATTTGACTTTTACCAATGAAGACTATGAAACCAAAGGCGGATTAATCAAATGGAATCCAGCCGTAAAAACACAAAAAGACAAAGACGGACTTTGGGAAGCATTGCTTGATGGCAGAATTGATGTGATTGCGACCGATCACGCTCCTCACACCTGGGAAGAGAAGCAGAATGTATACACGAAATGTCCTTCCGGAGCGCCTCTCGTTCAGCATTCGCTCGTTGTGATGCTTGAGAATTACGTCAACGGGAAAATCACTTTAGAAAAAATCGTTGAGAAAATGGCTCACAATCCTGCAATTTTGTTCAGAATTGAGAAAAGAGGTTTCATCAGAGAAGGTTATAAAGCGGATTTGGTTTTGGTTGATTTAAATCAAAAATGGACGGTTGAGAAAGGCAACATCTTGTATAAATGTGGTTGGAGTCCGTTGGAAGGAATGAATTTCAATTCGAAAGTGACACACACTTTCGTCAATGGAAATCTGGTTTATGATAATGGAAAAATTAATGAGCAGAAATTCGGGGAGCGATTACTTTTTGAAGTTCAGGAATAAGTTAAAAGAGGCTATCTCACTTTTGAGACAGCCTCTTTTTTTACTGAATATGCATTTTAAAGCTCATTCATCTTATAAATCTTTTCAATTTGCGAGAGAAAAAAACATCAATTAAAAGACTGTCTAAATTCTAGCGGCGACATCTTTGTTTTCTTTTTAAAAAGTGTACTGAACGACTGCGAATGCTCAAATCCCAGTTCATAAGCAATCTCACTTACCGATAATTCAGTTGTAGAAAGTTTCTCCTTCGCTTTGCTGATGAGCTTTTCGTGAATATGCTGTTGTGTGTTTTGTCCGGTGTGAATCCGCAAGAGGTCACTTAGATAATTCGGGGAAAGGTTCATTGCTTCTGCAACTTGATGAACGGTTAGCAAACCTTTTTCAGAAGATTTTTTTTCAAAATATTCATTTAGAAACTTTTCAAATTTAGCCAAAAGCTGATGATTTCCACTTTTTCTCGTTATAAATTGCCTTTCATAAAACCGCTTAGAATAATTCAGCAACAATTCAATCTGTGACAAAATAATTTCCTGCGTATGCTGGTCGATATGCTGACATTCTTTATCTATCTTATTTAAAATTTCCAGCAAATCATTTTCTTCATCTTCAGATAGATGCAATGCTTCATTTACAGCGTAAGAGAAAAATCCGTAAGACGAAATCTTATTCGCCAAAGAATGTTTCAGCAAAAAATCCTCATGAAAAACCAAAAGATAGCCTGTATTTTCACACTCCATTGTCTTCAAATCGAGATACTGAACCTGATTTGGTGCCGTAAAACTCAGTACACCTTTGTCGTAATCGTAATGCTGTTGTCCGTATTTTATTTTTCCGGTAGCATTCCGTTTCAGAGCAACGCAATAATGTCTGCTCGTAAAACCTTTCCACACATCATCTTCTTTGAAAACACTTTCTGAAAGGCTAATGACGCTTACCATTGGATGTTTCGGTTCCGGAAGCGACAACAATTTGTGAAAAGCCGAAATAGATTTTATCGTGTTCATCATTTTTTTATTTTTTAGGGCGCCGTCTTCCGTCTTCCACTCCCGCTTTTTTGTTACACTTCGTTCCACAAAAAGAGCTCCGTTCAAGCCGGGCGCAATCGTATTGCTTTTATAAGCAGTCTGTCATTCTGACGAAGGAAGAATCTCTGAAATATGAATTGAGATTCTCCACTACATTTCATTCAGAATGGCAAACTATAGATAATTCAATTTTATATAAAACTAATAATCCAAAAGTCCCATTCCAAACTCATCATAAGTTGCACCCGTATCCGTTCCCAAAGGTACAATACTTTCCAGTTTTTGTAAATCAGATTCGCTCAAAAAAATGTTACTCGCTTCAATATTCTGCTCAAGATATTTTCTGCGTTTCGTTCCCGGAATTGGAATGATACCTTTGCTGATGATCCACGCCAAAGCCAATTGAGAAGACGTGATTTCTTTTTCTTTTGCCATATTTTCAATCGCTTCCACCAATTCAATATTTTTTTGGAAATGTTCTTCTTGAAAACGTGGAATACCTCTTCTGAAGTCATTTTCCGGCAAATCATCAATTGAACGGATTTGACCAGATAAAAATCCTCTTCCAAGCGGAGAATATGCTACGAAACCAATTTCTAAATCATTCAGAGCTTTAATCACACCTTTTTCTTCAGCCGTTCTTTCGAACAAAGAATATTCGCTTTGAACGGCAGAAATCGGATGAACTGCGTGCGCTCTTTTCACGGTTTCAGAAGACACTTCAGACAAACCGATATAACCAATTTTTCCTTCCTTTACCAATTCGCTCATAGCGCCAACTGTTTCTTCAACCGGAACATTTTTATCGAGACGGTGCATATAATACAAATCGATGTAATCTGTTTTTAAGTTTTTCAAAGAACGCTCAATTGATTTTTTCACATAATCTTTCTGTCCGTTGATTTTCCAGGTGATTTGTTCATTATCATCAATTTCCCAACCGAATTTCGTGGCGATAATATATTGGTCACGATTCCCTTCGATAGCTTTTGCAATTAATTGTTCGTTTTTAAAAGGACCATATAAATCTGCGGTGTCTAGAAAATTACCACCCAATTCCAAAGAACGATGAATGGTTGCAATAGCTTCTTTGTCGTCAGCTTTTCCATAAGTGTCAGCGTCTCCAAAACCGGTCATTCCCATGCATCCTAAACCGATATTTGGAACGATTAAACCTTGGCTTCCTAATTTTACTTGATTCAATTTCATATTGTTAAATTTTATTGATACAAAATTCAGCAGAAATTAAAAATTACATGTATGCAAAATGAAGGATATTGTATGAGAATTACTGATATCAATTAAACGACTTCCGAAACTCCAAAGGCGAAATATCAGTTTTAGCTTTAAACAATTTACTAAAAGACTGCGAGTGTTCAAATCCTAATTCATAAGCAATCTCACTTACCGAAAGTTCTGTTGTAGAAAGCTTTTCTTTAGCTTTTTGAATTAACTTTTCATGAATGTGTTGTTGCGTGGTTTGTCCAGTCAGAGATTTTAACAAGCTTCCTAAATAATTGGTTGAAATATTCAGTGATTCAGCAATATAATTGGCTGTTGGCAAACCTCTATTGATGACTTTGTCATTGAAATAATCTTCAAGAATATTTTCCAATTTGTCTAAAACCTGATGATTGGTCTTTTTTCTGGTGATGAATTGTCTTTGATAAAACCGTTCGCAGTAATTCATAATAACCTCAATTTGAGAAATGATGATATTTTGCGTGAATTCATCAATTCCAGATTGGTATTCTCTTTCAATGCTTTTGAAAAGACCAATTAAAGTTTCTTCTTCTTTTTCTGAGAGAAACAAAGCTTCATTCACATCATAACCGAAGAATTTGTAATTATGAATCGTCTTTGCCAATGGCGTATTCCAAATGAAATCCGGATGAAAAGCCAAAAGAAATCCGGACGGTTGTGTGTCGTATTTGTCAATAATCATTCTGACCAGTTGTCTTGGTGCGATAAAGCACATCAAACCACCGTCAAAATCATATTGACTTTGACCATAGTGTAATTTGCCTTGCAGATTCCGCTTGAAACCCATAAAATACAATTCCTGAATCCAGCTGATTTCAGGCTCATCAATTTGATATTCCACCAAGCTATAATCCACCAAGCTAATCAGCGGATGCTGAGGTTGAGACAAGCCACAAATTCTGTGAAATTCCGAAACGGTATCTATAGTATATAATTTTCTATTGGTCATAACCTAAAAGATTAAAAGCAACAGTCCGTAAACTGCTGCCTTACAAAGTTAATAATCTGTAGATGTACTCAAGGTTTCGAAATCAGAAATTTCATTTTGAAGTGCATTTAATTTATTTCCGGCTATCTGAAAAGCATCAGATCCCAAAACCAGATGAACCGGAGGATTCTGCATTTCTGCCAATTTTATCAGCGCAACCGATGCTTTTTCCGGACTTCCGGGTTGATTTCCGTTGATATCTTTTTCGTGTGCCACTTGAAGTTGTCTCGCTACAGTGTATTCTTCAATTTCAGTTTTCGGCGTTCTGAGCGAACCGCCTGTCAGGAAATCAGTTCTGAAATATCCCGGATAAACCACCGTTGCATTCACCCCGAATTCTTTCACTTCCGCAGCCAGAGCTTCGGTAAACCCAACCACTGCAAACTTAGTGGCACAGTAGATTCCCCAACCTGCAAATTCTCCCGTCAATCCGCCAATTGAAGCAATGTTAATGATGAAACCACTTTTTTGCTCTCTTAAATACGGCATTGTTTTTCTGATGATATTGAGAGAACCGAAAACATTGGTGTCAAAATTCTGGCGGCTTTCTGCATCGGTCAGTTCTTCTAAAGTTCCCAGCTGTCCATAGCCGGCATTGTTTACAACAACATCAATCCTTCCGAATTTTTCTACCGTTTTTGAAATGGCTTCTGAACCAGAATTTTCATTAACTAAATCAACTTCTAACGGTAGAAATGTTGAGTTTTCTTCGCTGATAACTCTCTGAAGTTCTGCAATATTTCTTGATGTTGCTGCCACAAAATAACCTTCTGTTACTAATTTTCTAACTAAAGTTAAACCTAAACCTTTTGAAGCTCCTGTCACGAACCATACTTTTTTTGTATTCATTTTGATTGTTTTTAATGGGTTAATTATTACAATGCAAAGTTGGAAAATGATGGAAAGAATATTGTGACCAAATCAAAGATTATTGTAGCCAAAACCTGTAATCTCACAATTTAAAACCGGAATACGACAGAGCCAATTAAATTCTTATGATTTAAAAACTTTTTCAGTAATTCTGAAGTCTCTCAATAGCCAAATACATATAAACAAAGCATTATAACAAGATTTTATTTCTCTGAAAAACGAAAGCCGATCCCATGAATATTTTCTATACTTATCCTATCGTCACCTGAAAAAATTTTTCGCAGCCTTGAAATAAAAACATCTAAACTTCGTCCCATAAAATAATCATCATCACCCCATATTGCTTTCAGGATTTCCTGTCTTTTCAGAACTATATTTTTATTTTTAATGAAGAAAAGTAATAATTCTGATTCTCTTTGAGTAAGCGAAACTATTTTGCCGGATTTATCTTTTAAAGTATAATTTTGAGGATCAAACGAAAAATCTCCTACTCTATAATTTGTAAAAACCGGTTCTCTTTTTTTTGATCTTTTAAGGAAAATTTCAATTTTAAGAATCAGTTCTTCAATACTAAAAGGTTTTACCAGATAATCATCCGCTCCGATCTTTAAGCCTTTAATACGGTCTTCTTTTAAGGCTTTTGCAGAAATAAAAATGATGGGAATTTCAGAGTCTTTACTTCTGATGTGCTGTGCGAGTTCGAAGCCATCCATTCCGGGCATCATAATATCAAGAAGGCATATATCAAAATCGTTATTATCAAACGCTTCCATTGCAGATCTACCATCCGGACAATAATGAATATCATAATGGTTTTCCAGACTGTCCTGAATGAGAAAAGCAATTGTCTGATCATCTTCAGCATATAAAATTTTAGATTTTGTCATCTTTTTAATTTTGATATGGAATAAAAAGTGTTAATGTAATCCCTTTATCTATATTATTCTCAACTGAAATTTTCCAGCGATGCTGCTGTGCAATTTTTTTAACATAAAATAATCCAAGTCCAAAGCCGCTTACTTCATCAGATTTTTTGGTATCTACTCTGTAAAACTGATTAAAAACAGAAGAAATATTTTTGTCGGAAATTCCGATTCCGTTGTCTTTGAATTTTAAATATAATCCTTTTGAATCTTTGTATTCAGAAACTTCAATATGAGGATTTCTATCGCAATATTTGATCGAATTATCTATGATATTATGTACCACATTGCTGAAATGAAATTCATCTGCTACTATGGTGGTGGTGTCTTCGATTTCTAAATCAATGCATACATTCTCATTTTTTTGAATTATCTGTTCTTTAATCTCATTTAAAAAAAACGAAAGATTGATTTTCTGTAAATTCAATTGTAACCCCGAAGCATCATTTTTAGCAATATTCAGAATTTTTTCGATATGATGATTCAGCTTATTTCCCTGATTGGTAATGATTGCAGTATATGTTTTTAATTTTTGGCTATTCTGAATGACTTCCTGCTTATCCAAAGCTTCAGCTGCTAAAAGAATAGACGATAAAGGCGTTTTAAACTCATGCGTCATGTTGTTGATAAAATCCCTCTGAAGTTCGGAGAATTTTTTCTGCTGGATAATGGTATAAATGGAATACACATAAACAAAAAGAATCACAATGAGAGCAATCGTCAATACATACCAGAATTTCAGTGAACTGACAAGATAGGTTGTTTTGTCGGGAAACCGAATCGAAAAATAATACACCAGATTTTCGTGCTTCGGAAATGTAATCATTTTATCCTTATTATCTTCATCCTGTGTAGAAACGTACCTTCCGTAGACCATTCGATCACTATGGCAGTTATAAACCGCATAAACATAATCTGTATTGATCTGAAATCTGGTAAATTCTGTTTTTAAATAATGTTCCAGAACTGTAGGATCAAATTCATTATTAATATCGACTACATAATAATCATTTGCCATATTCTGTACCGGATTTTCCGTGAAGGAAGCTTTAGAACCATAAAGCTTTTTTACAACTTCCAGTAATGCAATATTAACTTTCTGATTAAACTTTTTATCTTCAAGATGGTAGGCTTGCCTCGTCCACAACAATTGCGCAATCAAAATTCCGATAATTGCCACAAAACCTAAACTGATGATGATATTAAGTCTCTTTATTTCCATTCCTGAAACAATATTATCCAAAAAAATAATATGAAGCATACCGTTAACAACTCATTAACAAACATTAGATAGCAATTAACAAAATTTATCTTTAATGAACCATACATTTGTTATATCAAAATAAATATTTAGAATAATTATTAATTTTAAAATCGAAAAACTATGAAAAAATTTACAATTTCTGCGCTTTTGGCAGCTTTGGCATTTTCACCTGTTTATGCTAATGTATTCCCTGTTGAGAGCTCTTCTGTTATTAAGGTTATAGATGATGCTGTTAAATGGAAGACAGAATCTATTGACGTTGGAAATATCCCGCAAGGAAAACCGAAACTGATCAGATTTGAATTTACCAATACTTCTGCAAAATCAATTATGATTGAGAACGTGGCTCCATCTTGTGGATGCACTACTGCAGATTATACCAAAACTGAAATTAAGCCGGGTGAAAAAGGCTTTGTAGAAGCAAGTTACAATGCTGCAAGTCCGGGAGCTTTTACCAAAACGGTACATGTAACAACAAGTGACAGCAAAACCCCTAAAACGCTTTCTTTTAAAGGAACTGTCATTGCTAATAAATAAACATTAATTTAATTTTATTGTTGTAGAAAAGTCTGATAATTATTTATCAGGCTTTTTTTATTGCTTCCAGATTATATCTTGAGCATAGTTTTTTCAAACCGCTAAAAGAAATATTTATACTAAATTTACAAAACTCACAATATCTAATCATCATTAAAATACCCAAAATATGAATTTGTATACACAACCTATGCTGCGTGAAGGCGCATTAGAAGATAAAGTTGCCATTGTTACAGGAGGCGGAAGCGGGCTTGGAAAAGCAATGACCAAATATTTTCTTGAACTGGGTGCAAAAGTAGTCATCACATCCAGAAATTTAGAAAAATTACAGGTTACTGCCAAAGAATTGGAAGAACAGACGGGAGGAAAAGTACTTTGTGTTGCTTGCGATGTCAGAAATTGGGACGAAGTGGAAGCCATGAAAGAAGCCGCACTAAAAGAATTTGGAAAAATTGACATTCTTCTCAACAACGCTGCCGGAAACTTCATTTCACCAACCGAAAGATTAACACATTCTGCTTTTGATTCTATTTTGGATATCGTCCTGAAAGGAACAAAAAACTGCACACTTTCCGTTGGAAAATATTGGATCGACAACAAAGTTCCGGGAACAGTTCTTAATATTGTGACCACTTATGCCTGGACAGGTTCTGCCTATGTAGTTCCTTCCGCCTGTGCAAAAGCAGGAGTTTTAGCAATGACAAGATCTTTAGCCGTAGAATGGGCAAAGTACGGTATACGGTTTAATGCAATTGCACCTGGACCTTTTCCTACAAAAGGAGCTTGGGACCGATTGCTTCCCGGAGACTTGCAGGAAAAATTTGATATGAGAAAAAAAGTCCCTTTGCGAAGAGTCGGAGAACATCAGGAACTGGCAAATCTTGCAGCATATCTGGTCTCTGATTATTCATCATACATGAATGGAGAAGTGGTAACCATTGATGGTGGAGAATGGCTTCAGGGTGCAGGAGAATTTAATATGCTGGAAGATATTCCGCAGGAAATGTGGGACGCACTGGAAGCAATGATTAAGGCAAAAAAATCGAATTAATTATAATTCTTAAAAAATTTAAGAAACTATAAAAACTCTTTTAATTTTTTTAAAAGAGTTTTTTATAAATTATCATTACACATTCCCTAAACGTTTTCCGTTAGGGAAAAACACCCTTTCAATTTCGGTGATTTACCTGCAATGTTTTCTGTTTTAGTGAGATACATTTGTATTACAAATTAGTATTAACCAAAAACAAAATTAAAATGGAAACATTGAAATCGGTGTTGGAAACCAGCCACACCAAAAAAACAAAAGCCGAATTGATTGATCTTTTATCAGGAGTACAGAAAATACTTTCTCCCAATGTCTATGATAAAATTTCAGGAGTAGAAATCTCCGAGCTGAAAGATCTTTCAACAAAAGAAATTCTCGCAATCATAGATCAGTTCAGGTCAGCTTACGATGAAAAATGGGAAAAATCTCTAGCCGGCACATCATCCGAAGTCTTAAAAATGATTTCTATGAGAATGGAAGCAGATGACGAAATTTTCAGAACTTCCGATGCTTCTAATGCAGATTTTGCAGCTGAACTTGGAAGTATTGATTTTGCGACCGTTATCGGAGGTCCGCTAGATGCTTGTGTAAAAGCACAATCCAATGCTTCGATCTCAACAGTGAGTTTTATCAATGAAGTTGGTTTTGAATCTACCAACCCTGCAGATCCTGCAAGTCCTAAAAAACTGAGAATGGCAGATTTTAAATACAAAAAAAATGTGCCTAATCCTGATTTTGATGACACAAAACCTGAAAGTAATTCAAACCCGAAAACAATTCAGCAGGATGTAGAACTTTCGGTTCCGTTTATTGCGTTATTGAATGTTCCGTGTTTCAGAATAGAATCTTGCGAGGTAGATTTTAATGTTAAACTCAACTCTACATACACCAAAAATGTAAGCAGTGACTTTGGCATCAATGCAGGTGCTTCCGGAGGGTGGGGTCCTGTAAAATTCAGTGTGAATGTTTCTTACAAGCGTTCTTCAAGCACAGGAATTAAAGTAGAAAAAGAGTATTCTTTGGGAGTAAAAGTACGTGCAACCAATGATGAAATGCCTGCAGGATTAGAAAAAGTTTTAGGCTTGCTCGCTCAGTAAATTCTAAATTTTATGACTATGATAAAATTATCAGATTACCTGGATTATCTCAACAATGAGATAATTCAGGCTCGTAAAAGAGCAGACGAGAATGCTATTACTATTGCAAAAGAATATGCCCAACATGAATATCTGAAATATTTTACCGCACCAAGATATGCTTTACCCAGTGTGAAAATGGAAATTCCTCTAAAAATCACTGATATTGATGCTGATGAAAAGTATAACTTTAAAATGAATGAAGATCAGCTGATTGGTGAAGTAAATGAGAGAATACGCCTTGTGAACATAGAGAAAAAGCTGAATATTACAGAGATTTCAAAAAAACAGATCCAGAGCGAAGAGTTTAAGTCCCTGTTTAAAAAACTGGAATCAAATGATCAGAAATATGGCAAACTTCCTGGCACAGAGATGGTAAAATTAGATTTAAGATCTAAAATAAAAACGCTGAATACAGGGATATTCCGACCACAGGATGGCACAACAGATGCTGAAACAGACGAGCTGAAAGAAATTTTCTCAAATGTGTTACTGAATAAATATAAGCTCGTAAATTCTAAACTGAACAACATCTACATTGATCCCAACACCAATTCTGCGGAAGATAAAGACAAATTATTTATCAACCTGCAGGTTTCGATGGAAGCGGAAGGAATCCGCATTGTTTCTTATAAAGATAAAGACGGTAAAGAAGTAGAACAGATAACCTTCGAGTAATGCAGGAATTGGTACACCACACTACGCAGACTTTGGAGTTTCATCTGGATCAGCTCAATAAAGTTCAGGAAGTTTATCTGGCTAAATCTTTTGATTTTGACAGCCAGTTTGATGCTTTTCTTCATGAATTGCTTGATTATTTTAAAACCAAAGGAAATACGACTTACAAATCTGAAGTTTTGAAAATAATGGGCATGCTTGAAACCGTAAAGCGTGGCTTTAATCCGGTAAAACTAGAAAGCATCAACTCCGGAAAGCGGAATCTATTGTACGGTTTTTCTTTTAACGGAATTGAAATTATTCATGGATTTCTTATTGAACTGCTCGCTAAAGAACAGAAAAAGCTGGATGAATCGGAAGAATTACTTTCAGGATTGATGATTTCTCTTTATCAGAACAATATTCTGGATGATGCTAAAACTAAAGAGCTGAATTCTGTCACGAAAATAGGACAATTCTGGGAACAGTTGCTTTCACAGAACACATCCATTGCAGGAATCAATAAAAAACTCAGAATGAATCTTTTACCAGAAGACATTTATCTTATTATTGAAAAAATATTAACCAAGATCACATAAAAATAAATCAGCCATGGAAAATGAAAGATACATCGTCCTTCTAAAAGATCAGGCGAAAAGCTCCATCAAAAAAGTGGAAAAAGAACTGGAAGTGAGCATTACCTCATCAGAATTTCTGTCGAAAGACAACCGTTCTTATGAAGTAATAGATCAGGACAACGGAGTTTTATACAAAAACCTTGGGGTGATGGTGGTAGAAAATATGGATGAAGAGCAACTGAAAAAAGCGGTCAAAAACGATTCTAACCCGATCATATATTTCGAAAAAGAAAGAGATTTTTTTCCGGCAGATGAAATGAAAATTATTGCTGAACTCAAAAAAAAAACAGCTGATCTTTCGGATAAAATCATTGAGCTTGAAAATTTTATTAACAATAAACCAATTCCTCCAAAAAACTTAATTGAACTTGAATGGGGACTGAAGGCAATAGGAATCAACAGAACATCCTTCACAGGAAAAGGAGTTGACATCTGCATTTTAGATACTGGTTTAGAAATAGCTCATCCCGATTTTTCAACAAGAAGCATTGAAGGAAAATCTTTCATCGAAGGCGAAGACTGGAGTGCCGATCCAAACGGTCACGGTACTCATTGCGCAGGAATTGCAGCAGGAAACCTACGATCTGACACCGGAAAACGCTACGGAATTGCCAAAGACTGTAATCTGAAAATTGCCAAAGTACTTTCAAACCAGGGAAAAGGTACAACAAGCAGTGTGATTGATGCCATTGACTGGGCAATTACCAAAAAATTCAGAATATTATCTCTTTCTCTTGCTGCTCCGGTAGGAATTAACGAAAAACCATCTGTTCTTTTTGAAACCGTGGGAAAAAGGGCTTTAGAAAACAACTGTCTCATTATTGCTGCGGCTGGAAATGACAGCAGCAGACCTTCCCTGCCAAAACCGGTTTCTGCACCAGCAAATTCGCCTTCTATCATGGCGGTTGCTGCCATCGACGGTCAGATGAATATTGCAAGATTTTCCAATGGAGGAATCAATCCTTTGGAAGGGGGAAACATTGATGTTTGTGCTCCGGGAGTGGATATTTTCAGCAGTTACCCCAAAAATTTAAAAAATAAAAATTATTATGCTCCGTTAAGCGGAACCAGCATGGCAACACCTCATGTTTCCGGACTTGCTGCATTATTTATTGAACAATATCCGGAAAAAGCAGCGAAAGAAATTTGGAAACTGATAGAAACCCATGCGAAACCTATTGAAGGCCTGAAATATAGAGATATAGGAAGTGGATTAATTCAAATTGTATAATCATGAAAATATATCTCGCTGTTTTAAAAAGTGATGCAGATCCGGAGAAATTCAGAAAATTTTTAAATCTGAAAAATATAAAAATTCTTGACTATTATACCACTTTAAAAATCTTTAAAATACAGAGTGATAAAAATTTAAGTCTGAAAGATTTTAAAAAATTTTGCGAAAGTATTGAAGAAGATCAGGAAAATTTAACGATTTAATTACACCAATAAGGTTTCTCTCTCGCTCATAAACTTTATTTTTGTTTAAATATTAAATTAATCCCAATGAATTTTAAGTTAACAGCGCTACTTTTATTTATTTTTTCGTTCAGTTTTTCACAAGATCTGAAAGTTATGTCTTATAACATCAGGCTTAATCTGGATTCTGACAAAGAAAACTCATGGACGAATCGTAAGAAAGAAGCAATTGAACTTCTCAGCTATTATCACCCCGATTATTTTGGCGTACAGGAAGCACTTCCAGAGCAGATGAAAGATATAAAAAACGGATTAAAAAACTATGATTATGTGGGCGTTGGAAGAGATGACGGAAAAGAAAAAGGCGAATTTTCTGCGTTGTTCTATGACAAGCTTAAACTTCAGGTGATGAAATCGGGAACATTCTGGCTTTCTGAAACCCCTGAAAAACCCTCTAAAGGTTGGGATGCTGCATACAACAGAATATGTACTTACGCGATCTTTAAAGATAAACAGTCATCCAGAGAGTTTCTGGCAATGAATATTCATTTCGATCATGTTGGCAATGTTGCGAGAGTAAATTCGGCCGATTTAATTTTAAAGAAAATAAAAGAACTTAATCCTAAAAATCTGCCTTTGATTTTAAGCGGAGATTTTAATTTGACCGAAGAAACCGAACCCATACAGATTTTATCAAAGAATCTTTACGATACATTTTATAATTCTGAAAAGCCACATTACGGTCCTGTAGGAACTTTTACTGGTTTCAATATTAATGAGATTCCACAAAACAGAATTGATTATATTTTTGTGAAAGGTTTCAAGATAAAATCTCACAGGCACATCAATGACCGTAGAGAAAATCTCCTTTATCCTTCAGATCACTTTCCTGTTTTGGTTGATCTGCAGTTTTAGCCAGATTAGTTTTCCGGAAAATCAATTTCAAATCCGATTCCTCTCAGGGATTGGATTTTTATTTCGGGATCATGATGAAAATATTTGCGGAGACGACTTATAAAAACATCAAGGCTTCTTCCTGTAAAGTAATCGTTGGTTTCCCATAGATTATCAAGAATGTCGTTCCGTTTTATGGTTTTGTGATTGAATTTTATAAGATAAAGCAAAAGTTCATTTTCACGAATGGTCAATCTTATTTTTTCTTTCGGATGAGAAAGCAGAAGTTTTTCTGTATCTAAAATATAAGCACCTATTTTATACTGTGTAACTGCCTCAAAATTTAATGTTCTTTTTAAAATATTGTTAATTCTCAGAATCAGCTCTTCAGGATCGCAAGGTTTTGAAATATAATCATCAGCACCGATTTTCAACCCGGTTAAGCGGTCAATCTTCTGGTTTTTGGCGGTTAAAAACAGGAGTGGAAAATCAGGCTTTTCTTTTAAAATCATTTTAGCCAAAGAAAAACCGTCAATATTCGGCATCATAATGTCTAAAATTCCAATATGGAAATTAAAACCGGTCTGCAGAACAGCGGCAACATCTTCAGGATTCTGAAACCACGACACTTCAAAATCTTCCAGCTCAAGATATTGCTTTAAAATCATCCCGAAGTCTGAATCGTCTTCAGCCAATAAAATTTTAATCTTCATAAGGAATCGAAATTTTAAAAGTTGTACCTGCTTTTATGATGCTTGTAACTTCTGTTTTTCCGTTATATCTTTGAATAATTTGCTTCACAAAAAATAAACCCAAACCCAAACCTTTACTGTTGTGAATATTATTTGACTGTATTCTGTAGAATTTTTCGAAAATATTTTTCAGCTCTTTTTGTTCGATTCCGATTCCATTGTCTGAAATATTTATTTCAAGCTTATTCTGGATCGTTTTTAAATCAATTTTAATTTTTGAAGCTCCATATTTCACACTGTTTTCACAAAGATTCTTAATGATCGTTTCCATCAGTTTTTTATCGAAAGGAAGATCTTTTGCAATAGAATTATTTAAACTAAACTCAGATTTAGGATAAGTAAATGCTAGATCCTGAATGAAAAAATCCCAATCTTGTGGGTAAATAATTGAAATCTCTTCATCAGGTTCTTCGGTGTGAAGTTGCATCATTAAATCTTCCAGTCTCGAAATTTGTCTATCTATTAAAGGAAAAACATCTCTGTTATATTCTTTTTTTAATGTTTTTGAGGCGATTTTAAGAGTTGCAATCGGAGTTTTAAATTCGTGAGAAATATTATCGACAACAGCATGCAGAATCTCAACCTGTTTTTGTTGTCTGATTAAATTTTTGATTGTAGAAATATATAAAAGTAAAACACTTAAAAGCAAAGCGACACAACATAAAATAATTAAAGTTAATTCCTTAAAAATGATATAATTGATATTCAGAATTTCAAAATCGGTTCTGCTTTTAACAAGAAAAGAGTCATTTTTTTCAGGTTTTTTTTCTTTATCTGAAGTAGAAATTGATGAGGTTTCCCACTTTCCTGTATTCGAAATTCCTGGTTGAATAACTTTATTTTTGGTTTCGTATAGAACGATGGGTTTATCAATCAGGTTTGTACTGTCCGGAATATACACAATTGATAAATAAAGAATTCTGACTGCCACTTTATAACCTTCTTCTTCAAAATTTTTATCAATATAATCGCTTAGTTGTTTTTCTGAATAATTTCTGTTTTCGTCAAAATAACTTAGAAATTGTTTTTTGCTGATTTCTTTATTGTTGAATCTTATCAGCTCTTTTTTTACGGCATCATCACCAAGATTGCTTGCTCCTCCCAAATCCTCTAGATTATCTGTATAATCTGTTATTCTTTTGTGAACATCGCTATAGATTTCCCGCTTTTTTACCTGATATGTTTTATACATAAAAAACACTTGAATACCCAACAAAAGAAGGAATAAACCGGCAAAAAGCAATGCAAGATTTTTACTTTTAGAAATCATTGAAGCAAATATATACATTTCGTGTCTTTGCTTTTGTCATTAACCTCGCATTAACCTTTCATTAACCGAAATTCTCGACTGCAATAAAGAATTTTGTACCACTACAACATCAAACACAATTGAATTAATCTTTAAAAATTACTGAAATGTACAAATATCTTTTATTCCTTTTTTTTCCCGTGATCATTTTTTCACAGTCTCACAAAATATCGGGAACCGTTTTTAATACAGAAAAAGAAAAGCTTGATTCTGTAAAAATTGAACTTTATAACTCCGAAAATATTGTAATGAAAAGCATATTTACAGATGCGGAAGGAAATTTTTCTTTTGAAAATCTTGCACAAAAATCATTCAGGCTAAAAATAAATGACGAAAGGTACCTCTCTTTCGAAAAATTAATTTTCCCTGAAAACAATGACAACATCTTGAATATCATTTTAAAGAACAGTATGAAAGAAATTGAAGGGGTAACATTGATCAAGAAAAAGCCTTTAGTCAAAAGAAAAGTCGACCGGTTGGAATTCAATGTGGAAAATTCAAATATTTCATCACTCAATGCATGGGAAATCCTCAAAAAAACTCCACAGGTTACCATTAATAATGATGTTTTGTCAGTGAAAGGAGGAACTTCAGTTTTAGTGACCATTAATGATAAAAAGATAATGATGACCGGAGAAGAGCTTAAAAATTTTCTTGAAAACACTCAGGGGGATTATGTGAAATCTGTAGAAGTCATCACCAATCCGCCAGCCAAATATGACGCTGAAGGAGGTGCCGTTTTAAATATTGTGATGAAAAAAAATAAAATCGAAGGCTATCGTGGAATTTTGTCTTCAAAATACGTTCAAACTCAGTATGCAAAAGGTGTTGCAGGGCTTTCTCAATATTATAAAAAAGATAAACTTTCGGTGATGGCAAGCTATTTTCGGGGAACGGGAACTTACTACCGGGAAGAAACCGGATATGTGAA
The DNA here is from genome assembly GCF_007474535.1 of Chryseobacterium echinoideorum. GTDB lineage: Bacteria > Bacteroidota > Bacteroidia > Flavobacteriales > Weeksellaceae > Chryseobacterium > Chryseobacterium echinoideorum. Next base: position 62,100 of record NZ_VKNW01000011.1, on the reverse strand, counting down.
TTATCCTGAAGATGGTACAACTTGGATCAATACCATGAACCGAAAAGATCAGGCAAAAAGTCAGAACACCTTACATTTCAATATAGAATATGAGATAGACAGTCTGACAATGGCAAGTTTCAATTATTCGGGATATTTTAATCCAAAATCTTTTGGAACTTACTATGTCCCCACTTTAATCTACAATTCTCAAAATGTTGCTGAATCCAACTATACTACAATCAATGACCATTACTCACGAAAGATAAATAATTCGGTTAGTTTTCAGGTTGACAGAAAACTCAATAAAAAGAGCAGTATTTCCTGGATCAATTATTTTACGGGAAATAATTCAACGAAATATCAGAATGTTCTTACCTATCTGAATTTTGCCAATCAGAATTCCAGAGAAACCAACTTCATGACAGATAATAAAAATGATGTTCAGTTCTACTCCACACAATTTGATTATCAGTGGAAAAATGACAAATTGGAATTGGAATCGGGGACGAAATACAGTTTTGTGAAAACAGACAGCAAGCTTGATTTTTCTGATAATGAAAACGGAGGATTTCAGTACAGACCTGAAAAAAGCAGTTTGTTTGATTATAAAGAACACAATTTTGCTGTTTACACTTCATTGGCTTATCATATCGGAAAATGGAATTTCAAAGGTGGGCTACGTGCTGAAATGACCGATCTGGAAGGTGTCGTTTCAGAACCTTATGAGATGAATAAAAATAACTACTGGAGCTTGTTTCCTACATTTTATGCACAATATACAACAGAGAATAAACATGAATTTGGGTTTTCTTATGGGAAAAGAATCAGCAGACCGTCTTATTCCTGGTTGAATCCCGCAAAATCATACTATAATTTATTCTCCTATTATCAGGGTGACCCAAAATTGAAAGCGACCATTATTCATAATGTAAATCTTACTTATTCATTCAAAAACTGGAATGTCGATTTTTATTACCGCAAAGAGTTGTTTCCTTCCATGGAAATTTCTTTTCAGCAACATGAAAATAATAACCTTATTTATTATTATACCAATATTGACAAAGGAGAAGCTTTCGGAATGAGTCTTTATAAAAACTTTGAAATAAAACCTTGGTGGAACATAGTTGTTTCTGAAAATCTGGAACACAATGAAAATTACTTCAGGGGAATTGACGGAGCTCTCAACAGAAATCAGGTCTGGAATTGGGTTTCGAGTATATCCGCAAGTTTTACTTTAGATAAAAATTCAGACTGGAAAATGGAAGTTGGTCACGATTATTATTCTCCGGCAATCCAGGGAACGTTCAGAATTTCCAGCTCATGGTCTGGTTACTTTGCGATGAACAGAAAGTTTTTCAACAAAAAATTAGAAGCTGCATTTATTTTTAATGATATTTTTAAATCTACCCAACAAAAAATAAGCACAAAATATGGTAATCAGGACAATTATTTTTTAGATTATCAGGATACTCAGGGCTTTACATTTTCCCTGAAATACAACTTCGGAAATCAATCTGTAAAAAATACCAAAACCATAAAAAAAGCTGATGAGCAGAATAGATTATAAGGGTACATCAACTTATATTCAAGATAGTTTTTCAGGATTCAGCAAAACCATTTTTTAAAGCAAAAACAGCCAGACCGACTCTTGTCTTAAGCCCCAGTTTATCACAGAGCTGGTCACGGTAGCTTTCTACGGTTCTTGGGCTACAGAACATTTTTTCGGCAATTTCCTTATAGCTGAGTTCGGTTGCAGTGTAAGAAAGAAACTCTTTTTCTCTGTCGGAAATTTTCACTTCTTTACCATTTTTTTCGCCATTGAGAGTTGAAAAAATAATTTTCGATGCCCATTCGGGATAAAAAGAACCTTCAGATGAAAGCTTTGACAATGCATGTTCCAAATCTTTGGGATGTGTATTTTTGAGCATATACCCTTTTGCTCCATATTTAATCATTCTGATTACACTTTGGTCATCGCCCTGCATACTTAGAGCCATCACCTTAATATCTGGATGATTTTTACGAAGCCACTGAGCCGTTTCAAATCCATCCATAACCGGCATACTGATGTCCAAAAGTATGATATCCGGTTTTTCTTCTGAATTCTGAATTTTTTCAATAAGTGCTTTTCCATTTTCTGCAACGTCTTTCACGGTAAAACCTGAAAAATTATTAATGATATTCTCAAGAGCTTTAGCTATCAGTAAATGGTCATCAACGATTATAATTGTTTTCTTCATGGTTTTATCTGTTTTATTTCAACAAAAGTTCCTTCATTTTCTCTACTTCTAAGTGTAAATTCGGCTCCGATAATAGATGCCCGGTTTCTCATATTGGTGAGACCTATTCCGTTGGAAAGGGTATTCTGGGTATCAAATCCTATCCCATCATCCCTAATTGTGAGTTGCCATAAATTTTCATCAGTTATGTATAATTTAATAAAAATATTGCTGCATTGAGCATGCTTGATACTGTTTTGTATAAATTCCTGAGTAATTCTTAACAAAACATTTTTGTGAACAAAGTCTAAATGTAAATGATCAATATTGCTTTCAAAATGAATGGTACATTTCTGTAGTGAATTGGCATTGTTGACTTCTTCCTGAATAAGAGTTTGAATTTCTTTCTGTGTGATATTATCATCTGTAAGTGTTTTAGAAAGACTCCTCAAATCCTGAAGCGACTGATTGAGAATCTGTGAGACCTGATCAATGCGCTCACTTTCTTCCGGTGCTTTGTTTTCATAAAGAAGCTGCTGTGTATAAAGACTTGCCAATACAAGCTTCTGACCAATGTTATCATGGAGCTCTCTTCCAATCTGCTGCATGGTTGCCTTTTGTATTTCAACCTGCGTGGCAAGAAGCTCTTTTTGGTGAATTTCATTTTTAATTTGAATTTCAGTAAGATATTCTGCTTTTCTTTGCTTGTATTTTTTTATATATACCATTACGGCAACAATAAAGAATACAAAGAAAATGTTGAATAAAATAATCGTTAAGAATAATTCTGTTTCCCCCATATAAAAGAACTTGCAAACATAAAGTACATAATAATCGCCGAAGTCTGGAAATATAATGTATATATATTCCAAATTTGCTTGTGCTCGAAGATTTGAAGATAAAACGTCCAATACGGAAGCGTTCCTATATAAAACAAAGTTACCCCGAGATTGGTATAAAACATCGGATTCTTAGCAAATTCCAAAATACGATCCGAGTTAACCTGTTTATAATATTCCAAAACCACCAAAAACATAAGCAATACGCTTCCAAATGTATAATTGAAAGAGAAAATATATTTATTTTTTAAAAAATAAAGTTCATTGGGGATATAGGCTAATAAAAAAACAGCTGTAAAAATCCAAAATAACACTTCTTTCTTTAAAGAAACATATGCGTATAGCCAAAAGAAAAATATAAATTCTAATGGTATTACAAAATAATTAAAAAACAAATTGATCGGAAACGGACTGTATTTAACACCAAATTTCCCAAACATTTCACAGCAAAAAATAAACACCAGATATCCTGCAAAATAGCTGTATAGATTTTTATTTCTTTTTATGAAAGTCATAAGAACAGCAACCAATGCTGCCAAACCTTCTGAAATAATCATAACATTCTGCAGCAACAATTGTATGTCCTTCATTAATATGACTCTACAATTGAATTTCCGGGAGGTATAAGCGCTCCATGATTTTGGGCAACCGCTCTACCAGAAACTTCCAGAGTTACAGCCAACGCATGACAACTATCTTCGTAAGGATTAAAATCATAATTAAGATCATCTTTCTTTTTTGTAGGAACCATGATAAGAGTATGTCTTCTCGCATAGTCGGCAGGTATAGGCTCTTGTGGCTCTTCAGGGTAAGCTGCATAATAAAAACGTATTCCCAAATCTTCGGTTTTTACTTCCGGGTCAATATCATACGCCTCTTTCTCAATATCCGCAATAAACTTTTTCAGTGTTACCATATCAAACCAAATCGCATTAGCATCGTCTATTCCCATACATTCATTAATCGCCATAAGCTGATTATTACGGTAATTATCTACCTGACTTTGTATTACTTCCGTTGGGATAACATTAGGCTCTCCAAGTCCTTTCTTTACGTTTGTTTCAGTGTTGTTTTCCATATTATTTTGTTTTAAAAATGCTAATGCAAATTAGTAAAAAAATAGGATATATTACTTTTTTATCACATGAAAATTCCTTGATTTTATAGTACTTCAATACAAAAATAAGTGCCGCAGATTCTTCTACAGCACTTATCATAAAATAATATATATGAAAAAAAACTACTTATTTTTCCACCGGTCTGAAAACCAAACCTGTTTCTTCGAAATAATCCAAAGTGATTCTGTCACCGTCATTCACGGTTCCTGCGAGGATCTCTCTCGATAATTTATTCAAAACTTCCTGCTGAATGACTCTTTTCAAAGGTCTCGCTCCGAAAACCGGGTCGTAACCTTTATTGGTAAGATAATCCAAAGCGTCTTGTGTTGCAGTCATAATGATATTCCTTTTTGCAAGCATATCATTGAAACCTCTTAACTGATACTGAACGATTTTTCCGATTTCTTTCCTTCTCAAAGGTTGGAACAATACGGTTTCATCAATCCTGTTCAGGAACTCCGGACGAAGCGTCTGCTTCAGTAAATCGAAAACCTCAATTTTGGTTTTATCAACAATTTCGTCTTGATTTTCCTCGGTGATATTCTCAAAATTTTCCTGAATGATATGCGAACCGAGATTCGAAGTCATAATGATAATCGAGTTTTTGAAATTCACAACTCTACCTTTATTATCCGTTAAACGTCCGTCATCCAAAACCTGTAATAATGTGTTGAAAACATCCGGATGCGCTTTTTCAATTTCATCTAAAAGCACGACTGAATATGGTCTTCTTCTCACGGCTTCCGTCAATTGTCCGCCTTCATCATATCCAACGTATCCCGGAGGCGCACCAACCAATCTTGAAACAGAATGACGCTCCTGATATTCACTCATATCGATTCTAGTCATATTGTTTTCATCATCGAATAAATACTCAGCCAAAGCCTTTGCCAGCTCCGTTTTACCAACTCCGGTTGTTCCCAAGAATAAGAAACTTCCGATTGGTTTTTTCTCATCGCTCAAGCCCGCTCTGTTTCTTCTGATGGCGTTGGCAACCGCTTCTATAGCTTCTTCCTGACCAACAACTCTGTGGTGAAGTTCAGTCTCAAGATGCAATAATTTTTCTCTTTCAGACTGAAGGAGTTTTGTAACAGGAATTCCCGTCCATTTTGCAATGACTTCAGAGATGTTTTCTGATGTTACTTCTTCCTTGATCAATTCATTCTGATAGTTTTGCATTTCCAGTTCGAGTTTTTGCAAAGCATCTTCTTTCTCTTTTATTTTCCCGTACTGGATTTCAGCTACTTTCGCGTAATCTCCTGCTCTTGAAGCTCTTTCTGCTTCGAGTTTCAAAGATTCTATATCTTTTTTAATCTGGGTCAAATCCTCAGATTTTTGTTTTTCTTTCAGCCATTTAGCATTGATTTCATTTCTTTGTTCAGAAATTTTCGAAATATCTTCTTTTAAATGGTCGATTTTCGTTTGATGTCCTTCTCTTGAAATGGCAGCCAATTCAATTTCCATCTGCATCAGTTTTCTGTCGAGAACGTCCAGTTCTTCAGGTTTTGAATTGATTTCCATTCTCAATTTCGCCGAAGCTTCATCAATCAGATCAATCGCTTTGTCCGGTAAAAATCGGTCTGAAATATATCGTTGGGACATTTCTACCGCCGCAATAATAGCTTCGTCTTTGATTCTTACTTTGTGGTGCGCTTCATATTTATCTTTAATTCCACGCAAAATCGAAATCGCCGATTCAGTATCCGGTTCTTCCACCATTACTTTCTGAAAACGTCTTTCTAGTGCTTTATCTTTTTCGAAATATTTTTGATATTCATTCAAAGTTGTCGCACCGATGGCTCTTAATTCTCCTCTTGCCAAAGCTGGTTTTAATATATTCGCAGCATCCATAGCGCCTTCACCACCTCCGGCTCCGACCAAAGTGTGAATTTCGTCGATGAAAAGGATAATTTGCCCATCTGATTTGATGACTTCATTCACAACAGATTTTAATCTTTCCTCAAATTCACCTTTGTATTTTGCACCGGCGATCAAAGCTCCCATATCTAATGAGTACAAGGTTTTGTCCTGCAGATTTTCCGGAACGTCACCGTTGATAATTCTGTGAGCAATTCCTTCTGCAATCGCAGTTTTACCAACACCTGGCTCACCAATCAAGATCGGATTATTCTTCGTTCTTCTGGAAAGAATCTGTAAAACTCTTCGGATTTCTTCATCACGACCGATTACCGGATCAAGTTTCCCTTCGGCAGCAAGCTCGTTGAAGTTTTTAGCATATTTATTTAGGGATTGATAAGTTTCCTCGGAACTTGCAGAAGTCGCTTTCGACCCTTTTCTTAATTCCTTGATTCCACCTTCCAAAAGACTTTTGGTTACGCCCATATCTTTCAACATTTTCGAAACTTCTGAATTGGTCTCCAAAAGTGAAAGCCAAAGATGTTCGATGGTCACATATTCATCGCCCATTTTTTTTGCGATGTTCGGCGCGTCCAGCAATACTTTGTTGGCTGATTGTGAAAGATAAATGTTCCCTCCCTGTACTTTAGGAAGTCTTTCAAGATTTTCACGGTTGCGCTCTCTTACCAAAGTAGCATCAGCTTCAGATTTTTTGAGTAAGAAAGGCGAAATATTTTCATCCACCTGGAAAATTCCTTCCAGTAAATGTTGAGGCTCAATCTGTTGGTTACCAAATTCCATCGCTGCTTGTTGTGCAGCCTGAATGGCTTCCTGTGATTTTACGGTATATTGGTTTAAATTCATATTGTTTATAATTGATGTTTAACTAATGACAAATGATTTTTTTAATATGCATCAAATTCTATTCAATTCTGACTGTTGAAAAGATGATATTTGTTTTAAAAAAACATTAAGAAAATAATTCAGTCTTAGTTTATACGTTGTCTTCTTCATCTTCTTAATGCTTATCAATCATTTAATTCTAAATCACTGATCGCAAAAAGCATTCTTTTATTGAATTTTTAAAAATTACGGACAAAATTTCCGAACATCATAATCAAAATTAAATATTCTAAGACAAAATTTCCGAAATTGGTTTTAAAATTTATATCTACTAAATAAGTGTCCTCACCTTTGATGCATTTGATTTGATCTCTATTCGTTAAATTAAAATTTCAATGAACAAAAATCAAGTTTAAAAAGAAATGTATTTAGCTTAAGAATATATATTTTTGCAAGGAAATCATGGAATTAAAAGAAAAACAGATCAAAATACTCGAAGTTGCCGTAGAACTTTTTAAGGAAAAGGGCTACGTTGGAAGTTCAATGAGAGATTTGGCAACCAAACTGAATATTAAAGCTGCTTCACTGTATGCACACATCCGCTCAAAGGAAGAAATTCTGGAATGGATATGTTTTGGTGTTGCTCATGATTTTTTCAAGAAGCTAAAAGAAGTAAAAAACACCGAGGTTTCCGCACACGAAAAGCTTAATCTTTTTATTGACAACCATCTTTCTATTGTTTTAAAAAATCGAGATGTAACCCACATTTACTCTAACGAATGGAAACATCTTGAAGAAAGACTCCCTGAGTTTGTTTCGCTCAGAAAAAATTATCAGCAGGAAGTAGAGCAACTGATTTCGGACATCTACACAGCCGAAAAATGGGAACTGAGGTCTCCGGCTTTTACCACCAGATTTATTCTTCATACGTTAAACAATTCTTATTTCTGGTTTAAAAGAAATACCGAAAGCACCTCGGAAATCACCGATGAAATCAGAGATAAAATCCTTTATGGACTTTTGGGAAATCAAAAGTAGTTGTTTAAAGAGCAATTCGTTCTTATCATTCATCAATGTTTTTGAATTTTCATTCATCTAAATTTGTGTTATCTAAAAATCAATAATATGGAATTAGGAATAGGAATGTTTGGCGACTTAGCTTTCGACCAGACTACCGGAAAATATAAAGATGCAGGAACCAAAATCCGTGAAATCATTGAACAGGTAAAACTAATGGATGAAGTAGGAATTGATGTTTTTGCCATGGGAGAACATCACCGTCCTGATTACGCCGTCTCATCACCGGAAATGGTTTTAGCGGCAGCTGCAAGTGTTACCAAAAACATTAAATTGGCAAGCGGCGTTACAGTTTTGAGCTCGTCCGAACCAGTAAAAGTATATGAAGATTTTGCAACATTAGATTTAATTTCAGATGGCCGAGCAGAAATTTATGTAGGTAGAGGAAGCTTCATTGAGTCGTTTCCTTTGTATGGATATTCTCTGAACGATTACGAGCAGCTTTTTGATGAAAAGCTGGAACTTTTATTAAAAATAAATTCAGAAGAAAATGTTTCATGGTCCGGGGAACTTCGGGCTCCGATGCAGAATCAGACCGTTTATCCGAGAGCAAAAAACAATGGAAAACTTCCGATCTGGAGAGCCGTTGGCGGAACACCGCAATCTGTTTTGAGTGCTGCCCAACTGGGAATGCCTTTGGTGGTTGCAATTATTGGCGGAATGCCGATTCAGTTTAAGAATTTAATTGAATTTTATAAACAAGAATACCTTAAAGCTGGTCATCCCGAATCTGAAATGCAGATTGCCATTCACTCTCATACCTTTGTAAGTGATGATAAGAAAGTCATTGACGGATACTTCTACAATTATAAATCACAGATGGACAGAATCGGAAAGTCAAGAGGCTGGACTCCTTATACCAAACCGCAGTATGAAAGTGGCAGAAGCGAAGATGGTGCGCTATTTATCGGAAGTCCGAATGAAGTGGCTGACAAAATTAATTATGTGAAAGATCTCTTTGGGATTACAAGATTTATCGGTCACATGGACGTAGGTGCGCCGGAAGATGATGTGATGAGAAAATCTATCGAATTGTTTGGAGAAAAAATAGCTCCATTAGTTAAATAAATTAATCCGCTGAAATTTAGTTTTCAGCGGATATTATTTTTAAAAATCCGAAATAAATTTTGCTCTATACTCATTCAGCAGATCAGCAAGTTTTTTTGCAGACATTCCGTAAGTGTCGGGAAAGGCTCCTGTTTTCGATTTCATATTAACAGATTCCAGAAGCTTTTGGTCAAGATCAAAAACCACCATTGTATTAATGAAAATACTTTTGGTTCTAAAACCGCTTACAGCCTGCCACGGTATAAAGGTCACCCTGAATAAATTTTTCATCTCTATTCCTCTTTCATCAATTTTCAAGTAGGCAGAATTAGGAATCAGGTTAATGATGAAAATTAACAAGCAGATCCCGAAGAAAACAATGTTCAGAATTCCGATCAGCATATTTTTTTCCAGCAGTGAAATCCCTAAACCAACAAACCCTGCACTTATTACTGTAAGAATAATAGTTTTTATTTTTGATGGTTTTAGAATAAGAGGTAAATTTTGCATAATAATTTTTAATATTCAAAAATAGGAAAGTATATCAACAATGTACAAAATAAACCTTCAAGGTTTGAAATCTTGAAGGTTTTTATGCTCTAATTGAACTCTATCAAACTTCCACGTTGTTCATCTTTTGTAATATTGAGCGATACCGGAATCTTTTCTTTGAGTTCTTCAACGTGAGAAATAATCCCCACAATTCTGTTTTCTTTTTGAAGATTCATCAACGTTTCAAAAACAATATTTACAGACTCCACATCCTGAGTTCCGAAACCTTCGTCAATGAAGAAGAATTTTTTTTCTGCTTTTGCATTGCTCTGTACACTTTCTGCCAAAGCTAAAGCCAGGCTTAAAGAAACCTGAAACGCCTGACCGCCGGAAAGCGTTTTTACACTTCGGCTTCGTCCTTCGTTCAGATAATCAATAATCTCAAAATCATTATTACCATTCAACTGTAGACTTAGTTGATTTCTTGTCATTCGATGAAAACGTACATTGGCATGATCGCACAGCTGACGAAGATAAATTGAAGAGACATATTGTACAAAACCTGCTCCTTTAAATAAATTGGTCATCGTTTTCAGATTTTCGGCACGCTTTTGCAGCCGGGAAAAATCTTTCAGAAGATTTTCTTTTCTCTTGAATTCTTTTTCCAGCCTTTCGATTTCAGAAGTAATTTTTACCACAGAATTGTTAGCCAATTTCAACTCGTTTTCCAGATTTGTAAAACGAGATTCGACAGCCGCAAATTCTTCCTTATTAAATGAAAAATCTTTCAGCTTGTTTTCTAATTCAAGAATACTGTTTTTTACTGTTTCAAACTGAATTCTGAATTGCTGAATCTCACTTCTTTTTTCATGAATGTTCATTTGCTGTGCAAGAATAGCTTCAATATCGCTTAGTCTGTGGAAATTATTATCATCTAAAGATTTCGTTAAAACATTTTTATTCTCAAAAACTTCTTTTTCAAGTTCCACAATTCGTTTTTCTATCTGACTTACAATTGTTTTTTGCTCGGCTAATTTGGGTGAAATTTCTTTCTCTTCTTTAATTAACTGACTGTAAATCTGTTCAGTTTCAAGATTTGATTTTGCGAGTTTAGTGTACATTTCTTCTACCTCAACAATGTTCTTTTCTTTATAGCTAATCCATTGCAACGCTTTTAAATTGGTTTCATTTGTCTTGATTTGCTCTTCCTTTTTTGCCTCATCAAGCCTGAATTTTTCCAAAGCTTTATTGTAACTGTCAAGATTTTGCCTTTCTTTATCCAGATTTTTTTGCTCTAAAGAAATTTGCTGATTCAGTTCATCTATTTTTTTTTCAATAGTGAAAGAATGTTGTCTTTTTTGCTCAAAATCATTTTGATTTTCTGGGTTAAACTCTTTCCAGCTGAAGTTTTTTAAATGCTCATCAATATTATTTTGAATCTGCTTTAAACTTTCTTTTTCTGATTTCAACTGCTCTTCAAAAATCTTTTTACGGTCAAGAATTTTTTCAATCTCCAAAGATTTTTTCTGAATATTTTCTTTCTGAATTTCAACCTGCTCAATCTGCTTCTGAATTTCATTTAATTCTGAATTTACATCATCAAAATGCACAATATTCGGATGTTCCAAAGCACCACAAAGCGGACAAGACTCTCCGTCGTGCAATTCATTGGCAAAATGAGCCAGTTTCTGCTGAACATCAAGATGATTCTTTTTTTCAGATAGCGATTTTTTCTGATTTTCTAAAACTTCAATCTGATTCTTAAAATCATTTTTAAATGTTTCAGGATTAATTTCAAAAGGCTTTAATTCACCGGAGATCTTTTCGATTTCAAGTTTTTTTAAACGAATTTTCTCTGATTGAATATCCAAAATTTCCTTTAATCTCTTATTTTCTGAAAACCAGTTTCCTACGTTCAGCAGTAAAGTAGAATCTAATTTTTTTAGTTTTAAAAGCTCTGCATTTTTTGAAAGTTCTTCAATCTTATTTTGAATTAATTTTTGGTTGGCTTCAACTTCTTTTACTTTTTCCGAGCCTTTTGTTGTTCGCTCTTTTAAAGTTGTAATTTCCTCAGAAAATTTCAGCATCTGAAGAATCAGACTCAAATCATTTTCCTGTATTTTAGACTGATTCAAAGCTTCATATTGAGGCTGAATAGCAGAAAGTTTATTTCTTATCATTTGAAAATGAAGCTCAGTTTTTTGCAGAATTTCAGACTGGAAACTTTTACTCGTCTGCTGCTCCGAAATTTCTTTCGCTAATTTATTTCTTTCGGAAAGCAAAGGCGTAAAGATCCTGAAAACCTTATCATAAATTTCAGTTTTAGCTTCCAGAACATCAAACTCAGCTTTTCTTTGTTTTAGTTTTTCAAAATCTGATTTTTTCTGACTTAAAAGCTCAAAGTCATCCTTTAAGGTTTTCAGTTTAACATATTTTTCTTCTGTCTCTCTGAAAATTTTCTGTATTTCTTCAAATTTTTGCCGTTCGTTTTTTAAATATTCTTTCTGAGCGGAAATCTGCTCTTCATTCACTTCTTCAAAACCTTTAAGCTGACCTTCCAACTGATCAAGCTCAGATCTATTCTTAGTATTTAAAATAGAAACATTGTTCTGAAGATCAAAACGCTGAAGATTAAAGATTTCCTTCATCATATTGGTACGATCTGTAGCACCCAATTCCAAAAACTCTTTAAACTGACCTTGCGGAATAATGATGGTTCGTTTAAAATTCGCATAACTCAAACCAATAATTTGCTCAGCATTTGAATGCTCCAACGGAATCCAAGTCTCATTTTTCCACTCGTAAAAATTTACCGTTGGAGTTTTTACGTCTTCAAAATTTTTGGAATTACGTCTGAATTCTCTCGCAGCACGATATTTTTTGTTTTCATAATTCAAAAAATCAAACTCAATGTAGGATTTGTTTGATTTAAGATTCATCATATTGTAAGCACGTTTGTCTCGGGAATTCAGACGTTCAGTTTCACCGTACAAAACAAATGAAATTGCCTCCAGTATTGAGGATTTTCCTGAACCAACCGAACCGAAAATTCCGAACAAACCGGCTTCTGTCAGATTTTCAAAATTTATTTTCTGACGTTTCTGGTATGAATAAAGACCTTCTATTGTGAGTTGAATTGGAATCATAAGAGAAATATTTCAATTTGAACCATTGAGTAGAGCTAAGAATGATTAAGATTTTTCGGAAGCAATTTCATTAAACAAATTAATGAGTTCTTCATTTGCTTCCTGTCCGTTATTTTTTGATTTAAAATAATCTCTAAATAAGGTTTGTATGTCCTGACTGAGATTAATTTCACTCAGTTTATTTTCATCAAATTGCTGGTTTTTCACTTTGGGAATTAGATAAATAATTCCGTTGTGTGCCTGATAAATCTGTTTTCTTTCTTCAGCTTTTAAAAAAGTTTGGCTTTCTAAAGTAATTTCTACCAAAGAATTTGGGTTTTCCTGCAGCCATTCTACTGTTTTTTGTACACAGTCAAATGTTTTCCTTTCCAGAATTCTCCCATTCTTAAGAGCAATTTTATCAAATGAAACCTGTTTATTGGGTTCTGCCTCAATGATCGAAATATATTTGATCTGCCCTGCCTCGCTAAAACTATAACAAAGAGGTGACGAAGAATAAACAACTGGTTTTTCATCTGTTCCGATATTATGAAAACGGTGCAGATGTCCCAATGCCGTATATTGAATCTGTGACGGAATACTATCGGAAAAAACAAGATCTGCATTTCCTATTTTGATGGGTTTTTCACCTTCCGGCTCTTCTAAAATCGGACTCCCTTTTTTATTCATGTACAAATGTGTCACCAAAAGGTTGACGCCTTTTTCGTCACAGTATTCATCAGCAGTATCTCTCCAGTGCTTTGCTAAAGCAGCATTCAGTTCGGTTTCTTTATTTTCTCCGAAATATTCTTTCAGGCGGATTTCATTGGCAAAAGGCGTGTGAAGAATTCTTACAGGAAATGGGTGATTTTCAAGTTCCAGTTCAATAAATCCTTCCACAGATTTTGAAATTTTAAAATGCTCCATCTCAAAAGGACGAACTGTTGCTTTCGGATGACCAATTAGAATAATTCCGCATTCCCGGGCAAGAGGATCGGGTGCATCAATTAGATTTGGAGAATCATGGTTTCCTGAAATAGCAATGACGGGACGTTTCCCATTTAAAGACAAACGCTTTAAAGTTTTATAGAAAAGCTCAACCGCTTCAACACCCGGATTGAAATTATCAAACAGATCTCCGGCTATCAAAACCAGATCAACATTCTCTTCATCAGCAATCTGAACAATCTCATCCATTACCAGAATCTGCTCTTCCAGTCTTGAAAAACGGTCAAGGCGTTTGCCTAAATGCCAATCGGCAGTATGGAGGATTTTCATAAATTATTGGTTTCTCTTTCTTTAAAATCTTCCCGGATTTTCTTTAAACGGGATTTTCTTTTCTGTTCTGCTTCCTGAATTTTGCGTTTTTTATTGTCTATTTTCTTTTTGTGTAGTTTTCTGTTGGCATCGGTATTTCTGCTCATTTCAACTTAAAATTGGTATTGCTAAATTAATCTATTCTGAATAGAAAACTTATTAATTGATAAGAGCTTAGTTAAAATCTACTGTTTTATATTCGAAATTACGATGACATTATCATGAAACCTGATGTTAATCTTAAATTTAAACGCAAAGTTTTTAACGCAAATAGTAAGAATGCAAGGCAAATAAAATTTGCTTCGCAGAGCTTGAAAATACAGGAGCTTTTAATTTAAAGCAAAACTGTTTATTCCTTCTTGCGTTTTGCTTTTTTGAACAACTTATTAAAGTAAAAGAGATGTTAGATTTCACAAAAAATGAATTCTTATCTTTACATCATTATGGAACAGCAATCTAAAGATCCGCTTCACGGAAAAAGACTTGACGCCATTCTGGAAGAGTTGGTAGAATACTATCATGGTTTTGAGAAATTAGGGGAGCAAATCAATATTAAATGTTTTACCGATAATCCGAGTATAAGCTCATCATTAAAATTCTTGCGAAAAACACCGTGGGCAAGAACGAAAGTTGAAAGTTTGTATTTATATGTTTTAAGACAAAAGAAAAGAGACGAGAAGAGGCAAGATTGATTTAGGTGACCTCATTCCGGCAATCATTTTAAAAAGATTATATTTGCAGGGTTAATCGTGATCAATTTTCACGTAAAAAAGAAAAATATGACAATTGAAAACAATCATGTGGTAGCTGTAAAGTATATTCTTCACACTATCGAAGAAGACGGAAGCAAGGTTTTGGTAGAAGAAACTACAGCAGAAAATCCACTTACATTTTTATATGGCGTAGGAATGATGATTCCTAAATTTGAGCAGAATATTCTTGGTCTTAAAGCGGGTGATAAAGCAGATTTCACCATTCAGCCTGAAGAAGCATACGGACAAAAGCAGGAAGATGCGATTGCACAGCTTCCGATTGATATGTTTCAGGAAAGCGGGATTCCACCAGTAGGAGCTATTTTGCCTTTGTCTGACAATCAGGGAAATAATTTTCAGGCATTTGTAGTAGAAGTGACCCCTGAAGTTGTGATAGCAGATTTGAACCATCCAATGGCAGGGAAAGTTTTGGACTTTCAGGTTGAAGTATTAAATACAAGACCTGCAACTGAAGAAGAGTTGTCTCATGGTCACGCTCATGGAATTGACGGAAACGAAGGTCATTAACAGCCTTCTAAATAATATAAAAATGTCCGACAGAAATGTTGGACATTTTCATTGATATTAATCTATCGAAAGAAAATATCAAAAAAAACTCTTTAGTATAACAAAGAATGTATCTCGGTTTTATTTTACTCTAAAAACTCACCGTTCACATAAAACCATCGCTTCTGAATCATTTTAAATGAAGACAACTCATGATGAATTTGTTTTTGGCCCTTTTCATCTGTATAATAGGCTTTGAACTCTACTTTATTTATGGATGGTTTATTTACGATTTCCAACTTTGTCCATTCATTGATTTCACCCCATTCCTGCAAATCTTCGATACTATGAAACTGCCTTTTACTTGGTGCAGTAGTTTCCATTAAATATTTACCATTCGGAATAGCAAATGCAGAAAATCTTGACCGCATCAAAGCTTCTGCTGTCGGAGCGTTCTTTTCTCTTGTATGATATGGTTGGCAGCAATTTTCGTAGGTTTTACCAGAGCAGCACGGGCAATTCATTGTAGATATTTTAAATGCAAAAATCGTTAAAAGTATTTTTTTTTGAAATCGTCATAGCTATAAATTAAATCCCGATACTAGTTGTATCGGGATTATTCAAATTTTTGCGAGTTTTAATTTACGACATAAGTAGTTCCGTCTCTGCCGTCTTTTAACTCAATACCTTCTGCAAGAAGCTTATCGCGAATCTGATCAGAAAGCTCGAAATTTTTTGATTTTCTTGCCTGATTTCTCAACTCAATCAAAACTTTCAAAGTCTGATCCAGTTTTTCATTATTGTTTTCTTCAATCCTCTGAAGCCCCAAAACATCAAAAACCAAAGCATTTAAAGTAGACTTCAGCTCCTCTAAATCTTTCGTTGAAATGATTTCTTTACCATCATTTAAAGCAAAAATATATTTTACGGCTTCAAATAAATGCGCAATCAAAACAGGAGAATTGAAATCGTCCGTTAATGCTTCATATGCTTTATTTTTCCACTCTTCAAGACTAAAACAGGATTGTTTTTCGTCATTTGGATTGATATTGTTCAGAATTTTAATGGCTTCCATCAATCTCGTGAATCCTTTTTCACTTGCGATCATCGCATCATTTGAAATATCTAAAACACTTCTGTAATGTGCCTGCAAAAAGCAAAAACGGACTATCGAAGGATGGAAAGGTTTTTCGAAGAAATCATTTTCTCCTGTCACCAACTGCATCGGCAAAATATAATTTCCGGTTGATTTACTCATACGCTGAGAATTCATCGTCAACATATTGGCGTGCATCCAGTAATTTACAGGAGAGGCATCATTGCAGGCTTTTCCCTGTGCAATTTCACATTCGTGGTGAGGGAATTTAAGATCCATTCCGCCTCCGTGAATATCGAAAGTTTCTCCCAAATATTTTGTACTCATTGCAGTACATTCCAGATGCCATCCCGGAAAACCTTCTCCCCAAGGCGAATTCCATCTCATGATGTGTGCCGGAGAAGCTTTTTTCCACAATGCGAAATCCTGCGGATTTTTCTTTTCGCCCTGTCCGTCCAAATCACGGGTATTGGCAAAAAGTTCTTCTATATTTCTTTTTGAAAGTTCACCGTAGTTTAAGCCTCTCCTATTGTACTCTAACACATCGAAATACACAGAGCCGTTGCTTTCGTAAGCGAATCCTCTTTCAATTAATTTTTGAGTAAGCTCGATCTGTTCTACGATATGACCGGTTGCAGTTGGTTCAATATTCGGAGGAAGCAAATTGAACATTTCTAACACTTTATGAAAATCCACTGTGTATTTCTGTACAATTTCCATCGGTTCCAGCTTTTCAAGACGGGTCTGTTTTACAAATCTGTCGTTATTTACGTCCCCATCGTCGGTAAGGTGACCTGCATCGGTAATATTTCTTACATAACGAACTTTATAGCCTAAGTGCATCAAGCTTCTGTAAATGAAATCGAAAGAAAGGAAAGTTCTTACATTTCCCAGATGGACATTGCTGTAGACCGTAGGTCCACAGACATACATTCCTATATTTCCTTCTAAAATCGGTTTGAATATTTCTTTTTCTCCCGCAAGCGAGTTGTATATTTTTAGTTGCATTGATTGTTAATTAAAAGATTTAATGATTATAAGATTCAAAAATTAGATATAACAAATTCTGTCACAACAAATAATTGTCGTGATGAAAATTTGATTTGAAACCTTTTTAAATTTTATCATTGTTTAAATTTACCACTTTCGGTTTAGTGAAGCTATATGATATTTTATAACTTGACAAATCATTTATCCTAATAATCCAGTTTTGCATGGCTTCCTACATAATGCAGGAATTCCTGCCTTGTAATTGGGTTGGTTCTGAAGATCCCGCTCAATTCAGCCGTGATGGTAGAACTTGCCGTATCTTTTATCCCTCTGCAATTGACGCAAAGATGCTTTGCATCAATAATGCAGGCAACATCTTTTGTTCCTAATGCCTGTTTTAAAGCATCTACAATCTGCATTGTCAGTCTTTCCTGAACCTGCGGTCTTTTGGCATAATAATCCACAATTCTGTTGATTTTGGAAAGTCCGATCACTTCACCATTCGAAATATAAGCAACATGCGCTCTTCCGATAATCGGTAAAAAATGATGCTCGCAAAATGAATATACGGTGATATCTTTTTCCACCAACATCTGTCGGTATTTGTATTTATTTGAAAATGTAGAAATTCCGGGTTTATTTTCAGGAAGAAGACCTCCGAAAATTTCATTCACATACATTTTTGCAACACGTTTTGGAGAATCTTTTAGAGAGTCATCAGTCATATCCAAACCCAAAGTCTGCATAATTTCTCCAAAAAGCTCAGTGATTTTTTCTATTTTTTCCTGCGGCGATTTCTCAAAAGCATCTTCACGAATCGGCGTATGTTCTTTTCCAGTGAAAATATCATCATCGTTATCGGTAAAATCAACCATTTTTATTTAATTTGCAACAAAAATACGGATTATATCTTTTTAAATAATTTCAATTTATACGAAAATATTATCTTTTAAAACAATCAAAGTAAAATATGATCACTGTTGAAAAAGTACATACCGAAAGTCAAAAAAAAGAATTTCTGGAGTTTCCAGCAAGACTTTATCAGCGTGATACTAATTATATAAGACCATTGGATCAGGATATTGAATCTATCTTTAATCCTGAAAAAAATAAATTCTATAAAAATGGTGAATGCGAAAGATTTTTGTTTAAAAATAAACAAAACGAAACTGTAGGAAAAGTTGCCGTTTTCATCAATGAAACCTACGAACAACAACAGCCCACCGGCGGAATAGGTTTTTTTGATTGTATCAACGATCAGGAAACTGCAAATTATATTTTTAACCACTGCAAAAACTGGCTTCAGCACAGAGGAATGGAAGCAATGGACGGTCCCATCAATTTCGGGGAACGTGATAAATTCTGGGGACTGGTAATCGAAGGTTTTATTGAACCTTTGTACGGAATGAATTACAATTTTCCATATTACAAAGACCTTTTTGAAAACTATGGATTCAAAATCTACTTTGAGCAACTGTGCTTTTCAAGACCTATTTTTGCTGAAGTTTCGAGACTTTTTACGCTAATGCATGCCAAACACAGTAAGAATCCTGATCTTTTCGCCAAACCCTTGACCAAAAACAATCTGGAAAAATTTGCCAGAGATTTTACGGAAATTTATAATAAAGCGTGGGCTTCGCATGGTGAAGGGAAATGTATGCAGGAATCTAAAGTTCTCAAAATGTTTAAAACCATGAAACCCATCATTAATGAGCATATTTCATGGTTTGTGTACGAAAATGAAAAACCGATTGCGATGTGGATGAATCTTCCGGACACCAACCAATGGTTTAAATATCTGAACGGAAAATTCGGAATCTGGGAAAAGCTGAAGTTTCTCTGGATTAAAAATTTTAAGAAAAACGAAAAGATGGTGGGTTTGGTTTTCGGTGTCGTTCCGGAATGGCAAAAAAAAGGTCTTGAAGGATATATGATTTGGGAAGGAACCCAACATTTGAGAAAACATACAGATTTTAAAGTGACTGAAATGCAGTGGATCGGGGATTTTAATCCTAAAATGATTAAAATTGCGAAAAATCTTGACACCACGGTCACCCGGAAATTAGCTACTTATCGTTATCTTTTTGACAGGAATAAGGAATTTGAGAGGCATCCTATGCTTTAATGAGTTTCGGCTGCGGCTTTGCCGCAGCCGAAATCCGAAATAGCGCTTTTAGTTATTAAAACAGCGCTCCTGCTACTTTCTTTATATTATCACTTTTCCCCATCGAATAAAAATGCAGAACAGGAACTCCGAATTCCAGCAATTCTCTGCATTGTGCGATTGCCCATTCAATTCCGATCTGTTTTACCGCTTCATTATTTTTGGCATTTTCCACTTCGTTTATTAAATCTTCCGGAAGGTCTATTTTAAAAATCTGAGGCAAAATCTTTAAATGCTTTTTCGTAGCAATTGGTTTAATTCCAGGAATGATAGGCACCGTGATTCCTATTTCTCTGGCTTTCTGAACAAATTCAATGAATTTTTTATTGTCGAAGAACATTTGGGTCACGATGTAATCTGCTCCTGCATCCACTTTTTGTTTCAGCCATTTCAGATCATAATTCATAGAGGGAGCTTCCATATGTTTTTCGGGATAACCTGCAACGCCGATGCAGAATTTATTATGCTCATCACAAACCTCATCCTGATTATGGAGATATTTTCCTCTTCCCAGATCATTAATCTGATGAACCAGTTCCATCGCGCTTCCGTGACCTCCCTGAGTCGGTTCAAAATACTGATGTCCTTTCATCGCATCGCCCCGTAATGCCATGACATTATCAATTCCAAGGTACATACAGTCTACCAGAAGATATTCCGTTTCTTCTTTGGTAAAACCTCCGCAAAGCAAATGCGGAACGGTATCTACATTGTATTTATGCTGAATTGCAGCACAGATACCCAAGGTTCCGGGACGCATTCTGGTAATTCTGCGCTCCATCAATCCGTTTCCTTTGTCGATGTAAATATACTCTTCTCTGGAAGTCGTAACGTCGATGAAGGGCGGCTTAAATTCCATTAAAGGATCGATGTTTGTGTATAAATCTTCAATCCCGATTCCCTTTTGTGGAGGAACAACTTCGAGGGAGAATAACGTTTTTCCGTTTGCGTTTTTTATATGGTCTGTGATTTTCATTTTTTTGTTGCTTGTTGAAAGTTTTTTGTTGATGGTTATACTGAAAAATCAAACAACCAATAACTATCATCAATAAAATAATTTTTAAATTCTGTTTTAATTTTGAAGTTTCAGTTTCGGCGGCGGCTTTGCCGCCACCGAAACTGAAACTAAATTCCGTCTGCTAAATTAGGATTCAGCCACTTTCTCGCTTCCTGCAAAGAAATTCCTTTTCTTACAGAATAATCTTTCAACTGGTCTTCTGCGACTTTCCCCAATCCAAAATATTTGGCGTGGGAACTTCCGAAATAGTATCCGGAAACTGAAGCAGTCGGGAACATTGCTAAACTTTCCGTCAGATAAACACCGATATTTTCTTCCACTTTCAGTAAATCCCAGATTGCGTGTTTTTCCAAATGATCCGGACACGCAGGATAACCCGGAGCGGGACGAATTCCTTTATACTTTTCTGCAATCAATTCTTCATTGGTTAAATTTTCCTGATTGGCATAACCCCAATATTCCGTTCTTACCTTTTTATGTAGAAATTCTGCGTAGGCTTCTGCGAAACGGTCGGCAAGTGCCTTTACCATGATGGCGTTGTAGTCATCATTCGCTTTTTCATATTCCTGCGCCAGTTCATCTGTTCCGAAACCTGTTGTTACACAGAAAGCTCCCATATAATCGGTTTTCCCTGAACTTTCAGGTGCGATGAAGTCACTCAACGCCAGATAATCTTTCCCTTTTGAACGTTGAGCCTGTTGTCTTAAGGTAATAAACTTCGTTTTTTGATCGTTGTTTTCATCAAAAATTAAAATATCATCTGTTTCATTAGAATTGGCTTTGAAAATTCCGAAAATCGCTTTTGCCGTTAATAATTTTTCATCCAAAATTCTTTTTAATATTACCTGTGCATCTTTGAATAATTCTTTTGCCTGAGTTCCGACTATTTCATCTTCCAGAATATTAGGATATTTTCCATGAAGATCCCAACTTCTGAAAAACGGTGACCAGTCGATGAAAGGCAATAATTCTCGCAGATCCTGATTTTCAACAACGGTAATTCCTAACTGATTGGGTGTAAAAATTTGTTCATTTTCCCAGTCGATTTTAAATTTATTCTGTCTGGCTTCTTCAATAGAAACGTAGTCTTTTTCTACCTGTCTGTTCAGGAACTTTTCACGAAATTCGGAATATTCGGTTTTCAGGTCATCAACGTATTCTTTATTTCGGTCGCCCAATAATGAACTTACCACGTTTACCGCTCTGGAAGCGTCATTGACGTGAACGACAGCATTTTTATATTTTAAATCTATTTTTACGGCAGTATGTGCTTTTGAAGTTGTTGCACCACCGATCAATAAAGGAAAATTAAGATTTTGACGTTCTAATTCTGATGCGATATAAACCATTTCGTCCAAACTTGGCGTAATCAAACCACTTAAACCAATAACATCAACTTGATGTTCAATGGCAGCCTGAATAATTTTTTCGGCAGGAACCATTACTCCAAGATCGACGATTTCATAATTGTTACAACCCAAAACAACGCTCACAATATTTTTACCGATATCATGAACGTCACCTTTTACTGTTGCCATTAAGATTTTCCCATTCGCAGGTCTTGTCCCGTCTTTTTCAGCTTCAATGAAAGGCTGCAAATAAGCAACCGCTTTTTTCATGACCCGCGCCGATTTTACAACCTGCGGCAAGAACATTTTTCCGCTTCCGAACAGATCTCCCACAACGCCCATTCCGGTCATTAAATTAATTTCAATCACATGAAGTGGTTTTTCTGCCTGTAATCTTGCTTCTTCCACATCTTCTTCAATGAAACGGTCGATTCCTTTTACTAAAGAATGCGTAATTCTTTCCTGTAAAGGTTTTGTACGCCACTCAAGTTCTTCAACCTTTTCTTTTTTGACTGATTTATGCTTTTCGGAATAATCAAGAAGCCTTTCTGTAGCGTCTTCTCTTTTATCAAGAATAACGTCTTCAACGAGTTCCAGAAGTTCTTTATTAATTTCATCATAAACCTCCAACATGGCAGGATTTACAATTCCCATGTTCATTCCAGCCTGAATCGCATGATACAGGAAAACCGAGTGCATCGCTTCTCTTACCGTATCATTTCCACGGAACGAAAATGAAACATTAGAAACTCCTCCGCTCACGGATGCATACGGAAGATTTTGACGAACCCATCTTGTTGCTTCAATAAAATCGATTGCATTTCTTCGGTGTTCATCCATTCCCGTTGCCACAGGGAAAATATTCAAATCGAAAATAATATCTTCCGCAGGAAAATTTAAACGATTCACTAAAATATCATAAGAACGTTTTGATATTCCAATTCTACGTTCGTAAGTATCGGCTTGTCCCACCTCATCAAAAGCCATGACAATGACGGCTGCTCCGTATCTTTTGATGGCTTTTGCCTGTTTGATGAATTCTTCTTCACCTCCTTTTAAGCTGATGGAATTGACCACACATTTTCCCTGTGCAACCTGCAATCCGGCTTCCAGAATTTCCCATTTCGAAGAGTCGATCATGAGAGGAATTCTTGCGATGTCTGGTTCTGAAGCAATCAGGTTTAAAAATTTAATCATGGAAGCCTTTCCGTCGATCAGTCCATCGTCAAAATTAACGTCGAGAATCTGCGCACCGCCTTCAACCTGATGACGTGCAATATCGAGCGCTTCCCCGAACTTTTCTTCTTTTATTAATCTTAAAAATTTCTTTGAACCGGCAACATTGGTTCTTTCCCCAACGTTGATAAAGTTACTTTCCGGTGTAATAATCAAAGGCTCAAGCCCCGATAATCTTAAATATTTCATCAATTTATTCTTCTAAAATAAAATATGCGTTATTCGCATTTTGCTTCAGCAAATCCACATGTTTGCCCAAAGCGGTGGTCATTGGAAATCTTTTGTATGCTAAGCCATGTTCTTTGGCAAACTGCTCGATTTCTTCTGTAATTTCATTATAATAAGCATAACTGTAATTCGGAAAAAGATGGTGGGCAACGTGAAAGTTGAAATTTCCCAAAACATTCCGTACAAACCAGTTATTTTCTTTTAAATCGTTGGTGACTTCAAACTGATGGTGAAGCCAGCTAAAAGGAAGTCCGTTTTTCTCATCCAGTTTCGGGAAGGCATTATCGGGAAGCGGATGTAAAGGCAACAGGACAAAAAGTGCAAAAATACTCGCCGCAATTACCTGTAAAAACCATGCTCCCAAAGCCAAACCTAAAGACACTTTAAAAAACAGAACGGGAACGGCGATCTGATAGAAAAAATAAAACAGTTTGTAAGCAATCATTTTAATTTTTTCTTTTGTCGGAATCGCTCCCTGCGTTTTCAGGATCACTCTTTCGTTATCAAAAAAATCCCTAAAATCGCGGATAAACATCCAGTTGAACAGATATAAAGGATAGACTAGAAAGAAAAAACGATGCTGGTATTTCTGAATTCCTTTTGCTTTGATCCAAGGAACGACTAACAGCAATCCGCTCTGCTCAATATCCGTATCCCACCCGTCTACATTGGGATAAGCGTGATGGCTTGCAATATGTCTCTTTTTCCAGATATAGGAATTGGCACCCACAAAATCGAAGATCTGTAAAACCATACTGTTCAGTTTTTTGCTTTTGAAAATATTGTTATGTGCCGCTTCGTGTATGAGATTGAGATAAATTAAAACAAGAGACAATCCCATCAAAACAAAACTTAAAATATAGACTCCGGAATTTTCTGCATTAAATAATGCAAAAACATACAGTCCGATATACAGCAAAGGCAATATAATGGCTTTGATCTGAATATAAACATCCCTGTTTTCAGGAATTGCTTCCACTCTTTGGTTCACTTTTTTTCTAAGTTCATTAAACAATTTGGCATCCTCTGAATTTTTAAAGTAAATAGGTTTTTCCATTATATTTAATTTTGTGTGATAATTAAAGATAATATTAAAAACCGTTCCTTTTCTTATCAATTCAATGAAAAAATTCTATTATTTCAAACAAATTCTTTCAATTTTCGGGGCGGATATTGTGATACCGTATCTGCAATTGCCTTGATGTGTTCCGGCGTTGTTCCGCAGCAACCTCCGACGATGTTAATTAATCCTTTTTCCACGTATTCTTTGATCTGTCCTGCCATATCTTCCGGTGTTTCATCGTATTTTCCGAAAGCATTCGGTAAACCGGCGTTCGGATAAGCTGAAACAGCAAATTCTGAATTGTGGGCTAAAGTCTCCAAATACGGCGTTAACTGATTGGCTCCTAAAGCACAGTTAAAACCAACGCTTAACAGATTTAAATGAGAAACGGAGATCAAAAATGCTTCTGCGGTCTGTCCGCTCAATGTTCTTCCTGAAGCATCCGTAATCGTTCCTGAAACCATGATCGGGATTTTAATTCCTCTTTCCTCCTGAATTTCGTCAATGGCGAAAAGGGCAGCTTTTGCATTCAATGTGTCGAAAATGGTTTCTACCAAGAGAATATCTGATCCTCCGTCTAATAAAGCTTCGCATTGTTGTTTATAAGCGATTCTCAATTCATCAAAAGTAATGGCTCTGTATCCGGGATCGTTTACATCAGGACTTAAACTTGCTGTTCTGTTGGTTGGACCGATAGAACCTGCTACAAATCTTGGCTTTTGGGGATTTTTAGCGGTGTACTCGTCGCAGACTTTTCTTGCAATTTTTGCAGATTCGTAATTCAGTTCGTAAACGATATCTTCCATGTGATAATCTGCCATGGCAATGGTTGTTCCTGAAAATGTATTGGTCTCGATGATGTCTGCTCCCGCTTCAAGGTATTTTTTGTGAACTTCTTCTATTGCGTGGGGCTGCGTTAAAGATAACAGATCATTGTTTCCTTTTACAGGATGTTCCCAGTTTTTGAAACGTTCGCCACGGTAATCTTCTTCTTCGAATTTATACCGCTGAAGCATGGTTCCCATAGCTCCGTCGAGAATTAAAATTCTTTCGGATAATGCTTTGTATAGTTGTTCTGAATTTTTCATTTTTATCTAATATTCAAACCTTCAAGGTTTAGCTTAACGCTTGTTTTAAATCATTAACAATATCATCCACGTTTTCCAACCCGACCGAGCAACGAACCAAACCTGCGGTAATTCCGACTTCATTTCTTTCCTCATCTGATAATTTGGAGTGTGTTGTAGAAGCAGGATGCGTTACAATAGTTCTCGTATCGCCTAAGTTTGCGGAAAGGGAACACATTTTTATTTTATCTAAAAAGTTTCTTCCGCCTTCAATTCCGCCTTTGATTTCGAAAGCAACGATATTTCCGCCTAATTTCATCTGCTTTTTAGCAATTTCATAGCTTGGATGAGATTTTAAGAAAGGATATTTTACCAATTCTACATTGGGATGGTTTTCTAAAAATTCGGCAACTTTTAAGGCGTTCTCACAATGTTTTTCTACACGAATTGCCAGTGTTTCGAGACTTTTAGACAAAACCCAGGCGTTGAAAGGCGACATGGCAGGACCTGTATTTCTTGCGAAAAGATAGATTTCACGGATCAGATCTTCTCTTCCTACAGCTACTCCACCTAAAACGCGACCTTGCCCGTCAATTAATTTGGTTGCAGAATGCACCACAATGTCTGCTCCGTATTTTATGGGCTGTTGCAGATAAGGTGTCGCAAAGCAGTTATCCACAATAAAAATCAAATTGTGCTTCTTAGCAATCTGCCCGAAAAACTCTAAATCCAAAACTTCAATCGCAGGATTGGTAGGTGTTTCCAGATACAGAATTTTCGTATTGGGCTGAATATATTGTTCAACATTTTCGGCATCCTCTGCTTTGAAATACGATGTTTCGATATTCCATTTCGGAAAATATTTTGTGAATAAGGTATGGGTAGAACCGAAAACCGATTGACAACTTACAATATGATCACCGGAATTTAGCAAAGTCGCAAATGTGGAGTAAATCGCTGCCATTCCTGTTGCAAAAGCGTAACCTGCTTCTGCCCCTTCCATCTTCACAATTTTATCCGTAAATTCTGTTACATTCGGGTTTGAAAATCGACTGTATAAATTCTTTGGCTTTTCTTCTGCAAAACTCGCTCTCATATCTTCCGCATCCTGAAAAATAAAGCTGGAGGTTAAATATAAAGGCGTAGAATGCTCATCAAACTGGGTTCTTTCAGTCTGGGTTCTTATGGCAAAGGTTTCAAAATTTTCGTTTTCCATAAAATTTTTAATTTACCAATCTATCAGTTTATCAATGTAACAATTAGTGAAGTGCTCATGACATAATTGTTAAACTGTTAGATTGTTATATTTATTCAGTTATTTCGTTTCACTTACTCTTAAAATGTCTCCAAAAACGCCTCTTGCCGTAACTTTTGCGCCGGCTCCGGCTCCCATGATGACGATCGGGTTTTCACCATAACTTTCGGTGTAGATTTCGAAGATTGAATCTGAGCCTTTCAGTTGTCCTAACGCGGAAGTTGCCGGAACGGAAATTAATTTCACATCCAGTTCTCCTTTTTCTTTCTGCAAATCTCCGTGAAGATCTCCCACATATCTTAGAACGTGTCCTTCTTCCTGATTTTCTTTGATTTTCTGATATTCATCATCTAATTCATTTAATCTTGATAAAAATTCAGCTTTTGAAACATCAAGTAAGCTTTCAGGAACAAGATTCTGAATTTTAATATCTTCAAATTCGTTGATTAAGTCTAATTCTCTAGCCAAAATCAATAATTTTCTTGCCACATCATTTCCTGAGAGATCTTCTCTAGGATCGGGTTCTGCATATCCTTTTTCCAACGCTTCATTGATGATGGTGGAAAACTTATCGTCTCTCAAAGAAAAATTATTGAAAACATAACTTAATGTTCCTGAGAAAACGCCTTTAATTCTGGTAATATTTTCTCCCGAAAGGTGTAGAAGTTTAATGGTGTCAATCAATGGCAAACCTGCTCCCACATTGGTTTCGTAGAGATAGCGTCTGTTGTTTTTGTTCAACGTATATCTTAGTTGACGGTATTCTGAAATGGGAAGGGTATTGAAAATCTTGTTGGAAGAAACCAGATCGAAGCCGTTTTCCGCCAATGTGTGGTAATTTTTTACGAAGTCTTTACTTGCGGTGTTATCTACGACGATTAAATTTTCCAACTGATTTTCTTTGGAGAAATTAATCAGTTCCTGAACATCGGAAGGTTTTTCTGCCGTTAAAACCTCATCATTCCAATTGCTGTCGAATCCTTTTTTGTTAAAGGCAATTTTTCTGGAATTGGCGACTGCAACTACTTTCAGGTCTATTTTTTTTCGTCTTTTAATTTCTTCTGAAGATTCTAAAACCTGCTCTATTAAAGTTTTTCCGACGTTTCCGTGACCGATAATTGCCAGATGAACGGTTTTCGGTTTTTTGGAAATTTCAGATTCGATGATATTTTTTGCTTTTTCGTCTTGTGAAGAAGTCACAACGATATTCACACGTTTTTCGGCTGCAATTTGGTTTAAAAGTAACGGGAAAACATTATTTCTTGCGAGTTCCGCCAGTACTTTGTTAAAGTCTTCTGCAACAAATCCTAACACCGACACATTATTGATGCTGTAAATCTGAGAAACTTTCCCTGATTTTCTTTCTGCTTCAAATTCATCAATCAGACAATTGACTGCTTTTTCGGAATCATTCTCATGAACTAAAATAGAGATTCCGTTTTCAATTGCCTGCTGCGAAATTACCCCCACACTGATTCGCGCCAAAGTAAGCGCTTTAAAAATTCGTCCGTCAATTCCGATTTCACCTAAGAAATCTTCTCCTTCAAATTTGATGATGGATCTGTTTTTTAAAAATTTTATTTCGTTAGCATTAATCTTACTCATTTTTCAAAATATTTTTAATGATCGTATTTAATTGTTTATATTCCATTAAGAAGGCATCGTGCCCATGAATTGAGGTGATCTCGTGATAGAAAACATCTTTCTTTTTCTCTTTCAGCTTTTCAAAACACATTCGGATTTCTGAAGCGGGAAAAAATAAATCTGTATCTACAGAGATCATGTGCATTCGTGCCTGAATTTTTTCCAAATGTTCTTCATTGGCATTGATGTTCATCAGCAAATGATTCATCAGTTTGTAAGATTTTAAACTAAATCTTTCGTTTAAAACTTTTCCGTGATAGATAAGCCAATCTTCTGATTCTAATTTCCGCTTTTCCTCACTGTATCTGTTTTTAAATCTATCATTTAGCGATTCCGGCGTTCGGTAGCACAACATCGCATGAATTCTGGCTTTCTGTAGAGGTTCATCGTTTTGGTTTAATAAAAATTCCTGAACCAGACATTGTGCATGAAGCCAGTCTTGGGTTTTAAAATCGCAGGCAATAGGAATGAAAATTTCGGTAAGAGCCGGATGTTTAACCAGCATTTCCCAACCAATTCCTCCTCCCAAAGAACCTCCAATAATGGCGTGTAAACTTTTGATATTTAAAACTTCAAGACCTTTTAAAAAGATATTCGCAATATCTGAAGGCGTGAAATCTTCATATTCATCAATAAAATAATCATCAAATCCATTTCCCGGAATATTGAAGCATAGAACTGTATATTTATTAGTATTGATTGCCTGATTTTCGCCAATCAGCTGTTTCCACCATCCTTTTTCTCCTGAAACATTGGAATTTCCGGTTAAAGCATGATTCACTAAAATGATCGGGGCAGAAAACAGGTCTTTTCCGAAAAGCTGATAGCTCAACGGGATATTGTATTCTTTTTGGGAATCAGTACGATACGAAAAATTAATATGTTTAAGTTCTGTTTTCAATTCTATTATACTTTATGATAATACAATTGAAAATGCCACAGGAAATGGCTGAAAGAACTTCAGTAAGTTATCTGTCCAAAATAATTCTGGTAGAACGTAGCACCTTCATTGCTTGCGCAAAGGGTTGCTAAGGTTTCACAGGGTCTAATCCCTCAACCTTTCTTGATAACATTTTCAATATTTGAATGATCGAATGGTGCAAAGATAGGACTATTCTTTTAAATATTTACAAAAATTTAATTTAATCTCTCAAACCCTCATAAATACAGGCATCCAAAGAGCATATTATATTTAATTAAATTTTATTGAGTTGGAATTTTTTACCAAAAAAACTAACTTCGTGAGTAAATGTGAGAAAATGATTGCTGAAAAACATAGATTACAAAACATAGACTGGAAAAACTGGGGTCCTTACGTAAGCAACAGGCAGTGGGGAAATGTACGTGAAGACTACAGTCCCAACGGAAATGCATGGCATTTTGCCAACCATGATATTGCAGAAAGCCATACCTACCGATGGGGAGAAGAAGGAATTGCAGGAATTTCAGATACCAAACAGCTCTTTTGTTTTGCCCTTTCTTTTTGGAATAAAAAAGATCCAAGAATAAAAGAACGTCTTTTCGGATTGAGCAATCCGCAGGGAAATCACGGAGAGGATATTAAAGAAATTTTTTATTATCTGGATAATACGCCTACTCATAGTTATATGAAAATGGTTTATAAATATCCTATCAATGAGTTTCCTTACGAAGACATCCTCAATGAAAATGCAAGTCGCTCTAAAAAAGAACCTGAATATGAGCTGTTTGATACCGGAATTTTTGATAATGATGAATACTTTGATATTTTCATTGAATATTGTAAATCCGATGCAAATGATATTCTCATCCGTGTAACAGTTTGTAACCGAAGCGATATTGAGGCTCCTATTGTCGTTTTACCTACAACATGGTACAGAAACAACTGGAAATGGGGATATAATGAGTATAAAGGTCAGGTAGAAGCTGGAAAAGAAGGTTGTATCAACATTTTGCATAACAGTATTTCTATTAATAAGTTTTATTCTAAAAATAAAAACGCAGAAAGAGTTTTCTGTGAAAATGAAACGAACAACCCTAAATTAAATGGTACTCCTACTGTAGAAAATGCCTATTATAAAGATGGAATTAATGACTACATTATTCATCAGAAAAAAACTATTAATCCCGAACAAAAAGGTACAAAAGCGGCATTCGTCATTGATGAAATGATTGGAGCAAAAGAATCCAAAGTTTTTGAGTTCCGATTATCGCCTTACGATATGGACGATGCCTTTTACCAGTTTGATGAAATTTTTGATGCCAGAATTAAAGAAGCAGATGAGTTTTATGATGAAATACAGCATGATATTTATAATGAGGACGAAAAAAATGTGCAAAGACAAGCATTTGCAGGATTATTATGGAATAAACAATTTTATCATTATAATGTCGGAAAATGGCTAAAAGGCGACCCTAATCATGAAGCTCCCAGAGATTTTAACAATTATGTAAGAAATATAGAATGGGAACATCTGCACAATAAAGATATTATTTCGATGCCTGATAAATGGGAATATCCTTGGTATGCGACATGGGATCTGGCATTTCACTGTGTTCCGTTTGCGATTATAGATGCAGAATTTGCGAAAAACCAGCTGCTTTTATTGACCAAAGAATGGTATATGCACCCGAACGGGCAGATGCCTGCTTACGAATGGAATTTAAGTGATGTAAATCCGCCTGTACATGCATGGTCATGCTTTCGGG
Organism: Chryseobacterium echinoideorum; assembly: GCF_007474535.1. GTDB lineage: Bacteria > Bacteroidota > Bacteroidia > Flavobacteriales > Weeksellaceae > Chryseobacterium > Chryseobacterium echinoideorum. Next base: position 31,127 of record NZ_VKNW01000011.1, on the reverse strand, counting down.
TGTTTAAAATTGATGAGAAAATGAATGGCAAGCCCGATTTGCTCTTCTTAGAAAAAGTTTTTCAGAAATTATTACTGAATTTTACATGGTGGGTGAACAGAAAAGATAAAAAAGGTAAAAATATTTTTGGTGGCGGGTTTTTAGGTCTTGATAATATCGGTGCATTCGACCGAAATATGGAACTGAAAGATGGCGAGCACCTTGAGCAGGCAGACGGAACGAGCTGGATGGCAATGTATGCCCTGAATATGATGAGGATAGCCATGGAACTTGCACAATATTATCAGGTATATGAGGATATGGCGATCAAATTTTTTGAACATTATCTTTACATTGCCGAGGCTATGGAAAATATGGGAGAAGGCAAGGAAGGGCTATGGAACGAGGAAGACGGATTTTTTTATGATGTGCTCCAACTCGGAAACGGAGAAAGTGTTTCTTTGAGGCTGAGAAGTATTGTAGGTTTAATTCCCATGTTTGCTGTTGAAATTATAGACCATCATCTTTTAGACAAAATGCCGAATTTTCGTGAAAGAATGGATTGGGTGCTCAAAAACAAGCCAGAACTTACCAAGCTTGTTTCGCACTGGGAAGAAGAAGGCAGTGGACGAAAACACCTGATGAGTATTCTCCGAAAAACAAGATTGACCAAGGTGCTTAACCGCATGCTTGATGAGAAAGAATTTCTGAGTTCATATGGAATTCGTGCCATGTCTAAGGTTTACGAAAAAGACCCTTTTGTTTTTACGGTTCACGGGAATAAAAATATTGTTTATTACACTCCTGCAGAAAGTGACAGCAGAATGTTTGGCGGAAACAGCAACTGGAGAGGTCCTATCTGGTTTCCGATAAATTTTCTTATTGTTGAAAGCCTTCAGCGATTTCATTTTTATTATGGAGACAGCTTAAAAGTTGAATTCCCAACAGGAAGCGGAGAAAAAAAGAATCTGGATGAAGTTGCCCACAATATCAGCAACAGACTCTGCTCAATATTTTTAAAAGATGAAAGCGGACAACGTGCTTTTAACGGAGGAAATTACAAATTCAATTATGATCCGAATTTTAAAGATTATATCACATTCTATGAATATTTTCACGGAGATAACGGACGTGGTGTCGGCGCTTCACATCAAACAGGATGGACCGCCACTGTTGCCAAACTTCTGAAACCGAGATTGGCATAATCAACAGGACTTCAGAGTTGTAGTGTTTGAGAAATATTAAACACTACAACTCTGAAACTCTGTTTCTCTCTCACCCTACTCCTCAACTTTTTCTCCATTCACAAATACTTCGTAGCCAATTTCTACGTTGGGCTCTAAAGTATTAGATACCGAACAGTATTTTTCGAAAGATAATTCTGAAGCTTTCAAAGCTTTTTTAGGGTCTACATTTCCTTCGATAAAAAATTTCACCATTATTGACTTAAATGGTTTTGCTTCCTCCACAGGAATTCTTTCACCTTCAACTTCTGCTTTAAAACCGGTAATTTCCTGTCTTTGTTTTTTCAAAATGGAAACCACATCAATCCCGCTGCATCCTGCAACAGCCATTAAAACACTTTCCATTGGAGAAACGCCTTTCGCTCCGGGTTGTGTTGTATTATCCAAAAGAATTGAATTTCCCTGAGCATTGGTACATTCAAATAAATAATCGTCGTTGATACGGTTTAAGGTAATTTTCATTTTGCTTATTGCTTTCCACAAAATTACAAAATGAATTCAGCAATTTGAATAAATTAGAAAATCTCTTTATAAAACGCCACAAATTCACGAAACAAAGAATAAACATCCCTTATTTCAAAATAAACAGGGCTGGAACTTTCAATATTATTAAATCCTTTTTTTCTGAATAAAGCTTTGGTTCTGCTTTGATGGAAATACTGTGAAACTGCGATCGCACTTTTCAGTTTCAGACTATCCATTATCATGATGGAGTTTTTCACAGTCAATTCGGTATCATTACCAAAACTATCAACAACAATTTTATTCACCGGAATTTTATTTTGAATCAAATACTCTTTCATCTTATTGCCTTCCCAAAAACCTTCTTTTCCCAAACCTCCACTTACGATAATTGTTTTAACTCTGCTTTGTCTGAATAAATCTATGCTTTTATCAAGGCGGGCTTTCAGTCTATCGGAGGGAGTTCCGTCTTCGTTAATTTTGTTACCTAAAACTATTGCTGCATCTGCTTTTCCGTTTTTATCATATAACCCATCAAAAATAATATAGGACGAATGAATTAAAAACCAAGCAACAAAAATTCGAAAAAAAGGTTTCAAATATTTTTTCATGAGTTGCCAATAAACATTATAAAATCCCTCTCGCTTTGATCTCAAGATATTTGTTAATTACCTCAACATTCAGATTTTCCGGAAGTGTGTAAACTGAATAAATTCCATATTTTCGCAATTCCTGAATGATCAGTTTCTTTTCAAATTCAAATTTCTCGGCAATGATTTCGTCATAAATTTCCTGCATCGTTTCAGGATTGGAATGAATGATCTTCTGAACTTCTGTATTTTTAAAGAATACTACCACCAGTAAATGATTTTTTGCAATTCCACGAAGGTATTTCATTTGCCGGTTCAAACCGTCTAAAGTTTCAAAGTTGGTAAAAAGAAGAACCAGACTGCGCTGATTAAGCGAATATTTAACATCCTGATACAATCTGTTGAAATCACTTTCAAAAAAATCAGTTTTGATGTTGTATAAAGCTTCAGAAATTTTTCTCAGTTGTCCGGATTTATTATCTGCTGCTACTTTATTCTCAGCTTTTTTGGAAAAAGTCATCATTCCTGCCCGGTCGCCTTTTTTCAGAATGATATGAGACAAAGCCATCGTTGCATTAATGGAATAATCGAGAAGGCTTAAACCATTAAAAGGCATTTTCATTGTTCTTCCTTTATCAATCAGCATAAAAATACGTTGCGCTTTTTCATCCTGAAATTGATTGACCATCAAACGGTTCGTTTTTGAAGTCGCTTTCCAGTTGATGGTTCGTACATCATCACCAGGAACATATTCTTTGATCTGCTCAAATTCCATGGTATGTCCGAGTTTTCGGATTTTTTTGATTCCGCCTAAAAGGAACTCGTTCTGCAAAGCCATCAATTCGTATTTTCTGAGATGAATAAATGACGGATAACTTGCCAATGAAGCATCTTTCTGAAAAATAAAACGTCTGGAAATGAAACCCACCGGTGAAGAAGCATATACATTTAATGCTCCAAAATTGTACTCCCCTCTCTCTTTTGGTTCTAATGAATACTGAAAAAAAATATTTCTACCGGGTTGAATTTCTTTTGCAATCAAAAAATCTCTTTTCTGAAACTGAAAAGGGATTTCATCAATGACTTTGACATTAATCTTAAATAGATAATTGTTTTTAATATCAATCTTCACGAAGTTTTCATCACCGTTCGACAGTTTTTCAGGTAAAATTCTCTGAGCCAGAACGGCATCTTTTTGCCTGAAAACTAACAAATAATCAACAAATATTACAAAAAACACCAGCAGTAAGACCGAATGACCCAATATCATAAAAAACGGAAAGAAGAATGCCAAAATATAGAGCATTCCTACCCCGATAAGTGCAAAGAAAAAGCGTGTATTGATGTATAGATATTTCAAGGTTGTAGACTTTAGATTTTAGGAGTCAGGTTTGTTTATTGCTTTAAGGAATTAATAAGACCATTTAAGATTTTGAAATTTCAATAATATCTTGATTCAATTTCAAATAGTTTTTCTCATTTAAAAAGCCGAGATTTTTTGATATAATTAATTGCGTTTCAACTTCTGCACAACTTCCTCTAGAGATTCTTAAAAACTTTAAATAATCAGGTACACTTCTTCTGGAATTTCCCTCAGAAATATTGGAAGGAATCGAAACTACAGCTCTTCTAATTTGAGATATTAAACCATATACTTCAGTTTTAGGAAAAGATTCAGTTTCTTTATAAACTTCTGTAACAAAATTTATAGACTTCTGCCAAACTAAAAGTTCTTTAAAATGTGCCATGTTGAAAAACTTACAACTATAATCGTTTACCTAATACTTTCAACCTATCTAGGAATTTCTATACCTTCCAGAATCTGTCTGATAATCTCGTCTGCAGTTAATCCCTCCATTTCTCTTTCCGGAGAAACGATGACTCTGTGTCGTAAAACAGCATAACTTGCTTCCTTAATGTCTTCGGGAGTTACAAAGTCTCTTCCTCTTAATGCGGCAAATGCTTTTGAAGCCGTTAATAATGCCAAACTCGCTCTAGGTGAAGCTCCTAAATATAAAAATTGGTTTTCTCTTGTATTGATGATGATCTTTGCAATATATTCTATAAGTTGAGATTCAACAATAATTTCCTTCACCAACTTCTGATAAGTATTGAGCTGTTGTGCAGTAATAACTTTGTTTACAGCTTCCGTTTTATCTTCCAGTCTGTTATCGTGCTGGTTTTTGATGATTGAGATTTCCTGTTCCAGATTAGGATACCCTACATTGATCTTAAATAAAAATCGGTCAAGCTGAGCTTCAGGAAGTCTGTACGTTCCTTCATGCTCAATTGGGTTTTGGGTTGCTATCACAAGAAACGGTTCTTCCATTTCATAGCGTTTTCCGTCTATGGTAATCTGCTTTTCTTCCATTACTTCAAACAAAGCCGCCTGCGTTTTTGCCGGAGAACGGTTGATTTCATCAATCAAAATAAAGCTTGAAAAGATGGGTCCTTTTTTAAACTCAAATTCAGAATTCTTCATGCTGAAAACTGATGTTCCCAAAATATCAGAAGGCATAAGATCTGGCGTAAACTGTATCCTGCTGAAATCTACATCAATAGTTTTTGCCAGTAGCTTTGCCGTAATTGTTTTCGCAACTCCCGGAACTCCTTCTATCAGAACATGACCGTTAGAAAGCAATGCCGCCAAAAGATGTTCGACCATTTTTTCCTGTCCGACAATTACTTTTGCGATTTCTGTTTTTACTTTATCTAAATTTTCACGAAGCTCAATCATATCAATTCTTGACTGAAATTGCTCTTGCTCTTCTTGTTGTATATCTAAATTTCCAGAAGGTTGATATTCTGAATTTTCGTTGTTATCTTCCATATTGTTTTGTTTTTTAATTGTTTGAATAAAACCTTTATTTTAAAATCGCATCCAAAAGACTATTCATTTTTGCCAAATCCTCTTTCATCACACTTGCATAAGGATTCTCTGCTTTTTTCATTAAAGCAACCGCTTCCTCAATCATCTCCACTGGTTTCCCTGTTTTCAGCTGAAGTTTTTTCGCAAAATCAGCATCCAGATTCTGAGTATCTATCAAAAGATCAATCCTTACCTTATTTAGAAAATACTGTACTTTTTTTGCCATCATATCATGAAAATCACCTTCCTGAAGATAGAGATTTCCTATACTTTTTACAAAATCAGCCGAAGTGTTTTTAAGAGGTTCAATAACAGGAACGATGCGCTGTTTTCGTTTCGCATTGAAAAATATAAATAAAACCATACCTCCTAAGAATACCCACCAAGCATATTTAAGAGACGGGTTTGATAAAATGAATCGTAATGACCAAGTTGATTCTTTGGTATTGGCTTCCGTAAACCATAAAGTTTCATTTTCATCCAGATAAGAAAAAATATTTTCTGCGTATTTTAAATTTTGTGGCTTTAAAAGATAATAATTGGTAATAAAAAGCGGCTCACTGTGAACAAAAATATGACCTTTTCCAAAAGGAGCTTTAATAAAATTAGCCTGATCATCATTTTCGTCCTCAACTGTTTTTCCTAAAACCTGCACTTTAGGCTTAATATAAGAAAAGCCTTTTCCTGAAGGAAACTTATCCAGTTTTATAGAATCATCTATGTATTTTCTATCTGTGAGTTTCAATACGTTTTTCTCTTCAAAAGAAATTTGCGACATATAAAAACCGATAGAATCTGAAATTTTTTTTGGAATTCTGCCAGCAATAACCATCACGTTAGATCCTTTCTCTGCCTGTTCCAAAATTTTATACCAAGATTCTGCATCAATTTCACTTTCTATAATTAAGATATTGTGTTTTTTATCTTTTGCAGGATTGTTTTGCGAGTAATAATTATAGGGGGAAAGATCTACTTTTGTGAGTTTATTTTTAAACAAATCTTTGGACTCCTGATTGAAAACAAACAGTCCGAAAGGTGATTTTTTATTGACATCAAAATTTTTCCGCCAGTCTACCACTTCCTTCTTGTTCAATTCAAACAACGCCAGAATCACCATGATAATGATGAAAATTACAGCATATATTTTGAAAGTTCTGTTCATCCTGAATTAGGCATTAAAATTTTGAAACTGTTTTTTGAATTTTGCATAATGCTCCTCATCAATGCTGAATTCTCCGTACCACACATAATCGAAAATATAAGAAAGCTCATCAAAGTCATTTTTAAGATTTCCGGTTTTCAATTCTGCAACATAATCTTTGTTGGTTTTTTCGGGATTCCATTGGATCAGTTTTTTATCACTCAGCTTTTTGAGGATGAATAAAAACTGGTATCTTACCGCCGAACGGTAATCTCTATCGTTTTCAAAAACGGCGATACTTTGAGAGAAATTTATTTCGTGAATATTCTCATAAAGCTCTTCTTCGTTAATTTCTACTTTTCTGTTCTTTTTACCAAAAAACAGATTTCCGTTATGCCTTATTAAAAATTTAACTAAAAAATACAAAAGAAATCCTACCAAAACAATCGCAAAAAGACGGATAATAACTGCGGTAATCTGTGAAGATGTCTCTATACTTGTCTCTCCAAAAATGCTTCTGATGAGCTCAGCAATTTTCCGCTGTAATTTTTCAAAAAAAGATTCTCTTGGCTTGGAAGTCGTATAATCGAAATCTTTTTCCTGATATCTGGAACCTAATTTTTCTTTAAATTTTTTCTGAAAAACATTATTCTCGGTAACAGGATTGGTCTTCAACACAGAATCTGCAACATACATATTTCTATAATGCGAAGTTACCGCAGAATCTACAACAATTTCTTCGGTATATTCTTCTGTATAATCTTCCTGAGCTTTTACAAGACCAAGATTCAGAAAAACGATCAGTAAGAAAAAAAACTTATTCATTAACGCCAATAGTTTCAATTTCCTGCAAATCAAGCTGCTGATGCAGATCTCTGCGGCTGTCAAAATACATCAGTCCGGAATTTACGTACATTAAATGAGAAAGAATAAATGAGAAAAGTAATGACACACCATAAGTAACAAATAAAATAACTCCAAATCCGCCAGCAAAAGGATTTTGCTCAAAATTTCCATCGGGTGCAGAAGTCGTAATTTTAATCATAAAAAGAATCATGGGTATCATAGTAAAAATTAGGGTAATTACATAAATGATGATGTAAATAACCAATGTTGCTCCCCAATACTTCCAGAATGGAGAACCTTCTCTTGCACTCGGATAAGAAAACTGCGAACGAATGCAATAGCTTAAACTTGCGAAAAAACCTCTTGAACTGTTAAAATAATCAAACATCAAAAAATTGACAATATTTACCACAACGGGAGCAACCAGAAACAGAATAAAAAAACCTATGACAATTAATATCATTGCATAAGAAATTCCTAAAACGATAACAGCTAATGGAGCAACAATAAAAACCAAACCCAATATTAATTTTCCTATTTTTCCTGCATTCGATTTAAATTCTGACATGATATCATCTGCTTTGATCTTTTGTTTTCCTTCATTCAGTTTTTTCATGTAGAAAACGGGATACAGGTAATTCACAATCATTAATGCCATAAAAAGTATGAATGTAAGAATACCAGTCGTGATAAACATTCCTATATTTTCCTGAAAATAATTTTCAAAATAATAACTCTGCCCGCCGATATTAGATCCGAAAGCCTGCATGAACAGTTCTTTGTAACCGAATATAAAAAGTACAACAAGAAGAATCAGCAAAAGTCCATTGAGCAGAAGATAATTTTTATAATAATTTCTTCCATAAAGTTTAAAAAATGTAAATGTATCACTGATAAAGGCTCCGAAATCCCTTTTTTTATATAATTGCATTGTGAATTTGTTTTTTAATTCTCTGGTTTACGATTTTTGGGTAAAAAAAATAATAAAAACTGATGGTTCCCAAACAGCCAAAAATAATGATGAGATTTAAAACTAAAGGCATATCTAAAGCATGTCTCGTTACATAACCTTCAATAATTCCGGCACATATTGTAAAAGGAATCGTGCTTAAAAATATTTTGAATGAATTTTTGAATCCGTTTTTGAAAGAATTGAATCGTGAGAATGTTTTGGGAAACAAAATAGAGGTGCCTAAAATCAAACCACACATCCCTTCCACAATCATGCTGAAAATCTCAAATGCCCCATGAAGCCATATTCCTCTTGCGCTGTCTGCCAAAGCTCCATGTTCGTAGAAAAAATACTGAAAGGTTCCTACCATAATAGAATTCTGCATTAATACATAAAATGTCCCGATGCCAAAAAAGATTCCGTATAGATACAGCTTGGCTCCAACAATGATATTATTGAAGGTAATTCCTATGGTGCTTCCCCACGTCGATCCGCTCTGGTAAACACCTACGGGATTTCCGTTTTTGATATTTTCAATCGTCATATTCACATATCCTTCACTCAGTACGATCTTAACAAAATCTTTATCGTAACTCGCCGAAAGCACACCAATCAGCATAAAGGAAAAGAAAAATATAAAGGAATACATCAAATACCTTCTATATTCAAAGACAATCATCGGAACTTCGGTTTTAAAAAAATACAGAAGTCTGTTCTCTTCAATGCGTTTCGTTTTATAAATCTTCTGAAAAATCTGTGACGACAAATGATTCAGATAAATCGTTGTATTGCTTTTAGGATAATAAGACTGCGCAAAAGATAAGTCATTAATAAGGTTTATATACAGAGATGACAAATCATCAGGATTTTTTTTGATTTTCCCCTGAATAACCTGCTCAATTCCCAACCATTTTTCTTTATTTTGTTTGATAAAATAAACTTCTCTCATATTGTAAGGCTAAAATAATAAAAAATATGTCTCAAATTGCGATAAATACTTCTCAAAATGTAAATATTAATTTCACTATATCAAGCATTGGGGAAAGAATATTGGCATACCTGATTGATGGCGTCATTAAGATTGCTTACCTTATCATTATTTTTTATCTTTTTTTTAGCGTTTTAAACTTAGGCTATATTTTAGATGGGATGGATGACTGGTCTCAAGGTGCTGTTTATATTGTTTTGACATTGCCTGCTTCTATCTATCCTATTGTTTTTGAAAGCCTGATGGAAGGGCAGACTCCCGGAAAAAAAGTCATGAAAATCCGTGTTGTAAAAATTGATGGCTATCAGGCAAGTTTTGGAGATTATCTTATTCGCTGGGTTTTCAGATTAATTGATACCACATTATTAGGATTGGTAGGCTTAGTTTCAATGATTATCTCAAAAAACAACCAGAGATTGGGCGATATTGCTTCAGGAACTGCCGTTATTTCTTTGAAAAATCAAATCAATATTTCGCATACGATTTTAGAAAATATTCAGGAAGATTATATTCCGACTTTTCCTCAGGTAATCGCACTTACCGACAATGATATGAGAATCATTAAAGACAATTATCTGAAAGCAGTGAGAATTGATGACAGACACGTCATTTCGAGGCTTTCGGATAAAATTAAAAGCATTTTGAAGCTGGAAGTAGATCCCAGAGAAATGACAGAAAGACAATTTATCGGGATTATTATCAAAGACTATAATTATTATACAGGAAAGGATAGTTAATTCTAAATTTATTTGTAATCAATTATACTTAATCTGACAAACTAAAAATCACTGCAGAAGAGACCATATGGCAACGCCAATTCCGGCATAGACGGTTACTGTAATAATATCAGCAATAGGTTGCGAAAAGCGTTTTTCAGCAATTTTTTCTCCATCAATCTGATTCTTGTGGAATTTCAGAATTCTATCTGGTTTACCAACAGGATGTGCAACAAGACTGTCATTCTCCCATCTGTCAACAATGATTTTATATTTCCTTCCCTCAACGTCAATTTTAAAATTTTTATTAGGAGCAAGTTTTTCCTGAATATTTACTGGAGCAGAAGTTAGCTGCGAATTCAGCTTTTGTGATTCAGCAGTATTGTTTTTTGTTTGCATGGCAAGAGCTTCTCTTTCCTTTGGATCCTGATCATTATTAATTGACGTATCGTTCGGTTTTTTAACCTGATACGTATAACAGCTCATAAGACAAAATGATATAATTATAAGGTAAAAATTCTTTCGCATTAGTCAAATTTAAGAATTAAACGGAAAACTCTGTATTTTCTTTTTAAAATATTCTGTTTTTTTGAAGATTTTCTTTTTACTGACAAAATTAATAACACTCTCCCATTTGAGTTTTGCAGTTGATAATAAGTTGATACTTCATCTGCCAAACCTCCACGGTGCAGTTTTTGTATTTTTAATTTTAATTAAAATAAAGATTATGAAATTCGAAAATAATAAATCAGGAAACGGCGGGGTCATCACACTCAATAATGAAATAAAAGAAGTGGGAAGACTTACCTATACCATTTTCCCGAACGATAATAAATTGATTATTTCTTTTGTTTTGGTGCATCCAGAGTTTGAAGGTCGGGGAATGGGAAAGTTTCTTGTTGAGGAAGCCATTAAATTTTCGCGTGAAAACAACTGGAAAGTATATCCGCATTGTTCGTATGCAAGAGCTGTGATGAGAAGAATGAATGATGTAGAAGATGTATTTTTACAGCAGTAAAACTTCTTTCAGCAAAATTTCTTCAATATCATAAGGATAGTCGACTTTGAAATGCAGATCAGAATCAATCCAGTTTTCGATTTGTTTTTTGTCAAGGATTTTAGAATTAGGAATTCCCATCTGATGTAAAGCAGCTGCGTTACATTCCTGCTCGTACTGATTGTGAATAGGAATTACAAATAGTTTTTTATTCATAAACAATGCTTCTGCCGGTGTTTCAAAGCCGGCATTGCATAAAATCCCTTCACAGGTTTCAAAATGCTTTAAATACTCAACCTCATCAATAGGGTAAACTTCAACATTTTTTGCTTTCTTACGAGCCATTGTATTTTTTGAAAAAACTTTCCATTCAACAGGAATATCATTTAAAACTTTAATGATATTTTCATCTGAAAAACTTGGAAGATATACTACATAAAATCCTTTTTTATCCGGATTAAGATTTCTTATTTTCTGTCTGATAACAGGCTTTTTGATCTGTGGATGATAATTTTCAAAGTGAAAACCTATTTTACGCTTACTTGGTACATAATATTTAAGAATCATTTCACCAAATAAATCTTTTTTTTCAGGTTTTGGAGTTTCTATAAAGCTCATTGAAGCCTGATGGCTCAGCTCAATCATATTCAGGTTTTGAAGTTTACAAGCCCAACCTGTAATGGGTTCATAATCATTGATAATCAGATCATAATTACTGAGATCAATATCTTTTATAGTTTTGAAAGCTTCTAAAAAATTATTTTCAAACAGGATTTTTTTATATGAAATTCCGCCTCGCTTATTGTATAACAATGAAATTCCTTTATGTTGAAAATTGATTGGAAAATCTGCTTTTAGCTGTGATTGATGACCGCTGATCAATGTATCTACAGAAGCGTATTTTTTCAAAATCGGAATAATTTCCTGTGCTCTTGCTACATGCCCGTTTCCTGTTCCCTGAAAAGCGTAAAGAACTTTCATCTTAAGTAAATTGAGTTACAAGTTTCATCAAATCAGAGTGATTGATATCATAAATTTCTTCAGAATTATCTTCCTGCAGAGAGTCTTTATGGTCATCATAATAAAAGATTTTCCACTCCTCATGATTATATTCCAGAGCGGAAAGATTTTCTACCCAATCACCGGAATTCAGATAAATGCAAGATCCTTTTTTATTACTAACTTCACGCATTTGAGGCTGATGAATGTGCCCGCAGATTACATAATCATATTCATTATCAATGGCAAGCTCTGAAGCAGTCAGTTCAAAATCTCCAATATATTTTACCGCCTTTTTGACGTTGTTTTTAATTTTTTTTGAAAATGAATATTTCTCCTTGCCTGCCTTCTCTAAAATCCAATTGACCAGATTATTGATGATAATAAGAAGATCATATCCTTTACCTCCTAGTTTTGCAATCCATTTGGAATGTTGTACGGAAGCATCAAAAACATCACCATGGAAAATCCATGTCTTTTTGTTATTAATATTCATGCAGAGTTTGTTGCAGACTTTTAATTTACCTAATTCGAAGTCGGTAAATTTCCGGAATATTTCATCGTGATTTCCGGTAATATAGTATACATCGGTGTTTTTTGTAGCAAAAGAAAGAATCTTTTTGATTACTTTTAAATGAGGCTTAGGGAAGTAAGACTTTTTAAACTGCCAAATATCAATAATATCACCATTCAAAACCAATGTTTTGGGGTGAATAGAGTTCAGATACTTCAAAAGTTCTTTAGCCTTACATCCGTAAGTTCCAAGATGTACATCCGAAATAACAACCAATTCAATGTTTCTTTTCATAATTTTAGACAAAGAAACTAATTGAAAATGAATTGTATATGAATGTAATATTATTTTTATAAAGAATTCAGAAGTTCGTCTGTCATTTCCATATTATGATATACATTCTGTACATCATCATCATCTTCAAAACGTTCAAGCATTTTCATATTGGCTTTAAACTGTTCTTCGCTCACTTCTTTTGTATTGTTCGGAATCCTTTGTAATTCTGCGCTTTTCGCTTCAATTCCCAGCTCATCTAATTTATGAGATAAAGAACCAAAATCTTCAAAAGCGGTGGTGATCATTACTTCCTCTTCATCTTTTTCAACATCTTCAGCTCCACCATCAATCATTTCCATTTCGAAGTCATCCCAATCCATTGTAATTTTAGATAACTCAATGGTAAAAATACCTTTTCTGTCAAAGATGAAAGCAAGCTCTCCGTTTTTGCCCAGATTACCGTCAAATTTATTGAAAACAGCTCTCACATTAGCTACAGTTCTTGTTGTATTGTTTGTAGTACATTCTACAAAAAATGCAACACCACCTTGCCCGTAACCTTCATAAGTTACTTCTTCGTAGTTTTCGGCATCTGCACCACTAGCTTTTTTAATTGCCCTTTCTACATTATCCTTTGGCATATTTGCGCCTTTTGCATTCTGAATGCATCTTCTCAACGCAGGATTAGATTCGGGATCAGGGCCACCTGCTTTTACAGCTAATGCAATATCTTTTCCGATTTTAGAAAAAGTTTTGGCCATTTTATCCCAACGCGCCATTTTAGATGCTTTTCTATATTCAAACGCTCTTCCCATTTTATTTTTTTAAATTTTAGCAAAATTACTTAAAATCAGCAATAAAAAAAATACCTCCGGAAAAACCGGAGGCATTTATTATTTAAAAGAAACTAATTATCTTCTTTTTTTAGTACTCTTCTTTTTAGGAGAAGTAACAGTCATATCATTTTTCTTCATAGTTTCCCATTCAGATCCTGAGATAGCTCTTACGATTACTTTTCTATCAGCCATTCTTTCAGCGTCAGAAGCACTTTCAGGAACTGTAGCTTCTTGCTCACCGATACCGATTGATTTCAAAGTATTTGGATTTACACCTCTAGCTTCTAAAGCAGAAACTACAGCAGCAGCTCTTTGTCTTGATAAATTCAAGTTATAAGTATCGCTTCCTTTTTTATCAGTCATACCAACAACCAAGAAGTTTTCAGCCGGAGCTTCTTTAATGATTTTAGCAGCTGTATCTAATTTTTCACTAGACTCTTTTCTGATTGTAGCTTTGTTGAAATCAAATAAAATGTCTTTCAGATTTTCAGTAACAATTACATCAATTGGCTTAGCTGGTGGTGGAGGTGGACATCCGTTGTATTCAGCAACACCTGGAACAGTAGGACAAGCATCATCTTTATCTAAGATACCGTCACCATCTGTATCTGGCCAAGGACAACCGTTGTTTTCAGCAGGACCTGCAACTGTAGGACAAGCGTCATCTTTGTCGATCACACCATCACCGTCTGTATCTGGCCAAGGACAACCATTGTTTTCAACCGGACCAGGAACATCTGGACACTGATCGTCTTTATCTGGAACTCCGTCACCGTCTGTATCAGGACATCCCTGGAATTCTGGTAAACCTGGAGTATCAGGACATAAATCGTCTTTATCTAAGATACCATCCTTATCTCTGTCTCTGTTTCCGAATCTGAAGTTCAATGTCGCTGAAGCTTGCCAGAAGTTAGCAACTGTAGATTTATCACCTGGAGTTGACACATAATCTCCTTGTACACCAAGACCGAAATTTTTAGTCAACCAAAGATTAAGACCTGCACCAGTAGAAACAGTTAAGAAATTAGCTTTCCCCATTTCGTTACCGTTATCCCCATTACTGATCATCTCAGCAGGGTTACCGTTGATTAAAGCCTGTCTAGGGAAAGAAAGACCTGTATAGTCGTGTCTTAAATAGTTAGCACCAACTCTTAAGTATGGGTCAAACCAAGACTCTTCATCCCAAATAAGACCAGCTGCCTTAAATTGGAAACCAAGACCTGTTTGAAGGAAAAACTCCTTACCCATGTTGAATCTTTTGTTTTCAACATTACCTACAGTAGTCTGCCAGTCGATTACCAAACCTTTACCAACATTTCTTGCAACAGTTAATTTTGATAATGGAGGTGTAATTGAGAAGTTGTTCACATTGAACATGTTCTTCGTCAAATTAGTAGCAGAGAACGTATTGCTGAAATTGCTACGTTGTGCTGTATGGTTTTCCGCATGCGCACCAACCCCGATTAACCACGGGTTGTTGGTCGTCTGAGCGAAAACAGTAGAGGCAACTGTAAGCGCCAATGCTGAAATTCCTAATTTTAGATTTTTCATAGAATTAAATGATTAAATAATTGATATTGCAAAATAAATATAATTTTTCTTTATAAACAAAGTTTTCAGGATGATTTTTAACTTTTCTTTAATATTCTATTGAGGTTTCTTTTATTTTCTCTATCTTTAATGGCTTCCCTCTTATCAAAGAGTTTTTTACCTCTTGCCAATGCTATTAATATCTTGGCTTTACCATTATCATTAATATAAAGCTTCAAAGGAACGATAGTATTCCCTGCATCCTTTAATTTCTTTTCGAATTTTGCCAATTCTCTTTTGTGCAAGAGCAACTTTCGTTCCCTTTTTGTTTTATGATTATAAAATGTACCCAGCTTATATTCGTCTATCATCATATTAATGATATACAATTCTCCGTTAATAAATTGGCAAAATGCTTCTGTGATGGATGCTTTCGAAGAACGCAAGGATTTAATTTCTGTTCCCGTTAAAACCATTCCGGCTTCTAATTCTTCGAGAATTTCATATTCAAAACGGGCTTTTTTATTTAGAATTCTGACTGTTTTTTCAATCTTCATTTTGATAGTTTTAATCCTTAAATGTATAAAATCTTCTTTCTGATAAAAAGTTGGAATATGATAATATGTATATATCGTTCAATTTCTTTCCTTTTTAATTTGGCTCAAAAATCACGAAATGATACATTGCTAACTAATATTTAACGTGCTTTTAATTAAGACTGTGCGATTTAAAGTATTTCCTGCACTAATGTTAATTAAAGGATATTGACCTTTTTCGTAACTCACACTTAGTGCAAATCTAACCAAAAATTCTCAATACACCAATCCTTTATTCATCAGCATTTTGGGGTCTGAATTTTATTTAATCAAAAAACATTCTTTATTCTTTAATAAGATTGTCAATGAAGAATACAGTTAAATTGCAGAACATCTTCAGTAAACATTAATAATAAGACAGCCTTAAGAAATTCTTAAGACTGCCCTATTATGATCTATAAAAAATTTAATTTCCTATTTTTTGATGAATTTGAAACTTTTTACAGAGTCTTTTTTATTGTTGATATTAATGATATAGTTACCTTGAACCAAATTACTAACATCTATAGAGGCCTTTGTAGTGTACCCTGAAGATACTTTTCTGCCTTCTATACTGTATATCACATAATCAAATGGTTCACTAGTCGTTACCTTGAGAACATCCATCACAGGATTAGGGTATATGAAAAGATCTTCACCCGATTTTTTGGATGTAATCATAGAGCTTTCTTGTGACATTCTGTTCGATGATGACCCGGAAGCATTATATGAATCTGCAGGCGGAGTTACGCCCAAATACCTTGGTTCATCTTTTACACATCTTACATTCATGGCTATCTGAGGAGATACTACATTTCCTGAGGCAAGCATACCAGTATTATTAGTTTCATTTTTAATCATCATAGCAATAGATTTACCAGACAATCTTTGGGCTGCTCCTGCACTCCACACCCCAGTATATGGCTTTCCTGCGTACATGATATTAGTAGCATTATCTCCACGGTAACTTGTGTTAGGGAAGTTTCCTATATTATATCTTGGATCATTAAGCACCCATCCATAGGTTATTCCGGAATTAATGATAGGGAGACCTCCATAATACGTACTCATTAATTGGAAGTTGTGTTGTTCGACCCCTTGTTGGGATTCTACTAATATCTTACCGTTAAACCACGGAGAAGTACCCTTTTCCTGTAAAACAGCCAAGGCATCCGGAACTCTCCACCCGCTCGGACATGGATCAAATACTGATTTTTTATCTGCATGTCCCCATCTGTCAGGCTCCAAGCCGTTTTCATCCGATATCCAGTCATAAATACCGGTCGCATTTGCATTACTGTGATATAAAAACGAAAGAGGTCTCTTTACAGAATACTGCATTACTTTATTTGTTTTTACATATTTCTTGTCCGTAGCCAGCACTCCTGCGGAAGTACTGTAATTATTATAACTTTCTGTATAATTTGAAAGATAGCCGCTTCCATTAATTGTTGTATAAGCTAATGAAGAAGTACTTGAAGGGGTGATTTCTGTGGTTCCTTTATAAATAGAGTATGCCTCACCGCCTGGTTTAGCAAAACTTGGAATAGGATCTTTTCTTCCCCATTGGAACTGTAATCCTCCGGATTCTTTAGCTATATTCAACAAAGCAGGATCATTAGGATTATCTTTCAGAGCCGTTGGCATTGCCGATACAGCTCCTAAATTTCTGTCCATAAATGTAGTGGTAAGAGGTGGCTTCTTACTAGGTGTTGCATTAATTATATGATAAGTGGACGGCAAAACAGCATCATTAGTATAGGTATACGTGCTTACTTCTTCGTCTGTAGCCCATATATGCCAAGACCATAATACATTAGGATCGCTTAAATTTCCATTATATAAAACCACAACTGCATTTCCATATTGCTGAGGGGTAATATCTACAACCAGTTCAGAATTTCTGCTTACGGTAGAGTTATCAAAACTCAGCTGGCTGATAAGCTGCTGATTATCTGTCCATAGTACAGCCGTTTTTAAGTCAGATAAAACATTTGAATTGAAATTTGCAGCATAATTCTCCGGAAAATGCTTGGCATTAACAACAAAGGCTTTTTTAACAGGTATATTAACTGTTTTTGGATCTGCTGTATTATTGGCGATCATGTAACTATTGGGTAGTTCTAATTCGTCTTCAGAATAGTTTGGAACTTCGGTAGCGGAGACAAATTCTGTAGGAAAATCAGTAACTCCATACGTGCCTGACAGAGTTGATCCTATGCTGAAAAGATTGGGGTCTTTCATACACCTTACAGCGTTTCCTTCTTGTGAACCTGGAAGCTCATTAACAAAGATTTCATGTAAACCATAGGTACTTCTTGAGGGGTCAGATATATATTTAAAGCTTTTGACTCCGCCTTCTCCATACGTTGCTTCCCAAAGCACACCATCCGACGCTTCGTCCTGGAATTCTAAATGAGGATTACCAGAGTAATATTCATAATTACCGGAAACAGATATAATTCCAAGATCTCTATTTGAGTTCCCCCTAAAGTCATAGCCTAATCCCGGATATACTTTAACACCAGAGAGTACATTATTTAATGTATCCGGGACAAATGTACCCCAAGCAGAACGATCATCACTGTTTCCACTATCAGATCTTCCAAAAGGATTGTGCATATTATTGATCGTCTTACTTCCATAGTGAGAAGGAACTCTCCATCCATTTGGACATGGATCGAAAGAGGATTTTAATTCATAGGATTTACTATCTGCGTTAACAGCTGGATCAGATGCACTTGCATTACCATTTCCTCCTCTATAGTTATCTGACCACAAATCCCATGCTGTAGTACTATTTCGGTATTCGTTTTTTGAAAACCAAGTTCCAGCGTCAGTATTGTGAAGAATTGTTAAAGGATTTTGTACAGAGTATCTTATGTTTTTACCAATTTCATCATAAGGTCTGGCTGTATTATCTATAAATTTTGTAGAATTGGGAACGGTAGGTGTATCCTTATGTCTTATCGTTCCATTTTCTGTATAGATTTCATAAAAAGAAAAATCTTTGTAAACAAATGTAGGGATTGGGTCTTTTCTCCCCCATTGGTACATAAGACCGCCGGACTTATTCCATTCATTCCCTAAGAATTCTTTGGAAGTAGCTCCCAAATTTCTATCCAGATATTTTATTTGAGTAGGTTCATTATTGATATTGGTTTCAAAACCTTGTGAATATGTGGAACCATTCTGAGTAGGGTCATCAGTTACCCAAATGTGCCAGCTCCAGTAGATTTGACCGTTAACTTTATAGGCAACAGAAGCATTTCCTTTGCCTTTGGCTTTATCAACTAAAACTTTCAATTTGGCATTTTCTCCGTTGCCTTCAAGCGTTACTGATTTTATCAGCCCCGGAACATCTTCCCAAACCAATCCCGCAGTATCTGTCCCTGAAGGGATGGGAGTACTAACGCCTCCGTCTTTAAGATATTCATTAGATCCCCAAACGGAAAATGCTTTTTTCACAGGAATATACAATCCGTCTTTGGTGTTATCTGAAGGGTCAAAAATATAAC
This sequence comes from Chryseobacterium echinoideorum, assembly GCF_007474535.1. Taxonomy (GTDB): domain Bacteria; phylum Bacteroidota; class Bacteroidia; order Flavobacteriales; family Weeksellaceae; genus Chryseobacterium; species Chryseobacterium echinoideorum. The sequence goes on along the minus strand of NZ_VKNW01000011.1, from coordinate 12,095 downwards.
TGTTAGGAGCTTTTTCCCAGTTACAGTTTGGGGCGGAATTTATCATCACAGAGGTTTCAGATGATGTGCATCCGTTTGAAGCAGCTGTTACAATATAAGTTCCTGCAGGCGCTGTAATTGTATTGCCAGACTACGTTACACCAATACTGGGTGTTATTGTATAGGTATTATTAACATCATAATTTGTAATGATAAAACTTCCTGTTAGAGTGGTACAGCTAGGCTGGGTAATGGTACCTATTGTTGGAGTTGTTGGAGGCACACATCCAGCAGGTGTATAACGAACTTGACTATTGACATTTATGGCATTAGTCACATTACCATTATTAGTATATATTTTTACTTTTATCGTGTATGTTCCCGGAGCAAGTGGTCTATTAATCACCTCCGTGTTTCTGGAGTTTAACCATCCTATAGCCCCATCACTTAGCCATAAGGTTCGGGTGATTTGTTCTTCCGTGTTGGGAGATACATCAGTTCTTACCAGATAGGTCCAGTTTCTTACAAAGCTTAACGCCCTTAGATTAAGAACCGCATCGGTTACCCCATTGGGTATTGTAAAACTTTTGCTATAATAATAGTAATAGCCATCTCCCACGTAGAACCACCCATCTTTGTCAGTGATCCATCGGCTCCTTAAAGAGCTTCCTGTTATGGATAATTGAGGGTAAGACCAACCAGGATAGGTATGTCTCGTCTTCGTGCTCACCGGGGTAGTTTCTCCCGGACGCAATACAGACCAATCCGGATCTGGTACAGAAAATCCGCCTGTTACATCAGGAGGGGGAGCATTCATTAAAGAGTCATTATCATTTCTTCCCGTACTTAGATCTATTACTACGGGAGTTTGCGCATTAACAATTAATGTGCAAAAGAGCAGAAAAAGAAAGATTCTTTTTTTCATAAGTTGAATTTTTAAGGTTTTTCACTCTTCAAACTTATTTAATCCTTACGTAGATAAAAATATAATATTCCCCAATTTTATAAATTTAATGCCCTAAAATTTATAATTTATGGTATTATGTTATTCGTAAATAAGGTGCTAAGATGCCATACATAGACAATCAAACATTTGGGTACACGTTATCTTTCTGTCAATTATTAAAGAAAGAAGAAGTTTCGCAATTTTATAAAATGAAGGAGAATAAGACTGGTCAAACGCTACTTTTACGATGACCTGTTTTGATCTGTCAGCTGTTTGATGTAATCAGATGGGGTTATCTGTACTCTTTCTTTAAACGCTTTAACAAAAGTGGTCGCACTTTTATATCCGATTTCTTCGGAAATTGTCTGAATGGTATATTTTCTAAATATAGAATTTTCCTGTAACTCTTTTAATACATAATTGATTCTTAAATCATGAACATATTCCGAAAATGACTTTCCTTTATACTCATTGATTATTTGAGATAAATAAGTCGTATTGGTATTAAGCTCTTTAGCTATATGAATAAGCTTGAAATCATGATGTAGAAATCTTTTTCCATTTTCCAATTGTTGTAATTCTGAAAGAATTTGGGTGACCAGTTTCTCTTCTATAATAACTGAAGCGCTGAGATTTGTTTCTATTACAGGGTGACTGTCTTTTGCTTGTGGTATCTCTTCTATTCGCAACCCGAGGTAGGTATTCTTTTTACGCTTATTTATTATCAAAAAGAAAAAACAGGCAATTATTATAAGAAAAAACACGATTAAGAATACTTTGAAAAATGCTTTTCGTGTATGCTTTTTGATCATTTCTTCTGAATATGATTTTATTTCTTTTTTTTCATATAATCCTAATAAAAAGTTACCGGATACATTCTCTGACTTTACCTTATCTATTTCTGACAAACTAAGCTTAGCAAAGTAATATGCTTTTTTATCATTACCCGTATTTTCATAATTAATACTTAATAAATGGTATATCTTCAATAAATTTTCATAGGTGCATTGTATTTTTTCATTGCCTTTGTACATTTTACCGATGTAATAAAATGCAGAATCTGTCTTTTTTAAAGTTGTATAAATTTCCGACTTTCCCATCCAGACTGTTTCTCGGGAAAGAACTTTACTCATTAGAACCGAATCTTTTTCGCACTTGTTAAATAAAGACAAAGCATAGCTGTATTGTTTTTTAAGAAGAGCTATATTGGCATTCCTTACATGATAGAGAGATTTAGAATATTCAGCAAAATCAGGTACATCTTTTATGACATGATAGGCATTCTTGTAGTTATAATAGGCAGAGTCTAAAAAACTTTGCTTGCCTATATTTTTGTACCATTTAATAAATGTATCTCCTTTGGTATTATATGTTGCTGCTGTTTCTAGTTCTTCTGACAATTTATTACAAATTACTATTGGGTCATGCTGAAGATCATATAGACGGGTGTTCAGTATTTCAATTCCTTTCTTATAGTTCCCCAATTCTATATAAGCAACGGCAAAGAATATCATCTGCTTTTTCTTATATCCTACACTCATATCTTTAGAAAAAACATTCACTTGCTTTAATCCTTCGGCAATATTTCCCAGTCTTTTCTCAGTATAGAATAGTCTTGATATAGCTATTTGTTTCAATGACTCATATTGATATAAGCGAAGGTTTTTTTTATTATTTTGTATTAGGGCTAAGGAAGACAGAACAGCTTTTTTTGCTTCCTGATATTTTCCATTATTGTATAAATAATTTGCATCATTAAGCTTTAGCAAAAGCTGATATTGCAGTGGGTATTTCGATACATTTATTAAACTGATATTATTTTTATTAAGCAATTTAAAATGCACCAATTCCCATTGATCTTGTTTTATAAGCTTATCAATCTCCAGCTCCTCTTTTGAGAGGGATGTTTTTTGAGAGTATATGCTTATAGATAATAAAAATCTTTTTCATCAATAATTATTTGTGTTTAATAAAATACTAACTAAAATATTCGTAAAAAATTACGGAAAATTTTGGAAAAACCCATAAGAAACACCACAAAAAAACATTGTTTTAGTCTCTAATGGCTGAATTATGGATTTCTTTAACTAAAATTTAGTACGACATACACTATCAATATGTTGATACTTTTCCTTTTTTGCTAAAGAGTGTCTGCATAGTGGGGATTATTTTCGTAAATTTGCGCCAAATTTACAAACTTATATGTTAACAGTATCTAACTTATCTTTACAATTCGGGAAAAGAGTTCTTTTTGACGAAGTAAACATTATGTTTACGAAAGGAAACTGCTACGGAATTATCGGAGCAAATGGTGCAGGAAAGTCTACATTCCTTAAAATATTGACCGGAAAACAAGACCCAACAACAGGACACGTATCTTTGGAGCCTGGAAAAAGAATGTCAGTTCTTGAGCAGGATCACTTTGCTTACGATCAGTATACGGTACTTGAAGCGGTTTTGAGAGGTAATAAAAAATTATTCGAGATAAAAGAAGAGATGGATGCGCTTTATGCGAAAGAAGACTTCTCTGATGAAGACGGTATCAAAGCAGGAGAATTGGGTGTGATCTATGATGAAATGGGAGGGTGGACTGCAGAATCTGATGCACAGACCATGCTTTCCAATGTAGGAATCAAAGATGATATGCACTGGCAAATGATGAGCGAACTTGAGAACAAGGACAAAGTAAAAGTTCTTTTGGCTCAGGCACTTTTCGGAAATCCGGACGTGTTGATTTTGGATGAACCAACGAATGACCTTGATATTGATACAATTTCCTGGTTAGAAGATTTCTTGGCAGACTACGAAAACACGGTAATTGTTGTATCTCACGACCGTCACTTCTTAGATACGGTTTGTACGCACATCGGTGATTTAGATTACGCAAAACTGAATCTTTATACAGGTAACTACTCTTTCTGGTACCAAGCTTCCCAATTAGCGACAAGACAAAGAGCACAGGCAAACAAAAAAGCGGAAGAAAAGAAGAAAGAACTTCAGGATTTCATTGCGAGATTCAGCTCAAATGTTGCAAAAGCTAAACAGGCGACTGCAAGAAAGAAAATGATCGACAAACTGAACATTGATGATATCAAACCTTCTTCAAGAAGATACCCTGCGATTATTTTCGAAATGGAAAGAGAAGCTGGAGATCAGATTTTGGATGTAAAAGGTCTTGAAAAAACAAAAGATGGAGAATTATTGTTCTCAAACATTGATTTAAATCTTAAAAAAGGAGATAAAGTTGCTGTTCTTTCTAAAAATTCATTGGCAATCACAGAGTTTTTCGAAATTTTAGCCGGAAATACAGAAGCAGATAAAGGAACTGTTGCCTGGGGAGTTACTACCAACCAGTCTCACATGCCTTTAGATAACACCAACTTCTTTCAGGAAGATTTAAGTTTAGTTGATTGGTTGAGACAATTCACCAAAAATGATGAAGAGCGTCACGAGGAATTCGTAAGAGGATTTTTAGGAAGAATGCTTTTCTCAGGTGATGAAGCTTTAAAATCATGCAAAGTACTTTCCGGAGGCGAAAAAATGAGATGTATGTTCAGCAGAATGATGCTTCAAAAGGCTAATGTTCTTTTACTGGACGAGCCTACTAACCACTTAGACCTTGAAAGTATTACAACTTTAAACAACTCATTATCTAACTTCAAGGGGAACATTTTATTGGCTTCACATGACCACGAAATGCTTTCTACTGTCTGTAACAGAATCATCGAACTGACTCCAACAGGAATCATCGACAGAGAGATGACTTACGATGAATATCTTGCTGATAAAAAAGTAAAAGAATTAAGAGAAAAAATGTATTCTTAATTTTTTAATTCTTGATTAAAATCTAAATCCCTAAGCTAGTCAGTTTAGGGATTTTTAGTTAAAAATCCTTTTCACATACATGAAAAGGATCGAAAAACATTTCTATTTATAATAATACTACACGATAAACAATGATGCAATAGCAGTTGCATCTGATCCGCTTAAAACCTCATCATAAGCAGCTGATCCTGCAGCCGCACCAAATGCAGAGGCCGTATTAAATCCTGCCTGTAAAGTAACCCCTTCTCCTGCATATACCGGATTGGTTGCTGCAGGCATATTTCCGCCGTCTGCATTTTCAATCCAGCCTTTATTTGATCTCATTCTTCTTACCTGAGAAGCGTGTCTTGCTTCTACAGAGTGGATCTGCAAAGCAGCCTGAAGAACCGTTTTATTTGACATTACGTTTCCAGCCTGACCTTTATAAGCTCTCACTCCTGTATCTTCAAAGGCCTGTGCTAAGATTAAAAACTGCTGATAATTGGTAAAAGGTGTAAAATTCCCACCTGCTGTAAAGTCAAAAGTTGGTTTTGCAGCCGGAGTTACACCCAACGATGTAAGTGTATTTTTAAGGAAAGTTACGTGAGCCGCTTCGTGTTTAGATATCTGTTGAAAAACAACACGATCTGCATTAGGAATCAAAGTTCCTGAATTGAGTCCGATTCTGTAATATTCATCTTCCAGATACTCCAGAGTCAATGCCAGTTGAAGAGCATCAGTAAGAGCATTCTTCATTGCAAATGTCGGGTTTTCTGTATTCGTAGTTTCAGCTTTTGCCGATGTGGCCATGAAGCTTCCTAATCCTAACGGTAAAGCTGCAACTGCTGCCTTTTTACCAAAAGCCGAAAGGTCTGAAAGCGTTTCTGATCTGGACGTTTGTTTTGTAAAAAAAGAATCGTCTGATAATCTATCTAATAATTTAAGAATGTTCATAATAATAAGATTTTGAAATTTGATAATTTAGTTAATGCCTCTCTCTTTCCAGGTAAATTTGGTTTTAATAAATCCGCCTGCTGCCATGACGATATCAGATGGCTCTTTGGCAACATCAAGTCCGTTGGCATCAATCACATCATCTCCGGAAAACGCTGCTGTACCCGGATTAATCAAATCTCTGATTGCCGCAGCATGTCTTGCTTCTACAGACACAATTTTACCGGCTATTACCAGATAATCAGGATTAGAGATATACTTTCCAGCTGCGTTATAAGCAGCTACACCTGTATCTTCAAGAGCTTTTGCTGTTGCCAAAACAGAATTTCTGTCATTAAAATTCACATTAGGATACTGAAATTCCAAGGTTGGGAGAACATTAGACGTTGCTCCAGAAATAGCCGCTTTGAAAAAATCTCTGTGAATTACTTCATGATGATACAAATCTGTGAAAATCTGCTGCTCTACCGATGAAATCCCTGAATAAAAGTTATTAACCACTTTAGTATAAAAATCTGCTTCGAGCTGTTCTAATGCATAAGCATAGTTCAAAACACCTACATCACCCGTACCCAAATCGAATACCTTATTATCTACAAACTCAAAATTGTCGTCATCGCAGCCTACTAATGTAAGACCTGCCGCAACAATACCAATACCACTCAATTTTAGGAAGTTTCGTCTTCCTGTGTCTAGGGTCGCTCCCTTACTGGAAACCTGAATTGTTTTTTTCATAATATTATTTTAAAATAGGTTTAGTATTTATAATCATTTACGAAGCATGATTTTGTTTGGATTTAATAAATGCTAATTTTTTTTAAATTTTATTAAAATATTATTCACATTCAATAGATTATGTTAAAAATAAACCCTTCAATGATGAAAAGTAATTTTATCAAGACTTAAAATTTCAATGGATTTTAAAATAAATTTTGCCTATTTTTGTGAAATGAGTCAAAAATGGATTTATAAACCAGAACCTGATGAAGAAATTGTTGATGGATTGAGTTCGTCGCTTGGTTTCGGAACTTTTGAATCCAAACTATTAGTTCTCAGAGGAATTGACAATTATCAGAAGGCGAGAGAATTTTTCAAACCAAATATGACCGATATTCACAGTCCGTTTCTGATGGCAGATATGCAAAAAGCTGTAGAGCGTATTGCAACAGCCATCGAAAATGGTGAGAAAATATTGGTTTACGGAGATTATGATGTAGACGGCACCACTGCCGTTGCGCTGATGTACCTTTATCTGAGCAAGATAGTTCAGAAAAAATACCTTGATTTTTACATCCCCGACAGAAACTCTGAAGGATACGGAATATCCACCGAAGGTATAGATTTTGCCAAAGAAAACGGCTTTACATTAATTGTTGCTTTAGACTGCGGAATAAAAGCAATTGACATGATTAATTACGCCAAAAGCAAAAATATAGAATTCATTATCTGTGACCACCACTTACCTGGTGAGGAAATTCCGGATGCCGCTGCGGTTCTGGATCCTAAAAGAAGTGACTGCAGATATCCTTTCAAAGAACTTTCGGGCTGCGGTGTAGGTTTTAAACTTTGCCAAGGGCTTAATACTATTTATAAAATTCCTGAAGCTGAGCTTTTTGAACTCACCGATCTTTTAGCAATTTCTATTGCTGCAGATATTGTTTCGATGACCGGAGAAAACCGCGTTTTAGCCAAAATGGGGCTCAAGACACTGCGCAAAACAAGAAATATGGGACTGAGACTGCTCATTCCTGAAGATAAACTTTCCCATTTTGAAATTTCGAATATCGTTTTTGAAATTGCTCCTAAAATCAATGCGGCAGGAAGAATTTCTCATGGAAAAGCAGCTGTTGAACTCATGGTTTCTGACAATCTGAAACATGCGCACCAAATTGTAAGTGACATCATGAATCTGAATGATGAAAGACGCGAACTGGATATGAACTCTACTCTTTCTGCACTTAATCAGATTATAGAATCTCAACAGGAAACAAAATTTTCTACCATTGTTTATCATCCGGAATGGAACAAAGGAGTGATCGGAATTGTCGCATCCCGTCTTACGGAAACCTATTACAAGCCTACTCTGGTTTTTACCGACGGAAATAATGGCGAAATGGTTGCATCGGCCAGATCAGTTTCAGATTTTGATGTGCATGAAGCGCTTGATATGTGTTCGGAATATTTCCTGAAATTTGGCGGGCATCATGCTGCAGCAGGGCTTTCTATGGAAAAAAGCAAGTTTGAGGAATTTAAAATTAAATTTGAAAAAATAGTTGCCGAAAAAATTCAGGATCATCAGAAAGAACCATCAATTACCATAGATTCTGAAGTGCATATTGACGAGATCAATCGTGATTTTATCAATTTCCACAGAAAACTGGCTCCTTTCGGACCTCAAAACATGAAGCCTAACTTGGTTTTAAAAAATCAGAAAATTTCGGGATATGTGAAAACGATGGGGAAAGATAATAATCATCTGAAATTCTACATCAAGCAAGAATCCACAGGAAGAAATGTGGAATGTATTGGTTTTAAACTGGGGCAGTTTGCAGATGATTTCAGAACAAAAAGCTTTGACATTGCCTTTACTCTGGAAGAAAATCACTGGAAAGGAAATGTAACCCACTGTCTGAATATTAAAGATGTGAAGTTTCATGAAAATTAAGTAACAAATTTACTAGAAAGTAAAATTTTGAATTAAGGATAAGTATCAAATTGTAAAGCAATTGTTTTATATAATAATTGGCAATAAAATCCCATAACATTGAAAAAAATCGGTTTATTTTTCGGTTCGTTTAATCCTATTCATATTGGTCATTTGATTTTGGCGAATTATATTCTGGAAAACTCTGACATGAAGGAATTGTGGTTTGTTGTAAGTCCTCAAAACCCTTTTAAAGAAAAAAAATCTTTGCTTAAAGATCACAACCGTCTCGAAATGGTTGAGCTTGCGATCAAAAATTACTCGTCTATGCGGGCTTCTAATGTAGAATTTGCTCTGCCAACGCCTAGTTACACCATTGATACGCTTACTTATCTTAAAGAAAAACATCCTGATTATTCATTCAGTCTTATCATGGGTGAAGATAATCTGCAAAGTCTTCATAAGTGGAAAAACGCTGATGTTTTGATCAAAAACCACCATATCATTGTATATCCGAGAATTAATAATGAACCCAACAAAGAAAATGAAATTTCTCAGCATGAAAACATTTCATTGATAAAAGCACCTGTCATTGAACTTTCTGCTACAGAAATCAGGAGCATGATAAAAGAAGGAAAAAACGTAAGACCCATGCTTCCGCCGGAAGTTTTTGATTATTTGGATGGAAGCAGCTTTTACAAGTCTTGATGTTAGATGTTAGATGCAAACTTAATTCTTAATTTAGAATAATGAATTTTATAGAAAAATTTTTCTCAAAATATTCTCAAGAGCAGATGATCAGATGGTTTAAGCAAGTTTGTCTTGCCGAAGCTATTTCATGGTTTTTTTTATTCACCGCTATGATCTGGATCCGATCTGATAAAGAAAGTATTTTACCAACGATCTATATCATTATAATAGGGAATCTTCATGGGCTATTTTTTACACTTTATCTGCTATTTCTTCCTTCGATGAGAAAGATTTACCAATGGGATGACGAGGACACTGTATTTACGATCATCTCTGCATTTTTCCCGTTTGCCACTATATGGATTGATAAAAAACTGGCTCGTTTTGACAGAGAATAGACTGTTTTAACAAGTATTTTTAAAAGATTTTATCCTTACAAAAACCGATCATTCCACTAAATATATCTGAATTTTCCACATACATCAGATGAATTAAACAAAAATATCAGCATTCACAAAACACAACAAACATTCTTTAATTTTGAGGATGACAAAAACTTTTCCCTTCGCCTGCGTTTGTTTATATTTGCTTAATTCTCATTATTTATGAAATTAAACATCAAAAACGAAACAGGAAGACTGAAATCCGTTGTATTGGGACAGCCCAATTCTATGGGGATGATTCCTACTCTGGAAGAAAGTTATGACGCAAAATCCTATCATACAATACAGCACAATATCTATCCGAAAGAAGAAGATATCATCAATGAAATGAATGCTTTTGAAGCAGTGCTGAAAAAATATGATGTGCAGGTTTTTCGTCCAGAAATTATTGAAGATTACAATCAGGTTTTTGCAAGAGACGTTGCTTTTGTGATTGACGATAAGATGATTATTTCCAATGTAATTGCAGACAGAGCAGATGAGCAGAATGCCTACAAAAAAGTTTTTGAAGAGGTAGAATGGAGAAAAATCATCAATCTGCCGGAAACAGCTCACATTGAAGGAGGCGATGTAATTGTCTGGAACGATTTTCTCTTCGTAGGAACATGCTTTAGTGAAGATTACAGAAATTATAAAACTGCGAGAACCAACGAATATGCCATCGAAATTCTTAAGGAATATTTTCCAAAAAAGAGAATTATAGATCTGGAATTGAAAAAAAACGATCAGGAACCTTATCAGGGAATTTTGCATCTGGACTGTACTTTTAACCCCGTTGGAAATGATAAATGTATTATTTACAAAAATGGTTTTGTAGATGAAAGCGATTACAATTTAATCATTGATATTTTTGGGGAAGAAAACTGTTTTCATGTGACAGATGAAGAAATGTTTGAAATGTTCCCGAATATCTTCTCTATTTCCCCTGAAGTTGTTGTATCTGACATAGCTTTTACAAGGATGAACAATCACCTGAGAAACGAATGGGGAATGACTGTTGAGGAAATTCCATATCGTGAAATTTCTAAAATGGGCGGCTTGCTGAGATGTTCTACACTTCCGCTTGTGAGAGAATAATTGAAGACTGCTTACTATTTTATAATTCAAATTTTAAATAAAAAAATGCAGACAACAGATACCGTACTAATGATAGAGCCGATTGCGTTTGGATATAATGCAGAAACGGCAGAGAACAACTATTTTCAGATCGAACAAAAAGAAGCAGATATTCAGTCGAAAGCTTTGGCAGAATTTAAAGTTTTTGTTGAAAAGTTGAAAAACAAGGGAATTAATGTTATCACCATTAAAGATACTATAGATCCGCATACTCCGGATTCGATTTTTCCAAATAACTGGGTCAGCTTTCACAGAGACGGAAAAGTTGTTTTATATCCGATGTTCGCTTCCAACAGACGGGTGGAACGAAGAGAAGACATTATTGAAACCATCAAACAACAAGGTTTTGAGGTAAGCGAATTAGATGACTGGTCTCTACCTGAAACTCAGGGACATTTTCTGGAAGGAACAGGAAGTATGATTTTCGATCATGACAACAAAATTGCTTATGGTTCTATTTCTTTGAGGCTGGATGAAAATCTTTTCAGAGAGTTTTGTGCAAAGTATGAATTTCAACCTATTGTGTTTCACTCTTTTCAAACAGTTGGAAACGAAAGACTTCCCATATATCATACCAATGTAATGATGTGTGTTGCAGACCGATTTGTTGTGATTTGTTTAGAGTGTATTGACGATGAACTAGAACGAAGTAAAGTTATAGAAACCATCAAAAACTCAGGTAAAGAAATCATCGAAATCACTGAAGAACAAATGCAGCAGTTTGCCGGAAATATGCTTCAGGTACAGAATACAGAAGGTAAAAAATTTCTGGTAATGAGCCAGACCGCTTATCGAGCTTTAAACCAAAATCAGGTTGAAAGTATAGAAAAATATTGTGAAATTATTTATTCAGACCTAAATACCATTGAAGTGAATGGCGGCGGAAGTGCAAGATGTATGCTTGCCGAAGTTTTCCTTCCAAAGAAGTAAAAAAAACCGAAAATTTATATTATGAATCTTGTGTAGTAAAATAAAAACTTGTGGAATAGAACTAAATCTTTTACCGAATACCAAATACTACTCTGTGCAATACAATAAAATCTTCTGTAGCAAAGTTTAAATTACAAGCAGCAGAGCAAACACAAAAACCACTAGAAAAAATATCTGCACTTCTCAAAAATCAGTATTCACCAGAATATTTTTTTGAGAAGTTTTTTTTATTGAATAAAATTCTAAATTTCATTCCAAACCCGTCAAGTTTTGTCGCATTAAGGATTTAGCTTTGCAGAGGTAACAATAAAAACTTATTATATGGAGACTTAATGACGATATTTTAAACGCAAAATATTTTCACGCTTTGCAACGCAATTCACTGCCTTTGCATCTTAAAACAAAACGTTTTGAAATAAATCTTTGCGTGAAATAATCTTAAACCAGTAAAAAAAACGGTGAATTATGCATTCAAAAAATTCATTTATATTTGAAAAATTAAAAAAATAAACTATTAAAAAAACACGGCTATGAAAAAACTCTATTCGGGTGCATTTCTTGTATGCACCATGGCTGTATCGCAGGCTCA
>NZ_VKNW01000010.1 GCF_007474535.1 Chryseobacterium echinoideorum | reverse complement strand
CTTCTCAAATTTTTTAAATCTAATTTTTTGAGAAAATAAATTTTCACTTAGCCCTTTAATTAAGGTTTCTAATTGTTCAATTATTTTACTTTGGGTTGTAATGCGTTCGTCAATGAGTGAAAGAAAGGTTGCAATTTTGGTTTGCTCATTTTTATCAGGAAAAAATAATTTAATTCCTTTAATACTTTCAAAATTTAACCCTTCTCGACCACTTCCTGTTTGTAAGCTATTAAAAATGGTTTGCCCTTTATTCGAAGACAATATTGGTTGAACAAATCTAGGGTTATAATTTTGAGTCAACCTTACTATGCATACGTGTTGATTAACATTTCCAATCTTAAAGTTTTCAGGAACTACACAACTTCTTCCTAGTGATGCACCTGTTATATTTAGAAGTATATCGTGAGGTTTTACCACACTGTTTTTCATTTGAATATTTACCGATTCTGGAATAAATACAGAATTTTCTAATTCTAATTTGTCATTATTTACATTTTGACTTCGTATGAATAAGACTCCCTCATTTGTATAAACTGCATCTCCACCTAAAGGAGTTTTACCACTATTTACTTTTTCTGCTACATCCCCCAACTTCTTCACTTCCCACTCTCCTTCAAAGCTTGGGAATCTCAAATTTGGAACTTTACCACCACTTTTATTTTCTTTTTGTATATCGGTCATACTATTATCTTCTTTTTCAGCATTAAGGATTTAATCTATTTGCTTTTTTATTTTTATTGTGTATCTTTGCAAAAGCTCAGTAACCATTCCTTTATTGGTTGTAAGTGTTAAAGGAGTATAAGAAGCCGTTTAGTTCCGCTAAGCGGTTTTGGCTTTTATATACGCTTCGTATTCTTTTAATAGCTTTCTTTTTCTATGTTCTGTTTCAATATAGTAAGCCGTTATGAACATATAATATTCTCCTCTGTCGGTTAAAATCACAATATAATTTTCGGTTTCATTAAACAAAACAATCCGTTCGTCTTTACCTCTTACGTTTTTCCAAATGAGGATTTCTTCGTGTTCAAAGTTTTCTATAACAAACTTTGGAAAACGGATACGTTCCATTCTTCTAAAATCTGGTTTTCTATTAGCTTCGTCTTCTCCTTCGTGGGTAATATGGTAAAATGTACGATGCATTCCGTCCACTTCAGGATATTTTCTTACAGCTACTTTTAGCCCTTCATAATTGGGTTGAGTTTTAATAAAATCATTATGAAAAACCAAATAAACTGCTTCAAAATATGACGTGAAATCACCGCCAAAATCACTAAATGGTATTAATTCAGGAAATACTAAACTCATACAAAATAAGGTTTTTGTGGTTCCCAAATAAAAACATTGAACTTTCTCTCTTTTAGCAATGTAGATTTTGTTAAGGAATATTTAGAACGGTGTTTAATGAGATTGATTAATTCATTTTTTGCTTTACTGTTTGCTAATCCTCTATTCACATAAGCGGTAGCTCCCACTAACAAATCTGTCAATTGCAAAATTTCTACTTCGTGAGATCTTACCTGTTGTACTTTTTTAATAATTTCTTTAGAATAGTCGTATTTGTCATTCCTTAAAACCTGTTCCAGTTTGTGAACTTTTTCTTTACTTCTGGTATCTTTAATATCTATGTAGATATGATGAGAGTTTTCAGGATTCAAGATAGCTTTCAACATTCCAAAATACATTTTATAGTAAAATGTATCGTGTGTATGATTGAACTTTTCATAATCTATTGCAGATTTATTAGAAACTACAAGCACCCGAAACTGCAAGTCATCATCATCAAAAAAATAATTGATTACATCTTTGTAATACTCGATTTTTGATTTTGAAACTTTGTTCCATTTTAGTTCATAGTAGGTGCGATTTTCATTATCATTCTTTTTATTTTTAGGAATAAGGTTGTGTTTGAGTTTAAAACTATACAATCTTTCAAAAATTTCTTCCTTCTTTTCAATCGGACAATAAACAGCCCCGATAACCATAACAGGCTCTTTGTCATTCTGTAAATGACAACTTTCATCGCAATATATATTGATTGTTGGCTTCATTATAAAAAATTAAAAAACAAGTCCCAATTCTTTGAAATACACATCAATCTCTTTGTCCAGCTCTGCACGTTTTGCTTCCAAAGATTTTATTTCTTGCATTACCGCTTGAATGTCAATTTCTTCTTCGGCTTCAAAAGTATCTACATAACGAGGAATGTTAAGATTGTAATCATTATCTGCCACTTCTTGTAAGGTTGCCAAATGACTGTATTTTTCAATAACTGTTCTATTGCGAAAGGTTTCTACAATTTTATTGATGTGTTCTTCCCTCAGCATATTTTGGTTTTTTACCTTTTCAAATTCTTTACTGGCATCAATAAACAAAATGTGTTCAGGATCTTCTTTACATTTTTTAAACACCAAAATACAAGTAGGAATACTGGTTCCGTAGAAAATATTGGCAGGTAAACCAATGACGGCATCCAAATAATTTTTCTGTTCAATTAAATATTTACGAATATGCAATTCGGCTGCACCACGAAACAGTACACCGTGTGGTAACACAATAGCCATTGTTCCGTTTTCTGCCAAATGATAAATCATATGCTGAACGAAAGCAAAATCGGCTTTGCTAGAAGGTGCTAACTTTCCGTACTGACTAAAACGGTCATCGTTTAAAAACAAAGGATTCGCACTCCAATTCGCCGAAAAAGGAGGATTCGCCACAATGGCTTCAAACGGCATATCGTTCAAATGCTGTGGATGCTCCAACGTATCTTCTTGCTTAATATCAAACTGACGATAATGTACGCCGTGAAGAATCATATTCATTCGAGCAAGATTGTACGTGGTGCGGTTCATTTCTTGTCCGTAAAAATTGCTTACATCTTTTACTTCTCTTGCAACCCTTAATAACAAAGATCCTGAACCACAAGTAGGGTCGTAAACCGATTTCAACCTATTCTTACCTGTAGTAACAATTTTTGCCAAAATTTTAGAAACTTCCTGAGGCGTATAAAACTCGCCTGCTTTTTTTCCTGCTCCGCTTGCAAACTGACCAATTAAATATTCGTAAGCATCGCCTAAAACATCTAATTCGGTATCATTGAGTTGAAAATCAATTTCATCTAAATGTAGTAACACCTTTACAATAATTTCGTTTCTTGCATCGGCGGTTTTGCCCAGTTTGGTACTGTTGAGATCCATATCTTCAAAGAGATTATCAAAATCTTCTTCGCTTTGGGTTCCCATTGTGCTCAACTGAATATTGGTCAATATTTTTTGTAAATCTTCTAGAATAAATGTGTTGGTATCACTATTTCCACGTTTGGCTATTTCGCTAAAAAGTTCAGAAGGTTTTAGAAAGTATCCTAAGGTTTCCAATGCTTCTTCTCTAATCGCATCAATATATGCTGAACCTTCTACGGTATCTTCTTTTATTTCTCTGAATTGGATTTTATCTTCTTTTAAAATGGAATTGGCGAAAATTTCCATTTTTTCAGCCAAATATTTATAAAAAATAAATCCCAAAATATAATCTCGGAATTCATCGGCATTCATTTTCCCACGTAGCGTATTGGCTATATTCCAGAGCTGTTGTTCTAGTATTTTCTTTTGTTCTTCTGACATTTGAAAAATGTGTGTTATTAAATTAAGGATTTTGAAACCCAAAGGTTTTGCTAAAATACTAATTTTTTGACTTAGTACATTACTTAAAAAAATCTAATAATTAGAATAAATCATTATCGTCCCAATCTTTTATTTTTAACATATTCTCTAATGTCCTCATTTTGGTTTACTGTATATTTTCTAACAGTCAACAAATTAAAAATATAAGCAGTTTTATTTGAATCTTTAAAAATCTCCACAAACGCAGAATCTGGAATATTATTTTCCTGTGCTATTTTTTCACAAATCCTAGCAACTTCATCAGAAATTTTGAAATTATTAGATTTTAAGCGGTCATAAAAAGATACTTTCAAACGTTCATTTTCAATGGTTCTCTTAATCACATTAACTATTGATTCCAGATATTTTTTCTTTTCAACAGCAAAAACGGTTTCATTGGTTAAGAGAGCGGAGTTTTTGCTTTTGAAAAAGAAAACTTCTTTTTTTAGACTTTCAATTTTGGTTTTCAGTTCTACAATTTGTTTCTCTTTGGATTCCAGTTCTGTTTTGTTTTTGAGGATTAGAATGTTATTCGTTTTGATTGCCTTTTTGTAGTTTTCAATGGTTTTATCCGTTTTTATTTTCTGAAAACCCAAAAAATCGGATTCTTTTACAATTAAATCTTCAGATTTTTTAGATTCCAATTCAGTTTTTATTTCATTGTATCGTTCCTCCAAAATTTTCAAATCTTCTTCCTTTTTCTTGATTTTAAATTCAACAGCTTCCAATCTTGCTAATGAACCTGAAATACCTCTTTCCATTTCCAAACATTCCGCTGCCAAATCCTGCATTTTGGAATAATGAAAAGATTGATGTTTTAAGGTTTTTCCAGTTTCCAAATCTTGCCAATCTGCAACTAAATGAGCGTGATAATTCGGTTTCCATTCTTTGGTGTCTTTATCATAATGTCCTTCATCTTTGTGGATAGCAATTTGAAAAACTCGGATTTTCAATTCTTCCTCAAGTCTTTTTGATAGGTTATGCAAATCCTGCATCGTTGTATTTTCTTTAATTACTACAACCGCTTCCCGAATGGGCATTGCATTTTTCTGTAATTTTCTGCCCGATTTTTCTTTGCAAAAAGCTTCTATTTTTAGTAGTCGGTCTGCAATTTTTTGTTCCATCCAATATTCGTTTTTATGAGTTAAATCTTTGCGGATGTAATCAAATGATTTCTTCCTGAAATTATGAATTTCGGAATCAGATTTTGCCGCTTTGAAATTGATTGATGTCTTCATTTTTGTTACATTTGATGATGATTAAACCTGTGTCTTTTTTATTCAGGTTACATAACAAGCTGTATCTATTTTATACAGGTTGTACAATGACCTTCCATTATTTTTTACAGGTTAAGAAGATTGAACCTTGTACTATTTTATACAGGTTAAAGCCTCGCAGAGCGAAGAAGAAACTTTGTTGGGAGAGTATCGACCTTCAAAGTTGCGAATGAGCTCCTAACTTCTGCGTGTAGTTGGTAAAAAATATGCGCTCGCATTTTCAACGTTTTCTTTGGTAAATTTGATGGGGTTGTTTTATTTCTTCCTCTTCAGTTTTCAGAATGGAGTTTGAAATTTCTATTGAATTTTTGTTTTCCTTTTTTGATTTTAAATAGTCATTTAAATCT
This sequence comes from Chryseobacterium echinoideorum, assembly GCF_007474535.1. Classification (GTDB taxonomy): domain Bacteria; phylum Bacteroidota; class Bacteroidia; order Flavobacteriales; family Weeksellaceae; genus Chryseobacterium; species Chryseobacterium echinoideorum. The sequence continues at coordinate 151,558 of NZ_VKNW01000010.1, read as the reverse complement.
TTGTGTAGAGCATAAATTTCGGAATGATCTTTTGCTTCGGGAAATGATTTCAGAATTGAATTTTTACAAGTTTCTCCAGCTTTGTCATTGTCTAAAAACAAATGGATTTCGGAATAGTTTTTTAAATATTCTTTGGTTCTATTCAATAATGAAATGGAATTCATCACCAATACATCGCCTTTGTAAAATGGTTTCATTTCAACAAAAGATAATGCATCCATAAAACCTTCAAAAACGACTATTCTTTTTCCTGTTTCATTTTGACTGTGGCTTTCATTATTGAAATTTAGGATTGAAATATCTTTCTTTAGTAATGAACCTTTGTAGAATGAATTCCTCAGTTCCCAACCTCCAGAAAGATTTTCAAAACCGATAGCATAAAGGTTTTTCTGGTCAATCCTAAAATGAATTTCTTTGACTAACGGATAAACCTTTGTCGAAAGCCCCCTTTGTTGAAGATAATCTTTCAAATTTTCATTTTGAAGTTCTTTAATTTCTGTGATTTGATAGTTTTGTTTTAAGCTATTTTGTTTTTGAATACTATTTTGCAGTTGAAAAGAAGAAAAAATTTGATTTTCTGCCCATTCTAAAACCACTTTTACGGAAGCTTTCAAATATTTTTGCATAAAATCGGTATTGTTTCCGCCAATGCCTTCGGAATGGAGATACCAAATGTTGTTTCTTTTATCCAGTTTAAAAGAGGCTTGGTTTTCTGTGGAAAAAGGATTGCAATACCAAGCTTCTTTTTCATTTTGTTTTGTTGGAAGGTGTCCGAGAATTTGAAGGACTTCTTCCAACGGAATTGTATTAAATTGTCTGCAATTCATCTTGTAGATTTTTCGGGTATTAATTATTGTGATTTTCTGTAGAATTGTTGAGAAAACACAATAAATGATTGATTTTATAATAGTTAGTCATTCAACAAAAGCTCAACAACTCAACAAACTTGAATTTTTATGCTCAACAAACATTCAACAAAAAAGTGGGTTTAAAAGTTTGTTGAGGATTTTGTAGAGAACTAATTGTTTGATTTTCTTTTTTTTATGAATCAATTCAACAATTCAACATATTTTTGAAGAACGAAATCTTTTTTAACGGTAAAAAATCGCCCAACGGAATTGTTTTGATAGAAAATTCCTGCAAAATCAATGTCGTATCTGATGTAGGTTAAGCCGTTGTTTTGTGGATTCAGCTTCCAAGTTTCTTTTAAAATTGTTCGAATGTCGTTTCTTGTCCAATACATTGGTCGAAACATTCGGTTCATCATATTGAGAATATCTTGCGGAACGACATTAATTTCTTCATCGTTGTTGCTTTCAAAAAATTCGTACAACAGCTCAATCATTTTAGATTCTAGCTTATTGTTATTCTTGAAAACCAGTTTTTGAAGTGCTTTTGTTCTTATTTCATCAGCTGAAAACCACATTCTTGTTTTCTTCTCAGTTGAAAATGGTCTCTCAATTAAAAACCGAAGAAAATGGGGTATTTCGGAGATAAGATTGTCGAGAAACTCTGTGTTTTCAACCTTTATTGGATTAATTTTGAGAATCCAAAACCTGATTTCGTTTTCATCGATTTTAATAAAATTTTCTTCGTTATTGGAACACAAAATAAACTTGGCGAAAAAATCAATTTCCTCTCGGTCTTTTCCCTTCGCTTCCAACTTATCTTTATTTGTGGTCGATAAATATTTTAATCTTTCCGTAATTTCTTTTTTATCAAAAAATACTTCATCAATCGCTACAACAAGCATTGCCGCCCAATCCGAATTAAATTGACTTCCGAAGGAGTCACCTTTAATGTAAGTCATATTCAATCCGAAAATTTCTTTCAACCATTTGATGAAAGTTGATTTTCCAGTAGCTCTTTCTTTGGAAACCAAACAAAGAATCGGTAAAATTTGCGTGGGATATTGAAGAAGGATTTTCAAATAATCTAAACCTAATTCCAATTGTTCCCCGAAAATATGCTTCACAAAATTCAGAGAAAAAGGAATTTCATTTTTGAAGTTTTCGTTTTCAGATGAAGGAGAGAATGGAATTTCGTTGTAAATATTATAAAAACCTCGAACAATTTGTTGATAATCTAAATGCTCCGGGATACAGCAAAAACCATCATATTTTGAAATCGACGAAAGGAAAGATTTGCCGTGATCGCTAATGATTGTTTCGCGATTCCAACGCACCAAAACCGAGGTTGTGTCCCCCGAAATTAATGGTTTTTCTATGATTTTGTAATAGGTGGTTCCGACTCGGATGTAAGGTATTTTGCTCATTTTAAAAAGGTTTTTAATACGAATTGTTATACAATAGAAATTATACAGTGCAAACTGACCGTTTACTTTCTTTGGTTTTTTCCGTATTCCAAAAGTTCCTTTTTAGAATAATAGTATCGCCCATTAAAATTGTAATGGGGCAGATTCTTGTTTTTCCGCCATTCAATAATTGTTGGAACAGAAATGTGCAAAAATTTTGTGGCTTCGATTTGAGAAATTAAATCTTCGGGTTGTTCTTCTGCTTTGTTAGTCGGCAATGTAAATTCGGTTGCTTTCTTTAGAATGATTTCAACCGCTTTTTCCAAATCGGATTTGGAGTGGGAGTAAAGTTGTACTGACATTTGATTGTATTTTAATTATTTTAAATTCAAATGCAATAATATCAACTTAATTATTGAAAATCAAATAGTTGTGATTAGTCCAGAACAGTCTAAATTAATCCAAATTAGTCCAGAATAATTTTTTTGCAATCCAGATTAATCTAAATTAATCCAGATTAGTCTTTTCAGCGAAATTCAATTTTTAACTAAATTTAACTAAAATTTTTTCTTTTTAACAAAGTTTAACGTTTTTTACTTGATTCAAAAATAAAGGATGCTGTATTTCGTTTAAAAATCCTTTTATTGGATTTAACAAAACGAGAACTTCTAATCAATTTATCCCCACGCTTTATTCATTTGTTCGTCTGTAAATGCTTCCGTCACTTTCATATATTTGTCCAAAACTGCATCTTTTTTGATGTTTGCAATCTTCTTAATGGCTTTAGGTTCCATTCCCAAAAGTAGAGAATTGGTTATGAATGTTTTTCTTGCTGTGTGACTTGTAATAAACTTACATTTTGGTTGAGTTAAAGACTTTTTCTTGTTGCCAACAAACCAATGAACAGTAAAAAGTTGATTGATTTCTGCTATCTCACAACATTCTTTGATGTATTCATTAAATTTTTGTGATGAAATTATAGGTAAAGGTTCATAGATTGTTCCTTTGTATTTTTCCAAAATAGCTTTTGCATATTTATTGAGTTTAATGGCGTGATTTTGGGTTTTAGTTTTTTGGATAGAAAGAACAATATGATCTTCAGAAATATTTGCTAAATGTAATTTCGACAAATCAGAAAATCTTAATCCAGTGAAACATCCCATACAATAGAAGTCTCGGACTTGAGATAGTCTATCATTATCAAAATCTTTTTCATAAAGTTTCATCAACTCATCAAATGATAGATAAACAATATCAATATCGTGTTCAGTTGCTCTGAATTTTTCAAACGCTCGTTTCGTGTTATATCCTTTTTCGGTTGCCCAATTTAAAAATGATTTTAAAACCTTAATTACTTTTGCAAAGTAATTTTGTTTCATTTTTTTGGTTTCATAAGAATAGTCTCTCAATTGTTCAAAAAAAGCATCGTCAATATTGTCAAATGAAAGCGAAAATCCATTTTCTTTACAAAAGAATTCCAAATAGTTTTTTATTGTGTTTTGTCCCTTAATTGTATTAGGGGTTTTAGTGAGTTTTCCTTTTTCGATGTATTCTTCAAAGCAAGAAAAGAAATCAAATTTATTATCTGCAGGGTCTTCTTTCTTTTCAAATATTTCATTGAATTTTTCAACCGAAAAAGGAATGTCATTACCCTTTAAAAAAAGAAATAACTTGTTTACTTTTTCTTCAATTAGTTGTAACTCATTATTTATTATTTCATAATTGTTGTTGGGTTCTTTTTTAAAGTTGGGTTTAACTCTATGTCCATTCCAATGGCTTTCTAATACAGAAAGACCTGTGTTTTTTCTTATTCTTTTTCCGCCGTGTCTTACAACGAGTTGAATTGGAATTAAACTATTTTGAGCTATTTTTTCTTTTCTTAATTCAAAAACTATCTTCATTGTGAAATTAAATTTAATAAACATAAATAAAGGGTGGCTAAAAGGGTGGCTAAATTTGAAATTAAATTAACTAAATTTCAAAAAAACCAAAGTTTATTTTTCCTTTATAAATCAAAGATACTGAATATAAACGGATTAAAAATAAGAAAATTTTAGAAAAGTATTATGGTAGTCCCGTATGGGGTACTTAAAAAGCCTGATGATCATTGATTGTCAGGCTTTTTTGTTTTAAAAATTTTGATGATAGTAGGATGTAAATTTTTTAAATATAATATCCGTCACTTATTTTCGTTAGATTTGCAGTTTTATACAAAATGATGAACTTTAATAAATAATAAACTGTAAAAATGCAGCACACTTTTTGTTTATGCTAAATGCTCGAAAAAACGAATGATGTTTACCCACTACTTTAAATACTGTATACTCTATATTACCCTCGTTTTTACAGGATTACTACACGCACAAAATACAGCAGTTGGAAGAATTGTTGACGAAAAGACCAGTAAAGATGTTTCTGGCGTTGAAATTTTTATTAATGATCAATCTGCTCCTTTTTTAACAACGGCTTCTGGAAATTTCACTATAAAAGCAGATACTGTTATTTATAAATTAAGATTCTCAAAAAAAAATTATTCTCCAGAAACAGTAAATATTACTCCGGAAAACACCGATGATATTTTAGTTAAGCTGTCTTCAGAAAAAATAAGTAATATTGAGGAGGTTGTTATCAACAATCAAAAAACTAAGTTTAAAAATAAAAAGGAAAATCCGGCGTACAGAATCATGCAGGAAGTCTGGAAGCGTAAGAGAAATAATGGTCTGGAAAAATTTGATACATATACTTTTAAAGAATATGAAAAGATTCAGTTTGATGCAAATAATCTCGACAGCACTTTTATGAATCGAAAGATTTTTAACAAACTGGATTTTATTTTTGACTATGCAGATTCTACAGCCAATGGTAAAATGGCTTTGCCGGTTTTTCTGAATGAGTCTATTTATCATAATTTTGGAGAGAATAAGCCATCTAAAAGAAATAAAAAGCTTTTGGTAGCGCAAAAAACTTCCGGTTTTCAGGATAATCAGGTGATTACGCTTACAGCAAAAAATCTTTATAGGGATATTAATATTTATGATAATACCTTAAACTATTTTGATATCGGCTTTCCAAGCCCGGTAGGAACAGATGGTTTCAGTACGTATGATTATAATTTAATAGACACTGTTTCAGTTCGTGGCGAAAATGCCTATAAAATCCGTTATCAGCCAAGAAGAACTGAAGTATTGGCATTTCAAGGATATTTATATATTGATACAGATTCTTATGCAATTCTTGAAGCTACGCTAAAATCAACCAACAAAATCAATGTCAATTTTATCAATGCTATTTCAACAGAACTTGAATATGATAATCCTGATGATGAGACTTTTCTGCCGAAAAAATTTGTCACAGCAATAGAGATGACACCTTTTTCCAAAAAGAAAACGGCAAAAAGTATCATTGCAAGAAGGTCTGTCGATTATTCAGATTATGAGTTTAATAAGCCTCTGGCAGATTCTGTTTTTACAAGAAAAAAAGAAGAATATGCTGCTGATTTTGTAGATAAAGATGAAGCTTACTGGAGTCAGGCAAGACCAGACTCTCTATCCAGGGAAGAAAAAGGAGTCTATGAAATGCTTGATAAATTGCAACAGACTCCAAAATTCAACAGAATTGTAAAACTTTACGAAACATTAGCTTCAAGATATTACAATATTACGAAAGGAATTGATTTGGGACCCATTACTTCTGTATATGGCAAAAATGAAGTGGAAGGAGACAGAATAAGAATTGGGGCAAGAACGTATTTCGGGCAGAATGATCCTTGGAGGATTGAATTTTATAATGCTTATGGTTTCAAAGATCAGCAGTTCAAATATGGAGTTGAAGGCCGTTATATGTTTAATAGAGTCAATCGTTTCATGATCGGGGCGGGAACCAAAAGAGATATTACTCAGCTTGGAGTACAGCTAACTACGGAGGATGGTATTCTATCGCGTTCATTCGCGTCATCGACCGTTTTTGCCAGAGGAGAAAATGCTTCTTTAAGTTCAGTAAATCAAACCAGCTTTTTTACTTCAATTGAGCCTTGGAAAAACTTTCAGGTAAGAGTAGACGGGACATTGCAGAGCATCAAATCTGCCAATCCTTCAGGGTTTAATCTGATGTATTATCAAAACGGAAATCTCAGAAAAACAACCAACGATTCTCGTGTTACATTAAGCTTAATTGCAAGACCTGGAGCAAAATTTTCTCAGACAGGTGTCGACAGATATGAGCACGGTACTTTAGCACCCACGATTGTATTAAAATATACAAGAGGTATTGAAGGTTTATTTAATGCAGATTTTAATTATAACAAGCTGCAGTTTATGTTTTACAAACCTATTATTTTAGGAAATTTAGGAAAAACTTTTTTAAGCTTTGAGGCAGGGAAAACATTTGACACCGTTCCTTTGGCTTTACAGAATATTATTCCGGGTAACCAGTCGTACGGAATCGTTCCTAATACTTTTGCGCAGCTGAATTATTATGAATTTGTAGCTGATACCTACACAACGCTTCATATTGAGCATCATTTTAACGGTAAAATTTTGTCCTATATTCCTTTAATAAAAAAATTAAAGCTTAGAGAAGTTGTCTTTATCCGTGGTGCTTACGGGTCATTAAGTGATGCCGCGAAGAATATCAATGTGGAAGGGTTTAAATATTCTGCTCCAAACCAACAGGTATACTACGAATACGGTTTCGGAATTGAAAACATCGGTTTCGGAAACATCAGACTTTTACGCATAGATTTCAACTGGCGAGGAAATTATCTTGATCGTCCGGATATTTCAAAATTCGGAATCAAAGCAGGTTTTCAGTTTAATTTTTAGATAAAATATAGTTTTGATAAAGTTTAAAACTTAATAAATCAATAATACCCACCAATTTCAGTGGGTATTTTTTTATTTAATATAGCTCTTTTTACTACTGAAAATTAGTATTAATATATTCTTTCAAAATTGCTTATTTTTAAAATCTTAAATCTGAACTCATGCGCAAGCAAATCAAAAACAAAATTCCACAATTTAATATACCTGAAACCCAGCATACTATCTATCCCTTTGAGAAAGACGGGTTAGAATTGAAATCAAGATATATCGGCGAAGATGTAAAAGATAAGAGCATTGCAGAAAGTTCTCCGGGAATTGCGCCCTATCTTCGAGGTCCATATTCTACCATGTACGTTCAAAAACCATGGACAATCCGTCAATATGCAGGATTTTCTACTGCCGAAGAATCTAATGCGTTTTACAGAAGAAATCTTGCCGCCGGACAAAAAGGACTTTCAGTAGCCTTTGATTTGGCAACACACAGAGGTTATGATTCAGACCACGCAAGAGTGGTTGGTGATGTCGGGAAAGCAGGTGTTGCAATTGATTCTGTCGAAGATATGAAAATCCTTTTCGACCAGATTCCTTTAGATGAAATTTCAGTTTCAATGACAATGAACGGTGCCGTTTTACCGATTTTATCTTTTTATATTGTGGCAGCAGAAGAGCAGGGGGTATCTCAGGATAAACTGTCAGGCACGATTCAGAATGATATTTTGAAAGAGTTTATGGTGCGGAATACTTACATCTATCCTCCGACACCATCCATGAAAATTATTGCTGATATTTTTGAATACACTTCAAAAAATATTCCTAAATTCAATTCGATCTCAATTTCCGGATATCACATGCAGGAAGCGGGTGCTACGCCGGTTCTGGAAATGGCCTATACGTTAGCCGATGGTCTGGAATATGTAAGAACAGGAATAAAAGCAGGAATGAACGTGGATGATTTTGCACCGAGATTATCCTTTTTTTGGGCAATCGGGATGAATCATTTTATGGAAATTGCCAAAATGCGTGCAGCAAGATATATTTGGGCAAATCTTTTAAAACAGTTTAATCCTCAAAATCCTAAATCTTTAGCTTTAAGAACGCATTCGCAGACTTCTGGTTGGTCTTTAACCGAACAGGAGCCCTTTAATAATATAACCAGAACTGCTATTGAAGCGTTGTCTTCAGCCTTGGGTGGAACACAATCTTTACATACGAATGCTTTGGATGAAGCCATTGCTTTGCCCACAGATTATTCGGCAAAAATTGCAAGAAACACCCAAATCATTCTTCAGCAGGAAAGCGGCATTTGTGATGTTGTGGATCCAATGGGCGGAAGTAATCTTGTCGAATCTCTCACACAACAGATGATTGAAGAAGCAATGAAATATATTGATGAGGTAGAAAAAGAAGGCGGGATGACCAAAGCCATCGAAGCTGGGATTCCGAAAATGAGAATTGAGGAAGCTGCCGCCAGAAAACAGGCGAAAATTGACAGCGGAGAAGAGTTTATCATTGGTGTTAATTCTTTTAAATCTTCTTTAAAACAAAATCCGATCGAAATTCTTGACATCGACAATACCGAGGTTCGCAGAAAGCAGATTGAAAGATTAGAAAAAATAAAGTCTGAACGTGATTCAGCATCTGTTGAAGATATTTTAAATCAAATCCGTGAAACAGCAAAATCAGGATCCGGAAATCTTTTGGAACTTTGCATTGAAGCGGCGAGAAGACGGGTAACTTTGGGGGAAATGAGCGATGCAATGGAAGAAAGTTTCGGGCGTTATAAAGCTAATATCAGAACTATACAAGGTGTTTACGCTATGAATGCAGGTAAAAACGAATATTTTGGAAAAGCCCTTGAACTGACTCAGAAATTTGAGGAAGAAGAGGGTCGAAGACCAAGAATTATGGTCGCAAAAATGGGACAGGACGGTCACGACAGAGGTGCAAAGGTAGTTGCAACTGCCTTTGCGGATATGGGATTCGATGTGGATGTTGCTCCGTTATTCCAGACTCCGGAAGAAGTTGCCAAACAGGCGGTGGAAAACGATATCCATATTTTGGGTGTTTCATCTTTAGCGGCTGGACACAAAACATTGGTTCCACAAGTGGTTGAAGAACTGAAAAAGCTTGGAGCAGATGATATTACTATTGTAGTCGGAGGAGTAATTCCACAACAGGATTATGAGTTTTTATACGCAAACGGAGCCGATTTTATCTTCGGACCCGGAACCAACCTGCCGAAATGTGCAGTGGATATTCTAGAAGGGTTTCTAGATTAAAATGTGATTAGAATCTGATAAATTGCACAGCTTTTGTACTCTAAGTCATAATCAAAACAAAATATTATGGCTTATACAGTAATTTCAGTATTTCCTTCAACAGTAAATTCGGAGGATATTATTTCAAAACTAAAAAATCACGGGATTAATAATGATGATATTATCGTTTCTAGATCCAATGTAGAAAGTGCAGAACCTGATCATCAATATGAAGAAGATGAAAAAACAAAAAGCTTTTGGGATCATCTTTTTGTTAATGACAATGAGTTGCTGCACGCTTATAAAACTAAAAGTGTAGGAAGTTTGAATATAGTGGTGTATGCTGATACTTTTGAAAAGGCTCAGAATGCAAAATCTATTTTAGATGAAAACGGAGCGATAGAGGTTTATAAAAAAACAGATGAAAACAGAGTTGATAATAATGCCTCAGATCTTCCGCAAGATGTTTATAATGGAATTATAGCTAAAGCAAGACACAATCTTTACTTTTTAGGATCTGAACGAGTGTATCACTCTAATGTTATCAAAGGAATGGATGATCCGATGGATGATTTGGGATCTGAAGATTAAATAAAAAAGGCGTTATAAATTTTACTAACGCCTTTTTTATTTAAAATTCAAAAATCAATCCAAAATAGGGCAGCGGTGTATTTCTGTCCTGTTTTCCGGTTTCCAAAAGATAGGTTTGCTGGTCTTGCGGAGCAGAAGGATTACTGATGATGCCGTTATAATTTTCATCACGCTGAAGATTCACGACAGGCAGATTACTCGGGCTTTCAGAACCATAAATATTTACAACATCTACGTAAGCAGTTAGCTGCCATTTTTTGAAAATCCATTTTTTCTCTGCACGAATGTCCAATTGATGCGCTACATTTCCTCTTAATGAATTAAGCTGTGTGAAATTCTGAAGAGGACCATTATTGATATTCCAGATATTTACCAAAGCACTTCTCTGCAAATCGTATGGCGTTTCAGGGAGACCGCTCTGCAAACGGAATCTTGCACCGATGTTCCAGTTTTTACCAAAATATTTTCCGGTTGTTAATGTCAAAATGTGTCGGCTGTCCCAGGATGATGGCAACAGCTTTTCATTCACATTGCTAAATTTTGAATAGCCGAAAGTATAGGCAGCAATTCCGTAAAAATTATTAAGTGTTCTTTTCTGCGCCAATACTTCAAACCCATAGGTTTCTCCGCTGCCTCTTGAATCTAGGGGTTCATTTCCGACCACGCCAAAGTCAGCACCAATGTTAGCAATACTGATCTGGTTTCTCAGTGAGAACGGATAATTTTTGTAGCGTTTATAATAACCTTCAAGGGTAATTCTCAGATTATTTTTACCGTTAAATTCAAAACCGCCTACCAAATGTGAGTTTTTGATATAGCTTAAAGTATTTTTGTTGGTGAAGTTTCCGTTTTCAGAAAAACCCAAAGCCGTGTAAGCTGGAAGCTGATAGAAAATTCCTGAATTAAAATTAAATGTAAACTGTGGCACAAAACGATAACTTAATGATAATCTCGGCGAAAATTGTTCGAGCGGATTATTGGTCTTATCGGAATAATTGCTTGCATCAAGACGTGTTCCCGCAGAAATCTGAACTTTCTCGTCGAAGAACTTTTTGGCTGCCTGAATATAAACACCGTATTGCATTACATTGAGATTCACATCAAGATTATCAAAATTAACCGCATTTTGAGTGACATTTTTTATAATCGAATGATTCTTATAAGTGGCAAAATTCAGATTGGTTCCAAAGCTCAACTGAACATCTTTAATGCTTAGGTTTCGGTCTATGCGCAACTTGTTTTCTATTTCCTGAGATTTGTAATCGTACAGAAGATTTTCAGGTGTTTCAATATTTCTTAAATATTTTATTGCTTGATTATCAAGTGTATTTCTGCTTACCGTAAACAGCCAGTTTCCGTTTTCCGCAAGATGTCTGTAGCCGGCTCCCACAGTATAGTTCCATTGAGGCGATTTTGGAAGACGTTCTATTAAGGTAAGGTTCGTTAATGTTTTTTCTGCGTCATTATTAAATTCAAAACGGTCGACTGCGCCAATTCCAATAAAATATAATTCATCACCGCTTTTATATTTTTTAGAAACTTTAAAATTAGCATCATAATATGAAGGCAAAAAAGGCAACCCTATAGCTTTGAATAATAATTGTAAATTTGATTTTCTCACAGAAAAAAGCCCGCTCCAACTTTGATCCTTACTCAAAGGTCCGTCTGCCATCAATTGTAAGTCATCCAAACCTATAATCGCTTTGTAGCCGAGCTTATCTTTTCTGGCTTGCTTGAGATTGAATTCAAAAAGAGAAGACAAAACACCATTTCGTCTTGCCGGAAAAGCACCGCTGTAGAAATCCACATCTTTAATGAAATCCACGGTTATGATTCCTCTCGGTCCGCCACTTGCGCCCTGCGTCTGGAAATGATTGATGACCGGAACCTCGATTCCGTCGATATAAAATTTGTTTTCTGCCGAACTTCCGCCACGGATAAAAAGGTCGTTCCGAAACGTTGCTGTACTTCCCACACCCGGAAAACTGAGAATTGCCTTCGAGACATCGCGGTTGGAGCCCGCATTTTTCTGGATTTCCTCACTCGTAATATTTCTCAGGGAAACCGGACTTTCTGCCATAGTTTTATAGACTTTTTTGCTGATGACCACTTCCTGAATGTTCTGCTCGGATTTTTGAAGTCCAACCGAAAAACTTAGGTTTTGATTGGGAACCACATTAATATCGTTTAGAAATCTAGCCGCATAGTTCTCCGCCGAAATCTCGAATGTGTAATTTCCCGGTGTCAGTTCCGAAATCTGCACATTCCCTCTTCCGGAAAAAACCATCTCCGAATTCTGGATTTTCACGTTCACATCCAGAGGTTTCTTGCTGAACTCATCATAAACCGTGATGTTCACACTTCCCAACTGTGCAAAAATAAAGTTGGAAATCAAAAAAAGAATGACAATAAAACTGCGTTGCATTTTAAAATTTTCACAAAAATAATTCAAAAAAACTCCTAAATTATTGTTGTAACTAGAAAAAATAATATATTTGCATCTGAAAATCAAGTTCAACCAATAAAAAACAACGAAGCAATGTTCAGATATAATCAACATTCAACAGTAGGATTGCCTTTTGCAAAGGCAGGGCTTCGTGGTTTGGTACATTCATAGAATAACAGTATATTGAAATATCAAAACCCGAAGTCGTAAGATTTTCGGGTTTTTCATTGCGCAATATTTCAAACTCAAAACAGTTTCCCCGAAATCAAATTTTATCAGGAGCTTAATCCGGCTTTCCGCTATATCTTTTTTTGCCAGCGCATTTTCACGCCAACGCAAAAAAAGGATGTCGCTACAATCCGGGCTAGTTACAACGCTGTGTCATTCTGAAAGTAGCGAAGCGAATTGAAGAATCTATAGATTCTTTCTTCGTTCAGAAATCGAAGATACGACGAAGTCAATGACAAAAACATATAAACTAAAAAAATAGTTGACGAAAATTCGATGTGAGAAAGTCTATTATATCACATCTATTATCTAAAATCTAAAAAGATGGGAAATTTAAAACTAAAAGGAAAAGATATATTAAAATTAGGGTATCCAAATAATCAAAGCGTGAACATCGCTTTAGAAGTAATGAAAAGGAATTTTGCAACCAAAAATATTCATCACGTAAAATCTATTTTAAAGGAAATCCAGCAGAATCCGGAGAACTTCGAGAAAGATTTAACCTTCGGGCAAATTGCAGAAGCTTTGCTTTCATCCAAGAAAACAGAAAAAAGAATGCTCAACACAAACCGAGCTTCTTTTCAGATTTTTGGAAATAATATTTCGGATGAAGCCAAAAACCAACTGTACACTGCGTTGAAATTGCCGATTGCAACGCAAGGTGCTTTAATGCCCGATGCGCACAGCGGTTACGGACTTCCAATCGGTGGCGTTCTCGCCGTAGAAAATGCCGTGATTCCCTATGGAGTCGGAATGGATATCGGTTGCAGAATGTCGCTCAGTATTTTGGACACGCCGATTTCATATCTCGACGGCGCAAAAGATAAATATGAAAAAGCGCTTGCCGAACATACCAAATTCGGGATGTACGAAACGCACAAATCTCACATCGACCACGAGATTTTCGATAGAGACACGTTCGATTTAATTCCGATTTTGAGAAGATTAAAAGGGAAAGCCATCAAACAAATGGGAAGTTCCGGCGGCGGAAATCACTTTGTGGAATTCGGAGAAGTAGAAATTACGGAAGAAGATCAACAAATCAATCTTCCAAAAGGAAAATATCTCGGGATTCTTTCGCACAGTGGTTCCCGTGGATTGGGAGCAGAAATCGCTCAGCATTATTCGAGAGTGGCGACCGAGCAATGTCCGTTACCAAAAGAAGCGCAAAACTTTGCCTGGTTGGATTTGAACACGCATCTCGGTCTAGAATATTGGACAGCGATGAATCTCGCAGGAGATTACGCATCAGCCTGTCACGACGATATTCACAGAAGATTGGTAAAAGCAGTTGGTGGAAGAGTGAAAGCCAGAATCGAAAATCATCACAATTTCGCATGGAAAGAAATCCACAATGGAAAAGAAGTGATTGTTCACAGAAAAGGCGCCACTCCTGCCAACGAAAATGAGCTGGGAATGATTCCGGGTTCAATGACTGCAAAAGGTTTTATCGTTCGGGGGAAAGGAAATCCTGATTCTTTAAACTCAGCTTCGCACGGTGCAGGAAGAGCATTTTCGAGGGGAGAATGTAGAAATCTTTTCACTCAAAATGATATTAAGAAAGAATTGAAACTCAAAAATGTCATATTGATGGGCGGAAATGCCGAAGAAGCACCAATGGCGTACAAAGACATCAACGAGGTAATGAACGCACAAAGTGAATTGGTCGATATTCTCGGAACATTTCAACCTCGAATTGTGAGGATGGACAAATAATTTATCAACAAATAAACCTAATGGGTTTTCAAAACCCGTTAGGTTTAAATTTAAAGTAAAAATGGACAAAATAATACAAATCACCTCAGGAAGAGGACCTTTAGAATGTCAATGGGCCGTTGCTAAAGTTCTGAAGGTTTTTCTTGAGGAAGCAAAACAAAATAAAATTGATTACGAAATCATCCATCGTGAAAATGGTGATGAAAACCTGACTTTGAAATCTGCGACTTTACTTTTAAAAGGAAAAGAAATTGATGAATTTCTGAAATCTTGGCTCGGAAGCATTCTCTGGATTGGGAAAAGTACTTTCAGGAAATTTCATAAAAGAAGCAACTGGTTTATCGGGATTTTTGAACTCGGAGGTTTGGAGAAAATTGAATTTAATGAAAAAGAAATTCAGTTTCAAACAACGAGAAGCCAGGGAAGTGGGGGACAAAATGTGAATAAGGTGGAAACCGCCGTTCGTGCAACGTATTTGAAAACCGGACAGAGTGTTTTCGTGCAGGATTCCCGTTCGCAACTGGAGAATAAAAAGATTTCCGTGATCAGACTCAAAGAAAAAGTAATGGAATTTCACATCCAACAATTGGAAAAACAGATGCAGAAAACCTGGAATAATCATCTGAATGTTCAGAGAGGAAGCCCAATCAGAACATTTTCGGGAACCGATTTTAAAAAGAATCATCAGGAAAAATCTTTCAAAAAAGAAAGAAACAAACTGAAAAATGAATTAAAAAACTACAGAAATGACCTTAACTAAAAGTAAATATTATTTCGAAGCGCTGGATAATTATCCATACAGCTTACCGGATTGTCTGGAAGCCTTAAATTATGCGCTTTCCTACGACCCGGAAGATGCAGATTCGCTTTGCCTGATGGGAAGAATCTACAGCGAAATGCTCATCGATTATGAAAAAGCAAAACTCTATTTCGAGGAAGCGATGCAATGCGATGTGACCAATCTGAATACACCAAAATACTATATCAAATGTCTTTTGGACAACGAGGATTTTCAGGACGCTGAAAAGCTGATTAACTATTCTTTAAAAATAAAAGGAATTGATAAAGCGACAATCTGGTTTTACAGGGCTTTGCTTTCCGAGATGAGAGGAAGCTTTGTCAATGCCATCAAATTTTTGAAAAATGCTGAAAAATACTGCTTCACCGAGAATAGTCTAAATGAAGTCAAAGAGAGAAAAAAATTCATCAAATCGAAAATGATGAAGAGAAAAAAGGAGACTCAATAAGTCTCCTTTACTTTTGACATTATTTTTTATTTACAGAAATCAGATAATCATAAACCATCTGATGCTGTTCATCGGTAAGTTTTGCTTTAGGAGCCATTCTGCTTAAAGTTTTTATCCATCCCTGGTCATCATGTTTTGCGGGATCCGGTAATTTGTGGCATCTGTTGCACGAGTTTTCAAAGACCGTTTTTCCCTGAGCAAGATGTTCTGCAGAGCTGAATTTTGGACCTGTAACAGCCATGCTTTTTGGACCGCAAGAGACCGCAAAGGCAGCACCAAGAAGAGTGATTGCAATAGTTTTTTTCATGTTAATATCTTTTTTTGGGGTTAAAATTTATTTTTTTACCGAAACAACATAATCATATACCCACTGATGCTGTTCATCATTAAGTTTTGCTTTAGGAGCCATTGAGTTCATTATTCCCACCCATTCTATTGAGGTGTACTGGGTAGGTTCAGGAAGGTCATGGCATCTTTTGCAGGCATTTTCATAAATAGTCTTTCCTTGTGCAATCTGCTCTGCTGTACTGGTCACCGACTTTGGGGCTTCCGAAGTTATGGTAGATTTTGGAGTACAAGAAACAGATAAAAGACCGATGATTGATCCTGCTAAAAATAGTTTTTTCATATATAGATTTATATTTTTTAAATTGATAGGTAATCGCATTACTTTCTTCAGTGTTTATTTCTAAATTGTGCGATTCTATTTTCTTTCAAGAATTTATTTAAACAAAAATAATGAAATTATATGCAGACTTTTGTTTATAGGTTAATTTAGAAGAATTAAAATTAAATGAGTCTGTCGGTTTGAAGGTTATTTTATATTTTTGGTATTGAATTTATTAAAATAGTTTCTAACCGATCATTATCAAATGAAATTTTCTACGGAAGCACTTATTGAAGGAATACAGTCATGTAATAAACGCCTGATTGGTAAAGCCATTACTTTGGTTGAAAGTACAAAACCCGAACATCGGGTTCAGGCAGAGAATCTTTTAAAGAAAATTCTTCCTTTGACAGGGAAATCAATAAGGATAGGAATTACCGGTGTTCCCGGTGCGGGAAAATCTACCTTTATAGAAAATTTTGGCAGATTGGCTATCTCTAAAGGTAAAAAAGTTGCTGTTTTGGCTATTGACCCAAGTTCGGCGATTAATAAAGGAAGCATTTTGGGAGATAAAACCAGAATGGAAGAATTGGCAAAAGAAGAAAATGCTTTCATTCGTCCTTCTCCAAGCTCAGGTTTTTTGGGTGGTGTTGCCAATACGACTTTCGAGACAATGATGATTTGTGAAGCAGCTGGTTACGATTATATTTTAATTGAAACAGTAGGAGTGGGGCAGTCTGAAGTGTTGGTTTCAGATATTACAGATGTTTTTTTGTTTCTGAAAATTATTGGGGGAGGTGATGAGCTTCAGGGAATCAAGCGCGGAATTATGGAAATGGTGGATGTGGTTTTTATCAACAAGGTGGATGAATATAATCTGCAAAAAGCTAAAAATACAAAGCTTGAGCTAAAACGTGCTTTAGATTTTATTCCTGCTAAAGAAAAAGAATGGAAAGTTCCTGTCTTGCTTGGATCTGCATTAAATAACGAAGGCTTAGCTGAGGTTTATCAAAAAATTGATGATTTTATAGCGTTAAAAAAGAAAACAGACCGATTTGAAGCTGTGAGAAAACATCAGGCAGAAAAAAGATTTGAGTATTGGGTGCAGGAATTTATTCTGGCTTCGGTAAAAAACAGCGATTCAGCAGAAGAATCTTATATTCAGCATAAAAAAAATGCTTCGATGCTGACTGCTAATCCAAGTACCGAAGCAAAACTATTTGTGGAAAAGTTTTTAAAAAAGCCTTAATGGTTTAATATACTTAAGGTTTTTCTTTTTTAATTTCTTCATTTTGAGAAATATATCCATTATAAGTAATTGGCTGCCTGTCATTACTCTGTATTGACGTGGAGGCTTTTCCGTTTTTAGATATATCAATAAAAATTTCAGAAACATTTTTCACATCATTCGGTTTGATTTTGATAATCCAGTTTCCTTTTTTGCTTTGAGATTTTGTAAGCGTGTAATCTTTGGAGGTAAATCTGTAACTGTTATCTGTTGTCCCATAGCTAGGATTGAAAGTTCTTCCGAAATACGGCAGTGCTACATCCAAAATATTTTTTCTGATTTCTATGGAATATCCTTCCCCTGATAAATCAAAAATTCTTTGTCCTGCCGCATTAGGCATTGAATTAGCGATATTAACAACATCCTGATTCATAGGAAAAGCCCTATCTGCATGGAATGTAAATTCTTCGCTGTTGATAAGATTATTGGTAATCTGAGAATCTGCTTTTCCTTGCGCAGAGCAGTTGTGCAGAAAAATAAACACAGATAATATTGAGAGTATTTTTATATATTTTTTCATGATAATAAATTTAGTAAATTTATCTATCAAAATCTGTGCAATTAAAACAAATCTTTTGTTTTGGAACAGAAATTGTTAAACTTGAGGTATAATAAACATAGTTATGAAAATCACACATTTATTAGGAATAGGAGCAATTACTTTGGCGGTTGCAGCTTGTACAACTAATCCAATGACGGGAAGGAAATCATTGCAAATAGGAACTTTAAATCCCCAAATTACTTCTGCGGCGGTTCAGCAATATCAGCAGACTTTAAAAGAAGCAAAGGTAGTAACCGGAGCTCAATCTCAGATGGTAAAAAAGGTAGGTAATAATATTAAGCTGGCAGCAGAAAAATATTATTCAAGTATTGGAAGAAGTTCAGATCTTGCAAATTATAAGTGGGAATTTAATCTTTTACAGGATAATCAGATAAATGCTTGGTGTATGCCGGGCGGAAAAGTAGCAGTTTACACCGGAATTCTGCCAATCACCAAAGACGAAACTGGTCTTGCTGTGGTAATGGGACACGAAGTTGCGCATGCATTGGCCGGTCATGGTAATGAAAGAATTTCACAGGCAATGGTTGCTCAGTACGGAGGTGCTATTTTAGGTGGAGCTATTTCTAATGCACAGCTTGCAAAAGTTTTTGAAGCTGCTTATCCTATAGGTTCTCAGGTTGCACTTTTAAAATACGGCAGAACTCAGGAATCTGAAGCGGATGAAATGGGTTTAAATTTAATGTCGATTGCAGGTTACGATCCTAGACAGGCTATACCTTTCTGGAGCAGAATGGAAGCCCAGTCATCAGGAAACAGACAGCCGGAGTTTTTGTCTACTCACCCTAGTCCGCAAACCAGAATAAGTGATATTCAGAAAGATCTGCCCAAAGCTTTAGAATATTACAGAGCCGCAGGTGGAAAATCTTAAAATCAGGTAATAATAACAAAGCCTTTTCTAATGAATTTTGAATAGGCTTTAATATTTTAAAGTTATGAAAAGCATTACAGTAGTCGGAATGATACTTCTTGCAGTATCAGCTTTACTTTTTTATCTAACTACAGACTTTACTGTAGAAAAAATTACTATTTCTCATGTAATGGGCGTGATGGCAGGTATTGGAATTGGGCTTATTTTTGGCGGAATGATAGGGTACATAAGTAAAGGAAGTGCTATTAAAGCTGAAGCAAAAAAAAGAGAATTTAAGCAGCTTCAGAAAGAAAAAGAAGAACTTGAAAGACAGTCTTTGGAAATTGAAAAACAAAAAGCTGAACTAGAACAGCAAAAAAGAACTCCTCAAATATAATTTGAGGAGTTTTATCATATAAAGAGATGATTAAAACTTATATCCTAAACCGAGTAAAAACAGGCTTAATCTATTATCATAATTAATCTCCTGATCGGATCCTGCTATATTATTAATGAATTTTCTCTGATCTTTAGAAAACGCACCTTCATATCTTGCGGATAGAATTACTTTGGAAATTTCGCTTTGTAATCCTAACTGATAACCAACGGTAAATGATTTTGTATTTACTTTCTGAACAAAATTATCAAAGTTATCATCTTTAGCCAAATTGAAACTTCCTACAGGACCTGCATAAGCACTGAGCATATTTCCAAGGACATTTACACCTACCAACACAGGAATGTCAACTCTGCTGCTTTTCGCTTTGATAGTGGTTTGCTCTGCATTTGCATCATTCTGTACCGTCACTTCGTTGCTGAAATTGGTGTAATAAATTTCCGGCATTACATATAGAGCGGTAGGTAAGTCAATTTTTAAAGATAAACCTACGTTAAAGCCAGTAATATTTTTACCTTTTTGTTCTACCGCATTGGTTGCAGCTGTTTTAAGATTTTTCCATGAAGCTGAACTTGTAGGAATCAGAACATTGGCTTTTCCGGCTAATGAAATTTGCGCTGAGGCTAGCATACTAAAGCCTATAAAAGCCGCACTAATTATTTTTTTCATTATCTTCAATTTTGGTGATTGTATTATCAATTGTTTTATTATTCTCTAAAAGATATTCTCTTAATTCTTTAAATAATTCTGATGAGTAAACAAAATCAATAAGATTTTCGTTGCCTGCCGTGATCAGAACATCTTTATTTCCTTCCCATTCTTTAATGCCCAATCTTAGATAAACGATTTTTTCTCCAATCGTCATTACAGAATTCATATCATGGGTATTGATGATGGTGGTGGTATTATATTCTTTGGTAATTTCAAGCAATAGATCATCAATAATATTAGAGGTATAAGGGTCTAGCCCCGAGTTGGGTTCATCGCAGAACAAGTATTTCGGATTATTTACGATTGCTCTTGCAATTGCCACACGCTTCTGCATCCCTCCGGAAATTTCAGATGGAAATTTTTTGTTGGCTTTATCCAGGTGAACTCTTCCGATAACCTCAAATACTCTTCTTTTCTTTTCTCTGAAAGTCAGGTTGGTAAACATATCTAATGGAAACATGATGTTTTCTTCTACCGTAAGAGAATCAAAAAGGGCACTTCCCTGAAATACGGTTCCTATTTCTGCCCTTAGCTGCTGCTTTTCCTCTCTGTTCATCACATTAATATTCCTTCCGTCAAATAATATTTCTCCTGAAGAAGGTTGGTAAACATTCAGCAGGCTTTTCAGAAAAACCGTTTTACCGGAACCACTCTGTCCAATGATAAGGTTTACTTTTCCTTCATCAAATGTTGTGGTAATTCCTTTCAGTACTTCCACGGTCTCAAAACTCTTCTTCAGATCTTTTACCTCAATCATTAGCTTAATATTAATTGTGTTAAAATTAATTCGGAAATAATAATGAAAACCATTGTCCACACTACTGCTTGCGTACTTGCTCTACCTACTTCAAGAGATCCTCCGTTTACAAAATATCCGAAATAGGAAGGTACCGTGGCAATAATAAATGCAAATACTATTGTTTTACTAAATGCATAGTAAATAAAAAGATTTGGCATATACATTTGTATTCCCGTAATATAATCGGCTGTCGTCCAGTTTCCCGTAAGGATTCCTGCAATATATCCTCCGCCAATGCCAAAAACTATACTTATGGCAATAAGAAGTGGGTTAAAAATAACACATGCTATGATTTTGGGGAATATGAGAAAATTAGGGGAATTAACTCCCATAATATCCAACGCATCAATTTGTTCTGAAACTCTCATCGTTCCGATACTTGATGCGATATATGAGCCTACTTTTCCAGCTAATATCAAACTGATAATGGTAGGTGAGAACTCAAGCACCAGTACGGCCTTAGTTGCATAACCTACAAAAGATGGCGGAATAGGGAAAGAGGATGCGTCAAAATTATTAAACATCTGAATGGCAACAACTGCTCCTACGAAAATGGAAGTAAAAATAACCAACCCGAAAGAGTTGACTCCCAAATCATTGATTTCACGCATAAGAAGTTTCCAGAAAACCTTCATTTTCTGTGGCTTCTGTATAGATTTACCAAGAAGCAACATGTACTCTCCTATTGCTGTAAAAAACTTTTTTAACATTCTGCTAAATTAGGCTATTTTATTGAATTTTAAATGTTGGATAATATCTGTTGGTAAAGCAATTTATTATCCTTTCTTTCTTTATTTTGCTTTTTTATCTCCTGTTATAAACAGTATAATTGTTTTAAGAATAATAGCTAAATCCATTATAAAGCTCCAGTTCCTTATATAAAAAGAATCGGCAAGTATTCTCTTATTCATTTCTACTTCTACATCACCCGTATCGCCCCGAAGACCGCTTACCTGGGCTAAACCAGTAATTCCAGGATAAGTATGACTTCTGAGAGTATATCTCCCAATTTTGGGTTTGTAAAAATTATCTACAGCCAGCATATGAGGTCTTGGACCCACGATAGACATTTCACCTTTCAGGACATTAATAAACTGAGGCATTTCGTCCAAACTTGTCTTTCTTAAAAACTTTCCTACTGCCGTTATTCTTACATCATTTTCTCCGGTGGTCTTTTGAGAAGAATCTTCATTTACCACCATCGTTCGAAATTTAATACAATTAAAGATCTCTTCATGATAGCCATATCTTTTCTGAATAAAAAAAACAGGTCCTTTTGAGCTTCTTTTGATTAAAACTGCAATGATTGGAAACAACCATGAACAAATCAAAACTAAGACCAATATCGAAAAAATAACATCAAAGACTCTTTTTAATAAGAAATTAGAATAATAATCTAAAGGGTATTTTGCCTGATTCAAAACCGGCTGCGTTTCTATATATCCTAAGTCATAAAAGAAAAAGCTGTTTTTTGAAATATTGGGAATAAGTGTGATATGAACTTTGTTAGCTTCTGCAAGAAGAAATATTTCACTTTGCTCAGTCGGACTCAATTTATTTTCGGTGGGAATAAAAAGAGTGTGTATTCCGTTTTTTTTCCAGAAATCTACCAGATTTTCTTTATTGAGTCCAGTTTGGTTATAATCAAAAACTTTATATCCAAAATCTTTTCTGTCTTTAATAATCTTTTTCAGAACATTGGTAGAATCTGTTTCGCTCAGGAACATGACGTTTCTATGATTAATTCCTTTAGACCGTATAAACCGTATAGAAAAATAAACAACAGACTTTATTATAAAAATCACAAAGAAAAGAGACAGAGACAGCCAGGTCAGTTCAGACCCAAAAAATTGATTGGAGCTCACTTTTCTGATTAAGACCAAACCAATCGTGAAAAGAAGAAAATGAATAATAAGTCTTTCTACAAATAGAATATAGGTAAGGTTTCGTGAAATATTGTAAATTTTGGTTCTTCCGCTTAGTAAGATCCAGAAAAAAATTACCAGCATCAAAGGAAAGGAGTTTTCGTACCACAGTTCTTTGTCATGTACCATGGCACTGTTGGTGCTGATAAAATAATAGACGAATGCCATTGCAATTACCAGCAGGTCTAGCAATATGATAGCTGTTTTGAGATAACGTGAGTATCTTATTCTTTGCATTGATGTCTATTGAAACAAGCCGCAGGAGCGAAGATAGATAATTTTATGGAATATTGAGATATTTATGGGTCTGAACCGATGCTCTCCATTCCGGATTTTCTAAAATGAAGTCTGTAATTTTCGGGTACATTTCATCACGCTTGCTCCATTCGCTCTGAAGATATAAAGTACAGTTTTCCGATACTTTTGCAGCCTGTTCCTGTGCAAATTTGAAGTCATTGTTGTTGAAAACAATGACTTTGAGTTCATGTGCTTTGGCGTAAATTTCTTCTTTCGGAAGCCCTGTTTTCTTTGGCGAAAGCGTAATCCAGTCGATTTGTCCGCTCATAGGGTAGGCTCCCGAAGTTTCAATATGAATAGAGCAGCCAAGTTCTTTTAATCTTCCTGTTAATATATCAAGATTCCACATCAGAGGTTCTCCTCCTGTTAAAACAATGGTTTTACAGTGCTTTGCTGCAGTTTCTGCAATATCTTCTGCGTTCATTAAAGGGTGAAGATTTGGATCCCAGCTTTCTTTCACGTCACACCAATGGCATCCGACATCGCAGCCTCCTAGTCTGATGAAATAGGCTGCTTTTCCGGTATGGGCTCCTTCTCCCTGAAGAGTGTAAAAATGCTCCATTACAGGGAGCATTTTACCTTCTTTTAATAATATTTCTTCTGTTAAATTCATTTTAAAATTAGTCGTTATAGACCGAAGTTTTATAGGCAATGATGGTATTTTTCATCAACATTGCTCTCGTCATAGGCCCAACTCCTCCCGGAACAGGGGTAATCCAGCTGGCTTTTGCAGCACAGCTCTCAAAATCTACGTCACCCGCAAGATAATATCCTTTCGGAGAATCATTGTCTACTCTTGTAATACCTACGTCAACAATCACAGCTCCGTCTTTGATCATCTCACCTTTCAAGAAATGAGGATCTCCTAAAGCGGTAATAACAATGTCTGCTTTTCTAGTATATTCTTCGATGTCTTTTGTGTAAGAGTGTGTCAAAGTAACTGTTGAGTTTCCAGGGAAATCTTTTCTTCCCATCAAAATACTCATTGGTCTTCCTACAATTTTACTTCTTCCGATGATCACACAATCTTTACCTTTTGTTTCAATATTATATCTTTCCAGTAATGTTAAAATTCCAAACGGTGTTGCAGGTAAGAAAGTATCCATTTCCAGAGCCATTTTTCCGAAATTTTCAGGGTGGAAACCGTCGACATCTTTTCTTGGATCAATCGCATTAATGATTTTCTCCTGATCTATCTGATCCGGTAAGGGCAACTGAACGATAAATCCGTCTACAGCTTTCGACTTATTTAATTCGTCGATTTTTTCCAACAGTTCAGATTCTGAAACTGTGCTTGGAAATTTCACTAAGCTAGACTGGAAACCAACTTCTTCACAATCTTTTACTTTTGCATTTACATATGCCTTGCTCGCTCCGTTGTTTCCAACAAGAATTGCTACCAAATGCGGTGCTCTTCTCTTGCTGGCAAGGATTTTTTCTACTTCAGCCTTGATTTCCTGTTTTATTTCTTTGGATACTTTTAATCCGTCAAGAATTTGTGCCATTTTACTTTTATTACTTTTTATTAGATTTTTTTTAACACTACAATGTCTTGGAATTCGTCTGCACCTTCTTTTTCAACATCATCTCTCCAATATCCTCCTTTTATTTGTACTACTTTTAAGCCTGCATTGGCTGCCAACTCATTTAGTAAATGGATGCTGATCGCAATATTTGCAGCTGTTACCTTGTCATCCATTAATTTAAACCCTTCAAAAACATGAGGAAAATACATACTTCCACTTTCTTTTTTAGATTCATCATAAAGAAAAAAGGTTGCCAGACATAAACCATTCATTTTTAGAACCCGGCTAATTTCACTCAAATACCTTCTGATTTCCGAAACCTGCATATGCGTGAAAACAGAAAATAGAAATGCTTTATCAAAATTTTCGTTTTCATAAGGAAATGTAAAATCTTCTGCTTTCTGACTGAAAGTATTGTACAGATCGTTATAAATTGGCGTGAATTTAAACTTGAAATGAGGATGTTTATTGTTGATGTTTTTGTTACACCAGACAATTCCTTTTTCTACAGCATCAAATCCGTCATAAGAGCCTTCTTTAATTACATCTGTAAGTGCAACGGCAGTTCTGCCGATTCCGCATCCTACATCTAAAATATGGTCGTTACTTTTAAGATCAATATATTTTTTTAAAACTTTTGTCTGTCGGATTCCATGAGCGATAAAATCGCTGCTTCCTACGTAAATATCCCCTTTTTTAGGTTCGTTTTCAGATCTTTTTCCAATAATACCCTCATAAAAATCTACAGGAAAATAATAGATTTTTCTTCCAAGAAGTCTTAAACCCGGAGGCAGTTTATAATAATATGTTCTTAAAAGTGACATTATTATTTATTTGTTTTATAATAATTAATCAACCCATTTGTAGAACTGTCGTGAGAGTTAATGGTCTCATTATTTTCAAGTTCCGGCAAAATTTTATTGGCTAAGACTTTTCCTAATTCCACTCCGAACTGGTCAAAACTGAAAATATTCCAGATCACGCCCTGAACGAAAATTTTATGCTCATACAAAGCAATCAATTGTCCTAACGAAAAAGGATTTAATTCATTGAATAATATGGAGTTAGTGGGTGTGTTTCCGTGGAAGACTTTATAGTTTAATAGAAAATCAATTTCCTTATCAGATTTTCCTGAAGCTTTTAACTCGGCTTCTACTTCTTCTTCTGTTTTTCCAAAGGCAAGTGCTTCAGTTTGAGCAAAAAAGTTTGCTAACAATTTGTCCTGATGATCAGAAACTTTATTTGGGCTTTTCGCATAAGCAATAAAATCCGCAGGAATCAATTCTGTTCCCTGGTGAATTAATTGATAGAAAGCGTGTTGCCCGTTTGTTCCAGGTTCTCCCCAAATAATGGGTCCTGTTTCATACTCTACGAATTCGCCGTTTCTGTCCACACATTTTCCATTACTTTCCATATCTCCTTGTTGAAGATACGCTGCAAATCTGTCTAAATATTGAGAATAAGGAAGAATAGCATACGTGGTTGCTGCATAGAAATTACGATACCAGATTCCTAAAAGTCCCATTAAAACAGGAATGTTTTCAGCAAAATCTGCTGTCTGGAAATGTTGATCGGTATCATAAGCTCCTCTTAATAATTGTTCAAAATTTTCATAACCTACGGAAAGAACGATGCTCAAACCAATTGCACTCCACAATGAATATCTTCCGCCAACCCAATCCCAGAATTCAAAAATATTTTCTTCTGCGATTCCGAAGTCTTTAACTGATTGAATGTTAGTGGATAAAGCGACGAAATGTTTTGCCACATCCTCCTGTTTGCCGACTTGTAAGAACCAATCTTTAGCAGAATTGGCATTTGTCATGGTCTCCTGAGTTGTGAATGTTTTTGAAGCAATGATGAATAAAGTTGTTTCAGGATTTAAGTTTTTTACAACTTCTGCAATATGATTTCCATCTACATTAGAAACGAAATGAACATCTAATCTTGTTTTAAAATGCTTCAACGCCGAAACCACCATTACTGGTCCCAAATCTGAACCTCCAATTCCGATATTGACAACATCCGTAATTTCTTTTCCGCTAAAACCTTTGTGTTCTCCTGAAATAATTTTTTCAGAGAAAGATTTCATGTGATCAAGCACTCTTTTGATTTGAGGCTTGATGTTTTCATCATCAACCAAAATTTCTTTATCAGAAAAATCCCTCAAAGCGGTATGCAAAACTGCTCTTCCTTCAGTTTCGTTGATTTTATCACCCGAAAACATTTTAGAAATAGCGTCTTTCAATTCACATTCTTCAGCTAGATTTAATAAAAGTTCTTTAGTTCTTAAATCGATTAAGTTTTTAGAATAATCAAATAAAAAATTATCTTTTTTGATAGAAAACTCTTCAAAACGCTTCGGATTATACTGAAAAAGACTTCTCAAATCAAAGTCATTATTCCCGAAATGTTCATCAAGCGCTTTCCAACTGTTAGTTTGTGTAGGATTTATTTTAGATAGCATAAATTAAGTTTACGATTTAAAAAGCTGAATTTCTGTAGTTATGGGCTAAATGTCTCTGAAATTCAGACAGTATATTTTAAACTACAAATTTACGTAAAAATAAAACCTTAGTGAAATTACATTATTGAACTTTTTTACTAAAATTTGGTCCTAGATACATAATCTGATTTTAATATAGATTTTTGTTCTCAAATTCAATTCTTTATCGTTGTTTTTTTTTAATCTTCTGGGTTTTGATTTCTATGAAACGGCTCCCATATATAAAGTTGTTTTCTGCAAAATTAAAAACCTCTACAAAAAGCAGAGGTTGTCAGAATTTATATAAATAACCAAAAGGTTAGGATGCCGGATGGTCTGTTGTTTTGATTTTCAGTCTTTTATTAGATTGACTTTTGCGGTAAAAGTAAAATCCCAGAGCAAAAATTATGATAACCGGCCAGATGGTGATTAGTCCGACTATAATTCTCTGAATCAGATAAAAACCTTCCACAAAAGCATTTTTCACATCATACATAAAATTGAATTTGTATTTATTGTCAATGTTTTTCGAGTTGGTAATGGCGATTTCTGCAATTCTTAGCTTAGGTTCTTTAATGTAAATATCTACTGTGCTGTATTTCAGATTATCGGTTACATCAAGATTGGCAAGTTGCTGAAGGTTTTCTTCAGACATATTCTCATCGCTCATTTTTACTTTATCTTTTGTGGTTTTGAGTTCAGAAATATTCTCGCTGGTTTTTTTAATTCTTTTGCCTTCCATTTCTGCATATTTGATGCTTGAAGTCACATCTTCAGCATTGATGATTCTGGAATTTAAAAAAAGCTTTTTATTATTAATCAAAGATAGAAGTTCGCCAAGCTTTGCTGTGGGAACTCTTACCTGCATTGAATTTTCAGTTTGATATTTTTTAATCATCATAGCATTTTCGTCAGAAGTATTGTAAGTTTCCTCAGAGATTACTCTGCTTTGTAAATTACTGTGCGTAACAAATCCGCCAAGTTCCTGTATTGATTTTTCTATGGAGATAGTTGCATCATATACATCTTTTACTTCCATATCTACATTGGCTGTTTTGATAAACTGCTTATCTTTTACAGACATGGTTGCTACTGAAGAAATACTGTCTGCAGAAATTTCGTTACTATAGTTGGTGGTTTCTGAATTACTTTCTAAAGCTTCGCCTTTTTTGCATGAATAAATTCCTAATAAAAGTGCTGTTGCGATGGTTAATCTGATGTAAGTCGTTTTCATATATTTATTTTTTAATGTTTTACTTAGGTCAAAGTTCCAGCAGAATTGTTTGTAATGTTTGAATATTACAGGTAAAGATTTTGTAAATAAATAATTGTTTTAAGATGGTGATTTTAAGTTTTTTGTAAAACAAACATGGATGGATGCGTGGTATTTCGGATTGATTTTTGCTAATGTTTTACAAAATCAAATCTCAATCCGTATGTCTAAAACTTTTTCCAAAATCAGAAACGCCATAGAATTATTTAAATCAATAGATTTTGATCAGCTTAGCGAAATTTCACAAAAAGTGAATCTTCGCAAGCTGATGGAAAATTTTTCTAAGTTGGATGACAAACAGCTAAAGGGAATGATGAAAATGCTGGATCCGAATAAAAAGAAAAAAGAACTGCCTGCAATTGACGGAGACTTTTATGATGTTTCGCACACATTGACTCCCGAGCAAAGAGAAGTGCAGCTTAAAGTAAGAGATTTTATGGAAAAAGAAGTAAAACCATTGGTCAACCATTATTGGCTGCATGATGAATTTCCACATGAGTTAATTCCAAAATTTCAGAAATTAAATATTTGCGGTGTCACTTACGAAGGATATGGCTGCCCCGGAATGCCGTTTTTAATGGAAGGAGTTATTGCAATGGAAATGGCTAGAATTGATGCCTCTATTGCAACATTCTTCGGTGTACAATCTGGTTTGGCAATGGGGTCTATTTACATTTGCGGTTCGGAAGAGCAAAAGCAAAAGTGGCTTCCTCAGATGCAGAAGTTTGAAAAAATAGGAGCTTTTGGACTGACAGAACCTGAAGTTGGCTCCGGAGCAGCAGGTGGCTTAACCGTAACCTGTAAAAAAACGTCTGAAGGCTGGGTTTTGAACGGACAAAAGAAATGGATCGGAAACGCTACGTTTGCTGATTTAGTGATTATTTGGGCAAGAGATTTAGATGATGGTGAAGTAAAAGGCTTTATTGTTGAGAAAGATAACCCAGGTTATTCTGTTGAAAAAATTAAAGGTAAAATGGCTCTGAGAATTGTTCAGAATGGTTTGATAACTTTAAAAGATTGTGTAATCACTGAAGAGAATCGTCTGCAAAAAGCTAACTCGTTCAAAGATACTGCAAAAGTTCTGCAAATGACAAGAGCCGGAGTCGCCTGGATGGCGACAGGTTGTGCAAGAGGAGCTTATGAAAGCGCATTAGATTATACAAGAAAAAGAGAACAGTTCGGTAAGCCGATTGCTTCGTTTCAAATGATTCAGGGGCATTTGGTGGAAATGCTTTCAAACCTGACAGCAATGCAGACAATGGTTTTCAGGCTTTCTGAAATGCAGGATGAAGGAATTCTGAAAGATGAGCATGCTTCTTTAGCCAAAGTTTTTTGTACCATGAGAACAAGAGATGTGGTTTCAAGAGCGCGGGAAGTAATGGGCGGAAACGGAATTTTGCTGGAATATGATGTGGCAAGATTTGTAGCCGATGCAGAAGCTATTTATTCTTATGAGGGCACGAAGGAAATTAATTCTCTGATTGTCGGAAGATCCATTACAGGATTCAGTGCATTTGTGTAAAATGATGTGAATGGTCAATTGTCAATTTTTAAATTCATTTAAGAAATAAAAATCACAATTGACCATTCACTTTTTTAATCCATTTCTTTCAGCGTAATATTCTTAGAAATTTTATAGCTTTTTTTCTTTTTATTGGGCTTTTCTTCTTCACCCAAGAGTTTTCCCCAAGGTTTGAGACCTTCCACTCTTTCAAAAATAATTTTAATAATAGCAATAGCAGGAATACAAAGAAACATTCCGGAAATTCCCCACAGATGTTCGCCAACCAAAATTCCGATAAACGAAAATAAGGCATTAATTTTTACTTTTGAACCTACCACAAAAGGAAGAACAATATTTCCATCTATTGCATGGATGATCACATAACCGATGGCAACATAGATACAGGTTGAAAGAGTGCCTGTCGCAAAAGCAATAAAGCAAGAGATGAGTAGCGATATGAAAATCCCAATGTACGGAATCACATTAAGTAAACCCGTTAAAACGCCAAGCAGAATTGCATATTTTACCCCTAAAATAGTTAAAAATGTTGTTGTAAGAATTGAAACGATGATAATCTGAAGACATAGCCCAATAATGTACCGTTTTGTCATTATTCTAACTTCTGCAACTGCTTCCTTAACATTTGTTTTATGTTTTTCGCTAAATACATTAACAATGAAATTGTGTAATATTCTCCTGTAATTTAAAATAAAAATAAAAAACACAATAAAGAATGCTAAAAAACCCAGACTGCTGGAAAAAACGCCTAAGGTAAATCCTAAAATTATTGCTGTAGAAGAGAGAAGTTTCTTCAATCCCTGATCCAGATAAGTAAACTGCTCATCAATTTTTACATTAAATGTTTTGGAAACCCATTTTTGCAAATCGTGGAAAACATGTGTTGCCTGATCGGTGAGCTGTGGAATATCTCTGGTGAAACTCGAAAGCTGAGACCCGAAGAAAAACAACAATCCTGTAAGTACAATAAGCAATATCATCACAGAGAAGATGGTAGAAAATGATCTGGGAAATTTTAATTTTTTTTCTAAAAAATTGGCAATAGGCAAAAAGATCATTGCCATCAAAAATGCCAAAAAAAACGGAGCCAAAATGCTTTGTCCTAGTTTTATAAGATACCCTATTCCGATGATTGAAACTACGGCTAAAGTGAGTCTCGTGAGGAATGGAAGTTTGAAATAATTCATATAAGATGTTCTACTGTATAAAAATAATGAAATGTAGCTGATTTGAAATGTTTTTCTTTAAAATAATCAGGAAGCTATTCAAATAAAAAAAACACGTCTTTAAAAAACGTGTTTTAATTTTTTTGCCAAGTTATGCATATTACTTTTCCAGAGCAATATCCAAAACTTCTCTCATCCATCCTACGTAATGTATTGTAAGGTTTTTGAGATAATCCTGTTTTATTTCTTCCACATCTTTTCGGTTGGCTTCGCAAAGGATCACTTCTTTGATTCCGGCTCTTGTGGCTGCCAAAAGTTTTTCTTTAATTCCGCCTACAGGAAGTACTTTTCCGCGTAGCGTGATTTCTCCTGTCATGGCAAGATGAGGTTTCACTTTCCTGTTGGTAAACGAAGAAACCATTGAGGTCAGCATTGCAATACCTGCAGAAGGTCCGTCTTTTGGTGTTGCACCTTCCGGAACGTGTACATGAATGTTTTTCTTTTCAATATGCTCTTCATCAATTCCGAGATCAAGATGTTTTGCTTTAATATACTCCAGAGCAATGGTAGCAGATTCTTTCATCACAGTTCCAAGATTTCCGGTCATTGAGAGATTTCCTTTTCCATTGCTGATGATGCTTTCAATAAATAAAATATCACCTCCAACGCTTGTCCAAGCCAAACCGGTTACAACTCCCGGAACATCTGTTAATTCTGATAAGCTTTTTGGTCTGGGAACACCTAAGATTTCATCAACTTTATCAATTGAAATTTTAGCATCATACTCTTTCACCAAAGCAGTTTGTAAGGCAGCCCAGCGTGCAATGGCAGCAATTCTTTTTTCTAAGGTTCTTACACCACTCTCAGAAGTATGCGCTTCAATGATATGTTTAAGTTCAGGATTTCCAAGCTTGAAAGATTTTGTATTCAAGCCGTTTTCTTCCTGTTGTTTTTTGATTAAATGTCTTTTGGCGATTTCAATTTTTTCTTCTAGTGTATAACCCGAAATTTGAACGATTTCCATTCTGTCTAAAAGAGGAGTCTGGATTGTAGAAAGTGAGTTTGCTGTAGCAAGAAACATGACTTTAGACAAGTCATAGCCCATTTCAAGAAAATTATCGTAGAAAGAATTGTTTTGTTCAGGATCCAGAACCTCTAGTAAAGCCGAACTAGGATCGCCATGCATTCCTTTTCCTACTTTGTCAATCTCATCCAGAACAATTACCGGGTTTGAAGTTCCTGCCTTTTTGATAGACTGAAGAATTCTCCCAGCCATTGCACCAATATAGGTTTTTCTGTGACCGCGAATCTCACTTTCGTCATGAAGTCCGCCCAAAGAAACACGCACGTATTTTCTTCCTAAAGCATCAGCAACAGACTTTCCTAACGAGGTTTTACCAACTCCGGGAGGTCCTGCCAACAATAAAATGGGAGACTTCATATTATTTTTAAGCTTCAGAACAGCCATGTGCTCCAAAATCCTTTTTTTGATGTCTTCCAAGCCAAAATGTGCTTTGTCTAAAACTTTTTGGGCTTTTTCTATGTCGAAAATATCTTTGGTAAAAGTTTCCCACGGAAGATCGGTAAAGAAATCAAGGTAATTTCTCTGAACATTATAATCGGGAGAATTGGGGTTTTGTCTTTGAAGCCTGTTGATTTCCTTTTGAAAATGCTCTTCAACCTCTGGTTTCCATTTTTTCTCAGCAGCTTTTTTTTGAAGTTCTTCGACATCACTTTCCGGCCCTCCTCCCAACTCATCCTGAATTGTTCTGATCTGTTGGTTCAGAAAGTATTCCCTTTGCTGTCTGTCGAGATCTTTTGATGTTTTCTGGTGAATCTGATTTCTGAGTTCCAGTTTTCTGAAATCTGCATGCATCATTTCATAGCACTTGTTGGCTCTTTCCATAAGGCTTTTCTCCTCAAGAAGCTTCTGCTTTTCAGAATAAGGGAAATTAGCATTGGTACAGATGAAATTCAGGAGATCATCATTGTTGTTAATGTTTTTTATCGCAAAATTGGCAGCGTTGGGAATATTAGGATCAAGCTCAATGATTTTAAGAGCAAGATCTTTGATGTTTTCCAGCAACGCTTCATACTCCTCTTTATTTTTTGCTTTCGTATCTTTCAGCTTAACGATTTCAGCATTAAAATAAGGCTTTGTTTCAGTGATATTTTTGATTCTAAACCTTTGAAAGCCTTTGGTAATAGCCGTTATGTTTCCTTCGGGAAGCTTAATGATTTTAATAATCTTGGCTAAAGTTCCGATCTGATAAAGATCTTTTTCATTAGGTTGTTCAATATCTGAATTTTTCTGACTTACAATTCCGATAAATTCTCCTTTTTGCTGGGCTTCTTCCAATAATTTGATAGAATTTTTCCTTCCGGCTGTAATCGGAATGACAACATTGGGAAACATCACCATATTTCTTACCGGAAGAATCGGAAAAATATTCTGCGGCAATTGGTTATCCTGATTTATATCTAAATCGGATAAATTGATTTCTTCTGCAACAATATTAAAACCGTCGCCGATGATATCATCAAAATTTATATCTTCAAATTCTGTCATAATAAATTGAATGACAAATTGTCATTTATAGTTAAAGTAGTTATAACCCTCTCACGAAATCTTCTCTTACAGAAGTGTTTGTGTAAAGTGTGAGAAAGTTTGTCAAGATTAATGCCATTTCTTACTCATCAGGAAATGCGGTCAAAATTTCCATTTTAGAGATATTTGAATTTTAAAATTTTAAAAACACAACATATATTTCTGTAATTTCTTAAAAATGTGTATTTTCGCACACTGATATAAAAACTATATTTATAAAATGGCAATTTTAGGACAGATTAGAAGTAGACCTTGGCTTTTGATGGGAGTAATCGCACTGGCTCTTTTGGCTTTTTTGGTAAATCCTGAAAGCATTGATAAGGTTTTTGGTAAAAACCCTGATGTTTTAGGTAAAGTAAATGGTGAAAAAATCACCCGTGAAGAGTTTAACGATCAACTTTTTGTATTGCAGCAGCAGGCAGATCAGCAAGGGCAGCCTAAAAATGGTCTTGAAGAGCAGGCTTGGCAACTTTTGGTACAGTCTAAGCTCGTAAAGCAGCAGTTTGAAAAAATGGGCTTCGAGATGACGGATGATTTGTTCTGGAGCCAGATTCAATACGATCAGATGTTTGCTCAGAATCAGCAGTTGTTTGATGAGAAGGGGAATTTTAAACTTCAGGAACTTAAAAAAGAAGTAGAAACTTTACAAAATACAAATCCGGACGGATATAATCAGTGGCTTAAAACCAGAAAAACAATTGAATACAGAATTATGGCAAGACAGGTTTTTGCTAATATTTCTACAGGTATTACAACAGGTAAAAAAGAAGCTGAGGAATTGATGAAACAAAGAGATCAGCTTGCAGATATTGATTTTGTGAAAGTAGATTATGCTTCTTATCTTCAGAAAAATAAAATTAAAGTTACCACAAAAGATCTTCAGGATTATATCAACCAGCATCCGGTAATGTTTAAAACAGAACCAAGCAGAAATTTAGGAATTGTCTATTTTCCTTCTCAGCCAAGTCCGGCAGACGATGCTGCTGTTCAGAAAGAAATTAACAAGCTTTTTTCTCAGGGAACTGATGCAAGCGGAGGAAAGGAAAATTTCCAGAATACAACAAACGATTCTATGTTTGTAATGGCAAATTCTGATATGCCTTACAATAATCAGTATATCACTTCTGCACAGATGCCTCCTTCATTGAAAGATAAAATTGGAACTGCAGCAATCGGTCAGGTAATCGGACCATATAAAGAGCAGAATTTCTACGTGCTTTCAAAATTGGTTGATAAGAAACCTTCCGATTCTACTTTGTCAAAGCATATTTTAATTGCTTATAAAGGTGCGGAAAGATCTACTGCAACCAGAACTAAAGAACAGGCGAAGAAAATTGCGGATAGCCTTATGGCAGTAATTAAATCAAATCCTGCAAAATTTGCTGAGGGTCTTAAACTTTCTGATGAGCCTAATGCTGTAGCAAGAAACGGTAGTGTTGGCTGGACTACTCCTGAGAGTCAGTTTGCGCCGGGTTACCTAAACTTTCTGGCTTCAAACCCCAAAGGTTCTACAGGATTGGCAGAAACAAGTTTCGGGTATCACATTATTAATGTAGAAGATAAAAAAGCAGGTACGATGAGCTATAAAGTGGCTCACGTTGTAAAAGAGGTTAAGCCTTCTGAAGCTACAGAAACTGAAGTTGATAAAAAAGCAAGAAGGTTTGCTCAGCAGGTTTTAGGGAAATCATTCAATGATTTTGTGAATATTGCTAAAAAATCAAATTTCCAGTACTCTAATGCTAAAACAGCTAAAAGATTTGACGGAAGATTACAAGGTTTAGGAACAGATAAAGATGCCGAAATCATTGCATGGGCTTTTGATAAGAAAAGAGAAAAAGGAGATTCTGAACTATTCAATGTAGAAGGAACAGGAGATAAAGTGGTTGTCTATCTGAACGGAAAACAAGAGAAAGGTCTTGCAGATCCTGAATCTGTAAGAGAGCAGATTGAAACAGTGGTTCAAAATAAACTTGCTGCTAAGCAGATCTCAGAAAAAATTGGTAAAACAGCTAATTTGGATCAGGTAGCAAAAATGTTTGCAACAACAAAACAATCAGGACAGATCAATATGCTCAGTCCAAATATCGCAGGAGCTATGGAGCCTAAAGTTGCAGGAGCTGCATTTGGTATCGCTAAAGGAAAAGTTTCTAACCCGATTGAAGGCGGAACCGGAGTTTATGTAATCGTTAAAAAGAACGAAACACTCAATAAACAACCGGGAGATATAAAAGAGTTTACAGAATCTATTACTCAGAGAAATTCAGGAATGTTTGGACAGGCTTGGTTAAAAAGCCTTCAGGACAATGCAGATATCGATGATTACAGAATCGAAATCTGGAGTAAACTTGGAAATCAACAGTAAAATATTCTTAAATCATACATAAAAAAGTGGCAGAGTTTTTGCCACTTTTTTTACGTTTAACCCATAGCAATACAGAAAAACATTAATATAAATGTGCTATATTTGCTACATTAGAAAAAATTGAGAAAGTGAAATTCAGTAAAGAATTAAAAGCAGGTTTAATAGCACTCTTGGCCATTGTCGGCTTTGTTATTTTATTCCAGTTTATGAAAGGCAGAAGTCTTTTTACAACAGACAATATCTTTTATGCAAAATACGACAATGTTGAAGGTTTGGCACAGTCTTCACCAGTGTCAATCAACGGTCTTAAAGTAGGGCAGGTTGATAAAATTATTCCACAGACAGGTGCAGATGGCAGATTATATTTCATTGTTAAAATAACGGTAGATGATAATTTCGAGTTTTCAAAAAATTCAAATCTTGAAATATTTGAACCTGGACTCATGTCTGGAAAAGAAATGAGGGTGAATCTCGTCTATGGAGGTCCTATTGCAAAAGATGGGGATACTCTGAAAGGTGCTTTCAAATTAGGAATGATGAATAGCCTTTCTTCGCAGGTAGGTCCTGTAAAAGATCAGTTGCAAACAGTACTTCACAGGGTAGATTCTTTGATGGCAAATGCCAATCAAATCATGAACGCACAAAACAGGGAAGAAATAAAGATTTTGCTTCATAATCTTAACCGAACAGTTGGAGCTTTAGAAAATACTGCAGGAAGTGTAAACAGATTGGTAGGAAATAATGATCCTAAACTTCAAAGAGTATTGGATGAAGCAAGCATGACCATGAAGAGCGGAAAGGTAACCTTGGATAAGTATGGGAATCTTGCAGAAAGTATTGACACTAAACAACTGAATCAAACCATTGCCAATTTGGATCAAACGGTTGGTCAATTGAATAAAGTGGTTGCAGGAATTGATAGAGGAGAAGGGAGCTTAGGTAAAATTATGAAAGACGATCAATTGTATAACAATCTGAATTCTGCCTCCACCAATCTGAATTCTTTGATCGAAGATATGAAGGCAAATCCGAAAAGATACATCAATTTCTCAGTTTTCGGAAAAAACAATAAGGACTAATAGCTATTATATTTATGCAGTATCTTGATAATATTTTATTTCTGATATTACTTATTGCAGGTTTCGGTCTTTTTGCCAAAAGTCTGCAAAAAATTTACAGAAACATCAGATTAGGAAGAGAGATCGACCGGAGTGACAGAAAATCTGAACGATGGGCGACTATGACAAGAGTGGCTTTGGGACAAAGCAGAATGGTGAAAAGACCTGTTGCAGGTATTCTTCACCTTTTCGTTTATGTAGGTTTTGTAATCATCAATATCGAATTGATTGAAATTATTGTAGACGGTATTTTCGGAACTCACCGTTTTCTGGCTCAGGTTTTCGGACATGGATTTTACAGCTTTTTCACCGCCACATTAGAAGTGTTAGCACTTTTGGTAATTATCGGGGTTGTTATATTTTTTATCCGGAGAAACTTCTATGGAGTGAAAAGATTAACAATGAAAGAACTTTTCGGATGGCCAAAAGATGATGCCAACTGGATTTTAATTATTGAATTTGCTTTAATGGTTGCATTCTTCACTATGAATTCTTCCGATCTTATTCTACAGCAGAGAGGAGCTTTAGCAGAACATGGCAGCTTTCCGGTGAGCGAGATGACTTTTGTTCCGTTGTTAGAAGTTTTCAGTTTTGATAATGGTTTCCTAATGGTTGTAGAAAGAGCAGCTTGGTGGTTTCATTTTGTGGGGATTCTTTTCTTTATGAATTACCTTTACTATTCTAAACATTTACATATTATTTTAGCGTTTCCGAGTACTTGGTATGCAAATCTTGATTTGTACGGCAAATTCAACAATTTAGATTCTGTTACGAAAGAAATTAAACTGATGATGGATCCCAATGCAGATCCTTATGCTGCTCCGGCTGAAGGATCAGAAGAAGCTCCGTCAAAGTTTGGAGCTGAAGATGTATTTGATTTGAATCAGGTGCAGCTGTTGAATGCTTATTCCTGTACAGAATGCGGGAGATGCACGTCAGTTTGCCCCGCAAATATTACGGGCAAGAAACTTTCTCCAAGGTTAATTTTAATGAAAACCAGAGACCGTCTGGAAGAAGTTGGAAGAAACATTGATAAAAACGGAAAGTTTGAAGATGATGGTAAAAAATTGCTCAACGATTATATTACGAAAGAAGAACTTTGGGCTTGTACAACCTGTAATGCCTGTACAGAAGCTTGTCCTGTTTTATTAGATCCGCTTTCTATTATTTTTGAAATGAGAAGATTTTTGGTAATGGAACAATCTGCAGCGCCACAGGAATTGAATCTGATGATGACCAATGTTGAAAATAATGCTGCACCTTGGCAATACAATCAGGCAGACCGTCTGAATTGGTCAAAAGATTAATTTAAATGCTGAAAATAATTAATTTTTTAAAGAAGAATAAAATTGAATTAATTTTGTGTTTTTGGTTAATTGCTATAAACTCGTTATGGTATTTGGTTATTAGTATTTTTTTTGTTAAAACGTATTATTCAGAAAGCACATTTAATTATGTAATGCTATTGCCGACTTTTATTGCGATAATATATTTAATTTTAAAGAAAGTTAATTCTTCAGAATTTTTACTTTTTCTGCCATTGAGATTTTTGATAATTAATTTTGCTTTACATATCTTAATTCTGAATTTAACTACAAATACTTTTGTTTCAATTTTAAACAGACAAAAATATATTGATTTAGAAGGGTTTTTAATCGAAACATATCAAGATCAGTTTTTAGAAAGTAAAGTTACTTTTATAGAAAAGATTTATAATAAATTATTTAATAAAAATTCGTAGCCAATTATGGATTTCACTATAAAAACAATGGCAGATTATGCTGCCGAAGGTAAATCTCCCGAAGTTCTGTTTTGGGTAGGATGTGCGGGAAGTTTTGACGACCGTGCTAAAAAAATCACAAAAGCTTTTTGCAAAATATTAAACAAAATCGGGGTAGAATTTGCTGTCCTCGGTCAGGAAGAAGGCTGTACAGGTGACCCTGCAAAACGAGCAGGAAACGAATTTGTTTTTCAGATGATGGCAATGACGAATATTGAAATTCTGAATGCCTACGAAGTAAAAAAAATAGTTACCGCTTGTCCGCACTGCTTCAATACACTTAAAAATGAATATCCAAGTTTGGGCGGAAACTATGAAGTTATTCATCACACCCAGTTTCTGAGACAACTGATGGAGGAGGGAAGATTGAAGATTGAAGGTGGAGCTTTTAAAGGAAAAAGAATTACTTTTCATGATCCTTGTTATTTGGGAAGAGCCAATAACGAGTACGAAGCACCAAGAGAATTGCTGGAAAAACTTGATGCCGAACTGGTAGAAATGAAGCGCTGTAAAACCAATGGACTTTGCTGTGGAGCAGGTGGAGCGCAAATGTTTAAAGAACCTGAAAAAGGTAAAAAAGATATCAATATTGAAAGAACAGAAGAGGCTTTGTCGTTTGAGCCTAAAGTGATTGCAACAGGGTGTCCTTTCTGCAATACGATGCTTACCGATGGAGTGAAACATTTTAATAAAAATACAGAAGTCGAGGTGAAAGATATTGTAGAACT
Source organism: Chryseobacterium echinoideorum (assembly GCF_007474535.1). Classification (GTDB taxonomy): domain Bacteria; phylum Bacteroidota; class Bacteroidia; order Flavobacteriales; family Weeksellaceae; genus Chryseobacterium; species Chryseobacterium echinoideorum. Next base: position 111,997 of record NZ_VKNW01000010.1, on the reverse strand, counting down.
TCTGGCTGAAGCTGAAGACTTATAATCTATTAACTTTACAAAATAGAGCAACTCAGGATCATTCTTGAGTTGTTTTGTTTTAATAATTTGTACTAACTTTCCCATTTATTAAAAAGATGAGAAGTATTTTAGCTTTAATTTTCAGATCTATTTTCAAAATTGATTTCTTCAGGAAAAAATACTTCACCTTTCATAAGTATTTGTTTAGCCGTTACCCTCTTTTTAAAGGAGTAAAAAAGGATGTGGTTTATCGAAATCAATTTAAAATGAATCTGAATCTTGATGACTGGATCCAGCAGCAGATTTATTTTCTGGGAGATTACGAAAAGTCTGAGATTGATTATTTATACAAGACATTAAAGGAAGGAGACTGTTTTATTGATGTCGGTGGAAATATAGGCGTGTTCTCTCTTAATGCATCAAAATTGGTAGGTAAAACCGGTAATGTATACGCATTTGAGGCTTTTAAACCTAATTATCAAATTTTTAATACCCATCTGAAAGCAAACAATATTCATAATGTTAGACTTGAACATCTTGCTGTTTCTTCAGAATCCGGATTTTTAGAAATCTTTTATAATGAGGCTTATGATAATGTAGGAATGGCTTCTTCTTATCTGTCAAATTATACAGCAAGAGAACTCGTTCAAAGTATGGATCTTGATACTTATGTAAAAAACAAAAACATTTCTAAAATTGATTTAATCAAAATAGACATTGAAGGAGGAGAGTATTCTGAGTTATTAGGAATGAGCGAAGTTTTAAATAATTTTAAACCGAAAATTATCATCGAAATCAATAAGATAGCTTTAAAAAACTCGGGTTACAGCGAAGATCAAATCAAAAGATTATTTTCCGAAAAAGAATATCAAGTGATAAAAATTCTCAGCGAAAATGATAACTCTTATAACGCGGTCTTTGAATTTATGGGATCGAAATAACTTTAATGTATCAATAAAAAACCGTAATTTTATCTAAATTTTACGGCAACGAAATCGCTACACTTATGAAAAACAAAACGTATGAAATAAGCGATTTCATTTAACAAATAAAATCTGATATGAAAATAGAAGAATCAAACATTGTAGAAACCAACGACTACAGAGTCATCATATATCCGGCTTCAAGACCTTTCACCACAAAAGAAGCAAAAACAATCACTGAAAAGCTGTATGATTTTCTCGCAGGTTGGGCAGCTCACGGAAAGCCACTTTCTTCATCTTTTAAAATTGAAAAAAATCAGTTTATTGTAGTTTGTGTGGACGAAGAAAAAGAAGCAGCTTCAGGCTGCAGTATTGATGCTTTAGGAAAAGTAATGCGGGAAATTGATGAAGAATATCAGCTTGGGCTGTTTGACAGAATGAAAGCCAGCTTTGTAGAAAATGGCGAAGTAAAAACACTGAAACTTCAGGATTTTAAAGCCAAACTGAGAAATAACGAGCTTTCACCAGATATTCAGGTTTTTGACTTTTCAAAAAATACTTATCTTGATTTCATCAGCCATTTTCTTCTGCCTCTGGAAAGAAGTTGGGCGGCTTCGATCAAGTAACGGTAAATGAAAATACTTTTTATCTCATCATGGTTTCCTAATAAGTTGGAATCTACCAACGGAAATTTTGTACAAAGACATGCAGAATCTGTTGCGCTGTTGCATGAGGTAGAAATTCTTCATGCAATTGGTGATCCTTCACAAAATGAGAAACTAATATTTGACGATCAATTCATCAACGGAATCAGAACGCTTGTGGTGTATTACAGAAATTCGTCAAATCCTGCGCTTAATTTTATACGAAGGATGGAAGCGTATCTTAAAGGATTCAGAATGATGCAGAAGCCGGATTTGGTTCACGCCAATATTCTGCAAAAAACTATGCTGTTTGCAGTGTTTCTAAAGAAAAAGTATCAGATTCCGTTTGTTATCTCGGAGCATTGGTCGGGTTTCCTTCCGGTTAATCGTTCCCAATTATCATTTGGCGAAAAGTTTTTAGCAAAAACAATTGCAAAACATGCAGATTTTGTATTGCCTGTAAGCGATATTCTAAAAAATAGTCTAAAGCAGATGGACATTGGAAGTCAATTTGCGGTAGTTGGAAATGTCATCAATACTCAGATCTTCTATCCGGAAAAAAAAGAAAAATCAACATTTAGATTTTTTCATCTTTCCAATTTAATTCCGTTAAAAAATCCTGATTCGATCATTAATGCAGCTTTAAGGTTGAGAAAAGATTCCGATAATTTTGAGCTTCATATTGGCGGTGACGGAGATTATCAAAGATTGAATGATATAGTTAAAAAAAACAATGCCGAAAATTTCATTAAAGTCTTTGGAGAAATTTCTCACACTGAAGCTGCACAAAAAATGAGAGAAAGTGATTGTTTTGTCTTATTCAGCGATTATGAGAGTTTTTCCTGTGTTTTGCTGGAGTCTCTTTCTTCGGGTGTTCCGGTGATTGCGACAAAAGTGGGAGCTATTCCTGAGATCATTAAAGAAAATCAGGGTATTCTGATTAATCAGTCTGATGATGATTTGTACGGAGCAATGCTTACCATTTTAAAAGGGAATTACAGGCTTGATTCTGCAGAAGAACTTCACCAGTATGTGGAGAAAAATTTTTCAGCAAAAAAAATAGCTGAACTCTTTGATGATGTTTATCAGAAATCTGTGATTGACTCATAAAAATCTTTTGACCGTTTTAAAATGAAAAGTTTGTTAGATTTTATAAAAGCATTTCTCAGGAACAACGGTCAGTTTGTGTTTTTGTCTTTGCTGATTGCTAAAATTTGCGCTTTTGCAGGTTCCGTTTTGATGGTCAGGATTTTACCTGAAAACGAATTTGGGGTTCTTACTATTGCGGCAACGGTTTTTGCTGTTTTCTCTCCATTCAGTGGTTTTGGAAGTACGCAAAGCCTCATGAGATTCGGATCTTTATGTGATGATGAAAAAGCCAAAAGCGAACTGTCTGATTACCTTTTCAAAAAAGGATTTATTAATCAACTGTTATTGAGTATTGTATTCTTTCTTTTTGCTTTCGTGTACATTAATCAGTATTCTCAAATATTTTTGATTTTTTCATTTTTTACGATCCGTTTGGTAGGAGTTTACTTTTTCTATCATATTCAGTCCGAAAGACGTATTCATTTTAAAAACAGAGATTTTGCAAGAATGAATAATGTCGTTAATATTTCCGGATTACTGATGATGCTGTTGTTTACTTATTATTGGGGACTTTTGGGTTATCTGATTGCCAATGCATTGGCACCCTTTATTTCGCTTTTTTGGTTTCAGGGATCAATTAAAAATGCTGCTCCAGATTTACATCAGTTCGGTAAAAAAGAAATTTGGTCTTTTGCGCTACATGCATCTTCTACAGCTTTGCTTTCCGATGCCTTTTTTTCTGCGGATATTCTCCTGTTGAGCTTTTTTAAAGATGAAAATGCAGTTGCCAATTATAAAATTGCTATTCTTATTCCTTCCAACATTACTTTTCTGGCACTTTCTTTTCTGCAGAGTGATTATCCTGTTTTGGCAAAAAACTTCAGAAATAAAGTTTTTCTAAAAAATTATATATTTAATTATTACAAAATTTTTATTCCGGTTTCAGCAGCAATATTTATTTCCGGATATTTCTTGAGCGGATTTATCATGAAGATATTTTTTGGAGCTGAATATATGGATAATTCTTTCGTTTTCTCTTTGTTTCTTCTGGCATTTTGCGGAAGCATGCTGCTGAGAAATTTATACGGAAATCTTTTGGCGGCGGTCGGTATGATGAAAAAAAACACCCTGTATTCTGCTCTTTCTATCATTATTTTAAGTTTTTTTGCATTTTTACTGGTACCCAAAGGCGGACTTGAAGGAATGGCAGTAGCAATGAGTATATCACTTACTTTGATGGGATTTTTTCTGATGTTTTCTTTTTTGAATTATCTCCGAAAACTAAAATAAAGTAACTTTGTATCATGAAGAAACATTTTCTTGCTTATATATTCATTGGTTTTGCATTGGTAAGTTGCGGAAGTGACGAAGATTCTCTGCAGAAAATAGATCAGAAACTGCAGATTTTTATGAAAGATGCTTCGGGAAAAGATTTGGTAAATCCCACCAAAGTCGGATCTTATTCCGGGATTACGTGGAATGATGAGCTTGCTCCTACTGATGTAGCCAATGTCAATTTTTCAAGACAGATGCTTTCTGATTCTACGTATTATATGGAATATCTTGCGGGAGCTACAAGACAATTGGTTTCAGAATCAGCAGACGGAAACAAAATCTACCGTTCTGAAATACAGTTTTCTTTGACAAAGAAAATATCGAATACAGAATTTGCTCCTGTAGAAAGAGATACTCTGCAGATTTTCTACAGAATGACGCCGGCGGTTTTTGAGGTTTCGGAGGTATATTATAACAAAGTTTTGAAATTTTCAAAAACGGCGGATCAGCCAAATATAGTTACAATTGTAAAATAATCTTAAATTTGCAAAATTCTGTTGGATGATGGAAGCATGATGGTAGAATTATGCAACACCCAACAACAAACATCTAACACCCACAACAAATGTTACAGGTTCAGTTTTTGCGCGACAATAAAGAACGCGTTTTAGAAGGTCTTAAGAAAAGACAGTTCAGGCATCTTGATCTGGTAGATGAAGCTATTGCTACCGATGAACAAAGAAAAAAAATTCAGTTTGAATTAGATTCCCAATTGTCAGAAATCAATAAAATCTCTAAAGAGATTGGTATGCTGATGAAAGAAGGAAAAAAAGAAGAAGCCGAAGCATCCAAATCTAAAACAGCGCAGTATAAAGAGTCGAGCAAAGAATTGCAGTCTCAGTTAGAAATTAAAGAAAAAGCTTTACTTGACATTCTTTATCAAATTCCCAATATTCCCAACGAACTGGTAAAAAACGGAGTTTCTGCTGACGATAACGAAATTATTTATCAGTCTCATGATGTTGAAGGTTTAGGTGAAGGAGCTATTCCTCACTGGGAGCTGGCAAAAAAATATAATCTGATTGATTTTGAACTGGGAGTAAAGATTGCCGGAGCAGGGTTTCCGGTTTATCTCGGAAAGGGAGCGAGATTGCAGAGAGCTTTGGTGCAATATTTCCTAGATAAAAATGTAGATGCAGGTTATGAGGAAGTTAATCCTCCTCATGTGGTAAACGAAGCTTCCGGATACGGAACGGGACAATTGCCGGATAAAGAAGGGCAGATGTATCACATTGGTCTTGATGATTTATACCTAATTCCTACTGCCGAAGTTCCGGTAACCAATCTTTACCGCGATGTTTTACTGGATGAAAAAGACCTTCCTATTAAAAATACGGCGTTCTCTCAATGCTATAGAAGAGAAGCAGGAAGTTACGGAGCTCATGTAAGAGGTCTGAATCGTCTTCATCAGTTTGAAAAAGTAGAAATAGTAAGGCTTGAAAAACCTGAAAATTCTTACGCTGTTCTGGAAGAGATGGTAGACCATATTAAAGATATTCTGGAAGATCTGGAGCTTCCATACAGAGTTCTAAGACTGTGTGGCGGAGATACAGGTTTTGCTTCAGCTATGACATACGATTTTGAAGTATGGAGTGCGGCACAGGAGAAATGGCTTGAAGTAAGCTCTGTTTCCAATTTTGAAACTTTTCAGGCGAACAGATTGAAATGCCGTTATAAAGCAGACGGAAAATCTCAGTTGGTTCACACATTGAATGGTTCTGCAATGGCACTGCCAAGAATTATGGCGGCTTTACTGGAGAACAACCAGACAGAAAGAGGAATAAAACTTCCAAAGAAAATTGCTGAATATGCAAAATTTGATTTGATTAACTAAAACCTTTTTGCTTACCAATAAGAAGTCCGTTTCACCAATAATGAAACGGACTTTTTTATGTTTTTAAACTAGGATGAATAATTTTCTATTCTATTACTTGTTATTTCCCTTGGCAATTTCAAGATCATTTTTAAGTGTTGAATTTTCTTCCTTTAGCAATTGGTTTTGTTCTTTAAGCAGGGTTATATAATCGTCTAAATGATTAGGATATGAATAATATTGATTATAATTCCCTGAATTATCATTAAAAGTAGAATTATCGTTTTTAATTAAATTTTTTGGGCTTTCCTTCAGTTCCTCTACAGGAACTTCAAGTGCTTGTGCAATCTTCTCCCATTCATCATCGTATATCTTGGTTTCTCCACGTTCTTTTCGTGAATAATTAGAGGTATCTGTTGATAATATTTTTGCCATTTTTTCCTGGGATATGCCTTTTTGCTTTCTGATAGTTCTTAATTTTTCATGTATCATTGTGATTTTTGTACAAATATCTAAAATTTTGCTCAAATTAAACCAAAAAATTACAAAAAAAACGCAAATATTTCACGCCTGAAAATTAAAAATATTTTTCATCTTTGACCTATCAGTACTGATGAAAAAAGTTGATGAAGTACGTAATTCATTAGCAATATTTAAACTTAAATTTAACTATAATATTAATTATTATGAAAAAACAATTTTTTTTATTTTTAGCTCTATTGGTTTTTAGTTTTCACTATTGCGGTGATAATTTGCTTATTTATAAAAACGAACTCAAAGAGATTAAAATCAATACCGTAATTATACAGAAAAAGTATAATGATAAAGTGTATGATTTAAAAGTGTCTGTCGGAGAAGGTTTTTTAGGTAAAGTGACATCTTTTTCTGTGGAAGTTTTAGGGGGTGACAAAAGTTTAGAAAAATTATTTTCTGCTAATAAAGAAAATATAAGAACAAATCTTTTACAAATTATTTCATCTGCGAATTCTTTACGAGGTGGGGCATCGGGACCTGTGTTGACTATTGGTAATTGTGTTTCAAAATGTACAGCTAAATGGGATTGCTATAACAAACCTACTGAAGTGGGTACAGCATTATGTGCATTGGATTGTACTTTAGAATGTAGCGGAGCTTAACATGAAAAATACTTCCCTATTACTTTTGCTTTTTTTTAATTCTATTTTTTGTGCAAAAGGGCAATCATTTGTTGTTCAATATGCTTATTTCAAGCATGCAGAAAAAGACAGCACAAAAATAATTTCTCAGAATACGTTTTTGAATATTGAGGAAGATTATTCTACTTTTTTCAGTGAGGCACCTTATTTATGCGATTCTATTATGGCAGCAGATGAAAAACAAGGTAAGAAAATTAATTTTAAAGCCTTACCTGCTGATCTGCTTGGCTGCTTTATTAAAAAGAATGTATTAAATAAAGAAATTACTTATTATTCTGATGAATTTGATGAACATGAATTTAAGTATAACGAAAACCCCGAACTTAAGTGGAATATTAGTAAAGAAAATAAAGAGATTATGGGATTTCAGGTGCTTTCGGCAACTGTAATATATGCAGGCAGAAGCTATAAAGCTTATTTCACAGCAGAAATTCCAATTCAGGACGGACCATATAAATTTTTTGGATTACCCGGCTTAATTCTTGAAATTTTTGATGAAAAAATGGATCATCATTTTTTAGCAGTCGGTATTTCTAAAGAGAAAAAAATCTCTATTAACGACCGCATTACCAAAGGGAAGTATATTGAAACGACAAAAGAGAAATTTGTCGAAATGAGGAAGAGTCATGCTCAGGCACCCTTGAAAAGAATGTTTGAATTGATGAATACTCATCAAATTTATGAAAAAAAGGATGCAAATGGTAATATCGTTGATATGAAAAAAATGCTTGGCGAAACTCAAAAGAAAATGATCGAACAGTATAAAAGAGAAAACAAAATTGAACTTTAAAACAATCTAACATTATGAAAAAAAATATTTTAATGACACTGGCTTTTTTATTATTGGCATTTATAACAGTCAAAGCAAACAATAATGAAAAAGTAGGAAATGATAAGGAATATTTTAGCTCGTTCAAAAAAAATGAAGAGCCAAAGAATAAGAAATTCAATATCCTTAGTAAAAGCTCTGATCAGAAAGGAGATGCTTTTTATGTAATTTATAAAAAAAACTCAAAAGGAGAAGGCTTTTATTTTAAAGTTGTTTTAGATAAAAATGAAAAACCAATAGCAACATATTATGCAATTGAAGATAAAGAGATTTCTGAGAATACAGTTGCTAATCTAAAGAAACTTTTAACAGGTCCGGAAAATAGCATAGAAAGTTTGGCAGAAACACCTACACAATGTGTAACAAAATGTCATCGTACAAAAGGTTGTTATGATAAACCAACAACATCAGGCGTCTTACTTTGTTCTCTTGAATGCGGAGTTGAATGTGCATAGATGCAAGTGTGGAATCCTCTTTCTTTAAAGAGGATTTTTTTGTTATATAAAAAGTAGATGTTGAGTTTGATGATTCTTAAAATAATAACTTATATGAATAAAATCATTTTCTTTCTATGTTTTTTGTTATTATTTTCTTGTAAAACGAGAAAATATAATTATGTCAATTATTACAATAAAGTCAATAAGATTGATAGTATCTATCGTTTCAAGAATGATACGGTTGCTGCTTTAAACATGTATCATAAGCTATTTAAAAAGTATCGTCCCCACAATTCTTACCTTATTGATGAATACCAGACATATATTGTGCTGTCAGATAAATACCAAAAGGATTTCGGGGGTAAAGAAAGTCTGTATAAATTAATTCCTCTTGTTGCACCCAATTGGAAATATAACAGAATGGATAAAAATTTCTTTGCTTTGTATAAAAAGCATGGAATAGACAGTATCGAAATAGAAAACAAAATTGCCGACTGGAAAAAAGATTTGGATAAGAAGCTTGTAGATTCTTTCTCTGTAGCTTTTTACAGAAATCAAGAGTTCAGGACTCCGGTTTATAATAGTAAACTACAGGCAACAAATGATGAGAAAAACGCTGAACTGCTAATCAGAACATTTAACGAAGTAGGATTTCCGTCTCTACAAAAAATAGGACTTTGGGGCAATAACGGTATCTTTATGCCTATGGGGAATATGCTCAATCACATGGCAACAAGAGATACCCCAACTTATCTTTATTTTAAAGAGCAACTATTCAAATACTTGAAAAACGGAGAATGTACTCCGGAAGATTATGCAGCAATGATTGATAAGTACAATTTGATGACCAACGAAGACTCATACGGAACTTTTTCTAATGTACCAATTAAAGATTCAGCATTAGTAAATAGAAACCGAAAAAAAATAGGTATGCCAAGTCTAAGGCATAGTAGAAAAATTCATAAGGATTATTTCAAACGTTAAATATGATACTCATAATCTCTGAAAATAATGAAAGAACAACATACGGAATGAAAAAGGTTAGATGTTTCTAGACCGTTAAAGTGCGGTTATAATCCATATAATAATGAATGGGAAGAATGGAGTAAAAATCCTTTGAAGCAGAAGGCATTAAATTATTATGGACTATAATAAGCTAAAAATTTATCCTTATAAACATTTTTAAAACAAGATCCTCTTTCAAGAAAGGGGATTTTTATTAAGGCTTAGAACAAAAAAGTCAGCAATATTGAAATTGCTGACTTCTCTTTTATTTTAAAGTATTTCTTTTAAAAAATAACTTCATTCACCTCCTTTCCACGTTGGAAATTCATTGTTTTTAAATTTCCTTTGTAGGCAATATTCACTAAGTTAATCTGCTTAGGAAATGCGCTCAAAAGTATCGTGTTTTTGATTTTCAAACTGTTTATTTCAGAAACTCCGGATGTTTCAAAATAAACCCAAACTGTTTCTCCGCTCACCTGACTTCCCGTAAAAGTCAGATTTTTTGGAGCATCATTCACAAAAACGTCAAAATTGTTATTAACGTATTTTTTTACTTCCGCCTCAAATCCTGCTGTATTTCTATTGATTTTTATAGCATCGGAAATATGGCTTGTATTCATCTTTGTTGTAAACTTCAAAGTCTTGCTTCCGTCAATATAATCAACTTTAGTCATAGAAGAATAGAAGTCTGCAGCATTAAAACTCATCATTATGGTTAATGTAAGTACACTCAAAATATAGAATAATCTTTTCATCTCAATTGTTGGATTTTCAGCATATTGCTTAGTTATAGTAGGCTCAAATAATATGCCAATTAAAAATTCACGTTTACAGAATATTTATCATAGAATGCTTTGATGTGTGCTACTGCTTCATCAGCAGTATCTACCACGCGGTAAAGATCAAGATCGCCTTCAGAAATCATTCCTTCTTTAAGTAATGTTGCTTTGAACCAGTCTAGTAAACCGCTCCAAAATTCTGTGCCGACCAAAACAATCGGAAATCTTCCTATTTTGAGAGTCTGAATTAAAGTTATGGCTTCGGTAAGTTCGTCCAGAGTTCCAAATCCGCCCGGCATAACGATAAAGCCCTGCGAGTATTTCACAAACATTACTTTTCTTACAAAGAAGTAATCAAAATTCAGCGAATACATTTTGTTGATGTAAGGATTAAAATGCTGCTCAAAAGGCAGATCAATATTCAAGCCTATAGATTTTCCTTCTGCATTGTACGCCCCTTTATTACCTGCTTCCATAATCCCCGGTCCGCCTCCGGTGATCACGCCAAAACCGATTTTTGTAATTTTCTCTGCGATTTCTACCGCCATTTGATAGTATTTGCTCTCCGGCTTCAGCCTTGCAGAACCGAAAATTGAAACACACGGACCAATTTTCGCCATTTTTTCGTAGCCTTCAACAAATTCCGCCATTACTTTAAAAACCATCCAGCTGTCTTTGGTAATGGTTTCGTCCCAGGTTTTTTGTCTTAAACTGTTGTGCAGTTTAGTCTCATCAATCCGTAATTCTGTATTTTCTAAGCTTTCGTCTCTTGTATTTTTATTTTCCATCGTTCAGTTATTTAAAATATTTTTCAGCTTCCACAACAGATTCAGGTCTTCCGACATCTATCAAAATATTGCTGTGCACATATCCGTGAATTTTCTCGGTATTCATCAGATCCAGATATTCTTCCATTACAGAAAATTTTCCGGTTCTTTTAATCTTGTCAAAAATAATAGGATTAATGCAATGTACTCCGCTGAAAGCGAGGGGTTTGAATCCTTTGTTAAATTCTGCAAGACGCTGTTCGCCAGTTTGAACATTCAGCCAACCGCGTAAAACCAAATCCTCATTGAACAGTAATTTTCGTGAACTTTCTCTGTCTGAAACCGCTAAGGTAGCAAAATCTTTAATTTTTTTATGGTATTTAACAAATTCGTTGATATTGATATCCGTTAAAATATCAGCATTCATAATGAGAAAATCTTCACCATGATTCAGGAATTTTTTGGCAAAAACAAGACCGCCGCCCGTTTCAAGAAGTTCACCGGTTTCATCTGAAATTTCAATATTGCAGTTAAAATTATTATTTTCTTTCAGAAACTGAAAAATCTGATCTCCGAAATGATGAATATTAATCACAAAATCAGTAATCCCAAAGCTTTTGAGATAATTAATATTTCTTTCCAGAAGAGCCACGCCGTTTACCTTTGCTAAAGCTTTGGGGTGATAATCTGTAAATGGCTTGAGACGTGTTCCTTTTCCTGCTGCAAAAATTAATGCTTTCATTATTGATTGTTGATAAGTGATGAACGATGATTGACCATTAGATTTCTAAAATCATTTAATTTATCAATCATTATTGATGATTAAGTTGGTGCTGCTCGTCATGATGCAGGCTGATCTCAATTTTATCACCATACTTTTCTTCAATGAAATGAGTGATTTTTATGGCTGAATATACTGATCTGTGCTGTCCGCCTGTACATCCGAAATTGATCTGCAGGTTTTCGAAACCTCTTTCCAGATAATTATCAATCGTAATGGAAACCAGACTTTTAATAAGTTCTAAAAATTGGGGCATTTCTGTTTTGGTTTCCAGATATTCCTGTACTCCGATGTCATTTCCGGTCTGGATTTTATATTCTTCAACTCTTCCGGGATTCAAGATTCCCCGGCAATCGAAAGTAAATCCGCCTCCGTTTCCTGTTTCATCTTTTGGAATTCCTCCTTTTTTATAGGAAAAACTATGGATGTCTATGTGCAGCATATTTGTTGTTTAATAATTTTAATTTTTGACCATTAAGGTTTCTTCGTCATAAAGCTTCATTTTTTTATTCCTTAAATGTAACTTAATGGTTTAATATTTCTTTTATTTTAGATTTAGTTTTCTCTAAATTTAGTTGTTCAATTACTTTTTTAAGTTCAGGGAAATCGTTCATCATTTCCCAGCTTTGAGCAAGTTCTGTAATATTGTCTATCCCTTTTTCAATGCTTGAAATGAAATGCTGTTTCTTTTGAACTAATCCCCGAAAACCATAAGCTCCCAATACCTGAAGATATCTCATCATTTGAATTGGTTTTATCGAGTTTTTTAGTTGAGTTTGAATGCCCTTATTTTTAAACAATTGAATATAATATTCGAGCATTTTATTTTTAAAGTTTTCAGGTAAATTAGCTTTAGCCTGAAACAGGAACGAAATCACATCATACATCAGTGGACCTTTCATTGCCGACTGATAATCAATAAACGAAACTTCATTCTGGTTATTTACCATAATGTTTCTCGACTGAAAGTCACGAAGCATTAAACCTTTCGGTTCCAGACTTTCAATAAGGATAACAATTTTTTTAAATTCTTTCAGAAGTGATGATTTGTGATATTCAAGTTCCAAAATATCTGCAACAAAATTTTTGAAATAGTATAAATCATGCAGCACCGGTAATTCATCATAACGTTCGTATTCAAAAGTTTTGGCGAAGTCTATTTTGCCATCCGTTTTTGTCTGAAGTATAAAAAGTTTTTCCAGAGATTGCATTATAAGAGACTGTACATTTTCAGACATTCCTTGTTCCGCAATTATTTCAGATAATGTGTTTTTTCCCATAAATTCCTGAATATACATCGTCCGGTCTTCCGAAACTGCGTAAATTTTTGGAGTGTTGAGTTCTGATTGTGTAAAAACTTCCGAAAAATAGATAAAACTCTCATTCTCCCGGATGTTCTCATTATAAGTGATGATGGATGTGCCTGTTGAGTTTTCTGCTATAAAATTGACTCTCGCTGAACCGCTTTGCGCCAAAGAGACAAAGCGGGAAGATTTTTCATCATCATAATTTTCGAAGAATAATTTTGCGCGTTCTAATATCATAATACTGAAACAAATATACTAATTTGAATCCTAATTTTTATATTTGCATCATGCTAAAGGATTTTAAACCTGTTTTGGGAATTCTGTTACGCTTCATCATTATTTATCTGGTGTTGCTTTTTGCCTATCAGTTTTATCTGAACAGTTTTAAAGATTCGGGCTTAGATCCTTATTCTCGTATGATTGCGGATCACGTTCGGATTGTTCAGGAAGCTTTGGGTTTCAAAACATCATTTTATGATGATATTCCCAAACAGCAGATATGGTTTTATATCAGAACAACCGCCGTAAGCAGAATGGTAGAAGGCTGCAATGCAATATCTATTCTTATTTTGTTTTTAGCGTTTATTTTTGCTTTTTATAAAGGAACTAAAACTTTCGTTTTTGCAGGAATAAGTCTGATTTTACTTTATGTGATGAATGTACTTCGTATTGTAGGACTCAACGTCATTAATAGTGATTACAGCAGTTATGGAAAAATGGCTCACGATTATTTTTTTCCGGCGGTTATTTACGGAAGTGTGGTTATTTTGTGGCTGGTCTGGATTAAATTTTACGCTTTAAAAAATGAAAATTCTTAGCTGGTTTTTCGTTATTGTAGGATTTTGTGGTCTTGTAGGTGTGAGAATGCTTGAAGACAAGATCTTCTATGATCCTTTTCTGGAATATTTTCATAAGGCTGACCAGACTGTGGTATTTCCCGAATTTGTCTGGGGTAGGCTGATCACTCATTATATCTTCAGGTTTATTCTGAATCTGTTTTTTTCCTGTGTTATTGTTCAGTTTTTATTTAAAAATAAAGCATGGACTATGCAGGGAGCTGTATTGATTACGATAATTTTTCTGATTACCTTCCCGATATACTTATTCTGTATCCACAACCGTTTTGAAATAGGCTATCTTTTCTCTTTTTACATGAGACGGTTCGTCATTCAGCCGTTGATTCTTTTGCTGATTGTGCCGTTGTTTTATTATAGGAAGCAAATGTTGAAAAACAAAACTATCAACAGCTGAAATTTTTTTGAACGGAATTTACTTACTGCTTTCGCTTTTGTTCTTCCAGTATTCTACCTGCTCTTTCAGCTCTTTGATGCGTTCTTCATACTGCTCAATAAGCTTGTCCGGGAGGTTGTTGTTAATATAACCGTCGTTTCCGCCACTGATTTCGTTGTTCACAAAATTTATACATTCATCAGGTAATAAATCTGTAAAGCCTTTATCTAAAAATTTTGTAATCTTATCAATTGTATCTCTGACAGTATTGAGAAAATAGAACTATTAAAAAAAACAAATCCTCCGAATAATTTAGAGAGGATTTTTCTTACCGTATATATTTCTTCACTTCTTCAATAATATTCAAAATCAACTCCAAAGGCAAATCGGCACTTTCTTCAATTAAAAGGATTTTAAACTTTTTTCTTCCTTCACTAATGAGTTCAGGATAGTCCAGCCTATCGCCATGATAAAAGCTGATGTAATGTTTTTTATGCTTTTTGCTGAAATAAAAATAGCAGAGCATCTTCTTTTTATACTTGAAAAAAGGAAGACCAAAGCTGAATGTTTCGGTAATGTTTTCCGTATCAGATTCCAGAATTTTCTTTCTTAAAAACAAAAGAATACTTCTTTCAGGCTCACTGATTTTGTAGAAGTATTCTTGTATAGGATTCATTTTAATAAATAATCTTTAGTCAAAATTCTGAAGTTCCACCAATTTATGGTAAACACCTTTTTGAGCCATTAGCTCTTGATGACTTCCCTGTTCCACGATATCACCTTTTTCCATTACGACAATCCAGTCAGCTTTCTGAATGGTTGAAAGTCGGTGAGCAATAACCAGTGATGTACGGTTTTCCATCATTTTTTCCAAGGCATCCTGCACAAATTTTTCAGATTCTGTATCCAAAGCAGAAGTTGCTTCGTCTAAAATCATAATCGGCGGATTTTTAAGAACAGCTCTTGCGATAGAAACCCGTTGTTTCTGGCCACCGGAAAGTTTTCCGCCGTCATCTCCGATATTGGTTTCATAACTATTAGGAAGCTGTGAAATAAAAGTATCCGCATTCGCAATTTTAGCAGCGGCAATCACTTCATCTCTTGTCGCTTCGGGTTTCCCCATCAGAATATTATTGTAAACCGTATCGTTGAATAAAACAGATTCCTGAGTAACCATACCCAGAAGTTTTCTGTATTCTTTAAGTTTCAAGTGTTTGATATCCGTGTCATCTATTAAAATCTGACCTTCGGAAACATCATAAAATCTTGCAAGAAGATTGGCAATGGTAGTTTTTCCGCTTCCGCTTTGTCCGACAAGGGCAACTGTTTTTCCTTTAGGAATCGTAAGATTAAAGTTCTTTAAAATTAAATTAGATTTATCATAATAAAAACCGATGTCTTTAAACTCAATATGATTATTCAACGTAGAAATAGAGACAGGTTCTGCAATTTCCTCAATTTTTACATCAGCTTCCAGAATTTCCAGAACTCTTTTAAGTGAAGCTTCGCCTTTCTGTACATTAGAAATAGAAGAGGATAAGGTTTTTACCGGAGGTAATATCTGGAAGAAAATGCCTAGAAATACAAGAAAGTCTGCAGGAGAAATGCTTTTATCTACAATAATTTGCTTTCCGCCGTACCATGCAATAATCAGAAAAGTTACAGAACCCAGAAACTCGCTCATAGGAGAGGCTAATTCTTTCTTTCTTCCTAATCTGATAGAACTGTTGATCCACTTTTGCATAGAACCCATAAATCTGGAATTCATGATTTTCTCTGCACTAAAAATTTTTATCACCTTTGATGATTTCAAAGTCTCATCAACGATAGAAAATATGGTTCCCATTTCGTGTTGAGCTTCATGCGAATCTTTTTTCAGGCTTTTACCAATCAAAGCAATTAAAGTTCCCATTACAGGTAAAACCAAAAGAGAGAAAAGCGTCATTTCAGGACTTAACCAAAATAGGGTTATCAATGTGCTTATTAACATGAAAGGAGCATTGATGAGCTCAACTAAGCTTCCTAAAATATTCCCTTCTACATCACCTACATCATTCGACATCCGAGACATCATATCACCTTTTCGGCTGTCGGTAAAAAAGGAAACAGGCAACGATAATACTTTTCTGTACATTTCGCCTCTAAGATCTTTGGTAACTCCCACACGGTAATTAATCAAAAGAAAAGATCCTAAATATCTGAAGACATTTCTCAGAAAAAACATAAATGCAGTGACGATGCAAAGCCATGCCAGAACTTTAAGAGCTCCGTAATCGGAAACTAAAGTCTGAATATAATAGTTGGAATAGTCTTTGAGGTATGAAAACAAATCCAGAATATCACCTGAATAGACAGGGGCAGATTCATATTTCTCTGGTTTTATTGTACCAAACAGCATACCCAAAACAGGAAGAATTGTACCTAAAGAAGCAATCTGAAATACCGAATACAAGAGATTGAAAAACAAACTTCCGTAAATGTATTTTTGATGAGGTTTGGCGAATTTTAATATTTTTCTATATTCGTTCATTCAATAAAATTGGATAGCAAAATTACTTAAAATATAATGATTAGACGTTTTTAATCAAACTTTACTTTATTATTGTGTTTTGGAGTGAGGTTTTTCTCATGTTAATTTTCCTTAAGATTTATCTAATTCAAATATGTCGCAGCTTTCAGCAAATTGTTGCAGGTTGCTAGAAAATAAAAAGATATTTCAAAATGATCTATATTTTTTTTAAATTAAAAAAAAACAGCTCCTAAAAAAGAAGCTGTTCTCACTCAAAAAATCGTTGTTAGGCTATCGGAGTCTGTCTACAGATTTTACGAGCCTCTCATCTTTTCTGATAAAAATATTTGCTATCAGCAAACAAATTACCGAAACAGATGGAAAAACCGGCTCAATACCCTTCTCAGGAAAATCTATTCCTCCGGATAAATTTTGCAGCCAATACACCAAAATACCAATCAACAAAGCGTTTATAATCATGCTGAATGTATTGAGCATGATTTGTCTTTTTCTGTTTTTATAGCTGAATAAACTGAATGCTCCAACTAAAACAAGAACAATTGAAGCCGCATCAATTACGGGGAAACTTCCGAAAACCTCAACATCCTGTCCTGTTATATAGAGAAATACTGCACCTAAAACTGCGAGTAAAATCCAAACTGTTTGTATTCTTTGTAGCATAGAATTTAAAATTCAGAAGCAAAAATAATATAAATTTTGCACAATTCAAAAATAAGTGTAGATTTGCAATATACAATGTACTTGAAAACAAAAGTCACCGGACTTACTTTTCTTACTCACAATTAATTACATTTTTACATAAAATATGTTTAACATAGAAACGTTAAGGTCAAAATCCGTAACGGAATTGACTAAAATCTTGAAAGATTTGGGCGTGAAGGTTGCAAGAACAAGCAATGAAAACGACAAAATCTTTGCTATTTTAGATTTTCAGGCTTCCAATCCAAAAGTAACGAAAGAGTATTTTAACTCTACGGAAGTTTCTGAAAAGAAAGAAGAAGAACCTGCAGAAAAACCGGTAAAAACTACCTCCAGAAAAGCAACAGCCTCCAAAAGAACGACTAAAAAGACACCTCCGGAAGCTGAAATTGAAAAAAAGGAGACACAGGAAGTTCCGGAAAAGGAAATTAAAAATGAAGAAATCCCATCTCCTGAAGCAACTGAAGAGGATAAAGTAAAAGAGATTTCCGAAGAAAAACCTGCAAACGCACCCAAACCAAAAAGAAAAAGAGTTTCTGCCACACCCAAAACAGAAACCGAAATACAGGAGAAAACAGAAACTCCGGTGAATACAGATTCTCAGCCTGTTCAGCCAAAAGAAGAAAGACCGAAAAGACCACAAGGTCAGCCTCAGAATACAAAAGGTCAAAATCACCAAAATCCGAATAACGGAAATTCTCAGAACAGGAATCACAATAATAATCCGAATCAAAATCAAAATTCCGGTCAAAATCAAAATCCCAACCAGAACAGACATGCTGAAAAGCAGGAGGAAGCTGAACCAAGAAAAGAATTCAGTTTTGACGGAATGGTAAGTATTGAAGGGGTTCTGGAAATTTTACCGGATAATTACGGATTTTTGAGATCATCAGATTTCAGCTACATTTCTTCACCAGACGATGTGTATGTTTCTACTGCTCAGATCAGAAACTTCGGTTTAAAAACCGGAGATACCGTAAAAGGAATCGTACGTCTGCCTAAAGAAGGTGAAAAATATTTTTCTTTATTAAAACCTACTGAAGTTAACGGACGTGATTTAGCTTTCATCAAAGATAGAGTTGCGTTTGAATATCTTACGCCGCTTTTTCCTGAAGAGAAATTTAATTTAGCAGGAAATAATTCCACTATCTCTACAAGAATAGTTGATCTTTTTGCCCCTATTGGTAAAGGTCAGAGAGCAATGATCGTTGCACAGCCCAAAACCGGTAAAACTATGTTGCTGAAAGATATTGCCAATTCTATTGCTGCCAATCATCCTGAGGTTTATATGATGGTTCTTCTGATTGATGAACGTCCTGAAGAAGTAACCGATATGGAAAGAAGCGTAAATGCAGAAGTAATTGCTTCTACCTTTGATGAAGCTGCCGATAAACATGTGAAAGTAGCGAATCTTGTTTTGGCAAAAGCCCAAAGAATGGTAGAGTGCGGACATGATGTGGTAATTCTTCTGGATTCTATTACAAGATTGGCAAGAGCTTACAATACGGTAACTCCTGCTTCCGGAAAAGTGCTTTCCGGTGGGGTTGATGCCAATGCGCTTCATAAACCGAAAAGATTTTTTGGAGCAGCAAGGAAAATTGAAGGTGGTGGATCTTTAACCATCATTGCAACGGCTCTAATTGATACCGGTTCTAAAATGGATGAAGTTATTTTTGAAGAATTCAAAGGTACAGGAAACATGGAACTTCAACTGGACAGAAAAATTGCCAACAGACGGATTTATCCTGCGATTGATCTCGTAGCTTCCAGTACGCGTAGAGATGATCTGTTGATGGATGATGTCACTACCCAGAGAATGTGGATTCTAAGAAAGTATCTTTCTGAAATGAATCCTGTGGAAGCAATGGAATTTGTGAATAAAAATATCAGAGGAACTTTAAATAACGAAGAGTTTTTGATGTCGATGAACAAATAAGACTTTTAATTATAAAAACTAAAGCAGTCAAATTTTTGGCTGCTTTAGTTTTTGTTATTGTCAATGTTAAAGATTTATTAAAATAATCCCGTTTTTTTGAACTTGGCTTGAATATTGGCTAAATTTACATATTAACATTAAAAACAAAATTATGTCATTTGAATTACCAAAATTAGGATACGCTTACGATGCTTTAGAACCAACAATTGATGCAAAAACAATGGAGATACACCATTCTAAGCATCATCAGGCTTATGTAGATAATTTAAACAAAGCCATTGAAGGAACCGATCTCGAAGGTCAGTCTATTGAAGATATTTGTAAGAACGGTTCTGAAAAACCGGCTGTGAGAAACAATGGAGGCGGTCATTTTAATCATACATTATTCTGGGAGATTTTAACTCCGGGTGGTAGTAAAGAGCCTGTAGGAAGTGTAAAAGCTGCTATCGAAAACTACGGTGGTTTTGAAAAATTCAAAAATGATTTTTCTGATGCTGCCAAAACAAGATTCGGTTCAGGATGGGCTTGGCTGGTAAAAAATGAAGACGGATCTGTTTCTGTAACCTCTACTCCAAATCAGGATAACCCACTAATGCCGGTTGCTGATGTAAAAGGAACTCCGGTTTTAGGATTAGACGTTTGGGAGCACGCTTATTATTTAAACTATCAAAACAGAAGACCTGATTATGTAACAGCATTTTTCGATGTAGTGAATTGGGATAAAGTTGAGGAATTATTTAATAAATAATCTTCAGTTTATATAATTAAAAAGGTTCAGAATTTTCTGAACCTTTTTTGTTGTTATTTTTTTATTATTTTTTCTATAAAGTTTTCATTATCAGACATTATCTTTACCATGTAGGCAGCTGATGGTAAAGATTGGATATTTATCAAAAGTTCTTTTTCGTTTTTAAATAATTTTTGATTTACAATTTTCCCATTCATATTAATAATTTGTAATGAACCTGACTTTGTATTATTAAATATAATCTTAAATATGCCATTATTGGGATTAGGGGATATCTGAGATGTTTTTTGTAGTGTAATATTTTCTTTTGATATAGATTTCAAATTATTAGGATCAGCATCTGGATCAAAATAATAATATTCATCGTTACTATTTTTTTCCCTATTAGTAATAATTGTAGAGCATCCTTCAATATAAGCATGAAATTGTGAACCTGCTTTTGCGTGAAAATTAGGTTTCAAGGAAACATAATTGCCAGCATGATAGACCGCAGTAGCTCCATTATGAATAATATTGTTTGCCGTAATACTGTTTGCTGCTGCTTGAATATCTACAGATGAAGGAACGACTTCTGTGGTAATATCTAAATTGTCAGAACAGCAAAACTTAATGTCAAACGGAACTCCTGTAGCAGAATTATTAGCAAAAATGGTCTGAGTTGAACTTCCATTAGAATATGTTAATGATATTAATAAATTATATTCACCCGATTGCGGATTTGTAAGGTCTGTTTGATTAATATTAAATTCAAACTGATTGGCGAAAGGATAGGTTACTGTAGCTGTTGTGGGGTAGTTGATGCCTGTTAATGTATTTACCAAAGATATTTGAAAATTAGTAACAGTTGTACCCGATGGAACAAAATAATTTCCTGAAACATTTAGTGGATATGAAATTTCTTTACACGAATGAGGTTCGTATAAAAACTGAATACTTCCGGTTCCAATAATGCAAATATTATTTGTAAGGTTTAATAGTTCAGTGTTAGTTAATATAAAGTTTGTTTTATTTAAGTATAATCTGGGAAATTGCCCATTATCTGGATCTGCAGGATATAGCTCAATGTTTGACCCCATATATGTTCCTCCCAGACTTGCTATACTTGCTGCGGTAGCTTGAGCAATATTACTACTATTTATATGAACTACTACAAATTGAGCATTTCTATTATTTTTGAAATCTGTAAAATTTGTGAAAGCATTGTTGTTTCCAATAGATGGAGGAGGGTTACCAAATCTAACTAAAAACGATCCACCGGTTATATCTCCGGATGCTCTTTCTGCATCTGTAAAAAGAAATATTATTAAAGGTCTAGTAGATATTGTATTTAAGGTAGTTTGGGGACTAACTATATTAAGATTTGAAATATGGTCAATGGCATTTCCTATTAATCCTATAGCTTCATGAAAATGATCGCCATTAAATAATCTTCTTGTGAAATTTTGTGCTGTTGCTATATTATTTGTAAAATCTGATTCTATGTAAATTCTAGGTACGTATGTTGGAAAGACCGGATTATTTAACTTATTTGTGCCATAATGAACAACTGAAACTCTATTATTTGGGTTGCAATTAAGTACTCCAGCTATAAGGTTATTTGTAGAAGTCGTCATGTCATTAAATTCTGTAAAATCAATAGAAGCACTATTATCAAGACAAATAATAATGTCGCTTCCCAATCCTGTTTGTGAATATGTAATATTCCCCATACAGAATGTTGTGAGAAGACTTAGAATAAAATATATGTTAGTTTTCATATTATTATTTGTTTTTGCTCTCTAGAATTTCAATTCTCTTCTGCTGTTCTTTAATCAACTTATTCTGTTCAATCGTATAAAGAGTCAATTCTTCAATTTTCTGCAAAAGTTTAATTTGAAATTCACCTACATTTACACCTTCTTTTTCCATTTCTTTAGCAGAAGCAATTTCAGGTAAATGCTTTTTTTCTTTAATGTGCTTCTCTATATCTTCTAATTTTGGAAGATTATAAGATTCTTCAAACACAAAATCTGCGGTAGGGGTCAGGGTTACTTTTATTTCTTTGGCTTCAAATTTTCCCTGAAGGTAAGCATTGCCATTTGTGTTAATAAAAAATTTAGGATTGGATTCACCTCCTGTAAATATTCTTACCCCTTTAAATGCAGCCATCCATAGTTCTGCACCGCCAGATACTGATGGAGATAAGATTCCATAATGTGGCATAGATACAGTACCAGTAAGTGCAGGAACATCAGATGCTGTAACATTAAATCTAGTGTCATCTTGAAGGCTTATTGCAGAACCTCCAATTGCATAAATGTCACCATTTACCGTCAGTCTTCTTGCAGGGTTTAGAGTGTTAATGCCGACATTTCCTAAACGATCAATTCTAATTCTTTCCTGGGTACCTGTAGATAAGCTTACACCAAAATATCCGGAAAGATTGATACCTGGACCTTGGTCATTCTGAACTCCTGTAGGATATATTCCTAATAAAGATAAACCGTAATTTGAAATACCATTCGTTTTATCGGTAGTATTAAATCCGATATTCAGAATTGAGTTTTGCGGTAAATTCCAGCCTGTAGAATTTATATCTCCATTAACATGTAGTTTGGAATTTGGTGAAGATATACCTATGCCTACATTTTCTGTTGATGGGTTGGAAGTGATAGGTGCGCCATTTGGAGAAAATAGTTGCGCAGATAATGCAGTTGAAGCTAAAAAGGCTAAGGCTACAATTTGTTTTTTCATAGTTGTTTATTTATTAAGATTAGATTAATACGTGTTCTTATCACTCTTTTTATAATGTTGTTTATAAAAGAGTAAGAAACTTATAAGGTTGACAGCTTTTTAGGCTTGAAGTATTAGTTTAAGTAATTCGAATTGAATATACGAATGTGTGTAAACGAATATGTCATGGTGTAATAAATTTGAGTTTATATTAGTCTTTGAAACAAATATAGCAAAATTTTATTACGAAAATATTTTTTCTGAGATCAGAAGGTTGGAGTTTATATGTATCGGAGCTTGTCTGTATCTTACAGTAGATCTTAATCTTTTCTATTGTTGTTTATATTTACTTAATATTTGTATAGCTTTTAAAATAATTATCCAATTCAATCAAATTTAATATAATTTAGTTTACATTATTTAATCAATCATCGAAATAAAAGATGAAATTTAATTTCCTGAAAGTTAGTATTATAAATGCTTTGCTGCTGTTTTAGAGAAAAAATATTTGCCAGATATTATTTTTCATTTTATATTTGCACCACTTAAAAACAATGACATTCCTCCTTAGCTCAGTTGGTTAGAGCATCTGACTGTTAATCAGAGGGTCGCTGGTTCGAGCCCAGCAGGAGGAGCTAATTAAGATCAGGCACTTACAGAAATGTAGGTGTTTTTTTTATTTTTGGCTGCAACTTTTGTACAACATTTTAGATCAGTTTCAAAACCTCCAAGTGACTAGTGTGTCTTCTGCTCCAAGTTGAGATTATCTTACCAAATTCTGTAAGAAGGATTAAAAATGAACTCCGATTGGTTTTCCATCGGAGTTTTATGTGGTATGTTAAATGAAGATACGTTATACCCGTGGTGCATTTGGGTTAGCTTAAATAAAAGTTGTGCAAGCTGCTAGAAAGCAGTAAATTGTAGTTACCACACAGACAATTCAATGCACAACTTTACGGCAAATTACGAGAAAATTTTAGAAGAATTGAAGAAATTAGAATTAGATAGCGAGAATTTTTTATTTCAGATACGAAAACCCAAGTTAACGGATTTAAGGATAATCGCAATAAATCTGACTTCTGAATATATGAGTATCGATAGTGAGCATCAGCCTTTCAGAATCTTACCTGCTGAAATCAAATCACTTATCGAACGGAGCGTTTACAATAGAAGAAAAAGGAAGCTGTTTGACCATATGGAACGGATTAGAAAATTATTGGCGGAAAGGTTTAATGGGTCTGAAAAGTATTTTGTTGTAGACAGCATGCCATTAGAGGTCTGCAAATTATCAAGAAGTTCACGTAGTAGAATATGTAAAGAAACAGATTATGCGCTGCCAAACAGAGGTTATTGTGCTTCACAGAAAATGCATTACTATGGCTATAAACTTCATGCGGTTTGCTCAACAGAAGGAGTATTTCAGAGTTTGGATATTAGCCCTGCCTCGGTGCATGATATTCATTTTCTGAAAGATATAAAGCAACAAATTGAAAATTGTACAATCTTGGGTGATAAAGGATATTTGTCTGCGGAATACCAATTAGACTTGTTTACATCACATAATATAAAGCTGGAAGTTCCAATGAGAAAGAATCAAAAAAATTATAAAATTCAGCCTCACATAATACGGAAGTCCAGAAAGAGGATAGAAACTTTATTCTCTCAACTTTGTGATCAGTTTATGATCAGAAGAAATTACGCCAAAAGTTTTTTAGGTTTTAAAACGAGGATACTCTCAAAAATAGTAACGCTTACTATGATTCAAACAATAAATAGAAATGCAAATAGGAATATCAATAATTTAAAAATCAATATTACCTAAATGCACTACGGGTATGTTATATAAAAATTTAATTTTATAAATATTATGCAAAAAATCACAATTTTATTTGCTTGAAATAAAAAATGTTTTAATTTTACAATCAAAGGAGAAGTCAAACAATTGAATTTATAACCCATGAGGTACCACGATACAGGCCCAGTAATCCTGTCTTCTCCTTCTTTTTTAATTGAAACTATTATAACGATCACAAAAGATGAATAGAAAAAAATTTCTATCCTTAGCTTCTATGGGGATTTTTACACTACTCTTTCCGAGTATTTTATTTTCTAAAAACAGATCTGAATATCAAAATAACAATGTAAATGTGCTATTAAAACAGGCTGCAAGTCTTAGAAAGCAAAAAAAATATAATCAAGCTAGGCAGATATATCAACAGATTATTTCTCAGTTTCCGAATGAAATACGAGCATATGATGGAATGAGAAAAGTTATATTGTCTCAAAAGAACAAAGAATGGCAAGTTATTCTTCTTTTTAAGGGTGCTCTTTTGCAGAATCCGAATAATGTAGAACTTAAACAAAGGTTATATAATGAATATTTTAGAGCTTGTTTGGGTAATAAAAAGGTCAAGAATCTTGTAAACTTTAATGGTCGTTTACTTTCTGAAGTAAAACAAAAATATGAAACATTTGTAAATAACCATCCTAACAACATAAATGTTCAAAAGCAGTATGCGAAAATTATCCGGCTTTTAGATGCAAATGCGGACACGCAAAATCCTAAGCAAAATACCGCATTAAAAAATTATAGAAAATTAGAACAAAAAAAGTTTAAGAAAAGATTCTCCGAAGATACTGTTAGTCAATTAGAGGTAAGATTAAATAAATTAATTACCAAGCCTTATTCAAAGGATCGGAAACCTCATATCCGGGAACTTTATAAACTTTCATTTCAGAAACTAAGAAAACAGAAAAATAATACTGAGGCTCTCAATAAAGCTGTAAATTATTTTAATACAGTAGAAAAAAATGATCCCTTATTCTTAAAGTATATTCGGGATATGGCAAAACTTCAGAAAAATTATGATGTTCTTATTACCATTGAAACCCAAAATCATACAATTAAAAATAATTTTGGTCCGCTTTGTCTCTTTTAGATGTGTATATAAGATGCTTATATTCATGATATAGAGTTTTATGATGTAGAAAATAATTATTTTAATTCATTATCTTATATGTCCTCAGATTTCAATTGTAATAAAAACTGTTTTGGGAAGCTAAAAAAAATAAAAAGAGGTGAAATTGTTGATTATTACATTGATATTAGAGAGCATTTTCCTTTTTCAAACAAAGGTAAATATAGATTTAAAATATCATTCAATACATATTTATTTAGTAGTTGCGCAGATTATAGCCCTGAATATTGGTTTTATTATGATGTAGAATAATATACTATAGCTTATATAGAATGTTGCGTTTTCTTCATCAATAGCTGGAGGTAAATTTTGGGATGGCTGGCTCCCTATTAACCCAATAAAAAAACAGAGGGTTTTGAGAAACAACCAAGCTTCTGAAAAGAAGACAGTTACAAAAGTTAAAACAATGTAAGAGATTCTATATCAAAGCATTCGAAAATTCGAATGCTTTGGTGCAGAATTCAAATGATTCTTTTTAGAAAGAATTTATAAGAAAAAAGGATATTTGAACATCTGATTTTTCAGAATGTTTTAAAAGAGAAAATGATCTTTGATATTTTAGAGAAAAAAAAGGTGAATTCTGGAAAGATTAAAAGATAAACATTCTATAGTATCATTCTTTGGATTACGCAGAAATTTTACAGCAGAAATTGCGGTTTTCTTCCAACCTCTGTTGATTAGAATTTTCTAAAACCAGTTTGAAGTTTGCCAGTTCAGGATTATTATGAACTTCATTTGGAGTGTAAATCTTGTGTTTGTAACAAGGTCGGTTAAAATTGTAATCCTCAATAAAGAATTTTAGCTCCTGATAAATGGTTGTAGACAATATTTCTTTGAAGCGGAAGTAATAGGATTTCATAATCTTGTAAGGTCCCTCCACAATGGAATTAGAAAAAGTAACATCTTTCAAAGCGATCTTTTTACTGATGTTGACGTGGCAATTTTTAATAAATTCAGCAATCGTTTTGTTATTGTTTTCACTTCCGCCATCTACAATAAGTTCAAGATTTTGATCTTTGAGATCTACATCAAATTCATTTTTGATGGCTTGCTTTACGGTTTCCATTCTGATCTTCGAGCATTTCTTGGTAGAAATATCCCAAGACAGAATCTTTCGAGAAAAGTTGTCGACCACGGTGTAAATGTAGAAGGTAATATTATCCAAAGTTTTATATTGGGAAATATCCATATGCCAAGTCTCATTCGGTCGTTTTGCATTATAAGATCCTTTCTTTCTTGGTTTCTTCTTAGGTTTTCTGACTTCGGAATATCCGAGCTTTCTAGTGTATTTGTACCAAGTTGACTCCGCCATAGATACTACTCCATCCCGAATTGCCTTTCCCCAAATGGAACGAATGCACCATGTTTTGTGTTTGCTCAGATTCATATATTTTTTGAGGATGGAAATTTCTCTGTTAGAAATCTGCTTGGGTCATCTTTTGAAGCATTGTCCGACCAGTGAAGTGTTACAAGCGAATTTCCTATCACTTAACCAAAATGAATATTGCCTTTTTGAAATCATCAAGATATCTTATAGTTTAATAAGTTACTTAGATAAGTAAATAAAAAACCGGACTGAAAAGCCCGGTTTTGAAATTATTTTTTAATCAATCCCAACTCAATTAATCGTTCATGTAAAAATTCACCGGCTGTTGTATCTTCATACAGTTTGGGATGGTTTTCATCAATACAGTTTTCAAGAGCATTCAGTGACATTTCACTTACAGGATGCATGAAAAAAGGTATAGAGTATCTTGAAGTTCCCCACAGTTCTCTTGGCGGATTTACCACTCTGTGAATGGTAGATTTTAGTTTATTGTTGGTGTGTCTGGATAGCATATCTCCAACATTAATCATCAGTTCATCTGGTTCTGCAATCGCATCAATCCATTCTCCTTTATGATTTTGAACCTGAAGCCCTTTTCCCTGAGAACCCATCAAAAGAGTGATGAGGTTAATGTCTCCGTGTGCAGCAGCTCTTACAGCATCGTCCGGTTCTTCCGTAATTGGCGGATAATGGATAGGTCTTAAAATAGAATTTCCTTCTGCAATTTTATCATCAAAATAAAACTCATCAAGACCAAGATATAAAGCTAAAGCTCTCAAAACATATTTTCCTGTCTTTTCGAGCATCTGGTAAGTCTCTTTACCTACTTCATTGAATTTTGGAAGCTCTTCAACCGTTACATTGTCAGGATATTGAC
Source organism: Chryseobacterium echinoideorum (assembly GCF_007474535.1). Lineage (GTDB taxonomy): Bacteria > Bacteroidota > Bacteroidia > Flavobacteriales > Weeksellaceae > Chryseobacterium > Chryseobacterium echinoideorum. Next base: position 84,076 of record NZ_VKNW01000010.1, on the reverse strand, counting down.
TCTTATATTTTGAGTCATCCGAAACGTACTGTCCGAAATGCCAAAACTCTTTCAAATCTCCTTTTTTAAATCCTTTTGCGGTTTCTTTTCCAAAACCCACGTAACCTCTTTGTCCTCCAATTCCCGGAATCTCATACTTTTGTTTGGTTTCTACGGGAAGATCAAAAAAGTTTTTCACCTCGCCATACAATTCACTCACAAGCTTATCATCCAGGAAATGTCCTTTTAAGGCAACAAAACCAATTTCTTCGTAAGCTTTTCCGATTTCATTTACAAATTTCTGTTTGCGTTCCGGGTCACCCGAAAGGAAATCACGCAGGTCTACACTAGGTATTTTATCCATTTTATAGAAATTTTACGTGATGCTAATTTACATCATTTTTGAATTAAATCATTTTAGAATTAAGTATTTATAAGTTAAATTTGCTTTATGAAAAAATATTCTTCCAAGCGAAGTATTCAGGTGCTTGCCAATCTTCTTCAGCAATATGGTATTGTAGATGTTGTTATTTCTCCGGGATCCAGAAACGCGCCATTGGCAATTCATTTTTCAGAGATGGATGCATTCAACTGTTACAGTATTGTAGACGAAAGAAGTGCAGCATTTGTAGCTCTTGGAATGGCAATGAGTGAGAAAAAACCGATGGCAATTACCTGTACAAGCGGTTCTGCGGCAGCAAATTATTATCCCGCAGTTACAGAAGCTTTTTACTCTAATATCCCCTTGCTGATTTTAACAGCAGACCGACCTACGGATTACGTAGATCTTTTCGATGGGCAAACCATTCGCCAAAAGAATCTCTTTCAGCAACATTCTTACGGAGACTTTCAGTTGGTGGAAGACTCCCAAGAAAATGCAGAAGACATCAATTCGGAAACGATCAAAAAAGCGATTGAGCTTTGTTTTGAAAAAATGGGTCCGGTTCATATCAATATTCCGCTGGAAGAACCTTTATATGATTTGGTTTCAGAACTTCCTGCTTTTCCGGTAGTGGAGAAAACTATTAAGCAAAAAGACTATGAAATCCCTTCAGATCTTATTGCAGACTGGAACATTTCACAGCGGATCATGATTTTGGTGGGAACAAGAAATTACAGCCCGGAACTTGAAAATCAACTGTCGCAATTGGTGAAAAATCATTCTGTGGTGGTTTTAACGGAAGTGAATTCTAATCTCTATCACGAAAAATTTTTCAGACATATCGACCGTTATATTTTCGGTTTTACAGAACAGGATTTCAAAACTTACGCTCCGGACTTATTAATTACTGTAGGTCAAAATGTAGTTTCCAAAAAGGTAAAGCAATTTCTGAGAGCTGCAAAACCTAAACAGCATTGGCATCTTGACGAAATATGGCAACCTGATACTTATTTTTCTCTGACGCAGAAAATTGAAACAAAACCTGAAGTTTTCTTCTCAAAATTGCTGAATTTTATTAACCTCGAACCAAGACCTTTTTACAACCTTTGGGATGTATTAAGAGATAAAAAAGATAAGAAACATCGTGATTTTTTAAATTTAATTGAATTTTCAGATTTTTATTTTTTCAACCGTCTTTCAGAAAGTGTTCCGGAGAACTATAATTTACATTTCAGCAACAGCTCGGCAATTCGGTATGCACAATTATTTGACTTCGGAAAAAGAAAAGTCTATTGCAACAGAGGCACCAGCGGAATTGACGGGTCAACGTCAACAGCAATGGGTTTTGCCATAAAAAATCCAAATCCGACCTTGTTAGTGACAGGAGATTTAAGTTTTTTTTATGATATTAATGGTCTTTGGAACCAATATATTCCGCCATTCACCAGAATTATTATTTTTAATAACGGAGAAGGAAATATTTTTAAAATAATCCCCGGTCCGGGAAATGCCAATTCAAATACTGTGGACGAATTTATCTCAACCAAACACCAAAAAAATGCTGAGTTTTTAGCAAAACATTTTGGATTCTCTTATGTAAAGGTGGATGATGACGGAACACTCGACCGTGTTTTAACAAACTTTTTCAAGCCGGATGTTCAGCCTAAAATTCTTGAAGTCAATACTCAAGGGAAAACCAATGCAGATACACAAAAAGCTTACTTTAATTTTCTGAAAGAGATATAATTATTGTTGATGATTAAGCTCAAGAAGAGGATCAATATATTCCCTGTCGTTGCTTAATCTCGGAACTTTGTTTTGTCCGCCAAGTTTTCCTTTTGATTCCAGCCAGCAATAGAAAAGATTGGGTTTTGCAATGTGTACAACAGGTTTATTTAGGGTAATATTGTTATATCTTTTGGCTTCATAATCAGAATTAACTGATTTTAAATGACGGTCAAAAATATCAGTAAAAAGGTCAAGATTTTCCGGTGGTTTACTAAACTCAAAAATCCATTCGTGGGCACCGCTTTTGTTTTCTTTCATAAAAATAGGAGCACCGGTAAAATCGGTCACAGAAGAATTGGTCTCTTCACAGGCTTTGGTAAGGGCAGATTCTACATTGGTAATCATAAGTTCCTCACCGAAAGCGTTGATGTAATGCTTTGTTCTTCCCGTAATTTTTATTCTGAAAGGATCAAGAGAAGTAAAAATAACAGTATCTCCAATTAAATATCTCCAAAGTCCGCCATTGGTGGTAATCACCATAGCATAATTTTTCCCGATTTCCACGTCTTCCAGAGAGACAACTTTCGGATTGGAACGATGAAACTGATCCATCGGAATAAATTCATAAAAAATTCCGTAATCCAGCATCAGAAGCATTTCGTCACTATTTGATCTGTCCTGAATCCCGAAAAATCCTTCGGAAGCATTATAAATTTCATAATAATTAATGTTTTTTCCGATGATTGGTTTGTATTGGTCTTTATAAGGTTTAAAACTGATTCCACCATGAAAAAATACTTCCAGATTAGGCCATAGCTCAGAGACGCTGTTGACGTTCGTTTCTTTTAAAACTCTTTGCAAAAGCACCATCATCCAGCTGGGAACGCCCAGAATACTTCCCACATCTTCATTTTTCACTTCAGCAACAATAGCATTCAGCTTACTTTCCCATTCGCCCATCAGCGAAACTTTTTTGCTCGGAGTGGTGGTGATTTCTACCCAGAAAGGAAGATTGTCAATCAAAATTGCTGAGAGATCACCGAATTTTGTGTTGAAATCTGCATACAACTCGGAACTTCCGCCTAAACGCAGGTTTTTGTTGGTGAAAAGCTGGTTTTCGGGATGATTGTTGGCGTAAATGGAAACCATATCTTTGCCCGCTTTCAAATGGCAGTATTCTAAACTTTCGGAAGAAATAGGAATAAATTTGCTTTTTGCGTTGGTAGTTCCCGAAGATTTTGCAAAATGTTTGATATATCCGGACCAGCTTATATCTTTTTGTCCTTGTCTGGCTTTTTCGATGTAAGGTTCAAAATCCTCATAAGTGACTACCGGAACTTTATTTTTAAAATCCTGATAGCTCGAAATAGAATTAAAACCATATTTTTTGCCATATTCCGTATCTTCTGCATGAAACAATTGAGAGAAAAGTATTCCTTTCTGAGTTTCTACAGGATACTTCATGAAATTCTGAATCTGATCAATTCTTTGACGAATAAACCAGTTGACGACGGTGTTGAAAAGTGCTTTGGTTGCCATTACGACAAATATAATAATATTTGAATTTCCTGCGCATGCTTTCCTCAAAAAAACCGCTACAAAATTGTAACGGTTTGATTTATTTTAAGTGCTGAAATTTAGCAGTATTCATTATAAGCTGCCTGAAGGTTAGCTGCAATAGCACCTGCAGGATTTCCTTCGATATGATGTCTTTCCAGCATGTGAACCAATTCTCCATCTTTGAAAAGAGCTACACATGGCGAACTTGGAGGAAACGGTGCCAAGTGTTTTCTTGCTTCTGCAACTGCTTCAGTGTCATACCCTGCAAAAACGGTTGTTAAGTGATCGGGTTTTTTGTCTCCTGTTAAAGAATATACAACTCCTGGTCTTGCCGCTCCTGCTGCACAACCGCATACAGAGTTGATTACCAAAAGGGTAGTTCCTGATTTTTTTAAAGCATCTTCTACCTGTGACGGTGTTGCCAAATCTTCAAAACCTTTATCTGTAAGTTCAGCCTTCATCGGCATTACTAAATCTGTTGGATACATTTTTTATAAGTTTTATTATTGCAAATTTACAAATTTTCATTTGCTTTGGATAATTAATATTAACTATTAGAATGGTATAAAGAAAGAATAAAGTACTGAACTGTTATGAATTATATATAAAATTTTCATTAAATATTTATCATAATACCACATATATTGAAATTATTTTATTAAATTTGAAATGATTCTGAAAACGATTTCCATGAAAAGAACTTTATTAATTAAATTGTAGGAACATTTGAGTTCTGATAACATTGTAATTTCCCTCCGCTTTACCAATGGTTTTTATTTACAGTTTTTAGAATTACATGGAGAACATTGGCAAAGATATTTACAAAAAAACCCGAACAGATGTTTCGGGTTTAGTTATATTTCAGATGTTTATTTTCTAGGTAAACCTTTTTTTAAGGCATAGTTGGCTCTTTCGACAGCTTTTTTCTCTTTCCAGTCCATATATTTTTTCTTGAATCTTGCTTTCATAAAATTATCCAGATTTCTCTGAATAGTCAGATTGTAAAGAGATTTGGTCTTCACTGCCCATGATTTATCCCAGGCACGAAGAGAAATAGAAAAGCTTCCATCTAAGTATTTCATCCAGTGCCACCATCCTGTAGGCATAAACAAGGTGTCCCCATGCTCCAAAAAGCATTCAATCCCTTCAACACCGTCCAATGCCGGAAATTTTTCAAAATCAGGATTTGAAATATCAAAATCTTCAAGGGCATAGGTTGCATATGGTAATTTGTATAACCTGTCTTTCCATTTATAGTCAAAAAGCAGAATGTGTTTTCTGCCATTAAAATGAGTGTGAAAGATATGTGCTAAATCTATATCATAATGCAAAAATGTCACAGACCCTTTTCCTCCAAAGAACATAGAAGGAAATTTATCCAGAAAACCTCCCATCAATTCTTTAGGTGAGATATAGTCTTCCAGAAGCTTGTTTGCCTTTTTAATAGGATCAAAAAAGAAAATTCGTAAATCGGTAGGCTCTCTTTGAATGAGATCTATGTAATCTGCAAATTTCATTTCTGAAGTAGGAGCATTAATCGGAGCGGCAGGATCTGCTTTGGAGCTGTCATATAAAGGAACAGTGACATCACCTACGACCTCTTTCATGTATTCCATCGTCCATTTTTGATAAGCTGGCCACTTTCTTGCCATGTTTCTGATAACCAGTGGTTTTCTCGGCTTGAGATATTTTTCAAAGAAATCTTCTTTCGAAATATCATCTACTATATCAATAGGTTTTAAAATAACCCCCATTTCGTATAAATTTTATGTTACAAAAATATTAAATAAATAAATATCCGAGCTTGTTTAAGATGTTTTTAATCTATGAAGATTATCACTTTTTATTTACTTTAAAATGATGATCATTATGAAAAACTATTTTTGATGGCTCTAATTTTCGGTCTTAAAATAGAATCTGTACCCGGAAATTGAAAACATAAGTTTTTATAAGAAAACTACGGAATTAAAACTTTATCACCACCAAATTTAGGATCCACGCCAAACACAAGATCCCAGTAAACTTTAGATTTTGCAAGATATTCTCTGAGATTTGTTTTTAAACCAGCATATTTATTGACATTTTCAGCATTATAGCCGTACGCTTCAATACCGTTTTTTCTGGCAAGAAAGACTGCTCTTTCGTTATGAAATTTTTGCGAAATGATAATCAGTTGCTTCTGACCGAAAATTTCTTTGGCTCTTACTACCGAATCTAAAGTTCTGAATCCTGCAAAATCAAGAAATATTTTATCCTGTGGAATTCCATACTGCATCAGAGCCTGCTGCATATCTTCAGGTTCGTTGTAATCTTTCCTGCTGTTGTCACCGCTTACGATGATGTATTGAATTTTCCCGCTTTTATATAAGTCTGCCGCCGCTTTTATACGGTTGGTGAAATACGCATTCGGATAACCGTTACTCAGTGTTTTGCTTGTTCCTAAAAGTATTGCAGTTTTAGTTTGCGGAATCGGTGAAATGGTATCATATAGAAAAGGTTCGGTACTTTTTTTAATGCTGTAATTAGCAAATACAACAAAAATAAATCCTGCCACAAAAAGAAGCAGGAAAAATTTTAAAAAGTTTTTCAGTATTTTTTTCATCTTGTGAGGATATTTTAGAATTCCAATCCGTTTGGAAATGCTTTTTTCCTGAAAATTAACAATAGTGCAGCTCCTACAGTGATTGCAGAATCGGCAATATTAAAAATATATTTAAAAAACTCAATGTGCTTTCCGCCAATCAGAGGCCAGCTTTCAGGTACATTCCAGTCTACAATAGGAAAATGCAGCATATCTACCACACAGCCTTTCATAAACGCAGAATATCCTTCGCCGAAAGGAACCAATTTGGAAACTCCGCCATAGCCGATCCATCTTCCGGTATTTTCATCAAAGACGGTTCCGCTGTCGAATATTAAACCATAGAACATTCCGTCGATTAAATTTCCGATGGCTCCTGCGAAAATCATAGCCATTGGAATCAGGAGATAATTAGATTCTCCTCTTTTCAGCCATTTTTTAAAGAGATAGATCATTCCGCCAATCAGAAACAAACGAACAATCACAAGAAAGTATTTGCCAATAATTCCTCCGAAGTGAAAGCCATACGCCATTCCGGGATTTTCAACAAAAGTTTTATTAAAAAAGCCATTAATTACGGGAATGCTTTCATTAAGCTGGAAATTTGTTTTCACATAAATTTTAGAAGCCTGATCTATCAATAAGATAAGAAAGGTTACCAAAGCAATCTTCTTCATTACAGTCCTTTTGGTTTTGAAGGTTTATTTATTTTTTCGTTTTTCTTATCAATTACTTTTTTAATCGTTTTCTGATTGTGAAAAGTATTTTTGGTGTGAAATTTTTCATATTTAATTCCCATTTCCTTCAATACGCTTTTGAGCGCATTCATTTCCATAGAATTTTTGGTGTGTACGATGATAGATTCCATTGTTCAATTTTAAAATTATTTACGGGAAAGTTCATCAAGTCTTTTTCTCTCTTTTGCAGAGAGGTCATTGATTCCGTTTTTACCCATTTTACTAAGAAGTCTGTCTATTTCCTTCTCTCTTTCGCGCTTGTCAGAATTAAATTTATCGTCAATCGTGTAATTTTTCTCCTTTTCAGGAAAAAACCTCTGCTTTAGTTTTTCTCTGTTAAAAAACACCAAAACTGCAGCAACGATCACGACTAAAATCAAAAACTCATTCATAGTTATAATTAAAAAATAGGTTTATAAAATGCTGTAAAAACATTATATAAACCCAATTAATTATTTACAAAAATAAGATAAAATAATTATCTCTGCATATTTTTAGCTTCAATACTTAGTGTAGCGTGCGGAACGGCAAGAAGCCTTTCTTTCGGAATCAGCTTTCCGGTCACTCTGCAGATGCCGTATGTTTTGTTTTCAATCCTGATCAGCGCATTTTTCAGATCACGTACAAACTTCTCCTGTCTTCCGGCAAGAATAGAATTCTGTTCTTTACTCAATGTTTCAGCACCTTCTTCAAAAGCTTTGAATGTAGGTGAGGTATCATCTGTGCCATTATTCTGGTCATTAATGAAACTCTCTCTGATCAGCTGAAGATCTCTCTCAGCTTTATCTATTTTTTCTTTAATTACTTTTTTAAATTCCTGTAAATCAGCGTCGCTGTATCGCACTCTTTCGTCTTGCATGGCTCTTTTTCTTTTTAATAAAATTATAAATTGGAATTTGAAAAAACAACAATTAAATATTAATTTTTTTCAACATTCACTTTAAAATTTTGGTCATCAATGTCGATTTCGTTAAAATTTGAAAGTGAAGATACAACTTCTATTTTGTTTGACAACACCTCAGATGAAATATATTCTTCATTTTGTCTGATTTGTTCAAGATAAGGATTGTTTTCTTCCAAAATGATGCTGATTTTATCTGTTAATTCAAAATCTTTTTCTTTTCTGATATTCTGAATTCTGTTGATAAACTCTCTTGCGATCCCTTCAGATTTTAATTCATCTGTCAGCTTCAAATCTAATGCCACAGTTGTTTTTCCGTCAGAAGTTACCGTCCAGCCCGGAATGTCTTTTGTAGAAATTTCAACATCGGCTGTTGTAATTTCATATCCCTGAATATGGATGCTTCCATTTTTTTCTAAAGAAGCAATCTGCTCTGCTGAAAGGTTATTGATTTCATTACCAACAACTTTCATGTCTTTTCCAAGTCTCGAACCTAATGTTTTGAAGTTCGGTTTAATCTGTTTTACAATTAAATGAGATGCTTCTTCTGCATTGATTAATTGCAATTCTTTAACATTAACTTCCTGTTTAATTAATTCTGCTACTGCTAAAATCTGTTCTTCAGTTTTAGAATCCAAGACAGGAATCAATACTTTTTGTAACGGCTGACGAACTTTTACGTTTTCCTTTTTTCTCAATGAGAAAACCATACTTGTGATGTTTTGCGCCAAATGTGTTTTTTCCACCAAATCCTGGTCAATTAAACTTTCATTCACAACAGGGAAATCTGTTAGATGTACAGATTCATTGCTGTCTTTTCCTGTTACTTTATTCAAATCCTGATACAATTGATCCATAAAGAACGGAGCAATTGGTGCAGATAATTTAGCAACCGTTTCCAGACAGGTATATAAAGTCTGGTAAGCTGAGATTTTGTCATCAGAATAATCTCCTTTCCAGAAACGTCTTCTGCACAATCTTACGTACCAGTTACTTAAATTATCATTCACAAAAGTGCTGATTGCTCTTGCCACTTTTGTCGGTTCATAATCTTCGTAGAATGCTTTTACTTCTTTAATTAAAAGATTTAATTCAGATAAGATCCAACGGTCGATTTCCGGTCTGTTTTCAATTTCTTTTTCAGAATAATTAAATCCGTCAACATTCGCATATAAAGCGAAGAATGAATAAGTATTGTATAAAGTTCCGAAGAATTTTCTTCTTACCTCATCAATTCCTTCGATGTCAAATTTCAGGTTTTCCCAAGGATTTGCGTTTGAAATCATATACCAACGCGTTGCATCCGGTCCGTAAACTGCAAGAGTTTCAAACGGATCAACTGCATTTCCGAGGCGTTTGGACATTTTCTGACCGTTTTTATCCAAAACAAGTCCGTTACTCATCACATTTTTATAAGCAACTGAATCAAACACTGCTGTTCCGATCGCGTGAAGTGTATAGAACCATCCACGAGTTTGGTCAACGCCTTCAGCAATAAAATCTGCTGGGAATGCTTTATTGTTATCAATTAATTCTTTGTTTTCAAAAGGATAATGTAATTGTGCATAAGGCATCGCTCCGGAATCAAACCAAACATCGATCAAATCGCTTTCACGGTTCATTGCTTTTCCTGAGTCTGAAACTAAAACGATTTTATCAACGATGTTTTTGTGTAAATCAACCAAAGAATAATTTTCTTCAGACATATTTCCGATTTCAAAACCTTTGAACGGATTTTCTGTCATCAATCCTGCAGCGATAGATTTCTCAATTTCATTATATAATTCTTCTACAGAACCGATGATTTTTTCTTCTTTCAGATCTTCTGTTCTCCAGATTGGCAATGGGATTCCCCAATATCTTGATCGGGAAAGATTCCAGTCGTTTACATTTTCAAGCCAGTTTGCGAAGCGACCTTCTCCTGTAGATTTCGGTTTCCAGTTGATGGTTTCGTTGAGTTCTACCAAACGGTTTTTCACCTGAGACATTTTCACAAACCATGAATCAAGCGGATAGTACAATACAGGTTTATCGGTTCTCCAGCAATGTGGGTAGCTGTGAACATATTTCTCTACTTTGAAAGCTTTGTTTTCTGTTTTCAGCAAAATGGCAAGTTCTACATCCCAAGACTTTTCAGGAGCAGTTCCTTCATCGTAATATTCGTTTTTAATATATTTTCCTGAAAATAATTCAGGAATATTTTTTCCTTTAATAAATTTACCCTGCAAATCAACAAGGGGAACCAGATTGTCATTTTCATCTTTCACCAACATTGGCGGAACTCCGTTTTCTTTAGCAACTCTTGCATCATCTGCACCAAAGGTAGGAGCGATGTGTACGATACCTGTACCGTCTTCCGTTGTTACGAAATCTCCGATAATCACTCTGAATGCCTTCTCAGGATTTTCATTTGGGGTAAACCAAGGAATTAATTGCTCGTATTGAGTTTCGGCTAACTTTTCTCCGGTAAATTCTTTTAGAATCTTATAGGGTATAGTTTTGCTGTCTGAAGTATAATTTGACAAATCTTCATCAGTTCCTTCTACGAATTTTTTACCGAAATTTTTCTCCAATAAAACTCTTGCTAAAACAACGGTTATAGGCTCAAAAGTATATTGGTTGAAAGTTTTCACTACAACATATTCAATATCTCTTCCTACCGCCAAAGCTGTGTTTGAAGGTAAAGTCCACGGAGTTGTCGTCCAAGCTAAAATGTTTACATCTCCGTCAACATCGTTGAATAATTCTGAAGAATCTTTTTTAACTTTAAATTGGGCAACAATTGTAGTGTCGGTAACATCACGGTAAGTTCCCGGCTGATTTAGCTCGTGAGAAGAAAGTCCGGTTCCTGCTTTTGGAGAATACGGTTGTATTGTGTAACCTTTATACAACAATTCTTTGCTGTACAATTGCTTTAGCAACCACCAAACGGTTTCCATGTATTTTGATTTGTACGTGATATATGGATCTTCCAAATCTACCCAATATCCGATTTTCTCGGTAAGGTTGTTCCAAACATCCGTGTAGCGCATTACTGCTTCACGACAAGCTTTGTTGTAATCTTCAATCGAAATTTTTTTGCCAATATCTTCTTTTGTGATTCCAAGTTCTTTTTCAACTCCTAATTCTACGGGAAGTCCGTGCGTGTCCCAACCTGCTTTACGGAAAACCTGCTTTCCGTTCTGCGTTTGGTAACGACAGAAAATATCTTTCAATGCTCTTGCCATAACGTGGTGAATTCCGGGCATTCCGTTGGCTGAAGGCGGTCCTTCGTAAAACACAAACTCAGGATTTCCCTGACGTGTTTCCACACTTTTTGCAAAAGTGTCATTTGCTTTCCAGAACTCCGAAACATTTTCGGCTACGTCTATAAGATTGAGGTTTTTATATTCTTTAAATTGGCTCATTGTAATTTCTCAATTTCGTTGATTAATTAAGTTGGCAAATTTAGTGAATTTTAACGGTTTATAATATATGTTTATTTTGATTGCTTTTTTTAAAAAAACACAAAAATTCAAACATTTTTTGAAGTGAATCATAACTGCTTAAAACAGCTCCTGTTTTAGTTTTAATTTTTAATGAATGAAATGATATTTTTGTGGGATAAAATTTTTCTGTCATTTGGCTTCTAACTTTTAATTTGAATAAATTTGTTATCTAAATTTAAACTATTGGAACTCTTCCCACTCATTGAGAAATCTACCATTCAGGAAATAAAAGTTTTTCAGGAAGAAAAACTTCAGGAGCTTTTACAGTATCTTGAAAAACATTCGCCTTTTTATCAAAGATTGTTCATAGAAAATGACATTCAGATTTCTGAAATTCAGAAACTGGAAGATTTACAGAAAATTCCAACTACCACAAAGAATGACCTTCAGCAATACAATGATGATTTTTTTTGTATTCCGCAGGATAAAATCGTCGATTACAGCACAACTTCCGGAACTTTGGGTGATCCGGTGACTTTTGGTCTTTCTGATCAGGATCTTGAGCGGTTGGCTTACAATGAAGCGATTTCTTTTGCCTGTGCAGGAATCAAAAAAGGTGACGTTGTACAGATGATTACCACGATTGATAAAAGATTCATGGCCGGTCTTGCGTATTTTTTAGGTTTAAGAAAAATGGGAGCAAGTGTTGTCAGAATGGGACCTGGAATTCCCGAGCTTCAATGGGATTCTATTTTTAGATATAGACCAAAATATTTGATAACCGTTCCGTCGTTTTTATTAAAAATGATTGACTACGCAGAAAAACACGGGATCAATTATCAAAACTCAAGTGTAACAGCTGCGGTTTGCATAGGTGAAAGTCTCAAAAATCAGGATTTTACAGATAATATTCTTTCTCAGAAAATCAAAGAAAAATGGGATATTCAGCTGTTTTCTACCTATGCGTCAACAGAGATGAGTACCGCTTTTACGGAGTGTATATTTCAAAATGGCGGACATCAACATCCGGAATTAATTATTACCGAAATTCTTGACGAGAATGAAAAACCTGTAAAAGACGGTGAGAGCGGAGAATTAACGATTACGACCTTAGGTGTGGAAGCTTTACCTTTATTGAGATTTAAAACCGGAGATCTTGTAAAAGCTCATTATGAGCCATGCCAATGCGGCAGAAATACAATGAGATTGGGTCCGGTTATCGGCAGGAAACAGCAGATGATCAAATATAAAGGAACGACTTTATACCCGCCTGCCATGAGTGATATTCTGAATGATTTTGATGGGATTTTATGTTACCAAATTGTTATTCAGTCCAATGAAATTGGGTTAGATGAAATCATGATCAAATTAAGCACGGAAATCAGCAAGGATAATTTTGTAAGCGAAATAAGGGATCATTTCAGGGCAAAATTAAGAGTAAGCCCAAAAATTGAAGTAGTTGATTTTGATGTTTTGTCTAAAACTGTTTTTAACCCAAACAGCAGAAAACCTATTAATTTCATAGATTTAAGATAAATATAAGGTCTGGAACTTCAGTCTTTTATATTTTTTGTTTTTCAGCTTTAATAAATTCTGCAAGATTTTTGACTGCAGAATCGTGTATCCTCACGAAAGTATTTTTCTTGTCCCAGACGTAACCGGCTAAAACTGCGCAGATTTTTCTTTTCACATCCGGATTTTCCGGCTGATGGAAAAACAACTCCTGAAGATTTCCGGTGTACCATTCTTTCACATATGTAGTGAAAACATTCACACCATATAAAATGTAATCCGAATATTCTTTCTGCCAATCAATTTTTTCACCGTTTAGCTGTCTTAAAGCTAATTTTGCAGCCAGCATTCCGGATTCTGTTGCGAATGCCATCCCTGATGAGAAAACAGGATCAAGAAATTCTGACGCATTTCCCGTCAAAGCAAATCCGTCTCCGTATAATTTTTTAACCGAACAGGAATAATCTTTCAAATGTTTTGGTTCAAATAAAAACTCCACATCTCCAAAACGTTTCACATAATATTCGGAAAGAGAAATTGCTTTTCTCAAAGCTTCTTCGGTATCACCATTTTCAGATAATTTATCAATATACTCAGTTGGTCCTACAATTCCGACACTTGTATTGCCATTAGAAAAAGGGATTACCCAAAGCCAGACTTCAGTTTCAATAATATCAAAAGAAATTAAAGTTCCTTCTGTGCCTTGTTCTCTGTGAATATCTTGTAAATGGGAAAAAATTGCAGAGTGCGGAGAAAGTTTCGAAGGTTTTTCCAAATCCAGAAGCCTTGGTAAAACTCTTCCGTAACCACTGGAATCTATCACAAACTTAGCGTGAATTTCTTTGGTTTCTCCGTTTTTATTCTTTACAGTGGTGACAGAATCGCTTCCGTTAAACTCAATTCCGATTACTTCTGTTTCAAATTCGAGATCAATTCCTTTATTAAGGACTTCCTGAGCTAAAACCTGATCAAAATCAGCTCTGGGAACCTGCCATGTCCAGTCCCAGCCTTCACCAAATTTATTGCTGAAATCAAAAATACAAACTTCATTTCCTCTCAGAAATCTTGCGCCGAGTTTTTTCTCAAAACCAATTTTATCCAAAGCCTGAAATAAGCCTGCTTCTTCAAAATGATCCATCACTCTTGGGATTAAGCTTTCGCCAACAACCAATCTGGGGAATTTGGCTTTTTCAACCACTTTCACATTGATGTTGTTGTTCTTCAAGTACGAAGAAGAGACACATCCTGAAGGACCTGCTCCTATGACAAGAACATCAAAAAATTCTTTGCTCATCTCCAATTTTTTATTTTATAAATAACTTCTATCTTTGCCGCAAAATTAATTACAATTAATTTTAGATTCACAAAATTATACATTATTACTTTACTGAATGAAAATAAATAACTTTTTAAAGCTCAGGGATTTTCAAAGAATCATTGTGGAAAATGAAAAAATTGAATTGGATGATGAGCTTTTGTATCGGGTAAAAGAAAGTTTTGAGTTTCTGAAAGAATTTTCAAAAAATAAAGTAATCTATGGAGTCAATACAGGTTTTGGACCGATGGCTCAATTTAAGATCAGTGATGAAGATACGCATCAACTTCAATATAATTTAATCAGAAGCCACTCTTCGGGTATTGGAAATCCTTTGCCTGCAGATGAAGTGAAAGCCTGTATGTTGGCAAGAATGAATACGCTTTCAAGAGGGAATTCAGGAATTCATGTTTCGGTTGTTAATTTACTTAAAGAATTAATTAACAGAGATATTACCCCGTTGATTTTTGAACACGGCGGAGTAGGAGCGAGCGGAGATTTGGTTCAGTTGGCACATTTAGCATTGGTTTTAATTGGTGAAGGCGAAGTTTTTTATCAAGGTGAAAGAAGATCTACGAAAGAAGTTTTTGCAACCGAGGGTTTAACGCCAGTTAAAGTTGAGATTCGTGAAGGTTTAGGTTTAATGAACGGAACTTCTGTGATGTCGGGAATAGGTGTGGTTAATGCCTATAAAGCCAATCAGTTAGTTGATATTTCCCTAAAGCTTTCCTGTGCGATCAACGAGATTGTTCTGGCGTATGACGATCATTTGTCGGAAGTATTGAACCAGACAAAATTACATTCGGGACAGCAAAAAATTGCTGAAAAAATGAGAACGCACTTATCCGACAGTCAACTGGTAAGAAAAAGAGCCGATCATTTATACACCCACTTTGAAGAGCAGGAAAAAGTTTTTAAAGAAAAAGTACAGGAATATTATTCAATTCGTTGTGTGCCGCAGATTTTAGGACCTGTTTTAGATACTTTGGAATATACAGAAAAAGTATTGGAAAACGAGATCAATTCAGCAAATGACAATCCGATTATAGATGTTGAAAACCAGCATGTTTACCACGGCGGAAACTTTCACGGAGATTATGTTTCTTTAGAAATGGACAAGCTGAAAATTGTGGTGACAAAACTGACGATGTTAGCGGAAAGACAATTAAATTATCTTCTGAATTCTAAAATCAATGAAATTTTGCCTCCTTTTGTTAATCTAGGTAAATTAGGATTCAATTTCGGGATGCAGGGAGTGCAGTTTACGGCAACTTCTACAACGGCAGAAAGCCAGATGTTGTCAAACCCGATGTATGTTCACAGTATACCTAATAATAATGATAATCAGGATATTGTAAGCATGGGAACCAATGCTGCGGTTATTTGCAGAAAAGTCATTGAGAATGCTTTTGAGGTGTTGGCAATTGAAGCTATTACCGTTGTTCAGGCGATTGAGTTTCTTGAGTATCAGGATAAAATTTCATCTTCTACAAAGGAACTTTATGATCATATTCGAGAAATCATTCCTGTATTTTCAGATGATATGGTGATGTATCCGTATTTGGAAAAGGTGAAAAAATATTTAAAGACAACGTAACAATTAAGACTTCAAAAATGTCTTATCATAAAAAAAGTAACGATGAAATGTGCAATTGTAACAGGAGGTTCCAGAGGAATTGGAAGAGCAATCTGTATAAAACTGGCTGAAGAAAAGAACTATCATATTTTAATCAATTACACTTTAAACGAAGCTGCGGCTAAAGAAACTTTGGCTAAAGTGGAGGGATTGGGATCTACCGGAGAAATTTTGAAATTTGATGTAGGAAATGCCGAAGAAACTCAGAAAGTTTTAACAGAATGGCAGGAAAATAATCCGAAATCTGTTGTTGAGGTGATTGTCAACAATGCAGGAATTACAAGAGATGGCTTGTTCATGTGGATGCCTAGTGAAGACTGGAATTCGGTCATTAACATCAGCTTAAACGGTTTTTATAATGTGACGAATTTCTTCATTCAGAAAATGCTACGCAATAAATATGGCAGAATCATCAATATGGTTTCTGTTTCCGGAGTAAAAGGTACAGCTGGTCAAACCAATTATTCTGCAGCAAAAGGAGCTTTAGTAGGAGTGACAAAAGCTTTAGCTCAGGAAGTTGCCAAAAGAAATATTACGGTAAATGCAGTTGCACCCGGATTTATTAAAACAGATATGACACAGGAATTTAATGAGGACGAATTAAAAGCAATGATTCCTGTCAATCGATTTGGTGAAGCAGAAGAAGTGGCAGATTTGGTCGCATTTTTAGCTTCTAAAAAGTCTTCTTACATCACAGGCGAAGTCATCAATATTAACGGAGGAATTTATTCTTAATTAATGTAACAATATACCAATGTATCAGTTTACCAATGATTTTTACATTGTTAGATTGATACATTGTTAAATTTTTAAAGATGGAAAATAGAGTTGTCATTACCGGAATGGGAATTTATTCCTGCATCGGAACTTCTTTAGAAGAGGTGAAAGAATCTCTCTATCAAGGAAAATCCGGTATTGTTTTAGATAAAGACAGAAAAGAATTTGGTTTCAGATCTGGTCTTACAGGGATCGTTCCGAAACCCGATTTAAAAAATCTTTTAGGAAGAAGACAGCGCATAAGCATGGGTGAAGAAAGCGAATATGCTTATATTGCGACTCTTGATGCGCTACAGCAGGCAAATATTGATCAAGACTTTTTAGATAATAACGAAGTCGGAATTTTATACGGAAATGACAGTGTTTCTCAGGCAGTTGTAGAATCTATAGACATCGCAAGAGAGAAAAAAGATACTACACTTATAGGTTCGGGAGCGATTTTCAAATCAATGAATTCTACCGTAACCATGAATCTCTCCACAATTTTCAAATTACGAGGAATTAATTTAACCATCAGTGCAGCCTGTGCAAGCGGTTCTCATTCTTTAGGACTGGCTTTTATGATGATTAAAAATGGTTTTCAGGATATGATTATTTGTGGCGGAGCGCAGGAAACCAATAAATATTCGATGGCAAGTTTTGACGGATTGGGCGTTTTTTCTGTAAGAGAAGATGAGCCGGCAAAAGCATCCAGACCTTTTGATTCTGAAAGAGATGGTTTGATTCCGAGTGGCGGAGCAGCAACTTTAGTCGTTGAAAGTCTGGAATCTGCAAAAAAGAGAGGAGCCAATATCATCGCTGAGATTGTAGGATACGGCTTTTCATCAAACGGAGGACATATTTCTACTCCCAATGTTGACGGACCTGCTTTGGCAATGAACAGAGCTTTGAGACAATCTGGTTTAGAAGCAAAAGATATCCATTATATCAATGCTCATGCTACTTCAACACCAATTGGCGATGCCAACGAAGCAAAGGCTATTTACGAAATTTTTGGAAACAAGGTTCCTGTAAGTTCTACAAAATCAATGACGGGTCACGAATGCTGGATGGCAGGAGCAAGTGAAGTGATTTATTCGGTTCTGATGATGCAAAACGATTTTATTGCACCCAATATCAATTTGAAAAATCCTGATAATGATGCTCAAAAGATAAATCTTATCGCTGAGACAAAAAGTCAAAAAATTGACGTATTTTTGTCAAATTCTTTTGGATTCGGAGGCACAAACTCCGCATTAATTGTTAAAAAATTTGAGTAAAGAAATGGAAAGAGAAAAAATTGTTGATATTGCTAATGATTTTTTAATTAATGAATTTGAAGTCGAGGGCGATGAAATCAGCGATGATGCTCATTTTAAAAAAACTTTGGGTTTAGACAGTTTAGATTATATAGATTTGGTTGTTGTTATCGAATCTAAATTTGGGGTGAAATTAGGTGAAACAGATTTCAAAAACATTGTCACTTTCGATGATTTCTATTCAACAATAGAAAACAAAATCAATTCTAAAATGTAACAATTTGCCTGTTGGGCAATGTGTCAATGAATTTAATTGTTACACTGTTACATTAGTAAATTAAACTTTTATGAACAAGTGGAAAGGTAAGTCTAAAGGTACAATTTTAGGATACCAAATTTTCGTCTGGTGCATTAAAAATGTCGGGATCAGAAGTTCATATTTTGTTCTTTATTTCGTTGCTTTCTATTATTTTTTATTTGAAAAAAAAAGCAACAGATATTATACCTATTACTTTCGCAAAAGACTTCATTACAGCTATTGGAAAACAAAACTTTCGCTATTCAAAAGCTATTTTACTTTCGGACAGACACTTATTGATAAAACTGCAATTTCTGCAGGACTGCGCCAAAAATACACTTATGAATTTGACGGAATTGATACGCTGCGCCAGCTTTTAGCGGAAAAAAAAGGAGGCGTTCTTATCAGTGCACATATCGGAAATTTTGAAGTAGCAGAACATTTTTTTGCAGATATTGACTTTGACTGTCAGATCAATTTAGTTACAACAGATCAGGAAATTACGGTGATTAAGGAATATCTTGAAAGCGTTTCTGTACATAAAAGCAGCATCAAATTCATTTACATCAAAGAAGATATGTCGCATATTTTTGAGATCAATGAAGCGTTGTCCAAAAACGAACTCATCTGTTTTACCGGAGACCGTTATTTCGAAGGTTCTAAGTATTTAGAAGCAGATCTTTTAGGTAAAAATGCAAAATTTCCTGCAGGACCATTCCTTATAGCCTCCAGATTGAGTGTTCCGGTTGTCTACGTATATGTGATGAAAGAAAAGAAACTTCATTATCATTTATATGCAAGAAAAGCACAAAACATCAGAAAACGTGATACACAGGGGCTCTTGAGTTCTTATACACAAAATCTTGAATTGATGATTCAGAAATATCCACTTCAATGGTTCAATTATTTTGATTTTTGGGATGAGGTAAGGTAATTTATTTGGGGCAGCTTAATCCGCCTTCCGTTCCCGCTTTTTTGCTCGTCGTTCCTCCTCACAAAAAGAGCTCCACTCAAGCCGGGCTGCATTATTCAGCTATTTATCAACTTTACCCAAAATAGAAAAACAGGTCATCGTTAAAATCCTTGTCAAGGTTCAAAACCTTGGCGAGGATGATGTGAATTTACAATATCTATTATCATTTAAAATAAGTTTTGTGACCTTTAATAAGTTGACGGCTTAAAATACGCACCTCTGAAAAATCTTTGTATTTTAACCTCAAAAACAACATTACACCACGAGGTTTTTCTAAATATTTTATTCTGAATATTTTACTAAACTTTTGTACCTTTTGCAATTAAAAACGATCATCAAAACTTGAAAAAACACTACGACATATTGGTAATCGGAAGCGGAATTGGCGGTCTTGTTTCAGCTCTTATTTTAGCAAAAGAAGGCCTGAAAGTCTGTGTTCTGGAGAAAAATAACCAATATGGCGGAAATCTACAGACATTTTCAAGAGATAAACTCATTTTTGATACCGGAGTTCATTACCTGGGCGGACTTTCGCAAGGGCAGAACCTTCACGATTTTTTCTCTTATCTGGAAATTATGCAGGATCTTCAGCTTCAGAAAATGAATGTTGATGGGTATGATAAAATCACTTTTGGGAATGATGCAACAGAATTTCCTCACGCTCAGGGTTATGAAAATTTTGTCAAACAGTTATCAAAATATTTTCCGGAAGAAAAAGAGAGTTTAGAAAATTATTGCGAGGAACTTCAGAGGGTCTGCAGCAATTTCCCAAGGTATAATGTAGTCGGAAAAGAGAATTATAACGAAGAAATTTTACATCTCAATACCCGAAGGTTTATAGAATCCATTACACCAAACAAAAAATTACAGTCTGTTTTATTGGGATCTAATTTTTTGTACGCAGGAGATTCCGAAAATATTCCGTTTTACGTTCATGCATTAACGGTTAACTCTTACATTCAAAGTGCTTATAAATGTACAAAAGGCGGAAGTCAGATTTCAAAACTGCTCGTCAGAAAACTGCGTGAATACGGAGCAGAAGTTTATAAACGGACAGAAGTTTCAGAATTTATTTTTAATTCGGATGAAGCTCTGATCGCAGCTAAAACCAAAGAAGGGAAAGAGTTTTATGCCAATAAATTTATATCAAACATTGAAATCCGCTCCACAATCAAAATGATTGGTGTAAAACAGCTGAAAAAGTCATTTATTAATCGTGTTTTGAGTTGGGAACCTGTTTCCTCATGCTTCAGTGTCTATCTTGTTCTGAAACCGGAAAAAATCCTGAATTTTAACTACAATATATATCATTACGCTTCAGAAAATATGGTTTGGAATGCCTTTAAATATACCAAAGACAATTGGCCACAAACCTATATGTTGTCGTCAACTCCATCAAACAACAACTTGGAATTTGCCGAAAGTTTAACGGCAATTTCTTATATGGATTTTGAAGAAGTGCGTAAATGGGAAGATACATTCAATACCATTGCAGATAAACATGAAAGAGGAGAATTATATGAAAAGTTTAAGCTTGAAAAAGCCGAAAAAATGATTGATGCTCTGGAAAAAAAGTTTCCGAATCTACGGGCTTTCATTAAGAATATTTATACGTCTTCTCCGCTTTCTTACCGCGATTACATTGGTAGTTTTGAGGGGAATATGTATGGTTATGCAAAAGCCTCTGAAAATCCTTTGAAAACAATGGTTTCTCCCCGAACAAAAATTGATAATTTGTTCCTTACCGGACAATCAGTTAATATGCATGGGATATTGGGATGCACTATCGGAGCATTCAATACTTGTGCAGAAATTTTAGGAAAAGAAATAATTGATGAACGGCTCAATGAAGTTTTAAATAAAACAAATTAATGAAAAATAAATTTCTGCTCTATTTATTTCTGGCTTTAAACCTTATATCCTGCGGTGTTCGGAAATCTATAAAACATCTTCCAGATATACAGTCATATTCTCTTGAAATTCCGAAAGTTGATAAGTTAAATGATTCTACCTTTAGTTTTAATCAAAATTATTTAACAAAAAATAAGCAGCAGCTTTGGGAATTGTATATCAAAGGAAACCCTTTGCAGTTAGGGTATAGTAACGGAGCTTTAACTAAAGATTTAATGCAGACACAAGAGAAGATTTTTTTTTCAAAAGTAGAAGATATTGTTCCGTCTAAATTGAAGCAAAATCTCTTACGTGGCTTTCTGAAATGGTACAACCGTAAAATGTATTTGAATATCAGAGAAGATTTTCAGGCGGAATTGTATGGTTTATCACAATATTCATCAGATCAATACGATTTTATTGCTCCAAAGTTTCAACGAGCTTTGTATTTGCACGGAGCTCACGATATTGGTCATGCAATGCAGGATTTGATGATGGTAGGATGCAGTTCTCTCGCAGTCTGGGATAATAATACAGAAGACGGAGATCTGCTCATTGGGAGAAATTTTGACTTTTATGCAGGTGATGATTTTGCCAAAAATAAATTGATACAATTTGTTGAGCCCGAAAACGGAATTCCTTATCTTTCTGTAAGTTGGCCCGGAATGATCGGAGTGGTTTCGGGAATGAATAAAGAAGGTGTTACAGTAACCATTAATGCGGGGAAATCTACGATTCCGCTAACTGCAAAAACACCTATTTCTTTGGTGGCAAGAGAAATTTTACAATATGCTAAAACAATTGATGAAGCGATCAAAATTGCCCGGAAAAGAAAAGTTTTTGTTTCGGAATCTATTTTGGTAGGAAGTGCAGCAGACAAAAAAGCAGTCATTATTGAAGTTTCACCTAAAAAATTCGGTGTTTATGATGTTGCAAATTCTGATGCGGTTATCTGTACCAATCATTTTCAGTCAGAAGCTTATCAGAACGATAAAAGAAATCAAAAACATCAAAAAGAAAGTCATTCGGAATACCGTTACAAAAAGCTTCGGGAACTTTTAGAGCAAAACAAAAAGCTAAATCCTGAAAAAATGGCTTCAATTTTAAGGGATAAATCGGGTTTGAAACATCAATCTATTGGCCTTGGAAACGAGAAAGCAATCAATCAGCTTTTAGCTCATCATGCGGTGATTTTTTCGCCTGAGAAGAAGCTTGTTTGGGTTTCTTCCAATCCGTATCAGCTCGGAGAATTTGTATGTTATGACCTGAATGAAATATTTTCCGATAAAAGATTAAAGAACGGGAAATTTGCAAAATCTGAAATGAATATTCCCGAAGATCCCTTTGTGAATTCTCAGGAATTTGAAAATTATGAGGTTTATAAACTAATGCAGTCCGAAATTCTTGATGCTATTAAAAAAGATAATATAATTTTGGGTGATAATTTCACAGCAAAATTTCAGGCTCTAAATCCGGATCTTTGGTCTGGCTATTTTTTAGCAGGAAAATACTATTACAAATTTAAAAATTACCAAAGGGCAAAAATTGAATTTGAAAAGGCACTAACAAAAGAAATTACAACTTTACCTGAAAAGGAAAAAATTCTGAAATTTTTAAAGAAATCCGAAAGAAAATCAAAATAGGTTTTTATTTATAAACATTCATAAAATTTAAATAAGCTTTTAGTTCAGACTAAAATCTTCCTATCAATGCTGCTAATCTGCCGGAGAAATAATTAAATTTGCACTTTGTTAATTTAAAAATTAAAAAATGTCAAGAATTCTTACCGGCATTCAAGCCACCGGAACACCGCATTTGGGAAACCTTTTAGGTGCAATTATTCCTGCGATTGAGCTTTCAAAACAATCAGGAAACGAATCTTTTTTATTCATTGCCAATCTGCATTCTTTAACGCAGATCAAAAACGCTGATGAACTGAAACAAAACACCTACGAGATTGCTGCGGCTTGGCTTGCTTGTGGATTAGATACCGAAAAAACTTATTTTTACAGACAAAGCGATATTCCTGAAACCTGTGAACTTTCTTGGCATTTATCATGTTTTTTTCCGTATCAGAGACTCACATTGGCACATTCGTTCAAAGATAAGGCAGACCGTTTGCAGGACGTTAATGCAGGACTATTTACCTATCCGATTTTGATGGCTGCAGATATATTGCTGTACGACGCAGAAATTGTTCCGGTAGGAAAAGATCAGCTGCAACATTTGGAGATCGCGCGTGATGTGGCTTCAAGGTTTAATAACCAGATGGGAGAAGTTTTTGTACTTCCACAATCTGAACTGCAGGAAAACACCAAATATGTTCCCGGAACTGATGGAAATAAAATGTCTAAATCCAGAGGGAATATCATCAATATTTTCTTACCTGAAAAAGAATTAAAAAAACAGGTAATGGGTATTGAAAGTGATTCTAAATCTTTAGAAGAACCAAAAGATCCATCAACGGATAAAACTTTTGCAATTTACGAACTGATTGCAGCTCCAGAACAAACTGAAGAATTAAGAGCAAAATATTTAGCTGGAAATTTTGGTTATGGTCATGCTAAAAAAGAGCTTTTAGATTTGATTCTAACAAGATTTGAAAAAGAGAGAGAATTGTTTTCTTATTATATGAACAATCTTAATGAACTGGAAGCAAAACTTCAGGAAGGTGCATCCAAAACGAGAGTGATTGCTACAGAAACGATGAAAAGAGTAAGGGAGAGTTTGGGATTGTAATTATTCTGAATCTTCATCAAAACAATAAATTTCGGCGGCACCTTTGGTGCCGCCGAAATGTTTAAATGCTTATAAATATTCCTTTATCTGTAAAAGATGTTTTATTACTTTAAGATTTTCCGCTTGTGGATTGTCATTTAATGCATCATAGAAAATTACGTCTATTCCGAATTGCTTGGCTCCGATAATATCTGCAATCCAGTCATCACCAATCAGTATGCTTTCTTCCTTTTCTGCCTCTGCAAGTCCTAAAGAATATTCAAAAATAGCAGGATGAGGCTTTCTTACGCCTACAGAATCTGCGCTAGTAATTGATTTGAAATAATGATCAATTCCGGAAAGGATGCATTTTCTTTCGGTAACTTCCTGAAAACCATTGGAGATCACATGAAGCGTGTAATTTTTATCTTTTAAATAATCTAAAATATATGCTGCACCTTCTACAAGATAGTTATGATTTAAGATTTTATCTAAAAAATGCTCCTCAAAATACATTGATAATTCCGGGTCATCAACTTCAAAACGATAGAATGTGTCATAGAAACGGTGTTTTCTTAAATATTCTTTATCTATTTCTCCGTCTCTGATCTGCTCCCAAAGTCTTTCGTTAATCTCATGATAAGCAGAATGAAATTCTTCAAAATCTATATTGTATTTTAAAGTGATTTCTTCTTTGTCAAAAAGGTCTTTGATGGTAAGATATGCATTTCTGCGGTGATCCCAGAGTGTATTGTCGAGGTCAAAAAAAATGTGCTGAATTTTCATACAGCACAAATTTATATATTTTTAATTTTTTGTCAGGTGAAAATTTTTATTTTTTACCTTCACGACTTGTAGATTTTTTGAGAAACTCAGAAGAAAATCAATAGTTTGTTTTTTTGGTTTCAAGCTTTTCAATTTTAAAGAATCGTTATTTTTCATAGGCGAAAATTGTAGTTTCTTTAAAAACGAAAATTGTACCAAAATATTATCTTGTTAGGATAATATTATTTTCATCCATTATTTTTCTCAGATTAATAAGAGCGTAGCGTACTCTTCCCAATGTAGTATTAATGCTCATATCAGTGTGTTCTGCAATTTCTTTAAAGCTCAAACCGTCAAAAAACCTGAGTTTTATCACCTCTTGCTGATTTTCTGGCAGATAATGAAGCATCTTTAGCAAATCTTCATGGATTTGTCTGGTTACCAAATGGTCCTCAATATTCTCAGATGGCTCTTTGATCAGATCAAATATAGAAAACTCATCATTCTCAAAAGTCGTTTCAGATATTTTTGTGTTTTTTGCTTTGGCGCGGAAATAATCAATGATCAGGTTTTGAGCGATCCTTTTGGCCCAAAGAATAAATTTTCCTTCCTCGTTGTAACGCCCTTCCTTCAGCATCACAATAATTTTCATAAATGTATCCTGAAAAATATCATTTGCCAGGTCCTGATGGTTTATTTTGTATAAAATAAACGTAAAAAGTTCTCTTTGATGTCTGTGTATAAGGGTTGATAATGCTTCTTCATTTCCTTTTTGATACAAGGATATTAGTTGACTGTCTGTAGATTTCATAACTCTTCTCAAAAATTTATTATAGTACAAACCTTTTCCTGATTCAAATATCAAGCTAATTTGGGTTTGCCGTAAAACGGATTTTAGAGTAGAGTGTATTCTATAAGCATTAAATTATGCTGTAAATATAATAAAATTTTAATAAGTATTAAATAAATATTAAATATTTACTAATTTTTTTCAAAAAAAATTACTTTAGCATATCATGTAAGAATGTGGTAGGGATATTTAATGTGAAATTGATATTCAGACCTTTTAATTCTTTTCCATTCAAACCTTTATCGCCAATCGGAAAAGCGTATCCTCCCGTAAGATCTAAAAGCCCAAAAAGGGTAACTCCGATTTTTGGAGCGACATATTTATTCGTGCCTTCTACGCCAGCTACGAAGTAATAAGAATGATAAAAGTCTACATTTCTTTCAAAATTAAGCATTACATCTGCCTGTACTTTAGGCATGATCGCAAAATCTGAGTTTGCAGAACCCATTAGTGCAGATGCGCCTAATCTGTAGATGACATCATCGTTTTTTAGAAATAAAAGCTTACCGCCTAATTCTCCAAAACTTTGATTTTGGTATACATAGCCAACATTTACCATTTTGTGAACAGTATATTGTGCTTGTATTGCAACGCTTGCCAAAGAGAAAAATAAGATAAAAATGGCAGACTGTATTTTCATGTGTAGATATTTATTTGTTTTATATGCAGTATGTTTTCGCTGATCTCCGTCTGTCTTTAAATGCGATGATTGCGATTTTATACCGAACTATTCAGATGTAAAAATAAAAAAAACTGCTTTAGCATTTCCATGTTAAAGCAGTTTCTATACCGAAAACCTGAATTAAATTCCGAAAGCAGATTTTATTTCCTCTACTTTGTCTAGTTTCTCCCATGTGAAGAATTCAAGACCTTCAAGAGTTAATTCGTTTTTTTGTCCCTTATTGAAAGTTTTATCAGCGATATAATGTTCTCTTCCCATGTGTCCGTAAGAAGCAGTTTCCTGATAAATAGGGTTTCTTAATTTTAAGTTTTGCTCAATAGCATACGGTCTCAAATCAAAAATGGTTGAAACTTTTTTTGCAATTTCACCATCATTTAAACCAACTTTAGATGTCCCGTAAGTATTGATATACAAACCGCAAGGTTCAGCAACACCAATTGCGTAAGAAACCTGTACCAAGACTTCGTCAGCAACACCTGCAGCAACAAGATTTTTAGCAATGTGTCTTGTAGCATACGCTGCACTTCTGTCTACTTTTGAAGGGTCTTTCCCGGAGAAAGCACCACCACCGTGAGCACCTTTACCACCGTAAGTATCTACAATGATTTTTCTTCCTGTAAGACCTGTATCTCCGTGAGGTCCTCCAATTACGAATTTTCCTGTAGGATTGATGTGATATTTGATCTGGTCATTAAATAAGGCTTTAATCTCTTCAGTCTGTAAAGCTACTACTCTGGGAATCAATATATTCTTGATGTCTTCTCTTATTTTGGTCAGCATTTCTTCCTCAGATCCAAAATCATCGTGTTGAGTAGAAACCACAATAGAATCAATTCGTATCGGTCTGTGATCATCAGAATACTCAATAGTAACCTGAGATTTTGCATCAGGACGAAGATAAGTAATCTCAGAATTCTCTCTTCTGATTGCTGAAAGTTCTTTAAGAATAGTGTGAGCTAAATCTAAAGCCAAAGGCATATAATTGGCCGTTTCGTTGGTTGCATAGCCAAACATCATTCCCTGATCTCCTGCTCCCTGAGCATTTGCTTTAGCTTCAAAAGATTCATCATTTACCGTTCTGTCAACTCCCTGGTTAATGTCCGGAGATTGCTCGTGAATGGCAGAAATAACTCCGCAAGAGTCGCCATTAAACATATATTCACCTTTTGTGTAACCAATTCCGTTGATTACTTCTCTCGCAATGGTCTGCACATCAAGATAGGCATCAGATTTTACTTCACCTGCCAACACAACCTGTCCTGTTGTAACGAGTGTTTCACAAGCTACTTTAGACGTTTTGTCGTATGCTAAAAAGTTGTCAATTAACGCATCGGAAATCTGATCGGCAATTTTATCAGGATGTCCTTCTGAAACTGATTCAGATGTAAATAAATAAGACATATTATTCTTTGTATTTTTATTAATATGTGAAGAAAAAAGTGAATAATTGCCCGTAAATAGCTAAAAAGAATTACTGTTTTAGCATTTTTTTAGAGAGGTTGCAATCAGGTCAAATTTTTCCTCGTTAATAATCGAACGCAAATTTAAGTACTATTTTTTTAATACTCAAAAGTTTTGGAGGATTATTATAAATTTCTTTAAATTAATGATTTAAATCATTTTTATTGTGGTTTGATGCTTACAAACTCCTTTGGGTTTTGATTAAAATTAAGTTTGGAATTTAATGATGCTTTAATGAAAGCTCCTAGTTCATCAATAATTTTTTGTTTAAATGTAGGCTTATAATAAATGATGCTGATTTCTCTGTAAGGAAACGGTTTTTTAAATCGGAAAACCTTGTTTTTCTGCTCTTCTGAAAGCTGGTTGAGAGCAAGTTCTGGTAAAATACTTATTCCTCCCACTTTATCAACCATGTATATTAATGTCTGAATATTTGAAGCTAAAAAATCAAGATTCTTAGGTTTAAGCGTATTCTCTTTCAGGTGACAGATATTTTCAAACTGATTTCTGAGACAATTTCCTTCCTCCAAAAGCCAAACTTTTTCTACATTAAGCTCATCGGGGACGATGAATGTATTTTTTTTATTATCTTCAGTTTCAGAACTGTAAATCATCAATTCTTCATTGAACAGGAAATCATGATAAAACTCAGAGGCATTGTCATAAGGTGTAGAGATAATTCCTGCGTCTAATTCACCGGTTTTCAAAGCTTTGATAATGTTATCCGTAGTCATTTCTTTTACATTCATCTGAATCTTTGGATTATCCTTCAGAAAATGAAAAATTTCAGTAGGTAGAATAAAAGATGAGACTGTCGGAATAATTCCGAGGTTAATGGTTCCACCTAAAATATTATTAAGAAGGTTGGCTTTGTTTTTCAGCTCATTTACAGACTCTATAATTACTTTTGCTTGGTCTATAATTTGCACACCTACATCTGTTGTCCGGATAGGGTGGGTAGTTCTGTCAAAAACTTTGACATCCAGTTCGTCTTCAAACTTTTGTATCATTGCGCTCAAAGTTGGCTGGGTAATAAAACAAGCCTGAGCCGCTTTTCCGAAATGTTTGTACTTATCTACGGCGATAAGATATTCCAATTGCTGAATGTTCATTTGATTAATATTATCTATGACAAAGATATGACGTTTTTGGCAGAAGCAATTAAAAATTCAAGTAAATTTGAAAGTTTAAAGTATAAATAAACTCAAATCATAATATATGGATAATAAAAAACTTACAGCGAGCAATGGAGCTCCATATTATGAGCATCAGGATTCTCAGACAGTAGGAGCAAGGGGACCGATTTTGTTGCAGGATTTTATCTTACAGGAAAATTTGGCTCATTTTGTAAGGGAAAGGATTCCTGAAAGAGTTGTACACGCAAAAGGAACAGGTGCTTATGGTACTTTTACTGTGACTCATGATATTTCAAAGTACACCAAAGCAAAATTATTTTCAAAAGTGGGAAATTCATGCAGAATGTTTGCCAGGTTTTCTACGGTTGGCGGGGAAAAAGGCAGTGCTGACACAGCGAGAGATCCAAGAGGGTTTGCTCTCAAGTTTTACACAGAAGACGGAAACTGGGATTTGGTTGGGAATAATACGCCTGTATTTTTTATAAAAGACGCAAAAAAATTTCCTGACTTTATTCATACTCAAAAGCGTGTGCCCAAAACCAATTTAAAAAGTGCAACCATGATGTGGGATTTCTGGAGCCATAATCCGGAATCGCTTCATCAGGTTTTGATATTGATGTCAGACAGAGGCACGCCTCACGGTTACAGACATATGCATGGCTTCGGATCTCACACATTTTCAATGATTAATGATGCAAATGAAAGAGTTTGGGTTAAGTTTCATTTTAAAACAAAACAGGGAATTAAAAATTTTACAGATCCTGAAGCGGTGAAAATGGCAGGTGAAAATCCTGATTTTGCTCAGGAAGATCTTTGTAATGCTATTGAAAATGGTGATTTCCCAAAGTGGACAATGTACATCCAGGTAATGACGGAGGAGCAGGCAAAAGAATTTCGCTGGAATCCATTTGATATTACTAAAGTTTGGTTTCAAAGTGATTTTCCTTTAATCGAAGTTGGAGAGATGCAACTGAATGAGATCCCTGTAAATTATTTTGCTCATGTTGAACAGTCTGTTTTTTCACCAAGTCACTTAATTAACGGAATCAGTTTTTCCCCGGATAAAATGCTTCAGGGAAGATTGTTTTCTTATCCGGATGCCCATCGGTATAGAGTAGGAGTCAATGCACATTATCTTGAAGTTAACAGGTGTCCTTTTGAAATTAACAATTATCAGAGAGATGGTTTTATGGCAGACTCAAGTCATTATCAGGATAAGCCGAACTATTATCCGAACAGTTTTGATGACACGAAACCTGATCCGGCGTACAAGAATTTTGAATATGAATTAGACAGCAATCAGGTGGCTAATTTCAGCAGAAATGAGAATGATGATGATCATTATACTCAGCCTGGGCTTCTTTACACAAAAGCGATGAATCAGCAGGATAGAGAAAATCTGGTTAATAATATTATCGGAAGTATGAAAGGAATTGACGGACCCAAAAGAGATGAAATCATCAATCGCCAGCTTTGCCATTTTTTCAGAGCAAATATAGAGCTGGGAATGAAGGTTGCGATGGGTTTAAATATAAATATAGACTCAAATATGATGAATCATTCGAAGTAAATAGTTAAATAATAAATGCTTATAAAAGGAAAAAATGTATATTTTTTCCTTTTTATTTATAATTTTTTTTTAATTTGCAGTTTATTTTAGATTAAAGTATATAATGAGTTACGAAAATATTCTCATCAACAAGGAAGAAAAAACCGCTGTAATTACCATCAACAGACCTGAAAGCCTCAATGCTTTGAACGCTCTAACTATCAGTGAAATCAGTACTGCATTGGATGAATTACAGGATGATCATGAGGTAAGAGTCGTTATTTTAACAGGAAGTGGAGAAAAATCTTTTGTTGCAGGTGCAGATATAAAAGAATTTAGTAACTTTAATCAAGCAAAAGCGGAGGAATTAGCAAGAACTGGTCAAAATAGTCTTTTTGATAAAATCGAAAACTTGAATAAACCTGTAATTGCTGCCGTAAACGGATTTGCGCTAGGAGGTGGTTTGGAACTTGCAATGTCTTGCCATATACGATATGCATCAGAAAATGCTAAATTAGGGTTGCCTGAAGTAACCTTAGGATTAATTCCAGGTTACGGAGGAACTCAAAGACTGCCTAAGCTTGTGGGGAAAGGTATTGCAAATGAAATGATTTTTTCGGCAAAAATGATTTCTGCCCAAAAGGCAAAAGAAATTGGCTTAGTAAACGAAGTTTTTTCTGTTGAAGAGCTTCTTGGGAAAACGAAAGAATTAGCTGCCATGATTGCAAAAAACTCACCAATGGCAATTGCTAAAGCAATCAAGGCAACCAACTTGTCAGACACTGATCAAGGTTTTGAAACTGAAATTAAATCTTTTGGAGAACTTTTTGATATGGACGACAAAAAAGAAGGGGTTTCTGCATTTCTTGAAAAAAGAAAGCCGAACTTTTGATTATACAAACGCAGATTATTTCGTAAACACCGATGCAGATGTATAGTAAGTTTGATAAAGCTTATCTGAAAATGGCTCAGGAATGGGCAAAACTTTCCTACTGTGAAAGAAAACAGGTAGGAGCGCTTATCGTAAAAGATAGGATGATTATTTCGGATGGTTATAATGGTACACCATCAGGATCTGAAAATTGCTGCGAAGATGAAAATGGTAAAACCCATTGGTACGTTCTTCACGCAGAGGCAAATGCAATTCTGAAATTAGCAGGCTCTACACAATCTGCAAGAGGAGCAACGCTTTATTTAACATTGTCTCCATGCAAAGAATGCAGTAAGCTGATTTTGCAGGCAGGAATTTCGAGAGTCGTCTATATCAATGCCTATTCAGATAACGAAGGCATAGATTTTTTAAAAAGCCACCATATTGAAATAATACAAGTGTCAGAAAATGAATTATAAATAATTAAAAACAAAACACAATGACTTGGGATGAAAAAATTAAAGATTTCGAAATTTTTTTAAGATTCGAAAGAAATTTCTCAGAAAATACACTGGATGCTTACATTCGTGACATCAAAAAGCTAAAAGATTATGCGGTAGAAGAACTCGATGGACTTGGTCCTGAGGTGATTACGTATGACAATCTTCAAGAGTATATTTTCAAATTATCCAAACAAAAATTCAGCGAACGATCTCAGGCAAGATGGATTTCTTCCATTAAGGCTTTTTTCAAATATCTGGTTGAGGAAGAAGTAAGAGATGATAATCCTTCTTCGCTGCTAGAAGGACCTAAGCTTGGATTGTATCTTCCGGATACTCTATCCCTTACTGATATTGAGAAAATTATTGATGCAATTGAGAAAAATTCAGATCTGGGTAAAAGAAATCATTGCATTATCGAAGTATTGTATGGATGCGGGCTTCGCGTTTCAGAATTGATTGATATTAAAATCTCTAATATCAATTTTAAGGAAAGATACATAAAAGTAACAGGTAAAGGTAATAAAATGCGTTTGGTGCCTTTGGCTCAATACACTGCAAAGCTGTTGAAAGAATATATCAACGAAGTGCGCTCAAAGGTTAAAGTAAATAAAAAACATGAAGATATTCTCTTTCTTAACAGCAGAGGAACTTCAATGTCAAGAGTAATTGTCTTTATTATTATTAAAGAACTTACAGATAAGGCAGGAGTAAGTAAAAAAATATCCCCACATACATTCAGACACTCTTTTGCTACCCATTTATTGCAAAACGGAGCAGATTTGCGTTTCATTCAGGAAATGCTGGGGCATTCCAGTATTACAACTACTGGTATTTATACGCATTTAAAAACAGAAGAACTTCGTGATGTGATATTGAATTTTCACCCGCGAAATGCTAACTTTGCTGGATGAAAGTATTAAAATTTTGTCCAAACTGTGGAAAACAGACCCTTCGCTGGGATCAGGAAAAAAAGTGGAGCTGTCCGGAATGCAGCTTCACTTTATATAATAATGTAGCAGGAGCTGTTGCAGTAGTCATAAGATATAAAGATGAAGTTTTTCTAACAAGAAGAAATCAGGAGCCTAAAAAAGGAAAGCTGGATTTAGCCGGAGGATTTGTAGATCCTAAAGAAATGGCAGAAAACACCTGTAAAAGAGAGCTGTTTGAAGAGCTGAAATTAGATATTAATATGGATGAACTTAAATATCTTACAAGCTTACCAAATATATATACATATAAAGAAATAGACTACAACACGATTGATCTATTCTATGAATATCAAGTTTCGGATAAGTTTGAAGTTGATATGGAACTTTCTGAAATTTCTGAAGCAATATGGATTCCCTTAAAAGAACTGAATCTTGAACACATTGCTTTTGATTCACAGAAAAAATTCTTCGAAAAATATCTTAAAAATTTTATCTAATAACTTCCTGAATTTAAAAGTTCCTGAAAATAGTTTTTCAGTATAGTTTTTTCGGCATCAGATAGATTTGCTTCATTATGATAAATGATGTAAGCGGGCATTGGCATTGTCTTGTTTTCAATAGTCTGAATTGACTTGTCAAGCATCCCTTTTTTTAAATAATCATTGTAAGTATTCCAGACAGAGAAGTTAAGGTGTTCTCTGCCTTCGTTGATGTGACTTTTTACAGACCAAGAGAAAGGAGCAATGTAAGCATAACTCGGATATTTGGTTTCATTAGAATGGCAGTCATAGCATGCATTCTTCAGTAGGGATGTAATCTTTTGCGGAGTTTTTTGTATATCTGTGAAATTTTCACTTTTTTTCACCGGCAAATTTTCTTTATCGACAGGTATTAGCTGAATCAAAATAAAGCACAGAATAACCCAGAAAACTACCTTTACAAACTTTTTCATTATCTGGTAGTTTGCAAATTGCGACCTCTTGTAGCACCTCCAGGAACTGTATTTTGAAACGGAGTATTATTTTGAGGCATATTATTTTGCGGATTGTTGTCCTTTTTATCCTGATTTGGTTTGTTGGTGTTATTATTTATGAGTTTGCTTGCATCTAAAACTCTTGTATCTTTCAAATCCCAATCTTCATTTGACTGCCACAAAGGTCTTGTAACTACCGTTTTGTAATAAATATAAGAGTCTTCTGCAAAAATTCCGTTCTCAAAATCTGCTTCGTCCCAAAACCTGTTTTCGTTGTTATCAACCAGAATTCTTACAATATATTCTGCAGGTTTTACAATGTCAAAACTAACCTTGTTTCCGTTGGTGTACTTTTGATAAACTGGTTTTTCTGATGAATCTAGAAGCTGAATCCAGTATTTTGTAGCGGGTGCATTTGTCAGGTTAAAAGTCAACTCTCCATAATTTTCAATTTTATCCACTTCAAAATCAAATCTTTTTGATTCAGGATTTTTATCGTAATAAGAAGATACAGTCGTTTTTGGAACGGTAAGCTGATATTTTTTACCTTCAGCAAAGTCAGAACTGATTAATATCTCATAAGGATTGGTCTGCGAAATTTTTGCAGTAAATGGCTGAGCTGTAAGACTGTCAATTTTAAGAGTCCATTTCTCAGTATTAAGTTTATCAATCACATAATTAGAAACCAGTCTGAAATCAGATTTTGGAGCTAACGTTCCGCCGCCGCTATCCAAAGTCATGGCATTTTTCTTATTGTATTTATAAAAAATGGTTGCAGTATCTTTTTTAGCCTCAGTTTCGTAAGCAAACTGAAGTTTTTCGTTTGCGGTTTGTCCTAAATCAGCCTTTACAGCATCAAACCATATTTTTACCGTGTCAGATTTTTTATTGTGAGTTATTTTAATATCATTCAACTTTTCGCCGATGGGAGACACTTTCACCTCTTCGGGATTTCCTTCAAAAAGCATCAGAATTCCACCCGGTATTTCTTTCAATTCGGGCTTTTTAAAAGGTTTTTTGGAAGGGTAAAGCTTTAAATTTAAACCAGAAATAGATTTCTCAATGGTTACCGTATCTTTCTGAAAAGCTATTTTTTCTTTCCCGGGATTGAAAGTTGAGTTTTCATTTTCATCATCAAAAGCAATGATTTTATATTTTCCCGGTGCAAGATAATTCAGTTCATAATATCCGTCATCATCTACTTTGGTGATGTAATATGGCTTTTTCTTATAATCAATACTGTCTTTCAGCTGATAAAGACCAACCACCATTTTGTTTTGAGCGTTAGTTTGTTTTTTTATTGCCATTGCATCTTTTACTTCTCCGCTGATGTAAAGATCATCAAGCTTTTCGCCGGTTGAGAAGGCAAAATTATAATATCGGAGAGGATTGCCTTCGCTGTTATCCACGATTGCATTACCAAAATTAAAATTGTAGGTGGTGTTTGCCTGTAAAGTATCGGTCCATTGAATAACCAGGAACTTGTTGGCAATATTAGAAGGCAAAATTCTTTTAATATTATTAATTGGAGGCGATATATTCAGATTTTTGTTGATGTCTTTCAAAGTAATGTATTCATCAAAATCTATTCTAAGTTCTCTGATGTCTCTTCTTACATTCACTCGTGAAGTATCTATATTGGATCCTACAACACTTGGAGCCAACGTATCTTTTGCGCCACCAATAGGAGAACCTACTCTTGCACAGGAGTGTACGAGCATAGAGATAATGAATAGAAGAAATAATCTTTTCATGAAAATATTTCGACAAAAATAAACATTATTCTCCAAAAACTTCAGTTCCTGCTTTTAAAGTATCTTCACTATCTTTCATCACATTGTGAAGTTTATCTTTCTGAGTCGGAAAATCTTCAAATAATCCGGATAAAGCGAGTGCAGAATATACTCTCCCGGAATATTTATTACCAATAGCAACGATCGTTACCTTTGATTTCAGAAGGTGGGCAAAAACCGAATTGCTTCCATGCCACCAACCGTTATGATAGGTAAGTTTTTCACCATTATCAAATATTTTCATTCTGAATCCTAGCCCATAATTGTTTTGTCCTGCTTTTTCGTTGCTGTAAGGTGTGAATACCATTTCCATCAGTTCTGGTTTCAGAAAATCTTTTGAAAACATCGCTTTAGAAAAATTAAGGAGATCTCTTGGAGTGGTATACACATTCTTATCACCGTAAATTAAATCTAGACGATCTAATGGGTATAAACGGTTTCCGCCAAAATAAAAAGACTGAGAAGCAGTCGGAATGTCTTTTTCCTGAAATATGAAAGTGTTTTTCATTTTCAGAGGCGTGAATACCATTTCTTTCATTGTCTGCGGAAAAGGTTTAGCGGTGATTTTTTCTATTAATAACGCTAAAAGAGCATAATTGGTATTGCAGTACATAAATCCGGTGTCGGTTTCTCTTGAAAGATCAGGTTTATATTTAATAATCATGTTCAGAATGTCCTGATTGGTTAAATATGCTTTTGAAAGCTCTGCAGGAACCGGCTGAATTTTTGTGATAAAATATTCATATTTAGGCAGACCGCTTCTCTGATCCAGAAGACTTTGAACGGTTACATTCGGATAAGGAAACTGCGGAAAAAACTGAGTGAGGTTATCTGAAAGTTTTATTTTACCTGCTTCTACCAGTTTCATCATCGCCATTGCTGTTAATGTTTTGGAAACCGAAGCTACATGAAGCGGAGTATTTTTGTCAATAGGTTTTTGGTTGTTTTCTCTTGCAAAACCTCTGTAATTTTCATAAATAATCTGATCTCCCTGTGCAACGAGAACGCTTCCGCTCAGATTACCCTGCTCCCAGATTTTTTTGTAATACTGGTCAATGTATCCCGAAAGAAATTTTTTATTGGAAATCTGAATGTTATCATTTTCAAAAACTTTATTCAGATCTACATTCCCAAAATTGGGCAGATTGGTTGCAGGCTCCTCAGTAGCAGATTCCTGTTTATCTTTTTTGCACGAAATGAAAAATATAAAAAGAACAGAAAGGAGTAGGATGGTAAGCTTCTTCATGAGTTTCAAAAATGAGTGGCAATTTAATAAAACTCAAAATAAAAGATAAAAATTGGCAGTGAATTAAGAATAATTTAACATAATGACAGGTTTTTGAAAATATTTTAAAGTATTTAAACTCATGAAAAAGATGAAAGAATTTTATCTACAATGAACTGCGCCAGTTTTTCTTTGCTTTGGTGCGTCCAGCCTGCGATATGAGGTGTTACGATTACTTTTTCGGAATTTAAAAGATATTGTAAATCATTATATTCTTCATTGTTGAGCGAAGCAGAACTGTCCAGGTTTTCAAATGATGATTTTTCGTATTCCAGAACATCAAGACAGGCACCCTTTACTTTTCCGGTTTTTAAGGCTTCTACCAGACTTTTGGTGTGTACATTTTTACCTCTTGCCGTATTAACGAAATAAAAATTATTTTTCATTTCATTAATAAATTCAGCATTGATAAGATAATGAGTATCGGATGTAAGGGGAATATGAAGACTGAGAATTTCTGCTGTTTTTTTCAATTCATCCAAACTTACCTGTTGGGCAAATTCATCAGAAAGATTCGGCAAAATATCATGGAAAATCACTTTACAGCCAAAACCCGAAAGTCTTTTTGCTGTTGCTTTTCCCATGTTTCCGTAGCCAATCAGACCGACAGTTTTTCCTAAAAGCTCATCGCCGCGGTTTTCTTCACGAAGCCAGATTCCGTTTTTTACTTCGTTGGAGGCAATAAACAATCGGTTCATGAGAATTAAAAGCATTCCGACTACATGTTCTGCAACAGAATCCCGGTTTCCTTCGGGAGAATTGATAAGCTGGATTCTCAATTTCCCAGCTGTAGAAACATCAATATTTTCCATTCCGGCACCGACTCTTGCAATAAATTTCAGATTTTTTGCTTTTTCTAAAAAGTTTTGGTCTAAAGGAATTCTGCTTCGGATGATAATCCCATCATAACGGTCAATTTTTTTGAGGACATCTTCGTAAGATGAATAAAAGTCTTCTTCAAGAATGAAATTTTTAGTCAAAAGCTGCTCGGTAATGAGCGGGTGGTTTTTATCTAATAGTAAAATACGCATATTCTGTTCTCAAAAAAGACTTTTAAATTGAAAATTAGTTATTTCGTTCTGTTTTCTTCAATATACTTTGCCATGGTTTCGATGGAAGAGAAAATTTCCTTTCCTTTTTTCGGATCTGCCAGTTTGATTCCGTATTCCTTATCCAAAAGAACGATCAATTCAAGTGCGTCAATAGAATCCAATCCAAGACCTCCCCCGAATAACGGGTCTGAATCTTTAATTTCTTCTACTGCAACATCTTCAAGGTTAAGTACTTCAATGATTTTGTTTTTTAATTCTTCTTTCAGGTTTTCCATAAAATTAATTTGAAAATATGTTAATGAGATAATTTGAAAATGGATACGTTATATCAGATATTAAATTAAAAAATTTCTGTTAATAATCGCTGTACTTACAGATAACATCTTACGTTTTCAAATTATCAAATTTATAATGTCAGCAAATATACAAAAGCTTGATAACTTTCCTGATATAGTTCTATCCAGCCACATAAGACTTTTTCCGCTTTCTCTGATTGCAGAATCTGTGCCGCATACGAGTTTAAAAATTCTTCATCAAATTCATCTAAAACAAAAAAGGCATTTTCGGTCTGCATCTTATGTCTGATGCTGATTTCGCCAACACAAATATTGGGTAAAGTGTACACAAAGACAGCTGGACTCGGGAAATAATTTTCCTGAGAATTGATGCTCTCCTGATATTTGAAATCGGTATCTAAACTTGATGATTTATTCGAAAAAACCAAAGCGGTTCTGCTGTGGTCTTCATTCTTTAAAATCATTTCGGAAGCGAGAAAAGCGAGTTTGCTTAAGTTATCCATTTTATGAAATTTCGGATAATTCAGTTCTAAACTTTTATAAGCTTTTTTTGCGAAATCTGAAAAGTTTTCAGTTGGAGTTTCAAAAATAATTTTGTTGTTGAGAATTATTTTTGAGTTTTTTATGATGCAAATGTCTGTTTTCTTCATTAATGAATTTCAAAAAGATTAAGGCTTTTTTGTTGGGTTTTGATGAGTGTTGAAAACAGAAAGTATAATAATTTTGTAATCAATAATGTCAAAAACTATGAGATATGGAAACTTTTGAATAAAAGCTTCTCGGTAATTTTTCTTAAGCCGAAAATGTTTTGGATTGTTTTGGATTCTACGGAAATATTTTTCCAGTTGTTTCATAAATTTTTCTCCCAAACCCTTTTGTACATCTTCATAATAAATGTATGATTCAAGAATTTCCAAACTTGCTTCTTCCTGTAAAATTAATTCGTAAGTCATTTTAAAGCAGATTTTGCCTTCTCTTTGACTTCTTCCCAAGTGTAAGATTTGCTTTCTCCGCTTAAATATTTTTCTCGTCTTTCATTTATTTCATCGTAATGCCAATCAGGAATTGTCGGATATTCTTCTACCTGTTCTTCAGCATTAATAATTCCGTTGATGATTCGCAAAATCCTTTCATCCGCAATGTCGATGAATTCGTGAATTCTTTTTCTGATGTCTATAGTAGATTCCATTTCCTAAAACTTTAATTTTATAAAATTACAAAATTATTTTCAGCATTTTTCCAAAACGATTGCCACATTGCACCCTCCAAAACCTGAAGCTGTCTTCAAAATATATTTGATTTCTGCAGATTGGTTTTCTTTGATAATATTCAAAGGTTGTGACGTTCCGGTTTCTTTAAAGTTTTTTGATAGAATTAATATGTTTTGCAAAGCAGATTCCATTGAAATGATACTTTCTAATAATCCTGCTGCACCCAAACAATGTCCGTAATAAGCTTTCAAACTGTTCAAAGGAACATTTTCCAGATTCATTCTGTTGAAAGCGATGGCTTCCATTTCGTCGTTATAAATTGTTGCTGTTCCGTGTGCCGAAATCAAATCAATTTGTTGTGCTGAAACATTAGCTTCTCTCATTGCGTTTTTAATGCTCGCAAATAATCCGTCACCTGTTCTTGATGGTCCTGAAATATGGTTGGCGTCATTGATGGCAGAATCTCCCAATACTTTAAAACTAGATTTTTCGTTTTGAGTTGGTTCTGAAGTAATATAAACTGCTGCTGCTGCTTCACCAATATTGATTCCGTCACGGTTTTTGTCGTAAGGTTTGCAAATTTCCGTTCCAATCGCCTGAAAAGAATTGAAACCCGAAATCACAAATTCCGAAATTTCATCTCCGGCAACTACAAAAGCATCTTTATATTTTCCTGTATGGATCATATTTTTGGCAACAGCAATTGCCATAACCCCGGAAACGCATGCATTGGAAACAACAATCGGTTTTGTTTTAAATCCGAAAAAGGCAGCGATTTTCTTAGCCATTTTTGAAAGGAAAACATCTTCCGGTAAAGTCGTCTGATTTTTTAATAAACTGATATTTCCTTTTGTTGTCGATAAGATAAAAGCGGTTTTGTCTGAAAACTGATGTTTTTCAACCAAAGATTTTAAACTTAACAAAAACATTTTTTCCAACCTTGTGAAATCCTGATTATCGAAGTTTTTTTGAAATTCTTCATTTAATTTCTCAGAATCAATCATTGAGGCGTAAAAAGGCTTCTGGTTTTCTACGATTTTATGTAAAGCTACGCCAGATTTTCCTTCTAGAAGAGCATTCCAATTCGAAGAAACATCAAAACCTAAAGGTGTGACGCAGTTATAATCTGTGATGTAAATTTCCTTCTTCACGATAATCCTACTTTATCTTTCCAAGCCTGAAAAAACTCGGGATTATACAAGCATAAATTGTTCTCAGAATCCAGAAAAACCTGAATGGTTTCTCCTGAACAAACCAATTTATTCTCTTCGTTAAAAAGTTCGTATCTGTAAATCAACTTCGCAGAATTTGAATTGACGAAAGTCGTTACGATTTTGAAAGTTTCGCCATATTTCAATGGAAGAAAATGTTCGCAGGTACTTTTTACGATTGGCGTGACGTAGCCTGCTTTCTGAATGTCAAGATAGGTCAGACCGTGCTGTCTTCCAAAGGCTTCTCTTCCGTCTTCAAAATACACGATATAATGACCGTGCCACACAATTCCCAACGGATCTGTTTCATTGAATCTTACACGTACTTCTTCGGTACAAGTTAAATCTTTAGACTGCATTCTGTTTTCTTTCGTAAAATAATGCAATGGCAACCATCGCTACATAAAATAAAAATAAGAAAATCAATTCTTTGGCAATTTCTCCAATCCCGCTGTTTCGTAAAATAATGTCATAATAAGCATTTAAACCCCAATTCATCGGAGAAAATTTAGCAATAGTCTGCATAAATTCAGGCATCAGAAAAACCGGAACCCAGATTCCGCCGACCGCTGCTAAAACCACGACCGAAGTTGCCCCAAATGGAGCAGATTGCTCCTGAGTATCGGCGATAGTTCCCAATAAAACTCCGAATCCGATGGCTGCTAATCCTGCAAACAAAGTGACGATGATGAGATTCAACATCTTTCCGGTCATGTCAAATTGCGGCAAATCCATTAATGGGAAAAGCCAGATTCCTACTGCGACCATCAATAAAAACTGGATGACGCAGATGATCAGATACGTAAATGTTTTTCCTAAAATATGAATGTAATAAGGAGTGGGACTGACACGGACTCTCACGCTCGTTCCCTGACTTTTTTCTTTAACCAAATTAATAGACAATGGCACAACAATAAAGAAAATGGCAAACAACGCCCAAGCCGGAACATTATGCTGCACCGAGTTGGGTTTGGCTTCTAAAGCTGATTTCGGAATGATTTCTTTGAAAGTAATCAAACTTTGATTGTCCAGATTTTCTGTTGTTCCAAGCTGATCCTGGAATGCTTTGTAGATTTTTTTATTCTCAATTTCAAAAACCATTTTGTTGATGGCATTCATTACTGAATTTTTGAAACCTGCATTAGTTGCGGGATCGAAATAGAGATGTATGTCTTTGGCTTTTGCGGCTACAGTTTTTACTGTAGCTGAATCTACTTCCAAACCGAAGGAGCTTACAACGGTCTGAACTTTAGAATCAATATTTGAATTGATGTCTTTCGTTAAATTTTTAGGAATGACGATCGCCATTTGATAGTCGCCGGAAAATACAGCTTTTTTAGCCGAGCTTTCGTTGTAATCAGTCAGTAACTGAAAACTTTTGCTTGCTTTTAATTCTGATTCGATTCTTTTTGAAATTTCAGAATGGTCGTTGTCGATGAAAATAATCGGAATTTTTGAACCTTCGAGATTTTTAAAAGTCGAATCCTGAATCAATGTAATGGTAATAATCAGCAACAAAGGCATTAGAAATATAATGACAATTCCTCCGATATCGCGCTTTAGTAAAAGGATCTCCTTAAAAAAACTTCTCCACAGTTTATACAACATCTCTCAGTTCTTTTCCGGTTAATGATATGAAAACGTCTTCCAGGTTTTCTGCGTTGGTCACTCTTTGTATCAGTTCTTCAGGAGTTCCTGTTGCGTGGATTTTTCCGTGGTCGATGATGGCGATTTGGGTACAAAATTCTTCCGCTTCAGATAAATGATGCGAAGTATAAATAATGCATGTTCCTTTTTTATTTAAATCTAAAAGATAATCAATAATGGCCTTCTTAGACTGAACATCAACGCCAACCGTCGGTTCGTCCAGAAACAAAACTTTAGGATTATGAAGCGTTCCTGCAATCAGGTTGCAACGACGTTTCATTCCTCCTGAAAACTGGTCGACTTTTTTATCTGCGAATTTTGATAAACCCATTAATTCTAAAGATTCATCAATTGTATTCTTTAAATTTTTATGATTTAAACCGTACAAACTTCCGAAAAACATCAGATTTTCTTTGGCTGTTAAAGTTGGGTAGAGCGCATATTCCTGCGGAACAACACCAACGATTTGTTTCAGTTTTGTGCCGTTTTTCTGAGGTGAAAATCCGTTGATCGTAAAACTTCCTGATGTTGGCTTAATTAAACCTGAAAGCATAGAAATCAAAGTGGTTTTTCCGGCTCCGTTGGGACCGAGAATTCCGTAAATTTCATTTTTATCAATATTCAACGAGATATCATTTACAGAAAAGTCTTCTGCATTTTTGTATTTCTTGTAAAGATTTTTTATTTCGATGATGAAATTTGACATTGTTAGTTCTGACTTTTATGAATAAATTTTGTAGAAATCAGTTATCGCTGTAATGTACTAAAGAACTTACTACGATTACATTTTTATCTTCTTCATAAATTTCATAAACAAATCTGTCTTTTTTATTGATTCGTCTGCTCCAAATTTCTCCATCAAAATACTTTAATTGTTCTGGATGTCCATTTCCCGTTCTTGGATGTTCTTCTATTTCTTTAAAGAAAATTTCCACTTTCTTAATGTCGGATTTATTGCCAGACTTTAAAATTTTAGCAAGGTCTTTTTCCGCTTCTTTTGTACGGACTATTTGATACCTTCCCATATGTTTTTTGTGTTAACAGCAACAACATCTCCTTCTGAATAAGCTTTTCTTGCTCTTTTTACCTTTTCAGCAAAATCCTTCGAAGGAGTTTCATCTTCCTGTATTTTTAAATCAGCAACACCTAAAGCTTTTAAAATGGCTTTAATTTTTTTACTCTCGCTGGAATCTATTTTAAAACTGAATGTTGTCATAAGTGATTGCATTTTAGTACAAATTTAGATAAATTAATCTACTGACGGTTAAATCGCTTTTCTCAGTTTCTTATAAAAATCCTCTTCCAAATCAGCAATATGTAGCATTGATTTCGATAGTTGATTATAAATATCGCTTTTCAAGTTTCTGTTTTTGTAAACTCTTGCAATATCCACCGCAAAATCTCTCCAAAGATCACCAATGGCGGTAATTTCTTTAGAAAGTTCTCTCAACTGCTCATTTTTAAGAATTTCTGCCGCTTCTTGAAGAAAGGCTCCGTAAATAAAACGGAAACCTCCACCGCCGGTTCCGATTTCTTCCTGCATTCTGATCAATTGCCCGAGATAATGATT
Organism: Chryseobacterium echinoideorum; assembly: GCF_007474535.1. Classification (GTDB taxonomy): domain Bacteria; phylum Bacteroidota; class Bacteroidia; order Flavobacteriales; family Weeksellaceae; genus Chryseobacterium; species Chryseobacterium echinoideorum. The sequence continues at coordinate 40,639 of NZ_VKNW01000010.1, read as the reverse complement.
GGTCACTTTTGTTCCTTTTTTCTCTGCCCATTTCGGGATGCTTTTCGCGACCCATCTCATAGCTTTTACCCCGATAATCGGAACGGGAGCCAACATATTTTTGCAGGTATCTTTGATTCCTTTTTTGATGGCTTCTTCCAGATTTACAGTTTCCGGAATATAGGTAGGGAAATACATATGACCTTTCGGCGGAAGAGCACCTTTTGCGTAACGAACTTTTTCAAGTTCGGCTTCGGAAAGGGAAGTAGCGAAATCCATTACAGGGTCGCTGATTAAAAATCTTCCGTTTTCTTTGCCGTAAACAACAAGATTATGAGCATTGAAGTGGAATTTATATTCTTCAGGAAAATAAGTCAGGTTGAAAACGCCAACTTGTAAACCTGTCGGGATATTTTGTTCTAAATTTTTCTCTAAAGCGGTTTGCGCATCTTTTGGATTGGAGAATTTTTGTCTTTTGATTTTGATTCCCAGTCTTTTTGCGGCTTTGCTGAAAATTGCACCCGGCATCGGACGGTAGCTGAATCCCGGCGCAAAATTCACTTTTAAGAAAGGTAAATACACGAAAAACAATCCGGAACCGATTCCGAAAATCATTGGTTCGCTAAGTTTTAAACCTTTGTTAAGTAATAGATTGGAGGCAACACCGTTTTCGCAATGTGCGGTCTGATGGTGTTCAAAGTTGATCTTCATTATTATTTACCGTCGAAGTTTTTTAATTCGTCTACCGAAATTCCGAATGCATCGGCATATTTTTTCAGGGTAGAATCGCTGAGTTTTTTGAAAATTTTTGGTTTTGTATGTCTTTTCACGGTCCACTGCCATTTGTCAACATACGCTGCAAGAACCTGCAAATCCATTTTATTAAGCTCCATAAAATAGATAATTGGACTCACCAAATTATCTGCCACTTTTTGTTTTGCTTCTGCAATTCTCTCATTGATGAGTGAAAGCGACTCTTCGAGAGCGGCTTTTTTAGCATCCCAGCCAATACTGTTGGCGGTGGTATAATTATCATTTTCATCAGTAACGTATAACACTTCGGTCATATTTGCTGATTTCAGATTACTTTCGTCTTGTGGCAGATCTTGTTTTTTCACAAAAAATCTATTAAATAATTGTGTTATTAATTGGCTAAAATAAGAAAATTTACTTAAAATAACTTTCTGATATAATGTAACAATGCAATTATTATGAATACTAATCTGTTTTGAAATTTTAAATTCAATATGAAGAAATTTTTTATCTCAGTTTCTCTTTTCTGTACCATTATTGCAATGGCTCAAAAGTTTGAAACGCAAAAACAAACTGATCCACAAGGTTACAGCTACGAAACCGTAAAAAATGATCTTGCCGGAGTAAGAGTGTATACTTTGAAAAATGGACTTAAAGTGTATCTGGCTAAAAATGATGATGCACCAAGAATTCAAACCTATATTCCGGTAAGAACGGGATCTAATAATGATCCTTCAGATAACACAGGTCTCGCTCATTATCTGGAGCACATGGTTTTTAAAGGGACTTCTCATCTAGGAACTTCTGACTGGACAAAAGAAAAAGCTTTATTGGCTCAGATTTCAGATCTTTATGAGCAACACAAGGCAGAAAAAGACCCTGAAAAAAAGAAAGCTTTATACAAAAAGATAGATGAGGTTTCTCAGGAAGCATCAAAATATGCTATCGCCAATGAATATGATAAGGCTATCTCATCTTTGGGAGCAACCGGAACCAATGCTCATACGTGGCTGGATGAAACAGTTTATAAAAACAATATCCCATCAAACGAGCTTGAAAAATGGCTTAAAGTTGAAAAAGAACGTTTTTCTGAACTGGTTTTGAGACTTTTCCATACTGAGTTGGAAGCAGTTTATGAAGAATTCAACAGAGCGCAGGATAATGACGGACGTTTGGTAAACTATGCATTAATGGATGCGCTCTTTCCGAAACATCCGAATGGTCAGCAAACAACAATCGGAACTTCTGAGCATTTAAAAAGTCCTTCAATGAAGGCAATCCATAAATATTTTGATACGTATTATGTGCCTAATAATATGGCGGTAGTTTTGGTTGGGGATTTAGATTTCGACAAAACGATAAAATTAGTCGACCAATATTTCGGCACATTTAAGTATAAGGAATTGCCGATGAAGAAAATGGTTTCCGAAGAGCCTATGACCAAGATTGTAGAAAGAACGGTAAAAAGTCCGTCAACACAAAGAATGACGATGGCTTGGCGTACAGATTCTTACGGAACCCAAGAGGCAAGACTTGCGAATATGGTTGCAGAAATTTTAAGCAATAATGGGGATGCGGGTTTAATTGATCTGAATGTCAATCAAAAACAAAAAACATTAGGAGCAGGAGCCTACACAAACCCCTTGAAGACTTATGGTTCTTTCAATTTATCGGTTACTCCTAAAGAAGGGCAGAGCTTTGATGAGGCTAAAAAACTTCTTTTAGCACAGATAGATCTTGTAAAGAAAGGTGAGTTCCCGGACTGGATGATGAAAGCGATCGTAAATGACATGAAAGTTCAGCGTATGAAATCTTGGGAAACAGCAGATGGATTGGCAACAGAGCTTTATGGAAATTATATTAACGAAAGAACCTGGGAACAGGAGCTTGATGAGATCAACAAGTATGAGAAAATTACAAAAGCTGATGTCGTAAAATTTGCTAATGATTTCTTTAAAGATAATTATGTAGTTATTTACAAAGAAAAAGGAGTAAATGATAAACTGGTTCGTGTAGAAAACCCGGGAATTACTCCGATTAAAATCAACAGAGAGGCACAGACACCATTTTTGAAAGAGGTTTTAGGAATTAAACCTGCAGAAATAAAGCCTCAGTTTGTTGACTATAAATCTGCAATCTCAACCAATCAGATCAAAGACAAAAAGGTAAGTTTTGTAAAGAATAAATATAATAAAGTTGCGCAGGTAAGCTATATTTTCCCTTTCGGAACTGATAATGATAAAGAACTTTCTTTAGGAGTGAGCGTTCTGCAATATTTAGGGACAGACAAATATACTCCGGAGCAATTGAAAGAAGAATTTTATAAACTTGGAATTTCTAATAGTTTCAGAACTTCAAATGACCAAACTTTCATTACTTTGACGGGGCTTGAAGCGAATATGAAAAAAGGGGTTGAGCTTCTGAATCACTGGATGACTAATGTGAAAGCAGATCAGGCTATTTATGATCAAACCGTAAAAACCATTTTACAATCTCGTGAAGCTGCCAAAAAAGACAAAAACAGAATCATGGCTGCGCTTTCCAACTATGCTAAATACGGGAAAGAATCCAGAATGACCGATATTATTTCCAAAGAACGTCTGCAAAGCATTAATGTGAATGAACTGATGTCTAAAATAAAGACAATGAATAAATATCCTTATGAAGTGTTTTTGTATGGAGACAGCCAATCAGATCTGGAAAAATCGGTAAAGCCATTTATTTACAATTCATCTTTACAGCCTTCAAAAGCAAAGATTTATCCTGAACCTGCAACACAAGGAAAGGTTTATTTTACCAATTACGATATGGTGCAAATGGAAATGTCTAAAGTGGCTAAAGGAAGTGATGTAAACATTTCAGATTTCGGAAAGGTGAATGTTTTTAATGAATATTTTGGAAGAGGCTTATCATCTATCGTTTTTCAGGAAATCAGAGAAAGCAAGTCTTTGGCATATTCGGCTTACGTTTCTTTTGCAAATGCATCAGAAAAAGGGAAGCCCAATTATGTAACCAATTATATCGGAACTCAGTCCAATAAATTGCCTTTAGCTGTGAATGCAATGAATGATTTGATGGCAGATTTTCCACAGATTCCGGCTCAGTTTGAGAACTCAAAAGGTTCGGCTTTGAAGCAGATTGCATCCAATAGAATCAACAGAACAAATATCTTCTTTAATCAAATGGCTCTAAAAAAATTAGGCGTAGATTATGATATCAGAAAAGATATTTATGCTGAAATTCAGACACTGACTTTGCCTCAACTGACCAATTTCTACAACGCAGAGATAAAACCTTTGAAGTACAACACTGCCATCATCGGAAAGAGAGAAAATCTGAATATGGAGTCAATTAATAAAATGGGAGAATTTAAAGAAGTGACTTTAGAAGAAATCTTCGGATATTAATTTCATTAATATAAATTGTTTGAAGTGAGGCAGAAATGTCTCACTTTTTTGTGTTTTGAATTTCCTGATATAATTCAGGCAAAAACAAAAAATGTTATAAAAATGGATTTTAATGATACTATTTTATCTATTCAATTTCCTGAATAAACAAACTCATTTCCGTACGGATTAATAATTTTTCGCCTAAAAAAGTTTCACAAAAAACCTGGCAGATATTTTCATATTTTGAGATTAAAGAAGCTTTGGAAATAATCTTTTCCCCAACTTTTGGAAGTTCAAAAATCTCAATTTTTTTAATGTTGGTAATAAATCCGATGACTTTGGTTGGGGTATCAGGATTTCCAAAAAAACTTTGTCCGAAAATTGAAGAAGATGTTTGTGCTGAATGTTCAATCAGGCCAGCTTCTAGCAACTTGTTGTTCTGAACAAAAATATTTTCTGGTTTAATCTCAAAAGAAGTAGCTACTTTTTCGGGAGTAAGTTCAAGAATAAAATCTACCATCAGCATCGGCTCACGATGCGGTAAAAAATGATGGATATTGATCAGGTTTTCTTCTTTTAACTCCATTTTTTATTTTATTAAAATCTAACGGATTCAGAAAACCCGTTAGATTTATTTATTGTGACTTAATAAAAAGCTGATTATGCAACCCATTGGTTAATTTCTTTGCAGTATCATCAATTTAAATCTTTTCTCCTTTATTTTACTACTGTTTTCATCTGCGATTTTGCGATCATTTTGCCGTTGATTTTGGTTGTAATTTCTACCAAAGTTACCCCAAGCATTTCGTTGAGAATATGCACTTCTGTTTTCAGAAGATCGCCCACTTTAGGTAAGTCTTCTGCTTCAAAAGATTTGATAGCACCAATGTAACCAGTTGGTGCATCTTTTCCCAAAAGGTAAAACTGGTATCCGGTGTGAAGCGCAACGCTTTGAGCCTGATGTTCGATTAATCCTGAAGCCTGAAAAACGCCGTTATTTACAAAAATGTTGTTTTCTTGAATTGTAAAACCTGAAACCAAATGATTTTCAGAATATTCTGTAATTCCGCTCACCATTACAAAAGGAAATTTCTGAGGAATAAGACTTTCCACAAAATTTTTATCGGATGAAGGCAGCTGGGTTATCATTAAACAACTGTTAATAAAGAGCATGAATAGGCAAATCTTCCGCTTTCAGGAATGCAAAGCAGCACTTTTTCGCCCTTTTTAAGCTTGCCTGAATTCATCAGTTGTTCCAGCGCAATAAAAATAGAACCTGCACCTATATTTCCTACTTCAGAAAGGTTATAAAACCATTTTTCCCAAGGAAAATCAAGACCAACATTGGCAAATTCCTCTTTCAGTCCTTCTTTGAAGTAACCGGAAGAAATATGAGCCAATACATGATCAATAGAATCAGGGTCAAGCTCATGCTTATCAAAAGAGGCCCTTAAACTTTCTGCCCCTTTTACCAAAATATACTGGTCTAAAAGTTTTGTATCTTGTTTTAATGCAAAAATAGACTGGTTAAGCCATTCTTCTGCAGGATATTCTGCCCATGATTTTAAACTTCCGTCTTCCTGTTTTTCACAACCGGAATACATACAAGCTTCAATCTGATGAGCGTAGGAGTAAAAATCAATCCATTCTACTCTTAAAGAAGTGCTGTTTTCTCTTGGCTTATTTTCAAGCAAAAAAGCACCTGCTCCGTCAGAAAGCATCCATCTCAAAAACTCTCTTTTGAAAGCGACAATTGGTTTTTCTTCTAAAAGTTTTAGATTTTCCGCCTCATGGTTGAATTTGTCGGCAGTCATCCATGCAGAAAACCTTTCGGAACCTACACAGATTGCGTTGTTTTTCACCCCGGCTTTTACATTCAGAAAAGCATAGTTGAAAGCATTCATCCCGGAATTACATAATCCTGTCGAAGTATTGATTTCTACTGATTTTCCAATGTTTAGCTCACCGTGCACCATGGATGCGTGAGAAGGCTGGATTTGATCTGCAGAAGTGGTTCCGCAAGAAAGAAGTTCCATATCTTCTTTTTTGAAATGCTCATCAAAAAGACCTTCCACAGCTTTTGCAGTAATTTGTGCATTGGTATGTGTAGGTTTTCCGTTTTTATCTAAAGCGTAGTATCTCGTAGTAATCTTATTATTTCTAAGAATTAAAGCACGTGCTTTAGAAGGTGTATTATTGACCAGGCCAAGATAGCTTTCCATTTCATCATTTGAAATCGGCTCATTTGGCAAGTATGTAGATGCCTTGGTTATAAATACTTCGTTCATTTTATTGTTTTAAATTTATACCTTGTAAATATTCTTTTTGTTTTTGTCTCTTTCTCCACAAGACAGGAGCGAGAAGTATGTGAAATATAAGAACGATCGGAGAGATAATCCAAATCGCTGCCATCAAATATACCTTAAAGAATTTAATCAGCAAAGAGCGTTTTTCTTTTTTCTTCATAATAAGATGAGACCACACTGTAAAGATTTTATTTCCTACTTTTTCTACTCTTACCAAAAAAGGACGTATTTCCACAGCTCCGTTTTTTACAAGTTCGGGCTGTAAATCTGCAAACTTATTTTTGAAATGCCTTTCAATGATTCTTCCATATTTTACAGAGCCTTGTATTTCTTCATCAGAAACTCCTGCAGCAGGAAGCATTCCTGATTTTTCTTTTTTTCCGGTAGTCATCCATCGCAGGATTGTCAGAACACTGGTATAGTTATCATGTCTGTCCACCAAAGCGATATTTCCTACCAGTTTTGCATTCAGGGTTTTCAGATGAACTTTTAGTTTTTCCTGAGAAAGCATCCACATATTTCTGGTTCCGGAAATGGTTATTACGGGAACGTCTTTCATAATATTTTCAGCAAAACCGCTTTTCAGAAAAGAAATCGTCGGAATGGAAGGAGTAAGATACCAAACCTGATACCCAAAAAGAATCAGATCAAATTTTGTATGGAGTACTTCCTGCGGAGGAGGAAGAATTTCGCTCGGGATCTGCAGGTAAGACTCAGGAAATGTGTTGAAAAAAACATCACTTGGCCACGGAAAAGGAAAATCTTTTTTAAGCCGGATAGAATAGTACGTTACCTTATATTCGTCTTTTTTTTCTTCAAAAGGACGGGCAATATTCTTTACAATATCTTCCAGCTGACCGGTTTGTGTATAATAGATGACAAGTATGTTCTTTTGCATTAAAATATTTTAATAATTACAAAAATAAGATTTTCAAATTTATTTTTTCACGCGGAAAATGCTAACAAATTCAGAGCCATATTCTTTGGTATAGTTTAAATTTTCAAAATTTTTATTTTTAATGTTGAATAAAATGATAAGAGGATAATTGTCATTAATTTCATCAAAATCAAAAGATGAGTCTGAAACTAAAAGAACATCAGGTTTTTTTAATATTTCAGAAGGGTTTTTAATGTAGAAAAGATGTCTTTTTTTAACAAAATAGTTGTTTGCGGCAATTTTTCTTTTTTCTTCATTGCGAATCCAGGAAAAAACTTTTCTTTTTGCCTGCTGAAGTGAAAGAATGATGTCTTTCTGCCCAAAATCATCTGCCACATGGAAAATAACGGCATCTTTCGGAATCAGTTGATTAAGCTCAAAATAAACAGATTTATTTTGGTTAAAATCTTCTTTCACTGCCTTTACTACTTCCTTTTCTTTATATAAATAGGTTAAAAATAGTTTGTCTTTAAAATAATTCTCATCTTCAAGCTCGTTTCTGAGTTTCGAAAACTCTTCACGGAAATAGGCATTGATTTTTTTTGTTCTTTCCGAATAATTTTTTCCAAAAGATTCGTTGTGAAGAGAAATTCTTTCTCCAACTTTTACTGTAATTTTCCCATTATAAATAATAAAATCTCCTTTCGGCAAAACTTCCGAGTTTCCGTGGATGTAGAGTGGTAAAATATCAAGCTGCAGCTGTTCGGCAAGGTAAAATGCGCCTTTATGGAAACGTTTTACATCGTTATCATACGATCTTTCTGCTTCAGGAAATACGATGAGAGAATATCCCTGCTCTGCTTTTTCCCGAAGTTTTTCCAGTCCGTTCTCAATTCCTTGAGAAACAGGATAGAAGCCTAAAGCTCTTACCATTTTTCCGAAAACTGGAGAATTGTACACCCAGTCATTCACCAAAAAAACAATTTTAGGCGTAACCAAAGCTACTGCTAAAGTATCCAGAAACGAAGTGTGATTGGCAATAATCACAGCGGGTCTGCTGAAATCTTCTTCCGGATTTCTGATGATTTTTTTCTTTACAAAAAAATTAGTGTACAAAACAGATCCCAAAAATTTTGCAACGAGCAATTTAATGATGTATAAAGATTTTCCTTTGGAGTTTTTAGCAAAAAAACTTCCGAAAACCGAAATAATAAAACCGAATAATCCGTAATATAAAAACGATGCAACAGAATGTAAAAAAAGTCTTAGTGTAATAGGGGAGAGTCCTTTTTTTGTACGGTTAATAATTAAAAACCTAAACCAGAAAGGATATAAAGTGGAGGTGATAACAATTACGGAAAACATTCCGATTAAGGCAACCAAAGCCAGTGAATGCAATGCAGGATGCTTCGCAAAAATCAATGATCCGATGGATAAAACCGTTGTAAAAACCGCCAGAATAATTGAAATTCTATATGTGGGAAGCTCGTTTTTGCCAGTTGTATGCTCTTTTTGCATTGCCTTTGTAAGAAAAATGCTGAAATCGTCTCCCACACCAAAAACTAAAGTGCAGACTACTGTGCTGAAAATATTAAGTTCAAGCCCTGAAAAATAAAGAAGTCCTGCTGTAACAATTCCTGTCAAAACAATAGGAAACATCGTGAGAAGGGAAAGCTCAAAGTTTCTGAAGAAAAGAATGATGGTAAGAACAATAGCAAGAAGAGAATAATTGATCAGCGTATTAAAATCGTCTTTCAGTAACCCCAAAAAGTTTTCGTTCATTTGCTGCCGGTCAATTGCTAAAGCGTTTTGATTATTTTTAACATCCTGTATAAAAGCATCTCTTTTGTTTTCATTTACTTTTACAATATTGGATATGGTGTAAAAGCCATTTTCACTGCTGAGAAATTCTTTAATCTGTACTGCTTTTATTTTGGAATAATCCTGAAGTGTTAAAATAGAATAATCTTTGCTTAAAGTTTCATTAAACTGAGTGAATGCAGAAGAATTAAATCCAAAAATATTTCCGTTTGTAACCAATTGATTGATGGTTTCTGTCTTGCGTTTTGAGTTCCAGAATCGGTTCCATTGTTCTATTTTTTCACGTTGAGTTTTTTCAGATAAAACAATATTTCCGATGGAGGTATAGTTCAGTATTTTACCGGCTTTTTTTTCTTTTTCTAAGAACCGGGAAAGTTTTGAATTTTGCTCCAAAGCTTCCTGCTCAGAATTCCCATAAGAAATGGTATAAACAGATTTGGAAGTGATGTCTGAAAGTTTCTGAATTTTAGCTTCACTGATTTTTAAGTCGTTCGGAATATAATTTAAGTCTCCAATGTTTTTGTTGAAGCCAACATGTCTGAAACCAAAAAGACAGGCAATAATGATCATTGTACAAACGATAACAAGCGTCTTGTTTTTTTCGTACGGATAGTTTCCGATAACGTCAATAAAATTAGTTTTAGAATTTTGACTTTCAGTTTTTGGATGATAAAGCTGCGGAACAATGAGAAGTGCAGCAATTGAAGAAATAAAGACCGTCATTGCTGCAAAAAGCCCAAGATCTCTGAGTGCTTCTGATTTTACAAAAACAAGACATAAAAAAGAAACCGCTGTTGTAATACTGCTTAAAATAACAGGTTGTGTAATCTCTTTATACAGTTCCTCAATATTGTTGTTGTGCTTGTAATGGGTGAGAATGTGCAGTGCGTAATCAATGGTGATTCCGATCAGAATAGCACCGATTCCCAGTGAAATGGCAGAAATTTTATCTTTTATAAAATAAAGAATCATCAGCGATACAAAAACGGAAACAACAGTGGGTAAAAATACAATCAGAGGCGTAAAAAAGTTTCTGAAATAATACATTAGCAAAATCAAAAGTACCGTCATCGAAATAATGACCGTATTCTGAATGTCTTTTTTAATTTGCTGTGCATTAGCAACCGCTATCACTGGCGAACCGAAATAACTGATTTCGGTTTTTCCTTTGAAATTCTGATTGAGGGTTTCTTTAATTTTATTCAGTTCATCAACAAAAAATTCGTTGTTTTTGGTTTCGCTGCCTTTGTTTTTAGGATTGATAAAAAGCAGAAGGTTTTTCCCGTCTTTAGAAACAATGTAATTATCTTCAAGTTTAAAATCTTTGCTGATATTGAGTGTATTGAGTTTTTTTAAGCCTAAAAAAGTAATTGCCAAAGGATCTTTTTTGATAAACTCTTTGGTCACTAAACTTGTAGGAGAAACCAAAGAAATATAATTGCTTTCTACTTGTTTTGCAATACTGTCTTTATTGAGTTTACGCTCAATTTCGATATAATCTTTTGGGTCTAAAAAAAGTGGCAGATTTTGATTAAGGAAATCAAATGTTTCAGAAATCTGGTTTTCATCAACTTTTCCTTCAATCGCATCAATGTAATTTTGCAGGGGTTTAATTTTATTTAAAAACGTATCTGCAGTTTCCGAAAGCCGGAAATCGTTGTTTTTTGATTTGTTTTCAATAATAACAACAATTTTGTCTGAAAAGTTGAGCTGTTTGAGAACTTTTGCCGTGAGATCAGATTTTTCGTTTTTGGGAATAATCTGGCTGATGTCTTCTTCGAAATTTATTTTTGAAGCGAAAAGTCCGCAAACGAAAAGAAGTCCCAGTGTTAAAACTGCGTACAGGAGACGGTTTTTGGAAATCAAATAATATAAATAAATGAAAATGCAATGCATTGTCTGGGAAAATCAAGTTGCAAATTTAATTTTTTAAGAGTTAGATTAAACTATATGTGAGGAAGTTTTAACTGAAAATCAGTAAAATATTCATTATAAAAAGAAAAAAACTTATACTTTTGCAGAAGTTCCCTTTTTGACAGTAAATAAAAAAACAAATTCATCTTAAAAAGATGCTGATCGTATGTTGAAAACGATTGATGAAAAATTTTCCGGATTTCTGTTTGTAGTAATTTTCCCATTTCTGCTGTTTTTCATGTCGTATTACGGCTTTGAATCTACTTATGTGGGCTTAAAAATAATGAAGGAAGCTCCAGACTTTATGTTTTCCTCTGTTTATGCCTACCGTGTTATCCCGAATTTTGTGATGGTTGAAGTTTTTGAAGGCGTAAATTATTTAATAAAAAATTATTTTGTATCACAGGAAAGTTTTATTCTAAAAAACGGAACTGTTTTCTATCACAGTATTTTTTTGATCAACGCTTTCTTTTTCGTTCTTTCTTCAATTATTTTAAATAAGATTCTAAACTATCATCCATCAGATCTGTTTAAGGGAAAGGTGAATCGGATTTTTCATTTGCTTGCCATTTTCTTTATCGTTATTGTGCAGTATGTTCCTACTAATTGTGATTTGATTGCCGTGTTTTTTTATCTTCTTGGGATTTTGTTTACTTTGCGTTATTACCGCCATCAAAGAACAGCTGATTTAATACTGCTTTGTACAACTATTTTGGTATCAACCTTTGTAAGAGAAACATCATGCCTTAATATTGCATTTTTTGCGGCTATGTTTTTAGATTTAAAGAATCTGAGGCAGACTCGAATTTTAAAAGAAACTGTTTTTCTGATCATTTCATTTGTACTGCCATATTTTGCATTGAAGATGATGATTCCTCAGGAGGCTTCTTTTTTTGAAGGAATTTATATAAAGAATAATTTTACGAGTCCTTTTAATCTGGCGGGATTAATGTTTGGGATTTTAGGATATTATTTTATGCTTCAATTGGGAAACTCTGAGCATAAAATCATAATGAAAAAATATTTATTTTTCTCAATGCCTTATCTGCTTATGATTACTTTTGTCGGACTTTTCTGGGAAAGCCGATTGTTTTTGCCTTTGATTCTGACTGCATTGATAATTGCTTCTCATCAACTTAAAATCTTCGTACAACCTAAATGAATTTATTACATCCATATTACATCATTGCGATTGTCATTATGATATTCTTCAGTTTTCAGGAAGTTTATGGAAGACGAGTTGAGAAAAAATGGCTTTGGTTTTTAGGTGGATATCTTATTATTCTTGCCGGGCTTAGGGATAATGTAGGTCCTGATTATGGTAGTTATGTAGGTATTTATAATTATTCCGATACTAAGCTTTATATCAGTATTATTTTCAAGGCTTTGTATCTTGAAGGACCACAACCGGTAGAACTTGAGTGGCTGTTTGTTCTTATTAATAAAATATTGCTTAATATTTTTGATGCTCCTTTTTATATGCTGACTCTGGTTATTGCAACAATAACAATCATATTAAAAGTAGAGTACATTGATGATAATACATTTTATCCTTTTACGTTTATCCTTTTCATGTTTATTCCAGGTTTTTTTATTGGTGAAAGTGGTCAGATTAGACAATGTTTGGGATCTTTTGTTGTTTACTATGCTATAAAATATATTAAGCAGGAAAATCTGCTGATGTATCTTTTATGTATTTATCTGGGAGCAGGAATTCACAATGTCTGCTATATTTTTCTTCCTATGTATTGGGTAGCAAGAATTCCGATCAATAAATTTTGGATGCTTGTTTTTATTATTGCATCTATTTTTGCTTCACCTTTTGAGGTTTATCGTGTATTTGGAAGTTTTATGGATTCCGTGGCAGGAGATGCAATGATTGTAGAAGGCTTTAATGGCTATATAGATGAATCAGTAGAACGTCTCAATGGAGGATTTGGTATACCTGAAGGAATGATGACAATTCTTACATTCTTTTTGTTTTATTTTGATACTCCGATGAAAGAAAAGTATCCTTATTATGAATATCATAGAAATTATGCGGTTATAGGAATATGCTTTTACTTTATATTCAGAAACAATCCTATTTTCTCATCCAGACTTGCCGGTGCCTTTATCGGGTTTTCCTATATAATTATTCCTAACGCTATGTATGTGGTTTCATATGGCACAAAGAGGCTTATTCACACATTTTTAATTGTTTTATTTATATTTAACTTTATTGTTTTTGCCAGCTTTAAAAATATTCTTAAGGGTAGATTCACTGTTGAAATGTATAAGAACCATGTGCTTCCATAACGCATTTTGCTCTTCTTTTAATGTCGAGTAATTTTTATTAAATCTTAATAAAGATTTGCTTTGTCCTATTATATTTTTTCCGACAATGTTGTAGTTTTGTATTGACCAAATCGAAATTAAATTTATTCCTATAAAAATTTATTGCAAGTAATTTTTTATTAATACATGTTTTTTATTGGTTTGATAATAATTCTTGTGGTATTTTTTTTAGAAATTGATAAATTTTAAAAATCACAAAATTATTACATTATGAAAAAGCATTACTTGTTTTGTATTGCAACGGCTTTATCACTTTATTCTGCAGATGCTTCTGCACATAATCTACTCAATAGTAAAACTGAATCTGAAAAAGACAGTATAGAAAATCAGGGTCATGAATTGGAAATCCTCAATGCCCGAAGAAAAGTTGGCAAAGACTGGATGAAAGCTCCTAATAGCTATATATTTGATCCATCACAATCAGAAGACGGACTGTATATTCCGGTAAAGAAAGCTTATGCAATGTGGCTTGGCTATAAATATCTTGGGTATTCAAGTATTCCTTCAGGAACGGTTACGGCTGATGTTCTCTGGGAAGATAGCCACGGATTGATCAAGTCGGGAGCTAACTATGCATTAGAAATTGTAGGTGCAGGAGAAGATGCTAAAATTAAAGTTCCTATCAATAAAGTAAAGGAAGGAAATGCGGTCATTGCCTATAAAGTAAATGGGGAGATTTTCTGGTCGTGGCATATTTGGGTAACAGATAACCCTGCCAATGGCTCTTCTTATAAAAGTTTTAGTCAAGTTAAAAGACAAAAGATTGACGGAACTGTAGAAGTAATCCCGGATACAGAATGGAAATGGATGGATCGTAATTTAGGTGCTCTCAGCAATTCAAATAGCGCCGATGCCTGGATCAAAAACGGAGGTTTGCTTTATCAATGGGGTAGGAAAGATCCTATCCCGCCACTGGTCTATAAAGGGAACGACTTTTACGAAGTTTCTGGTTCTGTAGGGAGAATCCGTCACAGAGGTGCAAAGAATTTTACCAATGCAACTAATTTTGATAATTTAAGGAGGTTTGTACTGTTATCTAATGCCACCCTTGACCATAATATACGCCTTTCTGTACGAAATCCGTTGAGTCTTATTTATGTTAATAAAGATGATAATTCAGGCCTTGCTTTTTACAACAATAATCCTAATTTGATGATCAATTGGTTTGGAAGATCAGTAAGTTTGGCAGACAGTCGCCTTACAGAGCTCAATCTTTGGTCAGATAATTCACGTGGAAGACTTGGAACTGATTATACAAATGATGCAGCGGCGGCTCCTTATAAAGATAAATCAGGTTTTGATCCTTGTCCTAACGGTTGGAGGCTTCCCTCAATGTTGGTAGCGCATCAGGCTTCTGCAAACTATATTGACGATATAAGGATTGATTTTTCTCCGTTTGGAGTGAAAACTAATCTGGGCAGGAATACTTTTGAATCTAATGGCTATCATATTATCAAACCTAATGACAATAATGTTCCGTCTTTTATGACTGGCTTTAAATTATATCCTAATTTAGGATTTGACTTATCAAATGTCGGAGGACATAATATGGGAGTTTTCCCCGGAACCGGACAATTGGCTGTCAATTCGCAAGGAGGTCAATATACTGACCAGCATCAGGTTGGATTATGGACCGCAACAATGACAAGATTGTATGATACAACTCCAGCTGTCGGAGCAAGAATATTATTTATGGTTCCGGATCAGTATCAACCGGACACTCCGAATTCTTCTAATCCCAATATCAAAGGAAGATATTGGTACAAACCTCTTTCCGTGGCTAAAACTTCGGATGCAAATGCATGCCGTTGCATAAAAGATCCGCTTTATATACTAAATAATTATGATTTTCCGACAGAATTTATTTCCTCTTCCAATAGCTTTACGGAGGGATTAAATAATCCTAATACATATCAGGTAGTGAAAAGCACCGGGACTACGGTAATAGAAATTCCTGTTACGAAAGCTTTTTCTGCTCAAAGCCAATTGCTCAATAATCCAGATATTTTAAATCCATCAAGTTTCAATGATTTAAAAGTAAATGTTCTATGGTCTACCAATACAGCATTGATCACTGCAATCAATATCATTAATCCTTCTCCGGGATCTGCTTCAGCATTATCAAATTCAAAGATTATTGTCAACATTGCCCCCAACCAAAATGGAAATGCCGTTATTACGCTCCATAATGGAAGTATTACCAATCCTGTTTACTGGTCTTGGCATATCTGGGTAACCGATACTGCTATCGGAACTTATAATTACACTACCGAAATACCAAATCCTGCAGCTCCTAATTACATCAACTATGTAGGGAAAGGAGATGTTTTGAAAACAGAGTTTATGGATCGTAATCTGGGTGCTACAGATGCTTTTCCGATTGTTGCTAATCCTCTCACGCCTACTGCTGCAGAATATGCAAAAATAAGAGCTTCTACAGGTTTGCAGTATCAGTGGGGAAGAAAGGATCCGATTCCTGGTTTTCAGTATGCAGATACACGAGCTTCCTACAACATTTTTTTAGGAGCAGTCAATTCATCGGGATCTGTTGCATATACTATGCTTACTCCGGCAGTATATAACAATTTGTCAGGAAATTATATCATACCTTATAATACCTATACTAATTCTGCAAATGCTAATGTTTTAGCAACTGATAAAGTAAACGAAAAATTAGCCAAAGTTTTAACATACTCGGTTAGAAATCCTTTAGTTTATATGATTCCGAGCTCATTAGCACCATATAATTCAGCTGCACCCAATTACACCAATGGTACAGACTGGCTGGCAAATGAGCCTAATCTGGCTCCGGACAGATGGGGTAGAGGAGGAGAGAAATCGCCATTTGATCCTTGTCCTGAAGGTTGGAGAATTCCTGATCTTACTGGTGTGGCTATTACTACAAATAAAGATTACGGAATTTCTCCTTGGTATAAAAAAGATAAAAAAGTGGCAACAAGTTACAGTGTAATTACTGACTATGCAGGGGTAAGAGTAAGAAATACCACTACCACAACAATTGGTTATATGTTTAATGATCCCACATATTCTGTAGGAAATTACCCCAATTCAGGTTCGCGCGGATTCAGAAGCGTTACCGCAAATCAAACGGCAGCAGGAACATTCAATTCCAATAATTATCAGTTTCCGGGAGTATGGACTGCAGTTTTAAATTCAAATTATATTGGTAGACCGGTAAATATTCTTTTTAATGCAGCTTCTACGGCTAATCAGTTTATAGCATTTCACGATAACAATGATCCTTATTTCGGAATGAGTTGCCGTTGTGTAAAAGTAAAAACCAATCAGGATGGTTTTGAGGAAGGTCCTGTTCCTGCAATACCTGTCTCTCCGGGAATTTCTTCTGTAAAAGCTCCAAATGTTTTTACTGAAAAAGAAATTGAAACCAAAGTAAGAGAAAATCAGATTGTTTTGTTTCCTAATCCTGTGAAAGATGTTCTATATGTGAAAGCAACTGAAGATAAAGATTATTACTATCAGATTTACAATGCTTCAGGACAACTGATAAAATCAGGGAAATTTGAAAGCAAAAAAACAGATGTTTCTTCACTTGTGCAAGGAGCCTATCTGGTAAGAATCAACAATTCTGAAAGTATTGTAAAAATAATTAAAAGGTAGCATTTATTTCCTCTTGGGTAGCCATTGTTTTTTGTTAAAAAATAGTAATTGAGCTAAATGTAGCTACATTCTCTATAAAATAGCTTTCAAGTACGGCAAATTTCATAATTTTGGAAACTTAATATGAGATTGTCCGGATTTGAGAGCTATTTCTTTTTTGAGACAAACTTAAAAAAACACAAGGCTTGAAGAATATTCTGTCCTACATAAATATTAAAATTTTAATCTATCTTATCATTATTGCAACAGCTTTGTTTGCAATCGTATTTACGTATATTCATAATATTAATTCAGACGGCTATATTTTAGGTGACTGGCTTATCAATTATCAGGACGGCGGTTTCAAAAGAAGGGGGCTTTCCGGTAGTTTTTTCTTTTTTCTTCAGGATCTCACAGGTTTGAAACTGCAGTATTTAGTCTACGGTTTTCAACTCATTATTATTACCTCTTTTTTTTATTTTTATTTTAAAAGTATTCAGTATAAAGAAACAACATTTCTTTATCTCTCTCTGCTTTTGTCTTCGATTGGTTTTATAGGAATTTTCAACTGTGTAGATTATGTTGGAAAAAAAGAATTTATAGTATTTTTTCTTTTTGCTTATTTTGTTTATCATCTCAACAAAAATTCATTATCACGATTACAAGAAAATGCTGTAGTTGCGGGTCTTTTTATTGCCATGTTTTTCCATGAGATTACACTTTTTTTTGTTCCTTATTTTTTGATTGCATTGTATCTGAAAACTCAGAAGCCTGAGTGGAAAAGATATATAAAATATATTTTAGCAGTTTTTATTCCTGCAGTACTCATTGTTGTGTTTGGAAAAGAAATCAATGAAGGGCAGTCTTTACAGATTCTCCAACACCGGGGCGTGATTCTTACCAAAGGAATTTTCTTTTGGGATATTAATGAAAGGCAATACATCAAAGAGCATTTCGATGAATACCGATTGTATTTTCTGAGTTTGCTGATCAGTGTTTTTCATATGGGATATTATTTAAAAAATCAAACTCACCAAAAGTATCTGTCTATTTTATTGACAGGAGCTTTTTTGTTTTCATTGCCACTATTCTATCTCGCCATTGATTGGGGGAGATGGATGTACATCCATATGATATTCCTCATCGTGCTTTTGCCTTTATTACTAAGAGATTCGGCAAATTCATCAACTTCTGAAAAGCTGATCGCCAATAGAAAATTCTGGGTAACATTTTGCATTATTTTTTTCTCATTAATGTACCGGGTGGAGATGTCGGGAAGAGGGTTTACTTTTGAAGGATTCTTCTACAGAACACTCTTTGCGCCCCTTGAATTGTTAAATAAAATGATTTGACAAAACCCATCTAATAAAAAAGCTTTACTTTTGCAAAAATTTTCAGTATGTCGAAAAATTTAGTAATCGTTGAGTCTCCGGCAAAAGCAAAAACTATTCAGAAATATTTAGGAAAGGATTTTGAAGTAAAATCCAGTTTCGGTCACATCCGTGATCTTCCTAAAAAAGGAATGGGGATTGATTTGTCAACATTTAGTCCCGATTACGAAGTTTCAGCCGACAAAAAGAAATTGGTTACAGAATTGAAAGCAGCGGTGAAGAAAGCTGATGTGGTTTGGCTGGCTTCCGATGAAGACCGTGAAGGAGAAGCTATTGCGTGGCATTTGGCAGAGGAATTAAAACTGAAGCCGGAAAATAGAAAACGGATTGTTTTCCACGAGATTACTAAAAATGCGATTCTGAAAGCTATTGAAAATCCTAGAGATATAGATCAGAACTTAGTTAATGCACAACAGGCAAGAAGGGTTCTCGACAGGATTGTTGGTTTTGAAATGTCTCCTGTTCTCTGGAAAAAAGTAAAACCGGGACTTTCTGCGGGAAGAGTACAGTCGGTTGCAGTGCGTTTAGTCGTTGAAAGAGAAAAAGAAATTCGCAGTTTTGTACCGAAAGCAAGTTTCAAGCTTGATGCTGTTTTTTTAAATAAAGCAAGTCAGGAAATATCAGCAAAACTTAAAAAGGATTTTGATAAAGAATCAGAAGCTGAAAACTTCTTAGAATTAGCCAAAAATACAGAGTTTAAAGTACTCAATGTTGAAACCAAACCAGGAAGCCGTTCTGCATCTGCTCCTTTTACAACTTCTACTTTACAACAGGAAGCGTCTTCAAGATTGGGCTATAACGTAACCAATACAATGCGTCTTGCCCAACGTCTGTATGAGGAAGGTCACATTACTTACATGAGAACCGACTCGGTAAACCTCTCCCAAGAGGCAATTGAAGGTGCTAAAAATCAGATTATTTCAGAATACGGATCAGAATATTCTTCTCCTAGAAATTATACCACAAAATCTTCGTCTGCACAGGAAGCTCACGAAGCAATACGACCTACAGATTTTTCGGTAAAAACGATTGGTGATGCCCAGTTGAGCAAATTATATCAGCTGATTTACAGAAGAACGCTGGCTTCTCAGATGGCAAATGCTAAAATAGAGAAAACAGTAATAGAAATCGGAAATGCAAAACTTCCGCAGCATTTTGAAGCTCAGGGTGAAGTGATTATTTTCGATGGTTTTCTCAAAGCTTACGGAATCGTAAAGACAGAAGAAGATGATGAAGAAAACAACGAAAAACTGTTGCCAAAAGTGACGGTTGGTGAAGTTTTAAACTATAAAAAAATCACCGCTACAGAAAAGTTTACCAGACCAAGTGCCAGATACACCGAAGCAGGATTGGTAAGAAAACTGGAAGAATTAGGAATTGGGCGTCCTTCTACATATGCACCTACCATTCAGACCATTCAGAACAGAGAATATGTGGATAAAAGAGAGATTGAACCACAGATAAGAGAGGTCGTAAAGATTTCTTTAGCCAACGATACAATCAAAAAAGAAGTCCTTGACGAAAAATTCGGGGGCGACAAAAATAAATTTGTTCCTACAGATATTGGTGAAGTGGTGAATGATTTTCTTACCGATAACTTTACGGAAATTCTTGATTACGGATTTACCGCAAGAGTAGAAGAAAGTTTTGATGAAATTGCCAATGGTGGACAAAAATGGAAAGAAATGATGACCGATTTCTACACTCAGTTCCATCCTAAAATTGAAGATGTAGAAGAAAATGCTGACCGTGCAACCGGAGAGAGGCTTTTGGGAGTTGATCCTAAAACCGGGAAAAACGTCAATGCACGAATTGGAAGATTCGGACCAATGATTCAGATTGGTGAAACGGATGATGAAGAAAAACCAACTTTTGCATCACTGATGGTAGGACAAAATATTGCAACCATTACTTTGGAAGAAGCTTTGGAACTTTTTAAACTTCCTTTCGATCTGAAAGAAGTTGACGGAAATCCTGTGTCGGTGGGGGTAGGAAGATTCGGACCTTATGTGAAATGGGGCGAAACGTATATCAGTATTCCTAAAGGTGAAGATCCCCTTTCTGTGGATCAAAATCGGGCAGAAGAAATTATTGCCGAAAAGAAAAAAGCTGATGCTCCGATTGCAACTTACAAAGGCGAACCGGTAACTAAAGGAAGTGGAAGATTTGGTCCGTTTATTAAGTATAAAGATATTTTTGTGAATGTTCCGAAGCGTTATGATTTTGAGAATCTTTCGCAAAGTGATATTAACGAATTGATTGATGCTAAACTTGAAAAAGAAGCTAACCGTTACATACAGCAATGGGAAAGTGAAAAAATTTCCCTTGAAAACGGAAGATGGGGACCTTTCATCAAATTCGGAAAAGCGATGTTCAAAATTCCGAAAAAAGCTGATGATACAAAGTATGAAAGCGATGAGCTGAAAGAAGTTTCTTTAGAAGAAGTTAAAAAATGGATTACTGCACAAGACCCCAAAGCATTTGCTGAAAAGAAAAAAACAGCTGCCAAAAAAGCTCCGGCTAAAAAAACAGCAACAGCGAAAAAGCCTGCTGCCAAGAAACCTTCAGCGAAGAAATAGTAAACTGAAACATATCTTGTCAAGGTTTTTTATATAGAAATGGATAACTTGGTAAGATTAAACATAACAAAGCACAGATCTTGATCTGTGTTTTTTAATTATATACTCATTTAATTTTAATATTTTTGACGATCAATAAGCACTTATAGACATGAATTTTGAAGATTTCATCATTCCACCGCGGAATTTCAGGACAGAAAATTGGCAAATAGGTTATAAAATAACCAAAGAAATCAAAGAAGACAGCATTGTTCTGCTTTTTGTTTCCGATTACAGAGGAGCCAATGGTGATGCAGAAGTTCAGGATTTTACATCCGTCAGAAAAGAGTTTTATAAGCTTTCTCAGCTGGATTTTGAAATTCCGGTAGTTGATTTGGGAGACCTGGTTTCCGGAAAGTCGGTGGAAGACTCTCATTATATTTTGCAGGAAGTTTTGTCTGTATGTCATTATAAAAGAGCAATTCCCGTAATTATTGGTGGATCTAATGACTTTGCATTTTCTATGTTTTCAGCACTTCATTTCCATCAGAAAAATATTAGTTATACCCAGATCAGCAATGTTATTTCTTTAAAACAGGGTGAAAATATTAATGAAAATACTTTTTTAAGTAAAATTTTAGGTTCAAAAAACCTTCAGATCAAAAATTATCATCATTTAGGATATCAAAAACATTTGAACGAGACCGATTCTGTAAAGCTGATCAAAGAAGTGGAATTTGATATTGTCCGTTTAGCAGAAATGATGAACTCTACCGAAAAGACCGAACCTTTTTTCAGAAAAGCAGATTTGGTAACCGTTAACTGTGATGCAGTGGAAAGTTTCAGCGATGCATTTTCGATAAATCCACAAGTGAATGGTCTCAACCGAAGAGAAATTTGTGCTTACATGAAAGAAATCGGGTTAAGTGAAAATTTGAAATCTGTCGGTATTTTTAATTATAATATTTATTCTGAAAATCAGCTCAATCATCAGCTTTTGGCGCAAATGATCTGGTATCTTATTGAAGGAATCAATATACAGCATTCGCATCCGAAAGAAAGAAAATACGAAATATTTTATGTGTTGATTGAGGACAGGCAATATGCTTTTAAACGTGATACATTCAGCAATCTCTGGTATTTTGGTGATGATGATGACATTGAGAACTGCATTCCTTGTTCCAGAAAAGATTTTGATGATGCCAAAAAAGGCTGGCTGAGTCCAAGACTAACTTAATTAATATAATACAGATGAAAAAAAAGATTATTTTAAGTATTGTCCTTTTAATTGGAATATCTTGTTTCGGTTATTTTTGGAATAAATATGCTTATGCAAAAGAAAAAAAATATTTTTTGTCCGCTACAAAACCGGAAAAAGGATTGCAGATTGGTATCATTGGCGATAGCTGGTTGGTAAGGCAAAAACTTGATTCTCTCATAACAAAGAAAATCTCCGATCGGGGAGTTCAGGCGAAAATCTATTCGTACGGAAATCCCGGAGCAACAACCAGAACAATCTTTGAAAATCTTTTTAAAAATAAGGATGAGAAATTTTCTTCTAAAGAAGTTATTGAAAAAAAACCTGATTACTGCATTATAGTTGCCGGCGTTAATGATGCAGCCACTCATGTAGGACCAGATTTTTATGCTCATCATATGATGATGATGATTAAAGCGATGCTTCATTATAATATACAGCCAGTTGTAGTCACTCTTCCGGAGTTTGGAATAGAAGAAGACTTTAAAAATAAGAATATCATAAGTGAAATAAGTAACAGGGGTGGTGAACTCATACTAAACAAAGGCATTCCATTTAAAATACAGGATTATAGAAAGGCTTTGAGTGAAAATCTAAAAAACACGGGGTTGGAGAAAAAGGTAATTATCTTAAATTTTGATGAGGTAACTGCTGATTTTGATAAAGATAGAAATTTATTTGCTGATCCACTTCATTTAAATAAGTCAGGATATCAGAAGTTCAGCGAATTTTTGGTCAATGGTATCCTTAATCTGCAAAGCAAAGAATGAAGGTTTCGATAATAGTTCCGGTTTATAATGTTGAAAATTATTTGGCTAAATGTCTTGATTCTTTAGTCAATCAGGCATTGCAGAATATCGAAATTATCGTAGTGAATGATGGAAGTACAGATGCTTCGGAAAACATCATTCAGCAATATTATTCAACATATCCTGATAAAATTAAACCTTTTACTAAAAATAACGGAGGTTTGAGTGATGCAAGAAATTTTGGAATTGATAAAGCAACGGGAGATTATTTAGGATTTGTAGACAGTGATGACTTTGTCTCTGAAACCATGTTTGAAGAAATGCTAAGTCTGGCTGAGAAATATGATGCGGAAATGGTCATCTGCAACATTCAGAAAGTTGATGAGCATGGAAATGTTACCCAGAAACTCACACAGATTCCTAATATGCCCGAAAAAATCAAATTAGAATCTAATTTTTCAGTGTTTTCAGACTTAAGCTATTTTGCCTGTAATAAATTGTTCAGAAAAGAATTATTTAAGCATAAAAGATTCAAAAAAGGAGTTCATTTTGAAGATATTCAGCTCATTCCGCAGCTTTTATTGGAGTGTGAAACTTTAGCTCAGACTCAAAAATTTCATTATCAGTATCTTGAAAGAAGTAATTCTATTACAAAAACCCATAACGAAAGCGGGTTGGATATTCTGAAGGCAGTAGAAGATGTAGAGGTGGCTTTTCTCCAGTCAAAATATTCTGATAAGCAAAAAGAGCTGAAGGGGTTTCAGATTCTGGAAGGAATTTATACTTACCTTGCATACCTTGCTTTTGTGAAAAATGATGATTTATTTTACAAAATGTCTCAGGAATTGACTGATTTCATACAAAAAAAAGGCATTAAATTGAAATATATATTGACTTACAGTCGTTTCGGTAAGAATTATATTTTATCTTTGCCACTGAAAAAAAAAGTTTTCTATCTTCTGTTTTTTGCGGGGCAGAAAAAACTGATAAGAAAACTGATTTAACACAAACTGAAGTCTCATTGTTTTACAAATGAAATAATGACTTTTTTAATCTTTACTTTCCCAATCTAGTAAAGAAATTAATAAAAAGACAACGATGAAAAATTTTGAATTGTTCTTAACCCAAACAGGTGTTTCTATTTTTTATGTGAAAGTAGGGTTAGGTTTTTTGTTCTCATTTTTAATTACTTTTTTCTCAATCCCTACGATTATTAAGATTTCAAGAAGAAAAAACCTGATGGATGAACCCGGGGTAAGGAGTTCTCATCTCAGGAAAATACCCAATTTGGGAGGAATTGCGATCTTTTATTCAATCGGAATATGTACATCTATTTTCGCTTACGAAATTTTTGATTTATATAAATTTCTTTTTGCATCACTTATCATTCTTCTCTATGTTGGAATTATGGACGATATTGTAGTCATGCGTGCTTATAAAAAGCTGATTGCACAGATTGTTGTTTCTGCATTAATTGTTATTGGCTCAGATGTGAGAATAAGAAGTTTATTCGGGATTTTTGGTATTTTTGAAATTAATTACTGGCTCAGTGTATTTTTTTCAATAATTACTTTTATTATACTTATCAATGCATTTAATCTTATTGATGGGATTGACGGACTTGCAGGAGGATATTCTATTATTTGCAGTGCAATTTTCGGTATCAGCTATTACAGATTGGGCGAGTACAATTATCCTCTTGTTGTACTTTCCTTGGTGCTGATTGGTTCTGTACTGGCATTTTTATATTATAATTTATCCAATTACAGAGCAACAAAAATATTTATGGGTGATACAGGATCTATGCTTTTGGGCTTTTTGCTTGCATTTACCTGTATTTGCTTCATAGATATATTTATAGATAAAAATCGTGCAGATGTTCCCAGATATCATCTGAAATCTGCACCGGTAATTGCCGTTGCTATTCTTATTCTTCCTATTATTGATACTTTGAATGTAATTATTGTTAGGCTTTGGAACAGGAAGTCTCCATTTGAAGCCGATAAAAATCATATTCATCATAAATTATTAAAACTAAATTTAACTCATAGAAGATCAACTTTTTATATTACAATTTATTATTTGTTTATTATCGCCGTAACCTACTTTCTGCGTCACTCCAATGTTAATATTTTACTTTTTACAGTAATATTTTTGGGATTTGTCGGGGCATATATACCGGATGCTGTGTCTGCATTACAAAATAATAAACAAAAAAGTATCAATTAAATTTCTATTTTTGCAAACTACATTTTATTTACGATGAAAATTTATAAAAATTTATTATTTCTCATAATGCCGTTTTTCCTTACTTCTTGTTTAACATCAAAGGACGTAAAACTTTTGCAGCCTAATGAGAGTTTGGTTATAAACGAAGAGGGTTTGATTCCTTATAATATTCCTGTTTACAGAGTGACAAAGAATGACATTTTAAAGCTGGATATTGTTACGACTCCTAAAGGAGATGCTGCTCAGTTTTATTCTTCATTAAATGCTGCAAATGAAAATAATATTGCTGTTACAGGAAGCAGTGCAAATGTTTCAGGTGGAAACGGCGGAAATAGGATTATCTATTTTAATGGTTTGAAGGTAGATGCTCATGGGGATATTAATATTTTCGGAATAGGATTCATAAAAGCTGAAGGAAGAACATTAGAAGAGATTTCTCAGGATATACAATTGAAGGTTAATGAAAATTTTCAGGAAGGAAAATCTGAGGTTCGCCTCAATATTGATGGTATTACCTATTATATTTTAGGTGATTTAGAAACAACGGGAATGACCGGAGAAAAGAAAGCTCACAAAAATACACTTACATTGACGGAGGCTATTGCAATGAATGGTGGCTTTAATAGGACAATAGACAGAAAGAATATTACAATTTACAGAAAATTGCCTGAAGGCTTAAAAAAAGCAAAAATTGACCTTACGCGTGAGGATGTAATGAATTCTCCATATTTCTATATTCAAAATGGTGATGAAATTTTACTTACCACAAACAAAAGAAGTTTGAACGGATTTGGAAAAGATCCCGTTCAGACAATTATAAGTGGAGTGTCTGTTCTTACAACAGCATTATCAATCTATTTACTCATCAAAAATCTTTAAGCTATGATTCCCGGAAAGCAAAATGCAACGAGTAAAACAGAGGAACAAAAAGATAAATATGGGTCTTTTGCATTATTTGATATTGAACATTTTTTAAGAAGAGTTTTAAGGAATTGGTATTGGTTTTTGCTTATGTTTTTCATAGGATACGCTGTTGCGTGGTTTTATGGTAAATATTATGCGCAAAACATATATTCTTCCAACCTTTCTTTGAGTATTTCTAATAGTACTTCAAGTTATTTTTCTCCTAATCAGTCCATAAACTTTATTTGGGGACAATCTGGCAATCAAAATGGTGTCTATCTGAAAAAAATGCTGTTATCAAGATCGCATAATGAGTTTTTGGTACAAGAATTAGGGTTGTTTACTAATTATGAAACCAAAGGTGTAATAAAATCAACATATCTTGATAAAAATGATTCTCCTGTTTTTTTAGAAATTGATAAAAAACACCTTCAACAGGTAAATTATCCTATTGTGCTGACTCCTAAAGGTGATGCTTATGAAGTAAGTTTGCCAGAAGAAGAGTCCTCCAATTTATATTCTTTTGAATTTGAAGGATTTCAAAATGTTGGTAATTATTCCAAACCGAAAAATAAAGTTATTAAAGTTAATGAGTGGTATAATTCTCCTAATTTGAGGTTTAGACTGATACCCAATCCAAAAACTCCCAGAATAAGGTTAGAGAATATTGTTGTAAGGCTCACTACTGTAAATGATGCTGTAAAAAGCATTGTAAGTACAATAAATGTTGACTTTGATAAAGAAATAAATTCTATAATGATTATATCTAAGTCTGGATATAATTTAAATGAGACAGTAGACTTTCTTAATAAATCTGTTGCAGAGTTGCAAAAGAAAAGATTTATGGATAAGAATATTGTTGACAAGCGAACAGAAATTTATCTAAAAGGAAGTTTAGATTCTGTAAGAAAAAAGCTGGATTCGAGCGCTGCATATCTCAATTATCTTAAAGTTTCCGAAAAACTTTATGACATTAATAACAGAGATGAAAAGTCACTGGAAAGAATAAAAAATCTTGAATCTAAAAAAGCGGATATTCTAAGTAAATTAAACTCACTAAGAACTATTAGAAATTCTGTTGAAAGTCAGAACTTTGATAAAATGATCAGCCCTTCGGCAGCAGGTTTTGATGACGGACTTTTCACAGCCTCAGTATCAGAATTAAAAGCACTTTATCTTAAAAAAAGAGAACTTTCTACAATCTATACGCCCACTTCGGAACCAATCAAAGAAATTAACCGCCTTATTAGTGAAGCAAAAGCAAATTCTTCTGGGTCTTTAAGGAATGTATATACTGTTTACTCTACTGAAATTAATAAGATTAATCAGGATATAGCAGAGGCAAGTTCAGACCTTTCATCATATCCGGAAAAACAAAGAAAGTATCTTGATGCAGAAAGAGGATACAATATGATAGAGGCAACTTATAATAGTTTACTTACGAGACAGAATGAGAGTCAAATGAGACTTGCCACTAATCAGTCGGATATCAGTGTGATAGATCCTGCAAAAAACTTGGGACAAAAACCAATCGGACCTAATATAGAAGGAACTAAGGTAGCTATCGTAGGTGGTCTTTTATCACTGCCGCTTGTATTTATATTGATAGGAAGTTTATTGGATAGTAAAATAAGAAACATTAAAGAACTTCTTTCAGCGACTAAAATTCCTTTACTTGGGGTTATTGGTAACAATAATAACGATAATATGCTTACCGTTATGGAGTCTCCCAAATCTTCTGTTGCAGAAGCTTTTAGAGGAGTTCGTGCCAACATAAGATTTTTATCAGGTGAGGATCATAAAAGCAAAGTGATTTTGATCACGTCTTCAGTAGGGGGCGAAGGAAAAACATATGTGTCTATCAACTTAGCTTCTGTTTTAGGTTTGAGTGATAAAAAAACGATATTGTTGGGTATGGATCTAAGGAAGCCTAAGATTTTCGGAGATTTCAATATTGATAATAAATTTGGTATATCCAATTATCTTACAGGTGAAACAAGTATCGAACAGATTATCAATAAAACCAATATTCCTAATCTGGATGTTGCTACGTCAGGACCTATTCCTCCCAATCCGTCGGAATTGCTTATGAGTGAAAGAAATATTCAGTTTATAGAAGAGCTTAAAAAAATCTATGATTTTATTATTATAGATTCACCTCCAGTAGGATTAGTTGCAGACTCTTATGAATTGATGAAGCATTCTGATGCCAATTTATATATCGTTCGTCATGAATATACTGAGAAATATATGCTTAAAATGATCACTGAGAAATATCATAATGGTGAGATTAAACATTTAGGCTTAATTTATAATGATTACGTAGTAAAACAAGGTTATGGCTACGGTTATGGCTATGGTTACGGCTATGGTTATGGGTATTTTGATGAAGATAAAAATTATAATGAACCATTTCTTATCAAAGTAAGAAATAAGATTAAAGCAATTTTTAACAGATAAATATGTAAACCCTGTTCAGCGGGGTTTATTTTTTTATTTTTTTAGGCATAAGTATTAAAAAAAGAATAAATTTGCTACTTTGTCGTTTACTTTATAACAAATTATATTTTTTTGTTTATTTTTAACTAAACATTAAGAATATCATTAATATAAAAATGTTTTATATTTGCAAAAATTAAATTTTAAAATAACCATAAATCCGTATTCTTTATGAATAAAAAATTATTGTTTAGCTTTCTTACCCTTTTAGGAACGGTGGTAAGTATGAAAGCACAAAGAAATGAATTGGGAATTCGATTAGGGATGAGTAATCTTGTGGGAGATATAGGTAAAACCAATTACATTTTACAGCAGCCTCTGGATTTGGACAGAGTTTCAGATTTAGGCTTTCCTTTTTATGGTGGTATTTTATATAGATTTAATTTTAATCCTCATCAGACTGTAAGATTAGATCTGGGATACAATCAGGTTCAGTTTAGTGATAAAGCGGCTAAAGAGGAATACAGAAGAAACCGAAACTCGTTTGGCAAGAATAATATTTATGAGGCAAGTTTGGTTTTTGAATATAATTTCTTTCCGGTAAACAATGAGCAGATGAGTATGGTGAGTCCATATATTTTCGGGGGTATAGGCGGAGTGATGTTTGATGCTCCGAAAGCTACAATAAGTCATGATTTCAGAAGAAATGCTGATGGAGTTGCACAAGCTCCTGTTGATGAATTGGATTTTGTGACCACAACAGAGTACTCATTAGGAAAGAAAACGGTAGCTCAAATTCCTTTTGGAGTGGGTTTAAAATATAAATTCAATCATGGATGGGCAATATTTGCAGAAGCTACTTTCCGGTATGCTTTAACGGATCAGCTGGATCACAGCAAAGTATTGTCCAAAGATGTTGTTTCAAATTATAATGGAGATATTTTGAGTCCAAATACAGGGGGATCATTATTAGAAACAGGGAACTATTACATTGTGTCTAAAGAAAGAGAAGCTTCAATTATCAGCAAGAGAGCTTTAGGTGATACAGAATCCAGAGACTGGATGAATACATTCAGTGTAGGACTTACGTATTCTTTCGGAAGACCACCATGTTATTGTGATTAAGAAAAAGATGTCATTGATAAAAGAAAAGATTAATTCTGAGAATTTGCCAAAACATGTGGCTATTATCATGGATGGTAATGGGAGATGGGCAAAATCAAGAGGTGAAGAAAGGACTTTCGGTCATAAAAATGCGATAGATGCAGTAAGAAATGCAATCAACGCATGCAACGAAATCAATATCCCTTATCTTACGCTTTACACATTTTCTTCGGAAAACTGGAAAAGACCTAAAGATGAAGTAAATACACTGATGGCTTTGCTTACAGAAACCTTGTTACTGGAAGCAGAGGAGATTTTCAGTAAAGGATTAAGGATGCACGTGATCGGTAATTTAGATAAATTGCCTTCATTGGTAAAAGATCAACTGCTGAAAGTAGTAGATCTTACAAAAGAAAACACAAAAGGAAACTTGGTCTTAGCGATAAGCTACGGATCTCAAAACGAAATACTTAATGCTGTGAAAAATATCAGTAAAGATGTTAAGGAAGGCAGAGTAGAAATAGAAAAAATTGATGAAAAACTTTTTGAAGATTATCTTTATACAAAAGATTTTCCTCCTGTTGATTTGCTGATAAGAACAAGCGGCGAGATAAGAATCAGCAATTTTCTCCTTTGGCAGATAGCTTATGCAGAACTACAGTTTTTAAATGTTCTGTGGCCGGATTTTACCAAAGATATTTTCTTTCAATGTATTGTAGATTATCAAAACAAGGAAAGAAGATACGGTCTTACCGGTGATCAAGTTCAAATCCAATAAATTTTTAAGAAAAGAAAGATTACGATAAAATGAAGTTTAGACTATTACCCATCATTATGTTTGCGGCTTCTGCACATTTTTATGGACAGGTAACTCCACAGGACAGCACTAAGGTAAATACAGCTGCCGTTCTTGCAGAAAACCAAACAGGAACATATATTCTTAAAGATATTGTTGTAGATGGGGTGAAAAAATACTCAACCGCACAAATTTTAAGATTTACAGGGCTTCTAAAAGGAGAAGAGGTAGATATTCCGGGACAGAAGATCAGCAATGCGATTAAAAAGCTTTGGGATTCTCAGTCTTTTTCGGAGGTTGAAGTGTATGTTGAAAGCATTGAAGGGCAAACGGTTGTTCTAAGGTTTTATCTTCAGGATCTGAAAGAGCTTGGTGAAGTAAAATTTGTAGGGAAAGGAATCGGTAAATCTAAAAACGAAAAACTTACAAAGGATAATAATCTGAAACCGGGTACAAAAATTACCCAGAATTTAGTTTCCAGTCTTAAAACGAATATCCCTAAAGATTATGTGAAGAAAGGTTTTGCTGATGCTAAGATTACGATTGAAGATAAAATCAATGCAAGTGATCCTAATCTTGTGGACTGGACTATTAATGTTGATAAGGGAAAGAGAATTAAAATCAGCCACATTGAGTTTGAAGGGAATGAAAACATCAGCGATTCCAAACTAAGAAAGAAAGCCTTTAAAGAAACTAAACAAAAGAGATTTGGAATTGGTGGTATTTTAAAATCTTCAAAGTTTATTGAAGAAAAATATCAGGAAGACAAACGTAACTTAATTAATTATTACAATTCATTAGGATACAGAGATGCTAAAATTGTATCTGATTCTGTCTGGAGAAACAAGAAAGATAATTTCGAAATCAACGTAAAGCTTGAAGAAGGTAAAAAATATTACATAGGAGATATTACTTTCGTGGGCAATACAGTTTATCCTACCGAATATCTTCAGCGTTTGCTGGGATACAAAAAAGGTGACATCTATGATGCTGTTGGTTTTAATAAAAAAGTAGGGGAAGATGGGGGTAAGGAAGATGATTCCGACCTTAGATCTTTATACATGAATAATGGTTATTTATTTTCCAATGTTGTTCCTGTAGAAAAATCCGTCAATGGTGATGCTATTAATCTTGAAATCAGAATTACAGAAGGAGAACAAGCAACATGGAATAAAGTAACCTGGTCTGGTAATACGACTACTCATGATCACGTAATTTTGAGAGCATTAAGAACCAAACCGGGAGAATTATTCAAGAAAACAGAAATCAAAAGAACATACTTTGATTTGGCATCAATGTCATTCTTCGATCCACAACAGATTGGCCAGGATATTCAGCCAAATCCACAGGATAATACCGTAGATATCGGCTGGAAATTAGTTGAGAAGGGGTCTTCTCAGGTACAGCTCCAGGCGGGTTATGGTGGTAACAGCTTCATCGGAACTTTAGGTCTTACATTTAATAATTTTTCATTGAAAAATTTCCTTAAGTTTAAAGATTTCAGACCAGTACCGCAAGGTGATGGGCAAACTTTATCTATTCAGGCTCAGGCAGGACAATATTTCCAGAATTATGGGGTCTCCTTTACAGAACCATGGTTATTCGGAACCAGACCGACTGCATTGTCTGTAAGCTTAAATAACTCAAGAGTAAATTATAGCCAAGTTTCAGGACCAGATCAGAGATTGAATATATTTTCTGCAACTGTAGGTTTAAACAGGTGGTTGAGATGGCCGGATGATTACTTCTCTCTATACACAGGAATTCAGTATCAGAAATATAACTTTAGCAATTATCCGTTCGAATTTGGTGACTCTACAGAGTTATACGGTAACGCAAACAACTTAAGTTTGAATATTGGATTAAGCAGAAACTCTGCCGGTATAGATCCTATTTTCCCTACGGTGGGTTCTAATATAGAATTATCAGGAAAATTTACGCCTCCATATTCTTTATTTAGCAATAAAAACTATTCTACTATGACTCCGGTAGACAAGTATAAGTGGATGGAGTTTTATAAAATTAAATTCAAGGCAGATGTCTACAATGAAGTAATAGGAAAATTAGTGCTGCGTTCTTCCGCAGAAATGGGCTTTATGGATGGCTACAACAAAGATTTGGGAGCTCCGCCTTTTGAAAGATTTTATGTAGGTGGAACTGGTCTTTTCGGTGGTAGATTTGACGGTAGAGAGTTGATTCCGTTGAGAGGTTACGAAAATGCTTCTACTTACGGAGGTCAGGCTGAAGATATTACTCAAAGAGGAGGAGGTACTATTTATAACAGATTTACGTTAGAGTTAAGATATCCTATTTCATTAAATCAGACTGCGAAGATTTACGGACTTACTTTTGCGGAAGGGGGGAACGTTTGGAACTCATGGAATAAATATAATCCTTTCCAGCTTAAAAGATCTGTTGGTGTGGGGGTGAGAGTTTATATGGGGGCATTTGGTTTAATAGGATTTGATTTCGCATACGGATTTGATAAAACAATTGACGGAAATGTGTCCGGTAACAAAACACACTTCCTGATGAACCAATCTTTATAACGACATGAAAAATTTTAAAACATTCTTTGCTATTTTTGCTTTTTTATTATTCAGCTTCACCAATGCTCAAAAAATAGGTGTGGTAGATACTGAATATATTTTAAACAAAATGCCGGAATATCAGGAAGCAGCAGCAAGACTTAATGCTCAGATTGATACATGGGAGCAGGATTTGCAAAGATTGCAGGCTGAATATGACCAAAAAAGATCAGCTTTTGAAAATGAAAGAGTTTTGTTGATCGGCGATCAGCTTAAGCTGAGAGAGAAAGAAGTTTTAGATTTGGATAAAAGCATTAAAACCACAACCAGTCTAAGATTTGGTAAAAATGGTGAAATTACTCAGTTGAGAACTAATCTCGTACAACCATTTCAGGATCAGATTTGGACAGCAATTAAAGAAATGTCAGAGAAAAATGGCTTGGGTATCGTTTTTGATAAAAGCAATGATGTAAACGTAATATTTCTTCAAAAAAGATATGACTATACAGATAAAGTATTAGACATTTTATTAAAAGGAACTAAAGACAAAGAGAAAAAATCAAACAAAAAATAGTAAAAGTTTTTTTCGGAACTTAACTTTTACTTAAATTTAAAATCTAAAAACAAATTAATTATTTATTACCCGTTATGAAAAAATTAAGTGTATTATTTGCAGCAGTAATGATGGTTGTTTCTGTAGGTATGGCAAAAGCTCAAAAAATTGCTACTTTGGATGTTGCAGCGATTCTTAATGCAATGCCGGAAAAGAAAAAAGCAGATACAGAGTTGAAAACTTTTGCAGATACTAAAGAGGCTGAAATCAAAAAGAAAGCAGATGCTGCTCAATCAAAATTTCAGCAATATCAAACTGAGGCTGCTAAAAAAACAGCTGAAGAAAATGCTGCAAGAGAAGCAGAAATGAAAAAATTAGGAGAAGAGATTCAACAAATGCAGGATAGAGCGCAGAAAGATTTTTTAGCAAAACAAACAGCTGCTTATGATCCAATTGAAAAGAAACTTAATGCAGCTATCGAAAAAGTAGCTAAAGCAAACAGTTATGAATATGTGATGGATTCAAATTCTACAGGTATTTTATACAAAGCTGGTCCGGATGCTACTCCTGCTGTTAAAAAAGAATTA
Source organism: Chryseobacterium echinoideorum (assembly GCF_007474535.1). Classification (GTDB taxonomy): domain Bacteria; phylum Bacteroidota; class Bacteroidia; order Flavobacteriales; family Weeksellaceae; genus Chryseobacterium; species Chryseobacterium echinoideorum. The sequence goes on along the minus strand of NZ_VKNW01000010.1, from coordinate 6,550 downwards.
AACATACAATAATATCATTGTAAAAAAGATTTTTATAACCACCTTCTTTTTAGAGGTGGTTTTTTTATTTTTGCATTATGAATAAAGAAGTTTCTACAACCGTAAAAGTAAGATTCAGTGATTGTGATCCTATCGGTCATCTTAACAATGTCAAATATCTTGAATATATGTTCAATGCAAGAGAAGACCATGTAGAAGAATTTTATGGATTTACTTACGAAGAATATACTCAGAAAACCGGCTGTACATGGATCGCCATTCAGAATGAAATAGCTTATCTTAAAGAAGTTAGATACAATGATCAGGTACTAATCAGCAGTAAAACAATTGACGTAGGAGACAGAACGGCGAAGGTTGAAATTTTGATGAAAAGTCAGGATGAAAAAACAATTCATGCTGTACTCTGGGTGACGGTAATTTATTTCAATGTTAAAACAAGAAAATCTGAAGTGCACCCAAAAGAAATCAAAGAAACATTTGGGAAATTTTTTGTTGATTTAGATCAAAAAGATTTTCAGTCCAGATCAAAATTTTTAAGAATACAAAACGCCAAAAATTCATAAGCCATGCAAAAGAAAATACTTGTTGTAGGAGCAAACGGTCAGCTCGGAAAGTGTATCAGAAAAATCGCACCTGATTTTGAATTGGAATACGATTTTATTTTTGCTGATTCTCAGACTTTAGATGTGACTGACGAAGGAAAAGTGAATGATTTTTTTGAAGAGCATAAACCAGACTTTTGCGTTAATGCATCTGCATATACAGCTGTAGATCTGGCAGAGAAAGAAGAAGAAAAAGCTTTTGCTGTCAATTCGTACGGCGTTGCTAACCTTGCTGCCTCATGTGCTGAATACAATACGACTTTCATTCATATATCTACAGATTATGTTTTTGACGGAGAAACCAATTTAGATTATTCTGAAGATGATTTTACAAATCCTGTAGGAGTATACGGAAAATCCAAACTTCTGGGCGAAGAGCTAGCTTTAGAAAATAATGTGGAAACAGTTATTTTGAGAACATCATGGCTGTATTCAGAGTTCAATAAAAACTTTGTAAAAACAATGCTCAATTTATTTTCCCAGCGTGATGAACTTGGAATTGTTTCAGATCAGTTTGGTCAGCCCACCAATGCCAATGATTTAGCCGAGGCGATTATGAATATTATTGTACATTCAGATAAAACTTTTGGTATTTTCCATTTCTCAAATTATCCCGAAACTAATTGGTTTGATTTCGCAAATAAAATTGCAGAACTTTCCCATTCAAAAGTAAAGTTGAATCCGCTGAAGACAGAAGAATATCCTACTCCGGCTAAAAGACCTAAAAGAAGTACAATGAATTTAGATAAAATTGAAAAAATATATCAAATTGAGCCTAAGCACTGGGAGAATAGTCTTGAGGATTGTGTTAAATTATTAATAAAGTAAATATGAATTTGAAAAATATTGCGGTTTGTATATTTTTTTTGTCAGGATTATTCTTAGATGCACAGAATATTTATCTTTCAAAAGTTGAAAAGACAAATGACAATAATGATCAATATTTATTTCAGATAGAAAAAGATATTACAAATGCAGAATATCTTGGAGAAATTGATGTGATAGGATTCTCAGATAATGATTTTGCGGTTTTCTCGAATGTTTATAAGAAAGCAAAGGATATTGGTGCTAATTCATTTGCTTATCAACCGATAGAAACTATTGATGGGAAAAGTCAGCCTTTTAATCCGGCTAATTATAAAATTAAACTCTATTACTCTCCTAAAGAAGAACTCTCAAAATCTTCAGATCTGATTTATTTATTTTCCTCATCTTCAAAACCACAGAAGATAAGCGTTAATAAGCAGGAGTATACTCTGCAGCCAAGATCATTTATGTCAATTAAAACCATTCCCGGAGAAACCTATGTAATTTCCACTAAAAAATTATTAGGATCTACCATTAGAGTTTCCGGGCAACCAGGATCTTCTGCTCAATATTTTCAGGTTTCTTCACTTAAAGTTCGTTCAAATACTTATGGCGAGCCTGGAATTAATCTTAAATCCGGAGATATCACCGTTTTGGATCGCTCTTATGGGGATTTTCTGAGAATGATTTATTTGGAAAATACAAAATAACAATGGCTACTGATTGTTGTTTCAAATTGTAGAATTAATTTTACATATGCTTGAATAATCAGTTTATGTTTAGTAGGTTAATAATTCATTAAAGATTTCACAAAATTAATTATTATTTGTGATATAAATGTTATTAAGTTAAAGGTTTTATAATCAAAAATAGTTGATAAATCCGTTGTAGTATTGATTGTTGCTGGTGATATAAAGATAATTTTTATGGCTGAAAATTTTTAAAAAAAGTTTTAAGAGTTAGAAAATTCTGGAGGTCATTTCTTAGATGAATCAAATATCAAGCGGCATTTTAAATGTGAACAGTTAATATTTATTTCACCTATGAAAATTTAGAAAGAAGGAATTTGGTTAAAAAAGGATAGGCAAGAGCTTACTTACAGGGTTGATATTTAGTTAGTCTCTTCAAACAAATTTTAATATATAAAATAATTGAAAATTTTCACTCCAATCTATAGGCTAAGTAAGAAAGTATATCAGCTCATGAGTTAACTTGTTTTCAATGAAATTTGTGTCGTAATTTCAGGTTTGATATATTTAAACAAACTAAATTTACAGAATTACTAATGGAAGATATTATTGAGAAGAAAAAGGGTTAGGAGAACATACAGGAATTCAGGAATAAATAATCTGTGAAGAATATAGATTTTTGCTTTTAAGACAATCATCATTAATATTAAATTGGGTCGTAGAAAAAAATAATAATGAAATATTATTATTTTTTATAAGTAACTATAGTAATGAAAGAATACTCAAAATAAAAATGGTAAATTTCTCGAAAAATTAAAATTTAAACATAATTCACTCAAAAATTATCATGTAAATTTTAAAAAAAACATAAAAAGAATAAGTATCTCTGATATAATAGATTAAATTTGTATTTTTGATACTTTAATATAAATAAAAATATAAAATAAAAAATGAAAATAGCAATCTTTAGTATTTTATTAATATCATCTAATATTAGTTTTGCTCAAAATGGAATGATTCTTTCTAGGGCAGACTTTGCCGAAGGAAGTACTTTTTCTAGACTTATTACCTCGAAAAATTCAGGAAGAGCACTAAATTATGACGAAATTGTAGGTTCTCCATATTTGAATGTGAATTTTTCAATGGCAAATGTTGCTTATAATTATGAAAAAATACCTGTTAGATATAATTCGTATACAGATCAAATAGAATTTCAAAAAGATGAGAAGGTTATGGTTCTTCCAAATGAGTCCAAATTCCAAAGAATAGAGATTATATCACCAAGACAAACATTGATTTTTTTAGAGACAAATGATAATTTAAGTGGATATTTTTTTGAGTTATATAACGGAAAGAATGTTTCTCTTTATAAAAAGGTTCAAACTAAATTTATTGATGTCATTCCTGCATCGAATACTTATTCTAGTGATAAACCTGCTATGTTTAAAACTCAAGATCCTATTTTCTACATCAAAACTGAAAATGGATATATTAAAAAGCCTAAAAACATTAAAGATATTATTGAAGAATTCCCTGCCAAAAAACAACAACTGAATACTTTCTTTAAAGAGAATAAAATTAAATTTCATAATGAAGATGAACTAAAGAAACTTATGAAATTCTTAGATAATTAAATAAAACTCAATAAATAATTTTTTTAACCTAATTTATTGGGTTTTGAAAATAAAGTATTTTATTTTACATTATTTCTTAATATTTTAGTGTAGTATCAAGAAATATTTATAAAAAAAACGACTTGAATAATGTTTTAAAAAAAATGTACTTTTGTAAAAAATATAATAATGAATTGTAAATATTACTTTATAGGTTTGTTAATGGTGCCAAATTTTTTTCTTTCACAATCTTTAGAAGAAAAAACTAAAATAGCTTCTTCATCTGATCAAAAAGCTAATCAAGAACTTGTTGATAAGTTATTTTATAACGAGAAAGAATCAAAGATTAGGTTAGAGGATTTCTTGATAAATAATCCAAACTTTAAAAGAATTGAAATTTTAAAAAATAGCAGCGCTAAAAGAGAAATTGTTGGTGTTAATCCTAACGGGGAATTAATATATGCTCAAACACATAATGTAGGAGCTGCAACTACAGCCAGAGCAAATAGGCTTTACAGTGGAGGCTCTTTAGGCATTAGTATTCAAGGTCAGAATATGATAGCGGGCGTGTGGGATGGAGGAAGTGTTAGATCTACTCATCAAGAATTTGTATTAGGCAGTTTTCCTAAAGTTAATATCTTGGATGGCGGAACCGGGGATGATCATGCAACACATGTTGCTGGAACTATTGCAGCACAGGGAATTAATGCCTTAGTAAGAGGTGTTGCTTTTAACTCAAGTATAAATTCTTATAACTGGAATAATGACTTATTAGAGATGACGAATGAAGCATCAACTGGCTTATTGACATCTAATCATTCTTATGGTTTCGGTTCATTGAACTCTTTGTGGTTTTATGGAGCTTATGATAGTAGAGCAAGACAAATAGATCAAATTTGTTTTCAAAATCCATATTATTTGCCAGTTTTTTCTGCTGGAAATGATCGTAATGAAACTACTCCACCAGGATCAACTCAAATTTCTCAAAAAAATGGTTATGATATGATATTTGGTCATGGTAATGCAAAGAATATTATAACTGTTGCTGCCGTAGAACAAGTGAGTAATTATGTAGGACCTTCAAGTGTGGTGATGTCTAGTTTCAGTAGCTGGGGCCCAACTGATGATGGAAGAATAAAGCCGGATATTTCAACAAAAGGTGTGCAGGTTAGGTCTACACTTAATAGTTCAGATACTGCTACAGGCTTTATGAGTGGAACTTCAATGGCCTCACCTGGAATCACTGGAGTGGTCTTGTTGCTCCAACAGTTTCATAATCAATTGTATAGTGGGTTTATGAGATCGGCTACAGTGAAAGGATTAATACTTCATACAGCTGATGAAGCGGGAAGTACGGTTGGACCAGATTATTCTTATGGTTGGGGATTGGTTAATGCGGAAAAAGCAGCGATTACTATTCGTGATAAAAATAATACAAGTGGTTCAAAAAGTATAATAGAAGAGTTAACATTGCAAAATGGTCAAACTTATAGTAAAACTATTACAGCAAGCGGGACTCAACCACTAAAGGTTTCAATATCTTGGACTGATCCAGCTTCATCATCTCAAAATAATGGGACAATAGATCCTTCAGATATATATTTAGTAAATGATTTAGATATTAAAGTTACTAAAAATATGTCTACATTTTATCCTTGGAAACTGCAAGGTATGTCTGCTCCAAATTCACCTGCAACACGTAATTCTACTAATAATGTTGATAATTTTGAAAGAGTAGATATAGATAATCCGTCTGGGGATTATGTAATCACCGTTAGTCATAAAGGGAATCTATTAAATAATTCACAGAAATATACGCTAATCGTTACTTCTGACAATTTATCCATGTTGTCAACAAAGGATATTTCACAGAAAAAGGTTGATATTAATTTCTATCCAAATCCTGTAAAAGACTATATATATATAAGTGAAATTCGTAACAATACAGAAGTTGTTATATATGATATCTCAGGTAAATTAGTTTTATCTTCTAAACTTATTAATGGTAAACTGGATGTTAGCAATTTAAAAAGTGGAAATTATATTGCGAACATTAAAGATGGAAATGATACACCAAGTAGTTTTAAATTTATTAAAGAATAGCTTTTAATAATGCATATTAATAAAAAAATAATAAGTCGCTGTATAATTCGACTTTGATTAGTTAAAGGATGGCTTAACCATCCTTTTTTTGTTGGTTATTTGAAAGCTCAATAATTTAAGTATTAGTATATACTTAAAAATAATTTGTATAATCTTGCTAAAGTCTTACTTGAAAAAAGCTTGTAAAACATTTTATAAAACTTAATTTAACGTGAGTTCGATTTAAGCCGCAATCAATCTATCTTCATCAATAATGTCGCCCTTGGTGTTTATTGATGATTTTTTATCAAAGAACGAATAAGCTGCTAAAGCCGACAAAATATTCAGAATAAAGTTATCAAAACTTCTGTGACGGGTATGTTCTATTTGACAAATATTCTTGAATTCATCGTTGACAGACTCTATCAAAGCTCTTTTTCTGAGCATAATTTTGTCTTGTAAAAGCATTAAAGAATTTTTCATATTCTTCTTTATTCATCATGATGAGATGAACTCTATCAATAAAAAGCTGTTCAAACAAATCCTTCCCAATATAACCTTTGTCACCAAATAGTTTTCCAAAAATACATTTATGCAAATCCATACTTTTCAGTGGTTCTCGGTCATCTACATTTCCTGTTGTTAGGATAAAATCTAAAACTTCACCTTTGTCATTAATAATCAAATGAAGTTTAAATCCATAAAACCACCCCAGAGAACATTGTCCTTTTTGGGCAATGTTTTTAAAGGTTTTATG
>NZ_VKNW01000001.1 GCF_007474535.1 Chryseobacterium echinoideorum | reverse complement strand
CCCTGAATAACTGTGAGAAAAATTTAAAAAAAAAGCAAAAAGGAAAAGAAAAGGACATAAAAATACCTCCGGAATGATTCAGAGGTTATTTTTTTTATTATAAAACGGATTAGTATTCAAATAAAATACTTCCCCAGGTAAAGCCGCTTCCAAAAGCAGAAAGCAAAACCAAATCTCCTCTTTTGACCTTTCCCTTTTCGATGGCTTCGCTTAATGCAATAGGAATGGAGGCTGCTGTGGTGTTTCCGTATCTTTGGATATTATTGTAAATTTTGTCATCAGGAAGTCCAAACTTCTGTTGTACAAACTGTGCTATTCTGAGATTTGCCTGATGAGGAATAAACATATCCAAATCGTCAATTGTTTTTCCTGCTTTATCTAAGGCTTCTTTCATGGTTTCCGGAAATCTTGTTACGGCATGTTTGAATACAAAATTGCCATTCATAATAGGATAAACTTCTTTATTGGTCACATTTTCTGGTTCTTTTCGCATTCTATCACTCCATCCGAATTTCGAACCGGGAAATTGCGTGCAAAGCTCATCTGCATATTTTCCTTCCGAATGCATATTCATCGCTAAGATATCTCCTGCATTCTCATCTTCGCTCGCTGAAAGGATAACAGCTCCTGCTCCGTCACCGAAAATTACTGAAACACCTCTGCCTTCATCAGAAAAATCTAATCCAAAAGAGTGAACTTCAGCTCCTACAACCAAAATATTTTTGTAAGCTCCTGACTTGATAAACGCATTGGCTACGCTCATTGCGTATACAAAACCCGAACACTGGTTTCTCACATCTAAAGCTCCTATCGTATCACAACCCAGCATATCTTGGAGCAAAACCCCACATCCCGGAAAATAATAATCGGGAGAAAGTGTCGCAAAAACAATGTAATCTATATCTTTTGCCTTGAGACCAGCGTTTTTCAGAGCTTTTTCAGATGCTTTAAATGCTAAATATGCAGAGGTTTCCTGGGAATCATTTCTATTGAGACGATGTCTTCTTTCTTTAATTCCGGTACGTTCTGTAATCCATTCATCATTGGTATTCATCAATTTTACTAAATCATCATTGGTAACGACATGATCAGGGACATGAAATCCTATTCCTTTTATTGTACTTTTAATCATATAGTTTGTTTAATTTTGACAAATATAAAACTTATTCAATACATCCTATTTTAAAATATCAGTATTTTTACTTTATGCCGATTAACACATTTTACAGAGATTCGAACTGCGAATGGATAGACGTAGAAGCTCCAACTTCCGAAGACATACAGTTTCTTCACGAAAGATATCAGATTAACAATCTTCTTCTGGAAGATACGCTGGATCCCAATCACCTTCCAAAATATGAGGAAGATGGCAATGTAAAGTTTTTTCTTCTGCGGGAAAGTACTGAGCTGGAACGCAAAAATCTTAATACAATAAGTGACATCAGTACTAAAATAGGTATTTTCATTCTTGAAAAAACAATCATAACCGTTCACCGGATGAAAACCAAAAGTATTTCGGAAACCAAAAAGCGACTTTCTGCAGAACAAGAAGATTGCTCTTCTGACAAAATTGCCCTCATGATTGCTTTGCTTATCATGAAAAGTTTTGATGATGAATCTCTGAATTTATTTGAAACAATGGATAATATAGAAAATGAAATTTTTCTGAAAAACACCAATCACACCAACGAAATCAGAAGACTCTACAGACTGAAAAGGAAGTCCGGTCTTAATGCAAGAGTGATGACTATTTCTTCCGATGCTATAGATAAATTCAAATTTCTCGACATTCAGGATGCTGAGTTTGTAGACCTAAAAGACAAACATAAAGACGTTATTGCAGACTTTGATCACCTCAATGCTCAGATTACTAACTTAATTTCTATGTTTTTAGCTCTTTCTGATCAAAAGGCAAATCAGGTAATGAAAGTTCTGGCGATTTACTCTGTTTATTTTTTACCGATTACTTTTATTGCCGGATTATATGGGATGAATTTCGACAATATGCCTGAACTTCACACAAAATCAGGTTATTACATTACTTTAGGCATTATGATTACTATTGTTGTAATAACTTTCATTTATGCCAGGAGAAAACAATGGTAAAAGAAAACCGTCCCAATAAGAGACGGTTTTTGATTTTCAGTGATAATTTAATATACTTTGTTTCTTTCCTGATGGTAAATTCATTAAAACAATGGCTGTAAGAATCAAAACAATTCCGACCCACTGAATTAAAATAACTTTTTCATTTAAAAGAAAGAATGCCATTGTTACAGAAACAGGAAGTTCTAATGAGGAAATAATGCTTCCTAAACCTAAACCCGTATTGGGAAACCCCAGATTGAATAATATTGGCGGAATAATAGTTCCGAATAATGCTAAAATGAAACCATAAGTCCAGAAAATAGATATATTGAAAGGTCTGATATGCTGAGTATTATCTGTAAAATTCAGATAAAATAATTTCAGACTTTCAGAATATAACGGACCTATCTGTGCAAAAAATAAGAAAAGAAAAATAACTACCGAACCACCGCTCAGCATAATCATACTTTTGCGTAAAACAGGCAGATGAGTTGCAATAGTATTGGAAGTAAACATTGTCACAGTAAATGAAACTGCAGCCAGCAATCCCCAAAAAATTCCTTTCCAGTCAAGATTCACTTCTAAATTAATAAGATTGGTTGCTAATACTGTTCCACATAAAACAATTACTGTTGCAAAAATTTTTCTGAAACCGGGTATTTTTTTCATTAAAAAACTTTCTGCTACAACGCTAAACCACACTGACTGCATCAAAAGAACGATAGCCACTGAAACAGCAATATACTGTACCGAAATATAATAGAAAAGACTTGTGCATCCCAGTGAGGTTCCCGCAATAAGTAGACCTTTCATTTCTTTTGCTGATGGCGAAGAAAGTTTCTTTTTTGAAGTGATTGTCTGAACAAAATTGAGAACCAAAAGCCCAATTATTCCTAAAACAAATTGTGAGGTAGTAACTTCTGCTGTCGTATATCCTTCTTTGTAAGACATTTTAACGAAAGTTGCCAACATTCCGTAAACGCTTGCCCCTAATGCCACAAATAAAATTCCTTTAACAATATTCTTCTTCATAATTTTTTAAAAAGCCGGCAAATATACAATAATTTATATTGATAGCTCGCTTTTAAGAAATGAAGCCGAGAGCCTGTTTAAATTTCATATCTGTTTATTATTAAATCAATCTATGATTTATTATTATTTTAATCAACAAAATACATTGAAGTAAATAAATATTGAAAATTATTTTTTAATAATAATTTTTGTTCTGACATCTACTCCAATTCCCTGAACACTTACAATATACACTCCATTTTCTAAATCTTTTGTGGAAACAGGAATTCTTGCATCGGGTGAGAATCTGTCCTCAGAAAGCACCAATTTTCCTGACATATCATACATCTGAACAAATAATTTCCCAATAGTATTTTCTTTCAGATAAATAAAAAACTCGTCTTTAGCAGGATTTGGATAAATTTTGATTAAGCTTCTGTCTATTACAAGATTCGCATTTCCTTCTCTACAGTCTGCCGGAAGAGAAAAATCTTCTACCTGATCATTAATATTGGTTTTACTTCCCGCAGAAGCATTCAGACCTAACCCTCTTTTAGCAAAGGTTTTCCAAATCATACAGCGATCTTCGCCACCCGTTGTAAGCATTTCAGTATTCAGTACTGCATTCCTTCCGTCAATGAATGTAGGATTGCAGGTCTGTAATTTCAAAGCATCTGTTACCAATTGTAAAACTCTTGCACTTCCGCTGTTTTTATTGGCAGTAACATCAGAAGAATAACCATATTTTGAAGCATACTGCCAATGAAGATCCCACAGCATTGATCCCCATACAAATCCTATTCGGTGTACGTTCGGAACAATTTCGCCATCTTCCTCAAATTCCATTCCGTTGGTGTCTGCATACGTGTAATCATTCACAGAAAAATCGGGTGAATACTTTGCAGGTCTAAATCCTAAACCCGCTGCAGATTGCCCACTTGCATAAGATCCTATACTTCTTGGAATGGAAGCATCAGCATTTGGATTGCTGGTCAACATTAATGCAAAAAAATCTGACCATCCCTCTCCCATTTGTTCTTTGCTCTGCTCTTTGGAAAGGCAGGTAAATCCGTTTCCAGTCAACCTGTTGGTAATTCCGTGTCCGTATTCATGGGTGATAATTCCGTTATCAAAACTTCCGTCAGGAGTTACCGCAGTTGCTGGATCACTTTTGAGAGTGACATTTACCGTTAATGAATTATTCAGCTGGGTTTTAATATACTCTCCTTCAGCATTATTAATCAAAACCGAAGGTATGGTGATCGAAGGATCTGTTCCGCCCATTGATGCAGGAAAATTTGTCGCTCCAGGATTATTGTAAATAATAGCAGCCACTGCGCCTGCCTCCTGAGCATTTTTTACTTTCAGAGCAAAAGTACAATTGGTTCCTCCTCCTCTCTCTATCAAACCTATTTTTCCCACTAAAGAATTTGCGGTTAATGGTACACAGCCATCAATCACGTTTGCTAGCACAACATCTCCCGTCACCCCTGTACCATTCAACTGTGATCCAAATTGAGCTGCACTTGCCTGTGGAACACGCGGAATTGCAGAAAGGGGAGCATTATAATAAAAATATCTGTTGACTTTTGACCACAAATACATCTGCATCACAGGTTTATTTCCATCAGAAGGAGTAGTAAAATTAGCATTATTTAATCCTCCTCCGTCTTGAGATTCAGCTAAAAGGTAATCATTTCCGGTGCCGCCTTTTCCAAAATTATTCTGTTGAAAATTTCTTGCAGACTCTGTAAAACCAAACTGATAGAAAATATCATGTACTCTGTTTGTTGTATAAAATAAATTAGTAATTGCTGCATTTTGGTTAAAATCCGGAGTTCCGTTGATTGAAAAAGGAAAATTAAAGCTTAAGGAAGATCCGCCATCCGGAGAATATCCCGGTTGATCTTTATCATTTCTGTCTTCATAAGCATAAACATTATTACCTCTTGTGATCGTAAATTTTTCGGTTCCTGTTGAATGCCAACCTTCAGGAGAAGAAGATAAAAGCCATGGATTTGAAACCTGTACTCTACTGCCAAACGTAGGTGCTTCTATTGGAAGTGGGAAAATATTATAATTTGCATTATCAGCCAGAAATATTTTTGATCGTTTTTTATTTAATTTAGTATTGATAATATCTTGATATGTAAAATCATGAGCGTAAGCATCAATATGAAAATTACATTCTAAAGTAAGGTTTTCCTTTGAAATAATTTCACCCAAATAAGCATCAACTAAAACGTTCCAATATTTTGAATTTTGTGGGTCGTGAAATAAAAATTGATGGCATAATTTTAAGTCAGAACCTGAAAGTACGTATACAAATTTTTGTTTTGCAAAGTTTTTGTAATCAGGTTCTTTATCTGAATCATTTAATATTACATAATCTGCTATTTCTTTTTTGTTAAAAGAAACAGCAATCTTTTCTAATGCATTTTTTTTGGAAACCATTACGATATCAGAAGACATTGTAAAGTTTTTGACAAAATTATCACTAAAATAAGTAACTTTTCTGTCTTTAATAAAAGCAGTTGCTAAAGAATTGTGAATAGGAATGCCTTTGAATATCTGCTGTATTTTAATGACTTCCCCATTCAAAGAATTGGAAAAGTCTGTATTGTCAATTTTAAAATCTGCAAGATCAGTTTTTTTAAAATCATTGATTTTAGTTTTTACTATATAATCTTTTATCAATCTTTCATTTTCCTGCGCAAAAAGCATGATGGAAAAAACAGCAAAAAATGCTGCCAAAAGAGTTTTTAATTTAGATTTTATTAAAAAAGTAATATTATAATCCATGATTAATCGTTTTGATTGATAAATTTACTAACAATTTCTCAATTCCTTTCTTGAAATTTAATATACGATTACATTTTTTTTATGGATTGTTTTTAAAGTCATATAAACAAAAAAACCACTCTTTCGAGTGGTTATATATTAAAAAATGTTTTCAGGATTATTTCCCTCCTTCCATTTTCTTTTTCAATTCTGCTAAAGCATCAATATCTCCAAGAGTTGATCTTTCTTCATTGTTAGAAGAAGATGTATTTCTGTTAGAAGATTCTTTCACATTCTTTTTCTCTTCGTCTCTGAAGATTCCTGTGTGAGAAACTACTACTCTCTTAAATTCTTTGTTGAATTCAATTACTTTGAAATCAGCCTCTTCCCCTTTCTTGATTTTAGATCCGTCTTCTTTCTCTAACAATCTTGATGGGCAGAAAGCTTCAACTTCAGCATCTTCAAATTGTACAGAAGCACCTTTATCGTGTACTTCTACCGCTTTACCAGCGTGTACAGTTCCTTCAGCATATTTAGTTTCGAATTTATCCCAAGGATTTTCAGTCAATTGCTTGTGTCCCAGAGATAATCTTCTAGCCTGGATATCCAATTCAAGAACTACAACATCTAGTTTATCACCTACGTTGCAGAATTCTGAAGGATGTTTGATTTTCTTAGTCCAAGAAAGATCAGAGATATAGATTAATCCGTCAATACCTTCTTCCAATTCTACGAATACACCGAAGTTTGTAAAGTTTCTTACAGTTCCAACGTGTTGAGAACCTACCGGATATTTAGCTTCAATGTTTTCCCATGGATCTTTAGATAATTGTTTCATACCTAAAGAGATTTTTCTGTCTTCTCTGTCTAAAGTCAATACTTCAGCTTCTACTTCATCACCTACTTTTACAAAATCTCCTGCACTTCTCAAGTGAGTAGACCAAGACATTTCAGAAACGTGGATCAATCCTTCTACACCTGGAGCAATTTCTACAAATGCACCATAGTCAGCAAGAACGACTACTTTTCCTTTTACTTTATCTCCAACTTTCATATCAGCAGAAAGAGCATCCCAAGGATGAGCTTCCAATTGCTTCATACCTAATTGGATTCTTGTTTTCTCATCATCGAAGTCAAGGATAACCACTTTCACAGTTTGTCCGTCCTCAAGGATTTCAGATGGGTGGTTCACTCTAGACCAAGAAAGGTCTGTAATGTGGATCAATCCGTCAACACCTCCAAGGTCGATGAATACACCGTAAGAAGTAATATTCTTAACAGTACCTTCAAGAACTTGTCCTTTTTCTAACTGAGCGATGATTTCTTTTTTCTGACCTTCAATATCTGCTTCGATCAATGCTTTGTGAGATACTACTACGTTTTTGAACTCAGGGTTGATTTTCACCACCTTGAACTCCATCGTTTTACCTACGAACTGATCGTAATCTTTAATTGGCTTAACATCAATTTGAGAACCAGGTAAGAATGCTTCGATTCCGTGTACGTCTACGATCATACCACCTTTAGTTCTTGATTTTACAAAACCGTTCACGATTTCACCTGTTTCGTGAAGTTCGTTTACTTTATCCCAAGCTTTCAATGTTCTAGCTTTTCTGTGAGATAATTGTAACTGACCAGTTTTGTCTTCTCTTCTGTCAACCATTACTTCAACCTCATCACCTACGCTTAAACCTTGGTTGTAACGGAATTCGTTAAGAGAAATAACACCTTCAGATTTGAAGTTGATGTCTACGATAGCTTCTTTATCAGTTAATCTTACTACTTTTCCAACTAATACGTCGTTATCGCTTAGGTTGTTTAGAGATCCGTTGTAGATTTCTTCAAGATCGCTTTTTTCTTTTCTTGCGTCTGCATCAAGACCAGATTCGAAAGAATCCCAATCAAATTGTTCCGGTGCTACGTTTTGGTTTAATAAAACCTCTGCTGAATTTGTCTCTTTTGACATTTTCTAAAAATTTGTATTCCTTCTTTTTTAATGGTTTGAATAACTGTGGCGTTAAAAAATACGGAAGTCATTAATTATTAATAATTTACTTTTTACAAACCTTTCCACAAAAAGTGGTGCAAAATTACGATTTTATTTCAGATATACAACAAAGATTATTTTCTTTTTATTTGTAAATTATTCAAAATCATTTCTAATATACGTTCAGAAAATGTGAATGTGGTCCGGAGCTGATTTATTTGAATTGAACTAAAATTAATCCGCAGTTTTGCTTGATTCCTCCAAAAGAAAATTAAGACGTTGCATTTCCTCATCCGAAAGATCTCTCCATTTTCCAACAGGCAGGTCTAATTTAATATTCATAATTCTGATGCGCTTTAGTTTTTTGACTTCAAAACCGAGGTATTCGCACATTCTTCTGATCTGTCTGTTCAAACCCTGTGTCAATACAATACGGAATGTCATATCATCAATTTTTTCTACTTCACATTTTTTGGTAACCGTATTTAAAATAGGAACCCCGTTTCGCATTTTTTCCAGAAACTTAGGATTGATGGGTTTATCAACTCTTACAAGATATTCTTTTTCGTGATTGTTTCTTGCACGGAGAATTTTATTGACGATATCGCCATCTGAAGTAAGAAGAATAAGCCCTTCACTTGGCTTATCCAATCTTCCGATCGGAAAAATTCTTTTGGGGTGATTGATGTAATCTACAATATTATCTTTTTCTCTCTTGGCATCTGTAGTGCAAACTATTCCTACAGGTTTGTTGAATGCAATATAAACATGATTTTCCTTAGGCTCGGAAATGGGTTTGCCATCAACTTCCACAAGATCTTCGTCTGAAATTTTTGTTCCGAGTTCAGGAATTTTTCCGTTGATTTTTATTCTACCTTCTTCCAACAGCTTATCTGCAGCTCTTCTTGAGCAATATCCAACTTCCGAAAGATACTTGTTGATACGCGTTTTTTCCATTATTCTATTCCTTCTACTGTGTAATTTTTGTTACTGAAAACGGTGATTCCGTAGCTTATTCCGATAAATACAGCATTGGATGCTCCCAATTGAAACCTTTCTAAAACCAGACCTCCTTCCTGACTCAATCTTTTTGAATAAGAAACCTGAAGACCCGCTTTTAAACTCCAGAAATCAGAATTTGACACTGCCGATCTATTCAATTGCTTTCCATAAGTAACATCAATAAAGAAGGCTTCATCTCCCGGATTGAAAATAAATTTTGGCTGAATGAGCCAATACATCATGTGAAAATCAGGATCAATATAACTGTATTTCAGACCTGTACCAACTGCAAAATTAGGAAGAAAATGATAACCACCAACCATCGACATTCCGAATGTAATTTTATTGGGAAGATAAGGGGCTAAATATTGTTGGTAATATTGCGAATCTTTATTTTGATTATCCTTCATCCGATTTCCCAGATTGTACCCGACATTTAAGGCTGGGTTTACATAGAAATTCATTTTAGGTCTCTTTGAGCCGTCAACCTGTGAAAATACTGTTATCGAAAACAGTAAATAAGAGATCAATAATAAGTTTTTAATCATAAATTTTCAAATCTATATTCGCTTTCTAAGAAGTCACTTGTGGCATCTTCAATTTTATAATCTCCGATTTTTGTTCTTCTTAATTGGGTAAGATAAGCTCCAACACCCAGCTCCTGTCCGATATCGTGAGCCAAACTTCGGATATAGGTTCCTTTTGAACACCCAACGATAAAGCTGACTAAAGGAAAATTAATGTTAATATCTTTAATATAATAAATCGTCGTTTTTCTGGATTTCATCTCTACCTCCTCTCCTGCTCTAGCCAAATTATAAGCTCTTGCTCCGTCAATTTTAATGGCTGAAAAAACCGGCGGTTTTTGATCTATTTCACCTAAAAACTGATCCAAAACAATTTTTACATTTTCGTCTGTGACATTTGAAATATCCTGATGAAGAATTTCAGGTTTTTCTGTATCATAAGATTCGGTCTGTACACCGATTTTAATTTCTGTCCAGTATTCTTTAGGTGCGTCCTGAATTTCAGGAATTTTTTTGGTGAATTTTCCTGTGCATACAATGAGAAGTCCTGTTGCTCTCGGATCTAAAGTTCCTGCATGACCTATTTTGAATTTTTTAGGAAGATTAAACTCACGCTTCAGTTTGTATTTCATTTTATTGACTGCCTGAAAAGAGGTCCAATCTAAAGGCTTGTCTAATAAAAATATATATCCTGACTGTAATTCTTCGGCTGTCATTGGATGATTTAAGATTTAAAATTCGATACTAAAATTTGGGGTTAATTTAATACTATGAGAATTTTGCAGCCCGGCTTGAACGGAGCTCTTTTTGCCGAAACGAAGCGCAGGCAAAAAAGCGGGAGTGGAAGACGGAAATTGCTGCCCAAATCATTATCGCTAATTTGTTCCGCAATGTATTATTTAAACCAATAAAAATAAATCAGCAAGGCAATCCCTACAAAAATACGATACCATCCCCAAGGTTTGAAACCGTATTTGTTTAAAACTCCGATGAATGCTTTAATGGCGATCAATGCCACCACAAATGCAACAATATTACCTACGATAAAGATGGTAATGTGCTCCTGAGATTCTAAAATCATTTCGTAGCCTTTCATTGGGTTGCCTGTTTCTTTTCCCCAAGTTTTTACAAAAACCGAGTAAACAGTTACCGCCAACATGGTAGGAACTGCTAAAAAGAAAGAAAACTCTGCAGCTGCTTTTCTTGATAAGCCCTGCGTCATTCCGCCAATAATGGAAGCTGCACTTCTACTTGTTCCCGGCATCATTGCAAGACACTGCCAAAAGCCAATTGTGACTGCTTTTTTAATGGAAATTCCTTTTTCGTCATGAATAACGGGATTTTTGAACCATTGATCGGCAAATAAGAGTATCACTCCTCCTAAAACCAAGACCGCAGAAATGGCAATTTGGTTTCCGAGAACAGATTCTATCATATCATCAAAAATATATCCTAAAACCAAAGCGGGAATTACTGCAAAACCAAGTTTGTAATAAAACTGCAGATTTTTCAGATCGAAAAACTTTTTCCAATAGGCTACTACAACAGATAAAATGGCACCAAATTGTATAGAAACCTGAAACATTTTGAGAAACTCATCTTCCTTTAACCCTAATAAACTGGCTGTAAATCCCATGTGGGCAGTAGATGAAATTGGTAAATATTCTGTAAGTCCTTCTATAATGGCAATGATGATTGCTTTTACTAAATCCATTCTTGGTGATTAAATTAAAAGATTAAGAAATTTAGATATTAAGACCTATGCCTTAAATTCTGAACTTCTTAATCTCTGTATAAAATTGTATTTTTATTTTCTTTTTAAGATTGCGTAGACTTCTATCCCGAATCCTATCACAATAAGTAATGGTGCTATTCTTATTCTTCTGATGGAGAAAATATCATCATTCCAAGCATTAGGATCCAGCTTACCATCGACAGTGTTGGCGTCTGGTCCCATCATCAGCAGAAAACCAACTACAATACATGCAATACCGATCAACATCCACTTGAAATTATCTTTTCCGAAATAAAAGTTATTTTCCTTCGGTGCTTCCGTCTCGCTTCCAAAGTCTGTAGCAGAGAATTTATTTGTTTTTTTGCTCATTTTTATGAATAATATAAGTCATCAACATTAGATCTCAGAAACCTCCATGTTGCAACGATTGTACTTAATACCGTTATGAATATTCCGACTCCAAAAACCCCTGCAACGAGCCAGATATACTGATTGGTTTCCTGTACAAAAGGAGTCTTGATAGTTGTTGTAAAGTAGTACCAAATCCCGGACAATGCCATCAATCCGATTACCGCACCCAATAATCCTAAAATAATAGCTTCTTTTATAAATGGTGATAAAATAAATCTCCGCTTAGCTCCCACCAGCTGCATTGTTTTGATAATAAATCTTTTAGAGAAAACTTTAAGACGGATTGAATTATTAATTAAAACAATTGCCAATACCAAAAACAGTACGCAAAAGGCTAATATCCATTTTAAAATTTTATTGAGTTTGTCATAAATCTGCTGTGAATCCGAATCATTTTTTACATCGGTAATTCCAGGAACAGCTTTGATCTGCTGAAGAACACCTATGATTTTAATAGAATCGTTAAATTCCGGTTTTAAAGCAATTTCCACAGAAGCAGGATAAATATCCTCTTCAAATAATGCTTCCGTATCTATACCCAGACTTTTTTTGGCTTCGGCTGTTGCCATTGTTTTTGAGATGTACTTGGTACGCTTTACCGACTCCATTTTCTGGATCTGCAGCACTGCATCAGCTTCCAGCTTAGCTATTTTAGCAGAATCTTTAATATCATAGTTTTCGTCAAAATAAGCATTTACTACAAGCTGCTCCTTAAGATAATCAGAATATTTTTGTGCATTGATCAGAATAAGTCCCATTAATCCCAGTAAAAATAATACTAAAGCAATACTTACTACTACGGTAATATTGCTGGATCTAAGCCTTCTCTTATTAAAGTCATCCACCGATTTAGCCATTAATATTAAAATTTTTGGCTAAATTAGAAAAAAACTTCCGAAATTTGGGACGAATTAAGGAAAATCATTGTTAACGAAATCATAAAAAACTTTGAGTGTAAAAGCAAAAAAACATCTCGGTCAACACTTTTTGACTGACGAGAATATCGCAAGGAAAATTGTAGACGGACTGAGTTTTGAAAACTACAGCAGCATCCTTGAAGTGGGTCCGGGAATGGGAGTTCTCACCAAATATCTTATTGAAAAAGAACAATATCTCTATCTTGCAGAGATTGATACTGAATCTATTGAATATCTTAAAGACAATTATTCTAAAATTACCGAAAAAAGTTTTGTAGGTGATTTTCTGAAATATGATTTTTCTGATTCTGGTCAGGAACAGACTGCAATTATCGGAAACTTCCCCTATAATATTTCTTCTCAGATTTTATTTAAAATAATCGATCATTATGAGCTGATCCCTGAAATGGTTGGAATGTTTCAGAAAGAAGTGGCTGAAAGAACAGCAGCGGTTCCAAGAACTAAAGACTACGGTATCTTATCGGTTTTGATTCAGGCTTATTACGATGTAAAATATCTTTTTACGGTACACGAGAACGTATTCAATCCTCCTCCTAAGGTAAAATCCGGAGTGATTAAATTAACAAGAAACCCAAAAGAAGGACTTGCCGGAAATGAAGTTCTATTTAAACAAATAGTGAAAGCAGGTTTTAACCAAAGAAGAAAAAAACTTTCTAATGCATTGAAGATTCTGACTATTCCTGATGCTTTAAAAACTCATGAATTTTTAGATAAAAGAGCTGAAGAACTCAGTGTTTCAGACTTTATTTTGTTTACCAGACTCTGGAAAGACAATATTTAAAAAACAAAAAAATGCCTCTCAGATTGAAAGGCATTTTTATTTTTCTTAAATTATTTTTTTATTCTCTGTTTTTCAGCATAATCCATCCTGATCTGCTCATTTGAGTTTTAGATTTGCTATACTCAAAGTTGAATTTATACCAGTAAGTTGCAGTAGGCAATTTTTTTCCACCTACAGTTCCGTTCCAGATTGGTGTTTCTTTTGTAAATCTGAATACCTCAACTCCGTATCTGTCATAGATAGATCCATTGAAGTTTTTAAATCCGATTAAAGAGGTTAAATCCAAAACATCATTCACACCATCCTGATTAGGAGTAATGATATTGCTGATCTGCAATGTGAAGAACTCTATGCTTCCGGCACAGCTTGTACCTTTAGAACGAACTCTTACCGTATAATTTGTATTATCTAAAAGGCCTGTAAAGACATTAGAATCCTGCCACAAAACTCCATCCAAAGAATATTCCAGATCTACTGAGATATTATTTATCATAGGGTTTGCCGCAGTTACAGTAAGGGTATTATTTTCGTAGTTCAGATTAGTGATATAAGGAGAAGCTGCTCCGTGAACCTTAACAGTGAACTCATTTTCGCAAATTCCATTTTTTATAATAACTTTATAAATACCTAGTTCTGTAACCGTAATCGTCTGTGTAGTAGCTCCTGTACTCCATAAGTAAGAGTAATTATCTCCGGCTCCTGCATCTAACACTAAACTGTCGCCTATACACATCTCGACATCTTGCAAAGTAGTACTTACTGCAGGAATTACTTCTACTGTAAATCTGGCAGGTTGTAAGGATTTACATCCTTTTGTTCCGATTGCGTACACTTCAAATGTAGTTGTCTGATAAACAGGAACTGTTTGGGTATCACCACTTCCATTAAAATTTACCCATTCATAAGTCACTCCGCCTGATGCTGTAAGTGTAACTGATTCTCCAGCACACACTCTAATTCTGTCTGGAATTAATCCCGCAACAGGAGTAACTTCACGATGTAAAGTAAGCTCTACGAGAACACTACAGAACCCTCCATCTGAAATCACAACATATAAAATCTGTCCGTCGGCTCCATTATAATTGGCTACATTGGTAATGAAAGCATCATTTTTTGCCTGAGCATCAGCTAAGTTTTCATAAAAATGAAAAGTAGCATTAGGTGTCGGACTCATGAGCGGTTTTGCTCCGTTTAAATCAAATGTTGTAATATCGGGAGTGCTGCACAGAAGATATGTTGCATTCTGCCCGAGAGGAGTAGTGCCTCCATTAATTGTAATAGAAGCTTTTCCGGGACAAGGATTTCCAGGAACACTCACTTCAACAGTATAAACCCCTGGTTCTATTGCTGTAATTGTATTGGTAGTAGCTCCAGGAATAGGAGTGGTTCCGTAAAACCACTGAAAAGTCATGATCGGGTCATTTACAGAGGCCGTTAAAACAGTTGGAACTTTATCACAAACATTGATTTCACTTGGTAAGGTCGCCCCTGTATTATCTAATAATTCTACTCCTATGTTGAATGAGCCACCCTCTAGAAATACTGCTGTATCATACGAGGTATCTGCACCATAGGGTCCAAAATCAGCAACAACCATTTTAAAATGATAAGCCTGACCCGGTACTACTGTTGCAGTAGCTGTAAGCGGCACTGTTCTTCCGTAAAAATTGGTTTCAATATTAGCCGTATTATAGCCTCCAAAATAGGTTGGGTTCGCAGCTCCACAAGATCCTGAAATTTCAGGACGTATATTGGTAACACTTACAGGACCTGCTCCTCCAGGAAGAACAGCCATATTTACATAAGGCCCTCCACTTACCGGTCTTAGCAATAATGCAAAAGCATCCGCATAATTACATGGGAAAGAACCAGTATATTCTTCTGACGCTAATAAATAATTAAATTTAATCTGTGAAGTTGTAGGCACAAAATCAAACTCAAGCACAGCAGCATTAGTAAGGGTACCAGAAACACCGATTACTGCTGCAAGATCAGAATCCGTTCCACCAGTATTATTATCACTCAATGTTCCGGTTGCTCCTGTGTTTCCGGCATTTCTAGCAAAACCTGTAGACAGAATAATTCCATCCTTAAAAGGGAAATTGGTAGTTCCTCTGTGAAAATATCCCCAAGACCGGTTGTTGTTGGTAACAGGCAAATTAGGAGTTACAGTTACGTTGGAAACATTGGGAACTAAACACGTATTTGTTCCGGATGATATTAAAACATCTTTCACAAGTTGTAACGGTGAAAACACTGTTTCTGGATATCCCGGTGCATTGACATCAATAAACACCCCTGCTTTTTTTGACATAGCAGAAAGGGTTTTCTTCTGCGGTTTCCTGGACTCAGGAGTTTGAGAATAGTAGTGACTTGTTGTTATCAGTAATAATGAAAAAATTAGTAAAATTCTCCTCATAATAATATTGTTTCATCAAATTTAATTATTTTTTGATAAAACATCATCAATATCTATATTTTTTATAAGAAAAAAGAGTTATTCGATATGAATAACTCTTTCTTTTTATTAATTTCTATTTTTCAATAAAATCCATCCGGATTTTAGCTCAAGTTTTTTACTTGCAGGATTTTCCCATTGTACCCTATACCAGTACGTCGCCGTTGGAAGATTAATTCCTTTCAGAGAACCATTCCATCTTGTGTTTGATTTATCTGCTTTGAAAAGTTCTGCTCCATATCTATCAAAAATAGATGCTGCAAAGTTTTTGTAACCACTTATCCCGCTAAAGTCAATATAATCATTTATTCCATCACTATTCGGAGTAATCGCATTACTGATGACAAAAGTAAAAAACTCTATTGTAGTACTGCATTTAGCTCCCTGAACTCTTACCTGAATATTATAATTGATATTCTTCATCACATTATAAAAAACATTTGATGGCTGCCATGTAACTCCGCCGTCAATTGAGTATTCTAAAACTCCGCCGGCAGGATTGGTTGTAGTGAGAGTTAATACTCCTTCCTTATATACGATATTGCTAAATTGAGGCAGATCAGGATTAATAATTTGTGCCGTAAAAAGTCTTGAACAAGTTCCGTTGCTGATTGTTACAGAATAAGAACCGGGTACGTTCGTTGTAATAGTCTGAGTGGTCTGTCCTGTACTCCACACATAAGTATAGCCTGGTCCTGATCCCGCATCTAAAGTTCCTTCATCTCCTTCACAAACATATACATCTTCTAAAGTTGAGACAATTGCCGGAACCACTTCAATAGTTATCGTTGCAGGAGTATTAGAAACACATCCATTTCCACCCAAAGCAAAAACCTCATAAGTTGTGGTTGTTGTTGGCGAAACAATCTGTGTGTTACCAGTTCCTGTCAATCCTACCCAGTTATAAGTAAAACCGCCACTTGCCGTTAATGTAACAGATTCACCTGCACATATTTTTGATTTTGATGCTGCAACAATTGCAGTAGGAGGTCCTACAATTACTGTAACAGTGGCAGGATTAGCAGATACACATCCATTAGCACCAATTGCTGTAACAGTGTAAGTTGTAGTTGTCGCAGGTGAGACAACCTGGGTATTCCCTGTTCCCGTTAAATTTGACCATACGTAAGAAACTCCGCCAGTAGCCGTAAGTGTTACTGATTCTCCGGGACAAATTTGCGGAACAGATGCTCCTACATTTGCAACCGGAAGCGTTTTATTCTCAACCACAGTAACTGTTGCTGTAAACGTACAGTTTAAGCCAGATGGAGCTGAAATATTTGATACTGTTAAAGTATAAGTACCTCCTGCATTCACTACCGGATTCAAAGAATTTGCTCCTGAAACAATATTTCCACCTGTTGTTGTCCACTGAATTGTAGACCCTGTTGGTATCGTAGAGGAGGATGCATCCAGTGTGACCTGAGGAAGAGTACATGTTATTGTTTGTGGTGCTGCAATAGATAAATTGGTAGGTTGTGTTGTCAATAGCTGTAAAGTAACCACATAGCTGCAACCGCCATTTTTAACTAGCACGTAGATTGTCTGATTTCCTGCACTTTGAAAATTAGTAGTATTTCCGATTGTATTGGCATTACCAGCGTTCGCATCCGACTGATTTAAATAATACGCAAAAGTTGCCGTTGCGGAAGTGGTGATATTACTTTGTGCAGATGTTAAGTCATAAGTAATATTTCCTTGTTGGTAGCATTTTAAAATTGTTGCATTTTGTACTGTAATTGGCTGTGATACTTCGATTGTAATGGTTGCAGGTGCAGTAGAGACACAGCCATTTGCTCCTATAGCTGTTACACTGTAAGTAGTGGTTGTGGCTGGTGTTACCGTTTGTGTATTTCCTGTACCCGGAAGTGTTGTCCAATTATAGGTAACTCCTCCTGTTGCAGTAAGGGTTACAGATTCTCCTTCGCAGATCAATATTTTACTCGCTGTCAAACCAGTTTGTGGTGGTGTACTGTCTCCAACTACCGTTACTGTACCCGTACCTGTACAACCTACATTTCCTGGCTGATAAGTGTTTGAAATTGTTAATGTATACGTTCCCGCAGAATTTACTACAGGATTTAGTGTATCTGCTCCGGAAACAATATTTCCCCCTCCTGCTGCAGTCCATAAAAATGTTGAATTAGCAGGAAAAACAGATCCCGAAGCATCAAGAGTAACCTGAGCATTAGCACACGTTAAAGCTGCAGGTGTGGCAATATTTGCAATAATTTCAGGAGCTTTAATCAGCTGAAGCTGAGCAACACGCGAACAAAAGCCATTTTTAACCAAGACATAAATCGTCTGACCGCCTGCACTTGAAAAAGTAGTAGGCGAATTAATGGTATTCGTATTTCCTGCGTTTGCATCAGATTGATTCAGATAATATGAAAATGTTACTCCGGGGGTTGTGCTTATAGCTGTTTGAGCAGCAGTAAGATTAAAATTTACATTTCCCGATGCATAACAGCTCGTAAGTGTAGCATTCTGAACCGTAGGAGATGTACCTCCAACTACTGTTATAGTAGCTGTTCCGGGACATGAGTTTCCAGGAATCGTTACTTCAACTTTATAAACTCCGGGCTGGGTAGCTGTATAAGAAGCATTGGTTGCTCCTGTAATTGCATTCGGACCTAAAAACCACTGATAAGTTGCCCCCGCAATCTGCGTTGAAGCAGTAAATGTTGTTGGTGCATTGTCGCAGACATTGATAGATGCAGGAAGTTGTACGCCTGCAGGGTCCAAAATTTTCACCCCAATATCAAAAGATCCTGCCTCCAAGAAAACACCGGAATCATACGTAGAATCATCATAATCTGCCAAAACCATCTTAAAATGATAAGTCTCACCAGGTATTACTGTTGCTTTCGCAGTTAAGGGAACGGTACGACCATTAAAATTCGTTTCAATAGCGGCATTATTATATCCTCCAAAATAGGCAGCATTCAAAGCTCCACAGGTAAGAGGCGCTCCGCTAAATTGTGTCGCCGGACGAATATTCTGTACACTTACAGGACCTGCACCGCCCGGTAAAACTGCCAAATTGGTGTAACTGGGATCACCTACTTTTTTTAACAATAAAGCAAAACCATCAACAAACTGACATGGAAAATTACTGTCATATTCTTCTGAAGCAAATAAATATCTGAAACTTACTTCTGTGGAAGTAGGTACAAAATCAAATTCTATATAAGTTGCATCTTCCAGCATATTATTCGGAATATTTAATGCTGTAGCAAGATCTATATCTCCCTGCGTTCCTAATGCGTCACCCAGCTGTGCTGCCTGAAATGTATTACCTGCTTTTCTTGCATGTCCTGTGGTAAGAACAATTCCTTTAGCAAAAGGAAAATTGGTAGTTCCTTTGTTAAAAAAACCCCAACTTCTATTTTGACTGCTTGCCGACAGGTTGGGAGAAACAACTACATTAGAAACATTTGCAGTAGAACAGGTAGAACCACCAGCTATTAAAACATCTTTCACAAGTTGAGAAACACTATATGAAGACTCTACATAACCGGCAGCATTCACATCAATAAATGCTCCTGCTTTCATCGTTTGACTGGAAGCTTTACTCAACTGCTTACCTGAACGCTGCTGTGAAAGAAAAGCTTGATTACCAATTAGCAAAAAAACGAAAATATAGAGTATATTTTTAAATATGTTATTTAACATTTTAGCTATTTTGAACAAAAATACTATTTTTTTAATTAAAATTTAGTTGAAAATCAATTACATTATCGCAATTATAATGTCCGATTATAAATTATCTGAAATGATGATCACAAAAAAAGACCGAAAATATCGGTCTTTCAATTATTAATTATAAGGCTATTCTATATTTTTAAGTAAAATCCAACCTGTTTTTACTGTAAGCTGCTTACTGGCAGGATCTTCAAATGTAATCTGATACCAATATGATGCAGTAGGCAATTTTTTCCCCTGGAAATATCCGTCCCAAAAAGGTCTTGTTTTATCAGCTTTGTAAACTTCTCTGCCGTAACGGTCTGAAACAATTACCTGAAAGTTATTGTAATTACTGATTCCTCTGAAATCAATTTTATCATTTACATTATCTCCGTTAGGCGTAATCACATTTTGCATGATAAAGGTAAAATATTCAAGATAACCTACACAGCTCGTGTTTTTTACTCTAACCCTTATATAGATAATTGTATTATTTGGAATGTTATTAAATAAATTTGAACTTTGCCATGTAACTCCATTATCTGCAGAATATTCTAAAACTCCGCCACCGATATTGGAAGCTGTAATAATTAAAGAACCATTTTGATTGTAATCCACGTTTACAATTTCCGGAATTGTAGCCTGTTTTACTTCTGTGGTAAATCTTTTTGTACATACTCCATTGGTGATGTCTACAAAATATAATCCAGGGCTATCAGCAACAAGCGTCTGACCTGTTGCTCCGTTACTCCAGGTATAAGAATAACCCGGTCCTGCACCTGCATCTAAAGTGGTTCTATCGCCTTCACAAATATATCCGCCTGTTAAATTTGATTTAATTGCAGGCACAACTTCTACAGTAATTACGGCAGGCTGTAAAGACTTACAACCCTGAGCTCCGACTGCATACACAGTATATGTTGTAGTTTGTGTTGGAGAAACTGTTCTTACAGCTCCTGTTCCTGAAAAGCCATCCCATTGATAAGTAACTCCTCCAGATGCAGTGAGTGTTGCAGATTCTCCTGCACAGATGCTGAGTTTTGTACTTACAAGCTGCGCAACCGGAGTATCTTCTTTCCTTAATGTCAAGGTAACCAATCTACTGCAAAAACCTCCATCAGAAACAACTACGTGCAGAACCTGACCATCGCTTCCATTATACAAGGATAAAGCAGCATCCGAAATAAAATTATTGTTCTGAAGCTGCGCATCTGCCTGATTGGTATAAAAACGGAATAATGCACCACTTGCTGTACTGATTAGCGGCTTTGCGTCATTCAAATTAAAACTACTTACGGCAGGAGTTGCACAAAGTTTTAATGTTGCATTTTGTGCAGCCGGCGAAGTACCTCCAACAATGGTAATTTTTGCTTCTACAGGACATGTAGATCCCGGTAATGATACCTGAACTTTATAAACTCCAGGTAATGTTGCTGTATAAGATACACTTGTAGCTCCAGTAATCGGAACATCGTTTCTGAGCCATTGATATGTAGTTCCCGGAACCGCAGAGGTAAGCGCCGTTAAAACCTGGGGTGCATTATCGCAAACATTGATTGTTTCAGGCAAAGGATTTCCCGCACTATCTACAATACTTATTCCTATATCAAAAGATCCTGCCTCTAAAAAAACAGCAGAACCGTATATTGAATCTCTTGCATCTGCAACAACCATCTTTATATGATATGACTGTCCCGGTATCACCGTTGCTTGTGCTGTAAGAGGAGCAGTAATCCCATTGTAGTTGGTTGCATTAGGAGATAGAGAGCCGAAATAGTTTCCATTAATGGGGCCGCAAGAAAAACTTGCCGGTAAAATATTTGTTACCGAAACAGGTCCTGCTCCACCTGGTAAAACAGCCAGATTGGTGTAAGTGGAACCTGGTGTATTTGGCTTTAGCAATAAGGCAAAAGCATCATCATACTGCGTTGGAGGACATGGAAACGAACCTGTATATTCTTCAGAAGCAAAAATATAGTTAAACTTCATCTGTGTACTGGAAGGAATAAAGTCGAACTCTAAAATGGCAGCATTATTAATCGTAGTCGTAGCTCCGATAGCCGCAATAAGATCCGCATCACTTCCTCCTCCATTGCCGTCATTTAAAACACTTGCCTCAGGATTGTTTCCCGCTTTTCTGGCAAAACCTGTTGTCAGAACGATTCCTTGCTGAAAAGGAAAACCAGATGTAGTTTTATTAAAATATCCCCAAAACCTGTCATTCATAGTGACTGGATGATTAGGAGAAACGGTAACATTTGAAATATTGGGAGCACCACAACTGGAGCCAGATCCTACAAGTACATTGGTGACTAATTGAGTAGGGGTAAAAGCACTTTGAGGATAGGACGCAGTATTTACATCTATTAAATCACCTGCTTTTGCAGCAGAAGGATTTACCTTCTTATCATGAATTGATCTTTTCTGGGCATAAGATTTGAACCCAATAAGAAAAAGTAGAAAAAAACTTAATTTAAAGTAATTTTTTAATCTATAATTTAACATTTTGGAATTGTTTGTCCAAAAATACCAATTTTTAATGAATTAACATATTTTTCAATTATTGATAAATAAGTTTTAATTGAATCA
This sequence comes from Chryseobacterium echinoideorum, assembly GCF_007474535.1. Classification (GTDB taxonomy): domain Bacteria; phylum Bacteroidota; class Bacteroidia; order Flavobacteriales; family Weeksellaceae; genus Chryseobacterium; species Chryseobacterium echinoideorum. The sequence goes on along the minus strand of NZ_VKNW01000001.1, from coordinate 541,863 downwards.
AACTTTAATTGAATATCCTATATTTTGAAAATTTCTCAATAAAAATTCATTTAATTTAGATAAAAAAATATTTAATAATCTGAAAGTCAGAATTTAATATCTGTAACAACTGACTTGCTATAGATAGTGAAGAAAAAAAATAAAATTAATCTTTTTTCAGCTCGTCAATTTTATTCTGAAGTTCTGTAATTTTATCTTTCAGAAATTTAATTTCGTTTTTATTACTGCTAACATTGCTTTTCAGGATTACGTTTTTTGCTCGTTCGTTGTGGTCGTCCTCCTCTTCTTCTTCGTTAATCTCTTCAATATCTTCCTGAATATCTTCAATATCCTCGTTGATCCCCTCAATATCCTCACTGATTTCTTCGATATCTTCGCTTATCTCCTCAATATCCTCCTGAATGTCTTCAATGTCTTCCTGAATATCTTCAATCTTCTCATGGCTTTTATTTACTGACATCTGGATAAAAATGGCAAGATAAATAGCTTCCAAAGAAACCACTGTAGTAAGAATCAGAAGCATTTTATCAAACTCAACTATATTGAGTATGGGCAGTAAAAACGATATGATAAAAAACAGAGTATGGGCAATTAAAGAAGGTATAGAACCAATCCACCAGGTAATTCCGTTGGCTATTTTTTCCAGAAATTCTATTTTCTCGTATGACTTTTTCATCAGTTCAATTCATTTTTTGTTTTATAATAAATCTTTAGTCACTCCAAGTCCAAAAAGCGCAAAATCATATTTGGAAGGATCTTTATCATCCAGCTTTCTTACAATTACATCAAGTTCCTCTACTGTTTTCCAGTCATTTTGAGTTCTGGAAATCAGCCCCAACTTTCTGGAAATATTTCCTGTATGAACATCTAAAGGAATAGACAAAAACCGTTGATCTATTTTTTGCCAGATTCCGAAATCTACTCCCCGGTTATCTTTCCTTATCATCCATCTGAGAAACATCATGATTCGTTTGGAAGAAGAATTTTTATAGGGTGAACTTACATGTTTATGCGTTCTGTGTTTTTCTGTTCCCAAAAATTTCTGCCGAAACCGCTCTATGGAATGCTGAAAATTGGTTTCGTTATTATTAATTAAAAATAAATCTTCAAGGCTTTCATTTTCACTGTAAATTTTTTGAAACTGACGGATGAAGTAAATAAAATCCTCACCGTTGAAAGTTCTGTGAATATTTTTATCCTGTAAAAAGATCAAATCACTTTCTGTATGATTCCTCACAAAATCATAAGGAGAATTCCCCATAATATCCAGCATTTTTTCGGCAGATCTTATAATAGACTTTCTGTTTCCCCAAGCTATAGTTGCAGCCAGAAAACCTGCAATTTCTACATCCTGTTTCAAACTGAAACGATGCGGAATCTGTACAGGATCATCCTGAATAAACTCCAGATTGTTGTAAAAGTCTGCCTTTTCGTTCAGAAAATCTTTTAATTCTGAAAAATTCATTTCCATATCAAATTTTCACACACTCCAGTGCTTTAGGAAGATACGTATTAGGGAAAACATTTCTCGCTTCATCAGTAAAAACCGTTAAGTCACCGTAACGATTAGAGAAGTGACCTAAAATCAACTTTCCAACCTCAGCTTTTTTGGCAATCGTAGCCGCTTCCAACGCAGTAGCATGACCTGTGTAATCTGCCATCTCTTTCAAATCATGAAGAAATGTAGACTCATGGTAAAGAACACTGACATTTTTGATAATAGGAACAACAGATTCTAAATATCTGGTGTCGCTGCAAAATGCATAAGAAACCGGTAGTGCAGGATCTGTTGTCAGAATTTCATTTTTCAGAACATATCCGTCACTCAGCACAAAATCTTTTCCGGCTTTCAGATGATGATAATCGCAAGTCTCAATTTCACTGTATTTAGAGACTTCTTCCATATTAATGTGTCTTTCTTTAGGCTTTTCTCTGAACAAATATCCGTTGCAGTAAATTCTGTGGTTCAGCGGAATGGTGTAAACTTCTACCCTATTATCTTCGTAAATTTTTTCCGAATAATCTTTATCCAGCTCATGATAAATCACTTCGAAGCCACGATGGGTTTCAGTGATGGTAAATATTGTTTCCAGCATTTTTTTTATTCCTTTTGGTCCGTACACATGAAGCGGATTTTCTCTTCCCAAAAGTCTGAAAGATGCGATCAATCCTGGCAAACCAAAACAATGGTCGCCGTGAAGATGCGAAATAAAAATATGATTAATCTTCGAAAATCTTGCTTTGGCTTTTCTAAGCTGTACCTGTGTTCCTTCTCCACAATCAATCAGAAAACAGCGTTCTTCCATTTCCAGAAGCTGTGATGTTGGTGATGTATTAATCGTCGGAATAGCAGAATTAAAGCCTAATATCGTTAAATAAGTACTCAAATCAAAAAAATTATTGAAGGCAAATGTACGATAAATGGTTGAGGTTGAAAATTAGCCTGAAATTATGATTGTTTAAATCAATAAAAAAACAACAGCTTTCAAAACACTACAAAGTTTTTGCTAATCTATTCTATTTATTCAAAAATTCCAGAAATAAATCCAGCGCTTTTTTTCTGTGGCTGATTTTGTTTTTATCTTCAGGATTCATCTCGGCAAAAGTCTTTTCATATCCTTCCGGAACAAAAATCGGATCATATCCGAATCCCTTAAAACCTTTATTTTCATTTAAAAGATTTCCATAAACCCTTCCTTCAAAATATCTTGCTCCGTTTTCGTCATAATAGCAAAGAACGGTAATGAAAAAAGCTTTCCTGTTATCAACACCATCCATTTCTCTCAAAACTTTTCCAATATTTTTGGCAAAATCATGATCTCCTGCATAGCGGGCAGAAAAAATTCCCGGTCTTCCGTCTAAAGCTTCTACAGCCAAACCACTGTCATCTCCCAAACTTGGGATTCCTGTTTTATCGAAGCAGTACTTTGCTTTTATTAATGCGTTGGCATGAAAAGAATTACCATCTTCTACAATTTCTTCATGGATATTGTAATCTGTAAGGCTTTTAACCAAAAACCTATCTTCCAGAATCTGCTGAATTTCTTCCTTTTTGTGAATGTTATGTGTGGCTACTAATAATTCCATGCTTGATTGATCATAATATTGAGTGCGGCAAATTTATAACTTTATTAATGTTTTTCGGGTCTGAAAACAGCAATTCTTATCAAAACTTTATCCGATGAAAGTTATAGATGGCTAATCTACATTTTAGTGAATTCAAATAATAAACAATAATAGCAATACTATTATCAATAATTACAAAATATTAACAAATATTAGTTTTGCTACAATTACCAATAGTTATATATTTGTATCATAAAATTGGAAAATGGAATTTCAGGTTAAATTCAAAGTCAACGAAAATTTATATTTAAAAGATCCCGAAAAAAGTGAAATTGGGAAAGCCATTGTAAAATACTCTATCGAACTGATCTATGAAACAGGTTTCGAAAGTTTCACATTTAAAAAACTGGCTCAAAAAATTAGCTCGACAGAAGCTACTGTTTACAGGTATTTTTCTTCTAAGCATAAACTCCTGACTTATATTCTCAACTGGTATTGGTCTTATATAGAATTTATTTCTAACATCAAACTGCAAGAAATAAAAGAACCCTACCAAAGAATTGAAAAAATACTTGAAATTATTACTCATAACAATCAAACTGATGATAAAATTGAAGATTACGACCTCAACAAACTTCACAGTATTGTAATTTCAGAAAGCAGCAAATCTTACCTTGTAAAAGATGTAGACGAAATCAATCAGGAAATGGTTTTCAGTCCGCTGAAAAGTCTTTGCAGTTTTTTGGGTGAAGTGATCATTCAGGCAAAACCAGATTTCCAGTTTCCTAAATCTTTTGCAAGCACACTGCTGGAAACGGCTCATGACCAACAGTTTTTCAGTGAACACCTTCCTAAACTTACCGATAATCATATTGACAGAATAGATCATAAGCGATATGTTCTCAACTATCTAAGATTCATCACCTTTAATTTGATTAAATAATATTGAACAATGGAAACTTCTCCTAAACAACACGGTCACAATCTTTTCAAATATGTCACGAAAGAGAAGAAAGATGTTACAAATATTTATTTCTACGCTATTCTGAACGGTTTAGTGCATCTTAGCGTTCCGCTTGGGATTCAATCAATTGTGAGTTTTGTAATGGGCGCTACTATGGCAACTTCTATCTATATTCTGATAGGATTTGTAGTTTTGGGAACTTGGCTTGTAGGATATTTCAGGCTAAAAGTAATGCAGATTATAGAAAAAATTCAGCAAAAGATTTTTGTTGAATTTTCCATTGCCTTTGCAGAGAAGCTACCGAAAATAAATCTTTCTGCAACAAGAAAATATTATCTTCCTGAGCTGGTCAACCGTTTTTTTGATACCCAAAATCTTCAGAAAGGAATCTCTAAAATATTACTTGAAATCCCGACGGCACTGATTCAGATTTTCTTCGGAATTTTACTATTGTCTTTCTACCATCCGTGGTTTTTGGTTTTTGGCGCACTGGTTGTCATTTGTGTGATTGTAATATTCAGGTATACAATGGAAAGCGGGATTAAATCCAGCATCGAAGAAAGTGATAAAAAATACGAAGTTGCCTCTTGGATAGAAGATATTGCAGCGTCTATCAAGACTTTTAAACTAAATTCTAAAACAGAAATACACCTTGCAGGAACCGACGAAAGAGTGGTAAAATACCTGAATGACCGTACAACACATTTCAAAGTTTTAGTTTTCCAGTACAAAACAATTATTGCTTTTAAAGTTGTCATTACATTGGTAATGCTTGCTATAGGAACCTATCTTTTAGTTAACCAACAGCTGAATATTGGTGCTTTCATTGCAACAGAAATTGTAGTTTTGAGTATTATGATGGCTGTTGAAAAGCTTATTATCAGCCTAGAAAGTTATTATGACGTAATTGCCTCACTGGCAAAACTTCACAAAGTAACCGACTTGCCGGAAGAAACTATGGGAGCCATCAATTTTGAAGAAGAAAATACAGGTTTTGAGATTGAATTTCGAGAGGTGAATTTTGCATTCAATGATTACCAGAAAATTTTAGAAAATATTAATTTTAAAATCTCCGAAAACACTATTAATATTGTTACAGGAGAATTGGGTTCTGGAAAATCGCTCCTACTCAATATGATGACCGGGTTCTACGAACCAAGCTTCGGAACTATCTTGTTTGATAAAATTCCAATCAGGAATATTGATAGAATCTCCCTAAGAAACCAAATCGGAATGTATCTGGAGGATATGACGATTATTAAAGGGACTGTGTACGAAAATATCATTCTTGGCCACAACGAAACTTCTGCTGAAGAAATTTTAGACATTTCTGAAAAAATAGGAATTGAAAACTTCTCTAGCCAGTTCAGCAACGGCTTTTTTACCGACATCAGCGAAACCGATACTGAAATTTCGTTCAGTTCCAAAAAGAAAATTCTGCTTCTGAGAGCAATGGTGGGCGCAAGAAGATTATTAATTCTGGAAGATCCTTTAGACGGAATGAACGATGAATTTAAAACAAAAATGAGACAATATCTTTTAAAACTGAAGGAAACAACTACCGTCATTATTGTTTCGCAAGATGAAAGCCTCATTAATGATGCCGATCAGCATCTTCATATAGAAGAAGGAACGGTGAAAATTTTATTTAATAAACATTAAAATAATGAAACTGCAATCAGTCGACAAAATATACCTTATCAATAAAGAGTCACGGGTAAAAAGATGGTTTCTTTTTATCTTTCTTGGTGGTATTATCGTTTTATTTCTACCATGGACACAAAATATCAAAGTTAAAGGAAATGTAACAACGCTCTACCAAGAGCAGCGTCCGCAACAACTAAACTCACCGATTCCGGGAAGAATCATCAAATGGTATGTAAAAAGCGGAGATTATGTAAAAAAAGGAGACACAATCCTCCAGCTTTCTGAAGTAAAGGAAGATTATCTGGATCCTCTCTTGGTAAAACGAACAGAGCAACAAGTGGAAGCTAAAAAAGGTGTAAGAGATTATTACGAAGCCAAAGTAGGAACTACAAACAACCAGATTGAAGCACTGAACTCTGCAAGAGATCTGAAACTTAGCCAGCTGAAAGTAAAAATAAGCCAGCTGAATAATAAATTGGAAGGCGAAGAAGCAGAACTACAGGCAGCAAAAAATGAACTTCGCATGTCGGAAGATCAGTTTGAAAGACAGAAAAAAATGTATGATGAAGGTTTGGTATCACTTACACAATTTCAGCAAAGAAGTGTTTCTTATCAAAATTCATTGGCAAAAAAAACATCTATTGAAAACAAACTGGCTCAAACACGACAGGAAATTGTAAACGTGAGCATTGAGCAGAATGCTACTATACAGGACTATAATGAAAAACTAAGCAAAACAGAAGGCGACAGATTCCAGAGTATGGGACAAATTGAAGGAAGTGACGGTGATATTGCTAAACTTGAGAATCAGGTTGCCAATTACAGAGCCAGACAAGGTTTGTATTTCGTGATTGCTTCGCAGGACGGTCAGGTTGTACAGATCAATAAAGCAGGAATCGGAGAAATCCTGAAAGACGGTGAAAGTATAGGAGTCATTGTTCCCGAAAATGTAGATTATGCAGTGGAGATTTATATTAAACCCGTTGATTTGCCTTTGATCAAAGAAGGACAGCGTGTAATGTTTATTTTCGATGGTTTTCCGGCAATTGTTTTCTCCGGATGGCCCAACTCAAGCTATGGTACTTTTGCTGGAAAAGTGATTGCCGTTGAAAGTAATATCAGTGCCAATGGCTTATTTAAAGCATTAGTCATTCAGGATAAAAATGAAAAACAATGGCCGCCAAAAATTAAAATGGGAACCGGTGTTCAGGGAATTGCTATTTTGAATGATGTCCCGATCTGGTACGAATTATGGCGAAACATCAACGGATTCCCGCCTGATTATTACGAAGTGAACACAACTGATAAATCTACAGGAAATGAAAAAAGTAAATAATATATTTTCAGCTTTTCTAATTCTGTTTTCTATCCAGTTCTCTTTTGCGCAGGATTCTCTGAAACTCTCGCACCAGGAATTTATGAATATTGTTAAAAATTATCATCCGATGGCTTTCAAGTATCAGCTTCAGAACAGGATTGCCAACGAAGAAATTACCAAGGCAAGAGGAAATTTCGATCCTGTAATTGCCGGAAAGCTTGGGGAGAAAAATATTGACGGTAAAAAATATTATACCCAAAGAAATATTGAACTTGGGATTCCTACATGGTATGGAATTGATATTACTGGGAGCTACAATTATCTGGAAGGCGAAAAGCTCAACAGCAGCGAAACGCCGGGTGGATTATACCAATTCGGAATTACAGTTCCATTAGCTAAAAATCTTTTGTACGATCGAAGAAGAGCCATGCTGGATCAGGCAAAATTCGGATTGAGAATGACAGAAGCGGAACAGACTGTACTCACCAACGAACTTCTTTTAGATGCGGAAAATACCTTTTGGGAATGGGTGAAAAATTATGAAATATATAAGCTCCAAAAATCTGCCGTTCAGATCAACAAAAAACGTCTGGAATTAACAAAAAAAACATACGAATTTGGTGAAAGACCTGCAATTGATACTGTAGAAGCCGCCTCACAGCTGCAAAGTTTTGAACTTCAGGAAAGGGATGCTTTTTTAAACTTTGTAAAAAGTACGCAGGATTTGCAGATGTTTCTTTGGAAAGAAAATCAGGAATTCTATGAAATTTCGCAACTTATTTTTCCGTCATCCAGTCTGGATGAACATTCAGGGTACAGTGATTATGAACTTCTTGTGGAAAATGTAAAATCCAGACAGCTGGAAAATCATGCGTCATTGGAATATTATTTTCAGAAACAAAATATTTTAGAAAGTGAACGAAGACTGAAATGGCAAAGCTTTCTTCCTAAAATTGATTTTACTTACAATTTTTTTAATAAAGAAAATTATAGCCCGGATTATCTTCCTCTTTTTGATAACAACTTTCAATACGGATTGAAGTTGGAAATTCCGGTTTTCATGAGGCAGGCAAGAGCCGATTATCAGATTGCCAAACTAAAGATTTCACAAAACCAGCAGGATTCTCAGATGAAATTCCGTGAAATCAATACCAAAATTGAAACTTATAGAAACGAAGTCAGTAATTATTTTACTCAAATTGATATTTCAACACAGAATCTCAGCAACTATGAGCGGCTATTAAACGCTGAAGAAACTAGATTCAGCAACGGTGAAAGCTCATTATTCCTGATCAATTCAAGAGAAAACAAATTATTGGAAGCCCGTGAAAAAAACCTGGATCTGAAAGCCAAGTTTCTAAAAAGCTACAACAAGCTGAAATGGCTGAACGAGAACTTTTTAAGATAAATTTTCTGAAATAATATTAAACTAAAAAGGCTTTAGCATTTCAATTTTCGCTAAAGCCTTTTGTAATGTATTGTTCTAAGATTATTCATTCACAATTTTATTTTTAATAAATTCAATTGCTTTTTCTACAGCCTTATTAAGATCTGAAGGCAGCTCTGTACTTCCCCATGGTTCTGAAGCTCCAAAAGTGTGATTGGCATTCTCAATTAAAAAAAGTTCGGAATTAGGATTTAAAAAACGGAGATGTTCAGCATTTTTCACACTTACACTATCGTCTTTTGTTCCGTGAATGATCAGAAAATGTGCTTTTGCTGTTTCGGCAGCCCTTTCCACATCAAAGCGAAGCTCATTGGTTTGGTAATCTTCAAAAAACTGATAATAATGAGGCATTTGTTGTTTTGTTCTTCCGTTTTCCACGTAATACACACCATTTTTTTTCCAGTTTTCGAGTGCTTCATCTTTGGGGAAACGTGCAAGAGAATCAACGCTTGCCAATGTAATCAGACCATTTATTCTCGTGTCTTCAGAAGTTTTCACTAAAGAAATTCCACCACCCCTACTGTGACCTATAAGGATAATTTTCTCCGGATTTATCTGAGGTTTTTTGGTAAAATGATCTAAAACAAAACTTAAATCTAAAAGCTCTTTAGAATAATTATTGTTACCAAAGGCTTCAAGATCTTCAAAATTTTCGGGATTCTGAACGGTGGTTCCGTTGTGCGAAAAATTAAATTTTACAAAGTAAAAACCTGCTTCAGCAAATTTTTCAGCCATCAGATCCCATGCTCCCCAATCTTTGTAGCCTTTATATCCATGAACAAAAATGAGCAGCGGTAACTGATGGTCAGCTTTTGGATAAAATGCATCTGCTAGAAAATCTTTTGTTTCTGGATTTGAAAGTATACTATTTTTATCGGTAATAATTTCCATACTGGCTTTTTGAATGTATATAGATTGATTGAAAAGAAAATTTTATGCCATCAGTTGGTCGTCATATCTGTCTTCCATTTGTACCAGTCATCAAGGAAGTAATCCAAAACCACAGGATTATCTATGGTATTGATTTTTGTGGAAACAATACTGATGTCTTTAGGAAGTTCAAATGAATTGATAAAAGCATTTTCGGTAAGGAATTTCAGATTTTCAGGAATTTTCCGGTGTTTTTTTTCATTAAATTCAGTATTTTTTGCAATAGTATATCCCCAATATCCAAAAGACGGCACATACACCTGATACGTTTTGGTATAATCAAAAATAGAATTCACCGTATTTTTAATACAGCTGAAAGCCGTGTTAGAATAATACACTTCACCGGACTGCGTTACAAAAACTCCGTCTGCCTTCAAATTTCTTTTGGCAAGACCAAAAAACTGCTTACTGTAAAGTTTTGCAATGGCATCAACGGAAGGATCGGGCAAATCAGCAATGATAACATCATATTCTTTAATATTGTTTTTCAGAAAAGTAAAAGCATCATCAGCAATAAGATTTACTCTAGGATCCAGAGAAGCTTTATTATTTATCTTCAGAAGATATTTATTTTTTTTTGACAAATTAAACATCATCTGATCAATATCTACCACATCAATATTTTTCACACTCGGGTGTTTCAGAACCTCTCTGCTGGCTAAATTTTCCCCGCCTCCAAGAATTAAAATATTTTTCGGATTATCGTGAATCAGTAACGGAATGTGTACCAGCATTTCATGATAACGGTATTCATCTTTAGAGCTGAATTGTATTGAGCGATTCAAAAAAAGTTTCACATCATCATTGTTTTTTGTAATGACAATTTTCTGATATGGTGTCTGAATATTTTCCACAATCGGACTTTTGTATATTTTTTCTTCCCAAACTTTCAGCATTGATCCCGTTGTAACAACCATTACGATGAGAAAAGCCAACACGAAAACTCCGAAATAAAAAGTTTTGTTTCTTTTTTTTAATAACTTCTGACTCAGCCAAAGTCCCAATATAATATTCACAATCCCAAAAAGAAGCGACGAATAAAACAGTCCTACAAAAGGAAGCAGAAGAAAAGGAAAAATAAGGGTAGCAATCAGCCCTCCAATATAATCCAGCGACAAAAAATTGGAAAGATTATCCTTATACTCCTCACTTTCATTCATAAAAGTAAGAAGCGGAACTTCCATTCCCGTAATCAATCCGATAAAAAACATGATCACCAGACAAAAAGCCTGTAAAACTCCGGGACTTACATTCACAAAGAGAAAATACAGAAGAGGAACCGAAATTCCGCCTATTAAACCCAATACAACCTCAATGAAAACAAAAAAATCCAGTGGTTTTTCTTTAAAAAATTTTGATAAATAAGCCCCAATCCCCATCGAAAACATGTAAACACCAATGAGAATAGAAAACTGCATGACACCGTTACCAAGGAAGTAAGTTGCCGTAGCACTGATGAGTAACTCGTAAATAATTGAGCATAATCCTGCAACAAAAACTGAAAAAGCTAAAATTTTTATTTTTGGTTTCAAAATATTATTTATATTTGATTTTAAACTTATTTCCAAATATGAAGAAAAATTCTTTTACTATTTGTATTTTTTCAAAAAAAAATATTCTCTTCCCAGCAATGGCATTTAGCCTGCTCACTTTACAAAGTTGCGGCGGAGACGGGAGTCCCAGAATTAAAGATGGGGAATCGGTAACAATTAAAGAATCATCAAAAGGTACAGTTACCGAGGTTGAAGAAGTAAAACCAGGTGATGATTTTAAAATTATTGATGAAAAAATCATTGATGACAAAGCGAAATCTACCGCAATCGTACATTATCTCAACGGAAAAACAGACACTCTGTCTCTTCAAAAACTGAAAAGCGAGTCACAGTCCGGCAATCACGCACACTCTGCACTCAGAGGAGTTTTGATGTACTCATTGGCTTCAGCATTTTTCAGCAGAAATCTTGCCAACACCACTCCCAATTCCAGCTATTACAAAAGCGCAGATGCCTACAACAAATCTACCGGTCTGAAAAATGATATGGTAAAAACAGCAACCTCCCGCAGAATAACTACTCCGGGAAGAGCTTCAAGAGGATACGGCGCAGGAAAATCTTTCAGATCTTATGGAGGATAACAGATTTCAGGAAATAAAAAAGATCCGGAAAAAAGATATGCCAGTTCAGCTGCAGTGGTTTGCAGATGAAGATTATCTGTTTGAAGAAGTCTTGGGTCTTCATACTTCTGAAGTGAGCAAATTTACTTTTATCACACAGGAAGCTTACTCAGTTTTTGAAAAAGCAACTGATAAAATTATTCAGGACAGAAATCTGCATCTATTGGATATTCCGCAGTTTTTTCATGGAATTATTGAAAAAACATGGGAGGAAAGAAAAAAACATCCTCTTTTATACGGAAGATTTGACATCAATGGCGGGATTGATGAAAGAAATGCAAAAGTTATCGAATTCAATGCAGATACTTGTTCTACGCTCCCTGAAACCATCTTGTGGCAAAAGCTTCAGCTGGAACAGATCAAATCTCCGATGGGACAGTTTAATAAGCTGGAACGTGATCTTGAAACCACCCTTTCAAATCTCAAGAAAAACATTCCTTACGACAAGCCTTATCTTTTGGCATCTTCATTTGGTCATAAAGAAGACAGGCTCAACTGTGACATAGTTTTGAACGCTGCTTACAAAGCCGGATACGATGTTTTTTATACTGATCTGGAAAAAGTGACATTTTCTGATGAAGGTATTTTCTTTGAAATTGGCGGAGAGTTTCAGCCCGTAGATGTCTGGTTTAAAATGATTCCTTGGGACTGGATGTTTGACGAAGAACCCGAATTGGCAAAACTGTTGATAGAAATTATTGAAAAAGATCTGGCAATTATTCTTAATCCTCCATACACTGCTGTATGGCAGAATAAATTGTTTCTGAATTACATTACCCAGCATTTTCCCAATACTTTTATTGCAGAGACATACGACAACGCATCATTTCTTGCAGGAAAAGATTATGTGGAAAAACCTGTTTACGGAAGAATGGGAGAAAATGTAAGAATTGTCCACAAAAACATTCAGTCTGAGGGTGATTTTGCACAGCAGAAAAAGATTTATCAACGATATTATCCTTTAGATAAGGATCGGGAAAACTACTATTATCAGGCAGGCGTTTTCTATACTTTCCAGCCATCTGCCATTAATTTCAGAGCAGAAAACAAAGAAATTATCACCAATAATTGTGAATTTGTGTCACATTACATTATTTAAAAATTAATAACATGAAAAATATATTCTTAATACTTTTTGCAGCTTTTGCCCTATGTTCTTGCGGAAAAGGAAGTGTAGATCTTGCCATTGACAATCCCACAGATCATTCAATCATTGTAAAAGTAGATACCCTTACAGTGGAAGTTCCTGCAAAAGAAGTAGTATGGGTAGAAATGGGGAAAGGAGAACATCTTATAACTCTGGAAGATGACACCAAAACAAAATATAATTTTACCCAGAATGCCTATTTCCTTAATCCAACCAAAAATGAATATCTGAAAACAGAAGAGTTCTACGGAAGTCCTTCTTATCAGAATAGTTTTGCGCATAAGCTGCCTAATAAAAAAATTGAATTTTACGGAATGCCGCTCGAAGGAAATTTTGATGTAGTGAAAGAACTTATCAACCCTATTTCGTGGGATTACGGTCCGAGAGAAGAGCTGCCTGAAATGATTGAAATGGAAGAGCAATATGAGGTTATGATTAAATTATATGACCTGAATGAGTTTGCCAACTTAATTACCCGTGCATCTGAAGAAGCACAGATCAACGGCGAAGATTCAATATCTTCTGACAGCATCAGTGTAGAACCACCGGTAAGCAAATCCATCAATTAATATGACTTCGGATTATCATACCATCGGATATCACACGATTTGGGATATTTACGGATGTAATATTCAAAAGTCATCTTTTGTTCCAGAAATAAAAATCATTCTCAATAAGGTTGTTGCAGAGTTAAATTTGGGAAAAGTGCAGGAAGCATACAAACAGTTTCAGCCATTTGGTGCAACAGGATTTATCCTGCTGGAAGAAAGCCACATCAGCATTCATACGTGGCCCGAAAAAGAATTTGCTGCGATAGATGTATTTTCCTGTAAACCTTTTGATATGGAAAAGATTAATTCTATTTTAAAAGATTTTTTTGAAACTGACGAGATTAATACTAAAGTCATTACAAGAGGTGAACTCGCCAAAATGAAAATTGGAAACCACAACTAATTATCAATTGTTACAATCAAATATATGAATCACCTGAAAATTCGGGTGATTTTTTTATTACTTATGTCAAAATGGCAGTTTAGAAATCATGGTATTTTTTTTGAGAATCATAAGAAAATTTAAAATCAAATAATTATGACTAAAGGAAATATTAATGTTTCAGTGGAAAATATTTTTCCGTTGATTAAAAAATTTCTTTACAGCGATCACGAAATATTTTTAAGAGAATTAATTTCCAATGCAACAGATGCAACTCTTAAATTAAAACATTTAACCTCAATTGGTGAAGCAAAGGTAGAGTACGGAAATCCTAAAATTGAAGTGAAGATTGATAAAGAAAACAAAAAACTTCACATCATTGATCAGGGAATCGGGATGACCGGAGAAGAGGTGGAAAAATACATCAATCAGGTAGCTTTTTCAGGAGCTGAAGAGTTTTTGGAGAAATATAAAGATTCGGCTAAAGATTCAGGAATTATCGGTCATTTCGGACTTGGTTTCTATTCTGCGTTTATGGTGGCAGAAAAAGTAGAAATTATCTCTAAATCTTACAAAGATGAACTGGCTGTTCACTGGGTTTGTGACGGAAGTCCTGAGTTTACTTTAGAAGAAACAACTGCAAAAACTGACAGAGGAACAGAAATCATCCTTCATATTGCTGAAGATTCTACAGAATTTTTAGAAGAATTCAGAATCCGTGAATTGTTGACAAAATACAACAAATTCATGCCTGTTCCAATTAAATTCGGAACAAAAAAAGAAACCCTTCCTTTACCTGAAGGCGCAGCAGAAGATGCGGTTGCAGAAACTGTTGACGTTGATAATATAATCAACAATCCTACTCCGGCTTGGACAAAAGCTCCAAGTGAACTGAAAGACGAAGATTACAAAGCATTTTATCATGAGCTTTATCCTATGCAGTTTGAAGAGCCTTTGTTTAATATTCACCTCAATGTAGATTATCCTTTCAATCTTACAGGTATTTTATATTTCCCTAAGCTTAGCAATAACCTGAATATCGAAAAAGACAAAATTCAGCTGTACCAAAACCAGGTTTTTGTAACGGATGAAGTAAAGGGTATTGTTCCCGACTTTTTAATGCTGCTTCGCGGAGTGATCGACTCTCCTGATATTCCGTTGAATGTTTCCCGTTCTTATCTTCAGGCAGATGGTGCGGTAAAGAAAATTTCTTCTTACATCACCAAAAAAGTTGCCGATAAGATGGCTTCATTAATCAATGAAAACCGCGAAGATTACGAGAAAAAATGGAATGACATTAAGATCGTTATTGAATACGGAATGATTTCTGAAGAAAAATTCTTCGAAAAATCAGACAAGTTTGCATTATATCCTACTAGTGAAGGCAAATATTTCCTCTGGAACGAACTGGAAGAAAAAATCAAGCCTATCCAAACCGACAAAGACGGCAATCTGGTAATTTTATATGCAACCAACGCAGACGAGCAGCATTCTTACATTCAGTCGGCTAAAGATAAAGGCTACGAAGTATTGCTATTAGACTCACCGATTGTTCCTCACCTTATTCAAAAACTGGAAACGTCTAAAGAGAAAATTCAGTTTGCAAGAGTAGATGCAGATCACATCAATAATTTAATCAAAAAAGATGAACCTGCTATCTCAAAACTCAATGAAACAGAGAAAGAATCTTTAAAGAAAACGGTTGAAGAATCTATCAACGATAAAAAATTTACTGTACAGCTTGAAGATTTAGACAGCACAGATGCTCCTTTCACCATTACTCAGCCTGAGTTTATGCGAAGAATGAAAGATATGCAGGCTACAGGCGGCGGCGGAATGTTCGGAATGGGAGGTTTTCCCGAGATGTACAATCTGGTGGTAAACTCCAATAGTGAATTTGCTTCAAAAATTTTAGCGAATGAAAATGTGGAAGAAAAAAATAATCAGATAAAATACGCTTTGGATCTTGCAAAACTATCGCAGAATTTGCTGAAAGGTAAAGAGCTTACAGATTTTATCCAGAGAAGTTATAAACAGTTATAAAAATAACACCATTATCATCAGCTAGAGCCTCGGCAAATCGAGGCTCTTTTGTTGTTTGTATAAAATTACTGATAAATCCACATCAGAATAGGTTTGCCATGTTTTTGCAGAAGTGCATCAATTTCCTTCATGGCATTATTGGAAACTGTGGGACAACCCCATCCTTCCGGTGAGCCGTTTGGAAAAACTTCTTCATCGCTCATTAGTTCCCAGGAATGGAAAACGATAAATCTTTTCAGCGCATTAGTATTGGAATCCTCCATACCATGCATCAGGTATTTTACATGAATTCCCCAATCGCTGTAACCTCTTCCCGAAAGCTTATATTTACCTAAAGAAGAAAGATGACTGCCATCTTCATTGCTGAATTCAGGTTTGTCTTTTGATTCGTCTCTGCTCCAAGAGTTGATTCCGCAGCCGTGACCCACCAGATAAGTATTGAGTATTTTCTGATTTTTAAAATCCCATACTACAAATCTTTTTACTCCTGAATGAAGGCTCATATCAATCAGAATACAGATTTCAGTACTTAGTTTTTTAGATTTGGCAAATTCTAAAGCCTTGTTTGCTTTATTTTTTGTTTTAACCCAATCAATGGCAGGCTTTTTCAGCTCAATAATATCGCCATCTTTAAAATCTAATTTTTTCTGTGCCTCAATAAGCTGATCTTTCGTACATGATAAAAGAACGAAAGAAAATATGATAATACAATATGACTTTAAGACCATTTATTGGTAATGTAAAAATATTCCGTAATCAGAAGGTGTCCAGAATGCCGCTTTTTGTCCGGCTGCTTTCAGTGCATCATTTGCCCAGGTGTTGCAGGTATTAAGAAAGCTGTATCTGCCTTTAGCATCATAAAAGGCATCATTATCCCCGTAAACCGCATCAGTAGGAATAAGAATATAATTTCCAAGACCGTCTTTATCAAATTTCGCATCCACAAAGTCAACCAGTTTCATATATTGATCATGGCTGATCATTATTTTTTTACAATCATCAGCTTCTGTCATGATACGGTAAAAAGAGCAATGCATTGCAGATTCGCTCATCCAGAACGCTGCCTTGACAGCTGTTGAAAATTTCAGATCTGCCCAAGTCGGTGTATCGAGATAAAAACCTTTATCACCCCATCCTATTCCAACGAACTGATAATCTGTTTTTCCTGATTTGGTATCCGAAAAAGGAATTTTGGAACTCCAGTCATGAATATCATTTTTTACAGGCATCACAATATCAGTATGCACTCCGTTTGTATAAATATAAATCGGAATTTCTTTAGCCTCGCCATCCTCTTTTTCCGAAACTTCGATAAATGGCAGCAAATACCCCAACAGTGCATAAATTAAAATAATTCCAATAAGAAAACCTGCAACCTTCAGCAGGATTATAAGAACCGATTTTATGCTCAAATTTTTAATGTACATAAACAAAATTTAATTTTATTTTTTGTTAAAAGTATTTATTTTAATTGAAAAATTGATTAAATTTAGTTATCAAACGTTCACAAATATGCATAAAAAACCAAAATCTCAGAAAAGGTTTAAAATAAGAGTAAAAACAGCTCCCAAAAGATCACAGAAAAAGCGTTGATTTTTTAATTTTTATTTATTGAAAACCAGCAGATTTTAAATTTTCTCCGGATAATTTCGGAGATAATGAAACGGCATCAATTCTCATTACTTTTTTAGACAGAAAATTACTTTATCAAAAGAAATTATTTTCTATTTTTCTGTTATTAAAATTCTATTTTGAAACCCTAGCATGCTTTTTGTGAAACAACCTTGATTTTACTTTTCATTTATGGATCACTCATTAATTACAATATTCAGCATTATCCTTTTAATATTAGGAATTCTGGGAACTTTTTTACCGGTTTTACCGGGATTGGTACTAAGCCTTGCCGGTCTCTTAATCTATAAATATGGGACAGATTCGGATCTCTCCATCATTTATATCTGGGCATTTGTAATTTTAACCCTTGCTTCAGCAGTTCTGAATTATGTAATTCCGGCAAAGACGAACAGGAAATATGGCGGAACACGTTGGGGAAGTATCGGTTCTGTGATAGGAACCATTGTGGGAATGTTTTTGCCGATTCCGCTTGGTTTTCTGGTAGGAATGTTTGCCGGAGTTTTTGTTGGAGAACTTCTGCACGACAGTAAAGACCTCACCAAAGCCTGGAAATCTACTAAAGGAGCTTTTATCGGATTTCTTTACGGAACAGGATTTAATCTGGTTGTAGGAATTGCTATGTTTTTAGTAGTCTTGCTGGATATTTTTAATATTATATAACTTTAAAAAAAAAATAATAAATTTAGATATGAAAGAAAAAGCAATCTTGCTATTTGCCCTTATCTTATTGGTAAACTGCAGTTCTCAGAAAAATATTGCTCAGACATCCACAAAATCTGAAAAAACTTCGATAGAAAATAAAAACATTATTTATTTCAAAGAAGGGGAAAACAAATTTCTGAAAGAATATCAGATGAATGTAACTTTCAAAGGGATTTCTGAAGACAGCCGTTGTCCGCAGGGAACACAATGCATCTGGTCCGGAGTGGCTGTTGCAGATGTGGAACTAATGAGTACAACAAGTCGTCCGGTAATGATACGACTTTCAACACAGGAAACCTCAGGCAAAGACTACCATAAAGTTCATTATTTTAACGGATATAAAATCTCTCTGATAGAGGTCACTCCCTATCCAACGGAAAAAAGTAACGCAAAATCATTGCCCGGACAATACACAATAGGAATTTCTATTACTAAAGATCCGGAATTACGAGATTCAACTACCACAAGATAGGTTTCTTTCCTTTTGAAACCAAATATTCATTGATTTTTGAAAAAGGTTTGCTCCCATAAAATCCCCTGTGAACAGAAAACGGAGAAGGATGAGCAGACTTTAATATAAAATGTTTAGCCGGATCAATGAGTTCGGCTTTTTTTTGTGCAAAAGCGCCCCACAAAACAAAAACTACGTTTTCCTTTTTATCTGAAATTTCTTTGATGATAAAATCTGTAAATTTTTCCCAGCCTAAATCTTTATGCGAATTGGGAGAATGTGCACGAACCGTTAAAGTGGCATTCAGCAATAAAACCCCCTGTTTTGCCCAATCATCCAGCTCTTTTGAGTTTCTTTCAATTCCCAGATCATTTTTCATTTCAGTAAAAATATTTTTAAGCGAAGGCGGTGCAATCACCTGCTCAGAAACTGAAAAACACAACCCGTTTGCCTGATAATCATTATGATAAGGATCCTGCCCAATGATAACGACTTCAATATCTTCAAAAGGTGTGATTTCCAATGCTCTGAAAATCTGATTTTTTGGCGGAAAAACTTTTGTTGTGGAGTATTCCTGTTTTACTTTTTCCCAAAGGTTGGTAAAGTATTCTGTGTTTTTTATGGGGGCTAAAATTTCTGTCCAGGTCATAAGATTCAATTTGAGAATTTGAAAATGATTGAATTTAAAAATTTATTTAAACGTTGTAATTGATATTTAATTCAAAAGTATCTGGTTTTCTATTTCTAATTTTTTCGTAGAACACATCATTCTTAAAATTTAAGATTAACTTTTCATATAAATTCTCATCATTCTTTAAATCATCTGCCCTCAATTCAATACTTTTACTATAATATGATTCACAACTAACAGAATCAAAATTTAGATCAAATTCTATTTCTATTGTCTCATCTGTGTCATCAGAAAATTTGAAGGAGCGCATAAATGATAAAGTTAAACAATCATTATGATTCCGATGTAGACTAATATATAAAGAATCTGACGAAAGTATAAATATTTCTTGAGGATATAAAGCTAAGAAAAAATCAACTATTTTAACCTCTTTATAATGGCTTACCATCGCATTAAGAGCATTCTCGGCTGTAAAGTCAACTTTAGAAGCAAATAATTCCAGATAATCATTAACAGATTCTATCAAAAAATCAGAGGCTTTATAAAGGTTTGCATACATGATTAGTTTCTCTGCAAACTAAAAACCAAATTATCAGGAAAACCTTCATCAGTTCTTCCCTCTTGCAATATGAAGTTGTGCTTTAAAAGAAGACCTTTCGAGTTTTCGTTGAACTTGTTCGTAAAAGCTAAAATCTCCTGCAAATTTAATTGATTAAAGCCAAATTCTAAAACCGCAGACAAAGCTTCAGACATGATTCCTTTTCTGTGAAAATCAGGTAATAATTCGTAACCGATTTCTCCTGTTTTTCGGTCTTGAGAAAAATTCCAGAGACAGATTGTACCGATCAGATTCTGTTGAGCCTTATAAGATATTCCCCAATTTAAAGATTCATTATTCTGATTTCTTTTTTTGAGCGTTAAAATAAAATCCAGCGCATCGTAATTTGTCTTTGGCGGAATTCTTTGTACAAACCGATTGACAATTTCATTGCTTCTGATCTTTAAAATGTCTTCAACATGGCTTTCGTTGATAGGTTTTAAACTTAGTCTTTCTGTTTCTAATTTCATCAATCAAATATACAGATATTACGATTACTTCAAATGTATTTCGTCTTTCAGAGTTTAAAGAAGCCTATAATAATTTCACAAGAACTTCAGAATCTTTTTTTAATTTTAATACTCATATTAGCAAAATTTGAATTTTTAATTATCAAATTAACTCATTTTCAAATTTTCAAATTAGTTATCTTTGCATTGTGTATATAGATAAAGAAGATTTAGACGAATTGGAATTTCCGCAATTGCTCGCAGAAATTTCTCCCTTTGCATATTCTCCGAAAACAAGAGAAAAAATCCTTCAGCTTCGTCCGATGAAAATAGATGAGGCTGAGCTTTCCCTGAAAAAAACTTCAGAATACCTCTCAAGCTTTGAAAGCTCTAATGCCATTCCGTTTAGTGAATATGAAGATATTGAAAGTGAACTGAAATTGATGCTGATTGAAAATTACCGATTAGAAAACGTTGCTTTCATCAAAATTAAAACACTTACGGAGCAAATCGGTAAACTGCAGAAGTTTTTCCCAACCATGCCCGAAACTTTCCCTACGCTTATTAAGGATGTTTCAGTGCTTGAGTTCAGAAAAGAAATCATTGATAAAGTTGACAAGGTTTTCAACCGTTTTGGTGAAGTAAAAAGTGAAGCATCTCCGATTCTGAAAGGATTGAGAACGGAAATTCAGCATGCTAAAAAAGCCATTACCGAGAATTTCAACAGAGCTTTATTCAATTACGGTCAAAGTGAGTTTTTAGATGATATCCGGGAAACGATTATTGACGACCAAAGAGTTCTGGCTGTAAAATCGGGATTTAAGAAAAGAGTTCAGGGAAGAGTTTTAGGACTTTCAAAAACCGGTTCCATCACTTATATTCAGCCGGAAAGTGTAGTGAATCATTATTTTAAGCTTCGGGAAAGTCAGGAAGAAGAGAAAAAAGAAATTGATAAAATTTTAAGACAGCTTACTGCAGAATTAGCAGAATTCCAACCTCAGCTTTGGAGATATCAGCAATACATTTTTGATCTGGATTTAACGAGAGCCAAGGCAAAATTTGCCCATCTTATCAACGGAATTTTACCCAAAATCAACCGTCATAAAACATTAAGATTAAAAGATGCTTTCCACCCATTATTGTTTCTAAGAAATAAAGCGGAAAATAAAGTCATTTTCCCTCAATCGTTAACGTTCACCGAACACAACAGAATTATCTGTATCTCAGGACCGAATGCGGGCGGAAAATCAATCACCCTGAAAACGGTCGGATTGCTTCAATTAATGATTCAAAGCGGAATTCTGGTTCCTGTACATCCAAAATCGGAAATGTTTTTCTTCGACAAAATCATGACGGATATTGGCGACAATCAATCTATTGAAAACCATCTGTCTACTTACTCATCACGATTAAAAAAAATGGGAGGGATCATCCGCGAAGCAGATGCCGAAACTCTTTTATTGATTGATGAATTTGGTACAGGTTCGGATCCTGAATTGGGCGGTGCTTTGGCAGAAAGCTTTCTGGAGTTTTTTTATGATAAAAAAAGTTTTGCCATCATCACAACGCATTATACCAATATCAAACTGGTTGTAGAGCAGCTACCGAATGCGCAAAACGCAGCCATGCTTTTTAACGAGGAAACGCTGGAACCCATGTACAAACTGGAGGTAGGACAAGCCGGAAGTTCATTTACCTTTGAAGTGGCAGAGAAAAATAAAATCCCAAGATTTATCATTCATTCTGCTAAGAAAAAAGTGGAACATGATATTGTAAATTTAGATAAAACCATTGTAAAGCTTCAACAGGAAAAATATGAAGTTGAAAAACTGAAAACCGATCTTGCGGAAAGAAAAGAATCTGTAGAAGACAAGCGCGACAATCTTCAAAAACTAAACGACCAGCTTCAGCAAAAGTTATTCAACTTTCAGAAACTGTACGAAGAAGAGCACCGTAAATTACAGTTTGGCAACAAGATAGAATCTTTTATAGACAGCTATGTAAAAGGGAAATCCAGAAAGGATGTAGTGAAAGATTTTGTAAAAATTTTGGAACAAGAAAAATTCAGAAAAATTGGTGCTGATAAAGACGAATCTAAAAGACTTCAGATTGTCAAAAGAAAAATCACCCAACAACTGAAAAAAGAAGATGTGATTGAAAAAATTACTGAAACCAACGAAAAGCTTGAGGAAAAACGTAAAACCGATCGCTCTGTCTGGATGAAGATAGGTCAGCGGGTGAGAATAACCGGAAGTACCAGTGTGGGAACGATTGAAAAAATATCTAAAAATAAAGTAGTTGTAAATTACGGCACTTTTAAAACGACGATTGACGGAGACGAATTAGAAAGAATTTAATTACATAAAAAAATTTGCAAATCTAAATTGGAAAACATGAACTCTACATTAAAAGCATTCGACTTGTTAATAATGTAGTATTTCAAAAAATAAAGGCAAAGCTTAAAAGTTAATTTAGCTTTGCCTTTTTATATTAAAATTCAGAACTGCTACAAATCTCCGCCGTGGGTATCAAGCTGACCTTCCCATTTTGAAACAGCTGAAGTTGCCAAAGCATTCCCCAATACATTGGTCATACTTCTTCCCATATCGCAAAAGTGATCAATCGGTAAAATCAATGCAATCCCTTCCGGTGGAATTCCAAACATGGAACAAGTTGCTACAATAATTACCAGACTAGCTCTCGGAACTCCTGCAATTCCTTTTGAAGTAAGCATTAAAACTAAAAGCATGGTCACCTGCTGTCCGATAGACATATCAATCCCGTAAATCTGGGCAATAAAAATAGAAGCAAAAGTCATGTACATCATACTCCCGTCCAGATTGAAAGAATACCCTAATGGCAAAATAAACGAAACAACTCTGTTATTGCAGCCAAATCTTTCCAGCTCTTCTACCAGTTTTGGAAAAA
Source organism: Chryseobacterium echinoideorum (assembly GCF_007474535.1). GTDB lineage: Bacteria > Bacteroidota > Bacteroidia > Flavobacteriales > Weeksellaceae > Chryseobacterium > Chryseobacterium echinoideorum. The sequence continues at coordinate 518,801 of NZ_VKNW01000001.1, read as the reverse complement.
CAGCCTCTGAACTTGTCGTAGAAAAAGCAATAAGCAACGGTGATTTTATTCTTCTTAAAAGATCAAAAAGACGGCGTCCTAAAATCATATATCCTACCAAGAGTAAAACCAGCCACAAAATTCCTAAGGCAAAGAAAAAATCCCGCAGATAAATAGCGTAGACTTTAAATATTTCAAAACCATTGGTTGCAACCACCGCCGCAATAGCTCCTAAAACTCCCAAAGGGGCAAACCACATAATGTAACCTACCATTTTCAAAATTCCGTGTGCTATAACATCAAACAATCTAATTACCGGCTGTGCATATTCATCTCCTAAATTAGCTAAAGCTACCCCAAACATAATAGAAAACACAACGATCTGAAGCACTTCATTGGTTGCAAAAGCCTCAAACAAGCTTTTAGGAATAATATGTTTTACAAAATCTTCCAGAGAAAAACCTTTACTGGACCTCACCAATTCTTCTGCAGATGATGCATCCTGAATGGGAAGCTGGGTAACGTGTCCCGGTGCAAGCCAATTGACTAACACCAAACCGATAAAAAGTGATATCAATGAAGCGGAAATAAACCACAGCATCGCTTTTGTACCAACTCTTCCAATCATTTTGATGTCGCTCATTTTTGCGATACCTACAACAAGCGTGGTAAATACAAGCGGAGCAATAATCATTTGCACCAAACGAATAAAGATGGTTCCCAGAAGCTTGATATTTTTAGAAAACGGCTCTGCGCTTTCAGGATAATTAATATGCACCAAACCTCCAATGGCGACACCAATTACTAATGCTACAATAATAGCAACGAATAATTTATTTTGTCCTTTCATATATATAATTCAAGAAAGACAAATATAATGCTTTAATTATTTAAGCCTAAATTTTTATAAAAATTTGCGTGCTCAATAATTAATAAATTAAATCACAGAAAATGAAAAACTTATAGTAATCTTATCAGATATTTTTTAAAATTTTAATCTGTTGGTACAAAATTTATTATTACATTTGATTGTATTTAAAACATTAAATTAAACAATTATGAAAAAAACAATCGCAATATCTGCTTTAGCTTTAGCAGTATCGTTTGGATCTATTTCGTGTAAAAAGAAAGTATCTGATGCTGAATTACAGACTCAGGCAACTACAGTTGTAACAGCAAATCCTGGAGCAAGTGTAGAGGTAAAAGAAGGTGTAGCACACTTAAGCGGAACTTTTGCTTCGCAGGAAGAAAAAGATGCTACCATCAAGTCTTTGAAAGAAATAAAAGGAGTAAAAGATGTTCATGACATGGCTACAGTAGAGGCAGCTCCAATGCCAGTAGAAACAGCTTCTGCCGTAGATCCTATGGTTCAGCAAAAAGTACAGGATGCAGTAAAAGATTTCCCTTCGGTAAAAGTTGAAGTAATTAACGGAGAGTTGACTTTAACCGGAAATGTATCTTCAGTTCAGGCGAGAAAAATTAAAGAATCTGTAGATGCTTTAAAAATCGGAAAGTATAATAATAATTTAGTTGTAAAATAAGAAATCATGAGCACATTACAAGATAAATATTCAAGCGTGGTTTCAGCAGCTCAATCTGCAGGAGTAAGTAATCTTCAGGTTCAGGAGCAGGATGGAATTCTTTACATTTCCGGTGGCGCATCAAATACTGCTGCAAAAGATGCCGTATGGAATGCTTTAGGAGCAATAGATTCTACTTATTCTGCATCAGACATCAATATTGATGTGCAGGTTACAGGTCTTGCAGCAGGAACAAGCCTTACTGTTGCAACTGAAGAGTCTAATCTAAACATCAGACAGGAGCCTTCTACAGATGCAGCCGTTGTAGGAAAAGCGGCAAAGGGAGAAACCATTACTTTGGTTGAACAGACTTCTGATGACTGGTGGAAAGTGAGAACCGCAGACGGAGAAGAAGGCTATGCTTATTCGAGATATTTGAAAGCTTAGTAAGAATAATTCATTTTTAAGAATATAATACCCTGAAAAAACAATTTTTCAGGGTATTTTTTTATTTTAGATTAAAAAAAACTTATTTCCATTTAATATTGCAGCCCATGCTTGGTCTTTGAATTTCTTCCTGAGCTTCACCTAATAAAAGATTTTCAAAAGCAATGATCAAGTCTTCCCCAGTAACGTCTTTATTATTTCCCGGTCTGGAATCATCCATTTGCCCGCGATAAATAAGATCTAATTTTTCATCAAAGAAAAATAAATCTGGAGTGCAAGCTGCATCATAGGCCTTTGCAATAGCTTGGCTTTCATCATATAGATAAGGAAAATCAAATTTTCTTTCGATTTGGAATTCGATCATTTTCTCCGGAGAGTCTGCGGGATATTTTTCAACATCATTTGAGTTGATTGCAATAAACTCAATTCCTCTCTCATTATAATCTTCGTAAAGTTCGGTGAGTTTATCAATAACATGAAGAACAAACGGACAATGATTGCACATGAAAATTATCAATGTTCCTTTTTCTCCTTTTAGATCATCAAGAGATTGAACTTCGTTATTTTTTGAAGGGTTTGGAAGCTCGAAAAAGGGAGCTTTTGTTCCCAGATCTATCATTTTAGAGGGTGTGTTCATAATTTTATATTTTATGTCAAAATTAAAAATTCTGACGGAGAGTTCAAAGATTAGTTAAAAATGTAATAAACTTTATGTTTCTATCTGAAAAACTTCCATTTCGGAATAATTGCCAACATTCCGAATCCTGTAAAAAGAAACAGATTGGTAACATCAGAATATAAAAATGTGGAAAGATAATAGTTATGCATAAAAAAATGAGCAAGAAGCATCAGGGGAAATAATACAATTCCTGCTTTTCGATAAAAAAACATCAATACAATTCCTACAATCATCAAGATATCAACCGAGAAAATCAGATAAAAATACCCTTGAGGGATATTAAGACTTTCATGCTGAAGGTATTCGTCAAAATCTAGTCCGATTCCCATCAATGTAAACACGAGCAAAGAAGCCAGTGCCAGAATAAAACCCCATCCTTTTTTTGGATCTTCATCAAAATAGCTGTATTCTTTATATTCCTTTTCCATAATGCAAAAATAAAGAACTTATGAATGATTTCATAAGTTCTTTGGTATTTATATCGTTTAAAGTTTGACTAAATTGAGATTGCGTTAATCAATCTGTTTTTATCACTAAGGTATTCTTCCATAGAAATCATACTTTCAGTTCTCATTACGTCCTGAATGTCGTCTATCTGATAAATAATTCTCTTAGCATCATTTGTGTTTTTTGCTCTTACTTTACAGAATATATTATATTTTCCGGAAATAACGCTTGCTTCGATAACGTTGGGTATGCTTGATAATTCTTTCAAAACCTCCTGAGTGCGGTTTGATTTTGTTAAAAGAATACCTATAAAAGCCGTGAAGTGATAATCCAATTTACCATAATCAAGGTTGAGAGATGATCCTAAAATAATACCTGCATCTTCCATTTTCTTTACCCTTACGTGAATAGTACCAGCAGAAACGTCCATCTGCTTAGCAATTTCAGTAAAAGGCATTCTTGTATTTTCTACCAGAAAATCAAGAATTTTCTTGTCTATTTCGTCCAGTTGATAGTTCATATTAGTGAAATTATATTTTTCCTAAAAAATCTTTAAATTTTTTACAAAATTAAAAAAAATAATTAAACTAAAAAAATAATATTAAACATTAACAATAATTAACACGGATGATAAAAATCATTAAAAAATTCTAACTATTTAAGCGTTGATTTTAAAGAATCTGTTTTTATGAAGACTGAGTCAGACCGTTTCTTTTTATCTTTTTTCTTCTTTTTAAAGAAAGAATTAAAGCTTTTACTCCAAACGATACCCCCTCCATACGCCTGATTTGCAGAGCCGTTTGTTCCTACAGTCCCAACTCCCATTCCGATATTGGTGGGCTTAGAATAACCTCTTACAACAAGTGTTCCGTCGTTTTTCTTAGATATATCATATTCTATAGATCCTTCACCGGACAAATAATTATTGTTGGCAGTTTCGGTTCTTGTCAAAGGAATCCCCAAACCAGTTTTTACCGTAACTCTCGAAGACAAATCAAAACTAACGCCTGCATTGGCTCTGTCACCAAAATTTGATAACTGATCTCCTCTTACATAATTCAAATCAATCTGAAATTCATTACTCACTGTATTTAATACCGATCCTAATTGTTTCAGGAGCATATTGTATCCTGAAGATTCAGCAACACCAACGGCATCAATATTTACCCCTCCGGAATTGGTTACATTAAAAGAGTTGAGAAGGAGAATAGATCCAAACTGTAATACATTCTCTCCTTCAGTCTGATTGATTCTGGCTGCCAAAGTTTCTTTTACCTGACTGGAAACATCTAGAGCAGTAACATTCAGATCAATTTGAGGATCATTCAGGGTATTGGTAATTTTCGCTTGAAGCAATACACTGATCGGCTGTAGCTGTCCCATATTCAAATACTGACCCGCATTGGAAACCATCCTTACATAGTTTGCCGTAATATCTAAAGCCGGTCTCATTGCATCACCATCCCATCTTATACTGCTGTTTTTCTGAATCTGAAATGTTCTGTTAAGAATCGCTTTGGAAATAAAAGTTCCGCTTTCTACCATATAGGTTCCGTTCATGGCGATATTTCCCTGTCTGCTCATCTGGAATTTCAAATTTCTTGCGGCTCCCTTAACACTTATGTTTCCTGCATCGTCACCCACCAAAACATTTACCGTAGTGCCTTTATCTACATCTACATTAAAATCAATATTCATATTGGCTCCGGTCTTTTTCTTTTCTTCCAAAGTAATAAGACCATCTTTGCCTTCTTTTAAAAAGCGGAGCATTTTAAACTCATCTACATTAGAAGTTGAGCTGGAATTAAATGTGAATGTACTTCCGTTTAATGCTTTCATATTAGGTGTGGAAAGATTAAGTGCTGAAACCGGACCATCCACATACAGGTCGCCCTGTCCGTAAACTCTTCCCCAAAACAAATCATAATCTTTCTGCGTGGTATTAAGCATTAAAAGATTATCTGCCCTCATTACCAGGTTGACTCCCATGGAAGATAAGGTTTCAAACTGAATTGCACCGGAAATTGTTCCCTGCGAATTAGCTCTTCCGTCACGAACCCCAATATTGTTTAAGATTGCAAGACCTCGTGAAAGTGAAATAACTGTATCATCAAAAGAATAATCTACCCCCGTAAATAAAAGCTTTAAGCCAAAATCTTTCAAAGCAATATCACCGCTGTAATCAAGATTTTTTAATGTTCCGTTAATTTTAAGATCTCCTGTAGCCTTACCTCTCAGATTACCAAATATCGACTGTACAAATTGCTGAGTAAACGAAAGATCAAAATCTCTGAGCTCTGTATTAAGATCAATAGTTGGTGATGAAGTATTATTATTTACTGTACCCGTCAAGTGAAGATTATTTCCTCCCAATATTCCGGCAGAAGCTACTTTTACGTCTACATCATATACATTAAGTGAAAATCCGTTAACTGCCGAAATAGTAACATCTCCCATATCATTCCCGTTCATCATAATATTATCTACGGTAAGATCTACCAAAGGCTGCAACGTATTTTGATCCATCTTGATTTTCACATTTCCGTTCGCCAGACCTTTGATATCCATCGGATTTCCTCCTGCCTGCATTTCGAACAATTTTTCAATGGCAAAGTTTTGCACTTCAGCGTCTACATAAAAATCTTTTGCAGATTTGAATGTAGACTCATTGATCATCAGTGAGCTGTCGTCAGAATAAATTTTAAGATTTCTGATTTCAAAATCTGCGGTATTTTTTCTGTAACTAATATAATGATCAAGCTCCGGACTAGTGTCAACAGCCCATTTTGTATTATTAAGCGTTATTTCTGTGGGTTCAAACCTGAAAATATAATCTCCTTCCGAATTGGTAGACTGATTAAAATTAATTGTGTAAGATTTCAGATTTTCCTCTAATTCATCTTGAGGACTTCCATGATTAAAACTTGTAGATATTCTGAGCAAAGATCCATTGTCATTTTTACCTGTAAGAATGAGATCTTTAAAAATATTCTTATTGTATTCTAATCTGTTTATTTTAGCATAAAGCTGCTGATCTGCATTTGCCGTGTTGATTCTCACCATCACACTATCAACCATCGCACTGTCTCTCGTCATCCTGATGCGGTCATCAATTTTATACTCAGGATTTGTTTCCGCTAAAAGTCTGTCTGCTTCGGAAATTTCTTCCTTTTTGGTCATAATGTATTTGAGCGAAGATGCATCTAGGTTTAGAATCAGATTATTAGAATTACCATCATACTCTCCTACTACTTTTGCACCTTGCGGAAGCTTTAGATCGGGAAGAAAATAGGCGATTACACCTTGCTCTACATCAAAATCCATCGTAAAAAGCTGCCCACGGTATAGTTTTCTAGGTTCTGGACCTACCAGAATTTTGCCAAGACCATTTTCTATCATCCCGGCAAGATCAGCAAGATTATATTTTCCTGAAATCTTTCCATTAACTGCTCCCGGCGCATTGACCAAAATTGAGCGGTTGCCGTTTTCAATAAATGTTTTTAGCTGAGCATTGGGAATATAATATTTTTGATCTGCTGTTGCAAAATTCACGTCTGAAGCATCCACATCCAGTGTAAGGTCATTAATGTCTGACATTGCCATTTTACCATTAACCTTACCGCTTACAATCTGGTTACCTGCCTTACCTGAAAAATAATTAATATTCAAATGCCTAATATCAGCATCTACATTAGCTGAAATTCTTGATGTACTGAAATCAATCAAACCATTTATTGTGGCTTTTGCCTGCTCATCGCTTACGGTAATTAAGCCGTTATATTTTTTATGATCTAAAAGACCATTCAGTACCACATTATTGATCTCTTTGTCCATAATTTCAATACTGGAAATCTGAGATTTTGTACTCAGACGCATGGTATTGACATCAAAGCTTTGTCCGTCCAGATTAAATTTACCTGAAATCAATCCTACCGATTTATTTTTAGTAATAACTGAAGTATTCAGATCATTTACCTCTGCATATCCTTTATATTTAGGTAAAGACGAGCTGTAATCTGTTAAAGAAAAATTAGAAATTTTAGCCTGTCCTATTCCTGTCATTAGATTTCCGGAAGATACATACACCTGTTTCGGAGTAACTCTTGCAGCACCATTGTACTTCAGCTTGCCAAAATCATCAGCAAAATTTTTCATTTTTGATGAAACAAATGTAGGCATCATTGCCTTCAGATCTTTATAGGTAAAATCTGTTGAAAGATCATTGGTTTCTATTAAAAAATTGCCTTTCAGCAGATCTTTTGCTTTAAGCTTTTTTGTTGCAATATTGACACTTGGGTTTCGTATCAGGAAATTTTCTAAAGTGAAATTATTTAAAGGTCCCGTCATTTTTCCGCTCGCATTAAACGGTATAAAATTGTCCCAATTGGTAACAAAGTAACTGATATCGTATCCACTCAACTGACTTCCCAGTTTCATATTCATGTCCCAACTCACTTTATCTGTAAAATCTGCCCATGAACCATTATTCAAATTAAATTTAATATCACCCTGAAGAAGTGAATGATCGGTATTGAATGTCAAGTCCCCCAAAGACAGATAATCCTGAGTCATCGAAAAATCTGTAGAAAAAGTTTCAACAAAATGAGATTTTCCCCATCTTTTGGTAATAAACGTAAAATTATCAATGCGCGCATTGACATCAGTTCCGTTAACTCTAACTTTTGGAGAAATTAAATTTACATTATCTGCAGTCAACCATTTTCCAGCTTCACCATGAGAATTTTGATTAACAATGGAAACTTTTGAATTAAGAATCTCCAATCTTGCATTAAGCTGGAAAGGACTTTTTTTCGGATCTCTTTTTTTTCCGCTGTCAAAGAGCTGCGTAAATCTGATGAAATTTGAAATACTATCCCCTTTATATGTGATTACTTTAATATCAGCATTTTTAAGGGTCAGTCTACTGAAGCTTAAAGAATTGTTTTTACCTATATTTGTTGCTAATGAAAACCAGTCAGAATCTGCAATAAATTCTTTTGAGGTAATAAAATCTAAACCTTTATAGTCCTTGATCTTCAAACCTTTGATGGTGACATCTCCAAAAAAGTTAACCTCAACACTTTCGGTAGACATTTCAGCTTTAAAGTCCTTGTTAACAATCTGCAAAGCCTGATCTGCCGCCCATCTTTTTGTTACCGGCAAATTAATAGCTATAAAAATCAGAACAATGAGTGATAATGCAGTCCAGAAAAGTATCAGCAAAAGTTTTGCCCACCAAGAATAGCTGACTACATCTTTTGCAGCCTGCTTTCCGAATTCCTGAGCTGTATCTATTGGGTGGTTTATTGCATCAGAAGCAAACTCAGCAGCTCCTTTTACCGTTTCCTGAACATTATCAACCGTTTTCTGTACCTGATCGCCCAAGTTTTCAGCTACCGATTTTTTGTTCTCATTTTCGTTATTATTCTCTAACTTTGCCATTATTATGAGCGACTCTATAATTTTAGGTATCGAATCATCTTGTGACGACACTTCTGCTGCTATTATCAAAGGAAATTGTATTCTCTCTAATATTGCAGCCAACCAGGAAATCCACAAAGAATATGGCGGCGTGGTTCCCGAGCTTGCTTCCCGCGCGCATCAACAGAATATCATTCCTGTTGTTGAAAAATCGATACTCAAAGCAAATATACAACAAAATGCAATCTCTGCCATAGGCTTTACCAGAGGTCCCGGACTTTTGGGTTCCCTTCTTGTAGGAACGTCTTTTGCCAAATCACTTGCGATGAGTCTGGATGTGCCTTTGATAGAAGTAAATCATCTTCAGGCACATATTTTAGCGCACTTCATCGACGATGCAAATCCTGTGCCGCCCAAATTTCCTTTTTTATGCCTTACCGTAAGCGGCGGACACACAATGATTGTCCTTGTGAAAGATTATTTTGACATGGAAATTATCGGGAAAACGACCGATGATGCAGCCGGTGAAGCATTTGATAAAATTGGAAAAATTTTTAATTTGGATTATCCTGCAGGTCCTATCATTGACCGATTGGCGAAAGAAGGAAATCCTGACACTTTTAAATTCAATAAGCCTAAATTAGAAAATTACGATTATTCTTTTAGCGGAATTAAAACTTCTGTGCTTTATTTTATTCAGAAAGAAGTAAAGAAAAATCCTGATTTCATTAAAGAAAACATCAATGACTTGTGTGCTTCTGTTCAGAAATGTATCATTGAAATTTTGATGAATAAGCTGGAAAAAGCTGCAAAAGATTTAGATATAAAAGAAGTCGCCATCGCAGGCGGAGTTTCTGCCAATTCTGAATTAAGAAAAGTGATGCAGGATAATCATGAAAGATTGGGATGGAATATTTATATCCCAAAATTTGAATATACAACCGACAATGCCGCAATGATTGCGATGGTTGCCCAGCTGAAATTTGAACGTGGCGAATTTACCGATTTGAGAGCTACGGCAACGTCTAAATACGATCTGTAATGAAAATATTATTAGAAGAAAAAGTACTTGGTACACAATCTAAAAAGAATTCAAAATACTATTGGGTTTTAGAAACAGTCACAGGAAAAAATGAGGCTGCCCAAGAGTTTGGTGAGGATAATTTCCAGATGACAAGTTCAGAAACAGGTTTTATTCAGAATATAAAGGAAGAAATTATTGAGAAAATAAATTCTGAAAATGTTTTCAGCTTTGCTTATGAGCCAAAAGAAGGAGATTATTTGTCGATTAAAAACAATTTAAGAAAAAATGAATATCTGAATCTGATTTTTATGAATAATTCATGGATTGAAGAAATTTACATCTGTTCTTATCGCGACTGCGAAGGCGATATTTATACCACGATAAAAACCGGAGTGGCATTCATCAGTGAAAATGAGATATTCTTTTAAATAGGGTTTCAGCCAATCATACCTTATTAAAACTCTACAAGACTTTATATATTTAAACAATGAAACTTTTTTTTGGAGAAATAAATAACGGACAAGCAATCATCAACGAAGAAGAACAGCAGCATATTGTAAAGGTTCTTCGTATGAAAGACGGGGAAGAAATTCATGTAACCAACGGAAAAGGAGATCTTGCTTCAGGGACTTTGTTTATTGAAGGAAAAAAAGCAGGAATTAAAGTTACCGAAATTAAAACTGAAACTCCTGATTTCAGCCCGAAACTTCATATTGCGATTGCACCGACAAAAAATATCGACCGTATTGAATTTTTTGTGGAAAAAGCTGTAGAAATGGGCATTTCTGAAATTACCATTCTTCACACTGAAAAAACGGAAAGAAAGAATATCAATATTGATAAAATCAGGAAACAGGCGATTGCAGCTTCAAAACAAAGTCTGCGGTTTCATTTTCCGGTCATTAATGATTTAATTAAATTACCCGAATTTCTAAAAAACATCAATGCTGAAAATACTTTCGTGGCGCACTGCAACGAAAATTTAGAACGAATTAATTTGAACGAAATTCCAAAATCAGAAAATTATACTTTTCTTATTGGTCCTGAAGGTGATTTTTCGGATAAGGAAATTATGTTTTTAGCAGAGAAAGAAATAAAAGCTGTCTCTCTGGGAAATCAGCGTTTAAGAACCGAAACTGCGGGAGTTTTTGTCACTGCCTGGAATTATCATAAAATGATTTAATAAGCTACATCATTATCTCTCAAATACTTTTCAAAAATCTGCTCACCGCTTCTCATAGAATTTACCGCCCAGCGAATTTTCATTCTCAGGAGTTTTTCTTCATTTAATTTATAATCAATATTCGATTTTATCAGCTTTTGCTTCAGTTCGTACATACAGATTGATGCTGCAACAGAAACATTAAAACTTCTTGTAAAACCATACATCGGAATTGCCAGAGTTTCATCAGCAAAATTTAAAATTTCTTCAGAAACGCCTTCCATTTCGGTTCCGAAAACCAAAGCAATGGGTTCTGTAATTTCATATTCAGGTAAAAATTTTGCATTTTTCTCTAGTGAAACCGCAACCATTTTATAGCCTCTGTCTTTAATTTTCTGAAAAGATTCCATATTCCGGGGAAGTTTTTCGACCTCAACCCATGTATCGGCACCTTTGGTAACCCTTAAATTAGGTTCAAAACTATATTCTTCCTGTAAAGCCACCACTTTATGAAAACCGCATGCTTCAACCGAACGTACAATTGCCGCCGCATTTCTAAACTGATAAATATCTTCAATTACCGGCAGAATAAAATCTGAACTTTCAGGGGCGAAATGCTCAATTTTTCTCAATCTTTCTTCTGTTAAAAACTGCTGTAAATATTCGTAAGTTTTCTCTAAATCTTTCATCTTCTTTCAAATCTTTGCAAATTAACGTAATTTTGAAATTCTAAGAAAAGTTTACATGAAAAGAAAAGTCCTGTTGATATATACCGGCGGAACAATTGGTATGGAAAAAGATTACGAAACCGGAAGTCTCCGAGCGTTTGATTTTGGAAATATTTTTGAAAAAATGCCGGAAATGAAATTGATGGAATGTGAAGTGTTTGTACATCCTTTTGCTAAACCGTTGGATTCATCGGATATGGGACCAGAGGAATGGAAAATAATAGCCAATTATATCTTCAAAAATTATGATCATTACGATGGCTTTTTAGTTTTACATGGTACAGATACGATGTCTTACACTGCTTCTGCACTGAGCTTTATGCTGAAAGGATTAAATAAACCTGTCATTTTAACAGGCTCACAGCTTCCGATTGGAGATTTAAGAACAGATGCAAAAGAAAATCTTCTTACAAGTCTTTATTATGCAAGTTTATATGAAAATGATGAAGCTGTCATTCAGGAAGTGGCGATTTATTTCGAATATAAATTACTTCGCGGAAACCGTACTCTGAAATATTCTGCAGAGTATTTTGATGCATATGCAAGTCCGAACTATCCTATACTAGGACAATCGGGAGTACATCTTAACATTCATAAAGAAAATCTTTTCAGAAGCACAAGTAAAGAAAATTTCCATATTGATGAACATATTTCGGAAGATGTTCTTTTTTGGAGAATTTTTCCGGGAATGAAATTGAATCATTTTAAAGAAATACCTAAAATGAAAGTCCTTATTCTGCAGGTTTTCGGCTCAGGAACAATTTTTAGCAGTCAGAAAACACTGGAAACATTACAGCAGATCAGAAACAACGGAACAGAGATCATTGTTGTGAGCCAATGCATTTCAGGAGGAATATCTTTTGGTAAATATGAAAACAGCAATGTTTTTTCAAAAATCGGAGCCATCAGCGGAAAAGATATGACCGCAGAATCTGCCATTACAAAAGCTATGCACCTGATTGACAATCCTAAATACCAAGGAAGTTTTGCTGAAAATTTTTCCAGAAATCTTTGCGGAGAAATAACTGAATAATTGCAGAATTGAATTGTTTTATTCGATAAAATAGTCTACTTTTGCAGTCTTCAAAATAGAAAGGTGTCCGAGTGGTTGAAGGAGCTACCCTGGAAAGGTAGTATACGGGTAACTGTATCGAGGGTTCGAATCCCTTCCTTTCTGCAGTACAAAGCGTTGATTTTCAACGCTTTTTTTTATTTTATTTATATATTAAAACTGATTTAAACGTAGTTTAAATCAGTAAATACAGAAACAAATCAACAACATTACTTTAGACAAAAAAAGCCGCTTTGCAATACTACAAAACGACTTTAAGGATATTTGATGCGGAAAAACTATTTTTTAATAGCTTTTACAGTATTTATTGATCCGTCTTTGAAATACATGGTAACCAAGTATAATCCTGCATTTAAAGTATGAAGATTAATTCCTTTAGAAGGGTTATCAATTACTTTTAAAACTCTACCCGAAACATCAGTTATTTTAATTGTTTTGATGTTTTCTGTTTCAGAAACAAACAACACATCATTGAAAGGATTTGGATAAATTGATACTTTCTTTTTAGAAGTAACCTCAGAAGTACTTAAAGAATTCTTAGGTTCCCAATAAATATCATCCCAATAATATGCTTTTGCGTCATTGGTATTTCTTATAGCAAGTCTTGCCGTAGCAGGAACTGTAGCAGGAACATCAACAATATAATCCACACCATAAGAGGTGTTTGGAATGCTTAAGCTTTGTATACTTACAAATGTAGATGCATCGGTTGTACTTGTTACATATCCAACCTGCAGGTTCCCTGTTGCCGTTGCCACTCTAGCTTTGAATCGTAATCTGTGAGTGTCGGCATTTATATTGGAAAACTCCGGCAAAACAACTACTGACGGAGTATTGGCTGCAGATGCATACTGGTAAATATTTCTTATTCCTGAAGCAGGACTTGTGGAAGTGATTGTCTGAGAACCGTTTGGTACAATTCTCGCCCAACAGTCAGGTACAATAGACGTTGCAGAGTAAGATTCAAAATCCTCAAAAAGAGAAGTCCCCGGCGCACATGTTGTACGGAAAATTACAGGACCTGCCCATTCACTTTTTTCTGTAGCACTGCACACTGTACGAATCCACAAGTTGTATGTATGATTAGGAACTAAACCTGTTATAATTCCGTTAATTGAATTCGGAGAAAATGTACCGCTTGCCATTGTTGTTGCCGTAGGCGAAACTGTACTTACTGGAGAATAATAATATTCATAGCCGTTTGCAGCTCCCGTTGCCGCAGCTCCCCACGTAACATCTACAGAGTTTTGACTAGCATTTGACGTTGTCATATTAAATGGAGGAGTACATCCAGGCATAGCTTCCCACTTCACATCATCCCAATAATATCCTTTCCCGTCAGCTGTATTTCTTATGGCTAATCTCGCATTGGCAGGAACTGTACTCGGTACATTTACAAAATATTCCGGACCATACGATGTATTTGGAATATTTAAAGATTGAATTAATGTAAAAGTGGAAGCATCCGTAGGATTGGTGACATACCCTACGTTAAGAACTCCGCCAGCTGAGGTCACTCTTGCTTTTAATTTAAGCCAATGTGTACCTGCATTTATATTATTAAATTCTGGTAAAACAACTGTACTTGGAGTTTGAGACGATGAATTGGTCTGATAAACATTTCTTGTTCCCGAAGCCGGACTGGTTGACGATATTGACATGGTTCCGTTCACATAATTTCTAACCCAGCAATCGGGCAAATTTGTTCCGGTAGACATAGAGTCAAAATTTTCAAACATTGCAGCCATTGGACCACATAAAGTTTTAAAATTACCTCCGAAAGACCATGAACTTTGTGCCGAAGAGCCATTACAGTTAGACCTTACCCAGAAATAATAGGTCGTATTGGGTGTCAAGATGCCTGTAGGAACAGATAATCCTGTTACATTGCTCGAAACCGGAGCTGTAGCAGAAGTAGGAATCACAGGACTTGTACTGTAATATACATCATAAGATGCTGCTGTCGTACTTGGTGAAGCCGACCAATTTATTGTGGCACTATTATCAGTTATATTTGTTGAAGGCTGCACCGTTGGAGGAAGACAGTCTGAATAAACATCCGCAGAAAATGCAAAAACATTAGGATATCCCTGAGCAGTAGACGTTTTTGTGACTGTCACACTCTGAATGAGCTTAGCCTGGTTTGCTGCATCAATGGTTAGTAAAGATTGATACAGCCTTGGATTAGTTCCGCTTCCTGACTCTAATACATCATTTGTTCTGTTAATTCTTCCAAATCCCTGAATAGCAAAACCAGAACCATTATACCAATCTGAAATACTGATACCTGTAAAAGTCTGAGAAGTATTATCAGTAAAATTAACAACCACAGAGACAGTAGACGCCCCGCTTCCGCTGGTAGCAAGCATATACAATCTAAATGCAGGTTTTGGTACAGCAAAAGTTAAAGTCCCACTGTCATTTTGATTGGAAAGTTTCAGAGAATTGCTGCTGCTGTAACTTGCCATATTATACATAAGACCTGGTGTAGTTGCCACTTCACTATTGATGATACCATCGACAGGTAATCCATAGGTTAAATCCGGATCAGCAGCGGTGACTTTAAAATCTTTAGAAACAAAAGCAAATGAAACTCCATCTACATCTGAAGATGTAGAAAGCATAGAAGAACCTACTCCATTTGCAATAACATCTGTGTTAAAACCTGATTGTACAGGCATTGGCTGAAAGTTTTGAGCGTACATTAAAGAACCGGCGAATAAAGCCGTAATGCCCAGAACAGAAACTGGTTGAATTCTTTTCATAAAATATCTTATTAGTTTAACGCAAAACTATGAATAAATTTTTAGCAAGCATATAACAAATTAAATTATTTTTAAAAATTAAACAATATCAATAATGTATATATAATATAAAATTGATTACAATAAAAATAAACACACTAAAAGCAAACATTTAACAAACACACAATAATCATTAATGAAATAATAATTAGCCGTTAAAAGTCATCATAAGAGATAAAATAATTTCCTATTTTTGCCATACAAATTTTTAGACAATGCCAAACATTTCAAACAGAGCGCAAAATATGCCGCCCTCACCGGTAAGAAAACTGGTTCCTTTTGCCTTACAGGCAAAACAGAGAGGTACCAAAGTCTACCATCTCAATATTGGTCAGCCAGACATAGAAACACCGGAAACTGCTATTAATGCTCTTAAAAATATTGATTTAAAAGTTTTAGAATATGCTCTTTCCGAGGGTAATATCGAATACAGAAAAGCCCTTACAGAATATTATCATTCTTTAGATTTTACAGATCTTACACCGGACAATTTTATTGTGACCAACGGAGGATCAGAAGCGTTGAATTTTGCCATCTCCACTCTTTGTGATGACGGTGATGAGGTAATCATTCCGGAGCCTTATTATGCTAATTATAACGGCTTCACAAGTACTTTCAATGTCAATGTAGTGGCGATACCTTCTTCTATTGATACCGGCTTTGCACTGCCTCCAATTGAAGAGTTTGAAAAAAAAATCACTCCTAAAACAAGAGCAATTGTCATCTGCAACCCCGGAAATCCAACCGGATATCTTTACACTCGTGAAGAATTACAAAAATTAGCTGAAATTGCTTTGAAATACGACATCGTTGTCATATCTGACGAAGTTTACAGAGAATATGTTTATGATGGAAAACAGCAGATTTCCATGTTTGCATTTCCTGAGTTGAGCGAAAACTGCATTATTATAGATTCAGAATCAAAAAGATATTCTATGTGCGGTGTAAGAATCGGATGCCTGATTACCCGTTCCAAGAAAATACGTGATGCGGCGATGCTTTTCGCTCAGGCAAGATTGAGCCCCGTACTTTTAGGTCAGATTGCAGCAACAGCAGCTCACCAGAATGACGGCGCTTACATCAGATCGGTAAGAGAAGAATATACTCACAGAAGAAATATTCTGGTAGATCTTCTGAACTCAATTCCGGGAGTAATTTGTCCAAAACCAAAAGGCGCATTTTACTGTGTAGCAGAGCTTCCGGTAGATGATACCGAAAAGTTTGCCCAATGGCTGCTGGAAAAATATTCATTAAACAATGAAACCATTATGGTTGCTCCTGCAGGAGGATTTTACAGCAATCCTGAACTTGGAAAAAAACAGGTGAGAATCGCTTACGTTCTTAAAGAAGAAGATTTGATAAAAAGTGCTGAAATCCTTAGAAATGCACTGGAAAAATATAAATTGGATTTTAACATCTAATAGCAAGTCAATGTCAGCAGTAAAAATAAAAATTTGGAAAAGTTTTTTTTCATGGTTTTTACTGCTGATTTTTTTTTCTTGTGAAAATAAAAACACAGAAAAACAAAATACAGAACCGGAAAAAATAGAATCAATCAACATTTCTCATATTGGCGGAAGAAACGGTTTTTACGAAATCATAAAAATCCGCAAAGATTCTATATTTTTTGAAAGCGGAACTTCAAAGCCAGCCCAAAACACAAATTGGAAAAATGCGGTAAATATTTCGTCCTGGGATTCTCTTACCTCTTCATTTAAGCTGAAAAATCTTGACAGCATCCGTAGTTCTCCCAGTATTCAGCATCTTGACGGGATTGATGAAACTTTTATCATCAAAACCAACAAAAAATCTCACATCTACGTCAATGCATACAATGACGTTAATTATTACCAACTGGAAAACTTTAAACAAAAACTGGGAAAAATTCTTTCTCAAAAACAGCAGACAACTGCAAAAACACCTCAACTATAATGCAGGAAAATTTTTCTTTAAAACCCTATAATACTTTCGGAGTTGATGCTAAAGCAAAATATTTTGTTGAGATCAATTCTGTTGACGAATTAAGAGAAACCCTTAAACTTTCCAATACCCAATCTCTCCCGCTCCTGTTTATAGGAGGTGGAAGCAATATTTTGCTGACTAAAGATTTCGACGGAATTGCAGTGAAACTTAATTTAAAAGGAATTTCTGAAAAAATTCTGAATGAAAATGAAGTATTAATCACCGCAAAAGCAGGAGAAAACTGGCACGAATTGGTAGTTTTCTGCCTTGATAAAAATTATGGCGGACTGGAAAATTTATCCCTGATTCCAGGAAATGTCGGAACTTCACCCATGCAGAATATCGGAGCTTACGGAACAGAAATAAAAGATGTTTTTGTTGAATGTAAAGTTTTAAACCGTGAAACTGTTGAAAAAGAAAGATTTGATCTCGAAAAATGTCGTTTTGGTTATAGAGATTCCATTTTCAAACAGGAGGGAAAAGGTAAATATGTTATTTTAGAGGTCACTTTTAAATTAACAACACACAATCACACCGTAAAAACCGAGTACGGAGCTATACAAACAGAACTCAATCATTTAGGAATACAAAACCCAACCATTCAGGATGTTTCCAGAGCGGTCATCAATATCCGTCAAAGCAAATTACCGGATCCTAAACAGATTGGAAATGCCGGAAGTTTTTTCAAAAATCCGACTATTCCTTTAGCTCAGTTTAAAAAACTACAAGAGAAATTTAACAACATTCCGGGATATCCGAGCGGAGATCTTGTAAAAGTCCCGGCTGGCTGGCTCATCGAACAATGCGGCTGGAAAGGAAAACAAATCGGAAACGCAGCTTCCCACAAATTACAGGCTTTGGTGATTGTAAACACAACCGGAAACGCAACCGGACAGGAAATTTTTGATTTTTCCACAGAAATCATTAATTCTGTACATGAAAAATTCGGGATTGAACTGGAAAGGGAGGTGAATATTATTTAAAGATACAAACCTGTATTTTGAGATTTTTACAGGACAATAGCTGTACATTTCTCTGCTTCTGTAAATTCTAATATCAAAAAAGACTGCTTTCAAAAAAGCAGTCTTCCATTTTATTATTGCTTAGTCAAAATAATTTCTTCAGGCAATGATTGAGGAATTTCACTATAATAATATTGACAATCATCCGTAATCATATTACTGCCAAAATACAAATTCCAGTTCAATTTTGTTTTTGTAGAATCGGTGAAACTTATTCTTATGTTTCCCGAAGTTCCACACAGATCATTATCAATATATACCAAAGAATACTTATCATCCGCTTTTCTAAATTTTCCACCCCAGATTTCCGCATTATCATCAGAAAGAAATGTATTGTCAAAAAGCACTACACCATTCGAATCTAAAACTTTAAATTTTGCAATTAAATTATCTTTATAATATTTTAAATTCTCATTATACTTATTAGTAATTTTTTTAAATGTTATAAAAAGAATTTTATTATCCCAAATTCCTTTCCAAGTTCCTTCATAAGCAGGAAGTTCGTTATTGGTGTCTTTAAGATAGGTATTATTCGGAATCTCTGTATAAGTTCTCAAAGGATATATCTGTGCTGTAAGTGAAACTGCTGTGCTAAATAATATAATTAAAAGTATATTCTTCATTACTGCTTGGTCAGAACAATCTCTTCCGGCAAAGGTTGCGGAATCGCTGTGTAAGGACAATCAACAGTTACAATCTCATTACGATAATAGTAGTTCCAGTTTAATTTAGTCTTGGTAAAATCAGTAAAACCTATTTTTATACTCCCAGAAGTATTACAAAGATCAGTATCAACGTAAATTAACGCATACTTATCCCCGTATTTCCTAAAGTTTACTCCTGTAATTTTAGCATTATCATCAGAAAGATAAGTGTTATCAAAAAGGATTAAGCCATTAGAATCTAAAACCTTAAATTTTCCAATTAAGTAATCTTTGTAATATTTAAAATGTGTATCATATTTATTAGTGATTTTTTTGAAAGTAATATAAATAGTTTTATTATCCCATGTTCCTTTCCAAGTGCCTTCATAAGCTGGTAGTTCGTTATCAATATCCTTTTGATATGAATTTTCAGGAAGACTAATTTCTATAGGTCTTAACGAATAAACTTGTGCTGTACATAAAACTGCTGTGCTAAATAATATAATTAAAAGTAAATTTTTCATAATATAATAATGGTTAAATTTTAAGGGCAGGGTGTTGTTTTCATTGGATTATCTTTTCCATTATATTCAAGTTTAGTAGCACTCCCTGTTGTTTTATCAATGCTATAAACTTCCAATCCGTTGATATTAACTTTTTCTTTCATGAATTTATGTGCCCTTAATTAAAAACCTCCAGAAAGGAGGTTTATTTTATTGTTTTGTCAAAACAATATTTTTTGGTAATGGTTGTGGATAATCTTGTGGCGCATAATTATAATAAAAACAATCAGGTTCTATAAAATTCTCATCCTGAGAATAGCTCCATTGAAGTTTTGTTTTGGTAGTATCTGTGAAATTGATAAGTATTACCCCCGACCTCTGACACAAGTCCATATCTACATAAGAAAAGGGATATTTATCATCTGCTTTTCTAAATCTCCCTATTCCTTTAATCTTTGTATTAGTATCAGGCAAATTAGTATTATCAAATAAAATCATTCCAGATACATCTGTTACTTTAAATTTAGCTACTAATATATCTCTATATGCTTTAAAAGTGTCAATATAAAGATGTTCAAGTTTTTTAAAAGTTACATAAATAATTTTATTATTCCAAACTCCTTTCCATGTTCCCTCATAAGCTGGAAGTTCATTATTAGTATCTTTCAAATAGGAATTTTCAGGAATTTCTGTAAAAGTTCTTAACGGATATGTCTGAGCTTGGCAACTTACAGTAATAGTTATAAGTATTATTAAAGATATTTTTTTCATTTTCTTTATTTTTAGATTTAAGGACAAGGTGTTTGTTTTACAGAATTAGGTGAATTAGGATCATATTCTAACTTTACAGCAGATGTCGGAGTTACTCTATACACTTCCAATCCCGGCTTATTGATTTTTTCTTTCATAAATTTAGTGAAAAGTTTTTCTATATCTGATTGTGTTATATTATCCTTATATGAGTATAAATCTTGAAAGGCTTTTGTGTAATCTTCTTTCAATTTTGTTACAGTATCATAATTAAGCGAACCAGGATAATTTGTTCCTGTATACATTAGCATATAGCTTCCTTCGGAAGTTATCGTTATGGAATAGGCATTAGAATAACTGCCTGTATACTGGTTGGCTTGTGATAAAAGTGTATTCAGCAGATATTTAATATCTACAGGTGACGGTACTTTTATAGGATAATTTCCACTGCAGGTTGTATTTGTATGGGTATGCATAAGTCCGGCTAGTCCGGCGTTACTACTTGGCATCACTGTATCTTCATTATTTGTAGAACAAGGTGGCATATCTACCTGAAAATAGGAAGGGGGAATATTGGTTCCTATTGGTGGATACCTCATGATAAAAGCTTTCTCATGATCCAAATCAAAATTTTCAGGCTTGTTCAGCTCATTATATTTTTCTTTAAATTTTGTGTCTTCAAATTTAGCTTTTATTTTACTACAAGGTGTCTGTGGTCTTACAATCGGCTCAGACGGCATTCCTATATAGCATCCCGTTGGGCTTACTAAGCCTACCTGTGTAGGATCTGTAGCGGCAGAGGTGCATTCGTATGGTGGATTTTGCCCTCCTTCTTCCGGGCTTACACCACCTCCGCCTCCGCCTCCGTCAATAGGAATGGGTGTAGGCATGAATGTCTCAGGTTCTTCGCCAAAGCAGTCATAAAGAACGATTGATCCCCAGTAAGCAGCTCCCCATGTTCCTGCATAAGCACATGGTTCGCCAGGCTCGTGAAGACCTTCTTTACATGAAACAGGATAAGAATAATAATGTGGGACACAGATTTGTTTTTGAGTGAGCGAAGAAAGATTGATCCCTGCCAACTCGGTTACCTGCTGTTTATTTTTGTAATCTACATATTCTCTGTTAGCAATCTTGGCTTTGTCTCCTTCAGTAAGATTGAGAACAATATGAAACACCCTGTAGCTTCCGCCTGTATTAGGTGTCATGAGAATATTTTCTACCGGTGCATTGGCAGGTGCGTTGTCACGGATGACGCTGAAGGTATAAGTGTGATAATCGGGACCGTTTTCCATATAGATCACCTCATCGGTATCAATCGTAATTCCGTTTCCGATGTTTACCGATTTACCCTGTACATTAAGTTTTTTCTTCTCTATCGCTGTTTCTGCTTTTTCAAGATCGGGAAGAAGCTGGGTTCTGTGCTTGGCTTGGCTGAGGGAAATTCTTTGGGAAGTCAATCGCAAACCTGCGTTACCGTGGGTTTCTTCCTCATTGTGAAATTCTTCGGTGCGGCAGGAGAACGCCGAGAAACCGACTGCAAGAGTCAGGCAGAGCCTGAGAAATAATTTTTTCTTCATGCTATTTGATGTTTTTTTTAAAGGTTAAATATAAAAATTATTTGGCAATCAAAAACAATTTGATTATCAGTTTTCAAAAATAATCTGTGCAAAATAACTTCACAACAACTATTAGTTATAAAATCAACAACCTTTGGTTGTCATTTTAAAAAATAGTATTTTTAGCGTTTAAAATAAAAAAACATGAGTTTAGAAACTAAACTTCGCAAGCTGAGAGAGCAGAAAGGCTGGTCTCAGATGGATGTTGCCCATCAACTGGATATTTCTCAATCAGCCTATAACAAATGGGAAGCAGGACAGGCAAAACCCACTCTGCAAAATTTAAAAAAAATAGCTGAAATTTTTGAAGTTGACTTCTATGATTTGATTAAAGAGCAAATCCCTAACTTAGATTTATCTAATGCAAAATTTGAAAATTCACCATTTTTTGTTATTGAATCAACACATAATACAATTAGTTATGATTCTCCAGAATTAATTAGTAAAATCCTAGACAACCAACAACAAATGGCAAAATTGATGGAAAGCCAGAGCAAACTGATAGAAACTCTTTTGAAAACTAAAACTTCGAAATAAGCACAAAACCTAACAGATTTTAAAAACCTGTTAGGTTTCGGTTATAATCACTTTACAAAACTATACACAAATATGAAAATCGCCATCATCGGAGCCGGAAATATGGGCTTATCTTTTTCTAAATCATTTCTGAAATATGAACTGATAAAACCTGAAAATCTTCATCTGGTTACAAGAAACATTTCAAAAATCCCAAAAATAAAAGAAGAGTTCCCAAAATCTGAAATATCCGTATGTGAAGAAGTAAAAAATCTGGATGCAGATTTAATTATCATTGCCGTAAAACCTCAGGATTTCTCAAAAGTTTCTGAAAATCTTAATTTTAAACTGAAAGAAAACCAGATGGTTCTTTCCATCATGGCAGGAATTAAGATCGAAAAAATTCAGAAATCATTAAACCATCCTTTAGTAGTAAGAGCAATGCCCAACTCCCCCACTCTCCTCGGAATGGGAATTACCGGCTATACTGCGGCTGAGGGAATTTCTTTCAGTCAATTAATCAACATAGAAAGATTGCTCAACTCTACAGGAAGATCGGTTTATCTCGAAAACGAAGAACTTCTGGACGGTGTTACCGCACTTTCCGGAAGCGGCCCTGCCTATTTTTATTATATTGTTGATGCCATGATCAAAGCAGGGGTAAAAATGGGAATTGATGAAAATCTGTCGAAACTTTTTGTGAAACAAACCATGTTGGGAGCTTATCATCTCATCAATAATTCTGAGAAAAATCTTGAAGAACTGATAAAAGATGTTGCTTCAAAAGGCGGAACGACAGAAGCTGCCCTGAAAACTTTTAATGAAAATCATCTGAAGGATATTTTACTGAACGGAATTTTAAATGCAGAAAAACGCGCAAAAGAATTGAATGGATAATTCATTTTCAGTTTGAAATAAATGGTGCTGAAGCTTACATTATTCCGTTGTGTATTTTGAGAATCTGATTTCAAGTATTTTCCTGATTTGCCATCCTAAAAAAACTCCAAAAGTATTTAAGATAATATCGTCTATTTCAAAAATACCAAGTCTTGTAAAATATTGCAGAGCTTCTACAATCGTAATCGCAGAAATAAAAGAAAAAAGATTGTTTTTCAGATGATTGAGCTTAGGAAAAATCCATCCCAGAAAACCAAAGGGAATAAACATGACCACATTCCCCAAAACTATTTTAATAATATCTGACCAGCGAATTGTATTTTTTATAAAATTCAGCGTGGCAAATATAGGCTCTACTCTTATCAGGTTATCATCATACTGCGTTCTTCCCATTCCTAAAAACATCAGATACAGAAGAAACAGCGTGTAGGGAATAATGATTAATTTATAAATTTTCTTTACCATCAATTACAAAGATATTCATTTCAAAAATAGTAAATTTGTGTATTAAAATTTTTGAATGAAATACCTAATGCTTACGCTGATTTCAGCGATGCTGCTTTCAGTTTCCTGGCCTACTTACGGAATTCCGTTTTTTATATTTATTGCTTTGGTTCCGCTTATGATGATGGAACACGGAATTTCAAAATTTTCAGATTACAAAAGAAAGAGCTGGATAGTTTTTGGGCTTTCCTACTTGTGCTTTGTTATCTGGAATGTAGTGACAACAGGCTGGCTATACGGTTCCAAAAACCCCGACGGAAGCCATTCGATGATGGCCGTTTTATTTCCCGTTTTGGTCAATTCATTTTTATATTCTTTGGTTTTCCAATGCTATCACTGGTACAAAAATGCGCAGGGAACCTATTGGGGACTGGCTTTTTTTGTTGCGATATGGATGTGTTTTGAAAAATTCCACCTCGGTTGGCAATTGACTTGGCCATGGCTGAATTTAGGCAATGTTTTTTCAGATTACCCTAAAATTATTCAATGGTATGATACATTAGGGGCAACGGGAGGAAGTTTTTGGATTTTATTAATCAATGTTTTAATTTTTTACACCATAAGAATCTGGGAAGCAGGACGAAAGAGAAAAAGCTTACTCACCAATTCTTTCATCATTGTTCTTCTTGTGGGTTTTCCTATGATTATTTCTTTAATTAAATATAACCAGTTCAACGAAAAGCCAATCGGTGAAGTCAGCGTTCTTATGCTGCAACCGGATCTGAATCCTTACGGTGAAAAATATTCTAAAGACAGTACTACAATACTGAAAGAACTTTTGGCTCTAGCCGAAAATAATTCAAAAGGAAAAATTGACTATTATATCGCTCCCGAAACCGCCATTCCGGGACGCGGATCTATTTCTGAAACCGCTTTTGAAAAAAGTGAGTTGCTCAACACTATAAAAAGCTTTCTTTCAACACATCCGGAATCCGTTTTCGCTACAGGAATTTCTTCTCATCAGTACTTTTTCAATAAAGAAAACCTACCAAAAGACGCTTATCAAATCAATGACAGAGTTTGGGTAGAAAGCTACAATTCTGCGGTGCAGATCATTCCCAATCAAAAGGTAGAAGTTTATCACAAAGGAAAGCTTGTTCCCGGTGTTGAAATATTCCCTTACATGAATGTTTTAAAGCCACTTTTGGGTGATGCCATGATTAATCTGGGCGGAACTGTAGCATCACTGGGAACAGATAAAGAGCGTATTGCCTTTAATAATCCCTTCAATAAAGGAAAATTAGCTCCTATCATCTGTTACGAAAGTATTTACGGTGAATTTACCACAGAGTATGTAAAAAAAGGCGCTAACTTTCTGGCTATTATGACCAATGATTCTTGGTGGGGCGTTACTGAGGGACACAAACAGCTTCTTTCCTATGCAAAACTCAGAGCTATTGAAACCAGAAGAGAAATTGCACGGTCAGCCAATAGTGGTATTTCGGCTCATATCAATGCGAAAGGAGAAATACTGGAAGATACTTTTTACGGAGATCAAACCGCTTTATTTGCCAAAATAAATCTTTATGAGGGCAAAACATTTTATGTAAGATCAGGAGATTTACTTTCGAGAATTTCCATGTTTTCATTAGGATTTTTATTGTTTTATTTTCTGATTAAGTGGTTTCAGAATAAAACTCAGAAAAAGAAAAATTAAATTATTTTTGATTCTGTAACAAGTGTCTTTACTTGAAAGACCTCAAAGTAAGGGTTATTTTTAAAATATTTCAACAAATTGTGCCGTAATCAAAAATAATTATTACAAAAAATATTAAAGAAAACTTGTCTATCTAATTTTTTCTTTGTTATTTTGCAACCTCAAATATTATACAAATAAGAACATCGAGATATGTCAAGAATTTGCCAGATAACAGGAAAGCGTGCAATGGTTGGTAACAACGTTTCTCACGCTAATAACAAAACGAAGCGTCGTTTTGAAATTAACTTATTGGAGAAGAAATTTTACCTTCCAGAGCAAGATAAGCACGTAACACTAAAAGTTTCTGCTCACGGATTGAGAGTAATTAACAAGATTGGAATCGAGGAAGCTATTGAAAGAGCTACAAGAAACGGATTGATTAAAAAGAACTAAATCATGGCAAAAAAAGGAAACAGAGTTCAAGTAATTCTTGAATGCACAGAGCATAAAGAAAGCGGAATGCCGGGAATGTCCAGATACATTTCTACAAAAAATAAAAAGAACACTACAGAAAGATTGGAATTGAAAAAATACAATCCTGTTCTTAAAAAAGTTACCGTTCACAAAGAAATCAAGTAATTTATAAAACATAATTTACCATGGCAAAGAAAGTAGTA
This sequence comes from Chryseobacterium echinoideorum, assembly GCF_007474535.1. GTDB lineage: Bacteria > Bacteroidota > Bacteroidia > Flavobacteriales > Weeksellaceae > Chryseobacterium > Chryseobacterium echinoideorum. The sequence goes on along the minus strand of NZ_VKNW01000001.1, from coordinate 492,785 downwards.
GCAACCCTACAAAGCGGACAGTCAAAAAAAATGACTAAAGTGGTGAAAATGGTGAAGTCATCAAAATCTGATGCTTACGTTTTCGAAGAAAAAGTAATGAATGCAGACGAAGTAGACGCTTATTTGAAAAAATAATCATTTACTTTATTTACAATACAAAACTACTCATATATTGGGTAGTTTTTTTGTTATCTTTGCTTTTAATATGCGGGGTACTGGATGTTTATAATATTATAGTTGTAATTATCCGGTTTCTAAACATCCTGCATCCAACAGTAATTAAATTCCATAATTGATAAGATGAGTTGGTTTAAAAATATTTTCAAAAAAGAAGAAAAAGAAACATTAGACAAAGGTTTGGAAAAATCTAATCAGGGTTTCTTTGAAAAAATGACTAAAGCCGTAGTCGGCAAAAGCAAAGTAGATGACGAAGTTCTTGATGATCTTGAAGAAATACTTATTGCCTCTGACGTAGGAGCATCTACCACCATCAAAATCATAGAAAGAATTGAGGAACGGGTTGCCAGAGATAAATATGTCGGCGTGAATGAGCTGGATAAAATTCTTCGTGAAGAAATCTCCGGTCTTTTGCTGGAAAATCCGCACAAAGGAACAGGCAATATTGACACTTCAAAAAAGCCATACGTTATCATGGTTGTCGGAGTAAACGGAGTAGGCAAAACCACCACTATCGGGAAACTGGCTCACCAGTTTAAGTCTGAAGGTAAAAAAGTGGTTTTAGGAGCAGCAGATACCTTCAGAGCTGCTGCTGTAGACCAGCTTGTGATTTGGAGCGAAAGGGTGGGTGTTACCATTGTAAAACAGGAAATGGGTTCAGATCCTGCCTCTGTTGCTTTTGATACGGTACAAAGCGCAGTTGCCCAAAATGCGGATGCAGTCATCATTGATACCGCAGGAAGACTTCATAATAAAATTAATCTGATGAATGAACTTTCGAAAATCAAAAGAGTAATGCAAAAGGTTATTCCTGATGCTCCCCATGAAATTTTATTGGTTTTAGATGGTTCTACCGGTCAGAATGCTTTTGAACAGGCAAAACAATTTACTGCAGCTACAGAAGTAAATGCTTTAGCTGTAACAAAACTTGACGGAACTGCAAAAGGCGGTGTTGTAATTGGTATTTCAGATCAGTTCCAGATTCCTGTAAAGTATATAGGCGTTGGCGAGAAGATGCAGGACCTTCAGCTTTTTAATGGTACAGAGTTTGTAGATTCGTTCTTCAAGAAGAGATAAATTCTTCTGAGAATAAATTTAAACCAACTTTTTAACATTAAAAATTTAAGCTATGGGAATTTTAACATGGATAATTTTCGGACTTATCGCAGGAGCAATCGCAAAAGCATTACACCCGGGTAAAGATCCGGGAGGATGGATTGTAACAATTATTATTGGTATTTTGGGCGCAATGCTTGGAGGATGGCTCGGCTCACTGATTTTCGGAGTTGATGTATCAGGATTTAACTTTTCAAGTTTTTTGGTTGCTATCGGAGGTTCAGTTTTACTACTGGCAATTTACAGAATGGTTACAAAAAAATAATGTAGGTATTGTATTAGAAAATAGCGCTTTTTATCGGAAAGCATATTAATTTATACAACTGTTTAAAAGTTGAGCAAAAATGCTCAACTTTTTTTATTATCAAAATCTCTCAAATCTGTTTACCACACCTGAAAATCGGAATATTATCAATGATCAAACTGCTTTATAACTTTGAGCTTATTCCATTCTCCCTGATCAAGGTTTATATCTGGATTTATTTATATTTTAAACTAAACAGACGGACTTTTCCTTTTTACTTTTTTTATCATAATTTTAGAAAAATATTTAACAAAAAAACCTCCGAAAAAATCGAAGGTTTATATTTAAAATCAGTAACATCAATTATTACCAACAATTCATTCCTTATATTTCTGTGTTCAGATCCCAGTTTTCAAGATAATCGTGAACATGCTTCAACATCATTCCGCCTAAAGAACCATCAACCACTCTGTGATCATAAGAGTGAGACATGAACATTAAGTTTCTGATTGCTATAACATCTCCATCAGGAGTTTCAAGAACTGCAGGTTTTTTTACAATAGCACCTATTGCTAAAATGGCAACCTGAGGCTGAGGAATAATTGGCGTTCCCATAAGATTTCCAAAACTTCCTACGTTTGAAATCGTGTAAGTAGCTCCTTGAGTATCTTCAGGTTTTAATTTTTTATTTCTTGCTCTGTAAGCCAGGTCATTGATCGCTTTTGCCAATCCTGATAATGAAAGCTGGTCTGCGTTTTTAATGACAGGAACAATAAGATTTCCGTCCGGTAAAGCGGTTGCCATACCGATATTGATGTTTTTCTTTTTGATGATATTTTCACCGTTAATAGAAACATTAATCATAGGAAAATCCTGGATTGCCTTTACAACTGCTCTTACGAAAATAGGCATGAAAGTCAGTTTTTCGCCTTCACGTTTTTCAAAAAGAGATTTGTTTTTGTTTCTCCATTTTACAACATTGGTAACATCAGTTTCTATGAAAGAGGTCACGTGCGGTGCAATCTGCTTGGCTTTCACCATATTTTCAGCAATGATTTTTCTCATTCTGTCCATCGGTATAATCTCATCACCTGCGGCAGCAGTAATAGTAGATGCCGGAGCAGATGGAGTTACAGGCTGAGAAACAGGAGCCGACTGCTGAACAGGCGCAACTTGAGTAGCTGGCTGATTTCCTCTGTTTTTAACGTATGCTAAAATATCTTCTTTGGTAATTCTTCCTTCTAAACCGCTTCCTTTGATGGATTTCAGTTCAGTTTCAGAAATATTTTCCTGCTGCGCAATAGATTTTACCAGTGGAGACAGATAAAGATCTCCCGAAAACTCAGTCGGAGCAGCCGATTTTAATGGTTCTTCAATAGTTTTTAAGGTTTCAGAGTCAGGAGCTAAAGCCGTTTCAGCTTTTACTTCTTCTGCAGATGCATTTCCACCTTCACCTTCAATCTCTAAAATAGCGATGGCTTCACCCACTTTTGCAACCTCATCCTTTTGCTTCAGAATTTTTACGATTTTCCCCGAAACCGGTGTCGGAACGTCTGAATCTACTTTATCTGTTGCAATTTCTACTACCGAATCATCTTCTTTTACCTGATCTCCTTCGTTGAACAACCAGGTGATCACTGTAGCTTCCATCACGCCTTCTCCCATCGAAGGAAGCAATAATTTGTATTCTGCCATTTTTAAATTTTAGATTTTGACAAATATATAAAAAAAATCGGTTTTTTTATGAAATAGATAATTTTAGAAAAATTCGATGTAGATATTTTCGCCAACATTGAGTCCAAAAAGTGTTTTAGCACCATTCTTCTTACTCCCTTTGTAAATAGTGAGTTCCAATTGTCCGCTGTCATTGAAGATAGCTGCAGATTGCCCGTGATATTCCGTTTCTCTTTCCCAGTCTGCGACTACTTCACAATGGCTTGAATAGATTTTTGAAAGACTTAGATTTCTGAATTTGATTGTAAAATTTTCGAAACCTTTTGCTAAAGCTTCAAAAAAATCTCTGCTGACATTTGATATTATATTTCCGAAATTATCAATATACATTACTTCACCGATAATCATTCTCTCATTTTCATTAAAAACAGGTTTAGGAAACAGGAGCTGCCTTGCAGCATCTATTTTTCGCCCAATCACTTCAGGAAGACCGCCGTTTGCCAGATGCACTGCAACAGGAATAAAAACATCTGTGGAAGTAAAGTTGATAATATCATCAAAACGGTTATTCAGGGTAATTTCATAAATAGCTTCCGGTTTAATATCAAAAAAAACAAGGCTTAACAGTCCGTTGTCTGCGGCAATAAAATAAGATCCGTCGGCTTTATACACGATATTTTTTCTTGACTTGTGAAAAAAACTGTCAACCGAAATCACATGAATAGTACCTTTAGGAAAATATTTGTATGCATTTCTTACGATATAAGAAGTCTGAATTAAATTGTGTGCCTGAACGTCATGCGTAATATCAACTGTTATGACTTCGTTGTTTAAGGACAGGATTTTGCCTTTCATTGCTGAAACTCTGTAGTCTATGCGTCCGAAATCTGAAGTGAGGGTAATAATTGACATGAGATATAAAGTGTAGAACTGCAAATTTATTTAAAATAAAAGGAAAGGAATAAAATTTGTGGATAAGAATTTTAACGAAAATCACAAAAAAACTATTAAATTTAAGAACTAAAAAAATATTTGCATGTTTGAATTAACGTACGATTTAGAAGGTATTGATGCAAAAAACTTTTACGGAGTTAATAACCAATATTTCAATTTAATCAAATCCAGCTTCCCTACACTCAAAATTACCGGAAGAGATCATTTTATCTTTGCCATGGGAAATCAGGAGGCTTTAGATATATTCAGAAAAAAACTTGATGATATTGTTTCTTATATTTCACAAAATAATTCTATTGAGCTGAAAGATGTAGAAAATATATTAAACATCAAAGATGAAAACGAGAAACAGCTTGTTTTTGATCAGGATATTATTGTAAAAGGGGTCAACGGAAAAATTATCAAAGCTAAAACTACCAATCTTAAAAAACTCGTTAAAGAAACCGAGAAAAAAGACATGGTTTTTGCCATTGGACCAGCCGGAACCGGTAAAACATATACCAGTGTTGCTTTGGCAGCAAAAGCATTGCGTGATAAGGAAGTCAAAAGAATTATTCTTACCAGACCTGCTGTAGAAGCCGGCGAAAGTCTCGGTTTTTTACCGGGAGACTTAAAAGAAAAACTAGATCCTTACTTGCAGCCTTTATATGATGCCTTGCGTGATATGATTCCGCATGAGAAGCTTGAAGGATTTATAGAAAAGAAAGTGATTGAAGTTGCACCCTTGGCTTTTATGAGAGGACGAACTCTGGATGATGCTTTTGTTATTTTAGATGAGGCACAAAACACCACCCACGCCCAAATGAAAATGTTTCTTACAAGAATGGGAATGAATGCCAAATTTATCATTACAGGAGATCCTACACAGATTGATTTGCCACCCAAACAGCATTCTGGGCTGAAAGAAGCCATGAGAATCCTGAAAGACGTAAAAGAAATAGGTTTTGTCTATCTAACTGAGGAAGATGTAGTGAGACACCCTGTAGTAAAGAAAATTATACTGGCGTACAACGAAGAAGAAAAGAGAAATCGGGAATAAGTTTTGTTAAATACACATAAGTTTTCAAATTTTTAAAAAAATGTTTTGCACTTCTATAAAAAGTGATATATTTGGTGCCTGAAAATTATTATAAAAATTTGAAACTATGAAAAAATTATTACTGGTTGCTGCAGTTGCAGTTGCAGGAGTTACATTAAAAGCTCAGGAATTTAAATTTGGTCCAAAAGCAGGTTATTCTTTATCAATGCTTAAGGCTGAAGGAGATGGAGAATCTTATAAATTTGATTCTAAATCAACATTCTATGTAGGAGCAATGGCTGAATATAAATTCAATGATAAATTTGCTGTACAAGGTGAAGTCTTATATTCTCCTCTTGGTGGAAAACAAGAAGAATCATTTTCTTATACTGATTCTGGAATCACTATTTCAGCAGTTGAAAAAACAAACTGGAAATTTGGTACAGTACAAATACCTGTAAGTGCTAAATATTATGCAACTGAAAATTTAGCATTTGGTTTAGGTCTTAATGTGGGTATCATTACTTCTGCAAAAGTAGAAGCTGAAATAACCGCAACAGGATCTGGATTAGGACAGTCGGCAACACAAACAGAAAGCACTACAGAAGATGTTAAAGACAACATGAACACCTTAAATTTAGCTCCTTTTGTTGGTGCTGAATACACTTTGGAAAATGGGTTATTTTTTGATGCAAGATATAATCTTGGCGTTTCTAATTTAATTAAAAATCCAGAAGGAAACGAGACATTGAAAAATAGTTTTTTCCAAATTGGTGTAGGCTTCAAATTTGGAGGAAACTAATATCTAACACAGAAAAAAGTTAATTTTTAAAATATTATCCCCGATTTAGAATTTCTAAATCGGGGATATTTTTATAATTCAATTGTGAGTCATGCTTTTTTACTGAACAATTCATTAATGATCAATTGTATATTTTTGAAAGTACTGGGAAAAACTTCTCGCTCTATCTCCAATTCATTCTTCCATGCTACTTCAGTAATCCCCTCCTCTATTTGCGGCTTCGATGTGTCTTCTCCATCAAAGTACATTTCAAACCAATGGGTATATTTTAAAACCTGCTCGCCGTTTCTTTCTGTGTAAATATGATAAGTTGTATTGATAAAATCTTTTAGCAGCACATTTCTGAGACCTGTTTCTTCCTCAATTTCTCTCACTGCAGATTCTTCACGCGATTCTCCTTTTTCCATTTTACCTTTTGGAAGATCCCATTTTCCGAGTCTTTTAATAAATAAAATTTCGCCCGAAGGATTATTTACAATTCCACCTGCAGCCTCTATAATTTTGAAAAGTTTTTTAAATGACTCCCAAATTTCATCAATATTTTCTCCGTAAACATTCAGTTCTGATGTAGAAGTATTCTGAAGAAGATCCAACGCAATCTCAAAAGTGGTAAAATTTTCAAATGGAAGGATTTTCTCTAAGTTTTCGGGGTTCTTAGATATTAATAATTTTTTTTCGTTCACAAAAACTTTATACATTTGTAATAATTTAAATACAAAAATAAAAAATGAATTTAGAAGGACGAAAGATTATTGTCAATAAATCATCTAAAGACTTATCTGAACTGCTTAAATCTCCGGAAAATTATAAAGAATTTATGCCGGATGGTCTTCAGAAGTTTGAAACCAGAGAAGACGGCTTTAAATTCGGACTTCAGGGAATGCCGGAAATTGCTTTAAAAATTGACGAAGTTACCGACGAAAAAGCAGTATTAAAATCAGCAAGTTCAAGTCTGGATTTTGCACTGACTGCGACATTGAAACCGCTGAACGAAAATCAGACAGAAGTTCAGATGCTTTTTGAAGGAAAATTCAACCCTTTTATCAAAATGATGGTAGAAAAACCTCTTCAGAATTTTATCAATACTTTAACGGATAAGATTGAAGCTTATAAATAATCTAGAAACCTTCAGCAATGAAGGTTTTTTTATGCCAAAATTCCTGAGCTGTGATCGCAGAAACTTCCTGTAGCAGAAGACAGGATGTTGATTTCGTTTCTATATCTCAAAACTCCCATAAACGCAAAAATTAGCGCTTCTTTGAAATCAATAATTTCTTTTTCAGGAATAACGATTTGAGATGATGTCTTAATTTTAATTCTTTCAATTAAAAAGCTGTTGTACGTTCCACCACCTGTAAAAAGCACTTTTTTAAGTTTATATTTATTAAGAATTTTCGAAATCTGATGTGCAGCATGCTCTGTATATGTTGCTAAAACATCTAAATAATCTTTCTCACAAAACAAAGGGAAAATTTCTGCATTACAGAATTCTATTCCTAAAGATTTAGGATAAGCCAGGGAATAGAAATCTATATTATTGAGTTTTTCCAAAAGAAGATGATCAACAGTACCTTTCTGCGCCAAATTTCCGTTTTCATCAAATTTTTTTCCAGCAATTTGTGCAAATTGATTCAAAACAATATTGACCGGACAAATATCAAAAGCTATTCTAGCGTTATTTATTTTAAATGAAATATTTGAAAATCCACCCAGATTGACACAGGCATCATATTCTGAAAAAAGAAATTCATCTCCAATCGGAACTAAAGGAGCTCCATTTCCGCCCATCAAAACATCCTGAGAACGAAAATCGCAGACAACAGGAAGCCCGGTTTCAAGCTTTATAGCCCGCCCGTCTCCAATCTGCAATGTAAATTTTCTATCGGGCTGATGAAATACGGTATGACCATGTGAAGCAATAAGATCAACTTTTTCTATATTGTTTTTTGAAAAGAATTTTTTCACTTCTTTACCAAGATAAAAACCATATTCCGAATGCAGAGCCAGCAAATTTTGTGACGATAAATGAATTGCATTTCTCAGCTGATTTTCTAAAACTTCGGGATAAGAAACAGTTTCAGCTTTTAAAATAGTGAATTTCCATCCGGAATCTTCTTTCAGGAATTGGGCGAAGCAAATATCAAGACCATCCAGACTTGTTCCGGACATTAAGCCGATTGCATTTATCATCAAATCATGGTTTTGGCTGTGCCATCTTAGCTTTGCTGATGTCAAGATCCCCCGAGTTTTTATAAAAAGTATACTCGGAAAAATCATCTTTGGCTGTCATTCCGTTAGCATGGACGAGTGTAGAACCATCTTCCATCGTTGCATAAACCGTATCTCTGGTATAAATTCTTTTCCTTTTCTGATCCCAGAAAACACTCTGTGTTGCAAATCTTTGTCCGTCACTGGTCAGAATTTTCACGTCGCCTCTTGCTTCGTAAAACTGCTTATATTCAAAAATTTTGGCATATTTAGCCGTAATATTTCCAGGATTCTTGGGTTTCTTTTTGTCGAAAAACTCAATACGCATACCTTTTTTTGCAATGACGTACGGACTGTCTATCAGCTCATATTTTTCAATAATCGGAGCACTTGCCCGAAGTTTTACCATACCGGAATCTCTCTGGATAATTTTAGCATTGTAAATAATCTGCGACGGAAAATTTTTATTATCATTACCGTTCAGCTTCGTCAGATCTTCTTCACAAGAAGTGAACATAAAAAATATAGCACAACTGAAAAGATATGCTATATTTTTAAATGTTTTATCTGAAATGAATTTCATTATTAATTATAAAGAGATTTTCTAAACCATTTATCTGCAAAGTTGAAACCAACTCTTACGTTTACAAAATTCTGATTGATCAGGTTGTCTTTCAGAGTTCCTCTCTTTCCTACTTCAACACCAATTTCCAAACCACTCATTCTGGTAATATTACTGTTTTTGAAAGGGAGTAAAACTCCTGCAGAAATACCAAACTTGTTAATGCTGTTTCCAGCCAATTCAATACTTCCTTTTTCATAGAAGGCTCCGTAACGGTAAACAACTCTTGAAAAATAATTTCTGAAGTTATTGTAATTCGGCAAATACCAACCTCCCGCAGAAATTCTGTAAGAATCTTTAAAGTCAAAAGTATTCCCGAAATAACTGATGGTTTCTCCTTTTTTATAATCAATCTGACCGGAAACAAACCACTGGTTTTCACTGCCATATCCAACTCCTAAAGAAGCCTGTAAAGGCAACAGGTTGTTGGAAGTCGTATTTTTTCTTTCAATAATTGTTTCACCTGCTTTTACATCTACATCAGAATAATAATAAGTACTGTTGATGTATTCATTCGTCATATCACTCGTATTTCCGAATGTAGCCGTAGCTCCCACAGTAAACTTTTTATCTGTTCTTGTATTTAACTTCTGATAACTTGTACCCAAAGTAAAGTTAAAGTTTTTAATACTGTTTTTTGTTTCGTATCCGTTGATTAATTCGGCATTAGAAGAAGTAAACTCATTCAGATCGTAAAGATTTCCGAAATAGTAATTGACACGTGCCCCTACTGCAAATTCAGAGTTAATTTTATATGAAACCGCTGCCTGAGCTGTATTTAATGTTCCGCTTCCTTTAAATCTGTTACCATAGACAGTACCATCTGATAATGTTTCAGCATGGATAATCTCATAGCTTTTTGAGCTGTAAGGCTGATAAAGCAATCCCATTTTTACTTTTGATGAAATAGGAAAAGCTAAAGCAATATTCGATAGATAAGTAGAATGTTTTGTAGATTTTGTATTGTTGTAATCAGTTTTAAAGTAATTATTTTCGTTTGTCGCTTCAAGTTTGATGCTTGTCAGATCAAAATTACTGTTATTTGCTGGGTTTCCGAAGTTAAAATTGCTTGTAAAGTCGCTGATATAAGCGGTAGATATGCCTCCCATGGAAGCAGTTTCAATCGTATTATCATATTTTACATCCCCAATTCCATAAGTTGCGTAAGGAGAGTTGCTTAAACTCTGCGCATTAAGGAAATATCCCACCGAAATGAATGATACTACAAAAATTTTTTTCATTCTAGATTTTTAAAATAATGCGCAAATATCTTAAATATTAATGAATTGTAAAAATTTACTGAGGTTAAAGTTTGTTAAGGGGAATTTTGTTACGAGTTTCTATAATGAATAGTGAATCAGCTTTGCTGTGAATAGTGAATTTCCAAGATTGATTAAATAGAAAATCATTGGATAAATTAACGATTGACTTGCAAAGCAAAATTGACTATTCACAAAATATGCGTTCTAAAAATTCTTATCTTTGAAGCATGAATTGGGAAAAAATTGCCGGACAGGAAAATCTAAAAAAATTACTGAAAGACAGCATTACTGAAAACAGAGTGAGCCATGCCCAGCTTTTCATAGGAAAAGAAGGCTATGGAACACTGCCATTGGTTTTAGCATACGCTAAAGAGATTCTGATGAATGAAAATGAGCATGCCGCATCCAAAGTAGAACATCTTAATCATCTTGATCTGCACTTTAGTTTCCCGGTTTTTACTGAAGGAAAAGCCGCTGTAAGCAAAAACAGATTCGACGACTTCCGCGAAATGATTCTTCAATTTCCGTATGCAAGTTATGACGATTGGTCTGCCCATCTGGAATCTGAAAACAAACAGCTCTTTATTTCTGCTGATGAAATTGACGAGCAAAATCAGAAATTTTCCCTTAAAAGTTTTGAAGGAGGCACTAAAATCCTGATTGTCTGGAGAGCTGACAAGATGAATGTTGCAGCATCCAACAAATTTCTCAAATTTTTAGAGGAGCCGCCTGCAAAAACTCTCATTTTTCTTACGGCAGATTCTACAGATGGCATTCTGCCTACCATTTTGTCCAGAACTCAGATTATTGAAGTTCCGAGAATTTCAGACGAAGATCTTGAGGATTATCTGAAAAAAAACATTGAAGCAACAGACGAAAAAATCAAAGAAATCGTGCATCAGGCACAGGGAAATCTCAATGATGCATTAAGATACTTAAAATCTGAAACTAAAAATCCTGAGTTTGAAAAATTATTTGTTCAGTGGGTTCGGGATGCTTTTATGGTCAAAAAGAAACCAGAATTTCTGAAAAATATTATTTTGTGGGCAAGAGAAATTGCAGGATGGAACAGAGAAAAACAGAAAAACTTTTTAGATTATGCTTCTGAAATTTTTAGGTTGGCGTTGTTGCAAAATTATCAATCTCAAAACCTCGTGTACAAAAAAATTGATGCGAACGGATTTAACTGGGAAGGGTTCTCAAAATTTATCAGCGGAGCTAATATCATCAGTATTTTAGATGAAATCAGCACTGCAGATCTTCACTTGACCCGAAACGGAAATCCCAAAATAGTATGGACGGATTTAGGAATTAAATTATCCAGATATATTCACAAAAACCCTTAAAGCTTTTATCTTTTATATTAATTGACGTTTTCTCTTCTCAGAAAGCGTTTTTTTATTTTTAACAATTCATTAAAAAACAAAATCAATCAATCGTTTGATTTTAACGAAATATAATGTATCTTTGCCCCCGCAAAAACATCAATCTTATGATTTCAAAAGAAGAAAATATTTTATTTGCCGCCGAAAAACTCTTTGCTGAAAAGGGTTTCCCCGGAACTTCAACAAGAGAAATATCAAAAGCTGCGAATGTTAATATCTCAATGATTTCTTATTATTTCGGATCTAAAGAAAAATTATATGAGAAACTTGTAGAATACAGAACCAACGAAGGACAGTTTTTTGCCAAAGACATTTTAGAACGAACAGATATTGACGAAGGGCAAAAAATGATGATTATCGTAGATAAATTTGCAAGCCGTATCCGGGAGCAAAAATGTTTTTACAGAATCATGCAGCGAGAACAGCTTTACACCGAGAATCCTCAAATTGTAAAGTCTTTAAAAGACACCAAAATCAGCTTTCTTAATACCTATTCTAAAATCTTAGAAAGCGGAATCAACAAAGGCATTTTTACTAAAAAACCTCCGATATATCTTCTCCACTCCACGATCAGCGGAACACTTTTCTATGCTTCCAACTCAAAGGAAATGTACAAAGAGTTTCTTCAAAACAACGAAGAAGAAGATTTGTTTGAAAAAAATTACTACGAAGAACTTACCCAACATATCAAACATATTTTAAAAGACCTTTTAGGTTATGAAGAAAATAAATAATTCAGCCATTGCTCTGTTTTTTTTGAGTGCAATGTCTTTTTTCCAGGCACAGGAAGTAAAGCAGCTAAGTCTTGATGAAGCAGTACAGCTTGGAATAATGAACAGCAAAAGTTTAAAAATTGATGCTGCAAAAATAGAAGAAGCTACGGCAGATCTCCTGGAAGCTAAAAACAGACAGCTTCCGGAGCTGAAAGTTTCGGGAAGCTATATGTATCTCCCTCTGAAACCAACAATTGATCTGAAAATCCCCGGAGTTTCTACAGAAGGTGGACCGGAGGTTCATCAGGTTGCATTTGGATCTGCCAATCTGAGTATACCGCTTTACAGTGGCGGAAGAATTAAATACGGCATTCAATCTGCAAAATATCTTGTAGAAGCTTCCAAACTGAATACTGAGAATGATAAAATAGCCATTGCTTATAATGTCGCACAGGCATACAACAATTTGTTCAAAGCCAATCAGGCGATTAAAGTACTAGAAGAAAATCTTAATGCATCACAAAAAAGAGACGAGACTTTTCTGAAGCTTGAAAATAACGGTGTCATTGCCAGAAATGACCGTCTGAAAGCCAATCTTCAGACTTCTAATATTGAGCTCCAGCTTTTAGAAGCTAAAAACAACTACAATATTGCCAATATCAATATGGACTTGCTTTTGGGTCTACCAGAAACTACAGAATTAAAGGTAGATGAAAATTACATTGATGAAATTTCAGATTTAAAACCAGTCAGTTACTACCTTGTTGAAGCACAGCAAAACCGTAAAGATCTGCAATCTCTTGACCAGCAAAAAAAAGCAGCAGAATTGGACACAAAAGCAGCAAAAGCTGAAAACTTGCCTTCAATTGCATTAACAGGAGGTTATGTTGCTGCAGATATACCGAAATTTTTCACAGTTTATAATGCAGTAAATTTTGGTGTGGGTATTTCGTACAACTTATCAAATATCTGGAAAAAGAACTCTTCTTTACAACAGTCGAAGGCGAGAGAAATGCAGCTTTCTGCAACCAATGATTTGCTGAATGACAATATTAAATTAGAAGTCAACAAAGAATATCAAAATTCAGATTATTCAAGAAAAAGAATTGCTGTCTTTGAAAAATCTGCCGAACAGGCCAATGAAAATTACAGAATCACAAAAAATAAATATGACAACGGTCTTGTAACAATGACCGAACTTCTGGATGCCGATGCAGCGCAGATTTCAGCCAATGTAGGGGTAATCAACGCCAAAGCCGATGCAGCTCTTGCTTACAGAAAACTTTTACAAACCACAGGAATATTAACTATCAAATAATAAAAAAAGAATATCATCCAAAATGGAAAATAACAATACAAGCAATACTGAACCTAAAAAGAAAAAAAGTTTAGTCTTCCCCATTATTTTAGCGGCAGTTCTCATTGGAGGCGGTATTTTCGGATACAGATCTTATACATACAGCCAGTATCACGAAGAAACTGATGACGCACAAATTGCCTCGAACATGAATCCTGTAATATCAAAAATTTCAGGATATGTGGCGGAAGTAAAAGTAAAAGACAACCAATTTGTAAAAAAAGGAGACACTCTGGTCATATTGGATAACAAAGATCAACAAATGGCTCTCGAACAGGCTCTTGCAGCTTTAGGAACAGCAAGAAGCAATATTTCATCTGCACAATCCGCAACCAACGCCACTTCACAAAACATCGGTAGTTCTCAAGCAGCTGTAAAAACCGCAAACGCACAAGTTGAAGCTGCCAAAGTTAATGTCTGGAAAACTTCCCAAGACCTGAAAAGATATGAGATTTTAGTCAAAGATCATTCTATCACCCAACAGCAGTACGAACAGGCTTTAGCTGCAAAACAGTCTGCCGATAAACAGCTGCAGGTATTGGTAGATCAAAAAAATCAAATTGCACAGCAGACCAATATTGCATCTTCACAAACTGCAGCAAGCACTCAGCAGATCTCTGTTGCCAATTCGGTAGCAAAACAAAGAGAGGTTGATGTAGAAAATGCAAGACTGAATCTTTCCTACACGATAATTTTAGCTCCAGAAGATGGTTTTGTAGGAAAAGTCCCTATTCAGGCGGGGCAATTTTTGCAGGCAGGTTCGCAGCTTTTTTCACTTGTGAAAAACGATCAGAAATGGGTAGTTGCCAATTTTAAAGAGACTCAGGTTGCAAAAATGGCAGAAGGTCAGAAAGTTCACATCGAAATTGACGCTTTTCCGGGTAAAGATTTTGAGGGCAGAGTAAGTTCTTTTTCTCCTGCAACAGGTTCTACATTTTCTATTCTTCCTCCAGATAATGCAAGCGGAAATTTCGTAAAAGTCGTACAGCGGCTTCCTGTAAAAATTGATTTTGTAAACCTAGACAAAACAATTGTTCAAAAACTGAGAACAGGAATGAATGTGAAAGCAGAAGTTTCTTTAAAATAAATTTTAAATAGCGAATTGCCAGTTTTGCTGAATATCAATTATAATCGAAATGAAAGATTGATATTATCATGAAAACGAAGTAAGAAAAATTGACCCCAAAAAGTTGATTGATCGTTGACAATTCACTTTTTACATTGTAAAAACTATGCAAGATTCATTAGTAGAATACGGAGCACGGCGTGTAATCATTACAATTACCGCCATTTTATGTGCTTTGCTGGAAATTGTAGACTCCACCATCGTGAATGTGGCACTGAATGAGATGAAAGGAAATCTCGGTGCAACACTCTCAGAAGTTGGTTGGGTTATCACAGCGTATGCAATTGGTAACGTCATCGTCGTTCCTATGACGAGCTGGCTTTCTCAGCAGTTTGGTAGACGAAATTACTTCGCAGCTTCCATCATTATATTTACTTTATTTTCGTTTTTGTGCGGCAATGCAACTAATATATGGGAACTGGTTTTCTTCAGACTAATGCAGGGAATTGGAGGTGGAGCTTTGCTTGTTACTTCACAGACCATCATTACCGAGTCTTATCCTGTTGAAAAAAGAAGCATGGCTCAGGCGATTTATGGCTTAGGAGTGATTATTGGTCCTACCTTAGGTCCGCCATTAGGAGGATATATTGTAGACAATTATAGCTGGCCATATATTTTTTATATAAATATTCCGATTGGGATTGCAGCAACCTTGATGACCCTTCAATTTGTAAAGAGTCCGAAATTTTCTGAAAAAAGAAAAGCTTCGGATGTTGACTGGCTCGGAATTATGTTGTTGGCATTAACGGTAGGATCTCTACAGTTTATTTTGGAAAGAGGACACGAAGAAGACTGGTTTGAAAGCGGGATGATCGTAACATTTACAACAACTGCAGTTTTAGGATTTATTTTATTTCTCTGGCGCGAACTTACCTTTAAATATCCGATAGTAGAATTAAGGGTCTTAAAAAACGGAAATCTTAGAATCGGAACCGTAATGTCTTTTGTTTTAGGTTTTGGTTTGTACGGCTCTACCTTTATAGTTCCTTTGTATACTCAGAGTATTTTAGGTTGGACGGCGCTGCAATCCGGAGCTTTAATGATTCCTGCCGCTCTCACAACAGCTTTTATGATGCCGATTATTGGAAGATTATTATCAAAAGGAGCAAAACAGCAGATTTTAGTTTCATTAGGATTACTTATATTTTTTATTTACAGCTTTTGGGGGTATAAAATACTCACTCCCGACACCAGTAAAGATGCATTTTTCTGGATGCTGATTGTGCGAGGAATGGGATTAGGATTACTGTTTATTCCTATAACATCCCTTTCTTTAAGTACATTGAAAGGACAGGAAATCGGACAAGGAGCCGCATTTACGGGAATGATGAGACAATTAGGCGGTTCTTTCGGAATTGCTGCTATTACAACCTTTATTGCTAATGCAAGCCAAAAATACAGGGTAAATCTCATCAGTCATTTAGACTCCAATGATTTTGATGTACAACAGAGGTTGCAAGGGCTAAAAGCCAGTTTTATAGCAAAAGGAATGACTCCTGATGCTGCTATGAACGCTGCTTATAAAATCCTTGACCTTAATGTTACCAAACAGGCAACCGTTCTATCTTATATGGACGTTTTCCTTTATCTCGGTGTAGCGTTTTTAATTTGTATTCCGTTTATTTTATTTATAAGAGAAAGGAAAAGCAAAGAAAAAATAGATTTGAGCGAAGCATTACATTAAACATTAACCTCTGAAAATTTTCGGAGGTTTTTTTGTTTATTTTTTTAATTTTAACTCTCTTAAAGGCATAAAAAAACAGCTTACTAAATAGCAAGCTGTTTGTGTAATCAGTAGACCCACAGGGATTTTCACCATACATTTCATAGAATACCTTAAAATATTAAATTGTCTGTTAATCCGTAATTTATGTTTTTAAAAAACTTTATAAAATTCAATAAACCTACTTGCGTATCATAAAAAGTGGCTGTAAATTTGGCTGTAACTTTTTTCAATATGATTACAATAAAACGTAAGATTACAGTTGATCTTGAGAAGCGAAAGAAGAATGGTGAATTGATTAATGAGAATGTTCCTATTTTCTTCCGGCTTACTTATAATTCCAATCGGCTCAACTTATTTACCGGTTATCGAATTGACAGAAAATTCTGGAATGAAAAATTGTTGGAAGTCAAAACTGGAACACAAAATGGAAACGGAATTCGTGCTGAAGAAATAAACAGCAAAATCGGAAACCTTTTCAGTGAACTGCAATCTTTTTTCATAAAATGCCAGATTGAAGATAGAATTCCCGAAACCGAGGAAGTAAAAACTTATTTTAACCTACTCAAAGATAAGGGCGAAAAAGGTAGAATCAAAAAAGAAAAGACACTTGCCAAAGCAGAAGCTGACCAGAAAACTTTTTTTGATGTCTTTGATGAATTTACTTCATATTCAGGAAAGGTGAACAACTGGACAGATGACACCTACAAAAAATTTGCGGCACTTAAGAATCACCTCATTACATATAATGGAGACCTGTCTTTCTCGGATTTAGATTCCGCTGGAATGACTAAACTGATGTCTTATTTTTTCAACACACTGAAATTAAATAATGTTACCACCAAAAAATATATTAAAAACATCAAATGGTTTTTGCGTTTTGCGGTAAAACACGAGTATTGCGACAACAATTATTTCAAAGATTTTAATCCTAAAATAAAAACCGCCGAAAAGCCGATTATATTTTTATCAGAGGACGAGATCAAGAAAATCAGAGAATATAAAATTCCTTCTTCCAAGCAGTATTTAGAGCGGGTTCGAGATGTACTTTTGTTTACCTGCTTCAGTGGATTACGACATTCCGATGTGCTGAAACTCCGAAAAAGCGATGTGCAAAATGGGAAATTACACATTGTAACCAAGAAAACTTCTGATTCGCTTACAATCGAGTTAAATAATGTCGCGCTGGATATTCTTTCAAAATATGAAAACTATGATCCGGAATCAAGTCTCGCTTTGCCTGTTATCTCCAATCAAAAATATAATGAATTTTTAAAAGAATTGGCGACTCTCGCGAAGATTGATCAGCCAATAAGTCATACCTATTTTATAGGAAATAAAAGGCACGACGATGTGAAGCCGAAATCTGAATTATTTTCTTCGCACATTGGTCGCCGAACTTTCATTTGCCTGTGTATTTCACGCGGCGTCCCAATTCAGGTGATTATGAAATGGACGGGACATTCCGATTATCAATCTATGAAGCCTTACATTGATGTGGTAGATTCTACAAGGGAGGCGCAAATGCAAAAACTAAACTTTGTATGAAAATTTCTGAACATTTAGACTATTTAATAAAGGCAGAATCTGTTTTAGATCATATTAAATCTGATCGTGAAATATCGAAAGATTCAGTTGATTGGCTGCTAAGTTTCTATAAAACTTTGGACGAAGTAAACCTAGGTGGTCTTTTCGATCACGCATCACCCGGACTATTGCATTCAAAATACAAGGAGCAACTGATAAAAGTAAAGCACTTGATGGTTGAGAATCAAATTTATTTTTCAAATGCAAAAATTTATCGGCTTATCGACAGAGAAGCCCGACGTACGGAAAGAATTTTTATCGAACATCAGAAAATATTAAAGGAAGCAAGTGATAATCGACGGGATTTAAACGGAAAACTCGAATCTGCTTGGACGAGATATGCAGATGATGCACCGGAAATGATTATTCTTAGGAAAGATTATGAAGATGCGCGAGCCCTTTATAAAGACGAACAGAAGGTAAGTCAAAATTTGATGAATGACTGGGATGCAGAAAGGAAAAGTTTGGAATACCTGCTGTATTTTGATGCACGGCAAATTGTTTCAAAACTTGAAGAAATCGAGAAAGCTTTGAATAACTTAAATGTCTTTCAAAACAGTTTAAAGAAAATATTGATCGATGAAAACAGTATTCACTTTGTCTATCAAATTTTCGTCAAATTGAAACTAATCGAATATGTAGAATATTCAGATTTCATAAATCAGATAGCAAATAATTTCTTTTCCTTTAAGAAGTTCGCCGGGAAGGATAAATATATCGCCTATGCAATCAACAAAATTTCTACAGAACTAGTTGCTCCGGAATTTGCTCTAAATTGGGAAAAGGAAATGGCGGAATATTTTGAAATAAATGATTTCGAAAAGAAAATAAATCCGAGCGAAGATAATAAGGCCGAACTGCACCTTGAAATTGACGGGATTATTCTTGAGGCTAAAATGAACCAAAATAATATCAAAAATTCTAAAAAGAAATTCTAAAAGTCTCAAAAATCGTCTAATGAAACTTTATGAATTTCAAATGTGAATAGATTACGCCTTTTATTTTGTATTTAATTGAAAATCAGTGCAATTATTTGCGCTGATTTTTTATTTGAATTTTTCAGAATCCGGTTTTGAAGGCAATTTTGCCCCAACAAAACCAATTAAAATGAATACGGACGATTTATTAAAAAAGCCAATATGGCAGATGACGGGCGAAGAGTTTCTATCTCTTTCGAATTTTCAAAATGATAAAAATGACGCGAAAAATCCCAAGGTTTCTCAATCAGACTCACACAAAAAATTCGTTTATGGAATTCGAGGAATAGCAAACCTATTAGACTGCTCAATTGCCACAGCGAACCGAATAAAGAAAAGCGGTGTGATTGATGAAGCAATTTTTCAGCATAACAGAAAAATTGTAGTAGATTCCGAAAAGGCGTTGCACTTGTTTCGAACTTCTGCAGAACATTCTAAAACGGAAATGTGATGAAAGAGAAACAAAACGACTCCAAATACCTCCGCGTCGGCACAACCTACTACAAACTAATTCAAAGACCGCAACTTTCCGGAGGGAAGACCAAGACTTTAACGAAGTGGAACAGGGAGACCATAATCCAGGACCACAGTCGGAAGTTTGCCGACGGTATTCCGAAATACGACGGGTTCTGCTGCATTCCGAACCACCTGGACTACCAGAAAACGGTTGAAAATTTCTATAATATTTACAACGAAATTCCCTTGCAACCTTCCGCAGAACAAATCGGTGTAGAGGAAATTCCGCATACCATTACTTTTTTGAGGCACATTTTCGGCGAACAGATCAAGTTGGGATTGGACTATCTGAAGATCCTGCTGGAAAGTCCAACGCAGATTCTGCCGATCCTCTGCCTCGTCAGCAAGGAAAGGAGCACCGGGAAATCCACATTTTTAAAGTGGCTCAAGGAAATTTTCGGACTCAATATGACCTATATAAAAGGAGATTCCTTCAACAGCCAGTTTAATTCCGACTGGGCGTCGATGCTGTTAATTGCCATTGACGAGGTGTTTTTCGACCGGAAGGAAATCACCGAGCGACTGAAATACCTTTCCACCACCAATAAAGACAAACTTGAAAACAAGGGTAAAGACCGTGAGGAAATCGACTTTTTCGGGAAATTTATCCTCTGTTCCAATAACGAGGACACCTTTATCCAGATTGATGAAAACGAGATCCGCTTCTGGGTTTTGAAGATTACGACTATTAAATCCGAGGACACCGACTTTTTGGAGCGGTTGAAAGAAGAAATACCCAAGTTTTTGAGTTTCTTGGTGAACAGGAAATACTATTCCGAACGGAAGAGCCGGATGTGGTTCTCGCCGGAGGAACTCAGAACCAACGCCCTGAAAAAGTTGGTCTTCAAAAACGCCAATAAACTGGAAAGCAAGATGCTGGAACTGCTTTACGAGTTTTTCGAATCCAACGATGCCGACTCGATAAACATTGTTCCGCAGGATGTCCTGAACCTGCTCGGAAGGATGTTCAAGCAGCATTATTATTCCCGGAACGATGTGCGCCAGATACTGAAGGATAAATGGAAGTTGGAGCCACAGAAAAACGGCCTTTCCTATATCCGCTACGACATTGACTACTCCGGAAACTTCTGCGAGAATGGTTCCGTGGGTCGCTATTTCACAATTTCAAGGGAATTTACCCTCTCCAAATATGTTGATTTGTTGAGTTAACGACCTAACATAATTAAAATCAATACTTTACCCCTTCAACAAAGCATTCAACAAACTTAAAAGCATAGAGAATTTGTTGAGCCTTTGTTGAACTCCAAAATCCAAGTTTGTTGAATTGTTGAGAGTTTGTTGAGCGTATAAAATACACTCGATGAGAAAGTTATACCGTTTCCTCAACAATTCAACAAAAATATAGCCAACGCAAACCTTGCAAAACCAACCTATGAACTGCAAACAATTTAATGACATTCCGCTGGAAGAAGTCCTCCTGAAACTCGGACACCTTCCGACGCGGAGAAATGAAAAGGAAGCCTGGTTTCTGAACCCGTTCGGAACAGAAACAGCGGCCTCCTTCAAAATCGATTTAAGGAAGAACTTATGGTACCTATTTTCAGAAGGGACGGGCGGAACGAATACCGACTTTATGCTGAAATACCTGAAAACCGATATTCCGGAAGTCCTGAAATGGGCGGAAGATCAGAATTTTTCTTCTTTTCACCAGCAAAGGAATTTACCAAGAGATTTAGTGAAATCTCAAAATTTAAAACAAAGACAGAATAAAACTGAAGAGAACCGGAACGGGCACCAAATTATCACAGTTAAAAATATTCAAAATGAAAACTTGAAAGCCTATATGAACCAGCGCGGATTGTCTGCAAAAGTTTATCCGTTTGTAAAGGAAGTGCATTTTAAAATGAACGATAAAAATCTTTACGCGGTCGCATTTGAAAATATTTCCAGAGGTTGGGAACTTCGGAACGCGTTCTATAAAGGCGCTCTTTTTAAAAAGGATATCTCGATAATTAAAAATGAAAATAACTTAAATCAAGTTTCCGTTTTCGAGGGATTTATGGACGCGCTTTCCTTTATCGAAATGAGTGAGAAAGCAACCGGAGATTTACTCGTAATGAACTCGATCGCGCTGTTGACCAAAACAAAACCCCATTTAGAATACTACTCCGAGATCGACTTGTTTTTAGACAACGACAGGGCTGGAAAATTCTGTACCGAATCAATCCTAAAATCATTTCCCGAAGCAAAAGACCGCTCGGAAATTTACAGCCCGCACAAAGATTTGAACGATTTTCTATTGTCAAGAATCGAAAATAATCAGGTCAAAAATTATGAAGAAATTCAATTTGAAGAACCTGAAAAACCAGACGAAATAGAGCCGGAAGAAATTAAACACGAATCCCGCTACCGGAGAAGGTGCTGAATATTCGTGTTAAAAATAACACGAAAAATGATTTCTAAGTAGCTCAAATGAGATACAACCAAACCGATTCAAAACTTTGGGCAAAATAGATACAACCTTTGTCGGCAGAGTCTTAGTGCAAAAAGTACCCAATGTTTACAACAAGCGTGGGCTTGCTGTAAAAATCGGGCTTTTTGGTTTCCTCCTATCGTCGGAAACACTTTTCTGAAAATCTGATCTCAAGACAAAAAATTAAAACCGATAAAAATTAAACACCCACGAAAATAAAATTTAACAATCAAGAAAATCACACCAAACACGATATGGAAAATAACTTTTTAGAGCAGTTCGTCCGGCAGGTTTCAGAGCAGCAAAAGGAGAAGGTTGCCGAAGAAAAAAGAAAGAACCACTTCCGGGAAATCGGCAGGAAGGGCGGCCTAAAAAAGAAGACCGTCAACCAATTTTCTAAGGTCGTCTCCGTCCGTTTTACCGAAAAGGAATTTGAGAAAATCCAGAAAGAGGCGTCACTCTACAACCTCAAAATCTCCAAATATCTGAGGCTGGTTTCTACCGAAAAGGAACTCAAGGTTAACGAGTTTAAAACCGACGCGGTATTGCTGAATTACGGTAACAACTTCATAAGGATCACCAACCTTCTCCGGAACCGGGAGTGGTCGGAATTTGAAAACAAGAAACAGATCCTTGAGGAGATTGAAACTGTCACACAGTTATTGAAAAACTACCTCTACCAAAAACTTCAAGATGAATAATTCTGCAACGACAAGGAGGATCAGTTCGATCGCGATCGAGTATAACGGCAACGACAAGGGAACGGCGGAAAATGTCTACACCAACAACTTACTCGGAAAAACTCCGGAAGAGCATTTCGCAGAAATGAAGTTTATCGCCGAGAGAAACCCGAATGTGAAGAAATGGGCGCTCACCGGATATATCTCGCCACCGAAGGAGGCCGGAGACAGGATGACCAACGAAGAATTGAAGGAACTGGCCTTGAAATCTTTGAAATCCGTCGGGCTTACGGAAAACAACCAAGTTGTTTTGGATGTTCATAATTCCACCAAGCAGAAGCATATCCACTTCATTGTGAATCGGATCGATGTCTATGGCAAATGTACCGTAAAGTCTGCGAATATCGGGAAGCGCTTCGGTGAATCGGTAAGAAGTGTCTGCAAGGAAATGAATTTGAACACCGATGTTGAAATCGGCAGAGTAAAGAAGCAGCGGATGCTTTACGCACTTGAGAACTCCTTGAAAGTCTCTAAAAACTTCGAAGACCTCGTGGACAATATGCGCAGGAGGGGTTATAGGGTGACGCTCTCGGAGAATGTAAAGGATGGTGTTTCGGGAATGCGTATTGTCCGACTGAAGGACATTAACGACCAGACACAACGGCAGTATTCTGCAGGATACAAACTTTCGGAGATTACCTCGAAACTGAAGATTAAGGATATAAAGGCGATTATGAACGAAAACCAGATGAAGAAAGTGCCTTCTTCTTTCACCGGCAAAAGTTTCGAAGGTCAGCCAAATTCCAACGAGAATATTAAAGAGGACACCTCAAAAAATTTAAGCAAAAATATGGGCGAACTGATGCAGGAACTTTTTAAACCGACCTATGCTCCGGCGGACGATGAACTTTTAAGGAGGAAGAAAAGAAAATCTAGATAAAATAAAAACCAACATTAAAAATTACAAAAATGGACAACGAAAACACGACACAGGACGACGCATTGCAACTATTTAACAGGGTGATCGAATCAAACCAGAAAAATATCGAGGAATCCATCGAACTAAGGCATAACCGTGACTATCTGCTACACGTGCACAAGAAGTCGGAACTCACGATGCAGAGGGTGATTACCACGCTTGATAAAGCCGAGGCATTTTGCAGAAAGGAAGATGAAAAGCGACAGGATTTTTTGGAATCGATTCCTTTTAGTATTCAAATTAACCTGTCCGACAAGGCAAATTCGCAGTTGGAGCATTTTGAGAAGAAATCGACATTGGTAAAAATTGTCTTTTTCGGAATGGTCGCGGTACTAATTCTGGCCACTTTCACCGCTGTTTTCAATTTTGTTTTTGCAAAGCAATGGTATTCTGAAAGCACCAAGGCAAAGTCAGAACTCCGACAAGAAATTTTGGACGAGATTAAGAACGACGGAAAAGAAATTTACAAAGTTGAAGAAGTGAAACAGTTACAGCACAATACCGATATGATGAACAAATGGATGCAGAAAAATCCGAAAGACGCCGAGAAGTTTTTGAGATTCAAGGATGGATATGAGAGTAGGTAAAAGACATTACCACTTTTATTTTTTACACCTTTTTAGAATTTTAGCCTAATTTGTAACATTTCTTATTTTATTTTATATTTGAAAAATTGAAAAACAAATAATATGGGCGTAATAAATTTACAGAAAGGACAAAAAATCGATATTGGTCTAACAAAAATGACTATTGGTCTTGGTTGGGATCCAAATGAAGGCACGGGGAATGATTTCGATCTGGATGCGTCGGCGTTTATGATTGACGGAAGAAGACAAATTCCTTCCGAACCTTTTTTTGTGTTTTACGGAAATACAGATTCGCCAGATGCGGCGCTAAAACATACAGGAGACGATCCAACCGGAGGAAATAGTGCAGACGGTGACGATGAAAGTATTTTGGTTGATCTATCTAAAGTAGACCCGAGAATTGAAGAAATTCTTTTTGTAGTTACAATTCACGAGGCGCAGGTCAGAAAACAGAATTTCGGGCAGGTGAGAAATTCTTATATCAGGATCGTGGATGATGCTACAGGTCAGGAAGTTGCAAAATATGAACTTGGCGAAGACTTTTCTATCGAAACAGGCGTAGAATTTGGCCGTCTTTATAAAAGAAATAATGCCTGGAAATTTGAAGCGTCAGGAATTGGCTACAGAGAGGATCTTGCATTTTTCCTTGCGAAATACTACAGCGGACAAATCATTAGTTAATCAAATATTATGGCAATCAACTTACAGAAAGTCACCATTCAGAACAGTGGCGATACGCATTCAATAGACCTTACCAAAGGCGGTTCTTCAAATAAGGAAATTATCATAAACCTAAATTGGTCGCAGGAAAAAAGCAAAGGTTTTATGAGCAAAATGTTCGGCGGAAACCAAGAGGTGGATCTTGATTTGGGCATTTTTTACGAACTGAACAACGGAGAAAAAAAATGTATAGACGGTCTGCAATTTTCCAAAGGAAGAGGCGGAAGCAAAGACCGCGTTACCAACCAAGGTTGCTACACCCAAAAACCGTGGATTTGGCACACCGGAGATGACCGTGGTGCGTCTGCTGGATCCGGAGAAAATATTTTGGTAAATCCTGCAGGTTTGGGAGATATAAAAAGGCTCATTGTATATTGCTTTATCTACAACGGTGCCGCAAAATGGTCTGAAACCAATGCCGTGGTAACCATAAAAGTTCCGGATAACCCGGAGGTAGAGGTAGAAATGGGCAAGCAAAACGATACCAGAAATTTCTGCGCCATTGCTGAAATCAATTTCCTTCCCGGAGCAATGCAGGTGAAAAAATTGGTAACCTTCCACAATCACCACCAAGATTGCGACAGAGCCTATAATTGGGGGTTTGAATGGTCTGCAGGCTCTAAATAAATCTGAAAATGAATTTTGATGTTTCAGAATACGATCATTTTTCATTTGATTTGTGGTTAACGCTCATAAAATCCCACCCCGAATATAAACCCGCGAGAAATCGACTGTTCAAAGAGTTTTTTGAAATAGAAAAATTAGAAAAGCAGGTTTCTGAAACTATCCGGTATTATGATGTGCTCTGCAACAAAATAAGCGAAACCACGGGAAGGCATATTTATTTTGCCGAAATTTATTTACTGATTTTGTCTGCGTTAGGGAAGGATTTAGACCAAATTTCACAACAGCGTTTGGATGAGTTTTATAGCGAAACCAAGTTTCTGTTTGAAAAATTTCCACCACTCTTAATTAGTGAAAAAATTTCAGATTTATTTGAAAAAATAACTTCTGAAAATAAGACAATTAGTATTTTGAGCAACACCGCATTCATACAGGGAACCGAATTGCGCAATTTGTTGGATTACTACAATTTATCGAAATATATTTCATTTGGATTATATTCTGATGAAACCGGACTGTCCAAACCAAATCCGAAACTCTTTGAACTTATGAAGGAATCTGCAAGAAAGGTAAACCCGCGTGAAAATTTGAGGATACTTCACATTGGCGACAACCCGAAGGCAGATTTTCAGGGAGCGGTAAATTCCGGAATAAATGCGTATCTTTTTCAGCCAAATAAAAATTAATGCAAAACCGATACAGTCTACATAAAATTACCGACAGCGAAAACTTTCCGTTTTCTGCCGAAGATTACAGTTACTTTAAATACGGTGATATTACCATTGCAGAAAAGTTTGGCGAGGCTCTTTTTCAGGGATTTATCGCAGAAAACCGCGAACTTATTTTGTCCCAGGAAGAAATTGTGCTTTTCCCAAGTCCCTATTTCGCCATTCCTACCGCGTCGGATTTTTTGTGTAAATATTTTAAAAATTATCTCAACCAATTTTTATTCGAACACGGAAAAAATGCCTGCGTAGAAGCCAAAATACACAGAAACCAGACTTATGTGGAAGATTACGGTCAGATGAATTTTGAGGAGAGAGTGGCGCTCATTTCAAACGACACTTATTATATAGACAAACATTTTATAGACGGCAAATTCTGTATTTTTTTGGACGATATAAAGATTACGGGAAGTCACGAAATTACGGTTCAGCGGATTTTGAAGGAATATAATGTAGATGGCACTTTTTTCTTCGTGTATTTTGCGGAATTAATTAACAAGGAAGTTCACCCAAATATTGAAAACTTTCTGAATTATTTTGCAGTAAAAAATAATGATGATTTACTGAAAATGGTTCTGAAACCACAGTTTCGCTTCAATACCCGTATCGTAAAGAAAATCTTGCTGATGCCGGAAGCGGATTTTGATAAATTTCAACATTCTATTCCGAAAAATATTAAGGAGCAATTGTTTAATTTAGCAATCAGTAATAATTACCACCTCATAACAGAATATTCAGTAAATTTAAAACAACTAAAAAATTAAATATTATGGCAATCAATCTTCAAAAAGGACAGAGAGAAAACATTAACGCACCAAAATTTACCGTTGGTCTTGGTTGGGATACCAATAATTCTTCCACAGGAACGGCATTTGATCTGGATGCGTCCCTTTTTTTACTAAATGACGGCGGAAAACTGGTAAGCGAGAAACATTTTATTTTTTACAACAATACAGAATCACCCGATGGATCCGTAAAGCATTCCGGAGATAATCTGACCGGAGACGGAGACGGTGATGATGAGCAAATCAAGATAGACCTTACGAAAATTGATTCTGCTGTTAAGGAAATTATCGTGGTGGTGACCATTCACGAGGCAGATTCCCGCAACCAAAATTTCGGGCAGGTGCGCAATTCCTTCATAAGGATTTTTAATACAGATACTAACGAGGAAATTCTGAAATACGAACTGGATGAAGATTTCTCAATCGAAACCGCAGTACAGTTCGGCAGAATCTACGAAAGAAACGGCGACTGGAAATTTGAAGCCGTAGGAGCAGGACAGCGCGAAGGATTGGCGAAATTTGTAAATATGTATCAATAACCACATATTATATGGACACCAATATCGAAAATAGCGCAATAGATAAAAGCGGAAATGTAGATATTTCTAAAATTTCCCCGACGGAAGTCAGCAGATATGACAGCCTTGCCAATTCTATTGACGAAGCCAACCCAAATTCCGTGATTAACTTCGGTACGGAACTACAAAATACCTTGGCAAACCAGAGTGACTCCTTTCTGAATAATGTAAGGAAATCTAATTCCGGCGAAGTAGGCGAACTGATTAACAAACTTTTAGTCGAGTTAAATTATGTAGATGTGGATGAACTAGAGGGAAATTCTATGAAGAAATTCCTGAAGAAAATCCCTTTCTTCGGCAAAATGGTGACTTCGGTAGAAACACTTTTTGCAAAATATGATAAAATCACGGCAAATATTTCTGATATTTCCAATAAGGTAAACGCCGGAATCATAAACTCTACCAAAGACAACGCGGTTCTACAGACGATTTTCACTTCAAACATTGAAGCGGTAAAGAAAATTGAGGACTATATTTTGGCGGGAACCCTTCGTTATGAAAAGGTAAAAGAAGAACTGGCAAATATGGAGGCCAATCCTAACAATTACCAAGATTACCAAATTTCTGACAAAAGGGATTTTGCTGCAAGATTAGACCGCAGATTGGCTGATCTAAAGGTGGTTCGCTTTATCATAATGCAGTCTTTACCACAGATCAGGCTCATTCAGAACAATAATGTTTCCATTGCTGAAAAAGCGCAGACAATCCTCACGACCACGCTTCCGGTTTGGAAAAACCAACTGACTTTGGCTGTGGCAATGCACAGACAACAGCAGAATATAGAGGTGCAACAAAAAGTATCTTCCACCACGGAAGAAATTTTGAGGAAAAATGCACAAAGACTGCAACAGAACACCGTAAATGTAGCGCGCGCAAACGAACAGACCATAGTTTCTGCGGAAACTTTGCGGGAAACTACTTCGTCGCTTATCAATACTTTGAACGAGGTGAAGCAAATCCAACAGCAAGGCGAACAAGGACGCAGACAACTGGATACAGAACTGCAAAATCTGGAAAGCACGCTCCGCAAGCAGATACAAAACGGATAATAAAGTTTGGATACCAATGCGGAAATATTACAGAAAGGACGGCGGAGAATTCAGAAACTGAAACTTCTCGGGAATTTTTTTGTAGTTCCGGATTTGGTAAATATCAATATAAAGACAGAAATTATCCAAAATCTTTTTGAAACAAATTCCAGTTTGGACGCCAACAAACTGGAACTGTTTCATATGCAATATTCGGATACACTGATTGCTTTGTTGGAAAAGATCAAAAAGCAGAAGGAACTCGTAATCCTGAATATCATTACCGAGATCAACGAGAACAAAAAGTATATCCAAAAATTTTCTCAAAATCAAAACACTGTTTCAAATTTTGATACCGACAGAAAGTATCATAACGGCTATGTTTCCCAGATTCTATCAGCGTTTTACAAAATAGTAACCGGAAGTTTTGCGACATACCAACTTACGGATGCCAAAAGTTTTTTTGAAACTTACGCCGAATCCTATTTCCGAAGGCAGGCAAAAATAGAATATCTACTCTCTGAAGACCGCGATAAGTTTTACACTTTTAACGAACTGAATGTAGAGAAGAAACTGCTTTCCGTTCTATATCAGTATAATTTCAAAGTGAGATTCAGGTGCGGATATTTAGTTGAAAATCAGATTTTTGAATTATTTTATCTGGCAGATTCTGATTATGAGTTTATCTGGAACCTTCAAACCAATCAGTTTTATTTTCTGCCGGAAATTGCTAAAAACGACCTGAACCGCGAGAAAAACGAGAACAATTCAGAGGATATTTCTGCCGTTTTGGAACGGAGAATCAATGCATTGGAACTTCAAAAGACAAATATTGGTAGAAATCTTCAGCCGGAGGTAACGGAACTTCTTTCAAAATACAAAAACACAATAGAGCAAATGGATTTCTTCACGGAAAACGGCGAAGTAGCAGAAGAAACCAACATTCTGGAATCTATGCTCAACCTGAATTTAAATACAAATATTAACCAAATACAATAATTATTATGGCAATTAACTTACAGAAAGGACAAAGAATCAACCTTCAAAAAGACAACGGCGCGAAACTTCAAAATGTTTGCGTGGGCGTAAACTGGGGCGCAATCGAGAAGAAAGGAATCTTCGGATCCAAAAAAGAAGCCGTGGATTTAGATGCAAGTTGCGCACTCTATGACGGGAATAAAAATCCGGTAGATGTAGTTTATTTCGGTCACCTGCGTTCCAATGACGGTGCGATTCAGCACAGTGGAGATGATTTGGTGGGTGATGTAGGCGGTGATGACGGCTTGGATAACGAGGTAATTACGCTGGATTTTTCAAGATTGGCACCAAGTGTAGAATATGTAGCATTTTTCCTGAACAGTTACCAGGGTCAAGATTTTGGAACCATTCCTTTCGCTTCAATCCGCATTTATGAAGGAACGCCGAACCGTGTAAACGAAGTTTTTGCAACTTATAATATCGCAAAAGGAGAAAACTTTGGTGGACACGTATCTATGGTGATGGGCGTTTTCTACAAGCGCAACGGAGAGTGGAAATTTAATGCGGTGGGGGAGCCTACAAAAGACAGAAAATTGGAAGAAACGGTACAAACTGTTAAAAATAATTATTTGTAAAATGGCTATAAACCTGCAAAAAGGTCAAAAAATTGACTTAAGAAAAGAATCTGGCGAGAAACTGACGAACTTCTGCGTTGGCGTAAACTGGGGTGCGATTGAAACAACAAAACCCGGTTTATTCGGTTTCGGATCAAAAAAAGTTGTAGAAGATGTTGATCTTGATTTGAGTTGCATTATGACCAATGATGCCGGAGCATTGATCGACTACATTTATTCACCGGATTACAATGCCTGGCTCCAAAAAAATAATATGCCTTTAGGGAAATTATCCTCACAAACGGGCGCACTAAAGCACAGCGGAGACGACAGACAGGGCGATGTTGGAGGTGATGATGGTCTGGACAATGAAATTATTGCGGTGAATCTGAATCTTTTACCGCCAAATATCACGAAAATCTTTTTCTTTATCAACATTTATCTGAATCCCGGCCAAAACATTGATTTTTCAAAAGTGCCATATGCAAAAATTAGAATGTATGAAGGCACGCCAACGAGAGTGCAGCAAGTTCATTCTCAATACGATATTGTGACAGACAATTCTTATATTGGAAAAGGTGCACTTATTTTAGGCAAATTATACAATAGAAACGGAGACTGGAAATTTGATGCTATCGGTGATCCAACAAACGACCAAATTTTTGTGCAAACCATTTCTACAATTTTAAAGAAACACGCTAAATAATTAATTATGAGAAGACTACCGGTATATTTATTACTTGACACTTCAGGCTCTATGACGGGCGAACCTATCGAAGCCGTGAAAAACGGTGTGCAGATGATGATGCACTCATTACGCCAAAATCCACAGGCCATAGAAACGGCTTATGTGAGCATTATTACTTTCGATGTCGATGCGAAACAGATTATTCCCCTTACAGATTTGGCTTCGTTTCAAATGGTGGATATCAAAGCGCAGGGAACAACTTCCCTTGGTGCGGCGCTTTCACTTTTGGCCGACAAGATGCAATCCGAAATTACAAAAACCACCACGGAGCAAAAAGGCGACTGGAAACCACTTACCTTCATAATGACGGACGGTGTTCCTACTGATGATTGGCATTCAGGATTAAACAAATTAAAAACTGTAAACAAAGGACTTATCGTGGGCTGCGCCGCCGGACAAGGTGCGGATGATACTGTTTTAAAACAAATTACAGAATCCGTTGTGCGTTTGGACAGTGCTGATTCTGCGAGTATTGAATCATTTTTCAAATGGGTTACTGCGTCTATTTCTACGACTTCCACAAAAGTTGAAGAGTCGGGGATCGATTTGACTAAAATTGAACAACTTCCGCCACCTCCTTCCGAACTGATAATCGTTTCCTAAAAATATGAGCAGACGACTTTTAGCGTATTTCCTTTTAGATACTTCCGGCTCTATGAACGGGGAGCCGATTCACGCACTGAATAACGGATTCGGCGGACTTATAAGTATGCTTCGGTCAGATCCGCAAGCAATGGATTCACTGTATATCAGTGTGATAACTTTTGACAGAGAGGTAAAAAATCTGGTTCCGCTTACGGATATTGCAAGTTATCAGGATATAGAAATTACCTGTCCGGAAAGTGGTCCTACACATACCGGTGAAGCGTTGGAAATGGTTCACAATCTCATTTCGTCCGAAATCGTAAAAGGCTCGTCGGAAAGAAAAGGAGACTGGAAGCCGTTGCTTTTTATTTTTACAGATGGAAAACCCTCTGATTTACAGAAATATAGAGAATGGATTCCGAAAATTAAAGCGTTGGATTTTGGTGTAATCGTAGGTTGCGCGGCGGGACCAAAAGCGGAAGTCTCTTTTTTGCAGGAACTCACCGACGATGTGGTAAAACTGGACACTACCGACAGCAATACACTCACGACATTCTTTAAATGGGTAAGTTCTTCCATTGAAATGGGAAGCAAATCCCAAGGTACCGGTGAAGGTGTGCAACTGCCACCACCGCCAAGCGAACTTAATTTGATAATTTAAAAAAACAAAAAATTATGAGAAGATTACCTATCTATTTTCTTATCGATATTTCAGAATCTATGGTTGGTGAGCCAATTGAGCAGGTTCAGGAAGGTATCGCCACAATTATCAAGGAACTGAAAACCGATCCTTATGCATTAGAAACAGTTTGGGTTTCCATTATCGGTTTTGCCGGTAAAAGTAAGATTATCACGCCTTTGCAGGATATTATTACTTTTTATCCGCCAAAAATTCCGGTCGGGAGCGGCACTTCCCTTTCAAAAGGCTTGTCCGAACTTATGGCGTCTTTCGACCGAGATATTGTGAAAACTACTTTTGAGAAAAAAGGCGACTGGAAGCCTGTCGTTTTTCTTTTCACGGACGGAATTCCTACCGACAATCCGGATTCTGAAATTCAGCGTTGGAATAATAACTACCGCAGCAAATGCAATATGGTTGCGATTTCTATTGGTGATAATACCAACTACAATCTTTTAGGCAAAATTACCGATCAGGTTTTGCTATTCAACAATACCAATGCACAGGCTTACAAAGATTTCTTTAAATGGGTGACCGCGTCTATAAAAGCGACAAGCGAACAGGTAACTAACGAAAATAAGGAAGGAATCAACCTTTCTAAAGCCAATTCCGGCGTGGTGAAAGAGATTGATTTATCCAAAAACCATTCTGTTCCGGATAATAATTTTGTGGTTCTTAATGGGAAATGCTCCAATACCGATAAATCTTATTTGATTAAATTTAAAAAAGACACGGAAGAATCGTCGGTTCCGGGATTTTCCACGCGCTATTACCAAATAGAAGGAGCGTATAAAATTGACGATAATGCCTACCGCGAACTTTCTGAAGGCGGTTCCACCAAACTCAAAATAAATTCTGACGAACTGCGCGGAAACCCGAGTTGCCCTTGCTGTGGCAATAATTACGGATTAGCAACCTGCCAATGCGGGGGAATCCACTGTATTTCCGGACAAGGCGCGAGCAAATGCCCTTGGTGTGGAAACGAAGGTTACTACGGAATTTCCGACGAAAGTTTTGACATAGGAAGAACTTTAGGCTAGTATGGAAGAATTTCTAAAAGTACTTATCGCCGAATTCGGGATTACACAGTCTAAAGCAACGGATAAAGCCATAGAAAAATTGGTGGACAGTAACAAAATCAAGGCTCTTTCCGACCAAATAACAGAAGTTAAACAACAAATAATCAACCTGTTTGTGATTTCAAAAGAAAAAGAAGAATTTAAGGAGAGGCATTTTATTATAGAAAATGCCAATGCCAAAAAAGATTATAACTTCCAACTGAACCTGGAAGACTTTCCCAATATTGCAATCACTGAAATCCGCAACCTGGATTCTCTGGGACTTGAATTTGACCCAAAAGAAGGGAGAATTTTTGGCAAACCAGTAATCGCAGGCTCTACAGATTTGCATATTGTTTTCTTCCATAAACAGGACGAGAATTTGGCAGAAGACATAAAGGTTGTGCCTTTTATTATCAATTCAGACCCTAAAGATCTGTGGAAAAATATCGCGAGCGACCCTGATTCTAAATGGGCAAAACCTGATGATGTTGCAGAAAAAGGGACTTTTCTCGACAAAAAATATGTTGTTGCTTCACGAAGAGGAAGATCGCACGCCCACGAAGGAAAATTCCGGGACGATCATTTTTGCGTAAAATCTTTACCGCAGGGTTGGGCAATTGCTGCCGTGGCAGACGGGGCTGGTTCTGCTTCTTATGCGAGAGAAGGCTCCAAGATTGCAACAGAATTTTTATGTGAACAGTTCAATAATGAGGAACTGATGGTTTCTTTGGACGGTTTGCTTCGAAATTATTTTTCCCCAACAGAAAATAGTCTTGAAATAACACAGGAAACTGAAGTCGAAAATTTAGATGGAGAAAATTCAGACGATGCAAATTCAATTTCCGAAACTGAAAATATCGAGCCTAGAGAACCGGAACCGAGCGAAAAACCTTCGTTAGAAAAATCTGCAAAATCCGGCATTGTCAATACTTTATACAAAGAGGTTTTGAATGTTCACAAAAAACTGAACGAAACCGCACAAGAAAACAGCCTTACTCTCAAAGACCTTAACACCACGCTGATTTTTACTTTGGTAAAGAAATTTGAATTTGGATATGCAGTTTTGTCTTTTGGTGTTGGAGATTGCCCTATAAATATCATTTCCGCAGATAATCAAAATGTTGAACTTCTGAATATGATGGATGTTGGAGATTTTGGCGGAGGAACAAGGTTTATCACAATGCCGGAAATTTTTTCAAATCCAAATATGGGCGCAAGGTTTTCCATTAATAAATATGACGACTTTTCCAAGTTAGTCCTGATGACAGATGGAATTTACGATCCAAAATTCGTAACAGAAAATAAACTGGAAGATTTAAACGCCTGGAATATTTTCCTGGAGGATTTGGACGGAAAAAATGAGGATTTGGCAAAAGTGGATTTCAAAAATGATGAAGATATTGAAAATCAGTTGCTGAAATGGATGGATTTCTGGAATAAAGGCAACCACGACGACCGCACTTTGGCGATAATTTATTAATATTATTGATTATGGCGACAATAAAGGTAAACTCAATAATAGACTCCTCCAAATCCTACGAATATGTGGATGACGGCAACCCGAAAGCAGGCGGTGTAAAAGATGTCTATTTCGCACCGGACAGAAAGTATGTAATTGGTTTTTACAGGCAAAACAAAAATAAACCGCAAACTCCTTTAGAATATCAGCAACAAAAGGAAAGGATTACAAAAATTGCCAAAGATTATCTTATTAATATTCAAAATGGAACGGTGCCAAATTTTTGGCTGGATGAAATTTTCCGCTGGCCAACAGATGTGGTGGAAAAAGACGGTAAATTGGGCGTGGTTGTGCCGATTTACCAAAGCAAATTTTTCTTCGCTAAAGGTTATACTTCCAACGATTCCGTAAAAGGCGGTGAGAAGGTTGGGAAATGGTTTACAACACCCTCTTTTAGAAACAAAAAGTATCCGCTTGCACTGGATAAATCTGAACTTGGCGACTGGTTAAGTTACTTTCAAATTTGTATCAACATTTGTCGCGGTGTAAAAAAAATGCACCAAATGGGATTGGCGCATTCGGATTTGTCCTACAATAATGTTTTGGTGGATCCGGTCACGAAATCCGCCTCCATTATTGATATTGATGGTTTAGTGGTCCCTGGTCTTTTTCCACCCGATGTTATTGGGACGGCAGATTTTATTGCGCCGGAAGTTTTGGCTACAAAACACCTCCCGATTACGGATCCGAGCAGAAAATTACCCAACCAAAAGACTGATCTGCACGCTTTAGCGGTGCTGATTTATATGTATTTACTGCGGCGTCACCCTTTGCGCGGAGGAAAAGTCTGGGATTTGGACTCTGAAAAGGACGAGGTTTTGGCGATGGGAGAAAAAGCAATTTTTGTAGAACACCCGACAGATAATACAAACCGAGTAAAGCCGGATCAATTAAAAAAATGGAACCTGTTTTGGGGCGAGCCTGAAAAACTGCCTTATACTGTCACGGGACCATATTTGAGCGCGTTATTTCGCAGGGCATTTATAGACGGTTTGCAAAATCCGATGCAGAGACCAATCGCTAATGAATGGGAAACCGCACTTCTAAAAACCGTTGATTTAATCCAGCCTTGCAGTAACCTTAATTGTGATGAGAAATGGTATGTTTTTGACAATTCGTCCAAGCCTAAATGTCCGTTTTGCGGAACGCCTCATAAAGGAACGCTTCCTGTTTTAGATCTTTACAGCAAGGTAAACGGCGATGTTTGGAAGCCGGAAAACCACAGGATTATGGTATACCATAACCAGTATCTGTTCAAATGGCATACTTCCAAAAAAATGATCCGCAATGAAAGCCTTACCGCCGAAGATAAAAAACCAGTAGGATATTTCACCTTTCACCAAAATAAATGGGTGTTGGTAAACCAAACTTTGCAGGGAATGAAGGATTTATCTGAAAATAAAGAAATACCTGTAAACTCAATGGTGGAACTCACCGAAGGGAAAAAAATTCTGCTTTCTCTGGAAGAAGGTGGCAGATTAATCTATGTAACTTTAACAAATAAAAATTAATTAAATGGATAACAGTATTATCAATTTGCACCCGGGGCTAATTGTCGGCTTTGCGGTTTTAGTAGTAATTATGCTTCTGCTGGATTTAGGAGTATTTAATAAAAAAGAGCACGAAGTTTCTTCCAAAGAAGCCACAATCTGGACGATTGTATGGATTTCGTTTGCTATGGCTTTTTCCGGGGTCGTGTATTGGGTTTATAACCAGGATGCAGGCGGACACGAAGTCGCAATTGAGAAATTCACACAATTCCAAAGTGCCTATTGGATCGAAAAAGCATTGTCAGTTGATAATCTATTTGTCTTTATTCTCGTTTTTTCGTTTTTCAATGTGCCAAAAATACTACACCACAAGGTATTATTTTGGGGGATTATCGGAGCGTTGGTTTTCAGGGCGATATTCATTTTTGCAGGTGTAGGACTAATAAACCTCACTTATCTCAATCCTTTATTGGAAATGGCAGGAATAGCACCTTTAAAATGGAATATAAATTTGATTCTTACTGGTTTTGGTATTTTTCTTATTTATGCCGGAATTAAATCTTGGATGGAAGCAAGCGGTGGCGATGACGAAGAGGAGCAGGATTTTAGTAATTCTGCCGGTGCTAAACTCGTAAGAAGATTTTACAAAGTGAGCGATAATTTTGACGGAGGAAAATTTTTCACTGTTCAAAACGGAATTAAAATGGCAACCCCACTTCTTACCGTTATTGCGGTAATTGAGTTTACAGATTTGCTGTTTGCGGTAGATTCCATACCGGCTATTTTTGCAATTTCAGATGATCCATTTATTCTTTATACTTCAAATATTTTTGCAATTCTGGGATTAAGGTCGCTCTATTTTCTATTGGCAAATTTTATCCATATGTTCAGCAAACTTCCGTATGGTTTGGCATTTGTGTTAGGCTTTATTGGTGTGAAAATGGTAATCGCACCTTTCTATCATATTTCTTCACCAGTTTCATTGGGAATTGTTGCAGGTATTTTGATAATATCGGTAGTTCTTTCCCTTGTCTTCCCCGAAACCAAAGAAGATATCACTTCTGCGTTGGATGATGACTTAACAGGAACAGACTTATAATAATTTTTAAAGCCTTATCTCTGTAAATCCTACCCACTAATTTTCGTAATTTAAAAAACAGATAATCGGAAATTATCCGATTATCTGTTTTATTTTTTACATTTGTAATGTGAATTTTGAAAGAGAAATATCAGCCTTCCAATCCCAACCGATTCCTCACTCGGTGATGTTGTCGCTGTTGAATGACTACAAAAGACCGAACGACAAAATTCACGAAATGATTCAGAAAAGAGAATTGTTATCTTTAAAAAAAGGCCTGTATATCCTTAATTCCGAACTGCTTCCGGAGCCTTTCGCTGTTGCAAACGCGATATATGGACCGAGTTATATCTCGGCGGAATCGGCACTGTCCTACCGTGAAATTATTCCCGAGAAAGTTTTCAGCATTGTCTCGATGACTATGAAGCCTTCCAAAAATTTCAAAAATCAACTCGGAAATTTTGAGTTTAAAAAAGTCCCGACACCTTATTACGCGTTTGGAATTGAACAGGTTGAATTACGAGAAAGCCAGTTTGCTTTATTGGCGACGGCAGAAAAAGCAATATTGGATAAAGTCGTTACAACGCGGGGAATGATTTTCCGGAGCGTGGAATCGGCCAAAACCTTTATGCTGGAAAATATGCGGATGGATGAAAGCCAACTAAAGGAATTAAACACCGCAGAAATGCAGAGTTGGATTCCTGGAGTGCCAAAAGAGGATTCGCTGAAGTTTTTAATAAAAGCCATTGAAAAATTATGATAAAGGACTGGATCGAGGAATATCAGCCAAAAACCGGAGAAGATTACAAACAGGCATTGCGAGAGATAATGCAGCAACTGGCTTTGGCAGGCTTGTCGAGAGGCGGCTTCTTCTCAAAGGCAGCGTTTTATGGCGGCACGGCTTTGAGGATATTTTACGGGCTGAACCGCTTTTCCGAGGATTTAGACTTTTCTTTGCTAAGCAGAGATGAAGATTTTCATTTGAATAATTACCTGAAGGCAATCGAAGACGAATTTCTGGCTCAGGGAATGAAGGTGAGCATGAAGACGAAAGAAAAATCTGTTCAGTCCGATATTGAATCTGCCTTTTTAAAATCTGAAACTTTGTGGAGCGAACTTATTTTAGAAACGGTTTTGCCACAAATGGGCTTGAAGGAAAGCATTGGTTTAAAAATAAAAATTGAAGTTGATACGAAGCCGCCTTTGGGTTTTGAAACCGAGGAGAAACTACTTTTGAAGCCGTTTTCGTTTTATGTAAAATGTTTTTCAATTGAGAATTTATTTGCCGGGAAAATGCACGCACTGCTTTTGAGGAAATGGGGAAACAATGTGAAAGGCCGCGACTGGTTCGATATGGAATGGTATATCCGAAAAGGCGTGAAACTGAATCTGGAACATTTCAAAATGCGTGCAGTCGACAGCAGAGACTGGGAAAAAGAAACGATGACCGAGGACGAATTTCGCGAACTGTTAAACCAGCGCATAGAAACCGTAAATTTTGAAATCGCAAAAAATGATGTAAGCCGTTTTATTCCCGATCCGAAAGTTTTGGATATTTGGTCGGAAAATTATTTTAAAGATTTAGCGGGATTGTTGAAAGTGAAGTAATTCTGCTGAAAAGGAAACTATAGTATCAAAATTATGAAATTTGAATCTCATACAATATCATTAAATAAAAACAGCCACTTTACTCCAATTATTGGCTGTAAAAGTGGCTGTAAAATTCACAATTCACTGATTATCAAATGAAATTGTAGACCCACAGGGATTCGAACCCCAGATGACTGAACCAAAATCAGTAGTGTTACCGCTACACCATGGGTCTCTGTTTGTTTTGTGGTGCAAATATACAGCGTTTTTGTTTATTTGCAAATACTTTTAAAACTTTTTTTTAAATTTACTCAGAATTTATAAGGCATACAAAGTGAAAATTGACTTCAATAATCTCAAAATTAATCAATTAAATCCCGAAAATAAATTTGAAAAAAAAATCATTTTTTTTTTAGAAGAATGGCTGTCTGACTCAGAAAAAGTCAAAATTCAGACATCCGGCTCTACCGGAATCCCCAAAATTTTCGAAATTGAAAAAAACAGAATGATAAGTTCCGCAAAAATGACCTGCGATTTTTTAAATTTAAAAAAAGAAAACTCAGCTTTGCTGTGCCTCCCCATTGAATATATCTCAGGAAAAATGATGATCGCAAGAAGCTTTGAAAGAAAACTTATGTTGACAATAAAGGAACCTTCCCTAAATCCGCTGCTGGATATAAACGATTTTATAGATTTTTGCGCAATGACTCCTTTGCAGGTAGAGAACTCTTTGAACAGAATTCAATGGATCAAAAATTTAATTATTGGCGGAGCTTCTGTTTCAGAATCACTGAAGAAAAAAATATTTCAAATCTTACTGAAATCTAACTCATCAAACCGAATTTTCGAAACTTACGGAATGTCTGAAACGCTTTCTCATATTGCATTAAAACAAATTTATCCTGTGCAGGAAGAGTTTTTTACAATTTTGGATGGCGTTAAAATCTCTACAGATGAAAGAAAATGCCTTACAATTGCTGCCCCAAAACTCAACCCAGAAGTTCTGCAAACAAATGATATTGTAGAATTAATCAGCGAAAAACAATTCATATTTTTAGGAAGATATGATAACGTCATCAATTCCGGAGGAGTGAAAATTTTTCCTGAAGAACTCGAAAATCTAGTTAAAAAAAATATTGACAGAGATTTGATATTTATCGGAAAGCCAGATGAAAAATTAGGTGAAAAACTGGTTTTGGTAATTGAAGGAAATACAGACAACGAAATTAATCACCATCTTTCTCAGATTAATTACGAAAGTAAATTTCATAGTCCAAAAGAAATTTTATTTTTAGAAAAATTTCCCAGATCAGAAAACGGAAAAGTTTTAAGACGAGAAGTTTTAAAATTAATTTAAAAAAGATATTTCCCATTTAAGCATGAAAAAATTCCAGCACGAGCTTTCTTACAAAACCTCACGAAGCAGCGGAAGCGGCGGGCAAAACGTCAACAAAGTAGAAACTTCTGTAACCGTCATGTGGAAGGTAGAAGATTCTGCCGTTTTTACCGAAATTGAAAAAGAAAGAATTTTTTTCAAGCTTAAAAACAGAATAAATTCCGAAGGCATTTTACAATTCACTGTTTCAGAAAGCAGAACCCAGCTGCAGAATAAAAAAATTGCAGCCGAAAAAATTCAGGAAATTGTACATCTTGCATTGATTATTCCTAAAAAAAGAATTGCTACCAAACCCAGCAAAGGAAAAATTGAAAAACGTCTGGAAAATAAAAAGAAAATTTCCGAGAAAAAAGAAAACAGAAAATTCAGATATTAAATCCCTCTATTTAGATAAAATTTATATTTTTGCAAAAAAAATTTAAGAATGTTTAAAAAACTAATAATTGCCGGAGTTATTTTCGCTCCATTTCTTTTTTCAGCACAGGATACAGAAGTAAAAGTTTCGGAATCTAAGGTTGCAATCATTCCTTCGGTAGGATATGCGTGGAGACTTGCTAAAATGCCTTCAGGAATCTCAAAAGACACAAGAGATTATCTGAAAGGATTGAAAAGCGGTGTGGATGTAGGAGTTTCTGCTTATTATATCATCAAAGGAAATAGTGGTGTCGGATTAAAATATTCAGGATATTTCGCCTCAAGCAACGGAAAAATTACCGTACAGGATATTAATGGGCAAAACATTTCAGGAAACGTAAGTACCAAAGATCAGATCCACTTCATAGGAGCTGCATATATG
Source organism: Chryseobacterium echinoideorum (assembly GCF_007474535.1). Classification (GTDB taxonomy): domain Bacteria; phylum Bacteroidota; class Bacteroidia; order Flavobacteriales; family Weeksellaceae; genus Chryseobacterium; species Chryseobacterium echinoideorum. The sequence goes on along the minus strand of NZ_VKNW01000001.1, from coordinate 451,650 downwards.
TTTTCAAATTTCAGTAGCGACACAAAGCACAAACTATTTTATGACGTTGCATTAGGAGTTATTACCTACAATACTACAACAAGCAACATCAAAGGAACAGGCTCAAGTTTAGGTGCTGAAATCAATTTTGCCTACCAATATGCCGTTACCAACAATATATTTATAGGACCAAAAATCGGGATGACCGGCGGAACTTTAAGCAAAATGAAAATGAACGGAACAACAGTAGATTTAGGAGAAGAAAAAGAAGGTTTAACAAGACTTTCTTTGAGCGCAGCCGCTACTTTCCGTTTTTAAATTTTATCTTTGCAAAAAATAAAATAATGAGCAAGCCGATTACCGAGTTTATAGAAAAATATTATCTGCACTTCAATGCAGCTGCTTTGGTAGACGCATCAAAAGGATACGTTGCCCACCTTAAAGACGGCGGAAAAATGATGATTACCCTTGCAGGAGCAATGTCTACAGCAGAATTAGGAAAAATCTTAGCTGAGATGATCCGCCAGGGAAAAGTTGATTTTATTTCCTGCACAGGAGCCAATCTTGAAGAAGATCTGATGAATCTTGTCGCTCATTCTCATTATGAAAGAGTTCCTCATTACAGAGATTTAACAGCTCAGGACGAATGGGATCTTTTAGAAAGAGGTCTAAACAGAGTAACTGACACGTGTATCCCTGAAGAAGAAGCTTTCCGAAGACTACAGAAACATATTGTAGAAATCTGGAAGGATGCCGAAGCTAAAGGTGAAAGATATTTCCCGCATGAATTTATGTATCAAATGATTCTTTCCGGAGTTTTGGAACAGTATTACGAAATTCCAAGAGAAAACTCATGGATGATTGCTGCAGCCGAGAAAAATCTTCCGATTGTAGTTCCGGGATGGGAAGATTCTACCATGGGAAATATTTTTGCTTCTTACTGCATCAAAGGTGAGCTGAAAGCGACCACTATGAAATCAGGAATTGAATATATGACTTACCTCGCAGACTGGTATACCAAAAATTCCGGAGGAAAAGGTGTTGGATTTTTCCAGATCGGTGGTGGAATTGCGGGAGATTTCCCAATCTGTGTAGTTCCTATGCTTTATCAGGATATGGAAATGCATGACATTCCTTTCTGGTCGTATTTCTGTCAGATTTCGGATTCTACAACGTCTTACGGTTCGTATTCTGGAGCTGTTCCTAATGAAAAAATTACATGGGGGAAACTAGATATCACCACACCAAAATTTATTGTTGAAAGTGATGCTACCATTTGTGCTCCATTAATGTTCTCATACATTTTAGAAAATGCATAGACCCAATTAAGTAAATTATTTTACTCAATATATTTAAGGAAGTTACCATTGATTTTTTCAGTGGTAACTTTTTTTTATCGTGATAATAAGCTTAAATTAGCTATAAATTATACACAAATGATTTTAGATTTATTTTTCCCTAACCGCTGTCTGGAATGCAACCGGATTATTGAAAGTGAAGAGCTGGTTTGCCCAGTATGTTTTAGCCAGATTCAATTTACTTATCATGATATTTTATCAGAAAACTCATTAAAAGAAAGGTGTACATTACTTTTTCCATTGGAAAAGGCTTTCGCACTGATGAAATTTGAAAAAGAAAGTCTAAGCCGTAAAATCATTCATGAATTAAAATATAAAAGCAGAGAAAAAGTTGGAAAGATTTTAGCTGAATGGACTTCTGAATATCTGGATTTTAAAGATGAAAAACCAGACTTATTGGTTACCGTTCCACTTCATCCTAAGAAAACGAAAGAAAGAGGATATAATCAGCTTCACCTGTTTACCGAACAGCTTTCTCAGTTATATCAAATTCCTTTTGACCATACTTTAATTAAACGAAATTATTATTCTTCTGCACAGGCGTTAAAAGACAAAAAGCGCCGGTTAGAAAACCAAAATACATTTTCGGTCACCAAAACAGTTGAAGACCAACACATTCTGCTTATTGATGATGTATTTACAACAGGAAACACACTGGCTTCCGTTGCATGGGAAATTTTAAAGAAAGGAAATAATAAAATAAGTGTCTTAGTTATGGCAATGGATATATAATGTCTATGGTTTGAAAGATTGTAGTTAAAGTTTATCGCTGCAACTTTTCACCATAACTCAAATCTCCTGCATCACCTAATCCCGGAGTAATATAACCTTTTGAAGTAAGATCTTCATCAATAGCTCCCACCCAGATGTTAGCATTCGGATACGCTTTTTCGATAGTTTCTACACCTTGTTTTGAGGCAATTGCCGCCACAATATGAAGTTGGGAAGGGTTTCCGTTTGTTAAAAGATCTTTGATTGCTTCAATTAAAGAAGCTCCTGTTGCCAACATCGGATCAGCAACGATTAAAGGTCTTCCTTCGATATTGGGACAGGTTAAATAATCCTGCTTGATGGAAAAATAATCGTTCGCATCGTGCTTTCTATACGCAGCAACGAATCCGCAATCTGCTTTGTCAAGATAATTTAAAATTCCTTCAAACAGAGGAACTCCTGCTCTCAAAATGGTGGTTATTACAGGCTGAACAGCAACTTCTTTCACCTTAATTGTATCTAAAGGAGTCTGAATTTCAATTTCTTTCTGTTCTAAAGTTTTGCTGATCTCAAAAGCAGCAATTTCACCAATTCTTTCCATATTTCGGCGAAATCTCATGCGATCATGCTGAATTTCTACGTTTCTAAGTTCGTTGATCCAAGAATTAACTAAAGAAAATTGTTCTGATAAAACGATAGTGTTCATTATTTTTGAAAAGCTTTTATCTAATATATATTAAATGAAGAATAAAATCCCTCTCAGAAAAATCTGAAAGGGATTAAAAATTTATTTTTGTCTGAAATACACTTCGATAGGAACTCCGGTAAAGCCGAATTCTTTTCTTAGTTGGTTTTCAGTAAATCTTTTATACGGTTCTTTTACATATTGCGGTAAATTACAGAAAAATACAAACTGAGGTGATGGCGTAGGAAGCTGTACACAATATTTTATTTTAATGTATTTTCCTTTATTTGCAGGTGGTGGTGTTGCTTCAAAGATAGGAAGCATCACTTCATTCAGTTTTGAAGTTTTGATTTTCTTTTTGCGATCTTCGTAAACAGTCATTGCTGTTTCTACTACTTTTAAAATTCTTTGCTTCGTTAAAGCTGAAACAAAAAGAATCGGAATATCGCTGAACTGACCGATTTTGTCTTTGATAGATTTTTCAAAGTCTCTTACCGTATTGGTAGTTTTATCTTCAACCAAATCCCATTTATTAACCACAATCACGATACCTTTTCTGTTTTTCTGAGCCAGCCCGAAAATGTTCATATCCTGAGATTCCCATCCCAGAGTAGCATCCACCATAATAATTACCACATCAGAAAATTCAATAGAACGGATGGAACGCATCACGGAATAAAATTCAAGATCTTCCGAAACTTTAGATTTCCTTCTCATTCCGGCAGTATCTACCAATACGAATTCGTGCCCGAATTTGTTATATAAAGTCTGAATACTGTCTCTCGTAGTCCCTGCAACATCGGTTACAATATTGCGGTCTTTATCAAGCAGGGCATTGGTAAGTGTTGATTTTCCTACGTTAGGACGACCTGCAATTGTAATTTTTGGAAGACCTTCAAAAGGGTCTTTGTATTCTGTAGTCGGGAAATCTTTCACCACATCATCTAGCAATTCTCCGGTTCCGCTTCCTGTTGCAGATGACAATGTATAATATTTATCTATTCCAAGCTGATAAAATTCTGTAGCATCCAGCTCTTCTTTAGAAGAATCTACTTTATTAACCACAATATACACCGGCTTGTTTGATCTTCTCAGCATCTCATGTATTTCGTAGTCTGTATCTGTAAGCCCCTCTTCCACATTCAGCATAAAAATAATTGAAGTCGCTTCATCAACGGCAAGCTGCACCTGTTTTGAAATTTCCCCCTGAAATGCATCATCATTATTCACATCATAACCACCAGTATCAATAACGGTAAATTCTACTCCGATCCAATCAGATTTTCCGTAATGACGGTCTCTGGTAACACCTGCTGTAGAATCTACAATAGCTTCTCTCCTTTCTAATAAACGATTAAATAACGTGGATTTTCCGACGTTGGGACGCCCAACAATGGCAACAATATTTGACATAAAATTTGTTTCTTTTAGACAAAAAAATGGATAAAAACCCTTATATAGATTTCCTTAAAATCTTTAAGTGGCTAGTTTCCAAATCTTTTGTCGTTGTAATTAAGAATGGGTTACTTCGTCTTTCGAAGCCCAAAATTTTTTGCAAAGATAAGCCTTTATTATGTACAATTTATAAAAATGCTTTTTGTAATTGAATACCTATGAAAAAACCACTATTTTTTTGTACTTTTAATTGCTTAAATTATTTTTAGGATAAGATTGAAATTCGCTATACGTTTTATTAGCTTCAATTACCATAAATGAAAAAAAAATTCCCTTATGAAAAAAATTCTTGTTGTAATATTGGTTGCTTTCATCATGATTCAGTTTTTCCCGATTGATAAAACTAACAAACCTTTGAATCCCGGAATGGATTTTTTAAAAATAAAAAACACTTCTCCCAAGATTTCAAATTTGATCAGCAATTCTTGTTACGATTGTCATTCGGATGAGACAAAATACCCATGGTACTCCAATATTGCGCCTGTATCATGGTGGCTTAAAAATCATGTGGATGAAGGTAGAAAACATCTTAATTTTTCCATTTTTGCAACTTATGAACCTAAAAGACAAATTCACAAAATGGAAGAATGCGTAGAAATGCTGGAAAAACACGAAATGCCATTAGAATCGTATTACCTCGGACATCAGGATGCTAAAATTACCGATGCCGAAAGACAGGAACTCATACAATATTTCAAAAAAGAAATAGAAGAAACCAAAATTAAAATGAAATAATCTATGCCGGAAAAATGGGAAGAAAAACATATCGTTTTCTACGATGGAGAGTGTGGGTTCTGCAATTTTTGGGTGCAGTGGATTTTGGAGCGCGATAAAAACGATAAGTTTATGTTTGCTTCATTACAATCAGATTTCGGACAGCGATTTTTAAAAGAAAGAGGCTTAAATACAAATGAACTAAGTACATTGTATCTTTGGAAACCTCATCAGTATTATCTCGTGAAATCTAAAGCAGTTCTCAAAATTGCCAATTTACTGGGCGGGGTTTTTAAAATTTCTTCTGTTGCCAATTTATTTCCCAAAATAATCACTGACAGCATTTACGATAAAATCTCAAAAAACAGAATGAAGCTTGCCAGTCAGAAATGTTTTTTACCAGATCAGCACCAGAAAAAGAAATTTATAGAAGTATAAATGAATTCTAGCTTATAAAATTATATTGCCCCACATTCGGGGCAATATTCTTACTTATATTTCATTTATTGATTAAGCGACCAAATCGAATAACTGTTTGGCGGACATTGTATTTTTACCCATTTATCTCCCTGAGTAGTCGGATACCAGTTTGAGTGTCCTGTAAAATCTTTAATCTGCTGATTACTCCAGTTGGTTTGAATCCATCTTTCCTGCCAGTTTGATGAACTGTTGATATAAACAACCAGCCCCGGATTACCATTGTAACCATTACGTCTTGCAATATATTCATCATTATCAGTGTAAAGGATAGAAGTAGTTCCTGTAGCTTTGTTATTGTGAATCCAGATCAGGTTATTCAGTCTTTCTTTATTCAGCCATTCCTCATAGTCTCTATAAAAAATAGTAGGATATCCCTCATGTGTTAAAATATAAGCATACGCCAATATTTTGTTCCAGATAATATCCGTATCGTGATTTGTGACAAATGTCACTGCTTTAAACGGATTTCTTTTCCACATCATATCATCATTCAATACATTCAGGTTTCCGTTATCAAAAGCTTCATCTATTTTATAATATGCTGCAAAATCAAAAACTGAGCTGTTAGCATTATTTGCCCACCACTCTAAAGTATTCACATTAGAATCCCAAAGCTCTCCCACAGAAAATCCTCCGATATTAGAATTCCAGTTGTTAACAACCCAAGGACCGAAACCTTTTACATAGTCGAATCTCCAGCCATCAAACTTCATCACATTTTTATAATACTTTCCTACAGAATCTTCTCTTTCCCATAACCAGTTTTGTACATAAGGATTAGCATGGCACAAATCCGGAAAACCGCCAAAGGCTCCTTCATCATTATTTCCGTAAGAATTTTTATAAAAATCATTGTAATTTCTTTTAAATTTTCCTGAAGCAACACCGGTAAAATCAGTCCATGTATTGGTTCCGGTAAAAGGATTGGCTTCAGACTGACCTCCACTATTGTGATTGAGTACGATATCAGCATACACCTGCATATTTTCCTCATGGGCTTTTGTAATTAGTGCTTCAAGTTCGGAACGTGACCCAAAGCGAGTTTCTACAGTTCCGTTTTGGTTATATTCTCCAAAATCATAGTAGTCTGTAGGATCATATCCCATCGAATAAGCTCCATTTTGTGCTTTCGAAGCGGGTGGAAGCCATACTGCATTAATTCCTGAATTTGACCAGTCGGTTAGTTTTCCTGTTACTGTATTCCACCAGTTTCCACCAGCGGGAACATCCCAATAAAATCCCTGCATTAAAACTCCGCCTCCTGGTCCTGAAGCAAATTTCCCATTAGGACTTCCCCCTGTACTGAAAGGTCTTCCATCGTGATTGGTCACATTTACTATCTTATCATGTACTTCTGTTTGCTGAAGACTTTTATCAACAAGTTCGTCATTTTCACATGAAGAGAGTGAAGCTAGTGCCAATACAGACACTAAAAAGTGTAATTTTCTCATTTTAGTATTTTTTTTGAATTAGTTTATAAAGTACAATTTTAATGAATTATTTTCAATAAATATAATTTTTAATTAAAACATTAATATTTAAAATCAAATAAATTGAATTATTTACATTATGTTAAATAGAAATAATATTTGATATGAATAATTAATATTTCCCCAATAAATTGGTTACAATAAAGTATCTAGTGATATCAATCTATCATAAATTATTTTTTAGTAAAAACTTAAATTAATTTTTTTCGGGTGTTTTTTTATTAATCCATATATTTGCAATACTATGGAATACAATACCCAAAAAACATATCTTAATATGCCGGAATACGGTAGAATTATACAACAGCTGGTTGAGCGTTGCAAAGAAGTTTCAGACAAAAAAGAAAGAAACGAAATGGCAATGGCAATCATTGATTTTATGGGTCAGCGAAACCCACAGCTCCGTGACGAAGAAAATTACAAACATAAACTTTGGGATCATCTTTATATTCTAGCCAATCATGATCTGGATGTAGATTCTCCCTACCCTTTTCCGACAAAAGAAGAACTCGAAGAGAAACCCAAAAGAATGGAATATCCTAAACTTCAGGGTGATTTTAAATTTTACGGAAAAAGTATTCTTCAGCTCATCGAAAAAGCAATTGAACTTGAAGCAGGTGACGAAAAAGAAGCCCTAATCGAAGTAATTGCCAATAATATGAAGAAGTCGTATAATGTTTATAATAAAGAGCACGTTACAGATGATGTGATTTTCCGACATCTAAAAGAGCTTTCACAAAACAGATTAGACCTCACCGGAATTGACAGCCTGGAGAAAAGTAAGATCTACTACGCCAACAATACCAACAGGAATAACAATAATAAAAACTCTAACAACAGAAATCAGCCTGCAAAAAGAAGATTTAATAACAACAATCATAAGAACAGAAGATAAATAATGAGTGGAACATTTCAAATAAGAGGAGGGAAAAGACTGCAAGGTGAAATCACTCCACAAGGAGCGAAAAATGAAGCGCTTCAAATTTTATGTGCAGTTTTACTGACGGATGAAGAGGTAAGAATAAAAAATATTCCGGATATTCATGATGTTAACAGGCTTATTGAAATTTTAGGTGATTTTGGCGTAAAAGTAATCAAAAATGCTCATGGAGATTACACTTTTAAAGCCGATAAGGTCAATTTTGATTATATAAAATCTAACGAATTCAAGAAAGACGGTGCAAAACTAAGAGGATCTATTATGCTGATGGGACCAATGCTTGCTCGTTATGGTGAAGCTTACATGCCAACTCCGGGTGGTGACAAAATCGGAAGAAGAAGATTGGATACGCATTTTCAGGGATTGGTAGAACTGGGTGCAGAATTTAATTATGATGATGAAGAATCTTTCTATTCGTTAAAAGCAAAGGAGCTCAATGGTAAATTTATCCTTCTGGAAGAAGCTTCCGTAACAGGGACTGCCAATATCGTGATGGCAGCAGTTTTAGCTAAAGGAAAAACAAGAATTTACAATGCAGCCTGTGAACCATATCTTCAGCAACTGTGTAAAATGCTGAACAGAATGGGAGCCAATATTTCAGGAATCGGGTCTAATCTGCTTACTGTGGAAGGCGTTACCCATTTGCGTGGCACAGAACATACGATGCTTCCTGATATGGTTGAAATTGGCTCTTGGATTGGTCTTGCTGCCATGACAAAATCTGAAATCACCATTAAAAACGTCAACTGGAATCAACTAGGTGTAATTCCGAATACATTCAGAAAACTGGGAATACAGCTTGAGCAGAGCGGTGATGACATTTATATTCCGGCTCAGGAACATTATAAAATACAGAAATTTATTGACGGATCTATCTTAACGGTATCTGATGCTCCTTGGCCGGGCTTTACACCAGATTTACTTTCTATTATATTAGTAGTGGCAACTCAGGCAAAAGGCAGCCTCTTGGTACATCAGAAAATGTTTGAATCCAGATTATTCTTCGTTGATAAACTTATTGATATGGGTGCACAGATTATTTTATGTGATCCTCACAGAGCTACAGTTATCGGTTTGAATCAGGAAGCACCTTTAAGAGGTACAACCATGGTTTCCCCTGACATCAGAGCCGGAAATGCGTTATTGATCGCTGCTCTTTCTGCCGAAGGAAAATCTATCATTCACAACATTGAGCAAATTGACCGCGGATACGAAAATATCGACGGAAGATTAAAAGCTATCGGTGCAGATATCGAAAGAATCTAGAACCTTTCAATTTTACAGATTTGCTATCATATAAAAAACGTTCAGAATTTATTTTCCGGACGTTTTATTTTATAAAAAAAGCGCCCAATATTATTGGAACGCTTATCAAACTATATGGACTTACATTGATGAATATTTTCGGCAGTTATACTCTACCGTTGTATTTAAAAGCTTGCTTTTATTAAGGAAAAACTCAACCTGTTGAGATTCTTCGTGGGTTGCATAAATACGTAATTGAAATGAACCGAAATTGTTTCCGTCAAGATATTCTACATTTGCATTGAGTAACCTGTAACAAATGCCCATTTTCTGATTTATAGTATACAAAATCTGATCAAATTTCATTTTTCCATTCAGTTCTACTTCCAGAATAAGATCTTTCCTGATACTTTTACTTACTTCAGATTGTGTCTGCACAATTGGGATAATCATCACTATAACATTTTTTAGGTTACACTTCAATTACATTTTTAATCATTAATTCTTTAGCAAAAATATAAAAAATAATTAGTCTACCAAATTAGTAGGATAAATATTTTCAGAAAAAAACAACCACTGAAAATTCAGTGGCTGCCAATTGTTCATAAAGGATTAAAATTATTTAGCAACTTCTGCTTTCATTTCTGCAGATTCATTTTTTGAAGCTTTTTCCCATCCGTCTTCAGGCATTAATGTAGCTATTACCTTTTCTTTAGTTAAATATTTTTTAGCTGCGTTCTGTAAATCTGCCGTTGTAAGATTAGCAAAAGCCGATTCCATATTCAGGAAGGCATATTTATCTCTTCCGTCCAATTGAGGCTGAGCAATCTGACCCAGCCAGAAATTATTTTCTTTCAGTCTTGACTTATAATCATTGAGCTCTCCTTCCTTGTATTTGTTGAGATCTTTTTGTTCAGGTCCTTTTTTAATGATTTTATCCAATTCATCTAATGCAATATTTGTCAATTTATCAGCATTTTCAGGACCACAAGGAAACTGCATGCTGAAAGAATACGATGGATAAGGAATTCTGCCCATCCCACCATTGGCACTCGTTGTATAAACACCTCCTGCTTCTTCTCTCAACTGTTCCGTTAATTTTATTTTTACCACTCCGCCTAAAGCTCTTAGCGCAAGATCTTCTTTTTCATTGTAAGGAGCTTCCCCGGAAAAGGTAATCTGAACCATACTTTTAGGATCCTTTCCTTTTTTGTAGGTCTTATTGATTTCTCCTTTCAGCTGTCTGTATCCGACATCTTTAAATGTCGTACTTGTTCCTTTTGTAGGCAGACTTGCAATATATTGGGTTACTAATTTTTTAAGCTCAGTCTCATCAATATTTCCCACAAAATAGAAATGAAAATTACCGGCATTACCAAATTTTTCTTTATAAATATTGTATGCTTTGTTATAATCAGTATTATCCCAATCTTCTTTTAAAGGAATAATGTTGGTGAATCTTGGGTTTTTCTGGTTCATATACTTCATATGCTCGTTCATGAAATAAAACTGAGGATTTGAAAGCATATTATCCAGGAAAGCAGACTGCTTCGTTCTGAAAGCATTGAAACTTGCCGGATCATTATTAAGACCTGTGAAATAAGCATATAAAAGCTCCATCATTGATGCAAAATCTTTTTTGGTGGATCTTCCTGTGAATCCTTCAAATAAAGTGCTGACTGCAGGATTTACAGAAACCTGCTTTCCTGCCAAATATCTGGTCACATCGTTTTGCGTAAATCCGTTAACACCAGCTTCTGTTAAGGCAGCGAAAGCATGCTGTGTTTTCAAAACATCCGAATCAGAAAGAAGAGAAGTTCCTCCTAAGCTTCTTGCAGAAAACATAATTTCATCATCTTTAAAATCTGTTTTTTTGTAAGTAACTTTTGCTCCGTTGCTTAGGGTGAAGGTCGTAGTTCCTAATTTGCTGTCTGTTTCTGTTTTAGCAATGCTGCCAGTTGATTTGAACGGCTTTACAAGGTTTTTAATACTTTCTTTTTCCTGATAAGGTTCTATTTTTGCCATTTTTAAATCAGAAAATACTTTTAAAACATCTGCTTCAGCAGGATATTTTATCGTTTCTTTTTTAGGACCTGTGATGACAATTACTCTGCTGTCTTCTTTCACATACTTCTTCAAAACATTGTTGGTTTGTTCAAGAGTAATTTTTGGCATTTCTTTTTTGTACTGTTCGTATTCCCAGGCAATACCAGGAATAGATTCTTTTTCTAAAAAATTTCTCACGTATTCACCAATCAGTCTTCCGCTTTCGGTTTTGTCTCTGTTGTTATAAGATTCTTCATATCTTGAAAGTAATTCAGTTTTTGCTCTTTCCAGCTCCGAAGTCGTAAAACCAAATCTATTGGCTCTTTCTACCTCTTCCAGCAAAACTTTCAAAGCTTCCATCTGACCTCCTTCCTTGGTCATAGCATAACCTTGAAATGCCTCCTTGGTTCTTCCCCAAGATCCGCCGTGATAAACATATCCAAAAGTAAAGGGAGGATTATTAGATTCCACCATATCATTATAGCGGTTATTAATCATTGTAGAAACTACATTATCTAAGATACTCTTATTAAAATCCTCCACAGTAAGATCCGGAGTGTAATTTTCAGTGTCTTTCATCACAAACTGAACACTTGAGCTTGTAGCATCAGGATCATTTTCAATAGAAACTAAAGTTTCCTTGTGATTAGGAATTTCAAAAACATTTCGCTTTCTTGGAGACGCCGGATTTTTATATTTACCGAAATTAGCTTTTATTTTCTGTTCAATTTCATCTACATTAATATCGCCTACAATTACTAATGCCATTAGATCCGGACGGTACCAATCTTTATGAAACCTTCTCAGCACATCTGGATTAAATTTTTCTAAGATTTCTTTTTTTCCTATTGGAAGCCTTTTTGCATACGCAGAATTATACATCATTTTGGGCAGCCATTTATCCATCATTCTTTTATCTGCACCTAATCCTAAACGGAGTTCTTCCAAGACCACTCCTCTTTCTTTGTTGATTTCCTTATCGGTAAGAAGTGCATTGAAAGCCCAGTCTTCCATTACTTTAAGGCCTGTATCAAGATTACCCGGTTTATCTAAAGGAACGGGGAGCATATAAACCGTTTCGTCAAAACTGGTATATGCATTAAGATGCTGACCAAATTTAATTCCTATGGATTCCAATGCATCCACCAATTTGTTTCCGGGAAAATTTTTAGTTCCGTTGAAATTCATGTGTTCCATGAAGTGAGCCAACCCTTGCTGATCTTCATCTTCCAAAATAGAACCTGCATCTATAGCAAGACGCATTTCTACTTTTTTTTCAGGCTTTACATTTTTTTTGATATAAAACTTCATTCCGTTGGGAAGAATACCTGTTCTCACAGATGGATCTACCGGTATATTCTGTGCAAAAGCACTAGCCGACATCAATACAATGGCGACTGCAGACAAAAACATTTTTTTCATAGATGATTATTATTAATTTTATGGTTTACTATAACTATTCACTTAACGAAGAAATAATAACAATATTATACTCAAACTGAATATTCAATATTATTGATGGTTATTATTAATGTGTAATGTGATGATTCAATTCAGAAACAGAATGCAATAAAATCGATAAGGTGTTTTTCATCATTTATTAATTTCTGACAAAAATAGAATAATCTTAAACAAAAAAACACTAATTTCTTAGTTAAATATTAGTTAAAACTCCACGATAAATAAAAAAACCGGAACAAATCCGGTTAAATCATATCAAAATATTAATTTTATTTAAAATCTGCATCACTCACTCCTGAATTCAAAGTTACTTTGATGGTTTTAATAGCTACTTTCTGACCTCCTCCTTCTGCTTCTATCAGTTCTGGAAATTTGACACCATCTATAGTAATATAGCTTTTAATAACAGCACTGCTTTGTGCGTTAACTGTTTTATAAAGCAAACCTGTAGAAGTATCAAAATAAAGTTTAGTTCCATTAGAAATTAAAACATTATAATTTTTACCTTCTGAAGATTCTGAAGCAGAAGTAAATTTTGAAGCTTCAAAACCCAATGCATCTATTGTTCTTCCTTTTTTCAGTTCCAAAATCCTGTCTGAAGTAAAATCTACTCTCTGTCCTGTCTGGTTAGAATACCCTTTTTCACCGTCAAATACACTTATAATTTCTCTTCCCATGATGGTCTGTACAGACCTAAATTTATTTCCCATTTTTTTTGTAACTGAATTGATCTCTACACCCTGAGTAGAAATAACATCTTCACTAATGGATGATTTTACAGATTCAAGTTTAGATCTTCCGCCTATAGCTTCAATATATTTATCTATAATCTGTTGTGGAGTAAGCTGATACTTTACTTTTGAAACAGTTATTTCTGATCCCTTAAAGTTTGCATTAACAGTTGAAGAAACCAATACCGCACAGAAAAATGGAATGATCATTTTTTTCATTTTAAAAATTTTAAAAGTAAATATATGAAAATAGTGGATTATAAGGTCAATTCTGATCATCAAAAAGCCTTAAGAATATATCCTAAGGCTTCATAACAATATTAGAATATGGAAATAAGATTAATCTTTAATGAATTTTGTGGTTTTTGAATTTCCGTCCTGATCTATTATTTGTAAAATATAATTTCCTTTTGAAAGGCTGCTTACATTAAGCTGCGGAGTTCTGGAAATATCTTTTTGGGAATATACTTTTTGTCCCGCCATATTAAATACATTAAATTCTACAACATCACGAGCAGATTTTACATACAGATAATCTTTTACCGGATTAGGATAAACTGAGAAAGTATCATCAAATTCTACAGACTTTACACCCAGTGCATCAACTGCATTAATTTTTACATAAGAAAAATTTGCTTGAACAATAGTTCCCGATGATTGTTGCCAGCAAGCACTGAATAAAGTTCCGTATCCTGTAGAAGAAGTTCCGGACGAATGAGTAGAAGCGGAAGTCCCGTCACTTCCTGTATGACGTATTTCAATTAAAAGATTGGTACCCGTATATAAGTATGGAGTATCAAAAACAATATCAAATGTAAAATTATTCGGATTACCTCCTACAGTAAATGATCCCGCCGGAATTACCAAACTTCCTGCACGAACCTGAGTTTGTGTTCCCACCACATTTGCTGCAAAATTAAACTGTCTGTTAACCGGATCTACACTGTCACTCAGATAAATCTGATAATCTGAAAATGTAGTGACGGAGGCTGGCCATGGATTGGATGCAGTTGTTGGTAATCTAAACGAAATCGAAGTAAGATACTTACCAGAAAGTGTGGTAAGCTGCGAATCATCAATAAGCAATTGATTATTTCTTGCACTGTTTGTCAAAGGTCCAATGAAAGCTCCGGTTACAAAATTTTCAGGTACAATTTTAGAAGTTTGAGCATTCACATTTCCTGATATAATTGCAATAATGAAAAAACAAATCAGCAAAGCATTTTGCTTAACTATACAATTGTTTTTTTTGGAATTAAAAATAAGTAAAGGTATAATCATAATATAATTTTTTTATAATCAGGAAGATACAAAAAAAAACAACAATATTATGCAATGCATTAAAATCACTTTCATGTGTAAAAAAACATCCTTGAAACTGGCTTCAGAAAACAAAAAAACCTCCGAAAATTTCGGAGGTTGTGTATTTGAATATAGAAAAATTATTTCTTCAACTCTTCTAAAAACTCATCATGAGAGATCGCTGTTTCTTTTTTTGTAGCTTTTTCAAGAATAACATCTTTCAATTTAGTCATTGCAACTTCAGAAGAAATTTGTCTTACCTGCTCTTGATCTTTCAACATTTCAACAGCATATTTTTGAATTTCTTCGTCTCCTAAATGATGAATTCCGTAGATTGCCAGTTGGTTTTTAACCAATTGCTCTGCTTGAGCCAAAACATCAGCATAATCTAACTGAATTTCGTTTTCACTCATCAGTTTACCTTCGATGATCTGGTATTTCAACTGGTTTTTCTCAGCTGCGAAAATTTCTCTTGCCTGCTCTTCGTTCTGGATATTCTGATTAGAGAATAATAACCATTTTATAAGGAAATCTTCAGGAAGCTTTACTTCTTCTTTTTCAGAAACCTGCTCAAGAATTTTGTTTACAAAATGTACATCTGCATTTTGTTGGAAATATTCATCCAACTCAGATTTTACTTTTTCTTTAAGCTCTTCTTCCGTTTTTATATTTCCTTCACCGTATACTTTATCAAACAATTCCTGATTAAGTTCTGCAAGGTTTAAGCTGTAAAAATCTTTCACTTTTACCTCTACTTCAGCGTGGTGCAAGTGTTCAGCTTCTTCTTTAGAAAATCCTAATTCTTTAGCTAAATTTTCATCACCTGTAAGTGTTTCTTTAGAAACTTTCACAGACCCATCCATTTTCAATGACTTTACTAATTTGAAAGCTGCTTTATTTTCTGCAGTAATTGTAGCCATTTTTGGAGCGTGATTGTGCTCTCCTTCTGCGCCTTCTTCAACTACCTGAGTAATTTCTAAAGAAACATAAGAGTCTTTTGTGATTTTGTCTTGCGGAACCTGCTCTGCAAAACGTTTCTGCATATTTTCAATGCTTTTGTTAATTTCTTTTTCAGAAGCTTCTACTTTGTAGTGTGGTGCTTCATATTTAGAAAGATCGATAGAAAATTCAGGCTCGAAACCTACTTCAAAAGCCACTTCAAGTTTCTCTGCATTATGATTAAAATCATTTACAGGCTGCGGAACCGGCTGACCAACTAATCTCAACTTATTTTCATTGACATAATTGTTCAAAGCATCAGAAACCTGCTTGTTGATCTCTTCAAATGCAATACCTGCTTCATATTGCTTTCTTACCATGCTCAACGGCACTTTTCCTTTTCTGAAACCAGGAACCTGTGCGTTTTTCGCATAGTTAATCAATTGCTTTTCTACTTTATCTTTGTAGTCAGATTTTTCTAATGTAACTGTAAGCAATGCACTTACATCATCATGATTTTGAGCTGTAACGTTCATTATCGATTAAAATTTTAGGTTGCAAAAATATGAATTTTTTATTAAAATAAGTCATTCATTTTGTTATTATCCGTTAAAATACAAAAGACATCAAAAAATGATGCCTTTCAGTAATATTAAATTTGTTTCAAAATATTTTTTAATGAAGATCAATCAATGCATCCACATCAGATTCTCCACCTACTGTACTTCCCAGCTGATTGTCTGCTGAAGGAGAATTCTGATTCACTGAAGTAGGTGCGTGTACAAGTTTTATATTTACTTTTCCGGTTGAAGTTACACTTACAACAGTCCACTGAGTTTTCAGTCCCAGTTTATTCCCATCTGTTCTTTCAACATCATTAGCTGCTCTTTTTACGGTAACATTTGCTTCAGAAAAACCAAATGTAATAAAATGCTCATCTTTTTCTTCAAGAATTTCATTATTCACACTATGGTAATGATCATCATGCTTTACCTGAAAATCCAGTTCAACATTAAATACATCTCCTGCTTCAGCGTGAATATGTTTATCGGCAACTCCGCCGATATAATTAATTGTCTGTACATCTGTTGCATCATTTGCATTAGTCAATGTCACCACCAACTTTTCGATCTCTTCATGCTCGTGAATATCTTCCGGAATATCGGTAGAATCGTTTCTACACGAGAAGACTAAAAGTGCTGCAAAAAGGACCAAAGTAATGTTTAAGAATTTTTTCATTGTAATTAAAATTTAAAATATTAATAATTAAAAGTTGTACTTAAGAGTTATAATAAAGTTTCTGCCGTTTTCTGGCATAAAATATCTGAGTCTGTTGAGATACTCACGGTATTCTGTATTGAAAATATTGTTGATTCTGAAATTGATATTGAAATTTCTAGCGACATCTGCACCTACTGATGCATTAAATAAAGTATAGGCAGAAGGTGTAGAACTCAAATCCAGTTCTTCTCTGAAAAAAGTTCCGTCTTCTATAAAGTCAACGGTCTGATTTCTGATCGGAAAACGATTTTGCTTAAATATATTTACATTTTCCAGTCTGATATAGAAATTATTAGGAATATTCATTTTCCATTCTACAGAGTTTCTCAGATTTGCCGGCATCATCAGAATAAGAGCTTCATTGTTAGACAAATCATCTCCTTTCAGGGCACTGAAACCTGTATTCCATTTCAAATTATCAAGAACATTAAGTTCCGCATCTGCATCAATCCCAAAAATTCTTGCTTTAATCTGCTGATAACTCCATATCGGAAATACCCCTCGATTGGAGTTAACAACTCCTGTAGGAATCTGATTGATAAAATGATCAGAGATCATGATATAAGGAGCTGCTTCTATACGAAGACCTTTCAGCATATTAAAGTTAGACACCAAAGAAAGATTTGCCTGGTAAAGCGTTTCTTTTTTGATTCGCATATCACCTTCCTCTACAATCGCCGCAGAGTGATGCAGTCCGTCTGCAAATAATTCGGCAGGATTGGGAGTTCTGTCGGCTCTTGATAAGTTTAATTTAATTTCAAAATTATCAACAGGTTGATAATCAAAACCTAGATTAGCCGAAAAATTATGATAATCTAAAATAGGTCTTGCCAAAATTCTACTGTCATTTTTCTGAACAAGAAACTCTGGAAAAGCACCTGAAAATCTGGTATTCCAATCAGATTCATCATAATATTTGTAAGCATCATATCTGCTGAAATCATATCGTACTGCTGCTTCTGCATTCAGTTTTGAATTAAATCTGTATTTAAAAACAGAAAATACACCTGCATCATAACGATAGTAATCGGGAATTAAGCGTCTTGCTTTGGTTGCAGGATTGGGATAATTATCCTGAAAGCCTCCGGAAATACCACTTTCTAAACTCCAGTCTGTACGTTCAATAAGATGAACTAAACTTGCCGAATGAGTAATCAATCGCAAATCCATAGAAGGCAGTGCGTTCAAATCTCCTCTTCTGATGTCAAATTCTTTTCTTTGATTTAATTGAAAGGCGTATTGAAAAGTCAGTTTTCCAAAATCTGCAAATCTTTTGTAAGCAGAAACTTTAGCAATATGATGCTCCACTTCCTGTTTGGGACTGCCAATTTCATAACTGAAATCGTCCAGAAAATAAGGTTGTCCTAAATTGATTGCCTTATAAAAATCTGACGGACTTCCCAAATGTGCACCCTTGTAGATTCCAAATTCCTGCCTGATTCCGCTATACGATACATCAAACCCCTGCAAAAAGCTGTGATTTCCAAAAGAGAAATTAAATGAATTAACTTCTGCCCCGGTATTTTGCAACGTATGATGAGGAATATAAAGATCTCCGAGTTTCCTATAGCTTCCGCCTGCTTTTACAAACCATTGATTTTTCCATGATTTTAAAAGATTAGCAGAAACCTCTCCTCCCCTTCCGTTGGAAATCCCGGAAAGTTTTACATTCCCCATCAAAGTATCTTTTTTAGGAATGAGTGCAGGTTCTAAAATCACGACTCCTCCCACTCCTTCGTTACTATATTTCAGGGCAGATGCACCTTTGATGACATCAATATGCTCAAAATCGTTCACATCCACATTGGGAGCATGCTCTACTCCCCATTCTTGTTCCGCCATTTTCACTCCGTTGTTTAGGATGGAAACGCGGCTTCCGTACAAACCATGAATTACCGGTTTTGTAATATTGTTTCCGGTTTTCAAAGCGGTTACGCCAGAGAGCTGCGACAGGAGATTTCCAAGATTTTCGGTAGAATTTCTCTCAATATCGGCTCTGTCAAGCGTTGTCATAATTACAGAACCTTTTGTTTTATGGCTTCCGTGAATTGTTACCGTCTGAATTTCATCTACATGATGTTCCAGTTTTATAGCCAGATGCAAATCTCTGTCAACTCGTATATTTTCAGTATAGTCGTTGCATTCAGGATGCTTGGCAATAAGATTATAATTTCCCGCAGGAATTTTAGTCAGGGAAAACTGACCGTTTTTATCGGTTTTTGCAGAAAAATCTCCTATTAGGATTTCCGCATTTTCCAGCATTGTTTTATCATGGAAATCCTGCACGCTTCCTTTTACAGTATAGGTTTTCTGTGCATTGATATTTGCCAGTCCTGTAAGAACCAACAAAAAACTTACTATCAATTTCATTGTCAATAAATTGAGTTACGTAATTGAACCTTTGATAAACAAAGATCAAAATACAGTTCGTTAAAAAAGTTTGAATTGGATTTTTTCTGTGACAAGCAGCCTGTAAGCAATCAGGTCTAAAGGCTTTACTTTTTGACTTACATCATGAAGATAAGATATTAATCCCTAAAAAATATTGAGGTAAAATAAATTGAAATAAGCAAAACGCTTGTATTTATTAACAGCTAAAAGTTGTTAATTTAAAGCAAAAAAAATCCGAAAAAGATAATTTGAGAATTAAGAAATTGCGGGCGGACCGCGAAGCTGAAAAGAATATTTGGTTTGTGCCCAAATCTTTTCCTGAAGAGTAAAAATTTGTTCTGATTTCTCTGAATGCTGAATAGCTTTGAATGTAAACTCTTCGGGCAGAAGCGTATTTCCAGTCGATATAAAATGACAGGCTAAACAGTCTCCTTTAGATTCTTTAGCATCAGATTTAGTAAGTGTGTTTTCTGACTTTTTAAGATTGAGGGTTTTCAATGTATCAGAAAAGTCGTGCTCATGAAATGTCTGAGAAAACAGCGCAAAAAAATACACGCCAAACATCAGTCTGGAGATGAAATTTTTGAAATGTCTGCTTTTAGTACAAATCATAATACAAAGATAAGCAGAAAAATTATTCTTTACTGCTATTTTTAATTGAATTATTAAACAAATCTAAAAACTTTTCAGTTAATTCTTTATCGGTAAGTATGATTACAACAGTATTTTTAATTTCATTGTCTCTAAAGCTGTCTTTAATTTCGATGCTTTTGTCACTTTTATATAGATCGGCAATTTCTACCCCAAAAATTTCTGCCAAGTTAGGCACCAAACTGCTTTTTACTTCGGCAGCTTCTTCTTCCCACTTTGCATACGTTCTTCTGTCTACATTGAGCAAATCGGCAATTTCTTTTTGCGTTTTGCCCTGGCTTTCCCTTAGTCTTCTGATGGTTGTTCCTACACTCATAATCTGATTTTTCCACAAATGTAATAAATTTTATTTTGGGTAAACAATTGCAGAAAAATGGTAAAATTTTGTACAGATTTATTCTAAAAACAAAAATATCTTAGCACTGTGATAAAAAAATATTTATTAATTTTAAAAACTTAACAATTATGAAAAAGAAATTTTTGATTGGTGCTTTAGGATTGGCATCAGTATTTGCAATGACTTCAGCTACAGATGAAAATGCTGAAAACGGAAGAAAATTCTGGGGGAAAGAAATTGTGGATGTTGTTTCATGTACACCAAGTGGACAAAATCCTGACGGAACCACTACCTATACAGTTACCTATGAAGTTGAATACTATGTATTTTGGGTTGGAGTTAGTACTACAACACAAACTCAAAGCGGAATGTCTGACTGCGGTATACCGAAGGGATGTATTTCTTGTTAATAAAATGAAAAATTTATTTAAAAAAACATTAGTAATGGGAAAAGAACTTTTGTTCTTTTCCCTAATTTTATTAAGCTTTAATAATAAAGCTCAAGTAATACAACGATTTTCTGATGGGAAGTTATTTGATTCAATTACTGTTGTAAACGCTGAAGAAAATGTAATTTTAACGTCTTTAAATTTTAGAACTTTTAATTTTAATAGAGAAAGCAAAGTGTTGTATAACGGAAAACAAATTGATTTCTCCATACAAAATGACACTTTGGTATTTTTTGATAAGGTGAAGGAAATTGAGGCAATAAAGCTTTCGCAGTCTAATTTAAAAGAAAAACAAGAAAAAATAATTAAAAAAAGTAATCATAAAAATTTTTTTTATGTTCTAAATTCCAATTACCCAATGGGGACTTCTATAAATTTTGACACTGAGAAAAAAACTACATATATTAAGTCAGTATACGTTTTTCCAGAACTAAAAAACAAAGAAATATTAAATTCGGGGAAAATGGAAATTCAAATATTACCAAACAAGAATGGTCTTCCTAATGAACAAGAACCGCTCAGCACATTTGAAATTAATACTAAAGAAATAAAAGGGAGAATTTGGGAAATAAAGCTTCCAAAAATTATTAAATATCCTGAAAACGGTTTCTTTATAATTTTCAAGTTTATTCATGCTAAAAATAATGTTTTTGCTCTTAGTCTTAAGACAACAGAACAATCAAATGTTTGGTTATATAATCCAGTACATTATGGGGGTTGGAAAAAAGATGATGATCAAGGTATATTGTACAAACTAAAAATCCTGCAATAATTATTTTGAAAAAGAGTATTCTCTTTTCCGTATTATTCATCAGCAATTTATTATTTTCTCAGAAAATCATAAGGTTTTCTGACAATAAAGAGTTTGACTCGATCATGATTGTTGATTATAATAAAACTGTTCTTCATAAAAACGAAATTGGAAATTATCATTTTTCAGAAAACAGCAGAGTGCTTTATGATAATAAGTTATCTGAATTTGCTATCAGTAATGATACACTTACTTTTTTTGATCACATTGAATAAATAGATGAAGTAAGTATTGATGGCGATAACAAAAAGCAGAAAGTAAGCACAAAGAAAATAAAAATAAATCTTAAAACACAAATGAACAAAACATTAAAAATAATTCTCATCACATTGTTTGCCATATTCGTTATAATAATTGCGGTTATCAAAACATTATCAAACAACAAATATTCAATTAACATCACTAAAAACGACGGCAAAATAAAGATTCCTGTTTCTGAGTATAACTTTGGTGAAATTTCTTATAGAGATTCTGTTGGATATGATTTTAAAATTATGAATGTTGGCGAGACTCCCGTTGTACTAAGCAAAATTTCACAGTCTTGCAATTGCACTTCATTAGAATATAAAAACAATGATATACAACCTGCAGATTTTTTGACGATAAAAGCGAAATTCAAACCAAAAAAAGAAGACATCGGAAGAAACAAAATAACTATTTTCTTAAAAGGAAATTTTGAACAGGAGAATTATATACTTAGCTTGGAGGGCAATGTTACGGAATGAGTAAAAAAAAAGATGAACTGTAAAAAAGTTCATCTTATGTTCCTGAAATTATCCAAGCTGTGTTCCTAAATATTCCCATTCCTGTAAGGCGATATCTAGGTTTTCCTTGGTTTTATTATATTTTTCGAGAGTCTCCTCAGAAGGGTTTTCTTTAGTAAAAGAAGTCTCAAAGTTTTCTATAGCAATTTCAAGCTCAGCAATTTGTTCTTCTACTTTTTTCAGCTTATTCTGAATATTTTTCTGTTCTTTACTTATGATGGTAGATGTATGAGAAGTACCTTCTGATTTTTTTTCCTCATTTTTAAGCTTTACTGCAGCTTTAGCTTCTTCTCCGTGAAGTTTAGCTTTTTCAGCAGAAATTTCTCTGATTGATTCCTTTTGTCGATATTCAAGATATTCGTTGATGTCGCCCAAAAACTCTTTCATCTTCCCATCCCGGAATTCGTAAATTTTATCACAAAGACCTTGCAAAAATTCTCTGTCGTGAGAAATCACAATCAAAGTTCCTTCAAATTTCTGTAAAGCCAGTTTAATAATTTCTTTTGACTGAATATCAAGGTGATTGGTAGGTTCGTCCATAATTAAAGTATTGAACGGACGCAACAACAATTTACAAAGAGCCAAGCGGTTTCTTTCTCCTCCGGAAAGCACTTTCGTTTTCTTGTTCACCGCTTCCCCCTGAAAAAGGAAAGAACCTAATAAATCTCTAACTCTCGGTCTGGTTTCTTCGGTTGCCGCATCTTCTGCTTCTTCCTGTACGGTTTTATTCGGCGTTAAAACCTCCTCCTGATTCTGAGCAAAATATCCTATGTTGACATTATGACCCAAATTCCAGCTCCCTGAATAATCTTTAATGTCACCAGCAAGAATTTTAGCTAAAGTAGTTTTACCCTGTCCGTTTTGTCCGAGAAGCGCAATTCTGTCTCCACGCTGAACCATAAAATCTACATTGTCAAAAATTTTCTTTTCACCGTAAGATTTTCCAAGATTTTCTGCCTCAAAAATAACTTTACCGGGAACTACCGATTGTACAAAACGGATATTAAATTTAGAAACATCTTCATTATCAACCTCAATTCTTTCGATTTTATCTAATTTCTTGATCAATGACTGGGCAAAAGAAGCTTTTGTAGCACTTGCACGGAATTTATTGATATTATCCTCCATCTGCTTGATTTCCGCATCCTGATTCTTTTTTGCCTGAATCAGCTTTTCGCGTCGGTCTTCACGCATGACCAGATATTTGGAATAGTTGGCTTTATAATCATCAACCTTTTTGTTATTGATATCAAAAGTTCTGTTACAAACGGCAGTCATAAACTGTTTGTCGTGACTTACCAAAACAATTGCTCCGGGATAATCTTTCAAAAAGTTTTCCAGCCAGATGATAGATTCCATATCCAGGTGATTGGTAGGCTCATCAAGAAGCATGATATCGTTCTTTTGAAGAAGAAGCTTGGCCAGCTCAATTCTCATTCTCCATCCACCTGAAAATTCGTCTGTAATTTTCTGAAAATCATCTGCTTTAAAACCAAGACCGAAAAGTACTTTTTCCATATCTCCTTCCAGATTGTAGGCATCGTGGTGCATCAGAAGATCATTCAGCTCGGTCATTTTATTGATAAGGTCGGTATAAGAATCACTTTCGTAGTCCGTTCTTACCGTCATCTGATGGTTTACTTCTTCCAATTCATCTTTCCATGCATTGATCTGCTCAAAAGCCTGCATGGTTTCATTCCAGACCGTTCTTCCTTTCACGAAATCAAGATCCTGTTTAAGGAAACCAATCGTAATATTTCCTTCCGGCACAACATTGCCTTCATAAAAGGAAATTTCTCCTGAAAGCATTTTCAAAAGCGTAGATTTTCCCGCTCCGTTTTTTCCAACAAGACCAATTTTATCGTCTTTTTTGATGGTAAAATTGACGTTCTGAAACAAATAATTTCCCGAATGATGTAAACCTAAACCCTGAACCGAAAGCATCTTTTATGAATATTAATGATGAATAAATGTATGTGAATGTTTTCCGGGTGCAAAAGTAAGCAAAATAAAAGAATTGTAAATCAGTAATTTCTTACAGTGACATGAAAACAACTCTGCTGTCTTTCTTTAATGTAATAAATACGCCCCAAATTGGCATAATGTTTCAAAACCTTTTCTAGTGCTGCTTCCAGTTTCGGATTGGTTCGGAGAACATTATTAAACCTTACATAAGAAATATCGAAAGAGTTCCCATAATTATGAGAGCTTATTCCTAATGACGCATTGCTGTTGACTTTTCTTAGCCTGCATTGATCTTCAAGCGTTCTGGTAAGTGATGAAACAGTAAAAGTCTGACCTTTGGTTTCTTTGCTGAATCTTGCTCCAATGTTTTCTAATGTAATTTTAGCTTTTGAAACCAAATAAGCTCTGCTGTATTGCAGCTTTTGTACTCTGAAACCTTTACCGCTTTTTTTAACTGTATGAAATTTACCTTTATTGATATATTTCTGTACATGAGCTGTGCTTTCCAAAACCTTTACATTAAAACTTCGTGAAGCGTCCAAATGAGGCTGATAAAGAAAAGTAGGCTGCACTTTCAATACTTCTTTCAAATCATAACATGAACTTGTTTTCTTTGAAGATTGCGAATAAAATACCTGGTAAAATAACAAAAGAAAAAAATACAGCAGCTTTTTCATTAAAATAATTTCAACTTAAACTTCATTTAATCTGTAAAGTTTTCAAATATAATAAATTTTCAGTTGATAATTCATAGCAGATTTAAACTATGACTTCCATAAAAGTGGAAATTTTAATAAAGTAGAATCGAAAAAATATTTAATTCAAATCAACTTTTTGATACGTTTCCTCGCAATATTCTATTTATTTCTGATGAAAATAAAATCAGATGAACATTATTTTGAAAATATTTTGATAAATACATATTTCAAAATCATAATCTATTATGTTAAAATTATCCACCACCCATGCACACATGATAATAAATAAATTTAATAAAAAACTCATGTTTTTTAAATTTTAAATAAAATATATACCAATTAGAATCATTAAATTCATCAATTAATCATAATTATTAAATAATTAATTTTTGTACATTAGCGATTAATAATTTAAAAAACATTAAAATGATTTCAAAAACATCAAAATTTGTAGCCGAAATGATCGGCACAATGGTACTTGTTCTCATGGGCTGCGGAAGTGCAGTAATTGCTGGAGCAGACGGCACAACAGGGGTAGGACTCCTAGGAATATCTTTTGCATTTGGTTTAAGTGTTGTAGCTATGGCTTATGCTATAGGACATATCTCAGGATGCCACATCAATCCAGCAATTTCGATAGCGATGGTCGCAGCAGGAAGAATGAAGCTAGATGAGGCATTACTTTACATTATTGCACAAATTTTAGGAGCAATAATCGGAGCCGGAGTGCTTTATGTAATTTTTACCAATCATCCCGGTGCGGTAATGGGAGAATGGGCATTGGGCTCTAATGGCTGGGGAACAGGGTATCTGGATGCCTATAATATGACTGCAGCGTTTGTGGCAGAGTTTGTATTTACCTTTATCTTTTTGATGGTTATTTTAGGATCTACCTCAACAAAAAATATCAATGGCGGATTTGCCGGCTTA
Organism: Chryseobacterium echinoideorum; assembly: GCF_007474535.1. GTDB lineage: Bacteria > Bacteroidota > Bacteroidia > Flavobacteriales > Weeksellaceae > Chryseobacterium > Chryseobacterium echinoideorum. The sequence continues at coordinate 425,837 of NZ_VKNW01000001.1, read as the reverse complement.
GCAATAGGATTTTCTCTGGTTCTCATCCATATTGTAGGGATAAAAATAACAGGAGTTTCTGTAAATCCTGCAAGAAGTATTGGCCCTGCAATTTTTGCCGGCGGAGAAGCACTTTCACAGCTTTGGTTATTTGTTGCAGCTCCTGTTTTGGGAGGTATTTCGGCAGCTTTCACTTACAATATACTGATTGAAAAACCTGAACCTACAGTGTAATATATCAATCATTTTCTTAAAAAAACCTGCTTCATGTTTAATTGAAGCAGGTTTTTTTATTTTCTGTTTTTTAAATCAAAAGGATTTTTAAAAATAAGTTCTTCATGTTTTCCTTTGATTTCCATTTTACGGTAAAGAAGATTCAGTGCTATTTTTCTGATGAATAAATCTTTATCTGTAAGCTTCCAGTAAGAGTCATCATGCACTTTTGGTGCTTTACGGATTTCGTAAAATTCTGTTTCCCATGAATCTACATTGTGGTAAAATTCAATGATTCCGCAATGTTGAGGTATTAAAGAATGCTCTATCATTCCCATCGGAAGCAAAAAGCTGAATGAGTTGCAAATATAATCACCACAGCATATTTTGTCATGTTTCAGATATTTTTCTCCTGTGGAATTATTAGTGTAAGATTTTTTAAAATCATTTTTAAAATCACTTTTAGAAAGTTTTATTTCAATTTCATGGCTAAAACCTTCAGAGTTGATGATCAGAATATCTGCTTCCCAATCTGCCTGGAAATGATTGGTAAGCACAATTTCGTTCTCAAAATCACATTGAGAATGAATGAATGCATGAACCAGTTCTTCTATTTTTAACACTGTTTAATTTATATGATACAACCATCAACTTACGAGCAGACTGCATCCGCGAATGTCGGAATGATCTATTCTTCCCAGTACCTGAAATTTATCTTCTGTTATCTTACCTAAATCTTGGGTTGCAATGAATGAACAGGAATGAATATTTGCCAAATCAATAATATTAATTGCTCCTGTTCTTCCCTCCTTTTCATAACTGAAAGGATCTTCTGTATTTCTGATCAAAATTTTCATCCAGCCGGGACATTGGTATTCATTATTCCCCAAAGAATATGCCTGAGAAAGCAGTTCTGTCATAGAATACTCAGAATATATCTTATCGGTTCCAAAACCATGTTGCAGAATTTTCAGCAATTCATCTTTTGTCATTTCTTCCTTTCTTCCTTTCATGCCCCCTGTTTCAATTACAGTGAGAGTCTCAGAATATTGAAGGCTCTGACTGTTTGTTTGACAATAATCCAAAAAATCCAGCAGTGCAAAAGACACTCCGAAAAGAATTACTTTTTTATCTTTCAGCAAGTTTAAGAGACGAAACAAATCTTCATGATTGTACAAAAAATATCCATTTTCATTTTTACCTGACTTCTTCATCAGATAATCTACCATATATATAAGTGAAGAATTTTTGCGTTCCAGATAACTGGGCAAAAGTCCGAGGAAAATAAAATCTTCCGGTTTGCCTATAAATTGCTCAAAACTTTTTACAATACTTTCCTGATAAATACTCTCATCAGCAATATAATGCTTAGAAAGATTCATCATGGTAGTTCCCGAACTTTGAAAATACAGATCAGAACCAATATTTTTATTGAGAACTTTATGATTTTTAAACATTTCTATAGGCAGAAACGGAATCTTATCTAAAGAAACAATACTCTCAGGATCAATATTGAGATAATCTACAAATTTTTTGTAAACTTCTATATGATGATACTGAAATTTAAAAACCGACAAAGAAGCCTCCAAAAAATCCTGTTCGTTTTTTATATTAAATATATTTTTCAACTTAATTCACTGCTTTTATTAAAATTTAATCACTCATTTTGAGTCAATTACATTTTTCAATTAAAAATAATTCACACTTTAAGAAGTAAAAAATTTTTTGGTTAGATATTTTGTGTATATTCGTACCAGAATATGGATTAATAATAAGGGGTTCATAGCCCTTATTAAGAATTACCTCTTTTAGGGGTAATTTTTTATTTTACAGTCTCGAAAGTTTTCAGTTCAAATTCATTTTCAAAAACGCCATAGGTGAAATAAGAAATCCAGTCACCCAAATTGATGTATTTTGAGTTTTTTTCCAATTCTAAAACCATAGGTAGATGGCGATGTCCGTAGATAAAATAATTGATATTTTCTTTTTCAAGCTTCTTCTTAGAATAGATAATTAAGAACTCCTTATCCTCTCCCAAAAACGACTTGTCTTCTTCACCAGAAATCATTTTATTTTTCTGTGACAGATATAAAGCAATTTTCATTGCAATATCCGGATGCAGCCATCTGAAAAACCATTGAGCAACAGGATTGGTGAAAATTTTTTTCATCCTTTTGTAGCCTTTATCTCCTGGTCCTAAACCATCTCCGTGAGCCAGCAAAAACTGCTTTCCGCCCATCTCAAAATACTGCTTTGTGTAGAAAACGGTACAGCCTATCTCATCCTCAAGATAATCTTTCATCCACAAATCGTGATTTCCGACAAAAAAATAAATCTGAATTCCACTATCTTTCAGTTCAGCAATTTTTCCTAAGACACGCACATAACCTTTAGGAATTACGTGATTCCACTCATGCCAGAAATCAAACAAATCACCCATTAGAAACAAAACCTGCGCATCGTTTTTAATTTCGTTCATCCAACGGATAAACTTTTCTTCACGAATTTTACTTTCTTTAGGATTAGGAGCTCCAAAATGCTGATCAGAAGCAAAATATACTTTTTTTCCGGGCTCTAAATGAATGGTTGTTTTAAGCACGACTTAATGTTTAAGATCTTTTCATATTAGTTGTCTTCAGCAAACCATTCTCCGTAGGAGTTTTCGGTTTCGTGAAGTTTAAGATAGGCAAGAGAAATTCCTTCCGGAAGTTTAGATTTTATTTTGGCGGCAATAGCGTATAACATATTTTCACATGTTGGCTGGAAAGTACAGTAAATAACTTTATGACCTTTTTCTTCAAGATCCTCGCCCAATTGTTTATGAGGAGACAATCCGTTGATGAGTACAGCATGATCCCAAACATCTACAATTTCAGATTTTACAATTGTTTTGATATCACCAAAATCTACTACCATACCATTTTTCGGATGATCAAGATCGTTAACAGGCTTTCCTTTTACCGTTACGAAAAGTTTATAGGAATGTCCGTGCATATTTTTACATTTACCATCATAATTGTAGAGAACATGAGCGGTTTCGAATGTAAAAATTTTTGTAATACGTATCATTTTACAAAGATACGTAATTTGTATTTTGATTTTGCAATCTGTAAATCAAACAAAATTTCTTATCTGGTCAATCCAACGAATTAATCAACACAAAATATCGGTAAGCTAATATTCCCTTCTGAATTTTGGTTAATTTCGCAGGATCCTTATCACTAAGCTTTGGCAGAATAGCTTTGTTGATTTTATTTAAAATTTTAAAAACGGATTTCTTCATAAGTAGATTTTTATTGTTCTTTAAAATTATATTCTAAATCATGCTGATTTCATATTTTTATTTTTTCCAACTTAAACTTAAACTTAAAGTAGGCTGAAATAATCTAATCAAATTGTCATAATTTTACTAAGGTTAATTCCTTAAAATGATAATTTTAATCCAAAAATTATGCTATAAATACTATGAACGAAATATTCAAAAAACAGGTATGGGAAATCACAAAACTGATCCCAAAAGGCAGAGTAACAAGCTACGGAGCTATTGCAAAAGCTGTTGGTTTTCCTAACCATTCACGTCACGTAGGAAAAGCGATGGGAGGATGCCCTAAAGATGTTCCAGCACACCGGGTTATTTCGTCATCCGGAACACTTTCAGTTCCCGAATTTCAATTAAGACTGGAAAAAGAGGGTATAAAAATAGAGAATTTCAAAATTAAGAATTTCAAAAATATTTTTTGGAATCCTTTAGAAGAGATTTAATTAAATATTTTCTGGTTAAAACTTCGGCGGTGGCTTTACCGCCGCCGAAGTTTTAACCAATTGAAATCAAAAAACAGAATTGTCCTTAGCTTTTCATCTTCACAAAATAGAAAATCAGCAAAGTCCAGCTTAGGATCATCAATAATCCTCCAAGCGGAGTGACAGGTCCGAGAAATTTCAGGTTCATCCCGAAATAATCCTGCATACTCAATCCATAAATACTGAAAGAGAAAAGCATCGTTCCGAAAATCATCAGCCAGGAAATCCAGTTTTCAGTTTTGGTTTCAAATTTTAAAATGTAGCCTGCAATAAGTAAAAAGAATGCAGCGTACATTTGGTATCTTACACCTGTTTCAAAACTTTCCAGTCTTTCCACAGATAATATTTTCTTTAAAGCGTGTGCTCCGAAAGCGCCCAAAATTACTGATAACATTCCGTAAACAGCTCCGAAGATAAGTGTTATTGTTTTCATTTTATATTAAATTTCGTCATTATGAGCGAAGCAAAGTGAGGTCGAAGAATCTCTATAAATGCAAAATCTTCATTTGTTTACTCCATTGAGATGACATTTTTTTACTTATTTCTTAATTTCTCCAACTCCGAAATCACCTCATGATGGCTCACCGTTTTATCTTTAAAGTAAGTCACAAAATATTGCTTTTCCTCTTCCGTTGCGTTAAACTGATTCAGAATATTGAAAAGGTGCATTTTCATATGTCCTTTCTGGATTCCTGTTGTAACCAAAGAACGTAACGCTCCAAAATTCTGCGCTAATCCGGAAACTGCCAAAATGCTCATCAGCTCCTGCGCAGAAGGTTTTCCAAGCAAAGCCAAAGAAAATTTCACCAAAGGATGAAGATTCGTCAAGCCACCTACAACACCTACAGAAATTGGCAAGTCGATCCAAAATCTGAAAATTCCGTTATCTGTTGTACAATGTGTCAGAGAAGAATATTTACCATTTCTAGCTGCATAAGCGTGTGCACAGGCTTCGGTTGCCCGGAAATCATTTCCAGTGGCAATCACAACTGCATCTACTCCATTCATAATTCCTTTATTGTGCGTTGTTGCTCTGTAAGGTTCAATCTCAGCAATCGTCACCGCACGTTTGAATTTCCACGCAAATTCTTCGTTAGAGATTCCGCTGTCGTCTTTCAAATCCTCAATTTTACAAGAAACTTCGGCTCTTACAATACAGTCAGGCGTGTAGTTGGAGAGAATATTCATCACAATCTGAAGCGAATCCTTTTCTTTCTGAGAAAATTCCGCTTCATTCGCCACTTCTTCTTTGAGGGTTTTACCAAACTGCTCCAGACAGGAATTGATGAAATTGGCTCCCATAGAATCTACGGTGTCGAAACTCGCCTTTAGCTGGAAATAATGTTCCAATTCAGCGGTTTTGTCAATCAATTTAATATCTAGAATTCCGCCGCCTCTTTTTCTCATATTGGCGGTGATGTCTTCTGTTGCTTCGAGTAATTTTTTCTTCAGTTTAAAATTGAAAAAATGAAGCAGTTTGTGCGGTTCTGTCTTCAGAATAAAATGGGTGTGACCCAATTTTTCCGTGTTGATGATTGTGGTCTTAAAACCGCCTTTGTCCAACCAAAACTTTGCTGCTTTGGAAGCAGCTGCCACTACCGAACTTTCCTCCACAGCCATTGGAAGAGCCAATAATTTTCCATTAATCAGGAAATTGGGAGCGATTCCGTAAGGCATATAAAAATTGGAAATCGTGTTTTCAGAAAATTCATCATGAAGTTTCTGTAAATCAGTATTTTCGTTCCAATATTGGTTTAATATATTTTGATATTCTTCGTTTCCTTCAAGATACTCGTTTACAAGCCAATCGATTTTTCCTTGTTTCGTTAATTTAGAAAAACCTTCTACGGGTTTATGATTCATATGGAGTTTTGTTTTTTTCTTAGTAAATCGTATGCAATTGCTTCCGCAATTTCATAACATCAATTTAATGAGCGTAAATATACTAAATTTGTCGCTTTAAAGTGTTGATAACATCTATCGGAAAAGATTGATATTTATCAATTTTGGAACTAAATTTGACCATTTCTAATTCAAATCAAATCCATCAATATGAATTTCGACCGCATCAAAGAAAAACTTGAAATACTTGCAGACGCTGCCAAGTACGATGTTTCGTGTTCTTCAAGCGGTGGCAAACGAAAAAACAACGGCGGTTTGGGCGACAGCTCAGCAAGCGGAATCTGTCATACTTATACCGAAGACGGACGTTGTGTTTCACTTCTCAAAATCCTTTTGACCAATCATTGCATTTACGACTGCATTTACTGTGTTTCAAGAAAGTCAAATGATATCAAACGAGCAGCTTTTACAGTGGATGAAGTCGTTGATCTGACCATCAGTTTTTACAGACGGAATTACATTGAAGGTTTATTTCTGAGTTCTGGAATTTTCAAAGACGCAGATACAACGATGGAACGTTTGGTTCGCGTGGCAAAAAAACTGAGAACCGAACATAAATTTAACGGTTACATTCACTTGAAATCCATTCCGGGAGCGAGTGATGATTTGATGAATGAAGCGGCACTTTATGCCGACAGACTTTCCGTTAATCTTGAAATTCCGACGGAATCTGGTTTGAAATTACTGGCACCGGACAAAAACCGGGAAGATATGCTGCAACCAATGCGAATCGTGCAAAAAGGAATCCAGCAATATAAAGACGAGAAAAAGATCATCCGAAGCGTTCCAAAATTTGCTCCGGCCGGTCAATCGACTCAAATGATTGTCGGCGCAACGAATGAAAACGATTTGCAGATCATTAAAGTAGCCGATCATTTCTACAAAAACTACGGAATGAAACGGGTTTATTATTCGGGTTATATCCCTGTGACTGTGGATAATCGTTTGCCTGCAATCACAGCAGAAGTTCCTGTTTTGCGGGAAAATCGTTTGTATCAATCGGATTGGCTAATGCGTTTTTATGGTTTTAAAGCGGATGAAATTCTGGATTTTAATATGCCTTTTCTGGATTTGGAAGTGGATCCAAAATTAAGCTGGGCGTTGCGACATCTTGACCAGTTTCCCGTTAATCTGCAAACAGCCGATTATAAAATGATTCTCAGAATTCCAGGAATTGGGGTGAAAACTGCGCAAAAAATTGTGAGCGCAAGACAATTTCAGGTTTTGAATATTGATCATCTTAAAAAACTAGGAGCAGCGGTAAACCGCGCCAAATATTTTATTGATTTTACTTATGGAAATCCATTCCTGAAACACTTAACCGATTTGAATTTGAGAAAATTAATTATCGGTGGAAGTCAGTCGAAATTTCAAAATCAGTTTTCTCAGCAGTTAACTTTGTTTTAAGGATTCAATTTCGATCAGCCTGACAATGCAAAAAAAGACGATCTAATTTATTATTCCGAAAAAAATTTTCTACAACTTTATTTTTAATTAATTGTCCAAATTTGCTAAATTTAGACATAATTTGTAATTTCGAAAAAAGATTTATAATGAATGTCAGTTTCACAAAAAAACAAGAAGAATATATTTCAAATCAAATAGAATCCGGAGATTTTCAGAATGCAAGTGAGGTTGTCCGTGATGCTTTGCGGCTTCATGAAGTTTATCGTCATCGGGTTATTCAGGATTTGAAAGCGGAAATAGAAAAAGGTTGGAATAGTGAATTGAGTTCTCGCTCTGTAAAAAATATCATAGAAGCCAAGAAGAAAAAAAATAGTAATGTCTAAAGAATTCTATGCTTTATCAAAAATTGCTGATAAAGATTTGGAAGACATTTTTGATTATACATCTGATGAGTTTGGTTTTGAGCAAGCCGAAAAATACCTTTTGGAAATTGAAGAAATTTTTCAAAATTTGATTTTAAACCTACAATTAGGAAAAAAGCGAGATGAAATCAAAAAAGATTTGTACAGTTTCCCAAAAGATAATTATGTCATTTTCTACAAAATTTTAAATAAGTCTATTAGAATTGTCAGAGTTTTACACGGAAGCAGAGATGTTCCAAAGTATTTTTAATATATGATTCCTTAAATATAAAGACTTTGGCTTCGCTCAGCCTGACAATCCATAGATTAAATAATTAATTACAAATGTCACACTGAGCGGAGTCTTAGTACTCCAATTAAAAGTAAGATGATTACATTATTATACGACGGCAGTTTCGATGGACTTTTCACAGCAATATTTGAAGTTTTTGAATATCGTTATCAAGATGTGGAAATCCGAAGCAGGGAAAGTTTTGTGCAGGAAAATATGTTTGCGGAAATCCATGAGGTTGTCACACATCAGGAGAAATCCGAAAGGGTTCTGAAAAAGCTTGAAGAGAGTATCGGAAAATCGGGGATTAATGATTTGCTGCGGGTTTACCTTTCTGAGAATGATGAATTAGAACAGCTTATTTTATCCGTTGTGAGACAGTCGGTAAAATTCCCGAACGATAACGTCCTGAAAAATTTTGCCAATGATGATATTCTGAAAATAGCCAAAATCTGCAAATCCGTCAGTCGGGAAAGACACAGAATGACAGCTTTCGTAAGATTTGAGAAAATTCAGGATGATATTTATTTCGCAAAAATTGATCCGGATTTCAATGTATTACCATTAATCAGAAAACATTTCAAAGACCGATATGCCGATCAAAAATGGATGATTTATGATTTGAGAAGACATTACGGATTGTTCTATGATTTGGAAAACTGCGATTTTTTTTATCCTGATGAAAAACTAAATCTCAATCAATATCAGGAAAAATTTCACGACGAAGAAAAAAAATACCAAATACTCTGGCAAAGCTATTTCACGAAAACCAATATCAAAGAAAGGAAAAACACTAAACTGCATATTCAGCACGTTCCGAAGCGATATTGGAAATATCTGACGGAGAAATGGTAATTTTCATGGTTCTATAATAAACAATTATTATAGAAGACTAATACTATATATAATGAAAATTTATATAAAACTTCATTAATAAAAATTATATTGTCTCTATTTTTGCTGTAAATAAAAAATTATGCTAAATATCCAAAATTTCGTTTTCAATTTTGCCAGTGAAAATACATATATTGTTTATAATGATAATAAAAATGCATGGCTGATTGATCCGGGAAATATGAATGCAAAAGAAACCCAGTCCCTTGAAAAATTCGTTTTGGATAACGAACTGAAAATTCAAAAAATTCTACTTACCCATGCCCATATTGATCATATTTTAGGACTTCAATGGGCTTTTGACACTTATAAAGTCCCTGTTTATATGCATATAGAAGATAAAGAGGTACTTGATATGTTTCAGATCAGTGGTATGAGATTCGGAATTGATCTTGATCACATCAATGTTGATCTTGAATACATTAAAGAAGGTCAGAAAATTGAACTTGACGGAGAAGTTTTTGCAGTGTATCACGTTCCGGGACATTCACCGGGAAGTGTGGTTTATCATAATGAAAATCAAAAATTTATGATTTCCGGAGATGTTTTATTTGAAGGAAGTATTGGCAGAACAGATTTATATAAAGGAAATTACGAACAGCTGATTGATGGAATTAAATCTAAACTTTTTGTCTTAGATGACGAAACAAAGGTTTTTTCCGGACATGGAAATCCCACCGTTATTGGATTTGAAAAAAAACACAATCCTTTTTTACAATAGGTTCAGTAAAATCAGATATTATTTAATGTTGAAAATTTCTACATTAAATTCCCATTTATCCTTTTCGGCAATCTTAACAGTAATATAAAATTATCTATGAAATATTTTATGAAGATTCATCTTTCCATTCTATTTATTTTTCTTTGGTTTCTTGGCAAATCTCAGACAAAAAACAATCAAATTGATACATTCGTGAAAGATAATTTCACAAAAAAGGAATTTTATATTCCCATGAGAGATGGGGTTAAGCTTTTTACTTCAGTATATATTCCGAAAGATATTTCAAATAAAAACAAGTATCCTTTTTTAATGCAGCGTACTTGTTACAGCATTGCTCCTTACGGTGAAAACGAATACAAAACGAAACTGGGACCCAATCAGTTTCTTATGAAAGACAAATATATTTTTGTTTTTCAAGATGTAAGAGGAAGATACATGAGTGAAGGAAATTTTACCAATATGACTCCACAGGTAGATCGTAAATCTAAAAAAGATGTTGACGAAAGTACAGATACTTACGATACTATAGAATACCTTCTAAAAAACATTAAAGATCATAACGGGAAAGTTGGTCAGTACGGAACATCATATCCTGGTTTTTATACAGCCGTAGGAACTCTTTCTCAGCATCCCGCTTTGGTGGCTTCTTCACCTCAGGCACCAATTTCTGATTTCTGGAATGATGACTTTCTTCATAACGGCAGATTTATGCTGGGATATTTCAGAACTTTTCCTGTATTTGGAGTTCAGAAAACAAAACCAGAAAATAAAGCTTGGTATACCGATTCAATGATTAAAACTTCTTCTGAAGACGGTCTTAAATTTTACAGAGAAATGGGGACTTTAAAAGACGGATACGATAAATATTACAAAAATAATTTCTTTATGACAGAAATTATGAATCACCCCAATTACGATGATTACTGGCAAAAAAGAAATCTTTTACCACATTTAAAAAACATCAGTCATGCTGTAATGACTATTGGAGGATGGTTTGATGCAGAAGATCTTTCCGGACCGCTGAATATCTATAAAACCATTGAAAAAACCAGTCCGAAAGCGAAAAACACTATAGTAATGGGACCTTTTTCGCACGGAGGATGGTCCAGAGAAGAAGGAAAACATTTCCATAATCAGATTTATTTCGGAGACAGCATCGCAACATATTATCAAAAAAATATCGAAACAAAATTTTTCACTCATTATCTGAAAGGAAATACAAAACAAGATGTCGGTTTACCAGAAGCCTTAATGTATGATACCGGAGCGAAAGAATGGCGTGAGTTTTCAGTTTATCCACCAAAAGAATCGAAAAAAATAAAGTTTTATTTGGCTGAGAAAACATTAAAAAGCAAATCAGGAGCAGGATTTTCAGAATATTACAGCGATCCGGAAAACCCTGTCCAAAGCTCAGTCAATCTGAAAGATTTCAATGGCTTTACACCGCGAAATTATATGTCTGAAGATCAAAGATTTGCTATAGGGAGACCCGATGTTCTTACTTTTACTACTGATGTTTTGACAGACGATCTCACTTTTGCCGGAGAAATTATGGCAAAACTCAATATTTCTTCTACTTCAACAGACGCAGACTTTGCAGTGAAACTGATTGATGTATATCCTGAAGATTTTAAACCAACGGAAAAGAAAGAAGGCGTTATTTACGGAAACTACCATCAGATGGTAAGAAGTGAAATTATGCCTGCAAGATTCCGACATTCTCGTGAAAAAGCAGAAGCGCTGATTCCTAACCAAAAAACCGCCGTTAATTTCAGATTACAGGATGTTGTTCATACCTTTAAAAAAGGGCATAAAATCCAGATTCAGATCAGCTCAACATGGTTTCCGTTATTTGCGATAAACCCGCAAAAATTTATGGAAAATCCTAATTTTGCTACCAAAGAAGATTATACAAAGGCTTTTATTAAGATCTTTGAAGACAGCGTGATTGAAGCAGATGTTTTAAAATAAATAATTGATATTAAACATTTTAAGTCAATTAATTTTACTTTTTAAAAAATTGCAAATCCGAAATTTCTTTAAAACACAGTAAGATTAACGAAAAGAAACTAAAAAGAGACTATTGAAAAAATAGTCTCTTTTATTTTAAAGTTGTTTTGTGATAATATTTTTTTTGATATTCCTTTACCGTCTTCCCTTTCCCGTCATGTCTCCATCCCGGAGCATTGAAAATGTAATTAATTCTATCTGAAATCTTTAATCCCGGCTGCCTGAGATCTTTCCAGATTTTACGCCATTCGTATAAAAGAACAGTATCCGGTTTGTTGTCGGGCATTTTAGGATAAATTCCGAATTTTACAGGAGTTTGAGGGTCTTCTTTCTCAAAAGTTCCAAATATTTTATCCCAAACAATCAGGCACATTCCCATATTTCTGTCGAGATATTTTATATTGCAGGCGTGATGAACTCTATGATGTGAAGGCGTCACCAAAATATACTCTAAGATTCCCAAACTTTTTACCGTCTGTGTATGAACCCAAGTTCCGTAAACCTGACCAACAGCATACACCACCATAATATGCCAAGGATTAAAGCCCAGAAATGCTAACGGACAAAAATATAAATACCTGTATAAAGGCTGTAAAACAGGACTTCTAAACCCTGTTGTAAGATTGAAATATTCTGAATTGTGATGAGTAATATGAACCGCCCAAAATGCTCTTGAATGATGATCTACATAATGAAGTACATAGTAGGCAAAATCAGTCACTACAAAACAAATGAGCCAATACCAAATAGTAAATTCCCAAGAAAAAAAACTTCTATTATAAAAGAAAAACATCACTGCCATGGCAAAAACCTTCATTACAAGGTCTAAACCAAAATTCATCAACGCAAGGCAGACACTGGTTGCAGTATCTTTTCTATTGTATAATTTAGCTTCAGAAATATGACTGTAAATCATTTCAGCCAAAATCACAGTGACAAGAATAGGAATTGACCAAGCATAAACACTTTCCAAACCGTCTTCTCCCGTAAAAAAATCTATCATTATTAGCTATTTATACAAATGTAAAATTTTATGGAAATACCGTAAACAATTTTTACTTTTTTAATAAAAATTTAATCAGTGAATCTGGAAAGGCTCAAGCTGTTTCAATATTTTCACAGACTTTGCCAAAATCATATTATTTTGATTGAATGTAGCCTACTGCTCTCTTTGTGCTGAAATAGTATTTATTGTAGAAAACCCAATATTCTCCTGTAATACGATCCTTCTTAAATATCAGATCATTACCGGAAGGTAAAACAGTAACTCCATACGTTTTTCCCTCAAAATGATATTTTTGAGAAGAAACTGTTAAAGTTAAAAGGTCAGGTATTGTGATAAAATTATTTTTCTCCAATTTAAGACGGTTCGTTTTCAAATCCGAACAGATTTCATCAGCAACTGAATGACAAAGTCTGTTTTCAGCAAAAAAGAAAAAAGGAAAACTTAGAAAAAAGAATGCACTCTTTAAGCTGTTTTTCTTTTTAATTTTATCGTAAATAAAGTATATAAATGAAAATATTATGAAAACTACACTAATATAGAACAAGCATAGCCAAAAGAAAGTCATTCCTCTGCAGATTTATTCGCCAATTGTCCGCATGCGGCATCAATATCTCCACCACGGCTTTTTCTTACCACACAGACAATTCCTGCATTTTCCAGCTGACGGATATAGTTTTCTTCTGCCTTCTTGTTACATTGATCGTATTTTCCGTCACCGATAGGGTTATACTGAATTAAATTGACTTTAGATGGAACCTGTCTGCAATATTTAATTAATGCTTTAATATCTTCATCACCATCATTAATGCCCTTCCATACACAATATTCAAAGGTAATAACAGAGCCTGTCAGCTTATACCAATACTGTAAAGCCTCCATGATTTCCGTTAATGGAAATTTATCAGAGAAAGGCATAATTTCATTCCGCTTAGATTCAATGGCTGAATGAAGAGACAACGCTAACTTTACCTTCAGTCCTTCATCTGCCAACATTTTGATCATCTTTGGAATTCCGGAAGTAGAAACGGTAATTCTTCTGGGTGACATTCCCAAACCTTCCGGCTGGGTAATTTTTCTAATGGCTTCCACCACATTTTTGTAATTCATCATCGGCTCACCCATTCCCATGAAAACAATATTGGAAAGCGGTCTGTCGAAATACATTTTGCTCTGACTGTCGATCAAAGCCACCTGATCAACAATTTCGGCCACTTCAAGATTTCTCATTCTTTTGAGTCTTGCTGTAGCACAGAATTCGCAGTTCAAAGAACAACCAACCTGAGAAGACACACATGCTGTAGTTCTGGTTTCTGTCGGAATCAAAACAGATTCCACCAACAATCCATCGTGAAGTTTTACACCGTTTTTTATAGTTCCGTCTGTACTTTTTTGCAGTAAATCGACTGAAACAGGATTAATGGTATATTCCTCAGCAATTTTATCACGAAGCTGTTTGGAAAGATTCGTCATCTCATCAATCGAATGAAGATTTTTACTCCATAACCAGTCATACACCTGTTTCGCACGAAACGGTTTTTCTCCCAAAGAAACAAAGTAATCTTTGAGCTGATCTAGTGATAAAGTTCTGATGTCTTTCATTATGTTGTTGGATGTTGGATGTCAGAAGATGGAAGAAAAATTGGGCGCCGAATTGTAAACTTCCAGCACCCAACTTCCAGCTTCCGTTCTTATAAAATAAGCATTGCGTCTCCGTAAGAGTAGAATTTATATTTTTCTTTTACGGCCTCTTCATAAGCATGCATGATAAAATCTTTTCCTGCAAACGCAGCAATCATCATAATTAAAGTAGATTTTGGCGTATGGAAATTGGTAATCATTGAATTAGCAATTCCAAAATCGTGTGGAGGATAAATAAATTTATTAGTCCAACCCTGGAATGCAGATATTTTTTTATTTGAAGAAACAGAAGTTTCAATAGCTCTCATTGTTGTAGTTCCTACAGCGCAGACTCTTCTGTTTTCCTGTACAGCCCTGTTAATGATTTCAGCATTTTTCTCATCAATAATTACTTCTTCAGATTCCATTTTGTGTTTAGAAAGATCTTCCACCTCAATCGGATTAAATGTTCCCAACCCAACGTGAAGAGTAATTTCAGCAAAATCAACTCCTTTTATTTCCAGTCTCTTCATCAAATGTTTAGAGAAATGCAGACCTGCAGTCGGTGCTGCTACAGCTCCTTCAATTTTTGCATAAATAGTCTGATATCTTTCTGCATCTTCCGGCTCAACTTCTCTTTTGATGTATTTAGGAAGCGGAGTTTCTCCCAACTCTTTCAACTTAGCTCTGAATTCTTCGTAAGAGCCATCAAATAAAAATCTTAAAGTTCTTCCTCTTGAAGTCGTATTATCAATTACCTCAGCTACCAAAGATTCATCTTCGGTAAAGAATAGTTTGTTTCCAATTCTGATTTTTCTCGCCGGATCTACCAAAACGTCCCAAACACGAGTCTCTTTATCTAATTCTCTTAAAAGAAAAACTTCAATCTTTGCTCCAGTCTTTTCTTTGTTTCCGTAAAGACGGGCAGGAAAAACTTTGGTATTATTGAAAATGAACAAATCTTTTTCATCGAAATAATCAACTACATCTTTAAAAAGTTTATGCTCAATGGTTTCTGTTTTTCTGTTTAGAACCATTAATCTGGCTTCATCTCTGTGCTCTGAAGGGTGTTCTGCCAATAATTCGGCAGGAAGGTCGAAATTAAAATCGGATGTCTTCATTTTTTAAATTACGGTTTAAAAATTATGTAAAATTACAGACTGTAATTTTTGGAGGTGCAAATATACGATATTTTGAAGGGGTTTGTCAAGTTTTTGTTTTTGAAGAATAAATGGGGTTTTAAACAAATTCTAATATCCTCTTCCATTCTTCTAATTTTTTTTCAAAAGAAATTGTGTGCAGCGGACTTGTTGACGGAAGTAAATAAAACGGGATGATAGAATCTTTACCAAGCATTTTTTGCAAATTTTTGTAAGATTTGCCTCCGTTACAGAATATTGCTTGAATATTAGGATATTCTTGAAGAAGTTCTGGGATCTGATTGGCTTCCTCGTTCTTAATTTCAGAATCTAAGCTCCCTTTTCTCTCGCAGGAATCTATGACATCCCATAGTGCAATGTGATGTTTCTTTAAAACATTAATTTTTTCAGTATAACCTTCTGTAAACTCTTCATTAAATAATTCGAAAATAATTTTCCAGAATTTGTTTTGAGGATGACCGTAGTATTGCTGTTTTTCTAAAGATTTCACACCGGGAATTGATCCTAGAATTAAAATTTTAGAATCAGCGTTTATAATTGGAGGAAATGATGAGATCCGGTTTTGCATAAATCAAATGAGTATTGTATTGTATAAACAAAAAACGGACTAAAAAGCCCGTTTCTTTCAATTTATTACATCTATTGACACCATCCCGTCAAAAATTTTCCTGAAATTTTTGCCACCAGTGCCTCAATATTATTAATTGATTTTTTGTTTCGGCGAATCTCGTCCCTCAATTTCCAAAGGAGGGGAATTCAGGATGTGAGATTAAAACTTACAATGTTTCTTTCAGCCAGCCAAAAAATTCTCTTTGCCAAACCAAACCGTTTTGAGGATGCAGAACCCAATGGTTTTCGTTAGGGAAATACACAAATTTAGATTTTAAACCCTTCAGTTTTGCTGCCTGAAAAGCTTCCTGCCCCTGTTCATATCCGACTCTGAAATCAATTCCACCCTGAATAATCATAATTGGCTTATTCCATTTATCTACGAAGTTACTTGGGTTAAATTCTGTGTAAGCTTTGGAGAGCGGTTTTTCCCAAGGTGAACCCAAATCCCAGTTGGCAAACCAAAGCTCTTCCGTCGTTAAATACCATGATTTCATATCAAATAACCCATCATGAGCGATGAATGTTTTAAATCTGTTGTTATGAATTCCCGCCAACATAAATACGCTGTAACCACCATAACTCGCTCCTACTGCCGCTACTCTGTCTCCGTCAACATACGGTAAAGTTTTCGCAAAATCCGTTGCTGCCAAATAATCTCTCATTGGTTGTCCGCCCCAGTCTCTGGAGATTTCTTCATTCCATTTTGTTCCCCAACCCGGCATTCCTCTTCTGTTGGGAGCAACAATAATGTAGCCGTTTGCCGCCATTAAAGAAAAATTCCATCTTGTGCTGAAGAACTGTGTTAATGCAGATTGAGGCCCGCCCTGACAATAAACAAGCGTTGGATATTTTTTATTCGGATCAAAATTCGGAGGATAGTGAAACCACACTCCCATTTCTTTTCCGTCGGAAGTTTTTACCATTTTAAGCTCAGATTTTCCCTGAGCTAGTTTTGCGTAAGTATCTCCGTTTGCATCGGTAATCTGCTTCAATTCTCCGTTTTTTAGATTTACGGAATAAATTTCTGAAGCATGATTGATGTCTGTTTTTGAAACCAGCAAAGAAGTTTTCTGGTCAGCAAAAATTTCATTGATGTCAAAATTACCTTTTGTAATCTGCTGAATTTTTGAATTTTTAGGCTCTAAAGAAAATAGTTGTTTAGTACCTCTAAAAGCCGCCGTAAAATAAATTGATTTAGAATCTCCGCTCCAGAATACGTCGCCGGTAACACTCTCATCCCAATTTTTTGTGAGATTTGAAGTTTTACCAGATTTCCAGTCCATCAGTTTGATATCATTTTTATCTGCTTCGTAACCTTCTCTTTCCATACTTTGCCATACCAAAGACTTCCCATCCGGACTAAACTTTGGATTAACATCATATCCTTTATTAGATTCAGTTAAGTTTTTAGTGGTTCCTGAAGCTAAATCGTAAGCAAAAATATCGGTGTTTGTGCTTATTGAGTACTCTTTGCCGCTTTTTGGTTTTGTAACATATAAAAGCTGTGAAGAATCCGGGCTAAAAATAAAATCTTCTGCTCCCCCAAAAGGTCTTTGCGGAGAATCCCACATTTTACCTTCCAGTAAATCTTTTGCCGAATCTACATTAGCAGAAACATCAACCACGAAAACATGATTGTATTTTCCTTCATTAAAATAATCCCAGTGTCTGTGATTCAAATCGGTATAAACTTGTGCTGTGGTTTTTGGAGTATCAGGATATTTGTCTTTTCCCATTACTTTTTCCACCAGAACCTGTTTGCTGAAAGCTATTTTCTTTCCGTCCGGAGAAATAACAATATTATCAGCTTCACCAATGGTATAAAACTCGGTCCATGTTTTTCCGTTATCTTTTGAAAGAAAAATCATCTCTCCTTCCTGAGCGTAAAGCCCGTTTCTATCCCACTGAATCAAAGATTTTTTTCCTAAATTGATTTTCGCCGACTGATGATTAAGAATATTAAAAAAATAATTTTCGTTTTTATTTTTTTCTGTTTTCAAATCGGTTTGTCCGATTTTATAGATAAG
Source organism: Chryseobacterium echinoideorum (assembly GCF_007474535.1). Taxonomy (GTDB): domain Bacteria; phylum Bacteroidota; class Bacteroidia; order Flavobacteriales; family Weeksellaceae; genus Chryseobacterium; species Chryseobacterium echinoideorum. Next base: position 407,795 of record NZ_VKNW01000001.1, on the reverse strand, counting down.
CGAAGAATGATCCGGAGAAACTGCCTGAACTCCAACTTTTTTTAAAGTCCAAAGAATCTCGGGTGTCATTACCTGTTGTGCATTCATTACGAAAGGAACTGCTAAAGCCAGCAGACTGTGCTTCAATTTCATATTACATACATTTTTAATACAATTTGAATTTAAAAATTCAAAGATTGCCAAAGTTAATATTTAAAACAAAATTGAGCGAATTTTTAACACATAAGTTTTAACCACAAAAAATCCCTGCAATTGTAGACTGCAGGGAATATTATTTTTCACGAATTTGTTTAGATATAATTTTCAACTAAAAACTAACCAAGCAAAAAAATATCACGAAGTTCTCCATGGTGGAATTCAATACCGTCTTTCGCTAATAAACTGTTAGGCAATATTATTTATTTTTATAACATTCGATTTGTAATTGTATTTAAAATCATCTCTAAGAATTAAATATCCTTTATAATACTCTTGTAAAACTCTATTTCCTCCTACATTTAGGTAATCTTGATTAATACCATTGTAAAATTCAAAGAAATTTTTAATGTCTTTCGCTGAATGTATTACTTCTTCTTCTAAAAGAATCTCAATTGTAATTAATTCCATTTTACTTTTTGAAACTTTCTCTAATTTTTCTCTCTCAAAAATATTTATTAAAACGTCAAAAACTTCCGGTTCTTCAATTACAATAGAATCATAATAATCTTCGCAATTATATTTAATTTTAAATTCGTTTTTTTTAATGTGGTTAATTGAAATTAGGTTTATATCATTAAATATTTTTAATACATCGTAATCGAAACTGACTTGATGAAAATATTTTTCCGAAATTACTTTAATTGCTTTTTTAGTCTCTGTTTGTAGCATTTTTATATAAATTTCATCCTCATGTTCCGGCGCTTGGTGAAAGTGGGTAAAACGAAGCCGAAACTTTCAATTAAAATACAAATTTCTATCGAATCACAAAATGCGAACTAATAGCTTTCTGTCCACTATTGCGAACCCCTTGTTAACAGAAGTACTATTATTTTTTTTCAAAACATTGTGAACCAATCGCACCACCACCATATTCAAGAACAGTGTTATCCTTGTAAAAAATGTATTCACAATTATTGTTATATTCTATTTTTTCTTTCTCGTTAAGAGGCTTGTCGAAAATTTTATACGAATACTTTCCCATTCCGCTTCTTGCAAAACCTATTGTTGTAATTTTTCCATTCTGTATTGAAATACAATTTGCTTCTTTTAGAAGTTTCTTAATTTTATCAAGAGTTTGATTTGTCCATCCAATTGATTTAATTACTTTTTCGAGTTCATTAGAATTTGGTTTCAAATTCCAATTTTGAGATATGACTTTTAAGCCGTCAGTTCTCTGAATATCATCTGTGTTTTCTTTTTCAGTTTTGTCTTTTAATTTGTAGATTTTGATACTTATTTCTTCTGTAACAGTAAAAATTTTGCTTTCTGGTTCAAATTCAATATCCACTATGTAATTTTTAGGAACGAGTTTTTGATATTCGGTTTTCAACCTTTGAATTTCTGCTTTTCTTTGTTCAAAATTTTCTATTAGTTCATTTTTACTGCTTTCAGGCATTGAAATCATAAACAGCAAAAATTCCTTTTCTTGTTCATTTCCACTTTTGTATGTTTTAGTGAAATCTTCACGCATTTCGACAGGTAGTTTTAGAACAGTAGTATTGAACAAAGAATCTTTGTCAATACTTTCTCTAAATTTTATATTTTGAGCGTTTAGATTTATTGCCGAATAAAGTAAAGTTAAAATTAGTGTGATTTGTTTCATAGTATTTCTGCTAATATCCAATTTACGCATTGCGTCAATCTAATTTATATAACATTCGCAAATACAATTTACACTTTCAATGTCATATTACGGATTTAACCATAAGAAAAATTCAAAGCCCTTTGATCTTTAAGCGAAGGGAGCTTTAATTTATATTACCCAAATGCTCTTTTCAGAAGACTCTCCACTTTCGGCTCGCTTCCTCTGAAGTTTTTATACAATTCCATCGGATCTTTGGTTCCGCCGGAGGAAAGAAGAGTCTTATATCTCGCAGCAATTTCAGGATTGAAAATTCCGTTTTCCTTGAAATACTGGAAAGCATCTGCATCCAGAACTTCCGCCCATTTGTAAGAATAATATCCTGCTGAATATCCTCCCTGAAAAATATGCGAAAAGCTCGGGCTCATCGCAGTTTCAGGATTCGCAGAATACAATTGCGTTGCTTTGGTATAATCATCCTCAAACTCTTTCACACTCTTATTCTCCAGCTCTGCAGCTTTGGTGTGATAATTCATGTCCAGTAATCCGAAACCAATCTGTCTCAAGGTCTGATATCCTTCCATAAAGTTTTTTGACTGCTCGATTTTTTCGATTTTTTCGTCTGGTAAAATTTCCCCTGTTTTATAATGTCTGGCAAAAGTTTTCAGGAATTCAGGTTCATAGCAGAAGTTTTCCAGAAATTGAGAAGGCAATTCCACAAAATCCCATTTCACAGAAGTTCCGGAAAGCGTAGGATATTGTGTATTTGCCAGAATTCCGTGAAGAGCATGACCAAATTCATGGAATAAAGTCGTCACTTCCTGAAAAGTCAGTAAACTAGGAGTATCTTTTGTCGGTTTGCTGAAATTACAAACAATAGAGATATGTGGACGTGAATTTCCGCCGTCTTTTTGATACTGGTTTTTGTAGCTCGTCATCCAAGCTCCGGCTCTTTTGCCTTTTCTCGGGAAATAATCTACGTAAAGCAGAGCTTTGTAGCTGGTTGATGACTGTTGATTGTCAGTCTGAGCGGAGTCGAAGACTTCTTTCACCTCATATACTTTTACCTCATCATGATATTTTGGAATGTCATTTCTTTCTTCAAATGTTAATCCGAAGAGTTGTTTTGCCAATCCAAAAACAGCATCCTGAACCTGATTCAACGGAAAGTACGGCTTTAATTCCTCATCATTAAGATCATATTTTGCTTTACGAAGTTTTTCGGCATAAAAAGCATGGTCATAGCCTTGCATTTCTTCAATTCCATCGGCTTTTGCTAAAGATTTTAATTCTTCAATTTCTTTTTCTGCATAAGGTTTTGCTTTGGTTAAAAGTTCGTTCAGAAAATCAATAACTTTTGTTGGTGATTTTGCCATTCTTTCCTCCAAAACGTAATCTGCGTAGTTTTTATAGCCTAATAATTCTGCTTTTTGCTGTTTTAAATTCAACAGTTCTTTAATCAGATCCTGATTATCAAATTCACCGCCATCAAAAGATTTTTTACCGTTTGCCAATGCAATTTCCTTTCTCAATTCACGGTTTTCAGCATACGTCATAAACGGAATGTAGCTTGGATATTGCAAAGTAACTACCCAGCCTTCCAGATTTCTTTCTTTCGCTTCTTCTGCAAATTGTTCAAGAATAGCTTCCGGAATTCCTGATAAATCCTCTTTGTTGGTGATATGTTTAAAATAATTATTGGTGGAAGCCAGAACATTCTTCCCAAACTTTAGTGACTTTAAAGACAAATCCATATTGATTCTCTTTAATTTTTCTTTGTTTTCGTCATTTAACAAAGCGCCGCTTCTCACAAAACCTTTGTACGTTTCATTCAAAAGCATTTTCTGCTCTTCGTTGAGGTTGTATTTTTCCTTTTCGTCATACACTTTTTTAATTTTATTAAAAAGGGCTTCGTTTTGAGAAATTTTTGAAGAATACTCTGTTAAGATTGGTGACACCTCCTGAGCAATCTGTTGTATCTCATCACTTGTTTCTGCCGAATTCAAATTGAAAAATATATTGGAAACCACATCAAGCTGCTCTCCTGAGTATGCCAAAGCTTCGATTACGTTTTCAAAAGTCGGTTCCTCAGGATTGCTTATGATACCATCAATCTCTTCTTCCGATTTCTGAATCAATTCCTTAAAAGCAGGAAGATAATCTTCATTTCTGATCTGATCAAAAGGAGCTGCGTAATATGGTGTGGTAAATTTTTCTGTTAAAATATTCATTGATGTATTTTTAATTGCTGTAAATTTAATTTATGTAATAAAACTCTTAATGCTCAAAAATGATTCCTCAACATCAAGGTATGACAAAAATACTTAATTGTTAATTTTTCTTGTCATAAGAAAAGATTAAATTTTTTCTTAATGTCTAATTTTGATTTTAAATAAAAAGAAATGTCTCAAAATAAAAAAACGATCCAAAAGTACATGGATGCCTTTCAGGAAATCAATCACGAGCAGATTTTAAGCTGTCTTACCGAAGATGTCATTTGGGAAATGCCCGGAGTTTATCTGCATTATGGTAAAAATGAATTTGATAAAGAAATAGAAAATGAAAATTTTACCGGAAAACCCAAAATTACTGTTTTCAGAATGACAGAAGAAAACAATGTCGTAATTACGGAGGGAAATGTAATTGCTAGTTTCAAAAACGGTGACATTTTGAATGCCGATTTTTGTGATGTTTTTGAAATGGAAAACGGACTGATTAAAAAACTGGTTTCTTACTTAATGCCAAAAAATAAAACTTAAATAATAAAAACATGAAGACAATTTTAAAATTTATCGGAATTATAATTCTTCTATTAATTGTTTATGCGATCATTGCAATGCTGGCTTTCGGCAAAATTTATCATTATGAAAAATCGACGACTATTAATGCACCCAAAGAAAAAGTATGGCAGCAGATCAGTTCCATGAGGGCATTCAATCATTGGAATCCGTGGATGAAGCTGGATCCGAATATGAAAATTGTGTATTCGGGAAATGAAGGACAAATTGGGGATAGATACTGTTGGGATAGTAAAAATGATGACGCAGGAGCAGGTTGTCAGGAAATAAAAGAGTTGGTTGAAAATCAAAAGCAGAAAACAGAAATGATTTTCCAAAGACCTTTTGCGGGACAGGCAACTTCAGAAATTATGTTGTCTTCCGAGGGAAACGGAACGAAAGTAACTTGGACAATGGATACAGAACAGGAAACCTGGATGAAAATAATGAGACCGATGATGGATTACCAAATGGGAAAATCTTACGGTGAAGGTTTGCAGAAATTGAAGCAGGTTTCTGAGAAATAACATCAAAGAAACTTTTGATTATCACATTTTTTTTGTTAAGATATCTGAATAAGATAATTAAAATTTATAATTTTTAGTTAAACTTTTAGCGTGTGACAGCATAAAATATATCTTTGAACAAAAATTAAATAATGAGGAAACAATATCTTTTGTTTATGGCATCTTTTCTTTGTTTTTTGTTTGTATCATGTGCATCAAAATTTGGAAAACAGACCAATAAAAATTATATGGAGGGTAATCAAAGTGATATAGATAAAAATGTTCAGCAGCTTGAAAAAAGGCAGAAAGCTGACGAGAAAAAAATTGATGTCTTTGATTATGAGCAGAACAGACCAAAATAAAAATTTTAAAACCGTTTCTTTAGAGGAGCGGTTTTTTGATTTCATTATTTAAAAAAATATTATCTTTATGTAAAGATTACGATACATGGAGAAGACCGTATTTGAGAAAAATAACATAAGGAATTATGTGAAAAACGTCATTGCCGAAAAAATAGAAAAACTTAAAAATTTTATAGAATTTACTCAGGAAGCAAGTCGCGATATTAAAAAAACTCCGAAATACGACAGCATGCGCGAAGAGATGCAGGAAGAGATTTATCAGATGCAGCGTCAGTTAGGAGCTTTAAATGATCTTAAAAGAAATATGGCTAAAGTTCTGAACAATTCCACAGAAAGAGTTCAGTTGGGATCTTTGGTGATTACCAATAAAGCAAGGTTTTATATTTCTGTTTCTTTAGGAGAGTTTTTCTTTGAAGGAGACAGGTTTTATGCGATTTCTTCCGAAAGTCCGATGGCAAAGAAAATGATGGGAATGAAATCCGGTGACGAATTTACCTTAAATAAAATCCATCAGAAAATTATTGAGGTTTTGTAAAGTAAATTTTTAATAAACTTCAATATCTAACATTCTAACTTTAGCATTTTCGCTATTTTTGTTAAATGAATAAAGCAGAAGTTTTAAAAGAAATCATAGAGCAAAGAAGAAGCATTTTTCCGAAAGATTACTCAGATACAGCCATTTCAAAGGAAATTCTCGATGAGATTTTATATTCAGCAACATTAGCTCCCAATCATAAGCGTACCAAACCCTGGCGTTTCAAAATATTCCAGGGAGAAGAAAAAGCAAAACTTGCTTTGGAAATGCAGTCGATTTATAAAATAACGCAGCCCGAACAGCTTTTTTTAGAAAAAAAATACAATGACATAGGCTTTAAAATTAATAAAGCTGATGCCATTGTTTCCATCGTTGTCAATTTCAGCGGAATGGTTCCGGAATGGGAAGAGATTGCCGCTGTTTCCATGGCAGTTCAGAATATGTATCTTACCTGTACAGTCCATCAAGTCGGATGCTATTGGAGTTCGCCAAAGCTCGTTGACCACTTGAAAGAATCTTTAATAATTGAAGAAAACCAAAAATGTCTTGGGCTTTTCTATATGGGAAACTTAGATTAATTCATCTCAACACATAATATTTTGTGACAAATCATCTTAAAAATATTAAATTTGCCAACCAAAAGTAAACAGCTGAAAATTACTAGCTAAAAGCCCTAACTATGACTTCACAAGAAATAAGACAGCAATTTTTAGATTTTTTCAAGAGCAAGGAACACCTGATCGTTCCTTCTGCGCCCATCGTGCTGAAAGATGATCCTACACTGATGTTTTCAAATTCGGGAATGACGCAATTTAAAGATTATTTTTTAGGATATAAAGAGCCTAAAGCCTCAAGAATTGCCGATACGCAGAAATGTCTGAGAGTTTCCGGAAAGCATAATGATCTGGATGATGTGGGTCGTGATACTTACCACCATACCATGTTTGAGATGTTGGGGAACTGGTCTTTTGGTGATTATTTCAAAAAAGAAGCGATTGACTGGGCTTGGGAATTATTGACGGAAGTTTATAAAATTCCGAAGGAAAACCTTTATGTCACCATCTTTGAAGGAGACGAAAAAGAGAAGCTGGAGCGTGATCATGAAGCCTATAATTTCTGGAAAGCACACATTTCTGAAGACAGAATTATTAACGGAAATAAGAAGGATAATTTCTGGGAAATGGGCGCAAGCGGACCTTGTGGACCCTGCTCAGAAATCCATGTTGATCTGAGAAGTGAGGAAGAAAAAGCGAAAATTTCAGGACTTGAATTGGTGAATAATGATCACCCTCAGGTTGTAGAAATATGGAATCTCGTTTTTATGCAGTTCAACAGAAAAGCAGACGGTTCGCTGGAGAATCTTCCTGCAAAACACATCGATACCGGAATGGGATTTGAGCGTCTTTGTATGGCGTTACAACAGAAAGAATCCAATTACGATACGGATGTTTTTACCCCTTTGATTGCTAAAGTTGAGGAACTTTCAGGAAAAAAATATACCGGAATTTTAACCGATGAAAAAGACATTGCCATTCGTGTTGTCGTTGACCATATCAGAGCTGTTTCTTTTGCGATTGCAGACGGGCAGTTGCCTTCTAACGGAGGAGCAGGTTACGTGATCAGAAGAATTTTAAGAAGAGGAATTTCTTACGCTTATAGGTTCTTAGACAGAAAGGAACCTTTCCTTTATCAATTGGTGGCTGTTCTTCAGGAACAAATGGGCAAATTTTTCCCTGAATTGGAAAAGCAGGGAACTTTGGTTACGGAAGTGATTAAAAGTGAGGAGGAATCGTTTCTAAGAACCATTGAAACTGGTTTAATCAGAGTGGAGAAACTGATTCAGCAGACCATTGCTGATGGTAAAAAAGTATTGCCAACCGAAGAAGTTTTCGAATTGTATGATACGTATGGTTTTCCCGATGATTTAACGAGAATTATTGCTGAGGAAAAAGGTTTAACGATTGATGAAGCTGGATTTGAGCAGGCTTTGAACGAACAAAAACAACGTTCAAAAGCAGATTCGGCTCAGAAAGTCTACGACTGGGTAACTTTGGAAGAAAAACCGGAAAACTTTGTGGGTTACGACAAAACGGAGTCTGAAACCTATATCACACGATACAGAAAAGTTGAAAATAAAGACGGAGAATTTTATCAGGTCGTGCTGAGTGAGTCGCCTTTTTATCCTGAAGGTGGTGGACAAATCGGTGATAAAGGCGTTCTTGAAAATGCAGTTGAAAGCTTTGAGGTTTTGGAAACCAAAAAGGAAAACGGATTGATTATTTCTTTAATCAACGGACTTCCGAAAGATGCAGGTGCTGTTTTTTATGCTAAAGTCAATGCAGCTGAAAGAAAAAATTCTCAGTCAAACCATTCAGTAACGCATTTATTACACGAAGCTTTGAGAGACGTTTTAGGAACTCACGTGGAACAGAAAGGTTCTTATGTCGGACCGGATTATCTTCGTTTCGACTTCTCCCATTTCAGCAAAATGACGGAGGAAGAATTGAAGCTGGTTGAAGATAAAGTGAATGCGAAAATCAAGGAAAGTATTGCGTTGCAGGAGTTCAGAAATATCCCAATTCAGGAAGCTTTGGACAGAGGCGCAATGGCTTTGTTTGGCGAAAAATACGGCGACAATGTAAGAATGATTCAGTTCGGAACTTCAATGGAATTGTGCGGAGGAACGCACGTAAAAAATACCAGTGAAATTGGTCATTTCAAAATTGTTTCAGAAAGTTCTGCAGCAGCCGGAATCCGAAGAATTGAAGCCATTTCAGGAGACAAATCCGCTGAATATTTCAAAAACTTAGAAAAACAGATCACCGAGCTTTCTCAGTTATTAAAATCTAAAGAAATTATTAAATCTATCGAGAAATTGATCGAAGAAAACACTTCATTAAAATCTGAAGTAGAAGCCTTCAAAAAAGAGAAAGCAAAAGGCGAAATCGGCGACTGGAAAAATGCTTACGAACAGAAAGGTGACAAACAGCTTCTGGTAAAGAAAACCTCTTTGGATGCCGCTTCGGTAAAAGATATTGTCTTCCAGCTGAAAAGAGAGATCCCGACTTCGGTTACCGTTATTCTTTCTGATGCAGACGGAAAACCGATGATTACGGTGGGCGTTTCCGATGATTTGGCTGCGAATTACCAAGCCGGAACGATTGTAAAAGATTTAGCCAAAGAAATACAAGGCGGTGGCGGCGGAAATCCGGGCTTCGCAACGGCAGGCGGAAAAAATCTTGAGGGTCTGGAAAATGCGTATCAGAAAGCGTTGACTTTGTAGGAGAAGTTGGTAAGAAATTTATATATAATCCCTTTCAGTTTTTGGAAGGGATTTTTGTTCGCAATTATCAAATAGTAATATTGTTTTTGAATCTTTTTACAAATACTTCATAGAAGCTCTCCAATCCAAATTTTGCAAACCCTTGTTATTATTTAAAATAATTCCATTTGTCCGCTTTTATTTAGGTTCATTTCGTTTATAAAATCAGACCATAAGTCTAGATTTGCTTTGAGTTTGTAAGTTTCGTTTACATAATTTAGGTTTTTTTGTAATGCAGATTTCTCAATAGTTTGGGCCAATTTTAAAAGGTCAATACGCATTAGAACTTCTTTGGTAAAAGTTCTTTTTGCATCCGTAAAAGTTATAGATTGCAGAAATTGCCTTGTCTTTTCATAGTTTAAAAGGATCAGGGAATAAATAGCAAACTCCAACTTGTCAAAACCTAACATATAGCAGGTGTCATCAAGCATTACGGGTTTCTCATTCTGTGGTAAAACAAGTGTGAAATGAAATGTTTTATAAAGTCCAGAAATAGCAATTTTGTAAGGTTTAAACGAATAATCACCAACACCAAAAATGGAAAAAGGCGGTTTGTTATTATAAATACTCGATTTTCTCGCATTAAAAAAATGCTGATGCTTGCTTAAATAATGATAAGTTTTCGGGAAATCGTATTTTATGTAATTGGTTTCTTGCCCAACTTTTTTCTGCGTAATAATCGTGTGTTTTCTCGTTTCTTTTATTATTGTATTTTTTAAGTCTGAACTTTTTAAAATACCATAAATCAAATCATGTTCTAATTTAATTTCTTCTTTTAGCCCGTTTACAAAATGTCCATTAACTTTGTCTAATTCCATAATGGAAGAACAATCGTGTTTTATGCCTTGTCGCCACTCAAACTGACATTTTCCGTCAATTTGTTCAGCATTGGTATAGGTTTCAATGTTTGACACAAATTTATCAGACAACCAACCAAAATTCAGTTTCTTTTTTGAATTATTGTAAAAATCGAACTCAGCACAGTTTAAAGACGGACTAGAATTTAATTTGCAATGAAATAAAGATGCTTCAACAGAAACATTAAACTCTTTTTTACTGTCAATACAATGTTTCTCAATTTCAGATATCTTATATTTTTTTGAAAATTGGTCAAAGACAATATTTTTAATAACTGTGCTTTTAACCAACAAAGCAATATTTCCTTTATGATGTTGAAAGCTTTCAATCATCATCAAAGTAATGTATTCTGCAATGTCAAAATTACCTTTTCCTGTTATTGCATCTAATCCATTGTGGTTTTTGAAATTCGTTTTTTTAGGTAGATTAGATGAATTTAAACTCCCTAATTTTGAATTTGTTACCCAAGGTGGATTACCAATAACTAAAATCTCTTTTGTGCCATTTTCTTTGGCAATAGTTTTAAAATTAAAGTCAAAAACGCTACTGTGAATGATTAAAATTTCGGGCTTGTTTTCGGTTGGGCTATTTAGGTAAAAATCAATGATATTGAATTTACTTTCCCAAACATAAGGTTTGTAAATCTCAATACCAAAAGCTTTTTTAACACTATCGAAATGTTTCAATGAAGCAACAATAAAATTGCCTTTTCCACAAGTTGGCTCAATGACAATTTCTGGCGAAACATTTTTTGTTGTCAGATGAAGAGCAACTTTATCCGCTAAATCTGTATTGGTTTGAAAGTCGCCATATTCGCCTCTGTCAGGTTCTGAAACAATATTTTGAGAAATTGAAATAGTTTCTTTGAGTATTTGCAAATCTTCCTCATTATCAAAAAAATTTATAAGGCCGAAGGCTTTATAAATTTTTTGATTAGCCTTTTCAATAGTCACAACATTTTTAAGATTATCATTTAAATAATCCGAAACTTCATGAGTGATATTTGCTTCAAATACTTTCATCATTGTGGTTTATTGTAACTTATAATTTTTTCAATTCCTTGAATATCGTCTGCCAAGGCAACAATTCGTTGATATTGTAGTCGCCATTGTAAAGCATTAGAAATTGTCAAATACCCTTGTTCGGGTGGTGTTTGTAAAATCTGTTCAGCAACTTTTGCTAATGTAATTTCATCCGTAGGAATATTTTTATCTTGCAAATAAGCCATAATATCAGCTTCATTTGCACCATCTTTTACCATTTCACGTAATCGGAAAGTTGTTGTATAATCCGCTGTACGCTCTTTATGTACAAATGAGCAACTTACAAAATTTAAAATTGCCGTTTGTGTTGTAGGGTCGTCTGTTTTGTCGTAAACAAAAACAAGAAGATTGTAACCAAGTCCAAAAATTTTTTGTTTAGCATCTTTGAAAGGGCAAGATGATTGCGGTTGTTTTATAGAAGTGACTTTTATGTCTGTTTGAATGTCGTCTGAAGGCAAGTCTATTCCTCTCGCAGAAGAACCAACTAAAACTTCGTACTTTTCATTTAAGTGTGATTGAAATTTATGTTCAATAAGTGTTCCTACTGCTTTTCCGTCTGTTACACCATAAAGTTCTTTGTGCTGGAATTTAGATTGTTCCACACAAAATAATTGAGCTTCCTCTATTAATTTTTCTATCGTTAATTTCTCTTTTTGTTCCATCCTGTAAATTTACAATTTTGATTTTCTAAAAAACAAAATTATAAATTTATTTACTCAAGCTAATGCTTGCTTATATAAAAGAAAAATCTCCACAAACCCTTAAAATCTCTTAAATAAAATTTAATTTATCAATCATTCGGGAATTGAATAATGCAAAAATAAACGGTATTCAATTGATAGACAGTAGATTTTATATTTAACAAAAGTTTATATTTTATGTTGCGGTTTGTAAGTTTCTATTTGATAGTTTTGTCTCATTAATAAAAACTATATGACAAAACTTTTATCTCCATTATTTTTATTGTTGGGTATAGTAATCTTTGGTCAGAGTAAGATTAAAGTAATCAGCAAAAATGATAAAAAGCCGGTAGAAAATGCAGCCGTTTATTGTGATGATGAGCTTCTGGGCAAAACCAATTACGAAGGTATTATGAACTTTAAAACCAAATGCAAAAAGGTTGAAATTTTAGCCAATAATTTTGAAGACGCAACAGCCGATGTAAAAAAGAACATAGAAGTGATGCTCAAACCTTCGTCTGAAAAGATGAGCAATATCGACAAAATTATCATTGCTGATAAAAGCGATCCCAAAGCACTGAAAATTCTGGACGAATTCAATAAAAGAGAAAAAGAAAATTCTCCCAAATCATTAGATTCTTATCAGTTTAAATCGTACACCAAATTTTCTATTGATGTAGATAAAGATTCTGTAGATATTTTTAAAAATTTCCTTGTCAGCCGAAAAGATTCCCTTTCAAAAGTTGAAAAGAAGCAGGAGTTTAAAAAGAAAAATGAAGAAAAAGATTCTTTGATCGGGGAAGATTTTCTGAATGCGGCTAAAGACAGTCAGATGTTTTTATGGGAAAAAGCGACCGAATATAAATATTCTCAAAAGTTTGGTGATAAAACGAATATCATAGACAACAGGATGTCAGGGTTTAAAAATCCGATCTATGAAGCTTTGGCAATCAATATTTCTAATCTCAACAGAACGCCGAGACAGCTGAGACCCGAAAACAGAAAGCTGTTTAATTTTTATGTCACAGACACGATCCAGATTGACGGACGAGATACTTTCGTGATCAAATTCAAAGAAATTACCGACAAAAAAAGGCAGAACCCGAGAAAATTTAACGGGAAAATCTATATTGACACTCAGACTTTTGCGCTCAAAAAATTTGAAAGCACCAGTAAGAAAATCAATGAGGGAAATATCGTTTCAGTATGGAAACCGATTAACAACAAATGGTTTCTTGCGTATGAAGATATGAAAGTAAAAATGGGTGACCAGACTTTTAATATTTCCAAAAAAGACAGCGTAAAAACCGATACTTTAAAGAAAGGTCAGTATCTAAGCGACAGAAAAAAATACCATCAAAAGACATTCGGAAATTATCTTTACGTCAAAAACCGGTTTTTTGATTACGAAATTAATCCCGAGCAAAAAGCTTCCGAATTTAAAGGATATTCGCTGGAAATGAAAAATTCTGACGGCAGTCTTTTGCAGCAATACAGAACCGACAGTCTTACCGCAAGAGAATCCGCAACCTATACCAACATAGATCATTTTGTAGAAAAACATGAGTTTGAGAAAAAGTTAGGATTTTTAACTCAGCTGGTGCGCGGAAATCTCCGCTATAAAATGATTGATTTTGATCTGACTAAACTTTTCAGCTACGATAAATATCAAGGGCTGCGTTTGGGGGCAGGAGTAAAACTAAATGAGAAATTCAGCAAAACATTTTCTCCGGACGGATATTTCGGATACGGGTTTAAAGATCACCGTTGGAAATACGGTTTGGGGCTTGATGTAAAACTCTCCCAGAAAAGAACTTCGGTTTTCAGAATAGATTATTTGGATGATGTTTTTGCAGCAGGCAGATTCAGCAATACTATGTGGGATATGATGATGAAACTTTCGGATGTCAATCTGGATCTTCACAACGCCAATTTTTACAGAAACCAGAAATGGGGAGCGTCTTATCTGTATGATATTTCCAATTCACTCAGTATGAGAATTGGGGTGAATAAAGAAAAACAGAAAGCGTTATTTGATTATCAGTACAGAGATTTAGGCAACAGTTTCGACAATGTAAGCACTACCCTATCTTTCAAGTATTCTCCGAATGATAAAAACATCATGACGCCAAGCGGAAAATATACGTATGAAAAAAGATTTCCGCAGTTTTATGTAAATTTTGAAAAAGGATATAATGCTTTAGGCGGCGATCTGGATTATCAGAAAATTGATGCGTTAATCGTTCATCAGTTCAGGACTAAATTAGGATATACCAACCTTAAACTTTTCGGAGGAATTTCTTCAGGAACAGCTCCGATCTGGAAAAACTTTGAAATTGCGGGACAAACCGAAAGAGGTTTAGATCATTGGTATTCAAGCATCAGTACCCCATCCAATTTAGGATTTGCCACCATGCCTTCAGGAACTTTCTTTGCCGATAAATTTGTAGCGTTTAAAGTTTCCCAATATCTTCCTTTCAGATTCAGAACATTAGGAAAAAGATATTCTAATATTGAACTGGAATATCAGTCGGCTATCGGAGATTTCAAAAACAGAGGCGATCATCAGTTCGATTTTATACCGCTGGATCACTACTATCAGGAAGTGGGACTGATTTGGAACCGGTTTTTAGGAAGAAATTTCGGAGTGGGCTTTTCGTACCGTTTGGGACATTATCAGACATCAGAATTTAAAGAGAATTTTGGAGTGAAACTACGTTTTAATGTTCTTAACTAAATAATAAAAGACAGAGACTCAGGTTTCTGTCTTTTGTTATATGTGCTTTTCGGAGGATTCAATTGAATGTTGAAATGAAGACAGATAAAGTTTATTCTTGTTTAACATCAGGAAAACTGTAAAAACTAAATTAATGATATTTAACAGGATCTTAGTTTTATTTAAACTTTTATGACAATATAAATATCATTACTTTTGACAAGCATTATTGTATGAAAAAGAACATCTCTGTCATATTTCTGTTAATTTTTATTTTTGGTTATTCGCAATCAAAAATCAGCGTTTTCAATGAAGATGATTATACTCCGATTGCCGATGCAGAGATTTTTTGTAATCATACAGTCTTAGGTAAAACAGATACTAATGGATTTTTGGAGTTTAAGACAAAATGCAGAGATATACAAATCAAAGCCAACGGTTTTTACACAGAAAATATTGCCGTAGAAAAATCAATAAGTGTTTCTCTGATCAGAAATTCATCCAAAATTACGGCAATAGAAACCGTGATACTTCATGATAAAAGCGATCCTGAAGCGCTGGAAATTTTACGAAAAGTAGAAAAGCTTTTCAAGAGTAATTCTCCCGAAAGCTTAGAATCTTATGCCTATAAATCTTACGAAAAATTATCTTTCGATATAGATCAGGACAGTATCGCAGCCTACAGAAATATATTCAGCAGAAATCTCAGTTTTTTCAGAAAAAATAAAAACGGCGATTCTATCAGTGATTTGTCATCAAAGAAAATTCTTTCCCAAAGCAAACTTTTCCTCTGGGAAAGAGCTCAAGAATTTATTTATTCAAAAGAATATGGCGAAAAGATCAATATTCTGGATAATAAAATTTCAGGTCTGAAACAGCCCATTTACGAGCTGATCGCATTGCAAAGCAACAGGAATAAGATTCCGGAACAGATCAAACAGGAAAACCGTGGTTTGTACCGCTTTTTTCTCACAGACAGCATTCAGATTGACGGACGGAAAAATCTGGTGATCAGATTCAGAGAAGCCAATTACAAGAAGCCGATGAAAGGGAGGAAATTCAGCGGAGCTATTTATATAGATGCAGAAACTTTCGGAATAAGAAAAATTGAAAGCACCAGTAAAGAAAAAAATGAAGGTTATATTACCAGCAGCTGGACGTACTTCAATGGAAAATGGTTTTTGGCAGAAGAAAATGTAAAACTCAGGCTCAGCCGTTTGAAACTGGGGCAGGAATACACCAATAACGAAGAAAACAAAGAAGAGAAGAGGAATTTCGGAACGTATGCATTTCTGAGTTCAAAGTATTTCGATTACACTTCTCCTATTGAAGAAAATCCTTTAGATTTTAAAGGATATACTTTTTCTGTGAAAAATACTTCAGGTCATACCTTGCATCTTTACCGCCAGGAACCACTTTCTCTGAGAGAAGAGAATACGTATACAACCATCGACAGTTTAGGAAAAATATATAATATCGACAGAAAAGCCCGCGTTTTGACCGGTTTAATCAACGGTCAGGTTCGTGTAGGAAGCTTTGATTTTGATATTGGTGAAATAGTAAATTACAATTTATCCGAAGGTTTCAGAGTAGGTTTGAAGGGTAAGCTTAATGAAAATTTTAACCCTTATTTTTCCCCGGACTATTATTTTGCCTATGGCTTCAAAGATGACCGATGGAAGTACGGAATTGGTCTTGATATGAAAGCTTCGCTGGAAAAAAATAACTTTTTCAGGATTGAGTATTATGATGATGTCAATTCTTCAGGTGAATTTTACCGCAGACTTTGGACATTCAGAATGAGGATGATGAATTACGGAAACAATATCAATAATGATAAATTTTATCGTTATAAAGGGGTTTCTTTATCTTATCTGAATGATATTAATAATGGTTTGACATTGGCTTTTGCTGCCCGAAGAAATTTTGAAGCGGCTCAGTTTGACTATGATTTCAGAGGAAGAGGTAATGCTTTTGAAAATTTCAATACACTGGTTACTCTTAAATATTCTCCCAACTCCACCAATATTATGACACCACAGGGAAAATCTTTAATTGACCAGAATTATCCCGAGTTGTATTTTAATTATGAGCAAAGCATAAATGTTTTGGGTGGAGATTTCAATTATACTCGTTTTGATGCCCTTTTTGCCCACAATTTCAAAACCAGGCTGGGAAAAACGGGATTGCGGCTATATGGAGGCGCAGTTTTTGGTGAAGCACCTATATGGAAGCATTTTACGATGAACGGATTGGCTTCTCCGAGCCGTGATATTAATTTTAATCTTACCTCGTACTTAGGTTTTGCAACATTAGAAGGCGGGAAATTTTATAATGACCGTTTTATTGCCTATTATCTGACCCACAAAATTCCATGGTATTTTAAAAGTATAGGGCAGAATGTATCCAGTTTTGATTTTGTGATCCGCGGAACCATTGGTGACATGAAACATCCGGAATATCATGATTTCAGATTCAGAAAGCTGGATCATCTTTATCAGGAAGTAGGTCTGGAATGGAGTAATTTTTTATCTTCGTACTTCAACCTCGGTTTTTTTTACCGGGTGGGATATTATACAACCAATAATTTTAAACAGAACTTTGCTGTGCAGTTTAAATTGAAACTTCTGGAGTTTTAAAATTCTCCTCTCGTGGAGGGGTGGCAAAAATTCTAAGAATTTTTAACGGGGTGGTTATAAAATAAATCTATAAATTAAAATTAAATCATGAAAAAAATAGAAATAAAAGCCGAACAGTTTTTTGAATTACTAAGACTTAAAGATACTTCAATGTGGTCTGTATTTGCTCAAATGATTGATGGCGAAGAAAAAGAAATCATTTTTCTGGATGCCGAGGATAAAATTCTTTTCAATTATATACTTCCAGCAAATGCAGAAAAACTGGAAGAAGACAGAAAAGAGTTTTCTAAACAGTTTGCCGATAAGATGGCACGTTTCAACTAGTTGTTGGCAATTCCTGATAAAACCAGTATCATTTGCGGCACTTTTTTTGTGAGAAGAAACCTTTGTAAGTGTGATATTTATGCTTATTAAAACTGGTTTCTATGAAAAACATTTTTACAATCTTATTTTCGTTATTATTCAGTGTCGTTTTTTCGCAGTCTAAAATTGTGGTAAAAAGTTCAATAGATGAGAATGTGGTGTCAGGAGCAGTGGTGAAATGTAATGATCAATGGATTGGGAAAACCGATCAGTCTGGAATTTTAATTTTCAAAACAAAATGTAAGAAAGTAGAAGTTTCTGCACCCGGGTTTTATCAGGACGATGTAGTGGTAGATAAGGTGATGGAAGTTTTTATGACCAGAACCGATGTAAAAACCCGAGAAATTCAGACAGTGGTTCTTCAGGACAAAAGTGATCCGAGAGCATTGGAAATTCTAAGGAAAATTAATGATAATTATAAAGAAAATTCCCCGCAAAGTTTAGATTCATACTCTTATAAATCGTATGAGAAAATATCTCTGGATTTTGACGAAGACAGCATCAAGGCATACAGTAATTATATTGCCAACCGGATAGATTCGTTAAAAAAGCTACCTCAGCAACCCATGAAAAAGCAGGAAGAAAAAGATTCTCTGCAATCGGTCGGTCTGATGAAACTGATGGGCGAAAGTAAAATGTTTCTTTGGGAAAGAGCTCTGGAAAATTTATATTCAAAAAAATACGGCGAAAAAACCATTGTTTTGGATAACAAGATTGCCGGTCTGAAAGAACCGATCTATGAATTAATGGCTTTTCGTTCCAACAGAAATCATATTCCGAAAGAAATAAAAGAAGAAAACAGAAATCTTTACCGCTATTATCTTACAGATTCTATTGAGATTGACGGTCGTGAAAATTATGTGATCCGTTTCCGTGAAGTCAATTATAAACAGCCGATGAATAAAAGAAAATTCAATGGCTACCTATATGTGGATAAAGATACGTATGCACTTAAAAAAATTGAAAGCAACAGTAAAATTAAAAGTGAAGGAAGCATCACCAGTATCTGGAAACCCATCAATAATAAATGGTTTCTGGTAAAAGAAAATTACAAAATTAAATTAGGTGCGGCTTCGTTTGCCAATACCGAAGAGTCCGAAAATAAGACAAAAGAAGAAAAGGAAGCTGAAAAACAGACCAGAAGCCAGTTTGGAACGTATGCTTTTGTAACGGCAGATTATTTTGATTTTAAAACTCCTATCGAAGAGAAAGCTCAGGATTTCAAAGGCTATTCTATGGAAGTCGAAAGCTCCGATGGGAATATTATCAATCAATATAGAACAGAAACTTTAACCAAAAGAGAAGAGACAACATACCTGAAAATCGACAGTCTGAGCAGCAGATACAAACTTGATCAGAAAGCCAAAGCATTAACAGGATTGCTGAAGGGGAAAATCAGACTGGGAATGGTAGATTTTGATCTTGCAAAAATTATCGGGTATAACAAATATGAGCATTTCCGTTTGGGTGCAGGCTTGAAGCTGAACGAAAAATTCAGCAGATATATTTCTCCGGATGCTTATTTTGCTTACGGTATTTATGACAAAAAATTTAAGTTCGGAGCAGGAGTTGATATCCGCACTACCACTGAAAAAAATTCTTTTTTTCGTGCAGAATATTTCAATGATGTAATGGCTGCGGGACGTTTCTCAGAAAATTTGTGGAATTTCAGAATGAGAATCATGAATTCCGGTGTTGCCCTGAATAACGGAATATTTCACGGCTATGAAGGCTTTAAACTAAGCTATGAAAATGATCTTACCAACGGATTGACCCTGAATATCGCCGCCAGAAAAGCGAAAGAAGAGGCTAAGTTTGATTATAATTATAAAGGTTTGGGAAATGAATTTAATGTTACATCATCTATTATCACCCTGAAATATTCTCCCAATTCAAAAAATATCATGACTCCCAATGGTAAATATACTTATGAGCAAAATCTTCCTGAGTTTTATTTTAATTATGAGCAGGGATTCAGATCATTAGAAGGAGATTTTAATTTCAGCAGGCTAGATGCGCTTTTTGTACACAATTTTAAAACCAAATTAGGAACTACAGGATTGCGGGCTTATGGAGGAATTGTGTTTGGAGATGCGCCGTTATGGAAAAATTTTACAATGAACGGATTAGGAAAAGCCAACAGCTCATTCAATTTCAATCTGACTTCCTATCTTGGTTTTGCCACAATGGAAGGCGGTAAATATTACAATGATAAGTTTGTGGGGGCTTATCTCACTCACAGATTACCTTGGTACTTTAAAAGTTTTGGCAAAAATGTTTCAAGTTTCGATTTTATCTATCGCGGAACTATAGGAGATATGAAAAATCCTGAATTTCATCAATTTGACTTTAAAAAACTAGATCATCTTTACAATGAAGTGGGACTTGAGTGGAATAATTTTCTGTCAACACAGTTCAATCTTGGTTTTTTCTACAGAGTAGGACATTACAACACAGCCAAATTTAAAGATAATTTTGCCATTCAGTTTAAACTGAAGTTACTGGGCTTTTAATTGACAGCAATAAATTTAGACATTAGTTTTGACATTTCTTTTTATAACATATTGTTGTATAAATTTTACTAATTTTGTTGTGTTTTCTATATACTATATTTAATAAATATACCATAAGTTTGTAATGTTTAACAAAATAAAATTCATTTGATGAAAAAAACAAAAACAAACTAAAGTATTTATTTACTACAGGAACAGTATGCTTATTAAGTTTTTTAATTAATTGTAGTAATGATGAAACTGTAACAGATAATATAGTTTCAAAAAATGAAATTGTTCACAATTCTTCGCTTAATAAAAGGCAAGTAGCAAAAGATGATTTTTCGAGAATCAATGAAAGCACAAAACTTTTATCAAAAACTATTATTAATCTAGGTGTCAAAGAAATTGAAAAAAATGGAAACTATTTCTATTTAAAAACTTTTCGAACTTTTAAAATACAAGATAAATTTGTAAATTTATCTAAATTTGAATTTGAATATTCGGATAATACATTAAGCTTCAAAAATGATCAATCTTATCAGATTTATTCCGTAGCAAATCAATTTTATATTGAA
Source organism: Chryseobacterium echinoideorum (assembly GCF_007474535.1). GTDB lineage: Bacteria > Bacteroidota > Bacteroidia > Flavobacteriales > Weeksellaceae > Chryseobacterium > Chryseobacterium echinoideorum. The sequence goes on along the minus strand of NZ_VKNW01000001.1, from coordinate 387,144 downwards.
ACTCCAAGTTATAATGGTGCGCTTGAAAATATTACTGCTGAAAGAATTAATAATGATGAAAATCTTTTTTATTTATTGTTATTTTTTGGAGAATTTAGTGATGGTGATAATAAAACAAATTTTGAAACGGTTCAAAATGATCATCAAGAAGAGTATAGTAGTTCTGGAGCAGGATGTTCATTCATGAATACTTATTACTCAGTCGGAATTGGTCTTAATCAATCGGCAGCCAATGCTAATTTTATACATAATCTATGGGAAGATATGTGGGGCGAGTATAGTAGCCATTCTCATTGTTGGAGTTTAGGAAGTCCGGAAAAAAGTAATTTTGCTCATGTATATTATGTTTCACAGGCTTTCTGTTGTACAGGATAATTAAACTAATCAATAAAATATGAAACACTTTTCTGTAATTACACCCAATATAATATTATTAGCAACATTTACATTATTAGTTTTGTATTTGTCCGCAGTATATTTTTTAGTAAGAAATAAATCAGGTTTTATTCCTGTAATTATCCTGATTATTTTTCCTATAGTTGGTCCTCTTGCAATTATCTTAAAGAATTTGACTGATAGGAAATAAGACATTCAAATTAATAAAAAATAAGCCTTACAAATTTTGTAAGGCTTTTAGTGGTATTACTCTTTATTGATTATCTTTTCTAATTGTTCACTCAGTTTTACTGCAGAATTTTCGTCAGTAATTATTAGATTAATGATTATTTTTCCTTTTTGAACACCTACTCCGCCCGTACCTGTTTTATCTTTGTTGTCTATATTGTTTGTTACTTGGATTTTTTGATCAGAATTAAAAAGATCCTGTATTTCTACATCAAAAATTTCTGCAATTTTTGGGATGTATTGGGATTTCACATCAGAAGTTTCATTTTCCCAATTGATGTAGGTAACACGGTCTATTTCTAAACGATCCGCAACTTCTTGTTGGGAAAGTTTCTTTTTAACTCTCATTTTTCTAAGATTTGTTCCTATGCTCATATGTATTATTTAAGTAAATTTATGGTTATTTTATTAAACTTAAAATTTTTTCAAAAATTATCTGTTTTTCAAAAACGCATCAACCGTTTTTTTCGCTTCCGCTACATCGTGAACTCGTAAAATTTTTGCACCTTGTTTTAAAACTTTTAGATGAAGTTTTTGAGTTTCTTCATTGATGTCTAAAGCGGATTTCCCCAATGGTTTATAAATGAAAGATTTTCTCGAAATGCCAACAAGCAAAGGAAACTGTCCGAAACCAAAAAACGGTGTTTCATCTATCATTTTCATCTGGTCTTCAACTTTTTTTCCGAAGCCGAAGCCGGGATCCAGAATAATGTCTTTGATGCCTCTTTCCAGTAATCCCTGAATTTTTTTGGTGAAATATAGATTGATAGTTAATACAATATCATCAAAAATAATTTTTTCGTGCATCGTTTCATAAGTAGGATTTACATGCATCAGTATATAGGGAAGTTGGGTTTCGGAGACAGCATCCAGCATATTTTCGTCAAACTGTCCGCCGGAAATATCATTCACGAGATCTATCCCTTCATCATAACCAAAACGTACAGTCTCAGCATAAAAAGTGTCCAAAGAGATTACAGCTTCCGGAAACTTTTTATTTATTTCAGAAATCACTTTCCCGATTCTTTTTATTTCTTCATTGCTGGTAAGAAATTCTGCTTTTGGTCTGGTAGATTGTGCGCCAATATCAATAATTTCAGCGCCTTCTTTCAATAATTTTTCGGCGTGCAGCAAAGCAGATGTTTCATTATTAAATTTACCGCCATCTGAAAACGAATCAGGAGTAAGATTAAGAATTCCCATGATTTTTGGGGAGCTCAAATCCACCAGTTTTCCATTGCAGTTAATTGAATGAAAATTGGAAGGTAAAAAAGAATGATTATTATGAGACATCAGTTCAGATGATTTTATTAAGCAAAATTAAGCTAAATAAGGTTACCTCTCAACCCGGATTTATTCTTTTGATATTTTTAAATGAATTAATTTTAATTTAAAGATTAATTTTATACCACCCCGTCAAAAATTTCCCTGAAATTTTCGCCACCAGTGCCTCAATATTATTAATTGATTTTTTGTTCGGCGAATCTCGTCCCTCGATTTCCAAAGAAGGGGAATTTTAAAACTCCAAATACTTAGGCTATCAAATTTTTAAATGATCTAACTCTATAACCTAATCTCCTGTCTTGAAAACAAAATTTTGTATCTTTGAAAGATTAAGGAAATGTATGTCAAAAACTTCAGAACAGTTTGGTGAAATTATCTCGGAATGCAGAGATTTATTCAGTAAAAAACTTCAGGATTATGGTGCGGCATGGAGGGTTTTGCGCCCAAGTTCAATTACTGACCAGATTTATATTAAAGTCAATAGAATCCGTACTTTACAGATGACGGATGTGAAAATGATTGATGAAAGCGAGGAAGGAGAATTTGTCGCAATTGTCAATTATTCCATCATCGGACTTATTCAGCTTGAAAAAGGACTTTCGGATGATTTTAATGAAAATAAAGAAGAAATTTTACAACTTTACGACAAGTATGCTTTTGAGGCTCAGTCTTTAATGGAAAAGAAGAATCACGACTACGGTGAGGCGTGGCGTGATATGCGAATTTCTTCTATTACAGATTTAATTTATCAAAAAGTTTTAAGAACCAAGCAGATAGAGGATAATCAAGGAAAAACCCTGGTTTCTGAAGGTCTGGATGCCAATTACTTTGATATGCTGAATTATGCGGTTTTCTGCCTGATTAAATTTTCAGAAAAGACACAAAAATCTGAACCTAAAACAATTTAAAAAATGATAAAAAATTTACTACGCTTTATTATTGCTGTTATCTTCATTCTTTCGGGATTTGTAAAAGCAGTTGATTTGGTTGGTTTTTCTTTCAAAATGGTAGAATATTTTTCACCATCTGTTTTCAATATGCCTTTTCTGGAAAAATTTGCACTTGTTTTCTCCGTAATTGTAGTGGTTTTAGAGCTTTTTCTAGGCTTTATGCTTTTGCTGAAAATGAAGCTCAGATTTACACTCTCTGCATTGATTGCCTTGTGTATTTTCTTCGGATTTCTCACCTTTTATTCAGCCTATTATAACGTAGTAACCGATTGCGGATGTTTTGGTGATGCCATAAAATTTACGCCGTGGGAAAGCTTTATAAAAGATATTGTCCTTTTAGTTGGTTTGATCATTTTATTTATTTTGTATAGAAAAGATTTCGTAAAAAAAGATTCATATGGCGCTTACAGCGAAAAGCCTAAAAATAATAAGTTAAAATCCGTGTTTTTTGGTATTACCGGAATGATGGTTTTTATAATGGCTCAGGGAATTATTAACGAACCAATTATTGACTTCAGAGATTACAAAGTAGGAACCGATTTAAAAGCTGAAAAAGAAAAAATAAGTAAGAACCAATCGGTCTACAAAACTTTTTATTCGATGAAAAACACGAAAACAAATGAAATAATCAGAGTAAATCAGGATGATTATGTGAAAGAATCTAAGTATTGGGAAGATGGTACACCATGGAAAATAGAAGAAGGAAAAAACGAATCGGTTTTGGTAAAAGAAGGTTACAAATCTGAAATAGCGAAATTTAAAATTGAAGATCCTACAGGAATAGATTTGACGCAGGAAATCATCAATGCTCCAAAAGCAATTCTTGTTTTTTCTTATCATCCAAAAGAGGTTTCTACTGAGCTTTTGAATAAAGTAGAAACAAAGGTAAAATCTCAGAAAGCCAGTATGGTTTACGGAGTTTCTACCGATCCTAATACCTTCAAAACGATTAAAAACACGATGATGGATGGTACGGCCATAAAAACTATTGCCAGAAGCAATCCGTTTGTGCTAACTTTGGAAAACGGTAAAATTGTTGACAAGCAACCTGCAAAAAATTACGTAGACTAAAGCAGTTTTTTTATCGCTTGAAAAATATAAAATAGAACATTAAACTAAATAAAAACAATGCATAAATCAAATAAATCAATAGCAGGGTATCACTTATTAATGATTCTTTCTTCTGTAGACGGAGAATTTGCACCGGAAGAAGGAATGATGGTTCAGCGTTATCTCGCTGATGAATTTCCGTTTAAAATGAATTTGGATAATGAACTTGAAGTTATCGCCTTGCTTCAGCCTGAAGAATGGAAAGATCACTTTGAGTTTCACGCACGCTGCTTTCTGGAAGATTCTACACAACAAGAACGCATTAAATTTGCTGAGTTTGCCAAATCTTTAATAAAAGCGGATGAGATAGTAACCGAGGAGGAACATACTTTCTATAAACTCCTGAAAAATCTTTGGAAATTAGATTAAAAAAAAGATTTTTCAATATTCGCAATAAATGATAATGAAAATCTTTGCAAACTTTTGCGTAAAAAAATTTCAATATGATTAAAAGCGGATAATCGTAAAAAGATTAGTTATTTAAAAACAACAATAAAATAAACTATGAGAAGAAAAATAGTTGCAGGAAACTGGAAAATGAACAAAAATATCATTGATGCTCAACAATTGATGATGCAATTATTAAGTTATAAAAATAACAATGCTACCAATTGTGAAGTTTGGATTGCACCACCTTCCTTGTACCTGATGATGGCAAAAGATATTTTTGAAAAAGACGAAATCGGAGTTTTTTCCCAAGACATGAGCGAATATGAAAGTGGAGCTTACACAGGCGAAATTTCTGCAGATATGCTTGAATCTATTGATGCAACCGGCTCTTTGATCGGACATTCTGAAAGAAGACAATATCATTCTGAAACAGATGAAAGCTGCAATAAAAAAGTAAAATTGGCTTTAGATAAAGGTTTAATTCCTGTTTACTGCAATGGGGAAACTTTAGAGCAAAGAAAAGCTGGACAGCATTTTGATGTAGTGAAAACCCAGACCGAAACTGCACTTTTCACCCTTTCAGCAGAAGAAATCAAAAAAGTGGTGATTGCTTATGAACCGGTTTGGGCAATCGGTACAGGCGAAACGGCAACTCCGGAACAGGCACAGGAAATCCATGCACACATCAGAAATAGTATTGCTGAAAAATACGGACCGGAAGTTGCTGAAGAGATTTCTATTCTCTACGGAGGCTCTGTAAAACCGGATAATGCTAAAGAAATTTTCTCTCAACCCGATATTGACGGTGGTCTTATTGGCGGGGCTGCTCTCAAATTTGAAGATTTCTCTAAAATTATTGAGGCTTTTAATTAATCCTAAAATAAAAAATTGCATCAGACAAAAGATGGAAAAGTTTTCTTTGCTTTATTCGCAATTCTTTTGTTTGATGTAATTTACTCTGTTTTATATAATGCTGCTCTCACATATAATTAACTGATCAGTTTCATCACTTCAAGAGCTACTTTCAGAGCCTCGGTTCCGTCTTCCAGAGAAACTTCTACATTTTTATTTTCAGTAATAGCTTTAGCAAAAGAATTCAATTCGTCCAAAATAGCATTATTAGGCTGAATGTTTGGATATTCAAATAAAATCTGATTTTTTTCACCTTCTGCATTTTCAATAATCATATCAAATGGAGTAGGATTTTCGGGTGCTTCTTTCATGCGGATTACTTCAGATTTTTTTTCTAAGAAATCAACAGAAATATAAGCGTCTTTTTGAAAGAAACGGCTTTTTCTCATGGCTTTCATAGAAATTCGGGAAGTAGTAAGATTGGCAACGCAACCGTTTTCAAATTCAATTCTTGCATTGGCAATATCAGGTGTTTTGCTCACTACACATACACCGCTTGCGTGAATGTTTTTCACAGGAGATTTTACCACACTCAGCAAAATATCCAAATCGTGAATCATGAGATCCAAAACCACAGAAACATCGGTGCCGCGCGGATTAAATTCAGCAAGACGGTGAATTTCAATAAACATCGGATTCTGAATGTAATCTTTTGCACCAATAAACGCAGGATTGTATCTTTCAACATGTCCAACCTGAGCTTTGATAGCATTTTTCCTGCAAAGAGACACAATTTCCTGTGCCTGCTCCAAAGTTTGTGTAACCGGTTTTTCGATAAAAAAATGAAGACCTTTTTCGATAGCTTTTAATGCGTAATCGTAATGATAGATTGTTGGTGTTACGATATCCAGCATTTCAATTTCATTCAGAAGATCATCAAAATTTTCAAAATATTTGTAGCCAAGCTCAGTTTCCAGCTTCCTTCCGTTTTCTGCATCCTTATCGTGAAATCCGATCAGTTGATATTCTGTAGACTCTTTCAGAAGTCGTAAATGTATTTTTCCTAAATGTCCGGCGCCTACCAAACCTGCTTTTAACATAGCTTTTCAAATTTTTGTAAATATAATAATTTGTTGTCGGTTGTCGGTTGACAGTTGACAGAAATTTAAAAACCATCCGCTAACATCTATCAACAAATAACAAAATTTCTTATTTTTGTGATATGGTAGATTCATTTGTACACAAGGGTAAAAGAAAGAATTTGATTGAATATCTCAGACGGAAAATCGAGATTTCTGATGAAAATGTTCTTGCTGCAATGAATGCTGTTCCGAGGCATCTTTTTATCGAAAGTATTTTTGAAGATTTCGCATACGAAGATCGCGCTTTTCCTATTTTGGCACACCAGACGATCTCTCATCCTTCAACAGTAGCAGAACAGTCTGAACTTCTACAGCTTAAACCTGGAGAAAAAATCTTGGAAATCGGGACAGGTTGCGGTTATCAAACAGCAGTTTTAATTGCCATGGGAGCTTTAGTTTATACCGTAGAAAGACAAAAAGATTTGTTTGATTTTTCTAAAAATAAACTTCGTGAAATGAATTTTTATCCAAAGTTTCAGAATTTCGGAGATGGTTTTGCTGGTCTTCCAACTTTTGCTCCGTTTGATAAAATTATTGTGACCTGCGGAGCTTCGGTTTTACCTACAGAACTTTTAAAACAACTAAAAGTGGGCGGTAAAATGGTCATTCCTCTCGGACCAACAGATGAACAGGTTTTGTACAGATTTACCAAAATCTCCCCAACAGAAATTGAAAAAGAAGAATTCGGAGCTTATAAATTTGTTCCGATGCTCAATAATACGAATCAGTAGCGATGATAAATCCTGAAATTAATCAATATAACGAAAATCAACAAAATTCAGATAAAGACATTTGCTGTTTTCTTGCGGATTTAATTGGTGATGATCTTCATGAAGCCGAAAGTAAAATATGGCATTCGCATCCGGTCTGGTTTTTAGATGGAAATCCTATTGTTGGCTATAGCAAACAGAAAAATGGAATTCGTCTTATGTTTTGGAGTGGAAAATCTTTTGATGAAGAACAATTGAATATAGAAGGAAATAAATTTCAGGATGCATCACTATTTTACAGCCATTTGAATGAGATTAATAAAGATGACCTTTTGCGCTGGCTTCAGAAATCGAAAGAAATTCAGTGGGATTATAAAAATTTAGTCAAAAGGAAAGGAGAATTAATTCGCTTAAAATAAAAGCTTCTGTGTAATTGGAATCATTTTTGTCTTCATAGTTTTATACCAAAAAAAATAACATTATGGAAGACAACACCAACGAACAAGACAGAAAACTAAAGGAAATGGATTATAATCCCGGAGAAGATATTTTCAACAGAGAAAAGCATATTCCTTTAGATGGAAACGGAAATCCTATTACCAATCCAAATCATGTAAATGATGAAATGCCTTACGGATTGGATGTTCCGGGAGCGGAAGATGATGATAATTTTGAACAGATCACAAGTCATATTCCCGATGAAGAAAACAAATTTTATAGCAGAAGTGACAATGAAGATGATCACGAAGAGATCAACGAAGATGTAATATAAAATTTTATCGTGGAACTTGTTTAAAAAATGAAAACTTTGTATAAAAAGTAACTTAGAAATAAAAATATTGCCCACATTCGTTACTACCAAGTATCTTCTCTGTCGCCATTGCAGAAGGACATAAATTATATATTAATTATTTGAAATTTACAATTGAACAATACCGAATATGAATCATGGTCTTTCAACACGAAAGAATTGCCAAAGAACATTCGGATAAATTTAAAACTCCAAAAAGTAAAATTTTTGGAGTTTTTTTTAAAATAATTCACTCTAACCATCAGAAAAATTAACATTTATTGTAGATCAAAAAAATGATACAACTGTTTAATTTTCAAAACATTACCATGTAAAAGTTTTTAAATTTTTACCACAGTATATTCAATTCATAATCTGATATTAGAAAAATCACTTACAAATGGTTAAATTTGTACATGAATAATCTAATACTGAATTTATATTTTTAACTGAAATTCAGTATTTGATTTATTTAATTATGCCAAAAAGCTGATCAGAATATGAAAATCTCCAATTACGGATTTATCCGTTGTTTAGTCTGCGTTGTGATTTTATTCACCCTTGTGTTTTCATTAGCCGTTGTCTTCTTTTCTAAGGAATCAACATCATATATTATTCTGGCTTTATTTTGTGCCATTATGATCTTTTTAATATGGCGTATTCAAAGTGTAACGTATGAAGTATCAGGAAGCTGTGTAACCATAAGGAAATATCATCCCTTTTCATTTAAGAAGTTTTATCATCCTTATATAGAACTTCCACAATCAAGTATCTGCAATTATAAAGTATCTTCCTATTATGGAATAACGAAACTCACGTTAAAGATTAATACTAGCAGAAAGAAAGATTTCAAAATAACCATTTATCTGCTGGGTTTCAGTAATAGCCAAAACAAAAAAATAAAATCTTCACTGCAGACGATTGTAGCCAGTCATCATTAATAAATTTGTTTGGAAAACTTTAAATATAATTTTAGGGAAAAATAAAATTTGCTCATCCTATTTAAAGAAAATGTAAATACATCACTTTATTTACGACACTCTTACAACATTTTTATTAAAATTTAACTTTAGCTTCAATGTTGGTTTTAAATTTAAATTAAAAAAAACATTATTTTTGCAACAAGAAAATTGGTAGATTGTTGTTTTTATCTGTACATTGGCAACATATACCAAACTATTAAATTTAAAACCACATGAAAAAAATAATTTTACTTTTCACTTTTTGTATAGGATTTTTAGCTTTTTCTCAGATAAAAGTACTCAAAAATGAAGCTTTGGTAGAGATAGGAAAAGATAATTCTGTCGGTCTTTATAAAAAGGAAAATAGATTTACATTCAATTACCAGGATATTAATACCAGTAATCTCAATACATTCAGGTCTTTTTCATTTAATGACCTTAACGGTGACGTGAGTGATCTTTACAAAATGATCAATGATGGCTTTATTGATGAGCCAACAGGAAATATTACTCTGGAACTTCCAAATGATATTATCGAATTACATTTTGAGAAAAACTATGGTCAGCCTACCATGCAGTTTATACAGTACATCAACAAAAATAAGAAGTATGTAGGAAAATCTCAGTTTCTAAACAAAAAGCAGGTAGATAAGATCTTTGGTATCGGTACTTCAAAAGAAAACATGTATAAGAAATCTATTGTAAAGCAGACTCCTGTAAATGCTGTCTCCAACAGTTCTAATAACGCAGTTCAGAATTCAACAACACGTGAATCTGTAAAAACAAAAAAAAACAGAAAATAACTTAAATTGTTATAGTATAATAAGCTCATTCTACCGGAATGAGTTTTTTTATTTATATTTTTGCTAAAATATTTTTTACAATATGTCTCTTCAGGTTATCAATCTAACAAAGAAATTTGGTGAGCAGACTGCTCTTAACAATATTAATATTTCTATTGACAAAAATGAAATCATTGGTCTTCTGGGTCCCAACGGAGCAGGCAAATCTACTTTGATGAAATCTATTGTCGGCGCATTGAAAATTGATGAAGGTGAAATTGTTTTTAATGGAAAAAATATCTCCGATAACGAAATTGAATCTAAGAAAAACATAGGTTTTCTTCCTGAAAACAATCCGCTTTATCTGGAAATGTATGTAAAAGAATATCTGCAATTTGTCGCTGATATTCACAAAATCCCTCACTCCAGAATAGATGAAGTTATTGATCTGGTAGGAATTACCCCTGAAAAATCTAAAAAAATAGGTCAGCTTTCCAAAGGATACAAACAAAGAGTCGGTTTGGCACAGGCTATCATTCATCAGCCTGATTTACTGATTCTGGACGAACCAACCAACGGACTGGATCCTAATCAGATTCTTGAAATACGAAATGTAGTAAAAGAAATTGGAAAAGAAAAGACGGTTTTGCTTTCAACACACATCATGCAGGAAGTTGAGGCACTTTGTACGAGAGTAATCCTCATTCATAAAGGAAATATTATTCAGGATTGTAATATTGAAGAATTTAAAGGTAAATTTACAAGTCTTGAAGAGGCTTTTGCCAACTATACTCAATCTGCAGCAATCGAATAAGAAAAATTTATAAAAAAGCCGGCTTATACATTTATAAGCCGGCTTTTTCATTTTATCATGTTGCTACTCCTTAATTTCTACTTCTATACCTTTGGTATTTGCATTCATCTGCGGAGCATAATAGTTCTGGACTGTCGTAATTCCGTTTGAAAATTTACCCGATGCATTCGCAAAGTAATCATATTCAAATACATATTTTCCTTTCGGCATATACTCAATATAAAAATTGGAAGACGCATCTTTTGTGGATTGGTAATATCCCAAATTGTTTTTCCACTGATATCCCGAAATCACATCCAGCGGCTCGAATCCCGCAGCTCTCATATCTTTGATGTGAATAAATTCCATTGGTCGATCTGTATTCAGAATCATTCTTACCGTTACTTTATCACCAACTTTCAGTGGAGTTTCTGTCGTAATTTCCTGCAACTCTTCACCATTTACCGTTTTGATTTTTTTATACAATTCTTTTGAGACAGAAATATAATTTTCGGAAGATTTTATTTTGTTTAAACTCTCATAGTATTGCCAGAATAATCCTCCCTGAACAATTCCTGCACCCGGTTTTGTAACAGTGACAGTTGCCAAGTCTTTATCTAAAACATCTGTTTTTACAGCAGATTTCACATAACCTGTTGCCTGAGTTTCCGGTTTCAGTTCTTTTCCGCCCCAAATGATGGTTGCTTTGTCGCTTTCTGATGTCACCCATGATTTTCCTGAATTTAAAATCGTAAAAATCACTTCTGCCGTTCCTCTTGAACTTCCCCAAGAACTGACTTCTTTTTGTGTAATCAGCCAGATTTTCATGTTTTCAATAAATTTCTGATCATTCGGTTTCAACTTGTTGAAAGCTTCCAAAGCTCCTGCATGATTCACTACTTTCGAACTGAACCAACCCCAATCGTCCAGATTTTGCTTCCAGTAAACACCCTGAGTTTTTGAATCTACAGAAGTTTCTTTTAAATACTTTAATAATTTATCCGATACATCTTTCAAACCATAATCATTCATCAATAGTGCTGCACGATGCAACCCGAAGAAGGTAAAATCTGTAATTTTTGCAGTTTTTGCTTTCTGCTTCACTAAAGTTTTTAGGGTAGCTCCTTTTCCTTTTAAAGGATAATCTTTCTCCCAGTAATTTCTCGTATCGAGGTAGTCTAAGCTCCAATTTGTCCAGACGTTTTCTTTTTTTACATCATAATATTTATCAATTTCATTGTCTACATATTTCACCAAATTGGCAACCAATTCTTTTTGTTGTGAACTTTGATAATCTTTCATATTTTCTTTTAACCAAGAATTGATTTTTCCTAAATTTTTAAGAATATACAAAGAAGTAGAATATGAACTCGGGTAACCAGAATACCATGAAAAACCACCATCCGGGTTTTGCAGTTTTTTGAAATCGTCCCAATCCTGATTAATCGAATTTTTCATGGTATTGGCATCAAACAGCAAGGCTAATTTTGCCATTTGTTCTGCTTCATTCTTACTTTCCAAAACCCATGGAGTTTCTTCCAGTAAAAGCTGTTTCAATTCCTGATTTTTTTCAAGATTTGAAGTTAGTAATCCTTTATTTTGATATTCTTCAAAAACAGTTTTCAGTTTAGGATTGGCCTTAAAAATTTCAGAAGCCAAAACATCTGCAAACCATTTATTAAAGATAACATCGGCAGAATTATTCTGATCATTTTTCAGACTTGGAAGTGCAAACATGATTTCCCAAATCGGATTCGTTGTCAGTTCCAGCGTATTTGAAACATTGGAAATCGTTGTAGAATTAACATTTTTAAGATTTTCTAAAACAAACGTTTTCGTTTCACCTTCTTTCACAAAAACAGGAACGGCTTCGGTAACCAGCATTCTGTTGGGAAGAACAGCAACAGCTTTTTGTTCACCATCAGAATATTGTCCTGCTTTTGCTACAACTTTCAGAATAATGGAAGAAATATCATTCGGAACTTTTATTTTCCAAGTTATAACTGTATTCCCGTTATCCTCTAATGAAAAAGCTTGTTCATTATTAAAACCTGAAACTGCAGTAATTTTGCTCAAACCAAATTTTTCAGAAACATCTTCATTGGTAAAAGCATCCAAAATTTGTAATTGTGCAAAACCATTGAGTTTTTTCGATGTTAAATTGGACAATTTTGACTGAAGATTCAATTCATCGCCTTCTCTCAAAAATCTTGGATAATTTGGAGTTACCGAAAATTCTTTCTGTGTTATCACTTCCTTTTCCAAAGTTGCCGCTCTCGCATCTTTTGTATGAGCAAGAAACATTAATTTCCATTTGGTTAAAGCTTCGGGAGAAGTAAATTCAAAGTTCACATTTCCTTCGGAATCTGTTTTTAAATCTGGATAAAAGAAAGCGGTTTCGTTGAGGTTTTGCCGAACAGAGATTTTATTTAAAGGCTCATTAGAATTATCATCATCAATTGGTAAACCATCTGGTCCAATCCTCTCATCTGTAACATCGGTAAATTGTTTTATCTCTTCCTCTGTCAATTGTCTTCCTGAATTTAAAATTTCAACCGCCTGATCATCTATTCGCAAAGATTGCAATTTCATTTTTGGAGAACCTGCAACTTTCGGGGCTCTCACTGGAGAAGGAACAGCACTGTTATACACCGAAATTCCAGCAGCTTCTCCTCGCATAGAATTTAAAACACTATAACGATCAAACCAGTTAAATTGAGGAACATCAACATATTTTTCATTATAATATTTCATTCTTTTCTGATAATATTTTTGAGCAAGATTTTCTCTCCTATCATAAGAACTAAAGAACGAGTAAGGTGTATATAACTTCTCCCAATTAAAGCTATTTACAGCAAACTGATCCAAAGACATATCATACATATTGGCTAAAACTTCTGCATTGATCTTCTCTTTTTCATTTCCCGAAATTTTCACCGACCATTTTTCTTTAGAATTTGGCTCAATTTTGTCTCTAAAAGTTACTGTTTCTATTTTTAACGGCTGTTCCGAATCTTTTATTTTTAAATTAATTGTTTGTGTCTGCACATCATTAAATGCCACCACCTGAAACTGAATGTTGAGATTATTTACATTTTTTTCTTTCGGAATATCTACAGCATATTCTAAAATACCGTTTTTAAATTGATGATCCTCAGAAATCGTTTTTCCCGAACCATTTTGAACAAAAATAGTAACCAAAGCATCAGGAATTGCAGAATAAACATAGACTTTTGCTTTCTCGCCTCTTGAAAATTCAGTTTTGGGTTCCAAAACGGTTAAGAATGTTTTCTGATTGGGTTTGAGAGATTTTTTGTCCCAAACACTGAAATTTTGAACAGATTTTATCGTATCTCTTCCTTCAATATTGTATAGCTCAAGTTGATAATACCCTGCTTCCAGTTTTCCGAGGTCGAGAGATTCTTCATTTCGCTTTACTCCGTTTAGAATAACAGAAGAAGATGACCAATTTTTAGTTTCATCATTCTTATCGAATCGATCATGCGGAAACTTTCTGATAAATTCTTCTTTTGAAAACTTCGGTAAGTTCTGAACTTCATTTTTAAAGTTGTCTCTGAAAATCCTGTTTGGAGTTTCAAGTTTTGATAATTTAACCTGATAAGGTTTCTTTAAATTTTGTTCGTTATAATTTTTAGTTTCTACTTTCAGTTTTACGTTTTCGTCTGCAAATACATTATTCAGTTGATCTGCTTTTATGTAATGTGAAACCGAAGAAACTTTAAGATTAGTATTTGCAGACTGCGTCTCGCCATTAATATCGGTGACAGAAGCAGTGATTTGATAATTATCAATCTGAATACCTTCTATTTTTTCATCTTTTTTAAGGTCTAATTTTATGGTAAATTCACCTTTTTCATTGGTTTTAGCTTCTCCAAGAATTGAGTTTTCATTTTCATAATTATTGGGATACCACGGAAAATATCTCCATCTGATATTTTGCTTTCTGATTTCATAATTTACATTGGTATTGCTCAGCGCAACTCCCGAAAACATCATGGCTTTACCTTTCAGTTCGATGGTTTGCCCATACTTATACTCCTTTTTTACAGGCTCAAAAGTCACTTCAAACTTAGGACGTTTGTACTCTTCAACCCTTAAATAAGCAACCCCTAAATATTCCATATCATTATCACCTTTGTCAACAGATAAGGTAAACTGACCATTTAATTTCCCTTTAGGAAGAACAAAACTTCCGTGATAAGATCCAAATTCATTCGTTGTAAATACCTGTGAACTTACTTCTTCGCCATTAAAATCTTTCAGTGTGATTTTTTGCTTTAGATTGGCTACAACACTTTCTTTCTGTTGAGTAAGTTTGGTATTAATTACTTTAAAATAAACAGTTTGTCCGGGTCTGTAGATTGCCCGGTCTAAAAATATCTGTGCTTTTTCTAAATGATCATTTTCATAATTTTTTGCTGCAATATATTGACTTCCGTAAACCTCAAACAACTGATAATCATTGCTTTTTGGCTGATAAACCAAAAAAGTTCTGTAATAATCTTTACTCTCGGTTGCAGGAAACTTAAAAATCCCTTTATCATCAGTTTTTCCATCAACTTTATTAAGTGTTTTGTTCCGAACAAATTCATAAAATGTAAGTCTTTCATTAAGAATAGGCTTACCGTTTTCTGCATTCACCAGTTTCATTTCATTTTGAAGTTGATTTTTTTCGTCTTTGTTTTGATAGATGATTTTATTACCAGAAACTAAAAAATAAAAATTTTGTTGTTGCTTTGATTCTTTATCTTCCAAACCTTCCACTGAATATTCTGCCACATAAATTCCTGACGGAAGCGGTTTTATTTCTAATGAGGTTTTATGAAGCTTATAATCTTTGGGATCATTCAGCTGGAAAACATCTTTTCTTACCAAAGATTTTTTTACTTTTCCAAAAGCCTGATTGTAAGAGTTTTCCGCATATTGTAAAAATGACAAATAATCGTCTTTTATTTCATACAGATCTATTGTAAAGTGAGATACATTTTTAAACTCAGCAACCAGATGAATCGGTAACTGGGGTTGAGTCTGTTGCTCGTATTTCAGACTCAAATAAGGATTTTCAATTTGATTTTCAATATTTTTGATATTATCTAAGAATTCTGACTTTGGATATTGTTTTTTGATAGATTCAGCAAGCTGTAAAGCTTCTTTCTGCTTATTTTCGGCAATTAATCTGTTCATTATTTCTTCTGCAATCAAAACTTTATAATCTCCGTCAATATTTATTTTCATTAAATCCTGAAGCTGCTCCAGCTTGTCTTTGCATGAATTGAAATTACAGTTTTCAACTATTTTCTGATGCATAAAATACAGCTTAGAATTTCCTGTATTCTGAGTAATTAAATCATTAAAAACTGTATTGATTAAGTTTCTGTTTTCCGACAGTTCGTTCTTGGTAAACAAACCATTATCGGATAAAAATTCGGTTTTTCTCAGAGAATACCAATCAAACAAAGTCGGGAAATAATTTATATTTTCAGCCTTAAAAAAAATGTCTTTGTATTTGGATAAAGAAATCTTTTTCATTGCCTGACTTTGCAAATCCAAGTCTTTAAAACTTTTGGAAAGATAATTCTTAAAATCAAGTTTGCTCCATGTTTCAATTTGTGAAACATCCTGAGAATTCATATTGGTTCTTCCGGAAATTTCCCATGAATGCTCATTATAATAATCGAATGTAAACCCCGATAACAAAACTTTGTAAACCAAAAGATCATCTCCTTTCAGACTGTTGCCGGAATTCTGAAGTTTTGCAAAAAATTTTGAAACTGAATCATTTTTATCATCATCAGAAGTTTGATTGACGATACTGAACTCCGCTTTCAGAGAGCGGATCAACTGTGTTGCATTATTTTCTTTCATCGCTTTATTCTGAATTTCCAAAACAATCGGTAAACTAGATTTGTAACCTCCGTTCTGACTGTTTTGCTGAATTTTTTTCCATTGCTGATCATAATAATTTTGCGAAAAAACCTCTGCGAAGCTCATTAAAAGGACGAACAGGAACAAAATCTTGGAATATCTTTGCATAAGTATTATTTTTACTAAATGAATTGCTTAAAAGTACTGAAAAAATCCGTTATAGACAGCCAGCTATACGTCTCTTTAATGGGAACTTTTTTTGCAGTTTTTTTCATGCTTGAGCAAAATACGTTCCGTTATCCCACAGTTTTTCTTATTTTCATCACCTACTTCAGTGGCTATCTCTACACGAAATATCAAAAAACAAAATATTTTTACAAAATTCTCATTCTCAATATTTTGACAGGCATCATTTCTTCCGTTTTAATTATATTTAATCATAATGAAATACGTTTGCTAAAATGGTTGATTATTGTGATTTTAGGACTGCTGTATAATAGTTTTTTTCTTGAAAATTACATACGGAAAATTCCTCTACTTAAAGTATTTTATGTGGGATTAGTATGGGGATTGGTAAATAGCTGGCTTACTTTGCCTGCATTTGATTTCCCAATATTTATGATCAGTTTTTTCTTTATTACAGCATTGGTTTTACCATTTGATATCCGTGATATGAAAAGTGACACTGTACAAACTTTCCCAAAATTGATTGGAGTACAGAATACTAAATATCTCGCTTATGTTTTGGTTTTTATATCCGTCATTTTATCTATTTTTTATCTGAAGTTTCAATATGGACTAAGTCTATTTTTAACTGCAGTTATTACTTTTATTTTCATATACTCTTCTGAAAGCAAACGAAATGATGCTTATTTTTCTTTTGGAGTTGAAACTTGCTCTGTACTTCCTTTTTTATTTTTAATAATATTGGAGTATTTTTGACGAATGATTATCAGGAAACTCTCCCTTTACAATTTCAAAAATCATTCAGAGAAAACGTTTGATCTTTCTCCGCAGATCAACTGCTTTGTGGGAAACAACGGTGTGGGAAAAACCAATATTCTGGATGCTTTGCATTATCTTTCTGTAGGAAAGAGTTTTTTGGGAAATACAGATCTTAATAACATCAAAAAAGATGAAGATTTTTTCTCCATTAATGCAGAAGTTCAAAATGGCAATTCAGAAGACAATATCAAAATTTCCCAACCTAAAGAAGCCAAGAAAATCATCAAAAAAAATGATAAAACATACGACCGTTTAGCAGATCATATCGGTTATCTGCCGAGTGTGATGATTTCGCCTTATGACTCCAACCTCATCTCAGATTCAGGAGAAAGCAGAAGAAAATTTCTGGATGCTATGATCTCGCAGACTGATTCTGAGTATCTTTTTGGCTTAATGCAGTATCAGAAAACCATTCAGCAGAGAAATGCCTTACTCAAATATTTCGCCAAAAACAGAACATGGGATAAAGATTCTTTGGAAATCTATGACGACCCCATCATAAAATCAGGAACACAGATTTATAAAAAGAGAAAAAACTTTGTTGAAAAACTCAATCCGATTGTACAGAGCTTTTATGAAATTATATCCGGCGGGAAAGAAAGTGTTTCTGTGGTTTACGAATCTCATTTGCAGGATGATTCATTTGAAAATTTATTAAAAGAAAGTCTTGATCGCGACAGAATGCTGACGTACACCTCAAAAGGTATTCATAAAGATGATTTGCTTTTTGAAATGGATTCGGTTTTAATCAAAAAAATCGGTTCGCAGGGACAGCAAAAATCATTTCTGATTTCATTAAAGCTAGCACAAATGAGTTTGGTAAAAGAACTCACCGGAAAAACTCCTATTCTTTTACTGGATGATATTTTTGACAAGCTGGATGACATCCGTGTCGCACAGCTGATAAAACTGGTGAATCAGGAAAACTTCGGGCAGATTTTCATCACCGACACACACCGAGAACGTACCGAAAGCGTGGTAAAAAAAATAAATGAGGAAAGTATAATATTTGAAGTATAAAGTCATGAAAAAAAACAAGAAACGTGAATTTCAATCCTCAGAACTGGTAAAATCTTTTGCTAAAATTTATGGATTTGAAGATAAACTGGTGGCTTTTGAAATTAAAGATTTTTTGGAAGATTATCTTGACGAGTCGTTGTTTCAGGAAATTGAAAGTGTAAATCTTGATCAAAAAGTTATTCAGATC
Source organism: Chryseobacterium echinoideorum (assembly GCF_007474535.1). Lineage (GTDB taxonomy): Bacteria > Bacteroidota > Bacteroidia > Flavobacteriales > Weeksellaceae > Chryseobacterium > Chryseobacterium echinoideorum. Next base: position 368,657 of record NZ_VKNW01000001.1, on the reverse strand, counting down.
AAAATCAATTCACCTTTACTTAAAAATGATTTCAAAATGCGCAGAAGCTTTTATCTGAAAAAATTTCAGGATCAGTTTGGCGAAGACAGATTTACTGATCTTCTGGTTTTGTAGTTTCTTTTATTAGTTTTTTTGCATTTTCATCTAAAACAGAACGAATCGGAAGGAAAAAATTCACGGGACTTTTTCCAAAATACTTAATGATATGAGAAATAATCTTTCTTATTTCTACAGAATTAATTTTTCTTGACCTAAAAGCCAAAATCATCGAAAGCCCAAAACTTACACTGAAATTTGCAAAACCAATAAGAAAAACAGTGGTAACTGCCATTAGAACAGTTTTGAGATCAACATTAAAATCCTTACCATAAATCCCGAGTGCAAGATTCCCTGCTTCAAAACTGATGTGTTTGGTATCAATATGCAACCCTAAAAACGAACCTATAGATGCTGTGATTCCCATTAATACACCAAGCCATACGTAAGACATAATGCCTGCCCAGTTTCTGGCATAGAACAGAGAAAGTCTTTTTGCAAACTGATGCCCAAAAGTATTCGTTATTAAAGGGTTTTTCTCAATCCTCTGTGGAATTCTAAAAAAAACAGTCTTATTCCCTACACTACCAGAGATTATTCCCGATATGAAAAGATAGACTCCCGTAAGCGCACCTTGTGCAATAGCGGATGAAGTGAGAAAATTGAGGTTTTTTAAAAATTTATCCGAATTTTCAGCTGCTAGATTTACTCCTAAAAGAACATCTAACGCATAAATAATAATCATTGCAACAGGAAAGCTCATCAATACATTTCCCATAAAAGCAATAAACTGGCTTCTGAACAGTTTTGAAACCAAATGTGCAAAATCCCAATAGTTTCTTTTGGTATTTTTTACATCAGACAATACTCTCGCCATTGTAGTCGCCGTCATAGACGGCTGCTTTGTAGCCAGCGCAAAACCCATTAAAAAAATCATGATAAACCCCATTACATAATTAAAAGAGAATAAAAACGCATGGTAAAACTCACTGCCCGGCAAGTATGAATAAATCATCTTCAGAATACATAAAGCTCCTACAATAATCCCCCCACCTGCTGCTTTTCGAAGCATTTTAAAATATTCTTTGGAAGAAGACGTAATGTAGCCAGACCCGGTCTCTGCCGTGTGAGAGGTAATAAGATGAGAAATGAGTGTAGTACTGTCATTTACCAGATCACGTATATTATTTTTATGAGATTTGTAAATTAGAATATTAAAAATAAGCTGTTTTGATTTCTTAATAACATCTTGCTCATCATCAATAACCAAAAAATTCAATATTTCAAGAATTCTCCGAACCTGTTGGCGAATTTTAAGCAACGAATGATTAATCTTTCCTGAAATACCATACTTTGAAGAATTTTTAAAAGCAATATTCACAAAATCAAGACACTGCTGAATGTAGATTTTAATCTGTTTATAATGACTGTCTTTTGAGTTGAGCTGATGATCGGGCTTCTGATTAAAATTTTCTGCAAGTGCTTCAAGCTCGTTCTGTAAGGCAAGAAAAGGATTATCAAAATTTCGGTATTCAGGAGCCATCTTAATCACCTCTACTTCGAGAGCCATCCCGGTCACACGCCAGGAAAGAATATTCATCGAAAAAACAAGGTCATTTTTAACTCTGGGTTTTATAATAAAATTATCAATCTGCAGCAGTCTCAGAAAATCATCAAAATCTTCTTCAGGAATATTTTGAAGGTACTCCAAATCCTGTTTGGGTCTGAAACTTACATTATCAATAAGATACCAAACTGTATTTTCATTTTCTACAGGAGGCAAAACTTTATTTAAAATTCTCTTTTTTAGTTCAGGAAAAAAAGCATTTTCAGATAAAATACTTGCTTCCGTTAATGAAAGATTAAAGGGTCTTTCAGAAAAAACTCGGTAAAGATAGTCTCTGAAGTTATCCGCAAAATGTTGATTTTGTTTGAGGAAATTAAGAACATCCGTAAAATCTGCTTTCTTTATTGCCTCCAAAAACTCTGTTAAAGGTTCCAAAGAAGCAGTTTCGTTCTCAAAAGAAAAATACTTTTTAAGAACAGATTTGAAGTTCCCGGTATTTGAACTAAAAAATTTCATTAGTACAAAGATACTATTTCAGGCTTACATTCTTCATCTGTCTCATAATCCAGCTGTGTTTTTTTCTGAGATAGGCAGAAGGATTTTTGGGATCATACTTTTTAGGATTGGGTAAAACAGCTGCAATCCACGCTGCTTCTGATGTTGTAAGATCTTTGGAAGACTTTCCAAAATAATACTTTGAGGCAGCTTCTATACCAAAAACACCCTGCCCCATCTCTATAGAATTGAGGTAACGCTCAAGAATTATATCTTTGCTCCATACTTTTTCTATAATGAAAGTATAAATCGCTTCCAATCCTTTTCTAGCCCAGCTTCTGCCCTGCCAAAGAAATACATTTTTAGCAGTTTGCTGAGAAATTGTGCTTCCGCCTCTTATTTTTTTACCTTTTTCGTTGTATTTCATGGCTTTTTCAATCGCTGTATAATCGAAGCCATTATGCATAAAAAACTTCTGGTCTTCTGAAGCAATGACAGCTTTTTTCACATTATTTCCCATTTCGTCATAGGAAATATAATCACGCTGCAGTTTTCCGTACTTTATTATTCCGCCGATCTGAGTAATGGTAATTGGCGGATTAAAAAATCTTCCCCAAACGATAAAAGCCACATTCAGCAAAAGAACTATAAAAATAAACTTTTTTATTTTTTTCCACATAAGCATAAACTTGCTGCAAAAATATAAAAATACTGCGAGTTACTTCAATTCATGTAAATAAGTAATGGTGTAATCCGGCAGAAGTTCAGGGTGGAGGATTTTGATGTAATCTTTCAAAACCCAATCGCAGCGCACAATTCCCTGTTCAAAAAAATCGTTGGCTTTTTGTTTTTCCTTTCCCGAAACACTGTAGATTTTACCCTGATTAAAAACATCTAACTGCGCATAAAACGGATTGATCGACAGGAGTTCTTTTTTCGAATGGTGATTTCCTGCATTCAGCCAGAACCGGATGTTTTTCGATTTGGCATAAACTTCTTCAAAACTCATGGTTACAGCTTTTGTATCAAGGTTATTTTTTAAAATATACTCGCCATTAGCATCGGAAATAAAATTGGCAAAAGAGGTTTTTCCTCCTGGAAGATACCAAACATCGCCATACATTTCGTTAGCTAAAACTTTGGGTTTTGAATTTGAATTTAGTGCCAGCTTTTTGAGATTATTATAATTCTTTTCTATTTCTTTAAACTTTTCATCTGCAAGTTTCTCCTTGCCCAGAAGTTTTCCAAAAACCTTAATATATGCGGCTTTTTCCAATGGTTTTTCTTCTTTAAATTCATCTAAAAAGATCACCTGAATCCCATTTTTTTTCAAAACCTCATACGCATTTTCAAAATTGGCAATGTAATTAGTAAAAACAGCGTCAGGTTTCAGAGAAATAATTTTTTCAATATCATATTTTTGTTCGCTTCCTACATTCTGAATCTTCTTTTGCTGAACAAGTTTTCTGATTTTTTCGGAGTAAATATATTCCGGACTTGAAACTCCTGTAATCATATTTTCTGCATCCAACTCTGTAATATACCCTGCCATACTTGCATTGAGCAAAATAATTTTTGTGAAAGGCAGCTGATTTTTTTTGATAGAATAACTAAAATTACCTGATGATAATTGTAAAACATCGGTTCCTTCTTGAAATTCGACCAATTTCGATACAGAAACAGGTTTTGAATTTATATTTTTTGTTTCTCTTTTACAGGCAATTAAAGTAAAAATTGTAACGAGAATTAAAAATCTTGCTTTCATCTTTCAAAGAAAAGAAAAAAGTGCTATATTTGCAAACCATTAAAAACGGCCTCGTGGCGCAACTGAATAGCGCATCTGATTACGGCTCAGAAGGTTACAGGTTTGAATCCTGTCGAGGTCACAAGACCGACATTTGAAGATAATTCACTTCTTTGTCGGTTTTTTTTATTTCCTAACTCCTTCTTAATCAAAAAGATACTATTGATAAAACTGTTCACTTTTGTGGTTTGAAAACTTTCTCCATCAAAGATTAACTTTTCAGGATATATCAAACCAACAATTGCCCTCTTGTCAATGGTAGTAGCATTCTGATAACGCTCAGAAATATTTGTAATGCTTTCAATGGCTTGATTGATTCGTTGCTCAGTATTATTATTTTCTCTTGAACTTTTTAAAGTATTTATTTTAAGTTTCAAGTCTTCTATTTCTGATTTATATTTATTTTTGATGCTTCTAAAATCGTCTTCATCTAATTTATCTTCTATAAACATGTCTCTTGCCTTTTCAATTCTCTGCTCAATAGTTGTAAGCTTACTTTTAAGAACTTTTCGCTCGTCGTTGATACCATTTGATGCTGCTGATAAATTTTGCATTAGAATGGTTTTTAATACCTTTTCTGCTCCATTATTAAAACTAAATTTAGATAACTCTTCAACAAACAAATCGTTCACAATTTCGGAGTTATGTCTAAATCCGCAATCAACCGTACAATGATAATAATAGTAATGTTTACTTCTTCCCTTAGCACTACTTGCGGTAAGATTCTTGTTACATTTGGGGCATAGTAATAATCCTCTCAAAGGATAGCGTTCTTCATTTATTATTCTACCTGCTGGTAAGAATGCGTCTTGATTACTTTTTCTAAATAAAATATTCTGAACCTTCATAAACAAATCCTCCGAAATCAAAGCTTCATGCTTTCCCTCAACAATTCTTTCCTCTTCATCATTGTATGCTTTCAAAAGAAGTCTTCCTGTATAAGCAATATTTCTTAAAGCTTCCATAAATGAATTTTTTGTAAGCTTTCTTCCTTCTCTTTTATTCATCTCTTTTAAAACAACGGCGGTGGGCAGATGTCCTTTTGCGACTTGCTTAAAGGCCCATTTTATATTAGATGCTTCTGGTTCTTTTACAGCAACATATTTTCGACCATCTTCCCTACTTCTGTTGATATATCCATAAGGTGCTATTCCCATCATCCGACCCTCCTTAATTGCTCTACGCATTCCATACGTTACATTAAGAGCTCTCCTATCATTTTCAACTTCGGGCGTTGATAAATAAATAGCCAATAACAGCTTATTTTCTGGCACTCGAAGATCAAGCGGTTGTTCAATTGCTTGTGGAGTAATGTTTAGTTTATTCAAGTTGGAGATCATTTGATATGCCTCGCTTGTGTTACGACTGAAGCGATCCCATTTAGTAAATAACAAAAATCTACCTTCTCTAAATCCCCTTAATCTTTTAAGTCCATAAATGTATTTCTTCCATTCGGGTCTTTCAAAGGTTTTAGCTGAGTGATCTTCATATATTACATTTCCAATTGTTATATTTAGTGAATTGCAATGCTTACGGAGACGTTCCTCCTGATCACGCTGAGAATAGCCTTTATCCGCTTGTTCATCGGTTGATACGCGGATATACAAATCAGCAATTTTCATTTTAATGGGATTTAGGTTAAAAAAAGAACTATTCAGCCATTATCAGCTGAATAAAGAAGTAATTATATCACTAAAATACGAAATTAATCTTTATTTAAAAGAAATTCTTTGATCGTTACTTTCGCAAGCGTATGTAATAGTGATAAAATTTCCGAAGTTTCTTCCTCCGAAACAAATATTCCGGAAGACTTGAACATTTTTACAGCTACATCCAAAGGCATTTCCCGAAAATTCATAATCGAATCAGCTTCAAATAAATTTGAGACTTCTACATGTGCAGTTTTCTTAGTTTTCCTTTTAGACATTTACTGGAGAAATTAAATAAGGATAGATGAGCAGAAATACTGATAATTCCATCTATTTTCAATAAAAATCGTAAATAATTAGAAATAAAAATGCCTCCCTTGACTTTGGAAGGCTAATTAAGATTTCTCTGGTATAAAAAAGAATTAAAGAAGAAATGTTTTGTAAAACTATCGCTATCTCCTCTGAAATTTGGATTTATTATCAAGCTCATCAATTTGAAGGTTTAAGCTGTCCGCATTTCGATATTGTTCAGTGCTTGTAGTATCTAATGATTTTCTATAATACAACGAAAATAATATCATATTTTCCTCTGATCTCTCATGCACGTTATCTTTGCTTTCGATCAGCCTCAACTTTTCCACTTTTTCTTTCTTATACTGAACAATTAACTCTTCTTGGATACTTGGAAGTTCTTCTATTTTTTTATCTAATTCAGCAATTTTTTCTTCGGTGCTTTTGGTTTGAACTTCTATTTCTGCAATATTCACTCCCTTTTCAGCTAACAATTGGATTGATTTTTGAACTTCAGCTTTAGTCAAGTCAATAGTTTTCTGATAAGATGGAAGCTGATTTTTCCAATAGTCAGTATTTCCATCAACATTTTTAGAATAGCCCAGGATCCTATTATATGACTCTTCAGCTTTGTTGAACATCTCTTTCACTTTTAAAAAGTCATTATGTTTTCTAAGAACAAAGGCAATATCTGCAAGATGTTTGTTTTTTTCAATTTCAATTCTTTTCTTTAAAAGTTCTATTTCAATGTTGGCTCTGGTTTCAGGATCAGTAATAATGGACGTCTTCAGTTCCTGCGTACTTATATCGGAAATATCCAAGACATTTGCCCCTTTCTTCATTGCTTCTAAATATCTTGCCTGTTTTGATTGTAGCTTTTGAAGCATAAACACATCGATACTATCAGTAGTCAGCATAAAATTAACCCGAACATTTTCGTGTTTGTTTCCTTGTCTCCAAGCACGACCCTCGACCTGTCTTAGAGTTGTAAAATTATATGGGAGAGAAAGCATATATAAATCCGTGGTGTTTTCCTGAAGATTCATTCCTTCCTGAATAGCTTCACTACCAATTATGATTTTAATTTTTCCTGAATTGAAATCATCCTGAATTTTCAATCTGTTAGGCTTAGTAGTTGCCCCCGTAATCACACCTACTTCTTCTGGTTTATAGCCTACTTCGATTACAAGATAATCCTTTAATTTTGAGAATTCTGAGACTGCCAATTCAGAATAAATGATTTGACTAGAATCTGGAATATCATTTTTATTCTGCCTTATCAGATTCATTGTATCAATCAGCTTTGGGGAATTTTCAATAAATTCTTTTACTGAAGGTAATTCTCCATCATAATAGGGCGACAAGTATGGCGAAATTGCTATAAGTCTGGCATTAAGAATATGGGTTAAAATTGCTCCTTTTTGAGTTTCTTCAAAATTTTCTTTCAGTAAATCGTATTGTTCTTGAGTTAAATCATTCTGCTCAATCTTATACTCCTTATTGATTTTGTTAGGACGGATCAATTCTGGGTTATCTTCTTCTCCCTTAATATCAATAAACTCAGATAAGAGCTGTTGAAACAAGGAATTATTTTTAAACCTTCGAACATTGGCTTTGAACTTAACATCTCCTCTCGCATCAATTTCCATATCAGTATCCGCCTCCATAAAGGTTTCAAAGAATGTATTAACATTAAAATAGCCAAACTCTTCCAACCGCTTATTAGCAATCAGTGATAGAATTGAATAATATTCCAGAGGTTTATTTGTAAAAGGCGTTGCGGAAAGTAAAGTAACATTTCTGCCATCATACTTATTCTGTATAAACTGCGAAGCCATCCAGGTATTAATACCGAGTTTGGAAGTCTGTTGATTTTGGCTTCTAAAATCTGAAGCAAATCTTCGATCCTCAATTCTCACTTTTCCTACAATATGATTGGCGTTGTGAACTTCGTCAAAAGTCATATGATCAAAACCAAAATCTTCCCAATCATAGATTTTGCCACGTTTCATTTTCCCCTCCAACTCCTTCTCCTTCTCTAATTCTATCTGAAAATCTCTTTCGCTGATAGAATTCACACTTCTTAATTCGCTTTCGGAGATGTATGAAAATTTTGAAGCTAAATCTTGGGTAATGTTTTCTGAAAAGCCGATATTATTAAAGCCTTCATAAGTAACTATAGTGACTTCTCCATCTCTGTTATCAAATTTGGACAGATCATAATCTTTTCCAAGATTACCAAGCACATTTACTTTTGCATTTGGGATAGTTTCAAAAATTGTTTCTACCCATTGTTTTAAAATACTATGGTTGGGGACAACAATCAGCGGTCTCTTTGCGTTTCCGCGTTCCATCGCTTCGTGCATTGACAATATTCCAGAAAGCGTTTTCCCAAAACCAACTTCGTGAGCTAATAAACCAACTCCTTTTGTTGTCAATCTGCCAATTCCTGCTTTCTGAACTTCAGTTAGCCTAAGTTCTTTTCCTTTGAAATTTTGATAGATTTTGGAAAACAATGGAAACTTCGAATAATCCGGAACGTAAATGCTATTGAAATTTCTATTAAAGTCCTTTACAAAACGTTCCCTTAATTCATCCGACAATTCTTCATGAATAAACTTTTGAAAAAGGTCATTAGCTGCAGCTTTTCGTCTTTCACGAACCAAAGCATTTCGCTCCTTGTCACTTCCTGTAACAGTTTCATTGTCTACAAAACTTTTGACCTCCCAAGCTGAAGAACCCGCAAAGGCATCATTTGATAAACTCCCTACAAAATCTTTAAATTTATCGGCAAGATTATAATCAGCAAGAACAGTTTCTACTAGTTTTGTATTACTATTGTATTTCTCTTTTTCTACCTGACCAAGAGCAAATTTGTGTACAAATTCGTGATTGGGACTAATAGATATGTCATCCAAAGATTTAGGGATTGGCACAATACTGAGAAGCAGATTCATTTGCTTATCATATTGGTCTTCTGTTCCTCCAACAGCATACTTATCAGCAAAGTCTTTTTCCAACTGTTCTAGCTTCGCATAAATATTTCCTTCCGCATAATAAAAATCGTGTACCCATTTTCCGTCAATGAAATTGGCACATTGATAGTGTTTACCATAGTTATTCAATGTTCCGTCATAATTGGTATCCCGAAAAGCTTCAATTTGTTCTTTGGAAATCGATGAACTGTTTTGAAGTGAGGTATTAACAACTTTATCTGACTTGGAAAAAAGATACTTTAAAACCCCTTTTCTAATCTCCGGTTTGGTTTGGATTTTATATTCTGAATCTTTCTTATTATAGGTTTGAATAATCTTCTCGGATTTATCAAAAACATCCTTTAGCTCTTTGAAAGAAAATGAATGAACATCTTTCTGTATTTGTTCTTGTAGCTTGGTATATTTTTCAATTTCTTTGACAACAATCGGAGATTTGAATTTAATTTTCTGAAAAGTTGAAAGAACTTCTTGTATTTTGGCTTGAACTTGATTCAGACCTAATTCAATTTCAAAATTAGTTTCTTTAAGATTAGCGATTGAATTATCCACTTTGGATTCAGACTTCTCGAAAGATAGATCTTCAAACAGATTACCAATTCTTTCTGTTCCTTTTTTAAATTCGAGCTGTTCCAAAATGGCTATAGCATTATCCAAATTACCGTGGACATACTGCTCCAGACGCCCAAAACGATTACTTTTTTCTCGAATTTCTCCCAATATATTTTCAGGGTTCTTTTCAAAATAATCAGAAATATCGTGAGTGATTTTAAGCGATGATTTTTTAAGGATAATAATATCAGTTCCAATCTGAGTTCCGGCAAAAACTCCGGTTGGTAAACGGTATGCCTTTGAAATCTCAGCATTTTCTAATTTCTTCTGCCTGTTCAACCATCCTGAAGGAAGTACCATTGCCAAAATTCCATTTGATTTTAAAGAATCTAAAGATCGTTTGACAAAATAATCTTCGTACTTACTAATTTTGGGCTCTTCACCCAAGCCTTTGTAAAAACCACGATGTTCTCCATAGGGTGGATTCCCAATGACTAAATCATACTTATTAGCATATTCTTTTACTTCAGTCTTTTGTCCTCTTTCATCAATAAACTCAGTTTCGAATGAACGGAGATTTATGACAGCTTCGGGGTGAAAGATTTTAGAAATTTTTGCTGTAGTATCATTTATTTCAAAAGCTGTAACATTGATTTTCGAAGAAAAATCTTTTACAGCGTACAGAAAATTTCCCGTTCCAACGCTTGGCTCTAAAACTGAAATCTCTTTTTGATTGTTGAATTGTTCTTTGATGAGATTGCGAATCGTTTCTACAATCTTGGAATCGGTGTAATATTCATCAAGAATTCCACGCCCTTCCTTAGCAGTACCACCACTTTTATACTGATTACAAATATTTTTTATCTCATCAGTAATCTCAACATTTGGATGTAAAGCTACTTTTTTGTCCTCGGAAACAAAACAAGCTGCAGAAACTACTTCTGCAACTTGTTCATTGGTCAGTTTTTGACCTCTATATTTTGAAACAAGAGAATTTAACTCCTCAATATTCTTGGAGTCATCTACTCTTCTTTCGTTTCTATCGGATACAACTCTCCCGGGTACGATTCCGCCCAAGGAATTTTTTCTTCCTTCATTCTCTTTACGATTGTCAGGTTTTGCTGTGTCAAAGGATTCGCTTCTTCCGTTTCCACTATCGCTCCGCTCTGACTTTTCAAGTCCATTTCCAACATTGTTGCTGCCCAAAGTTTGTCCTCCAGAGTGATCTCCGTTTTGTTCGGATTGGCTTCTTTCGAGAGATTCTCCAGAATTTCGTTGAGAAAATTCGGATCCCAAGTGCTGAGTGTCGGAAATTATTTTTGGTCTAATGCTAACGTCTGCATTTTCTTGATTTTTTGGTTTAACTAAAGTAATATTTTTATTCTGAAGATTCAATTTGTTTTCAAGATATGCGCTCAAGTCTTTATTTCCGGCTTGGGAAATCTCATATAGACTTCGAATATCTTTTACATTTTTCTCTTTAAATTCCATAAGAATTTTAAGCGTAGCTACATCTCCTATTCTATTTCCTTCTAGACAAAGAAATATCTTACCATCAAAATCTTGATAACAATTGAGAAATTTGTTTGTATTAGTTGCAGAATTAAGTGTAATAAGAGTTCTGTTATTGCTCTGATTATTCAGTTTCAATAACTCCAGAAATGATAATTTATCGGCTTCATTTGAAAAAACTATAAGTTCATTCTTACTTCCATTTATAATAGAAATATCATCCGTTAAATTTGAAGAATTTAATGACATACTTAATTGCTATTTCTATTTGTTACAAAGTGGTTAAAATCAAAGAGGTCTTTTGCCTGATCATCCCAATATTTTCGGGGTAAAAGTTGAAGTGTTACAAAAATGTCGCTTTTCTTATTATAAGAATCTATACGCTCCAATCTTCCGTGATAATCATTTTCAACGTGCTTGTAAAAAGAATAAGGTAATATAGTATCGGTAGGATACACATAAAAACGTGTATAATTCCAAGGAGAATTAATCTCAAAACGTTTATACTTTTTATTGAATAATACAGTATCAGACAGATTTCTTCTGTTTCTGTAATTGAGAATCCCATCCTTTGAAAATATAGCACCCTCTTTTTTGTCCCAAATTGATAATGGTTTGTGCTTTTGAGAAACTTCTGAAAATATGATATTATTTTTTGTTTGATCAAACTGATAGCACAGTGAATCGGTTATGTAATAAACTCGCTTATTGATTTCAGGAAAAGAAGAATCGGGAACTAATTCTATCAGTTGATTTTGAGAATAATTTATTTTTGACAAGTGAAAGCTCTCCATTTGATCTAAACCTTTAGAGGCATCGAAATAGACATTGGAAATAAGATCAATTCCTCCTTTTTCAGAAACAATTTCTTTGTGGCAAGAAACTATTGTAAAAAGGAATGCAGTAAGTTGAAGAATTAATTTTTGCTTCATTTCAATAAAATTTAAAAAGCGGTAAATCTTTTTAAGACTTACCGCTTCTGATGAAAAATATAAGTAAGTAAAAACATTATCGTTTGATGCTCTGTTCCCTAACATTCGCCTTTTCGTGCTTATTGTCCTGTTCCAGACCTTCTAAGGGTTTGTTTGTATTAAGCCTGTTCATCTCGTTGTCATAAAGTTTAAGATTTCGGTTCTGAGGATCTAGAACTGCTTTCCCTTCTATAAATTGATCATTTTCAGCGAATTTCACTTTAACGACATTTCCTTTTTCCAAGGATTTTATAACGCTTTCTCTCCATTCGGGTTTGTCAAAGACGAGATTAGATTTTTCAATAATCTTAGCGGTATCTACACCATAGTTTTTATAGAAATTCTGAAATAAGTAATTTCCTTTGTCGGTTTTTGGTTCCTTAAAATTAAATTGAACGAATGCAGGCTCTACTTCATTATTCTTCTTCGGATTCTGAAATTCTATTTTAACACTACGACCTTCCAAAAGATTAATTGCTTCTTTTGCAGTGAATGAACTCTCCTTACTGATGGGAAAATTATGTGAGAGTTCCTCTTTTTTTTCATTGGTTAATTTCGCACTGTAAGAATTAAGGAAAACTCCTCCACTTTCGCTTTTATTGAATTTTAATACAAAGTCAACCTTATTTTCGGGTAAAGTTTTGTCCGATGTGGTTTTAATTTCAAACTCTTGTTTCTTTGAATTAATACCTTTTTCCAAATCTTTGTGTAGTTTTTCATCTTCTCCAAAACCAAGATATTTCATTTGGTCTTTTAGGTATTTTACCTGGTCAAATTCTTTTTGTGTTTCCATAATTTTTGGATTTTGATTGTTAATATTTTTTATGTGTTGTACTGATTTATCAAAAGTTTTAGTGTAATGCTCAAGGGAATTTGGATTTTCTTCACCATAAGCATTGAAAATCAGATCATCTACCATCTTTACGAGTTTTGGTGATTTTTGCAAAGTTTCGTATTTAAAACCTCCGAAATTGGATTCTAACTCTCTTTCCAGTGCACTTATATAGTCTCTTTCAGAATCGTAATAAATTACTTCAGCGGCCTTACCACTTAAGTCAAGGAAAGAGATTTTACCAACTGTTGAATTAGTTTCCTTAGCATAAAATTCATATTTTCTGAAATGATCAGCTTGTTTTTCATCAATTTGTGTGTTAGTCATTCCAAAACTTAAATCAGTTTTATTCTCTAATTCTTTTGCCCAAGAATCTGAAAGAAATTTTTGCTTAGAAGCTTCGTCAAAAATATTTACTTCAGTAAATTCAGTATTATTTTGTATGATTAATAATCTATCATCGGTTCTCTGCTTATCTACAAATCGTATTACTTCGTCTGAACTTTTAAAATTCGTTTTTACAGAAGTATCAGTTTCCAGATTAAAAATTGTATTTACAGTAAAAGCAGATCCTTGAACCATTTGACTTTCTCTGGATTTATAGATTTGCATAAATCTTTTTTCCTGCTCAGAAAATTTTCTTTCGCCATCTCTAAAAAAAATTTCGGGAGCAGTATTTTTGATTTGATTTTCAAAATCCTTGTAAGCTTTGGTTTTTGGAGTAATCACTCTGTCGAACCATGACAATTTCTTCTCCATAATTTCATTTATAAATCTTTCTGAATTTATCTTCTGAAGCCTCTTCTTTTCTCTTGTTCCTCAGATTGTTCTTCCTGTTCGTCCCTTTCTCTGTTAGCGTCTTCATACATATCGCTGTCATTAACATTCAATTGAATATCCGAAGCACCACCTTTTGAAAATTGTTTTTCTGTTGCAGCAATGCGACTTACAGCTCCAATTTCTCTAGAAACAATGTTTACATCATTCGTAATTTGCTTTGCTATTTCAGGGTATTGATCTACTTTATCCTGTAAATAATCTTTTAGTTTTAATAGTTCAATCTTATAGCTGTTCAGCTCTTCAGGGTCTTTTTTATCAGCAATGATCGCAGTAAGCTCTGTTGCATTTTTGATGAAATCAAACTCTACAACTTTTCCTGTTTTAGTGTCGTAGATAAAAGCCTTTTTTTCAAATGAAGGATTATCATTTGAAAGCTCTTTTACATCTGTGTATTGAACTTTATCTTTGCTATTTTCTAAAAGTTTATTCAGACTCTTATCACGTTGAAGAAAGATTACTTTCAGTTTAGTATTATCTTCAGTTAGCTGAAAAGTCGCTCTGTTATTGTCATTGTCAGCGACGATAGTATATCCTTGCAGAAATTTCTGAATATCATCTTCACTAAGTTTTTTGGAAAACGTAAAATCGTCATTGATGATTCCAAAGTTTTTAAGTTCGTCCGTAGGTAAATTGTTATTTTGCATAAATCTTAGAAGTTTAATGTTGGTGATTTGAGTTTCTTCCTTTTTCATAATAGTTGGCAATTAAGTTGTTCGCTTTAATGAGGTCATTCAGAAAATGAATCGGATTAATGTATTTTCCATTTTCGGTAACAGAGAAGTGCAAATGTGCACCTGTAGAATTTCCGGTATTTCCACTTTTTGCAATAATAAATCCCGCCTTTACAAATTCACCAGCTTTGTAGTAGATTTCTGAAAGATGGAGATATGAGGTTACAAAAGAGTCAGAATGTTTGATTTTAATATAGTTGCCACCTCCTCCAGAATCCCAGCCGGATTCTATAACGATTCCGTCTAAAACGGTATAGACATTTTCATAGTTTGCTTTAAAATCAGCTCCATTATGCATTTTAGTAGCTCGAAAAATAGGATGAGCCCGCCATCCGAAAGGAGATGTAACCACAATCTTCCTATTCAACGGCATACTTATTTTTGAGATAAATTCTTCTTCATTAATGAAATCAAACTTTTTAAATGTTTTTTCTACACTTACCTGCCTTTTATTACTCAATTTTTCATAGTATGTTTTTCCTGGAAAACCTGAACTTGCTTCATTTCTCTCTAAACTTGATTTTTTGTAATTAAGCATCATAGATCTTAAGGAGTCAATCTCCTTCTTTAAATCCTTTTTGGTTGGGGCATTGAAAAGCCTTTTAATAGTCTTTTCCTTGACTTCTTCTTTCTTAAAAGCAGATTCTTTTTGAAAGTTTTGATTCTCATTATCAGCTGCCTTCAATTTAATTTCTTTAGAAATGAGTGTATTGAACTGCCCAAAAACCAAGGAATGACAAGCCAAAACAAATCCAGTCAAAAAGTGCTTTCTTTTAAATTTCATTCTATTATTATTTAATATTTTCTTTAACGATAAGCTCCACCTCTCTATTGATTTTTCTGAAGTTCGTCATTAAGACTTCCTCTTTTCGATTTATACCCTTTTTGTCTGTAAATGAATAGTAGTTAGGCATCTCTACATAGTTTTTTTCCTCTTCCTTAATGGCCTTCATATCAAGGTTGATCTTGCCCTTTATCGCAGAGGTTTTATACTCTTCAACATTGTTCTCTTGACCTTGCGCAATCATTCCTACCATTTCACCGGTTTTGAGTGCAGCAATTTTTCCTGCAGGAATCATAAAGTCCATTTTTTCATTAATGCTGATCGATGTTCCTTGCTGAGAAATAGATTGGGAATAAGATTTTTGTTTAATTTTCCCAAACAATTTTTCAAGCCAGTCCAGAGTATTTTTATCTCTTACGGAACCAGAAAGAACATTTCCTACAATTGCAGAAATAGTGTCGGCAACCTCCTTCTTGTAAAACTGCCGAAGCTGTGGAATCTCCTGAAGTCCTAGTAATACTGCTACCTTGTTACTTCTTGCCGTTGCGATCACATTATCAATTTTGTGAATATAGATTGTCGGAAATTCATCACCTACTACTCCACCCGGCAGATTATGTTTGGAATTAATCAAGCGTAAAGTCCTGTTTAATATTGATGAATACAAAGCTGAGTTAATATCCTGCGTACTCGGATCAGAAGCTAAAATCAGAATCGAAGGATTTTTCCTATCCGTTATTTTCAGTTCAACTTCATCTCCAGAAAACACCCAAAAACTTTCCTTAGTTGCCAATCGGGAAAGAAAGATTTTCAAAGTTCCAATTTGCCCTTCTAGTTGGTCAAAAGCTTTGTTATCATAAGCCGTTTTGAATGGTGATAGCAAAGACAAAATTTCTTCATTAGTAAAAAGTGTATCAAAAATCTCTTTATAACTTCGGTTCATAAAGGATAAAATATGAGGCAGGTCTGAATATTTACCATTTTCCAGCGTGGCAAAAAAGTAAATACAAGAAGACAGGAAATTAATTGCGGACTGAGTAAAGAACGCTTCTGAACCTCCTCCTGAACTTGCTCCACCTTTTTGCAATGATGAGACCATCGATTCTGCCATTTCCTGAGCTTCCGCTAAGCTTTGGATATATTTTTTATGAAATGGATTTACCCTTCTTGATTTTTCTACTTCATTCAGATTGATAATATGAAAACTGTAGTTATAATCTGACTCTTTACTCTTCTTTAATAAGTAATGGTAGTAAGCAATCTGCGCCAGATCAGGAAACTTGAAATCGTAAATGCAAAGACAAAAACCTTTAGCAATCATTTGTCGAATGGAAGGATTAATAACCCCAAACGATTTTCCAGAACCAGGTACTCCGATTACAATAGTACCTCGAAAAGGATCTATATTAATATATCCTTTATAAGTTTTGTTATTGTACCTGAAAACATATGGAATATTAATAGAAGTATCTGCATCTACCAACTCTTTGTTTTGATCAAAAGATTCTTCTTCAACATTCCATCGATCCTTCCCCATCTTCTGCTGCATCAATTTTGAAATACTGTCAGCTCCCATTTGAAGAATCACTGCTCCTAAAAAAGAAAGAATTGCATAAATTATTTTATACAGATTAAGTCCTGGAAAAATATTCGGTAACTCTTTATTTCCAGCTTCATTCTGCCAAATCAAGGATGAGAAAATCATCAATAATCCTAGCACCATAGGAGTTCCAATCTCCGTATAGATATTGAGGTCTTTTTTCTTTTTAGCTTTTGTTCCAATGGCAACCAATCCAATCAGAACTACAGTTGCAAATTTTGCATTGATGGGAGGATAGATGAAGCTCATCTTTGAGAAGTTCTTCAATAAATTTGAAACTACAGGTACATCAGCATTCAGATAAAACAGCGAAGCACAATCCAATGCAACCACAGCATAGACCACTTTTTGCAGGAATCCATAGATTTTGATTTGATGTTGTTGCTCTTGCATAGCAGTTTATTATTGTTTTATTTTTATTAATGGAAAGTAGAACTTCCGCCTAGAAAGTATCAGCTTTTAGAATGTCAGAATAGTTCACCTTCATTTCAATGGTTCTTCCCGAAAGCTGTTCCTCAATTAATCTAATCATCATCACCTTAGAATTCGGGTAAGTAAACTTTTTGAACACATAAATGTTTCTGAAATTTTTCTTGAAATGTTTTTGGGGATTTAATTGAAAAAGCGGAGTCATCTCTATGCTCTGGTTGTTCGTAGCTTTATGAATCTTTTTGTCTTCTATGGAAAATTTTAGCGCTTCAATGTCATAACTCAGATTAGAATTATTTTTAAAAGTCATATCAAGAAAAATGTAATCGCTAATGACATAGACATTGTTGAGCTGAAAACTAAGTTTGAGATTTTTCTCTTCTCTGATGGGATTGCTTTCAGATTTCTTCTGAATAATTCCCATTGCAAATCTTCTTAGTTCAAGATTAGAGAAGACCATCTTATCAAATTCAATAGGCTGCATTGCTTCAGGCTGAATATGAATATTAGTAATCGTATTCAAGTTTTCAGAATTTCTATAAACCGCTTTATACTGTGCAATAAAAGACTGTCCCACAACGGTAATAATACCAACTTGATCTCCATTGATAAAGATGTTAGACTTCTTCTTTTTATCTTTTTCCTCAGATCTTTGGCTGTCTGTAATTTTGATTCTTGCAATATTGGTCGTCGGTAAATCCCCTGTCATTTTTTCAGTAGATAGATCAACGTACTGGATAGGTTCTGGAGAAATAATATGCAGGTTGATTCCCTCTGTGATTTCTATTTCAGGCAAATCAGAAATAATTTGATCTTTGTTTGCTGTTTGTGCTTTGAGAGTCGCTGTAAATAGTAAAAGTGTATATAAAAATGATTTCATTGCTTTTAAGGTTTTGTTTGGTTTTGTGAATCTTTCAGTTGTTTTTCGTCAATCAGAAATACATAGGAATTGTACTTCAACTTGGCTTTATTGGTTTTAATCAGGTTAGCAATCGACTTGGAAGTAGATGTGAATAGTTTGGAACCAATGGTGGTAAAAAATCCTTCTCCTCCCATATCCATTTGGGTTCCCTGAACCGAATTACTTCCCATTTCACGGATCATATCCCTAAAAACACTTTGTGGAACATATAAGCCTTTCATACCATCAACATCATAAATTGAAAGATTAATTGGAAAAATGTCTCCTTTTGCAAACACTGAGATGATTTTCAGGTCGACTCGCTGCATTGTAAATCCTGAGATTTGACCATACAAAATGGAACCTTTAGTGATCTTTCTGTTGCCAACAAAGATGTCTTCCAACAATCTGAATCTAATCCTGCATCCTAAAAAACCTTTGTTGTTCTCATCGATAACTGCTTTGATAAAACTGTTTTCCTTGTCTTTATAAATGGCGTTGAAGTCATTATTGATACCTGACTTACTAACATTGAATGTAGAATTAAGGAAGTCGTCCATCTTTTCTTTATTGGCTTTTAACTTTTTTTCAGCCAACAGCTTGCTTTGATACTCGGGATCTCTTGCTTTCTCTAAAGAATCCATCACCAGCATTTGCTGCTTCAGATATTTTACTGGATCTTGCTGTGTATTTTGTTCTTTTGTTTTCGGCTTTTCAGTCTTAATATTATCTTCCGTTTTTCCGTAGGATTTGTCATTCAACATTTTAATAATCTCAGTCGATCTTTTATAGTCCTGATCTTCTTTAGCTTGTTTAGGATTATAGTAGGATGATGGATTTTCATTTGCCTCATATTGAGTTTGTCTAGAATTGACAGCTTTTAAAGAATCAATCCTTCTTTTCTGAGCTAACGACAATTGGTCGTCATAGCTCAGTAAGCTATCCTGTTCCTTGTCCAATCCTCCGAGCATTGTTCTGTTGTCATCTTTTTTGAAGAATGCATCATACGCATCATTTTTGGTCATAATTGAATCCTGCGATTCACCAAGTGATAGGGAAAGCTCCTTTGGCTTTTCCTTGGGCTTATTAACCGTCGTTAACTGAGCACCTACATATGCAAACAGCAAAATGAAAGGCAGTGCAAGGAGCGGCAGAACATATTTCTTTTCTTTAAAGTTGATTTTCTTAATGTCCATTTTTTAAGTGTTGGTATTGGTTAAACAGATATTCTATTCTCAAGCTGTCTTCTTTTCTTAGGTCTTGTCTATCTCTTTTTACTTTTAGTGATTGGAGCTCAGCTACTATTTTCTCCATTTCCTTGTCATTATTGGGTAAAGTATTACGAATGACTGAACTCTTGGAATAAATAACCGGAGGCTTTATTTTGAATGTCATATCTGAAGGAAAGAAGACGCCTTGCACAATTGATATGATGAAGGAAACAGATAAGAAAGCCATCGAATATATAAAGAACCTCTTAGGATTTCTGACTGCCCAGCCAAACCATTTCTGTCCGTTTTTTTTAACAAAAGCATTCATCTTAGTATGAGTTTTTATTTTGGTTGGAAAGTTCTTCGTTATTAATGATTCGCCAGTTTTTAAGAAGTACACCGTGAGGATTGTTAGGGCTTCTTATGATGTCATCAAAAAAACCTTCAGTAAATAATTTTCGGGTAATGACAGAAGATTTTCTGGTTATCATCTGTTTTCCGAAAAATTGAAACTTCTTATTTTCCATATTCAGACTAATGGAATCGGTATGGATACTGACCATTGAACTTGAAGCAACGATCTGATTATAAAATCCCTTTTCTCTTAAGTTGGTGTATTCCTTTTTCCCACTGTCATCAATGAGGTACAAGGATTTTTGGATATTCTCTTTGATGTAAGAATCATCAGGAGCGAGCGTAAAAAATAGTCTGTGGAATAGTTCGATCTGTGCTTTATATTCCACAGGTCTGTTCAGAAGTACATCGGTCTGCTTGGCAAGAACCGGAACTCCATTGTCCAAAATGTAGATTGATTTTCTCGAATCCTGAATCATTCTGTAAGCAAAGAAGAAACCTGCAATGATGATGAAGACAGCAAATGCAATAGCTCCCAATGACACTACCTTATTGATCTTGATTCTCTGTTCGATATTTTTTATAAGCATTTCTTAAATATTTTTAATCTGATTACTTCTTATTTTTCATTGCATCATTTACCCTTCCGGATGCAGAAGCTGAAGCGGCAGATTTCACTGCGGATGCTCCGCCTGTCTTAACCGCTAAAACTGCTGTTTTTGCTCCACTTGCAATTCTGCCTGCTGCACTTTTCATTTTGGTCATCGCTCCAGCTCCCCCCGCAGTTACAATCGTATCTGCAATAGTTGGGGTCATTAGAACTCCGATTCCTGTAACGATATAAGCAACGCAGGTAAAGAGCTGATTATAGATCATTCCTGAATTTGAAACATAGACCATCAAAGCATCTAAATTGGTAATGGTTCCGTTGGTCAAAAGAATATCATATCTCTCTATTTCCATTGTATAGCCTGATGCTATCAGTTGTTGACCGATGTTGATTATGGTATAGGCAACAAATGTGTATAGGTTGATATTGATGAATTTTGAAACCCAGCTATATAAAGAATTTTCAAATCCCGGAATAAGTGACATTCCAACTGCAATAGGACCAAGAATGATTAATATATACGCCCAAATTTTTTGTATAAAGAAGATGAGATAAACACATATTCTCAGAATTGAAAGACAGATAAATTCGATGATTTCTGCCACTAATTTCTGTAGCTGGAATTCCATCCTGATCTGCCATTCCTTTATTGGCTGTAATAATTTGTCAATGCCGTCACTGATATCAAACCACGAATCGTCTGCATCTTTACTCGTGTTATTGATGACTTCCTGCTTGGCATCTTCTTCGGCATTAAGCTTGATGACTGCATCCAATAATTGCTGTTGTTTTTTGAACCTTTCAATTCTCAAATCATTTACCTCAGATTCGATGTCACTAAAGATGGCTATCCCAGGTTCTGCAATGGCTTCAAAAGGTGCCTGAATTAGATTGACAAATCCAGTCCAGTAAATCAGTGTGAATCCAATTAAAATGGGTTTTAACATTGGCATAGCTTCCCATTCACGATCTCCGGCAGCCATCTGCCATCCCATATATCCGAGATGCATTAACGCTCCCAATCCGCCTATGGCTCTTCCAACCAATGCTGAACCTTCTGCACTGTCTTGTACACTATTGTCCACTTTAGTAAACACCTCCATAAACCATTTTTCAAAAGCACCATCACCTTTTAAAAATTGTAAAAGATTACTGTAATCACTGTCGGTCTGGGCAAAGCCCATTACCGGCAATCCTATTGCTAAAAGGCAAAAAAAGTATGTCAATTTTCTATTCATCTCAGTATCTGTGTTTGTATTGCTGCATCACATTTTGAACAATCTGTTTATCTGCAGCAGGTATCCGTTGCGTTGGTAAAGCTGTGGGTAAATGGCTACTCAGTATATTTTTATAATCCAGCAGCAAAGTCGTTTTATTATTATGCTTTCTTAATTCCTGAACAAACTTTCTCCATTTGATAAGCGTTTCGTGATACATTACAAACCGCTTTCCCCTTGGCATATCCATTGAGCGGGACATCGAATACTTATCTTTAATGAGATCAAGTTCTTCCTGCAGTCTCTTCAATGTACCAGTCGTATTGAGTGTTTCATAAGTCTGCTGATCTTTCAGCCTCCATTCAATAAAATTCTGTGGCGTGTCCGGAAATTCTGTGATTGGTTTCAGCATCCCTTTGTAGTACAAAAGCCAGAGAGGGTCAGCATCGACAGTTGCAGAAGTCCAATGGGCAAGATCCTGAACACTTCTCTTAAAAATTGTATCGGAAGCAGCTTTGATCTTCTTAGCTTCTTCTTCCTGAAATTTTAACTGGGCAAATCTTAGATTTTGCTCCCCAGTTGGCTTCAATGGTCTTATATCATCTCCATCTTTATAATCCCTGTTAATTTTAGGAGCCCACATTCCCCAAACTGTTGCATAGGCAAAATTGGTTTGAATACCCAGAAAATATTTTGGATAAGGTCGCCAGTCTCCCCAGCTTTCAAAAGTCATCCTTTTATGCTGTGCAACTATTGCAGGGTCATTCAATCTCTTGACGCTGATTTGTCCGAAAACCTGGACTACAGTCAATAGAAACAGGAAAACATTTCCTTTCTTAATTAAATCTTTCATAGCTTTTATTTTATTAGGAATTTGTATTTTTGGATAATGTCTCCGACAATTGCCCTGTCAACATTTAAGTAATTTCTGAGTACAGGGACTTGGAATAGATATGGGATTTTTTTGGCATTCTCCAATCGTAAAATGATATAAAGAATATTTCCATTAATATTTCTTACCCTCGTAAACACTTTCTCAATCAGCATTTCCCTGTCCATTGCATCCATCAGAAAATCTTTATCTTCATTCAAAATGTCTTGGGTAACTTCTTGCTGTAACTTAATGACCTGTTTGCCTATTTCTATATAATATTTTGAGACTAAAACAGCATATTCCGGATGTTGTGCAGATAGATTCAGCATCTTGTTGGAATTGTTCACAATCGTTCCTAAATACTGATACAGATAGATTAATTTTTTGCTGTGTGTAAGTGCCGAATTGACATTTTTAAGTTGCTGATAGATGTATTCCTGAATCGCAATGATTTGAGTTGTTTTGTTGTTGATATCATCATACAGCTCTTTTTGTTTTTCATAGGAATCCAAAAAAGCCTGCTCACTTGACAGTCGGACACCGTGATTGAGTGTGATCTGTGATAGCAGTTTATCATTGATGACAATCTGCTGGCTTTGTACAAAAATGCTAGATAGCGCAACGACTCCAAGTATTAATATTTTATTGCTCATTTCTTTTATTATTTCATTATTGATTGTGCGAATCTTCGATTTGATTTTAAAAAGATTTGATATTGTTCATAATACTTTCCACAACCTGCTTATCCCTGTTGACGTAGTACTGAAATGCTCTTTTGTTCCGTAAGACCTTTGCTTTGATATCCCTTATCTTTAGGAGCATATGCGTTGAATTTCTACTGATTGCTTTGACTTCTCCCAATGCATAATCAAGCAAAATCTTACGCTCCGATTTTTCCATCTGATTAACAGCTCCGTAAGACAGGATGATTCCTGTGATTAATCGAGTGACCATTTGGAAATCATCAACAAACTGTACTTGCGATGGCAGGACGGTTATAATTGAATATGGCGCAGTGCTGATCTCATTGATAATAGCGGTCTGATTATCAGCAATCTTCGTTATCTCTCGGCTCATAGCAATTCCTGTGGGTACTGCCTGAATAGCGAATGATACAATCCGTAACCTGTCCTGTACTTTGGCGATTTTGTCCTTAAAATCTTTCCACTGCGATTGATTGACAGTTTCCACAGAAGCATTTACAGTCTGCTTCTGTCTCATTTCTTTTTGTCGGTCGTGCTCTTTCACCGCTGCATTGATCTCTAAATCCATCATTGGAAAAGAAACATTTTCCTTTTCCCAAGCAGGTGTAGAACTCCCTCCTGAAGAAGTTAGCACGATATAAATTGGAATAATCAGGATTGGAAAAATCTTCTTCATCTCTCGATTTTTAAAAATTTCGTTTATACTTGTTCATGATATTCTCCACAATCCCTTTATCGGTATTGATATACCCTGCAAATGGATTGATTGAATTCCAAAACCCCAATCGATTGGCTTTTTCTAATCTTAATTTGATTGCCAGAAGCCAAAGCTTCAGATTTTTCACATTTCCTGAAATGTTATGAAGGATTTTATAGCGGTCTCCTGTAGTCGCTAAATTCAGTTCTCCCGATGCAAGAATATCTGTTATATCCGTTACTATTTTCAGACTCTGTTCGTAGGTTTTTTGCGAAGCCTTAGTTCCAAATATGGCATATTGAGGATGCTGTGAAGCCAGTTGTACGACCTGAGCAGAATAATCATAGCATTTGTTCAGCTCAGTGTAGATCTGTTGTACCTGAATTCCATTTTGTAGTGTTCCGGAAACTTCCTTCAAGCCTTTTAATATTTTATTCTGGATATCATTGGCGGCGACCATCTGGGTTCCGACCCAAGTCTGAGCATCTTTTAATTTGGATGTTTCTTCGATGACCTCGTTCTGCTTGGCTTTCAGATTTTCTGAATACAGAATCATTGCAGCCGTTACCGTAGGATCGATGTAGGTATTCTGAGCAAATAAAAAACTACCGAATCCTAGAAATAGAAGACTAAACATTTTCATATTGATAATTTTTAGTGATTAATTCTGAAAAACTGATTTGATGATCTTCAAGCTCTTGTGAAATGACCTTGAAAACATTTTTCCCTTTGTTCTCATTTTTCATCCTGCGGTAATAGAAAACAATCTTTTGATCTAAAGGATTTTGATACAGATTGACCAATGAAACGAGATTTTCAAGGCTGTCTCCAAAAACTTTTAAATCAGAGACAATCTTCATAAGTGCTTCATCATAGCTTCCGTATTTCTGCACATAATACTCTACTGCCGATTTCTCGGGTTTCTCTGTCGTATAGGTTAAGTACTGCTCTATTGAAACTTCGTTACCATAGACTTCTCCCCTAGAACCTCTTTTCAGATAAAACTCCTTAAACCTGCTTCGTCCGGATTTGTTGTTAAGGTTATTGATCGTGAATATTTTGTTCTGTTCGACCTTATTTAATGAAAGCAAAGCTGCAATACGGTCAAAGTTGTCCTTGAATTTGGTCTGGTCAAGAAGAATAAACGTATCCGAATTGTTGATAATGGAATCCTTTACAACTGCATTTCCAATGATGTCGTCCAGCTCCTGCGTTACCACCACTGCTTCTCCCCAAAATTTTCTTACCGTTTTATAGAGATACAAAATATAACCTCCCATCAATTTACTTGCAATAGCCTTCCACGCCTCTTCGATAATAAGAGCTTTTCTTCGGTCTTTTCTGAGCCTCATTTTCTGAATAAAGGTGTCCATAATGATGAGTGTCACAATGGGAAACAGCTTTGGATTATCCTTTACATTGTCAATCTCGAATACGATAAATGATTCATCAAACAAAGTAATGTCTGCAGATTCATTGAGTGTTGTTCCATATCGTCCACCTTTATAAAAATCCCTCAGAACAAATAAAAAAGTTCTCAAGTTGAATTCTCTTTCTGTGATACTGTGTTTCTTATTATTCAGATAAAGAGGAAGAAATTTGTCACAATAATCATAGAAACCATTGAAGGAAAGCTCTTTTGCGTCTAACTTCTCTTCCAGTTCTTTGATTTTTGTGATAATGGCTTTTCTAAATGATTCATCCCAGTTTTCTTCTGTTTTGTCCTTTTTGATTATTTCATTGGATTTTATGAGAATCAACTGCGTTTCATTATAAATTCTTCTTCTCTCTTCATCTCCTAGCGTTTCATAAGCTTCATAGACCGTATAGAATTTTTCATTGTCATAATCAGGATTATTAATGTTTTTATCCGGATGATAGAATTTTAATAGTCTTCTTCCTGCATCTTTGATCTCTTCCGAACTTGCGTTGAAAGCAATTCCTAAAACATCGTAGTAAGTCCGCTGTTCATTAACTTCATTTTCGTACTGAGCATAAATATCTTCTTCGTGAATGTTGTATTTATTTAAATAAAGCATTAATTCTTCTGAAGTTTTATTCTGATACCACTCAGTTCCCGAATTGAAATATTGATGGTAATAGGACATCAGCACATTATCCAATATTGATTTCTGGGCAGATGTCATTGACGCATCAGGACCTTGCCAGATAAGGAAGATCAGATTGGTCAAAAATTCTATTTTTTCAATATTGAATTCTTTCTTATCCATCAAAAAAGGATTCATTGTGATTGGCTTTTCTTCAGTGTATTGAATATATCGTCCGCCTTTGTACTTGCAGGTTCCTGAATAGGAATCTCCAGTATCAACGATAACAACATCATAGTTATAGGTGAGATACTGCTCAATAATATTGTTCATTAAGAAA
The DNA here is from genome assembly GCF_007474535.1 of Chryseobacterium echinoideorum. Lineage (GTDB taxonomy): Bacteria > Bacteroidota > Bacteroidia > Flavobacteriales > Weeksellaceae > Chryseobacterium > Chryseobacterium echinoideorum. Next base: position 342,615 of record NZ_VKNW01000001.1, on the reverse strand, counting down.
CTCTTGCCTGAACCACTGGGTCCGAGAACAAACTTGTTTCGATTGTTAATTCTGCCAATTTTCATAGGTAGGTCAGCAGGATCTACTTTTAATGGAACTCCTTGTCTGTCTGTAAACCTCAGATAGAAATTGGATTCTTCATTCACCGGGTAACTCTCTTTAAAAAAAAAACACAAGGCCGCTTCGCTTGTCGTCATAAATAGATCGTATTCTCTAAGTTCAGTTGCATTGCCTGGAATAGCAGACCGAAAGAGTTCCAGCTGGTTATAAGCATTCTTAGAAACGATGATTCCTTTCGTGAATAGCTTATTCTCAATGAAGGACTGTATACCCTCCATTTTTTCCAGAGTGTCGGTCGAAAATAACAGGGAAAAATGTGCATTGACAACCAATTGCCCATCGACAGCGATGTTATGCAGAAGTGTTTGTATTTCTTCCGCTATGATAGCATTGGACGGAGAATTATTGGCTGCACCCTCGTGCTTTTTCTTTTTCTTGTCGAGTTCTCTCTGTTGCTGTGCCTGAAGAGGAATTGTAATCACCTGATTATAAATGATGGTTTCGTAATCTTCCAAATCATTGATGAATGTAAAATTATCGACAGCTGTTTCCGATGCTGCTCCATTACCTCCAAGTATGGAATAAGGTTCTATTTCAGAAGGCAGATCAATATTTTCAACATCGACATATGAAATATTCTTGACGAACTTATTTCCTATCTGCAGATATTCATTGTTGCTTTTGATATTATCAAAGCTTGGTAAATCTGAAAACTGCATCGATAATACGCCGGATATATAATGTTCAAAATCCTTTTCAAACAAAAATTGTGGTTCACAGTCATTTTGCTTTAAAAGCATAAATACCTTTTGGCATTTATCACGAAGCTCCTTATAACTCCTGTCAGAGAAATGATAATGCTTCATTTTCTTTTTCAGCTTATCATCCACAATATCTGTGAAAAGAAGTACAGTCTCAATGGTTTTGAAAAGTCGCCCTTCAAAATGTTCTGAGTATTTCTGCTGTAGAAATTGGTTCGACTCTTCAGCAGTGTACTTTTTCTTGGAAAAGAAATCGAGTTTCTGAACGATTCTACCTTCTCCTATAATGGATACAACCTGATTTAAAACCGTATGGAAATTCAGATAATTGTCAGGATCTGCCGAATACTGCTCAACAGGATTTTTTATTTTAACTCCGATAATAGGATTTCCATACTGCCCAAATAAAACATCAAAATCCCACCCAAAATCTCGTCCATAATCATAACCAATAAATGGAATATCAAATGCTTGTTTCTTTGTTTTTGACATAACTATTTAGTGTTTTGTTGTTTAATCGTTTAGGAAAAATCAGAACCTGGTCAATGTTTTTGGTCCTAGCGTACAAGCCATATTTATCCTGTCTTTTGAAAATGAAATAGACACCTCCTCCTGTAACTGCGAGTCCCAAAAGAGAACCCAGCAATCCGAATTTGGATAATATGAGTGCCGCAATGACACCGACTGCAATGACTCCTACTGCGTAAAAGATGTATTTGCCTTTAAGCCCGAAGAATACAAGGGGTTTTTTAAGCCCCTTGTAGAGATAGAACCCCATATTAAGCAAAGAATGCTGTTACGAATTCCGGAACTACCAAAAGGAAAATCATAGCACCTCCGTATCCCAAGATTTCTTTGTTGACATCCTGATCACCATTCGTCCATTTATTATAGACTCTGAGACCGCCAATAAAGCCAACGAGTCCTCCTACTGCTTTAAGAATAAGCTTTATCGGATCCCAATAGTCTTTGATGTCATTGGCTGCATTGGAAATGGCTGTTGCACCACCCTGCGCAAATACAGGAGTAACAGCCAAGAGAAGTACAAAGGCGGTTAATAACTTTTTAACAAGCCGTTGATTTTTAGATTTGTAGTTCATAATAATTAAAGATTTATATTGATAATTGTGTTTATTTACACTTAGAATTAGGCATAAGAGCTATGCTATCCGCCTTTCTCAGACGAATCATATAGAGATTGTAAAATTTTGATTGACCTCTAGATCAGTGATTGATAGACCTTGTATCCGTCAAGACTTGAAATAACCTGAACGTTGGTTTCGGCAAGGTTTATGAAGTTTTTAAACTGTTTATTTAGGGAGTCGAGGTTTGGGGATGAAATATCTTTCTTTTCTTGCTCTTTAATAATTTTTTCCTGTTGGGAATCGCGTGATAAAGTTTCATTTTGTTCCATCTCATATACCTTTTCATGTACTTCGGAAACATTGTAAAAGTCATCAATTTCCTGTTCTGATTCAAACTTCCTTCGGATGTAATCAAGGTCACGGCTATCATTTTGTTGCTCCTCCTGAACCGATGGAACAACCTCCTTTTTATTAAAAGAATTGGGTGTTTTAATGTTTTCCACATCATCAATTCTAACTTCTTGTACTTTATTTGTGTTCTTCTCAGAAAAACCTATGAGTAAGTATTCTTCAGTTTCTTCCTTTTTGCCGGAATAATCTTTTTTCAAAAAAAGATCGTAGACAATATTACCACTATAGTAAAGAAGGTAAACTGCAACAATGCTGATAATTATTTTAATCATTTTGAAATCGGTTTTTATGTTAGTGATTACAATGTAATTTCAAGGCTTTGATTTATATGCTCTATTAATTCAGTGAATGATTTCTGTACAGCATATTTTTGTTCATAAGTCAGTTTCCTGGTATCAAGAGCCTGAAGACAATTTCTTTTAAATACAGGGCTTTTCAATAGAATTCCATATCTACTGATTTCTGCATCCATACCCTCTTGATTTAAATATTTGTAGCCTTTATCAAATTTTGAACGAATGAATACTCGTTCCGCCTGACTTTCTAATAGCCCTAAAAAATTGATAAAAACTAAAGTCGATTTAGCAGAGACATTTGAATATTCAAAAGGAATGACTATAAAATCGCTATATATAAGCAAGTCACTATATTTCACATCCAGAGTTCCTGCAAGATCAAAAATGTTTATCTCTTCACTCTCTTTCAATTCAATCAAAGTCTCAAAATCAGAAAAAGGCTGTTCTTTCTCTTCATCAATAATCTCTACATCATAAAGTTTTGGGATGTCCAATAATTCATCTTCTTTCCACTTATGGTAAAATGACTTTTGAAAATCGAAATCAAAGACATTGACATTTCTCTTTAAGTTTAGAGCAATATAATTGGCGAAAGCAATGGCAAGTGTAGTTTTACCGGTTCCTCCTTTCTGTGTAGCAAATGTGATTATCATTGTTTGAGTTTTACTAATTTTCTTTCCAATATTTAAAAGATCAATGCTTTATCTTTTTTTCTGTCTTCGTCTTTTTCGAAGCTCTTCCTCAGCGGGATACGTTGAAGATCCAGAATATTTCATCAATTCAAAAAACAAGTCATTCATTGCTTTATCAAGGTCATCCCCTGCCTTTCTCTGAACTTCTTGAGAAAGTACACCTGCAGGATTTAAAAATTGTTGATACAGTTTTTCTCCAATTAGCGACTGTAATTCTCCAATGTGATGCAGTCTGGAATGAATAGCGTAATATTTACCATCTTCAGCCTTAAAGATTCCAACATCAGATTTTTTTTGAGTCTTGACATATTCTTTAACATCATTTTTTATCGTAGAGAACAACTCCTTATTTTTTAGTTTTTTATTTCCAAAAAGCATAAAATCCATCACATTACTTTCAGGATATTTGGAGGATAAAAAATCCAGCATTATTTTTTTGATCTCGTCATTAGGAATATTAAAATCTTTTAGGCTTTCAAAAAGTCTTTTATCTATTCTACCAGGAGTAAAGTCAAATAGCTCCTTCATTTTCATAATCTCGCTCCCTTTATAAACAGCTTGCGTCTTATGATCTATCACAGTATAACCAAAAGGCTGATAATTTTCTTTGTGATGAAAAACGATATCTAACCCAAATACATCCCTAAGTTTTTTCTGAAGCTCGCTTTCAAATTCCACTACTGGAAGAATTTCCTCCTTAGCTTTTCTTCTATCTTCAGGAAGCATTGCCTCCTGCCTTCTAAAATCCTCAACTTTAAAGACTTTATTAGAATGAATCTTGCTGTATTTTGCAAAAATTGCTCTTAACTGTCCAATTCTGCTATCATTCTTTTTATCTGTAAAAACCAATGAATCTCCCGATATATTGCGCTGCAAAACGCCGTTCTTTGATATGGCAAGCAAACTGTTATCACTTTTATCTGTCGTTATCTTGTAACCACTTCTTTTGAGTAAAATCTCCAATTGATTAAGAGAACCAAAATTATAGTTAAGCAAATTATTAAGTTCTGCATCTTTATCAATTCCATAAAGTTTCTCAAGTGTTTCAGCTAAAACCTTTTGAGCTTTAAGCTTTTCGTAACTATCGTTTATCTTCCGTCCGGTCTGCTTGTTAACCCTTGTTGAAACGATGTGCACATGATTATTTTCTGTATCGTTATGAAAAACTACTATGAAAGGCTGTTTCTCATACCCCATTCCATTCATAAAATCTTCTGCAATTTTTTTAAGTTCATCTTTCGAATGTTCCTGAAATTTCGTTGAAATTACAGCATGAAACTGAGGTTTTTTAACTTTCTCATTCATTGAGATAGACTTCAAATAATTCCTAACATCTTCCGGTTTACTCTTTTCATTGATAAAAGAAGGAAAATTCTTCATTAACATGAGTTCACCTTTTCCTTTCTCAACTTTTTTATCGTTGTATTGTACACCATGAAAATCTGAACTTGCAGATCCCAATATTTTAACAATCATCGGCAAGGAGTGAATAGATCTTTAGGAATATTTCATTTTGCTGATCTTTCAGAAGTGTAATTTTTTCTAACTGTTTCCTGAAATATTCAAATTCTGATTCAGACATAAACTTTTGAGTATTTACAATTCTTGCGATTTGATTGATGTTAGTCTCAATCTTGACGAAAATATTGTCCTGCTTCTCAATAAAGCCAATAACCTCTCTTCGTTCATCATCCATTATTCTATCCTCAACCGAGTTGATAACTAAACTCGTAAGAGAGATCTTTTTGTCTGAACAGGCTTTTTTCCATTTAGCTTTTTGGATAGGAGAAATTCTTATCTTAATAAAATCCTTCTTCTCTGCCCCTTCTTCCTTTGTCACTCCACCACATTCAAATAATTGATTGGAAAAGTAGTCATGCCTCTGATAGCTCCACTAAATTTTTCTATCTGGTTTTTCCATAAAAGCAAATTAAAATCTACATTCGTCAGTGATACTATTCCCTGTTCCATTCCGAATCCTCCTGTACTAGGATTGCCGCTCACCAAAATATTGTTAATTGATCCGACACTACCATCGGACATAAATCCTAAATCTCGTAATGGCTTAGATAAATTAAGTGATAGATAATTTGAAGTTATTGGAATTGAGCAATTGATGTTAACATCCAAGTACCCAATTGTTCCGATTCGTCTGGCATCAATCTCTCCTGATATTCCAAGACCTGAAGTTCCTAACCTGTAAATTTTTGTTGCCAATGTGTGTTGACGAGGATTTGTTGGAAACGGAAGATAACTACTCCATGAAGTCTGCTCTGTAATAGTATTTGCGATAAGAGTTTCATCCAAAACAATCAGAGCATCATAGAACATAGGTTCTTTATAAATTTGACTCCAGTACTGTCCATTAAAATAGTAATATCCTTCCTCTACAATATGAATAACTTGCCCCGAGAGATTGGTTGCGGGTTGTGTAACATAAACAATGGCTCCTTTCTGTAAAGATGAATAATTTTTATTGGCAAGTTGGTTACCTGTTATTCTTGGTGGAATGAGTCCATCAAAATGATTTTGAACATCTGGTTTACCAACAATTTCCAAAGTAGCATTCGGATTGTCCGTATTGATTCCGACCTGAGCTCTTAGGTTAATGGTTAAACTAAATATTAAAAGATAAAATAATCTGTTCATTGCTTTTTTGATTAATGTTTCTTCTGCAAAGTTGGAGTATAACATTTATCTAAACAATAGATACTAAGCTGCTTGGATTACATAAGAACAATTTGGATAAATCTGGATTGTGAAAAAACTAATAAAGAATAAACTGGATTATTTTGGTATTATAATCTTAGTTTGTTACAAATCGAAAAACAAGTTCCGCCGTTTTTCTCCCTTTTGTCAAAAAGGCAAGTGAGTCATTGGAATCAGAAATTTGCTGAAAATTTGTGGGTACAAAGACACATCTTGCAGAATTAATAGGGTGATTTTTTTAGAGTTCTGAAAAGTGGATTAGTAAGTTAACCTTAATTTAATAAATTACTGACTATTAATGCTGAATTTTGTAAGTCTGATTTTCGTAGTATAAAATAAATACCGTGCGTTATTTTTAATAGGTTAGGTGCAGAACGTTGTAGTATTTTTTACAGGTGGGTGACTAAACCCTACATTATTTTTCACAGGTTGAATGTTGAACCTTGCAGTACTTTTTATAAGTAAGTGATTGAACTCTGCATTATTCTTTACAGGTATTTAATTAAACCTTCCATTATTTTTAATAGGTTCAAGATTAAGCCCTATATTATTTTTTACAGGTTATTGATTGAACCTTGTAGTATTTCTACAGGTTGGTAGGTTGAACCATCTAATTCTTACAAAGACCTTGTTAATCTAAAGGTCAAATTTATCCGCTCTCTCATGGGAGTTGTAGATTTTGCAATCCTGTGCTGCCATTTCCCCTGCAGCTCACCTTTCATAATTAAAAGAGATCCATTAGGAAGTGGTAGACTGTATTTACTTTGATAATTATCAACCTTTCGAAAATCAAAATTTCTTGTTTGACCCAAACTTACGGACGCAATGACTGGTCGATTTCCATATCTGCTTTCTTTGTCTCTGTGCCAAGCTACAGAATCATTCGCATCACGATAATAATTAAGCAAAACTGAATTAAATTCATAATTAAACAATTTTTCAATTTTCTCCTTGATTGCAATCAACTCCGGAGTCCATGAATTAACTCCATATTCTTTTTCTCCTAAATCATAAGCTTTTTCCCCGTCACCATACCATGCGGTCAATCGAGGTGTTAACACTGTCTTATCATACATTTTCTGAGTATTCTGTTTCCACGGAACTGTTTTTAGCAAATGATTTTTAAGAGCATCAGCTTCTTCTATACATAAAAACTGTTCTTTGAAATCTAAAAGCTCTTTTGGAAATTCATAAAAATCTCCGTTGTCGAATAAACTTAACTGGTTCATTATTTCTAAATTTAATTATGTAAAATTTTAGTTCATTTTATGTCTCGGTAACCCAATTTCATGCTCCTGTGGATAAGGTTTTCTAAAAGTCATACTCACATCTTCTTTCAGGTTCCTTACTACTTCTGAAGCTTTTTCCTTATCCATAGAATATCTTGGATCGGCAACCATCGGCATCTTTGCCATTTTGTGAATTGTGATTGTTGGAAAATGGAAGTCTACTTCGACAGTACCAAGCAAAAGATAACACCCTCCGCCCTGAAAAGGATATTGCTCTAAGCAGTTAGGAAAATGTGCTGTGTCAAAATATTCACCTTCAGCATCAATCCAAGTTCCAAAAAACATTGTTCCCCGTTTTGTAGGTACGTGTTTTCGGGAAATTAGATAGGCAAGCATCTTCACTTGTCTTTTATGATGGTTTGTAAGATCTTTTGCCATCACAGTTCCTCTGTATTTGGTCTGAAGTAAATCAAAAGGTGAATATGAAACCGGAAAACCCAAAATCTCAATTTCGTCAAAAGCATCTTCAAAAGGATGTCTACTTATTACAGGTAATTTGTATTCTTTTTGTGGTTCATCTAGTAAAGTAAGATGCCTAAATTCAGGCTTAGTATTGGTCAGGAGAAACCTTGCTTCAATCAAAAGTTCGTGTTTTTGTTTTCCTGTAAACCTAAATGCACCGATAAAAATTAGAGTTTGCACAGTCTCAATTCCAATCGGTATTCTCTTAATGAAGTTTTCCAAGGATTTGTAATCTCCATTATTCTTTCTTTCAATCGGAATAAGTTCTGCCAGTCTTCCTTCAAGGCTTTCAATGTGCATTAAACCCAAATACACGTCTTTATCATATACTGTAGTTTTAAACTCGCTTAGATTCACACAAGGGTTTTCAATGGTTGCTCCCGACATTTTTGCTTCGTGTACATAGACTTCAGTTCTGTAAAAACCTCCACCGTTATTGATGGCGCATACCATGAACTCAATCGGATAATACACTTTCAAATATAAACTCTGATAACTTTCTACCGCATAGGAAGCTGAATGAGCCTTGCAGAAAGAATATCCTGCGAAAGATTCAATCTGTCGGTACACTTCTTTTGAAAGCTGCTCAGGATGTCCAATTTCTTTACATGATTCAAAGAAATGATCTTTCACTTTCTGAAGCGCAGCTAAAGAACGTCCTTTTCCGCTCATCGCTCTTCTCAGAACATCGCCATCAGGTGCAGAAAGCCCTCCAAAGTGGAGAGCGATTTTAATAACATCTTCCTGATAAACCATTATCCCATACGTTTCTCCCAATTCCTTTTCAAATACTTCGTGGAAATATTCAAATTGGGTAGGATTATTATGCCTGAAAATGTATTCTTTCATCATACCACTTTGTGCAACACCCGGACGAATGATGGATGAAGCAGCAACAAGAACTTTGTAATTATCGCATTTAAGCCTTCTTAGCAGCCCACGCATCGCAGGAGATTCGATATAAAAACAACCAATGGTTTTCCCTACGCTCAGAAACTCATTGCATTTTAACTCGTTTTTTGAGATTGTGGTGTCTTTTATATCCACGTCAATTCCTCTTTTCTCTTTTATCAGATCAACAGTATCTTTGATTGTTCCCAGTCCTCTTTGCGAGAGAATGTCAAACTTCTCAAATCCTATTTCTTCTGCAACGTGCATATCAAACTGAACGATAGGAAAGCCTTTCGGTGGCATTTCCAAAGCCGTAAAATTAGTGATGGGTTCTTCTGAAATTAAAATTCCGCATGAGTGCATACTGCGCTGGTTAGGAAATTTCTCTAAAAGCTTTCCGTATTTATGAACCTGTCGAAAAACCGAATTATCATCATGTTCAGAAACGGATTTTGTTGCTAACATATCCAGTTCCTCTTTCGGAAGCCCAAATGCTTTTCCGACTTCCCTGAAAATTGATCTGTATTTAAACTCCACATTAGTCCCACAGAACGCAACATGGTCTTTTCCGTATTTTGAAAAAATGTATTCCAAGATAACATCCCTTGTCTGCCAACTCCAATCAATATCAAAGTCAGGAGGTGTTTTACGGTTCAGATTCAGGAATCTTTCAAAATAAAGGTCAAGTTCGAGAGGGCAAATATCCGTAATACCCAAGCAATAGCTTACAATGGAATTTGCGCCACTTCCTCTCCCTACGTGCATGAATCCCATTTTATTGCTGTACTCAATAATATCCCATGTTATCAGAAAGTAACCACAGAACTTAAGATGGTCAATGACACCTAATTCTTTCTCTACTCTTGCTTTTGCTTCAGCATTATCTTTAGAATATCTTCTTTCCAAACCTTCGTAAGCCAATTGTCTTAAAAGAGCATAATCATTCTCACGGCTGTCAGTAAAATATTTTTTGTTTTTCGGTGTTGAAAAATCAAATTCAAAACCGCAGTTTCCAATCAATTTTGCTGTATTCTCAATAATGATGGAGTGGTTTTCAAAGACTTTTAACAATTTGCTTTTTGAATGAAATGTTTCTGTTTTCTGGCAGTAATCATTCACTTCTAGCTTTGTGATTAAGGTATTGTTATCGATGGCTCTGAGAATCTTGTGCAGCTTGTATTCTTCATTTGTTTTAAAAGTTACAGGTTGCAGAATAACCATCTTATGAACCCATTTTTTTAATTCGGGTTTTATCAGATGGTTGATTTCTTCAGGTCTTACGCCAATATATTCATCATCTGAAAGTTCCAAAGGAATGTTATGCAGAGGGTAAATAATTATGGTGTTATCCAGTTTTGGATTCTCTTTTAGTATATCAATCCCATCACAGTTAAACTCTGTCAACATTCTGTTGATAGAGCCAATAGCCGATTGTTTCTTTGCTAAACAGATGTAAAATTGCTCATTTTCAATTCTCACATCAACGCCTACAATAGGTTTGATGGATTTTTCTTTACACAGCTTGTAGAATTCATAAATTCCCGTGATCGTGTTGATGTCTGTTAAGGCTAAAGTCCTTAATTTATGTTCATGAGCCTGTTGAACCAATTCATTGACAGAAATAGTTCCATAACGTAAGCTGTGATATGAATGACAATTCAGAAACATGATAAAATTATTGTCTTAGTAATCCTGATGCTCTGCCAACGCTTGCAGAGCCAAACCTATTTTTTATATTATCCATCGCCTGATACAGTGAGATAAGTTCTTCCGTATCTTCAAAGAGATTCATCTGATGGCAGCCATGCACTAATCCCGTAAACTTTACTCCAATCAGTCTGATCCTAATTCTTCTTGTATAAAGCTTTTTAAAAAGGTCGAGAACGTATTTAAGAATCGTATGATCTGCGGAGGTATAAGGGATTCTACATTGCTTTGTTTCAGTATCAAAGTTGCTGTAACGGATCTTAACCACAACTACAGAGGTCAGCCATTTTTCCGCCCTCAATTGATAGCAAAGCTTTTCGACCATTCCAGAAAGAATACTTCTAACATTGAGAATGTCGATGGTGTCCTGTGAAAATGTATCTTCAGTGGATATTGATTTTCTTTCAGAATATTGTATCACCGGACTTTCATCGATTCCATTTGCTTTTTTCCACAAATCAGTTCCATTCTTTCCTATCAATCTGTGTAAAACATCAACTGGCATTTCTGAAAGCGTATGAATCGTTCTTACCCCTAATCTCGAAAGAAGCTGAAATGTTACGTTACCGACCATCGGAATTTTTTTAACCGATAATGGATTCAAGAAATTCTGAGTATTTTGTGCCTGTATTTCAAATCTTCCTGTGGGTTTGGATTCTCCTGTTCCAATTTTTGAAACGGTCTTATTGCTTGATAAAGCAAAGCTGATAGGCAATCCTGTATTTTTGGTAACCGCATCTGCAACTTCGTTTGTCCATTTATAACAGCCAAAGAATTTATCCATTCCTGAAAGGTCAATATAGAATTCATCGATGCTTGCCTTTTCCAAAACAGGTACTCGTTCCTGAATCACTTCAGTAACCATGTGAGACATATTGGAATACATTTCCATGTCGCCCTTTATCACTTTTGCTTCAGGGCATAACCGCAGAGCCATTTTAATAGGCATAGCACTTCGTACCCCAAAATATCTTGTTTCATAGGAACATGAAGCCACAACACCACGATCTCCACCTCCGATAATAATGGGCTTGTTATTCAGTTCAGAATTCTTAAGCCTTTCACAAGAGACGAAAAATGTGTCCAAATCCATGTGTACGATTGAGCGATTCATTTGACAAAATTAGATACATATTTTATCAAAATTTGTATATTTGTTGACCTAATTTGTAGCAATGTCAATTTTTTCAGATAACATAAGGTTTTTAAGAGGTAAGAAGAACTTGTCTCAACAGAAAACTGCGGATGCACTTTTTATTACAAGAGGACGATATGCAAAATACGAAGATGGTATTTCAGAACCACCTATTGAGATACTTTTAAGATTGTCAAAATATCATAAAGTCAGCATTGATCTCTTAGTCGGTATAGACATTCAAAAATATCCTTTGGATGAAATTGTAAAGCTTCCTGAAAACAGAATTGTTCTCCCCATCAAAGTTGATAAAACAGGGGAAAACAAAATTGAATTGGTTACGCATAAAGCGAAGATGGGTTACATCAACGGATATGATGACCCTGAATTTATCGAAGGACTTCAGCATATCTCCTTACCGTTTCTTAGAAATGGAAAATACCGAGCATTTCCTGCGGAGGGAGACTCAATGCCACCATACAACGATGGGACTTACTTCATTGGAAAGTTTATTGAGAGCCGAAGTGATTTAAAAGCCGGAAAAACTTACATTTTTGTTACCAAAGAAGGGATTGTTTACAAACGATATTCTGAACAAAACGATAATTCAAGTTTAGTAAAATCAGATGAATCATTCTACAAGTCTTACGAAATTGAATGGTCGGAAGTAAGAGAAATTTGGGAGTTTGCTGCAAGTATAAATACGAAAGAATTGACCGTTGAAAATTTAGAGTTTCAAGAAATCAAAAATATGTTCAACGAAATTAAAACAGGAATACATAACTTAAAAACACAATAAATATGAAAGCAAAAATTTTATTTGTACTCCTCTTTTGTTCAGCAATACTTTTCGCTCAAACAAAAGGCAAAATCATTAAAATCAGTGATGGAGATACCATTACCGTATTGTTAGAAGGAAACATTCAAAAGAAACTTCGTTTAGCTGAAGTGGACTGCCCCGAAAGTGGTCAGCCTTTTGGAAAGAACGCAAAGGATTTCACAAGTCAATCAGTTTTTGTAAAGAAATTACATTTGTGGAAACCGATACAGACCGATATGGTCGTACAATCGCAAAAGTTTATTATGATAACAACAGATATCTTTCGGAAGAACTTATAAAAGCAGGATTTGCCTGGTGGTATCATTACTTCTCTGACAATAAAGAATTAGGTAAGTTACAGGAAGTAGCTAAGACTAAAAAACTTGGCTTGTGGAGTGATTTAAATGCAATTTCTCCGTGGGAGTTCAGAAAAAAGTAAGAGAGTATTTAAATAAAATTTTAGAAAGTTGATCTGTACTATTTTATACATTTAAATCTTTAACCTGTACTTCATTTATCCATAATTAATTCGTGTAAAGAAATTTATATTAAACCTATTGTGCATTTAGCATAAATTAATTTTTATTTTGTTTAAGCTTCTTTTGAATATAAAGAAATTAAGATATTGTATCATTGTAAAAGAAGTGATTTTAGAGGTAATTCTGGTTGCCAATCCTTCAAAAGTTTTTGCTAAATTGATGTGTAGCAAAAATTGCCCGCTTAGTTGTGATATAGCTGTTTCAATCCGTTTTCTAATTTTAGATTTTACTTTTGAAAATGCCACAAATTCATGTTGATTTTTTCGCATTGGAACAGAGAGTTTAATGTTTGAGTAATTGAACAGATCAACCCTTAATTTTTCGCTTATATACCCTCTGTCGCCTATAAGTAAACAGTTTTTGAAATTTTCTTTTACATCCTTCAGATAATTGATGTCATGAACATTGGCCAGAGAAAAATCGAAGGAATGAAAAACACCGTTTTTGTCGCAGACAGCATGTAATTTATAACCAAAATATCGTGTTTTTTGTGCTGCACAATATCCAAATTCCGGGCGGATATTTTCTGTAGAACAAATTCCGCTGCGATTCGCTCTACTTATTTTGCAAATTTCCAATGGGGTTGAATCAACAATAAAAACGTCCGTAAAATCAGAAAACTTTGAACTCAAAACTCTGCGGATTTCTTCTAAATAAGAAAACAATTTTCGCTTTCTTCTGTTATAAACGCTTCTTTCTATTTTTTGTTCCAGTTCTGTTTTTGAAATGTATCTAAACAATTGTAGTTCAGAGTTTATCGACATATATTCTGCAGTAATATTTAATGCTACAAGTTCTAAATCAGAGAGTTTTGGAACTCTGATCTGAGGTTTAGTTTTAATATGACTGCAAGTATTTATCAATTCTTCTAAGATAATTTTGTAGTTTTGAATAAGACTGTCCATATATTTAAATGATTGGTAGTCAAGTAAATATACGGTTTCCAAAGCAAATAAACAATCTTTTCTCGTTTAATTCTTAAATGCACAACAGGTGTAATTAACTTTACCAAACCTGATAGAACGAAAGAAGATATTCTCATTTTATCGCCAGGTTTCCCACCAAGAATCCGGATAGAAAAATTTCTAAATTGATAAAAATATCACCTTACAATAATAACTAAGTTTTCGTCTTGTCCGAATGACACGAGATGAAAACCCTGTTGAACGGAACCTTCGAAAGCTTTTTGCTGGGCTTTTTCAGACATTATGGGGTTATCGTAGAAAGATTTTTTAGAGATACAAGAGGCTTCGAGAAGAGTCTCTTTTTATGTGGGTGATTTTGGTGGTTTTTCTCTGGTTTTAGCGTGTTTTCCTTTACGTTGGGGCATAATTTCCCTTTCCCAAATCCGTTAAAATACAGATTTAGACTCAGATAAATTTTGGCTCATCTCCAAAAACCATGTTGGCGGACCTCGAAGATCGAACGTGGCAATCGTCACAAGATTTCCAACTATAGGCTCGCATTTTCAGTATTTTTCAAAAGATTAAGCCACAAAAAAGGAAGGGCAACTGCTGTTTCTGCACTCTCCCGAAAGCTCGCCGTCATTATTTGGAATATGCTCGTTAAGCGGCAGGGGTACAATCCGCCTTCACGATACCTTTTTCTGGAGGAGAAAAGAAAAATAGCAGCAGCCAAAAGAATACAAAAACCAATCACTAAATTTGGACTGACTAACAAGGATGTTGAATTCAAAATAATTTGATTATCAATAGTAAAGTTTAACGTTGGTCAGAATGCGATTGGCGACCAAGTCCAAATCAACAGTCTGACACTTTACAAATCCATCAGTATTTGATCGACACAATTTCAAATTGCTTTTCCGCCTTGCCCAATTTCAATGTCACGCGATCGCCGACCTTTCTGTCCATAAAGATTTTCGCAATAGGAGAGGTAAACGCTATTTTTCCTTCTGCAACATTTGCCTCATCTACGCCCACGATTTGATAGTGCTGGATTTTGGAATCGGAATCAACTTTAAAGTACACTTCAGCACCGAACCTAACTATATTTTTTGGTTGTTTGGCAAGGTTGACAATTTTCGCAGACGAAATTCGATCGAGTAACAATTGCAATTTCGCATTGATTAAATTTACGGCAATGCGACTTTCATTCTCGTCTGAAATCGAGGTATTGTCACGCTCGTGAATCATTTGATTACGTTCGGCGACTAACTGATCGTATCCGAACTCAGTAACGAAGTTTACCGTACCGGGCGGTAAATCGGCACGGGGCGGAATCATCGGGAATTCCTCCTGATCACCCTCTTTCACAAATCCTCTACTCATATGTTCCGGTTTTACATCTATTCTGTTACACTTAAAATTATTGATACGTGTTAAGTTTGAAAAATTTATCTAATAAAATTAACACTTTTAAGGCTATAAAGTTTGCAAACCTTTTTCGAAAAGCACTTAACTACAAAGCACGCACTGCAGGCAACAGCCGCTTAGCCGCAATTGTTTCATTGTCTGCAATGTAAATATACATTTTTTAAGTAATTTCGCATTCTTCAGACGCAACTTTCTTGGAAAAGCGCAACTGCGCGAAGCCCCGAAAAGATACCTGCCATTTTAAACCAACTCTTGATATGAATGAACTTGAAAAGCTAGTTAGTAATCGCTCCTTAAAAAGACCGGCTTAAGCAATGGTGTTTAAAAACCCGCCTGCAATTCAGGTAAGATTGTACAAAAGTCTTTGGTAGTAATACTTCACACGGCGTTAGTTTTTAATGGCGAGTCTGCGATAAGCAGATATCCCGATCAGAATAATTTCAAAATATGCTCGTTAAGGGGCAAGGGTACAATCCGCCTTCACAATACCTTTTTCTGGACGAGAAAAGAAAAATTCAAAACAATTTGATTATAAATAGTAAAGTTTAACGTTAATCAGAAGCTTAAATTCACACTACCTGTAATTTGTTTCATCTTTTCCCTATTTTGTCATTTGTTTATCAATCCAATCAATATCTTTTTTACTCATTAAAAAATAATCCAGCCATTGAATAAATTTATAGGTAAAATCTTTTTGCAGGACTTTTGAACGAAGAGAATGACCTTCATTTTTATAAAAGAATGCCAAGACCGATTTTCTTTCCTGTCTCAATGCATTAAAAAATGATCTTGTTTCCTCAGGATCTACATTTAGATCCTTTTCTCCGGTCCATAACATCATAGGCCGGCTTACATTCTCAGCAAAGTACAGAGGATTATTATCTATATATTTTTGCTTCAGATCCTTAAACTTCCCTCTAAAATCAAATTGACCGTACTCATATCTTCTAAAATCCGCACCACCATAACTGTAGTTAAATGAATGCGGGACGTGAATTACATCTGATATTGAAGCACCTGATATAAAAGTAGCAAAACGGCTGGTTTGCGTAGAAACAAAATTGGTCTCATAGCCACCAAAAGACTGTCCTGTCAAAGCTACTTTATGGGAATCCACTTGCTTTATTTTAATCAGTTCATCCATCATGTTATTAATACAGAGCAATGCTGATACCCCCGGCCCTTTTTCCCCGTAAGAAATATCGGGAAGTACAACCATATATCCTGACTCCAACAGCATCCGAACATTAAACCCTTTCTGGTTTTTAAAAGTAGGTTTCAAAAACTCAGTTGTCCCTTTCTGCTGCCTTTGATATATATTTAATACAACAGGATATTTTTTTTCCTCATTATAGGATGGCGGTAAGAATAACGTTGCTGTCAGAGTTTCACCTAACGAACCTTTATAATAAATCAATTTCTTCTGTATCTTTTTTACACCTTCATCATTAATATTAGAAGATAGTATCGTTTTTTCCTTTTTACCAATTTGTTGATAAACTATTTTTTGAGGCATATTAAAGTTTTGCTGGAACCATGAATAAGAACCTAATGATTTATTATAAGATAAATTGCTAATTCTGTCCCTGGTTTCGGCTATCATTTTTTTCACCTTCCCATTGTCATACTTAAAATAGCTCTTATTCAAATCACCTTCATCAATACAAAGAATTATTTCCTGATCAGAAGGCACTGAGTTAATTGCCCTAGGAATTGAACTCTGTAATTTGACAGATTTTGCGTTCACTACAGAGATCTCACTGCCCTTCATAATTATTCTTTCAGTTTGTTTACCAGTAATTAAGTTACTTTCCCAAACTTCATTTCCATTAATCCATAAAACCTTGTCCCTTCCCCTAAAATACGGAATCGCAGAAATTAGAATACCCGTAGAATTACTACGTTTTGTTTCAGAATCATAGAGTGACCAATAATTATCATCAGCGGTGAGCACCCATTTTCTATCAGGAGACACATACAGCTTGTCATCAATCATTTTCAAAAAAGAGTACTGAGCATTTCCTGAACTGTAGATAAACAAAGAATCTGGATTTCTTTTATAAGTGTTATCAAGATGATCAACCAATGACAAATCCTTTTTAACTGCAAGAAAATCTCCTTTAGAACCAACTGCAATTTGAGATTCAAAAACAGAGTCCAATTTTTGAACTTTATTTGATTCAGGAAACCATAAAACTTTATCTTCCACCTGTATGTCTTTTATATGATGTCTTAAATCTTTCTCTGCCCCATACCAAATTTCATAAGGTTCGTCCTTTCGAATAACATTTCTTATAAGAGTCAAAAATACAGCCTTTTTATCCGAAGATACATCCATACTCACATAATGATAATTGCTGCTTTGTAAAAAATCAAAGTTCACAGCCTTTTCCAATGGATTTGTATGATGTTTGAAAACATACTTCCCTCCTACTCTTTCAAAAATAAAATACCCTTTCAGACTTTCCGATCCCTTCCAAACTTTCAACAACTCACCCTCAGTTTTCGCAATCAATTCCTTTCCTTTTCCATCCACTTTCCAAATATCGTTTAAGCCATCCTTCACCTCAGATAAGACCAAGGTATTTTCCATAATCAAAAGCCGGTTGACGTGATTGAACGTTTGGAGTTTCTTAAGATTAAAATCATAGACTTCCAACCTTCTGTTCTTACTTTTATTAAAATGAACAACAAACATTTCACTATCACCAACCAATTCGATTTCTTCAACATCGTCAATCAATTCCGAAGACCTGTTTTTTAAATTAACAATCTCGAGCTTACCCTTTGCCAAAAATGCAAACCTCTCATTCCCTATAAAAAAAGACTTGCTTACGGACATTCTATGAATTACTTCTCCTTTCCCATCCGTACTTTTTAAATTGTAGACTGTTGGCTTATCCTCATACATTGTTAACCAGCTAACCCATTTACCATCTTCTGACATCTTCAAAAAATCTAGTTCCTCAGCCTGTCCCACCAGTTTTTCCAAATGTACATTCTCTTTTTGCGCCCAGCTCATTCCTGAAAACAATAATAATAGCAAAACAAAATAATAACGAATGCTATCCATAAAATCCTTCTTATAAAAACTCATTCTAATAACCATTATTTTGTGGATTTAAATTAGGATTAATCAAAAGCTCTTTCTGAGGAATAGGCCAATTAGAATGATATCCCTTCCAACTTGGTTTCACTGTAATCAGTCCTCCAAGTTTCCCCCATCTTTTAAGGTCAAAAAATCTCATTCCATGCTCTACAAAGAACTCTCTTCGCTTCTCCTTCTCCAATTCTTCTCTAAAAGCAGAACCGCTCATAGAAATCAACAATGCAGGCAGACCCGCTCTTTGTCGTGATCTGTTGACAAAAGGAACCGCGTCCTGCACATTACCTGTCTCCGATAATATTTCAGCCAACATAAAATTGACTTCATCCAGCCTTAAAATGATGCTGTATTCATTAGGATTGTTCACTGCTAAATTCTTGTATTTCGAAGAACGGTAATTTACCTGCTGATTAAAAGGAACTGCAGTTATATAATTTTGCATCCTCAGATCATTGGAAGAAAAAGAATTGATCAGATCTGGATTCAGCGCAAAAGTCTGGGGAGCAGTTACAAAATTGTACAACGAAGCTTCTTTTGTAGCGTCATTATTGTTCTTAGGTTTTAGCTGCCAGATCACATGAGTTCCTGTTTTCTGAAAAACCTTCGTAATATCACTCTGAAAGGTAAACTGTGAAGATTGCAAGACTGTATTACAAAGCAATTCAGCTTCATTCCATTTTTTCAGGAGCATTTTCAATTTAGCCAAAACAACATATCCCGTAAATTTATTGGGATAAATACGTTCCACATTTCTGTAAGAAGAAGGTAAAAGATTTACTGCTTCCGACATATCACTTTCAAGCTTAACCAAAAACTGCTCACTGTTCATTCTGGAAAGCTTACTGTTTACCGTATAATCTGTTGTTTCAGTATAGGCAATCTCACCAAAAACCTGATACAGATAAAAATACAACACAGACCTTACAAACAAGGCCTCCCCCCTAATCCTTTCCTTTGATGCAGCACTCAAAGCTTTGGAATTCGTTACACCTTCCATGATACTGTTGGCCGCGTAAATCTGCTGATAAGCATTTGTCCATACTGTATTTACAACCGTATTGGTTTCAATCTGCTGATTATTTGCAAGATCCAAAAGACCATTAGCTCCAGCCGTTGAAACATATTTCAGATCATCAGTATATAATCCCATTAAGGCCCCCATGCCATCACTACCACCAGATATCAAAGAATTATTCCACAACGAAGCATAAAGACCAGCTAAGGCAGCTTCGGCAGTCTGTTCATCTTCAAACACAACCTCTGTCGGAAGCTGATTATTTGGAAAATCCGTCTCAATAAACTTTTCGCAGGATATTTCAGTCATTAAAAGCACCATCAGAAAATACGATGCAATTTTATAGTTTCTATATTTTATGTATTTTATATTTTTTCTCATTTTTCTCAAAAATTTAAAGTTAAGCAAGAGCCAAAGGTTACTTTACAATAAGCATTTCAATTACAAGCATTTCGCACCCATAAAGAAATTCTCAGCACGCATACCCTTGCAAACTGATTAAACAAATACGAATCACTTAATAATTCTAAAAAATAGACAATAGATATTAAATAACTAAACATTAAAAAGTAATTTGAAAACCCATTGAATACGTTTTAAGCGGTGGAAGAAACCCCGTCAATAAAAACTCAGGATCCACTCCAAAATATTTCGTTAAGGTTAAGAGATTCTGTCCCTGTAGATATATAGTCGCTTCACGAATACCAAACTTCTGCACAGGAATAGTGTAATTAAGCTGTACATTCTTCAATCTTATAAAAGAAGCATCCCCAACAGCCGCAGTTGAATTCTGAAACAAAACATGGGAAGCATTCTTCTGCGAGTTTGCCCCCGAACTATAAGGCATGTACATTCCCGAAGGATTAGAAGGAGACCAGACGTTCAAAACTTCCACGGGCTGATTATTCATAGAACCCGGGACAAGCATCTGACGATTATAATTCCAGTTTCTCTGCTTCACAAAATGCCAAAGAAAAGAAGCAGACCACTGACGATACTTAAAATTGTTGTTCCAGCCTCCAAAGAACCGAACACCCAATTTCTCAATCACCTTATTATCATTGGGAGAAGTAATCTTACCATCCTTATCATAATCCGTAAACTGATAAAGTCCAGTAGAAGAATTAACACCCTCAAACTGATACACTTTGACCAAAGTCATTGGATATCCAATCACATACTGGTTAGCATAAGTAGACCCTTCAAGATTCGGAAACTCCAACAGCTTATTCTGGGGTATTGAAATGTTAAATGACGTATCATATTTAAAGGCTCCCCTTAGAACCTGCCCGGAAGCCTCTAATTCCCAGCCTGTATTCTGAACCTTGGCCGGAAGATTCGCCTGAATGGTAGAAAATCCAGTAGTAGCAGGAAGAGGAATTCCAACAAGCTGGTTAGATGAAGTATTATTGTAGTAAGCTGCAGAAAAATTCAGTCTGCTTTTAAAAAGAGAAAACTCCACAGCAGCTTCCTTCTTAAATGTTCTCTCCCAACTAAAATCAGGATTGTATAACCTTGAAGGATTAAGCCCTGTAATATTATTGTAAATATTGGCGGATACCGTATAGGTGTTCAGATACTGATAATCTCCAATCCTGTCATTACCTGTAGAACCGATACTTCCCCTAATCTTTGCAAAAGAAAGCCAGGGAATATTCTTCATCCATTCCTCTTCAGAAATAAGCCATGCTGCCCCTATTGCTCCAAAGTTCCCAAACCTGTTATTAGGACCAAATCTGCTTGACCCATCCCTTCTCCCAGTTACATTAAGAATATACTTCTTTCTGAACTGGTAATTAAACCTACCAAATGCCGCAGTATAATAATATTGATTCCGCACCTGCTCACCAACAACCTTAGTCGTCGCTGCACCAATATTCTCAATCAAAGCATTACTCTGAAACCCATACCCCTGCACAGCCCCCTGATTGGTTTCAGATTTCTGCAACGTTGTCCCAATCAGCAATTCAAAGCGGTGATCATTCAATTCATACTGAGATACCAGCTGAGGTTCCAAAATATAACTGAAAACTGAACTGTTATTTTTAAAAGATGTAGAATTTGCACTCGTTAAACCACCCGCCGGATTGTACATTGTATGAGGCTTTAAAGAATACTCCTCAAAATTCTGATATGTAATACCACCGTTAAACTTTACCGAAAGAAACGGAAAAAGACTGTAGGAAACCTGAGCCCCAGAATTAACAAAATTTGTTGAGTTCAGATAAGTACTCTTAAAAACACCCAAGGGATTCGTAAAAGTATTGTTCTCCCAATTTAAAGAACCATCCGCATTATACAAAGCCGGAGCATTAGGACTTAAAATAAGACTTCTTCGCGTCTGATCATCATTTACAACATTATTATCCTGAAAAGAAAAAGTATTGTTCATACTCACTTCCAGCTTCCTGTCAGGACTTCTGTAAGAAAAATTACCCGTCAGATTATTGGTCCTATACCTAAAATCAGCAGGAAAAACCGTTGTCTGCTCCTGATGTCCATAACTGATCAGATAGGAAGAACCCTCAGAACCACCACTTAAAGACAACTGAACCACAGAATCCTCGGCCGTATTTCCAATCAGCTCCTTCTGCCAATCCGTATACCTCGATTGATTCCATACTCCATTAAAATCATACGCAGCAGCAGGAATATTGGTAATTCCGTCATTCTGAAAAGCCTCAGTTCTGATTTTCATATACTGCTCCGTATTCAGCAAATCAAAACGATTCGCCACACGACTCAAACTATAAGAAGTATTCAACTTCAATTGAACTCCCCCTTTCCGTCCTTTCTTTGTTGTCACAATAATTACCCCATTTGCACCACGACTTCCATAAATCGCAGTTGCATCGGCATCCTTCAACACCTCAAAGCTTTCAATATCATTCGGATTAATTGCATTCAAAGGACTAATAGAAGCCTGCGGAATCACCCCAGCACTGTACATCGACGGTGTCTCAGACAAAACAGGCACCCCATCAATAATATACAAAGGATCATTTCCATCACGCCGAATGCTGTTCTTCCCACGAATCTGAATATCAAACCCACCACCAGGCACGCCCGAATTCAGTGTAATCGAAACCCCAGCCATTCTCCCCTGAGCAGAAGCCAACACATTCGTCACCGGCTGATTCTCAATATCCCTCACCCCAATTCTAGCAATACTTCCAGTCCGCTCCTTATCCCGAACCTTATAATACCCAGCATTCACAATAACCTCCTCAATCTCACTCTCACCACCATTCCGATTCCTACTCCCAGGCCCATCAACACCATTCCCCAACCTCAAAGAATCACCTCCGACACCAGAACCTAAAGAACGCAAAGAATCCACAACCTTTCCCTCTTTCCCTTTGATCAATTTGTCCTGAGCCTTCACTGAACCGCACACAACAGCCAGCATAAGGACACAGCCCATACTTCCTATGTTATAATAGGATTTTTTCATAGTTTTGTAATGTTTTTAAGTAAACTCCTTGATAAGGCTCTTCCCAGCATATTGTAAATTCCACTCCACAATGCTGGAAGAGCTGTTTTTAAAATCTCAATTATATAATTTCAACAATTAAATCCATCATTTAAAACATTACATTCTAAATCTAAGACTTTAGACCTTAAAATTAACAAGTGCTTTTCTTTATTTATTTTCTTACTTATTTCTTTTCTATTCTACTATTAATCTCTTTCCAATTCTTCATCATTCTAGGACTTTGTAAAAGCCTTTTTACGAGCTATAATTCTATTTTCAATTAAATCTTAACCAAAAAAAATTCAACTATCTTACTACAAGAGAAAACACTTCCCAAGTGCCCTTCAGCAAAAAAAAGCAAAAGGATATTTCTTCAGATGACCTCAAGGCACCAGAAAGCATCTGTTAATATGAATGAAAAAATATGTCCCGAAATGTTTTATCAGCTTAAAAAGTAAACCAATAAAGCCGCAATAGGCTGTACCTTCCTACTGTATAGTGTCATGATACTATATCTTAAAGCGAGCTTAGAATAAAATGTAGAATTTAACGGACAGCGAAAAAAAGACGGCATGGAACTCTACATTATCCGATTTGTGGTACTGGCATACCGTGGAACAGACAAGAGAGCCCACGCCTAGGTCGTGAGCTTATACTTATCCTCTTGTTCCTTAAAAGTGCCAGTTTTCAAATCAAGATTCAAAGCAATAGCTTCTATTATATTATGAAGTATCGCAAAGTTACTAATACGTAACTTATTTTACAAATATAGTAATAATTCTCAAATCATGGACTATAGTCCTTAGTTTTTTAACCTCTTTTTAGGTCAATTTGTTCATGCATGATTCCTTAGATCAAATTGAACAATATGTTATCTCTAAAATTAAAGAGATTAGAAAAAGTAAAAGTATTAGCCAAACACAGCTTTCCTTGGCTATTGGTAAGAGTACAACTTTTGTAGCTGACATAGAAGCTCCTTCTAAAAGAGCTAAGTATAACATTATTCATTTAAACTTAATTGCAAAAGCTTTAGGTTGTTCACCTCAAGATTTTCTTCCAGAAAAGCCAATCTTAGAAAAAAAATATGATTTTATTAAAGAAATTGAAAAGTAAGGATTTTATTTCAAAACATTTTTTGAAATAAAATACATGGCTATTATCAAAATTTTACTCTGAAAAATAATAAAATTATAGATAGAGAACCAAATGCTGAAAAATTAGAGATTAGGTCAAGTAATTGAAAACAATCCATTCGTATCATTTTATCCTTCATTTAAATATTTTAATAGTTCATTAGGTTGATTCAAAAGAAAAACATTCTTTTCAAGGTTCTGACGTTGTTCGTCTGTTAGATCGAAGATTAGTATTTGTTCCTGGCCATTTGTAACTGCTTTTATCATTACAATAGACCCTAATTTCAAAACTACATTCGGAGTATCCTTCACGCTCGCCAATAACTGTGCAGCTGCACCTACTTTAAGACCATCAATTTCGGACTGTACTTTTTCAATATGTGCGAGCTCTAAGCTACGTTTTCCTTTCTGGTAGATTTCCTTTACTTCTTCATTCTTGAAAAAATCCTGCACCATTTTAATACCCTTCTTTATCCAAGAGCCCTTTTCAAATGTTCCTTCATCCGTGAGGATGAAACCCAAAGCCTCAGCAAAGGAAGCATAAGCCTCAAATACAGATTCTGCCAGCTGTATATTTACTGTATCAATATAGATGTGACCTTCTACTTGTTCTTTTATTGGCTTTTGCTTCTGACCTTCTTGTAAGGTTCTTTCGAAATCATCACAGAGCTGTGTTAGGATATCTTTCGTTTCACGAATGAAGAAATCTCCTAAGTCTTTATTCTTAAGAGTGAACTTACGATACATCTTTGTGAAGTCTAAGTAGATTTCGTCCTGTGAAAAGGCAGAGCCATCATCATTGATTTTTGCAATAAGACGCTGACCAATTTCATCCTGCTTGATGAATACAAATAGGGAGGTTATTTTCTTCTCAAAATCTGTTATTAGTTCTGCAATAGCTTCTTCTTCCTGATTACGTTTCTCAATGACTTTAAGAATGTTGTACTTGTATTTATTGGGTTGGCCTGGATTGGTCGGGTTTGGATTCTTAGGCTTGTTATCATTTTCCTTCAGATCCTTGGGTGCGATGATTCCGATGCGGTTATCGAAATAGATTTCAACATCATCAATAATCTCATCTTGTTTGTTTATTTGATTATAGAGCATATTGTACTTACGCCAAAAGTCTAACAATAACTTCTCATTATACCTTGGGTCTATGTGGATGACAAACTCGATGAGGTTGAGTATTTTGAAATATCCTAATACTTTTTCTTTGAGCTTTTTGGATTCGTCTTTTTGATTGCGGATGTATTCGTCCAATGCATCTTCCAGAGCGACAATAAGTGATACATTAGGGTTTGAAATGTGGTAATCTTTAAACTTTGGAAAATGAGTTTTAAATATTGAATGTGTATTCAATTCTTTGTACAAGTCTTCCAACTTTTCTTCATCACCTAATGGGTCAAAATCAGATACAACTACATTACTGAAATGCTCAAAGGCTGTTTTAATATTCTTTACATTGACATTCTTGTATGAGAAATCAATTATTTTACAGTCGTTCTTATTCTTAGTGGTTCTGTTGACTCTTGAAATAGTTTGAATAGCATTGATACCTCTAATTTCTTTGTCTAAAAAGAGAGTGTGTAATTTCGGTTCATCAAACCCTGTTTGCAGCTTATCAACCACGATTATTAAGCCATTCTTTTTAATGGCGAAGTTTTGGAGTACTTTTTCTTCGCTCAAGCCTCCATTAAGACCGCTTGCGCTTCGGTGTTCCTGGCTATCTGAATAAACAATGTAGATAGGAGCTTCCTCAAAGCGTTCGTATTTCTTCTCCTTTACAATTTCGGCAAAGTGCTTTTCAATGAAACCTTTGTACTTGATCGCCGCCGGAATAGAAGAAACGGCCAACATTGCCTTGGCTGAACCTCTGATGTTGTGGTAAACAGAGCTCACCAATCGTTGTACAATAAACTTTGATATGGCTTCAATACGCTGTGTATTGAGATAAATTTTCTTTTTACGGATGGCATATTTCTTTCCGTATTCATCTATGCCAGTATCGGTATCATCTGGTATTTCTTCAAAGCCGTAACCCAAATCACTTTCAAAACCCTCCAGTTCGTTGTCAGGAATCTCAAAATACATTTTTGCCGAAACAGGTACTATCCCTTTAATTGGATTAAGGATATATCCATCTTCGATAGCTTCCCGCATGGTGTAGCTATCGAAAGGAATCCAGATTTTCTCAGATTCCGCATATTTATTAAATTCTCCGAAACGGGCTAGCGTATGGTCGCTAGGAGTAGCGGTGAAACCTACGATGAGATTCTTTTTTGTTTGTTTCTGTTGATAATCTTTACTTTGATCGAAGCTGCTTTGTAGTTCGTCAAACACGCTTATCATTTCTTCATGCTGTACACCACTATTACTTCTGTGGATTTCGTCAATCAAAAAAGCAATTCGCATTTTGGTTAGCTTCTTCACTACAGAAGAATCCAGAATCTTATCAACTGAAGTGAACTTTTGTAGGTTTACAATCACTATGCGTTTGTCACTGCTGAGGGCAGTCATGAAACTTTTCTTGTCAGTAGCTTCAATGAACATTCCTTTCTGAATATTCATATTGTGCAGTTTGGAATCTAACTGATTTCGAAGCTGCAACCTGTCCACTACCAACATCACTTTATCATAGACATATTCACCCTCTTTGCGGAGGTCTTTGAGTTGGAGTGCTGTCCAGCCAATGATATTACTTTTTCCAAATCCTGCTGCATACTGCATTAGGAGGGAATAAACGGTTTTGTTATTTTGGTATTTCTGCCTTTTGCCAACCAGTTCTTGCTGTTTCAATCCGTTTTCTAATTTTAGATTTTACTTTCGAAAACGATACAAATTCATGTTGATTTTTTCTCATTGGAACAGAAAGTTTAATGTTTGAGTAATTGAACAGATCAACCCTTAATTTTTCGCTAATATATCCTCTGTCGCCTATCAGTAAACAGTTTTTGAAGTTTTCTTTTATATCCTTCAGATAATTTATGTCATGAACGTTTGCCGGAGAAAAATCGAAGGAATGAAAAACACCGTTTTTGTCGCAGACAGCATGTAATTTATAGCCGAAATATCGTGTTTTTTGTGCAGCACAATATCCAAATTCCGGACGAATATTTTCTGTGGAACAAATTCCACTGCGATTTGCCCTACTTATTTTACATATCTCCAATGGTGTTGAATCAACAACGAAAACATCTGTAAAATCAGAAAACTTTGCACTCAAAACTCTGCGTATTTCTTCTAAGTAGAAAAACAATTTTCGCTTTCTTCTGTTATAAACGCTTCTTTCTATTTTTTGTTCTAATTCTGTTTTTGAAATGTATCTAAACAGTTGTAATTCAGAGTTTATCGACATATATTCTGCTGTAATATTTAAAGCTACAAGTTGTAAATCAGAAAGTTTTGGAACTCTGATCTGAGGTTTAGTCTTAATATGACTGCAAGTATTTATCAATTCTTCTAAAATAATTTTGTAGTTTTGAATAAGATTGTTCATGTATTTAAATGATTGGTAGTCAAATAAATATACGATTTTTGAACCAAATGAACAATCTTTTATTGTTTAATTCCTAAATGCACAACAGGTTTAATAACATTAATATGTTTGAAATTGCTTTAGAATCTTTTATTTAAGACTTTTTGTTCGCTTTTCATTATTAATGTACTTTTTGGTTTGATGCCCATACATTAAAGTTATTATCTTTAATTAAATTATTGCGAAACAGTAAAATCTTTCCTTTCTGGGCCCACACCTTTTATAGTCAGCTTTCTCCAGTGTTTAGGAAGAACAGTTTTGTGTTGTATAATTCCTATTTCTGTAATATCAAGTCCTCCGAAACCGTTGATGAAGGCTTGCAAAATACCACCTGCTCCCGTCATAAAATACGGATTGGAGCTGGATGGTGTTTCTGCCAAAACGCCAAACGGCGGTCTTTGGTTGGGCTGATACGCTTTTTTGAACATCGCATACGCTTTATCCGCATCGCCTAATCTTGCATATTGTACGGAAAAAGCCGAAAATGTCATTGCCGGACCGTGGTCCTTATCCACTTTTGCAGAATAATATTCGAGGTCTTTTTTGATTTGATTGGCATCGGTAATAATTCCCAAAGGGTACGCCAAAAGATTGACATCTGCCTGCTTAATCATCTCGCCTTTATAGCCTTTGTACTCCTGCGTTACACCATTGCTCATTTTGGTAATCACCAGATGATCACTGATGTCTTTCCAGATTTTAGGAGCGGTTTTCCCAACAATTACAGCGGCATTGGCAGCATATTCCAGGGCTTTTTTAGCAGCAGCATTGGTATAGGCATTATCGTCCACACCTTCGGCATATTCATCAGCACCAATCACGTATTTGATAGAATAGCTTCCGTCCTCGTTTCTGCTGGCTCTGGAAGTCCAGAATTCTGCAATTTTCTGCATAACAGGATAAGCTTCTTTGGTTAGCCAGTCTTTGTCCTGGGTCATCAGGTAATAATTCCAGAAAGCTATGCCAATATCTGCCGTAATATGATGTTCAAACTGACCTGTGAGCGCATTAATTGGTGTTGCTTCTTCACCTTTATCATCCGATTCCCAAGGATACATCGCACCTTTGTAGCCGTAAGACATCGCTCTGTTTTCGCCTGCTTTTAGGCGGTCTGTGCGGTAATCAACCATCGATTTGGCAATGCCCTGATTCATAAACAACATCGGCGGATACATCCAGATTTCCGAATCCCAAAAAATATGACCGCTATAAAACGTCCCGGATAATCCCATCGGAGAAATGCTCAACCTCGAATTTTCCAACGCGTTGGAATACAGATTAAACAAAGCCGATCTTGCCACCAGTTGGGCTTCATCATCGCCTTCAATCTCAATATCGCCTTTCCAAAGTTCTTCCCAAAGGGCGTAATGCTCTTTCAGAATACGGTCTGTCCCCAAGTAAGAAACATAGATTACTTCTCTCTCGGACTCACTTTTTGGGTCGTTAAAATCTCGGGAAGTGCAAATAGAACCTACCAATGAAAACTTGACGGTTTCACCTTTTTTCAAATTTCCCTCGATGCTATTTTTAACCTGATCTTCATTTCTGAATGTCAGTTTTTTATGATCGAACAAAAATTCTGACGATGCTACCACTTTATGGGCTTTCTGGGCAGATTGGGCTTCGGCTTGCAGGATCATTTCTTTTCCGCCATCCAGTCCTACATTGGCTTCGATCAATCTTTTATTAACATCGATGTATGAATTGGGAATATCCATCTGATTAAAGCATTGCATCTGAATCTGATCCAGTGCCTTAATCTCAACCTCGATTAATCCGGAATAAGGCAGATTGCGTAAAGCCGTAATCGTATAGCGGACTTCAGCTTTTCCGGGAATGATGAATGATGTGGTATGCGTCGCTTTTTTTAAATCCAAAGAATGCTTCCATTGTTTGATGGAGCTCATCTCTACTTTTTGCTTATCAAGAAACAGTTCAAGATGAAATGGGTTGATGCCCTGCAATGCCTGATTAACACCGGCATCACCAATATCGAAAACGTGATTCAGCATCACGTGTTGCACAGAGAAAGGCTCTTTCCAGGGAACAATCCCTATTTTCCCGCTGGCAATAGGCGCACCGACGTAATTATCCGGATTTTTGGCTTCTATAGTCCACAGCGATTTTTGGCTTTGCGCAAAGCTATTGACCGTTAAAAATAAAACCAAAAAAAGTGTAATCCCGAATCTTTTATTCATATCTCAGTTTTTATTAATTATAATATTGAGCTTTTGTTTGCTTTAATTTTATATTAAAAACGGCTCCGTTTAACCTGACCATCTATCATAAAAAATATCAAAATGTCAACCTAAGCGGAGCCGAAGTAATAATCAATTGATTAAGGTTTTAAACCATTACTAAATTCTTTATAAGACTTTATTACAATGATTTAAGGCCTTTTATTTCTGCTTTATCTTTTACAGGAACAATGCTGACGGCATAACCTCCACCTGCAACAGACACCTGCTCCAGTTTTGATTTTTTAGTTACCACCACTTTGCGGATGTTATAAGCCTGCGTATTTTTCAGGTAATCTGCATCTTTAGCATCAGAATAAATGGTTGCGATATATTGCTTACCGGCATCTAAGAAATCCAGGGAAATTTTTGATGTAAATGGCGTGTAACCTGCTACATTCCCTACAAACCATTTGTCAGAACCTTTAGCTTTTCTGGCAACGGTAATGTATTGTCCCGGTTCTGCTTCCAGGTACTTGCTCTCATCCCAGTCCACAGCTACATCTTTGATAAACTGGAAAGCGTCCGCAAATTTCTCATAGTTTTCAGGGAAATCTGCTGCCATCTGCAATGGGCTGTACATGGTAACATACAGTGCCAATTGGTTGGCGATAGTTGCATTAACGTGGGAACCATTAGTTACATCCATCTGGAAAATCCCTGGCGTGTAATCCATTGGACCACCAATTAATCTGGTGAATGGCAAAATAGTCACGTGGTTTGGATTGTTTCTTTCACCACCGAAAGCCTGATATTCTGTTCCTCTAGCAGACTCATTCCCGATAAGGTTTGGATACGTTCTCGCAATACCTGTTGGGCGAACCGCCTCGTGAGCATTAACCATAATCTTGTAATCCGCAGCTTTTTCTATCGCATATTGATAGTGGTTGTTCGTCCATTGGCTGTAATGTGTTTCGCCTACAGGCAGGATGTTTCCTACATATCCGCTTTTCACAGCATCGTAACCGTATTTGTTCATTAGTTTGTAAGCTGCATCCATATGACGCTCGTAGTTTCTGATAGATCCGGAAGTCTCGTGGTGCATAATCAGTTTTACGCCTTTTAAATGGGCATAGGCATTCAATGCAACAATGTCAAAGTCGGGATAAGGCGTTACAAAATCAAATACATAATCTTTGTCATTACCAAACCAGTCTTCCCAACCGGTATTCCAGCCTTCTACCAAAACAGCATCGAAACCATTTTTAGCAGCAAAATCTATGTGTCTTCTTACGTTGGCATTGTTGGCACCGTGTTTTCCGTTTGGTTTTGCTTTTGTGAAATCGGTAATTCCCAACTGTACGGAAGGATATTCATCGGTATAAGCCCAACTGCTTTTACCGGAAATCATTTCCCACCAAACGCCAACATATTTGGTTGGTTTAATCCAAGATGTATCGGTGATTTTGCTTGGATCATTCAGGTTATAAGTCATTTTGGAAGCCAAAATATTTCGTGCATCATCGCTGACGATAACCGTTCTCCAAGGTGTGTGGCGTGGCGCCTGCATTTTGCCTTTGTCTCCGTGAGAATCCGGTGTTAACCAAGATTCAAAAACCATATTTTTGTCATCAAGGTTCAGGTGCATACAAGAATAGTCGATCAAAGCAGCCTCGTGAAGGTTGATATAAACACCGTCTTTAGTCTTCATCATTAATGAAGTCTGAACACCTGTTGGCGAAAATGAAGTTTGGGAAACATTCCCTTTTTCATAAGATTTTTCCATCAACCCACGGATTTCGGAAAGTTTAGACGTTGTATAGTTATACTCCTGCGTATCGTAATCCCCAGGAATCCAATAAGCCGTGTGGTCGCCCGTCATAGCAAACTGGGTTTTTTCTTCTTTTATCGTAAAGTAAACCAAATTCTTTTGCTGAGGGAACTCATAACGGAAACCCAAACCGTCATCAAACAAACGGAAACGGATATCTACTAAGCGGTCTGTCCCTTTTTGTTTAAGACTGATTAAAATCTCGTTATAATGGTTTCTAATGCTTTTTTCCTCGCCCCAAACCGGTTGCCAGGTTTCATCGAAAGTGGCTGTTTTTGAGCCAACAACTTCAAAATTATTATTTAAAAAATTTCGAGGATCGTTTGCCTGAGCATCTTTGGTTGTAAGGACAAACCCAAGCCTGCTCGGTTTTACAATCTCTTTTCCTTTATAATTCAACTGATAGGAAGGATAGCCACCGTTCTGAACAGAAAAATTCATGACGAATTTTCCGTCTGGCGACTGGAGTTTTTGAGCCGCGACGAGCCCAACGAGAAATAATGCTACAATTAAAAAAAACTTCTTCATTTACTAATTATTAACGTTAATATTTATTTTAGTTCTGTTATCAGGTATTTTGATGAGGAGCTTGCTTCCTTTTTCGTCCCAGCTCCATTGGGTTTTGGTGGTATCTTTTTCGATATCCAGCGCATCAACTGCGAAGAAAGAGATTTCTTTTCCGTTGACCAAAACGCTTTTGGGTTTTTGCTCTGTTAAAATGCTCAAAACAAAATTCCTTTTGTCCGACTGGTGGAAACCTTTGTCCTCCGGCGAGATTTCGATATCGTAACCTGCGGCTTTTGTGGTGCAGACAATGTTGGTTCTCGAGAAAATATCTTTCAGGTAATCCTGGTTTTCGCCATCATCTTCATAAAGGCTGAAACTTGTTTTTTCATCTTCATAATTCGGGAAAATATGAAAGAAAACAGGATAATCTTTTTTCTCGTGGATGTACTGCATCACAGGCATCATTGGGATAATGGATGCTTTTTTTACAAAAATCGGGATTGTATTAAGTGGAGCTTTGTAAGCCACAGTCTGGCCACCGAGATATTCTGTTTTTTTATCATTAAAGTCGATCCACTCGCCATCGGGCAGGTAAACTCTTTTTACACGTTCGCCTTTTTTGAGAACCGGAGCAACCAGTAACTCTTCTCCGAAGATAAACTGATTATCAATCTTTGCCGCTTCTGTATCATTAGGATATTCCATAAACAATCCTCTGGTAATCGGCAGTCCGGTATCGTGCGCTTTACGAGAGTAGGTGTAAAGATAAGGAAACAACTGGTATTTCAGCTCGATGGCAGCTTTTGTATTTTTCTCTGCTACTTCGCCAAACATCCATGGTTCTACAGCATTATCGCCCTCGTGGTGTGCACGGCTTAGCGGACAGAAGACACCAAACTGCATCCATCTTGTATAGAGTTCTGCCATTGCCGGATAGTCTGTAATGTCACCACAATAGCC
Organism: Chryseobacterium echinoideorum; assembly: GCF_007474535.1. GTDB lineage: Bacteria > Bacteroidota > Bacteroidia > Flavobacteriales > Weeksellaceae > Chryseobacterium > Chryseobacterium echinoideorum. Next base: position 309,683 of record NZ_VKNW01000001.1, on the reverse strand, counting down.
TGAAATATCGGTCGTCCAGAACGGAATTCCGCCTAATCCGGCAGAGATTCCCACAGCGACCTGATTTTCCATCTGTGCCCAGCCGTCGAGAACATCGTTTCCGTTTCCGCTGTCATTGGTCCAGCCAAATGTATAACGCTGTAAACCTGCATAGGCAGAACGTGTCATCTGGAAAATACGTCTGTTGGGATTGCGTTTTTCAAACTGTTCTTTTACCACTTTGTCCCAGGTTAATCCAAAAACATTATGGATCTCATCATGCATCCCGAGATGGTGCTTCATATTGAGACGGTCTGTATCTTCTTCGTTACTCCAGGCTGGTTCGCCCATATCGGTCCAGAAACCACTGATACCGTCATCCAATGGTTTTTGCTGATATTTGCCCCACCAGTCGGCCACTGCAGGCAGTGTAAAATCAACAACGCCACAATTGCCGCCCCATGGCCAAGGCATTTCGTAAGCTTTATCTGTACGGACATCTTTCACAAAATAGCCTAACTTATTGGCTTCGAGGTATTGTTTGTTATCTTTTTTAGAAATCACGGGATCCTGGGAAACAATCATTTTGAAACCATTCGCTTTCAGTTTTTTGAGCATTCCTTTGGGATCGGTGTAATTGCCTTTTCGCCATTCAAAATCCTGAAGGTTCTGCGTCCAGCCGATATCCTGATAAATAATATCAATCGGGATTTTGCGTTTACGGAATTCTGCCGCCACTTCCAGTGCCTGATTCTCTTTTGTATAAAGTCCACGGCTTTGCGCGAAACCAAGCGCCCATTTTGGAGGCATAATTGGTTGTCCCGTTAATGCAATATATTGCTGCTGAATTTCTTTGTAATCTTTACCATAAATAAAATAATACACGAAAGCGCCATCCGGAGCCTCAAAAGAATAATAGTCCTGCGACTCAGTACCGAATTTGAATTCGGATTTATAGGTGTTATCCAGGAAAATCCCGTAGCGGTAACTGCTCATAAAGAATGGGATGCTCTTGGCAATGGGATCTTCGGTAACGCTGTAGCAAGGCTTGTCGCTGTTCCACATTTTGTAGTTCTTGCCTCTGCGGTTCAGCGTCCCGGTTTTTTCGCCCAGTCCAAAGAACTGCTCATCGTTGCGCAAAACCTTGTAAGCTTTTACGGCTTTTGCATCGGAAACATGTCCCTGATCTTTGAAATCACTGAAAATCAACTTCTGATATTTATCAAAAATCTGAAGCTGCATGGGGTTTTTGTTGATCCGTATACGAAGTTTTGATGTAAAAATCTCGTATGCGGAAGTCTCTTCGTTAACAGTTACCTCACCCATATTTTCAAGCTTATCATTAACGACCGCAAAAGACGGATTGCTTCGGGTGAGCTTTCCGGATTTGTCGTACCATATTTTTACAACAGCATTGCTGTTGATGGTTAAGGATAATTTGGAACCGTCCTTACAATTAAAAATTACCTGATTCCCTTTTTTTGAATAAGACAAAACTTCACTTGCATGAAAAAAAGTCGATGAAAAGCATGTTAAAAAGAAAGCTAATATTATATTTTTCATAAAATCAATGTATTACTATGGCTAAAAAAGCCAATTTTATATTATCCTGATATAATTATAGACTGTTTCAGTTGGTCATTTATATTACAAAAATGCACCACGCAAAAAACATGGCGCATTAAAAAAATATAATATGATGTTAATATCCTGGATTTTGGGTAAGATTTGGATTTCTATCTCTTTCAATCTGCGGTACCGGTAAAAGTAAATGCTTGGTTGTAGCATTGGTTTTACCAATGGAATGAAGAAAGTTGAGTCCGTACTGCCCATTATTTACTCTGATAAGATCAAACCATCTTTGTCCTTCGAAAGCAAGTTCCATTCTTCTTTCGTGAAGCACTTTTTCTCTGAAAGCGGTCTGATTTAGACCTGAAACAGGAGAAAGCCCGGCTCTTGCTCTTACCAAATTAAGAGGAGCTTCTGCCTGAGTAGTTTGCCCAAGTTCATTTAAAGCTTCTGCTTTCATCAGTAAAACTTCGGAATATCTCATTACCGGGAAATTAAGAGGACTGTTATCATAAGATGGGAATGCAGAAAGTGGAACAACAAATTTTCTTACATTAAATCCTGTGAGTGAATAGGTGGCACTGTAATCTTTACCGTCATATTGTGGGCAACCTGTATAAAATATAGATTTTGCCTTTCGTATGTCACCTGCTTCATAACTGTTTACAAATTCTTGTGTAGGCTGATTCCAACCCCATCCGCCACCGACGAAATTAGAACCTCTTGGCCCCATAAATGTACTTGCCCAAGATGCCTGATTTTGGTCGCCCCAGAAATCATATCCTCCATTGGATGCATATTGCACTTCAAATAGAGACTCTATTGAGTTTTCTGTATTTACATTAAAATTATCAGAATAGTCAGAATTAAGAGTGTAACCCATTGTTTCTAGCTGTGTAGTGTAATCTACTGTTTTTTGCCAGTTTCCTAAGGTTAAATATACTTTTGCTAAAGCTCCCATTGCTGCTCCTTTACTTGCTCTTCCTTTGTCTGCATTACTGTATTCAGATTTTAAAGGAAGCATGGCAATCGCTTTTTCTAGGTCAGAGATAATAAGATTATACACTTCTGATTTTGGGGATCTTGCCGGATAGAGGTCACCTTCAGCATTTTGAGGCTCGGTAATTAAAGGAACATCTCCAAAAAATCTGGCGAGAATGAAATAGTAATGAGCTCTTAAAAAATAAGCTTCACCTAATGATCTGTTTTTAATATCTTCACTGATATTAAGAGTAGGAGCAATTTTAATAATAATATTGCTAGAAAGAATTCCTGGCCATGGTCCTCTCCAAAGATCTAGTACACCAGGGTTATCGGTACTTGCTACGAAATTAGCAAGCTGTGTAGTTTCTATCCCATCATCACCGCCTCCAGCTCCTACAATGCTGTTTCCTGCAAAGATGTCACTGGTCCACATCCTCATATTGTAAAGTTTTGGGCGCTGTAGAGGTTGGTAGGCACCATTAACTACCGTTACCAATTCTTCAGCTGTTTGTGGGTAGTTTCCTGTATTAATAGTGTCTGGTTGTACTTTATCTAGAAAATCATCACTACAATTAACCAAGGTAAGGGTAAGAAGTGCAAATATTGCTATTTTTATATTTTTCATTTTTTTTAAATTTTAAAATGCTATGTTTAGTCCTAAAGAAACTGTTCGTGAAATAGGGTAAGTTCCGTTATCAATTCCATTTACTGGAACTTCAGGGTCAAATCCTGAATATTTCGTCCAGGTAAGAAGGTTTTGTGCAGAAAGGAATATTTTTACCATATTCAAATTTTCTCCGAAAACTCCTTTAGGAAGAGTATAACTCAAATTAATGTTTTTGAGTTTAAGGTACGATCCATCTTCAATGTATCTATCACTTACTCTAGAGTTTTGATTGGGATCTCCAAAAATAGGTCTAGGTATAAAATTACTAGTTCCTTCGCCATTCCATCTACCCAATACAGCAGTACTTTGATTTTGAATCACCGACATAGATTCTGTGTACATTCTGTTGGCGTTATAAATGTCATTTCCATAGGATCCTTGTAAGAAAATAGTTAAATCAAAATTCTTATATGTGAATGTATTGTTTAATGAAAATGTAAATTTGGGATTGGGATCTCCGATGAATGTACGATCCTTGTCATTAATAACTCCGTCATTATTTAGGTCTTTGAAACGGATATCTCCCGGAGCTGTACTCGTAGCATAATTAGTTCCCGGTGTTTGTACTGCATGTGCGTTTACTTCAGCTTGATTTTGAAAAATACCATCTGTAACATATCCGTAGAATACGTTCACAGGATAGCCTGCTTGAATAAGCCCTATAGTGCTGTTGAAACCTGTGTTTGATACTAAAATTGGATTTTCACTATTGATAGTTTCTACATTATTTTTATTATAGGAAAAAACAAAATCCGTAGACCATTTAAAGTCTGTTTTCAAAAAGTTTTTAGTTGATAAAGTTACCTCTATACCTTTATTCTGAATTTTACCCGCATTCGTATAAGGTACATAAACATCAGAGTATCCTGAAGTTACAGGTACAGACATGGGCACAAGCATATCGTTGGTATTTTTAATATAACCATCTACGATAAGGCTAATTCTGTTGTTAAACATATCAAGATCAATCCCGGCATTAAACTGTTCTTGCCCTTCCCATTTTACATTCGGGTTAGGAAGCATGGTTGGAAGTACAGCACCTACATAAGTATTGTTGAAGTTATACAGATAGGTATTATAAGATGAAGAGAAACTGTAGTTGCCAATTTCCTGGTTACCGGTTATCCCGTATCCCAATCTAAGTTTTAGATTATTGATGGTTTTTGAATCTTTCAAAAAGTTTTCATTAGAAATTCTCCATGCAAAAGCAGCAGAAGGAAACCATCCCCATCTGTTTTCTTTTCCAAACCTTGATGATCCATCTCTACGGATCGTTGCAGTAAGGTAGTATTTATCTGCAAAACTGTAATTGGCGCGTCCTAAGTATGACATGATTGCCCATTCAGACATATTCCCATGTTGTGTAGGCTGTAATGTACCGTTGTCTATCTGCTGTGTATTGTCACTGGCAAATTTTTGTACAGATGCATTAAGGTACTTAAATTGATTGCTTTGTGAGCTGCTTCCGGCTACCACATTGACGTGATGTTTTCCAAAGGTTTTGTCATAAGTTAGGGTATTGTCCCAAAGTAAGGTGATACTTCTGTTATTTCCCTCATACAAATAAGAGTTTTCCTGAGATTTTACGCCCCATTGATATTTTGGTGACCATGTTCTGTCATCCCAAATATTTACTTCAACACCACCTAATGATTTGAATTTTAAATCTTTCAAAATATCGACTTCTCCATAGATGTTTCCCTGAAGGTTATATCCTTTGGTAGATTTATCTACTAAACTTGCTTTTCCGATTGGGTTATCAATATCACCATACAGCATTGGGTTAGTTCCGGGTCCGGCCCAGTTACCATTTTCATCATAGATTGATCTGGTAGGTAAAGATAACATGGTATTTTTTACATCATATTCTCCCTTTTTCTTTACATCGTGCTGTACTTTTAAACTGTTCCCCAACTTAAGAAAAGGCTTGATCTTTGTATCTCCATTGAGTTGTACGATAAATCGTTCATAGTCAGTGTTTAGTACCATTCCTTTTTGGTTAAAATAACTTGCAGATACGTACAAGTTACTTTTTTCGCTACGATCTCCATATGAAAGAGAGTAACTCGACATAATAGAAGGGCTAAAAAGCGCTTTGAGCCAGTCTGTACCTTTCCCCAAAGAAGCTGGATCTGCAAACTCCGGATTAGTTGAAAGTCCGGCATTTGTAAGCATTTCATTATTGAGCTGTGCATATTGAGAGGCGTCTAAAAATTTTGGCATATTGGCAACGGTTTGTACTGCGGTAAAGGTATCAAAGTTCAGAACTCCTCCTTTTGCTCCTCTTTTGGTTGTAATAATAACTACACCGTTTGCCCCTCTAGAACCATAAATAGCAGTTGAAGAAGCATCCTTTAGGATATTTATTGATTCAACATCGCTCATATTTATCTGATTTAAACCTCCGTTAAGTGGCATACCGTCTACGACAATAAGTGGATCATTATTTTTGATAGTACCGGTTCCACGTATACGAAAAGTAACGTTACTTCCTGGTTCACCAGAATTGATAACGGTAACACCGGAAGCTCTTCCCTGAATCGCCTGCCCTATATCTGCGACAGGCTGATTTGATGCTTTATTCATATTAATTACCGATACCGAACCGGTAAGATCTTTAGCTTTAGCTTTACCATAACCTATAACTACTACTTCCTCTATTTTCTTTTCGCTTAAAGTATCTTTTTCCTGTCCGTAAAGATCTCCCGAAAAGTATAGTGCAGCTATGGCTACTGTAATTTTGAGGTATTTTGAATTCATTTATAAAAGGTTTTATATAGTTGTAATTTTTCTTTTAAAAGCAATATGATTTAATTAAAAAATATTGTTAATTGTATGAATGGACAAAGCAGTTCCTTGTACTTGCAAGAAATATGTTCTCTAATCTGCGAAGAATCTGAGTAAAAAAAGGTGATGAAAATTTTTCTACATTACCTTTTAAAATTCCTTTTTTTCTACCGGAGTGATTTGTAATGCAAAAACGAAAAGTGATGTCAATACAATTTTTATTATACCATTTATTTTTAAAAATGGTAATAGAAAATCGTGAAAATAAATATTGCTTTAGCATAATTGAAATCTGCCATCATTAACAATTGTCAACAATATGTTAACTAAAAGTTAATTGGATGTTGCTAATATATTTCAATTATATATCGTGAAACGAAGACTTTATAGCTAAGGTTGTTTTAGGTAACTTTTTTTTAGTTAATAAATTTATAAAGTGTTTATTTTCATTTATTTAAATTATTTTATCAATTAATAAAAAGTAAATGTTATTGAACAGAAATAGAGCCTATATGCATAATTTTTATTTCAAATTGGTCATTGGAAACCACTGATTTTGCCTTTACTCTACTGCGATAATTATAAATAGTACGTAAAGAATATCTTAGAAAATCAGAAATCTGTTGGGTATCATTTATCCCCAATCTTATTAATGCAAAGATTCTAAGTTCAGTATTAAGAGTGCCAAAACTTAGTTCATATTTTTCTTCCGGTCTGAGTAGCTTATTAACTTCATCCACAAAATTGGGATATATTTTTAAAAAGGCTTGGTCAAAATTTTGATATAACTCATTAAGATCCATCTCATGATTTTTTTTATTATTGAGCATCTCGGAAACTTTTTGAAGCTGACCGCTCAAAAGCCTGTTGGACATTAATTTTTTATATCGGTCAAATTTTTCAAGATAACTGGAACATTGATTGATGAAGAATGCAACATACTCTTCCTTAATGTGGTTGGCTTCATCAAGCTTTGCATTGAGGATTTTGAGATCTGAATTAATTTTTGAGAGCTCATTTTTGGAACTCTTAATGGTTCTAAGATTTTTATATATAAAATATAAAGTGCCTAATAATACCAAAAGTAATAAACTGATAAAGAATATTGAAGTCCAGAGTTTTTTGTTCTGAGTATTGATAGTGTTTAAATAGGTTTCTTCAATAATGGGCTGTACTTTTCCTATCTGTATATTTCTGAAACGGGCATTGTAAAAATTAGCATCTTCTAGTGCAGACTGTATATAAGTATAGGCTCTTTCAGTATCACCTTGTTGGAATAATACAATTGCTAGCTCCTGCAAAGATCTGTTCTCTTTGGTAGAAGATTCTATATCCGAAATTGCAGAGTAGATAAGATATTTTTCCTGAGAAGATATGTTCCCGAGTTTTTGCTCGATTACCGCTTTGCAAAAACTGCCGATTGCATGAAGTCTTGTTCCTGGTTTTGTTACATTCAGAAATCTATCAATATTTTCGTTTGCCACATTCCAATTCCCGTTGATCCTGTTTTTGTGGCTTAAAAAAAGATAATAAAAAGGATCATTTTCTTTCATGGATATATATGCAGAATGATAATATATGGCAAGCTTTTCACGGTATTTTTGTCCATAAATATTGTCATCACCTGTATAATCTATGAGATTAGAATAAAGACATTCATAAGCAGAATTGTAAGGAAAGTGTAGGTCTTTAGGAATATTTTGAGGATCAATATCATCCAAAATTTCTTTAGACTCTACAAAAAGTCCAGTAGTTGAAAGCAATACGGATCTCTGAAGAAGATTTCTATATAACCATTGCTTATTATTGTTTCTTATTGCTATTTCTTTGTTTTTATCAGAATAAAGATAAGCGGAATCGCACTGATATCCCAAATAATGCTCTACTATTTGATGATTTATAGCGTAAATAGTACTGTCATTCGTCGTCTTTAGCAGTTCATTTTTAAGTTTTTTTATACTCTTCTTTTTATTGTTTTCATAATTCTTTTTTTCTTTTATTTTTTCATCCAATGTTTGCAAAAGTTTAACATTTGTACTAATTTTAGTTCTTTTTTCTCTACAAGAAAAAAACAGCAGAACAGTGCATATAATAATAAAAAATCTTTTACCTAATTGATATATCATTATTAATGTTTAATTAAAAGTTATTATAACAGCTATGAATAATTTTGTAAAACAAAAGTATTGTTTTTTATCATAGAAGTTATTATACAATAAATTATATTGTTGAAATGGCAAAAATACATATGATCTTAAAAAAAATATAAGATAATTGTAGTAATCATTGCTAGATATTTATCAGTTTTTTTTTATTGTCTTTTTAAAATAGTAAATGTTATTTTAATTACATTTATAGTATAGTCTAAATTCACTATATTTGATTTATTGCACAATGGAAACATCCTAGTTTCTTCTTAAAAAATTATCCCTAAAGAAAAATATGTATATGTCTATTTTTAAAAAAAACTATAAACCCTGTACTTAATAATTTTTTAATGATTAATATTTGAAATATGAAAAATTGTAAAAGCCTCATCGAAGCAATCAATGATTGAAGAAAACGAGGTTATGAAGAAGATCTTGAAATAAAGGATGGTGAGCTAATAAACCGTGTTTCGTCAAATTTTGTGCTTCATCCAGAGCAGTTTAGTATTGATGAAGTCTATCGGTTTGAACGGGAAACAAAGCCGGATGATAGCGGTGGCATATACGCGATCAGTTCTAAACAGGGAAAAAAAGGAATTTTATTTGATGCTTATGGTGTTTATGCTGAAAATATGCCACCTGACTTAGCTGCGAAATTAAATAGGTCATAGATTTCTCGATGTAAATTGAACCCATTCCAAGATTTTTACATTACAACATAACTATACTATAAAATATCTAATAAGTCAATAAATTAATTTTATAGCAAATTTAACTGTATGATTATTTTAGTCATTTTAATACTGATATTTCTCAATGCTTATTTTTCATTAGCTGAAATTGCCCTGATTGCCGTAAAAGAACACGAACTTAAAAAAGAGATTGATTCAGGGAATATTGCTGCACAAAAGGTTAAAATATTGATTAAAGATCCGGAGTCATTCCTGAGTGTTGTACAGGTGGGCATTACTTTATTGGGGATCATTGAGGGTATCTACGGAGGAAAGTTTGTGGCTGAAATGATTGATCCTTTTGTTTCCAGGCATTTTAATCTCTCTCCTGTGATGTTACGTGTGATAACAACTTGTTTCGGAATAGGTTTAATAACCTATCTTACGATTATCATTGGTGAATTACTTCCAAAATCCATAGCACTTCAGAGTCCTTTAAAAGTATCTTTGTGGGTAGCGCCTTCATTGGTTTTGTTTTCTCGTATCGCATTTCCATTTGTGAAATTGTTAACATTAAATACACGTTTTCTTCTCAACCTTCTAAATATACATAAAGGTGAAAATCAGAAAATTACTGAAAGTGATCTAAAGAATATGCTAAGTATAGCTTATCGTCAGGGAATCCTCAAAGAAGAAGAGCTGGTTTTGCATCAAAATATCTTTACATATGATGAACTTATCGCAGAGCAAATAATGAAACCTGCTGTTATTGTAGAAGTAATATCTTATAGTGCAAGCAGAATAAAGGTGACTGATTTTATAAAACGTAAGCCTTATTCTCATTTTCCTGTACTTGACGAGAAAACAGGCAAAATAACTGGTGTGCTTACAATAAAAGATTTCTTTTTGGAAATTAATATCCCATGGCAGAACCTTATACGTTCTCCTTTTATAATTACACCGGAAACATTGGTTAAGGATATTTTTCTCGCCTTTAAAGAAAAGAATCACGACTTTGGTCTGGTTATGGAAAAACAGACTGAATTTTTAGGTATTATTACGATGCAGGATGTTATGGAAGGTGTTTTCGGAGATATGCCGGAACGTGAAGACTACCATAAATATTTTTATAAGTTAAATGATAATACATGGATCGCAAATAGTTTTATACACCTCCAGAGAATCAGGAGAGAATTATCACTTGAGTGGATGAGAGAATATGAAATGAAATATATTACCATTGCTGAGCTGTTTTCAGGGTTGTTGCATCAATCATTTAAGGTTGGTGATCAGCTAAAGCTTTATAATGTTGTCTTTACGATAATGGAATTGGAGGCTGATTCAATAAAGAAAATAAAAATAGAGTTGTTGCCAGTGCCTTAGAATTTTACTGCATTCTCTAAAAAGTATTATTTGGTTTTTTTTAATTAATAGTGATAAAACACTGATTTTGAATGTTTAATTTATGATAGATTTAAAACCTGTAATTTTTATAGTTACCACATTAATCTGTATTTCGGCAATATCCGGCAAGATAAAAAAAATTCCCTATCCGATCTTGCTTGTTTTTATAGGTTTGCTGCTAGGTTTTATCCCGGGTCTTCCACATATTGAATTGCAACCTGAGATGGTATTTCTCCTTTTTTTACCTCCTTTATTATTTCGGGCTGCATGGAATAGTTCCTGGAAAGATTTTAAAAGGTCAATAAGACCAATATCCAGACTTGCTGTGGGGCTTGTCTTATTTACAACAATATCCGTTGCTGTGATTGCACATTACTTTATTCCGGGAATGAGCTGGCCAGTAGCATTTATCTTAGGAGCAATAGTTTCTCCACCTGATGCTGTTTCTGCCACCAGTATTATTAAGGGAGTTGGGCTTAATAAACGTATTATTACTATTCTGGAAGGCGAAAGTCTTGTGAATGATGCTTCCGCGCTTATTGCTTACAGGTACGCTTTAGCTGCCGCAGTAAGTACCGGATTTGTATTCTGGAAAGCTGGACTTCAGTTTTTATTGGTTGTATCCGGTGGTGTTGCAATTGGTTTCGTATTAGGCTATCTACTTTGTATTATTTTAAAAAGAATACACAACAACTCAATTGTTGAAAGTTCACTTCTCCTGCTTATTCCTTTTGTTTCATATCCTATTGCAGAAAATTTTCAGGTCTCCGGAGTGCTTGCTGTGGTTACGACAGGATTGGTTACCTCTTGGAAATCTTCAGAAGTATTGTCTTACCAAGGACGTACGCAATCTAATTCTATATGGGAAATGATTGTTTTTTTGCTCAACGGTATTATTTTTATTCTTATCGGCTTGCAATTATCTGAATTAATGGATACTACGGAAGGATATAGTACTTCCTCTTTAATTCAGTATGGTTTAATTATCAGCCTTGTCACAATTGTTGCCCGGTTTGTATTTGTAATACCTGCGATGTGGTTTCCATCACTGCTAGAGACCAAATTAGATAAAGAGCAAAGAAAGAATTTTGACTGGAAAAATATACTTGTGATCTCTTGGTCTGGAATGAGAGGAGTACTTTCATTAGCAACTGCAATGGCTCTTCCACTAACCCTTGATGATGGTACACCAATGCATCAACGGAAGGTGATTCTTTTTATCACTTTTGTGGTAATTGTTGTCACATTGGTAGGGCAGGGACTTACTCTCCCTCTTTTGATCAAAGTATTGAAAATAAGCTCTGAGACAGATAATGTAGAAGAAGAAAAAAAATTACGTTTATTAATTAACAGCAGTGCTTTAGATTTTATTAATGATACTTTTAAAAATGGAAAAGAAGATGGGGATAGTATTAATGAGGTTAGAAAACTTTACGAACTGAGAATTGCCTGGTTGACGGGCAGGGATTTTCGTGAAGAGAGACATAGCTCTCAAAATGGGATGGAAGACCTATCATTCCTTGAACAGGTTATTCATGTCCAGCTTATGGTGACAGAGTTTAAGCGCAAAATATTGCTGAAATTATACAGAGAAGGTTCTTATGTATCAGAAAATATCCGAAAGCTGGAAAAGGAAATGGATCTTGATGAATCAAGGCTTCGTAGTCAATTAAAGAATATCATTGATAATTAATTAACATATAATAACTCTTTACATAGTTTTGATAAGTTTAACACATTTAGCTTGATTTAATGATTTGTTGACTAGATTTATGGATTAATTCAAAAAATCAAGCACGTTTCAGTGAACCATAATATGATGGGCTAACTCCTTTGTTATTCTTATAAAAATGTGAAAAATGGCTTTCATCAATAAAGCCAAATTCATCGGCGATTTGTTTTAATGTAAATTGCCCCGACTCTAATCTCTTCTCTATCAGTGATATTTTGTATTGATTTATATATTTTCGATATCCTATCTGAAAATTTCTTTTAAAATAAGCACTAAAGTATGTGGTGGCAATATTAAAATGCAATGCGATACATTTTATTTTTATCATATCCGGTTCATAGATATGCTGATGAATATAAGATATTAATTGTTCTTTTTCAAGTAAATGATCGCTGCAATTGATAGACATATTGATCATTGTCTCCTTTATAATACCGAATAAAGATAATATCTGATAAAAAACTATTGGGGAGGTTGATATGTTTTTTACGGTATTATTATAAATCAGTATATTTTCTATTGTATGTAAAAGTATTGTTTTTGCCTCAAGAGCAAAATTCAATTTTACTTCTTTCAGGATTTTATTACTCATAATGCTTTCAGGGCTGTTGGTCATATAGTCCTGCAGCTTCCAATGATCCTTACTGCTAAAATAATCATCTGTAAACTTAACACATATTATCCGGGTTTTCTCCTCCATTATGAAATTATGCTCGTCTTCGGGTGAAATAACAAAGATATCTCCCGCTGTATAAGAAAGCTGTGTGTGATTTATATGATGTAAACCCATCCCGGAATAAATATATACAAGTTCGTAATAATTTTGACCGTGTGAGGGCAGGTGAAAATCATTTTCTTCAAAGTCCAGAATTTCCAAAGCGTTGAATTGCTTAAATTTTGCCATATGCTTAAGTACTGAATTTAAGTATGCTCAATATTTCTCTTTTTTATCTTTTCAATAATAATGGTAGCAATAAGAGATATAGCTCCTCCGGCAACAGATTCTAAAAAACGCATCAGTCCAAACTGCCAGACAATATCAAAAGCTTTATTATGAGTGCTAAGTCCCACAATAATAACAGTTATACATCCAATTTTTAAAGCGCCCGTCCATTTAAATACCGAAATAAGAATGCAGGTGAAAAATACCGAAATACCGAGGGACAAAAAAAGATTATTGGTAAAATAGATAATAACAGTGGTTAAAAGAGCTCCGATAAATGTACCCAGCAGTCGGTCTTTTATTAAGCTCTTGGCATTTTTGGGAAGATCGTCAAATACAACGATTGCGGATACGGCACACCATAATCCACTTAAATAATCATTTGAAAACCTCAATATCTTATTGATGCCTAGCCCCAAAAAATAAGAGATGAAAATTACTATTGTTAGTAACCCGGCTTTTATGACAATACTCGTGTCAGGATAATATTTAAGATTCTTTGGACTCATAACAGAATTTAGTACGATAAGATGCTGCAAATATACAAATCAATATTGTCTTTATACATGTAATGCGCATTACATCTATAGTAATTTTGTGTCAGAAAATAAAAATTTTAAGATGGTCAATTTTGTAATGATAGCTTTTTGTATAACTACGGGAATGATTTTTCGATATTTCAAGCTTATTCCTCAGGATGCACATAAAGGAATAAATACCTGGATCTTATATCTTGCACTTCCGGCAGTATCCTTTAAATATATTCCCAAGATTGAATGGAGTAGTGAAATGCTGTTTCCTGCAATTTCGCCAGTAATTGTATGGTTTGGAAGCTGGTGTTTTGTAAAGCTATATTCGCATTATAAAAATTACAGTCAGCGCTCCCGCAGCACGCTGGAATTGGCAAGCGGATATAGCAATACCTCCTTTATCGGATTTCCTCTCATTATGGCCTATTTTGGTGAGCAGGATTTAAGCATAGCGATCATTTGCGACCAGGTGATGTTCGTCCTTTTGTCAACAGCAGGAATTATATGCGCCATCAAGGGAAATCGTACTGATACAGAAGGTATCAAGGCCTCAGTTCTGGTAAAAAGACTACTCACCTTTCCTCCATTTATAGGCTGTGTCAGTGCAATTTTGCTCTCCAGGGTAATAGACCTGAGCATAGCGGAACCTTTCTTCGAAAAGCTTGCGGCAACTGTTGGTCCGTTAGCACTGTTTTCCGTTGGTTTGCAACTTAAATTCAAAGGGTGGAAACAGCAGTTTTCTCAAATTTCTATGACCATGCTTTATAAGCTGATGATTGCTCCTGCACTGGTTTTAATTATAGCATTATTGATAGGTATTAAAGGTGATGTAGCTCGTATAAGTATTTTTGAAGCAGCTATGCCGACTTTAATAACATCCAGCATTATTGCTGAGCAGTTCAGGCTAAATTCCAGACTGATCAACCTTATTATTGGCATCAGTATTCTCGTCGGATTTATCACCACTGCCTTTTGGAATATTATTATAGACTTATTGATAGCTTAGTGATCTTTATATTCAAAAAAATATTTTTTTTATACATCTTTTTAGCATGATTATACAAGTCGCCTTTCATAGATTTGGCGTAAATTTAATGTATAAATAATTAACTTTAACAAATTAAATAAAATGGGAAAATTCAGTAACAAAACAATATTTATAACAGGCGCAGGTGGTGGAATAGGGAAAGCTATAGCGTTGGCATTTGCAAAAAAAGGAGCAAATATTGCATTGGTAGATGTTAAAAAAGAATACGTAGATTCCTTAGTTGAAGAAGTTCAAGCGCTCGGGAGTAAAGCATTGGCTTTAGCTGTTGATGTAACAGATTCTCAGTCTGTAAGAGGTGCTGTGAGTGAAACTGTAGCTTTCTTTGGAACTTTAGATATAGCAGTAAATAATGCAGGAGTTGTTGGTATTGGCAGTATAGAAGAGATAGACGAGCAGGAATGGGACAGGGTTCTTTCTGTAAATGCAAAAGGTGTATTTATTTGTACCAAGGCTGTTCTGGAGGTAATGAAGCCCCAAAAAAGCGGAGCAATAATCAATACAGCTTCCATAGCAGGTAAAATGGGAATATATTTATAGAATCAACTCAATTTGATTTCAATTACGGATTTCCATAAAAATTTCATATAAAATTGATTTATTTTTGTGTAGATACTATCTCAAATTACCCCTAACTAATACTCATTATGAACACTGCACAAAAAGCACCTACTTTAAATAAGTTTACCGAAGAATTAGAAAACTTACTAAAAAAAAGAATTGGAGGTTCAGTAAATTTTAGAGGTATCTACTATCAAATATTATATGCATCTTATTTAATACTTAACGAACTCAAAGGAAGTTCCGAAAAATCAATAACAATGGAGGGTATTGAGGATGTTGACTTAAATACCTCTCAAAATATCCTTAATGGTCAACTATATACTCAAGTTAAATCATCTGTAAATAAAATGGATGCCGGAAGTTTTTGGGATTTAGGAGTATTACAAAATTTCGCTGAAACTTTTGAAATTAGTCCTAACAGCAAATTTAAGTTAGTGTATAATATGGAAATTGCTAAAGGAAACCTTCACTCTTTAATGCATAAAAAGGATTTATCTGATTTCTGGCAGACAAAATTCACCACATTAAAATACAACATAAACTATAATGATCTATTATCAAATATCTCATTTGAATATAAAACATCGACAGAATTGTTCAATGATATTCTGATTTCATTATTTAAGGACTGGGGAATAAACAAAGGAACAGAACTTCAATTTTTAAGATCATTATTTTATAATGTCTTTATTTGGTCAAAAAATAGAATTACAGTAACTAATACTGATATTATTGCCCTATTTCAGGATATAAAAGACTCTTACTCTAAAGCACCTGTTAATAATGCTATATTAAATAATTGGATCATCAAAGTTTCATATGATATTACTGAAAGTCATAATACAGAAGATTTTTATGATGGAAAAGCAGCAAGACCCGCTCATATCAAATTAGGATTACCCGTAAAAAGAAAGATTTGGCAAAAAAAAGTTTATGATAGCGTATTTGAATCAGATGTTACTGTAGTTAGATCTTCAAGCGGGCAAGGAAAATCTACCTTGGCGTGGCAAACGGGATATGATCTAAAAGAAAAAAACAATTATTCTATCTATGAATTACGAAGCTGTAAGGACTACAATGAAGCCAATTCCATTGCAGAATTTTTGGAATCCAGAATTCTAATTGGTGAAAAGCCTTTATTAATTATAGATGGATTAAATACTTTAGTAGAATCGTGGTTTGAAATAGTTTCGACAACAAGCGATTTTCCTGTAAAATATCTACTTACGACCAGACAAGAAGATTGGTTTAGATTTGGTGCTGACATTTCACGAATTAACCTAACTACTGTTGATATATCACTATCAATGGCTGAAGCCAGAGAAATGTTTGAAGAATTAAAAAGAAAAAAGAAAATACATCCGGATATTCAAAAATGGCAACCTGTGTGGGAACAGATTCATCCAAAAGGACTACTGATTGAATATACATATCTTCTCACAAGAGGTCAGATGATCGAAGAGCGACTTTCAGCACAAATAAACTATCTAGCAAATTCAGGAGCAAAATTAGAAATATTACGAATGATTTCTCTTGCGGATTGTTTAAATATTAAATTAAAAACAACAAAATTACTTAGTTATGTAAAAACGGAAATAGGATTCGAACAAGACAAAGGTGAGTTATTAAATGAATTGGAAAAAGAATATTTCCTAAATTTTGATAGTCATTTTGTAGAAGGCTTACATCCTGTTCGATCTCAACACCTAAAAGATTTATTGCACAAAAATATATCTGTAGAGGAATCTCTTAAAAACCTGTTTAAGATTATTACTGATGACTATAAACAGGATTTCTTTAATAATATTCCTTTTCTGCTTGATCAAAACTATAAGAACGAATTTTACGAAACATTAGCAGAAATAGTTTCAGAAGACTCATTAGAAAATATTGTAGTCGCTGTTGATGGCATTATGCACGCTGAACCGCATCGATATTTGAATGAAAACAGATTAGAATTTGATGAAGCATATAATATAGGAGGTATAGAGTTATTTTCTGTAACCTCTACTCCTTTCTCTGAACTGAATACCTTGGAGGAAATGTCAAATATTCTTGGTGAGCAAGGAGCTAATTTTAAACGATTATCAGATTTAAAGAAAAGATTACCTAAATATCAATTTGAAAATTCTGATGTGGTCATATTTACAAACGCTTTAAAATTAAATTTGCAAAAACGTTCTTCAGCTATTATTTCTTATAAAGGTCTTGGCTTTTTGGTAAAATGGTTTAGCCATTTAAAAATAGTCTTTAATATTCCGTCAATAAACAACAACAATATCAGTATCGATGAGCTAATAAAAATGGATTTTAGTGAAGCGAAAGAATTGATGTCTTTTTTACAATTAACTGATCCTGTTGAATATAATGATTTCATAATAAAAAATAAAGAGACGCTCTTCAGTTATCTTAAAGTCAATACTAATTCTATTATTATAGAGGACTCTGGGAATAAAATTAATATTAAATATCTTCTATTTGATCAAGATTCAAAACACGCCAATAATTTGAGTGTATCTAGGATTGAGGATATTTTTGAATTCTTTCCATTTTATGAAGAGTATTGCACTGAGGGAATAATGTTCCCGTTTCCTTCTGAAGAAATGACTACTACAGTTAGAGATGATGCACGTAAACGAATGACTCCGGCTTCAATTGGGAATTCTTTTGACATTCATCTCAACCAGATTTGGTATAACGAAATACAGAAAATGTATTTAGACTCTTCTGCTTACAGTTGGCAAGAGAGAATAATAAACATTAGAAAATTAGCTTTGGAATGGGTTAAAATTGTTACACGGATGATTGACGGATTATCAGAAGGCAACAAGAATAAAATTCAAAAAAATGTCACTGAATTACAGCAGAAAGGAGAACTTCTTAACAACACTATAAAGCTTAAGAAAAAATATCCAATTTATAAAAAGTATAATGAAAAAAATAATGCTGTCGAAGGCGAAAAAGAAATAGGCTCGTGGATTAGTTCCCTTACAAATATTAATAGTCAAATATTCAATATTTTCCTACCAAAGAAAGAACAAGACAGAAGATTGGCATTAATTAATTTCAAAGGTGTTTATTTTGACTTAGAAGCACTGCAAAATGCGTTTAGAACTATTGAAAATAAAACAATAGCTTATTTTGACTCGGAGAGCATTTGCTTAGAAGAAAATATACATTATGAAAGACTATATGCTTCAATCTTATATTATTTATCGCAAATACCTTTAGAAGATAAAATGCCTGTTCCAGTTGGGAGAAAGGCTGTTGAAGAATGGTGGATGAAGGCTAAAAACGCTAAACTTGATGACCTCAATCATTCTTTAGCAATAATTGAGGCAAGTTCTGATTTTAAATTCGTTTATCCTAATGGAATAGAAGAAACTGACACCATTACTTATTTGACAATTGGAGTAATCGATTTTAATTTTTCTGATACCCAGAGCTTGGAAAGTTTATTATTCTCATTAGGTATTTTGAGAGATTTGGATTATCAATTTATTACGATTATCAGTGTAAAAGATAATATAGCAGTTAGTGGTTTCAGAATAAATAAAGAACTCATTAATGCTTATGATAACTTAATAACCGGCGCTGAAAATATTGATATCAATT
This sequence comes from Chryseobacterium echinoideorum, assembly GCF_007474535.1. Lineage (GTDB taxonomy): Bacteria > Bacteroidota > Bacteroidia > Flavobacteriales > Weeksellaceae > Chryseobacterium > Chryseobacterium echinoideorum. The sequence continues at coordinate 291,046 of NZ_VKNW01000001.1, read as the reverse complement.
TTCCTGCACTTCCTGTTACAATTGAAGAAAAAACATTAAAAAATTTGCCAGAAGTTTTACTTCCGGAAAAATCTGTTAATGGCGATCTGGGTAAGAAATTTGAAATTTTGATTACGTTATGGAAGTTGTCAGAATTTAAAAGACATCTAAATGAAAATTCCTCTATTGAAATGAAATGGTTGAAAGGTCTTAACCTCGAATCGGAAATTAGAAACAGTTTAAATTCTTTAAACGTCTCATCCAAAAGCTTTACAAAATTCATTGGAAAAGGTTTAGAATCAAATTATACTTACCACGTTGAAGACATATCTCAAGAACTACAACAACAAATTATATCACATATATAATCTTAAATTAACAATTTCATATATGTAAATAATAATGACTTAGCAGTTATAATAAGCCAAGGACATGTGATTCATTACATAAGTACTTACAGCTAAAATATCTTATTTTTCTATCTTGACGTCAATTGATTTGCATTATTGATTAAATGAATGCTCGACCAAATAAAAATAACAAAATTTCTAAAAGAAAATCCGTACTACAATAAATATGTTTGTGCGTCTTTTTGGCTGGAGCTTTCTTTTTTTTTGTACATTTATATAACTAATAACGTTCAATTGCGTGATATCTTAAAAGCTTACAATAATAACACTCTCTACTATATCTTACCCATATAATCCACATTCCAAATCATGATAAAGATGCTGGATATGTAAAAACATAGAGGACATGATATGATTATTGAATTTGGGACAATTAAGTTATCACCAATTATTTACAAAGCACTATTAATGAATACAATCGATTGGGCTAATTATGACTCCAAAGAGTTTGAAAATTTCTGCAATGCACTTTTAGCTTTCGAAGTCGGTAAAAAAGTTAAACCATTTTCTGCACCCGGTAGAGACGGTGGTATTGATGCAAGTTATACAGGTGAGTATGATGGTATGGAAGGTAACTGGCGCTTTCAATTTAAATTTCACAAAGTAGTAAGAAAGCAAGGCTTCCACCAATTGAAACGTGATGTGATTTCTGAAGTTGAAAAATTAAAAGGGGAAGATTTTTTTGTCTTGATGACTAACGTAGAGCTACTACCCCAGGAACTGGCGGAGCTTGAATCTACTTTTGAATCATATGTACACAACAATTCTCTTACAACCAAAATGTTAATATGGGAAGGAGCAAAGCTCCATACCTTGTTCTTAAGACATCCCTTGCTTTCTATATGGATGGATGAAGGATTTGAAACTGCACAACTACAAGAATATCAGGTATTTTTTAGAAAAGGTCTTGAAGCAACAGATTTTGTTCCAAACACATTGTCTAATAATTTTATTGGAAGAAATGCCAGACTCACAGAATTAACTAACTTTCTTGATTCGGACAAAAATATTGCACTTGTTGAAGGCGAAGCTGGAATAGGCAAAACACGCTTAGTAATAGAGTTTTTTAAAAAATATGTGGATAGAAAAACAGAGTGGAAACCTTTGGTTTTAGCAAGTAAAAATATAGATTTTGATCGAATAAAAAACTCACTTTCTTTGAAAGGCAATTTCATTATATTAGTTGATGATGCTCACAGCTATGATAGTAATTCTATTGCAGACCTGAAAAAGCTTGCGGAAATTTCGAAAGGAACAGTAAAGCTTCTATTAACAGCACGCTCTATGGAAGCATCAAAGTCACTTCAGGATATAAGAGAATTTGACCAGGATGATATTTTAAAGGTAAATTTGACTACCCTCGATAGACATGAAACAAAAGCCGCTTTCAAACCATATCTAGAAAAAGGCCCTTATTGGCACCACATCCGTGAATTGATAAACATCTCCTATGGCAGGCCAGTACTTATTGTGGCAATTTTAAGAGCCATATTCAATAATACGAGGATCGAAACTATCCGGCAGAACGATTTTTTAAAATCCTATGTCGCCAATTATTTTGATGAATTTCATTTGGAACTTGGCAAAATGGCAAACATAAGTAAACTTCGCTCCAAACGTCTACTTGAGAATATAGCTCTCATTGAACCATTCAATTTTGACGATCAACATATAATTGAAAAACTTAGTGGTCTTCACGACATAGCACGTCCCGAAATAATTCTTGCTCTTAAATTATTGAAGGATTACGGCTTTGTAAGCGGCAGATATGAGCAAAGCATCAGGCCAGATTACTATAGTGATATAGTTTTAGAGAATATAAACGCTACTGATGCTTCCAATTATATCATGTCGTTCGGCGCTCAATTGGATAATATTATCATAAATCTAAGTAGTGTAGACGAGGGAGATAGTGGGAAGGGCTTGTTATTAAATAATACTCTTAATGAATACGTTGGTTGGATTGCTGTAATAGACGATCCGACAATTACCACTGAAATGAAAATTTCAATAATCGGTCGTATTCTCAATACGGTTGGAAAAATCATATATGTAAAGCCAGAAATTGCTAAGCGTGCCGTTGACCTGTATCTTGACAACATAGTTAAAGAGGGTCATCCGGTAAGGATTGAATTTGAGGCTAATTTAAGGTACCAGAATTATTTTACTGAAGCCCTTGGCAATAAAATAAACAGCATATTATCAAGCCTCCTTTCGTTCTCTGAGTTTTATGGATTTGTATTTGACCAGATTTTTAAACTTTATGAACTCACCAACGATAGTAAAATCTCTGGAATCTATTCATATTCTAAAAAAGATGTAGTTGAAAACTTCAAATTAAAAAGGCAGTTTTATTTTATAAGGCGGTTAAAGCATAGACCAGAAGATAATGTAGCTAATTATTTCCTTATCCGAGAAATTTTGAAACAGATGTTAGTCCTGGACTTTACTGTTTACGAACCTAGTGCTACAGATCGTGATTCCTTATCGATCACAAGATATGCTCTTCCCCGCAGTGAGAGTGTTCAAATGTTTAGGCTGGAGACTATACAGCTATTTATTTATTATTATCAATTATCAGATTTATCTGAATATAAATTAGAAACATTAAAGGCAATATTGGATATTATACGCGGAATTTTCGCTTCTCATAGAAACCCTAAAGCTTATCAAGATAATTCAGAAATAGCGCAAGTACTGGGATTTTTAGAAAATAATGCTGCGGGCTTTGAATTATTGGAGCAAAAGGAGGTATTAGAGAGACTTTCCCATTTCATTAAATGGAATATTTCAGAAGAATTTATCCCGCAAATTACTCGAATTAAAAATCTACTGAAACCAAAAAATTTGGCAGAGCGCTTGTCTCAGCTTTTTAGCAACTCAGTAATATTATCGTTAAAAGGTGACGATATGCGTAACTATATCGCAGAAGAATGCGATAATATTGTGGGTGCTTTCAATGAGCAAGAACTTGCTGTTGCTATGCGAAAATTTCTGGAGCCTCAGCCCTATCCTCCACACTACTTTTGGGAATTTTTGCGAAATCTCCTGCAAAAGCATACACAGTATGCTATTTATTTCCATGACTACCTTTTTAAAATTAAGTCACCCTTGTACTATCAGTATGCTAGTGGAATATTATCGACGCTATATTTCGAAAAAAACCTGCAAGAAAAATATTGGAGCCGTATCAATCAATTGGAAGTTTTGGATACTTGGCAGGCAGATAATGTTATCTTAAATAGTTACGGAAATAGAATCCCAGGAACAGCAATTATATCTGAGAAGGACGCGGATTTAATTATAAAAATTTTTGAAAAGGGACGTTCTGAAAACAATCAGGCGCTTGCGGGCGGACTTCAAACTGTCATTGCATTTAAACATCCACAAACAGAGAATATTATAGGCAGCTACCTTAGAAGAGTGCACCAAAGAGATGCTGAAATATTCTTTATCTGGTTATCTGATAACGGCACAGCATCAAAGGATTTGATTAAAACTATAGTACTAAAACATACAATACGCTTCTACCTCTCCTTTGAAATTGAGCGCATACTAGTTTCCGTATTAAAACATTACGACGTTGAATTAGTGTTTGAATATTTAGTAAGACGTTTCAATTATAAAAAGCAGCTTGTAATCGAAACAAAATCTCTTATGGGTTACGATTTTGTTCCACCAGCAGAACATTCAAATTTATTTGAGGAAGAACCTGCAAAGAATTTACAAATGTTTGAGCTGGCACTTAACTGGTATATAGAACTTGACGCAGATGGAGGGCATCTTTTTTATGCAAAAGATATGCTATCATATATTCAGCCACAACAAGTCATTACAAATGAAGTTTATGCCATTTATGATCGGTTAATTGAAAAATTTAATGATAATTTAAATTCATTAGCACGAATCGCAGATAGCTTATCTATTTTCCACTCGAAGGATTCCAAACTTGTAGCCTTAGTCATTAAAATCTTTGATTTAGTAATTTATTTAAAAGATCAGGATATTGACTTGTTAAGACATACTAGATATGCTCTCTATGATGCAATAACATCTATGGGCGTAAAAACAGGTATTCCGGGTCAGCCATTTCAGGTTGATATCGAGCTCCGTGATTTACTCACGCGAGAAATTACCCAGCTACCGGATTATTTTGAATCAAAGCAATTTCTCAAGGAAATTCTAAAAAACTTAAACAACCAAATTGATCAGATAAGTGATCACGACAACGAAACATGGTAACACCGAATTCATCATCCAAGACAGTTATTTTATCTGAGTTTTCCCGTGAACGCAATGATTTATATTTTTCAGCAAGTAGCCGCATCTCGGACAATCTAACCGATACTATAAATTATGATATACATAAAAATTATAAACTTGAAATAGCATTGATTGATGAGCGTCTTCAGGCAATTACAAACAAGTTTAGGAAATGCGAGATGATATATCATCTTTATTTTGATGAGCTTGATCATGATCTTTTGACATCAACCACAGCGAACCTCCCAATCAGCAGTCATCGCTTTTTTCAAAGTAGCGACGGAGAAATCAAGCAATATTTTGAGGTTGACACACGTGTGCTCTACCAGGAATTGATTGATTATCAGTTTCAAAATATAATTTTATTTACATCCTCTATTTTAGAGAATCTTGTATATCTATCAGAAACCTTAGTAAAAAAAGTTTCCATTCATACAAAGAAAAACAAGCCTCAAAGTATTACTATGGAAAATTTCATTGAACTGCTGGGATACCTTCAACGTTTAAAGTACCGTATTGATACTGATCCTATCTCGTCATGTCTGCAAACACATACTATCTTTCTTACCCGTTATTTACCAACTATAAGTATTTTCAGAAACAGATTCATCCATGGATATGCAAAAAATTTGTTTAGCGATGGCTATGAGTATAAATTAAGCAACGTTGAATTGCCGCTTACATCAGCATCTCCTGATTTAAGTGTCAGTGAGTTTACTAAAAATATAATTGAAAATCTAAAACGACTTATTCCAGAGTTTTTCACAGCAATTACAACCAAAATCAATGCTTCCACAGACCTACCTGCGTAATGTTTAAACCTATTGGGATACTGAAGCCATTAACCCGAAATGATTAATTTTATTACATGATTAGAACACCTATAGATGCATATAGCATCCCAAAATTTGATGATCATGACATTATAAACAGCTATAATTGGTTTATGTCTTTCATTTCTCCCGCAGATTGGTTGAAAAGAAAAACAGAAATCGAAAGGTTGCTGACATACGAAATAAAATCTCAGCCTCCCTTAGAATCTTTAACAAAAGGTACCTTACTTGCAATAAAAAAAGATGTGATTGGCTGGTATCTTTATTTGATACACGTGCTCATCCACGAACCTCAAAAGTATGAGTATTTCCAAGGTGCCAGAGTAATGCCAATTTTCAAACGTATGGGACAAGATTTCGACTTATTGAAGAGTATTACAGGCATTGAAAAACGAGTACGCGAATTGCTAAAAAAAAGAACAGCGGAAGCTGATGTACTGCTTTTTGAATTTTTAGTTGCCCTGCTCTGGAAAAAAAATGGATACGATGTATCCTTTCTTGAAGAAAAAAAGGTGGGAAAAACTCCAGATCTTATAGCAGAAAAAAATGGTGAAGTATGGCATATCGAATGTAAAAGACAATCTAAAACTTCGGAGTACACTTACGCAGAAACGACTAAGCGTCAGACAATGTTGTCACATATCAACCTCGACCTTCTTCAAAGAAATTTATTATTGGATATTACATTTCATGTCGAGCTAAAAAGTCTGCCCGATACTTATCTAAAAGATTTGTTAAGCGGAAAGCTTGACGGTATTAGTTCTGGTCATAAGATTTCAAATGAACAGGTAACTATCGTATTCTCTTATGTTGATTTGCTGGCAGCAAACAAACACCTGGCAAAGTATTCGGTCAAAAATACTTCGCCTCAAATGAACATATTAATTGGGGGGAAAGCCGTTGATAACATGGCTTTTTCCTGTGGAACTAAGGCCATGCATTTTAGACTGGGTGATGGAGAAATAAATAATCTGTACGTGGATAAAATAGCAAACGCATTCGGAGTTTTCTGGACATGCGATGCTGAAGGAACTATTCACGCCAAAGCCAGAGATATTATCAGACAAGTTCATTCAGCTGCTGAACAGTTTGCAAGCGACGAATACGGGTACAACTCGGTCGTACATATAGGTATGGAAACCTTGGATGGCCCTGCTGTAGAACGTGCAAGATTGAAAAAAATTCAGTCTTCTACTGAAAGCATAAATCCGGCAGATCACAAACTAAGTTGGATTTTTTGTCACTTCTTTCAGTCATACTCTACAGTCAGAGAGGATTGGATTTTTGACGAAACAGTGCAGTCCCTGACTCCATATATTGATCCGATCCCACCAATAAACCGTAGACTTCTAGTGGTACCTGAAGATGGAGATACGGCAGATGACATCGTTCATTGGGAGCGTCCTCTACCTGAATAAACGCTTAAAATACAACCGTTGTTTATGATAATCTTGTAAAGGCATGCTTTTAACGTGTTTTTTTTGGCGTGTGCTTGCTGGCTCACAATTTTCGTTGTAAGTTCTCATTTCTCCTGACTTCCCACTGTAATCACTCGCACGGTATCGCAAATTTTCTTTAAAAATTTCTTTTCTTTAAGATAGTATTTTTAGGCTATATCTTTTTTACAAGAAGATGCTGATGTGTTCCCCGATGTTAATAATCATAGATTTGGCATAATAAACCGTAGATAGGAATTATCTATGTAAAAAATTGGTTAGAGAGGACTATCTTCAATTATATCGTCAGCTCCGAAATTGAAACGACTATTAAGAAATTCTTTCAAGGAATTAAAATTAGGAAAACGGCTTTTATTTTCTAAATCCCAATTTTTTAGAATTAACACCATCACATTATTTAGCTGAAATTCAAAGTCGCTGTCACTGAAAAAGTCTAAGTCAAACTCAACATAAACATCTTTCTCATCTGCTTTTCGTAATTCGAAAAAAACCTCGTGAAAAGCTTTTTGAAATTCCTCCTCCGAGTTGTATTCACCTCTTCTCACGAACCCGTTCGTTTTATAATTCAGCATATGATTATACATTGCCAGAACAATTTGCCAGTCTAACCAACCATCATTTCTCCATCTTGTCAAGAAATCATTATATCGTTCATCTCTCTTTATGTGCTCAATGGTCAAATACATTTTTTTAACCATATTTTTATACCTCCCTGCTATAAGATCTAATGATTTGCTTAGTGAATATTTACTACTTAGACTATCCTCCCATGCTAAGGCAGGAGATTGAATAATTTCTGGAATAATTCTTTCGCTACTATAGAACATCCTAGCGGGCTCGACAAAAGTATCCCTGTGAAACAAATCGCGATATAATCTCTGATACAAGTAGCCAGGTAAAGTTTTACCTGCAAGATTTTCCTCACGAAAGAAACGTTCAAATTCTTTTATAAATTCTTCCTCCGGTAACAAGGACAGCTGATCAAGAATAAGCTTAATCGAATGCGTCAAAGCAGAAGCTTGCACCTTGATTTCATCTGGAATTTTCTCTATAATTGCTCTTGTAAATATTTTCCAGGAGTATACTTCATTAGAGGGTAATTGTTCCGGAGCTCTGTAACGATCTGAAAGAATAATTTCTATATTTACCTCACCTTTCAAAAAATGAATATCATTCTTGGAAACCGCAAACTGAAGAAGAATCACTTGTATGGTTGCTGCTAACTCTTCTCCAACACTACTTTCAAGCCATTTATTTTCAAACCTTATAATCCAGACTGTACCTAAGGCCTTAAATTTAATTGTACGCATCTTACCTGCATCATTAACAACTTCATCCAAACATTTATTTTTTATGAAAAGTGTGAACTCCTCAATGGTCATTGCATCAGCAGCTTCTTTTAGGTGTTTAATTTCTGCTATATAGAGTTCATCCATTTCATGTATTTCCTTTTCAATAGCGGATTGTGATTCTGGTACAAGTCTGGGAAGCAGTGACAAAATTGAAGAAATAGTAACAATTGATTTCTGCAACAAACCGTCAGCAGTTGTATCAATTACTGGATCTTTAAACTCTGAACGCGAATTAATATATAACCTAAAAACCTCAAGGCAATTAAACCAATTTCCTTGCTCAAAATCATAGTGCAAGATTAGCCCGAAGCCATCGGATATACGTTTATGTAATTTTACGTTTTCGGTTGCCTGCCAGATTGCACTTAACGCATAAAATTTCGCTGCATAATTATTGCCAGTAGCTGAATACAGCTGTGAAATGGATAAGAGTGTCACAACATAGCCTTCCATAGTACCGTCATTTAGATACAACTCTTTTGCACGATGGAAATAATTTAATGCTCGAAGTATCGATTTAGGCTCTTTCGAATGTAAATATTTATAACCTCGTTGCGAATAAAGTTTTGCGGTCGAAAAATCTCCTTTTAGCTTGTTCACCAAAGGCATTAGTTCATCAGAGAAGTTTTCCAACCTCTCTATGACTTCAAAGTTTGCTTCATAATCTATTAGTAACTTAATATATATATCAATACGGCTTCCTAAGCGAACTATGTCGTAAGTCCGCGCAACCTCAGCAATACTGGCTATTTTTTTGTACTGAGTAAAGATTTCTTCAATAGTTTCGTTATCACCGTTCGTAATTTGCTGTAACAAAAGGGCAGCGTAAAGTTCATGAAAATAGCATAACTGACTTGGATCTTCGGCCGAAGCTAAATTTTCGACAACCAGTTCATATAAGTTTTGTTCCCAACGTTCAATCTCTTCAATTGCGACTTCTAGCTTTTCAAAAGCGACGGCAGCCTTTATAACTCCTAGCAGATTTAAGGCAGCTTCGAGTGACTCGTGATCATTAAAATTATTCATTTCTGAATAATATCCTCTGACCATCTCCTCGTAGCCTGACAAACTGCCAGCTTCCACAGTTAAGCTGTATCCATTAAATTTCAGCCATAAAAGTTCATAAATAGCATTTCGCTTGAAAACAATTGGAGTTTCTGTTAGATTGATATACTTGTTCAGCAATTTTATCCACATGTCGGCGTGGTGAGTCAGATAGTTTGTTGTTTTGCAATAATCAGCCGCATGTAATACCTGATAAAATTCTGCTGCAAGAAAATGTTCTATGTTTTCCACCACACGCCAACTACTAAAATACTCCCCATACCATTTGTCATCTTCATCTCCTGCGGAAAGCAACACTGAATCCAGCAAATGATGGTCAAGTTTTCTTTGCTCTGAATCGCTGTCAATTGACTTTTCAGATATTTTATAATATAAGCTTGCAAAAACACCCTCCCTTGTTGATTTTGCAGAGGAAAACCCTGTAGCCTCTATGTGCATATAAATATCTTCAATCACTCTTTGCACTGCTTGATCTGCACCAATATCTTCAAAATTCCAATGAATTGTTTTTGCAAAATCCTCCCATACACTGTCAGGCAGTTCGCCCACAACAATTTTCGTGTCGGCTAAGTCTTTTGCTAGTTTGGGATCTTTCTCTTTAATGCCAAATGGTTCTACATATTCCAGTACAATCTCTTTAACTTTTGCCGCAGATCTTTTAATCAGGTCAACAGACATTTCATTTTGATTATCTTCCCATTCTTTTAGTAATTCAGCATCATTTCCTTTATATGTGCTGGCAACAGCAGCATTTGTCTCAAAAACGAATTCAATCTCATCAAATTTATACTCGCCTTTAACAAATAGCATAAAAAAATGACTAATAGCCTTTTTCACCTCAACGCTTGAAAATGAAAAGTTTTTTGATGAATATAGCTTCAATTGGATAAATCTTGAGGACCAGTTGTCAAGATTTCTTAAAAAAATATCCTCCTGATAATCACAATAAATTACTTCATTTTTTTTTTCGATATAACTGATAAGCCAGGTCTGAAGGGTCCTTAATTTTTGATATTCATATCCCTTTACAGTTTCCACAGCATCTGTGTCTTTACTAAATATGGAGAGTTTAGATAGATTCATTAGATTTTAGTTTTAGCAAATATAAACCTATTAGTTTATAAAATACGCTATACAATATGCCATAAGGTCATCATCTCCAGTACCTAGCAAGCTTTCTGTGGAAATTTTGGATTACAACGGATAAGTTTCGATTTTGTAAATGTTAGTATTTGGTATATATCCGATACATTAACTACCCATCAAAATTTCTTTAATTCCACCTAAATATCACTTAACACCTTCAAAATATTATCAATATCTGCTAATAAATGATTTGAGGTAAGTCCTGTGTAGTTCACAAACAGCCAAAATGCTCCAATTTAATCCAAATTGGAGTATTTTTTTACTTTTGATTCCAGAATAATCTAGATTAATCTTTTTCACCTATCCAAAGATTCGCAAAACAAATAATATTGCAGACAAATAATATTTATTAAAAAAAAACTGAATTACAAAGTAATTTTTGCAAGCTCTAACATTTATTTACCTTAAAAAAATCCTACATAATCATATTAAAATAAATTATTTTATAATTTATTTTCTAAGATTACCTTTCCCCAACCACTCTTTCATTCCACCCGAAAAATTTTTCACATTCTCAAAACTATTTTTCTTCAGAACCGAATATGCAATAGTCGCTCGATCCCCACTTTGGCAATGAATGACAATTTGCTTATCGCATGAAATTTTGTCAAGATTGTCTTCTAAGATTCCTACGAAAACATTTTCTGCATTTTCGATATGATTGGTTTCGTATTCGGCATTGTTCCGTACATCGATTACCTGAACATCTTCTCTGTTCAGATACGATTTAAATTCCTTAATATTAATAACATCTGCAATCTTCAAATCCAGACCAAGACTTTCCACATTATCAATATAACCCATCATCTGATCCATTCCAATTCTCATTAGTTTTCGGGTAAGGTCTTCTATTTGTTCTTTCTGAGCAACTAAAATAAACGGTTCAGAATAATCTACTAACCATCCCATCCACGTTGAAAAAGAATTATTTCCTTGAATATTGATGCTTTCAGGGAGAAAGCCTTTTGCAAAATCTTCTTTATTTCTGGTATCAATTACTTTTACACCATCATTGTAAGCTTTCATAAATTCTTCTTTAGAAAGTTTTTGATGTTTGGGAACTTCAATGAGTAAAGGTCTTTCCTCTTTATTGAGCTTTTTCATCATTGCGAAATACTTCGGTGGCTCAGGCTAGTCCTCCAACAAATATTCGACAAATCCAGTTTCATTATCTTCGTATTGAAAAGCCCAGTTTCTGATTTTTTCATACCCTACTGTAGAACTTGGAACAGCTCCCAAAGACTTTCCACAGGCTGAACCTACTCCGTGTCCTGGCCAAACTTGAATGAATTCAGGAAGTTTACTGAAATCCAGTACAGAATGATACATTTCTTTCGCTCCTTTTTCCTGAGTTCCCACAATCCCAGCCGCTTTTTCCAACAAGTCAGGTCTTCCGATATCGCCCACGAAAACAAAATCTCCCGTAAAAATCATCACAGGTTCATCTGTTGCTGGATGGTCGGTCAATAAAAAACTAATACTCTCAGGTGTATGTCCCGGTGTGTGAATCACTTCCAAAGTAAGGTTTCCCACTTTGATGGTATCTCCATTTGTTAAGCCGATATGTGGAAATTCATATTGCCAATCTTCACCGCCTTCATTAGAAAGATAGATTTTTGCTCCTGTAACTTCGGCAAGTTCCCTTGAACCTGACAAAAAATCTGCGTGTATATGAGTTTCTGTAATATGCTTGATGCTCAAATTATTTTCTTTGGCAATCTGAAGATAGGTATCGATATCTCTTTTGGCATCAATAACTAATGCTTCGCCTTTTGCCTGACATCCGATTAAATAACTTGCCTGAGCAAGACTTTTATCATAAATATGCTGAAAAAACATAAATTATTTTTTAAGATTAAACTTTAAATTTATTTGACAAATTTCGGAAATACGTAAAAGTCCTACCGCTACTTTTGTTACATAGAGATTTTAATTATGGTAATAAATGAGAATATTCAAATACTAAATCAGTCTCTAAAATGAATGTTGCAAAATTTAATTCAATGAGGTAGTTGTTCTCTGAAATAACCATAGACCCAAGTTCCCATAACTGCACTTAATAAAGTAGCTGTTACTGCTAAGGCACCGGTTCCAATTTGCGCAAAAAGTGGTCCGGGACAAGCTCCCGTAATTGCCCATCCAAATCCGAAAATCAATCCACCATAGATCTGTCCTTTATTAAATTTCTTTGGAGCTATGGAAATTTTTTCACCATCGATAGTTTTGATATTAAATCTTTTGATGATTATTACTGAAATCATTCCGGTAAGAACGGCACTTCCAATCACGCCATACATATGGAACGACTGCAAACGAAACATCTCCTGAATCCTGAACCAGCTGATGATTTCGGCCTTCACAAAAACAATTCCGAATAAAATTCCGACAATCAGATATTTCAAGTTATGATACCATCTCTGCCTCATATTTATTTCGGTACTACAGTTATTATCCTGTTGATCTATATTTTTTTCTTTAGTCATTTTTATTTTAATTTAAAGTGAAAGGATGAGAGGCAAAATAACGTTCGCCATCAAAAAACCTCCTGCCATAAAACAAATGGTTGCGACCAAAGATGGCCATTGAAGATTTGAAAGCCCCATTATTGCGTGTCCGCTTGTACATCCGCCCGCATAACGGGTTCCGAAACCGACCAAGAATCCGCCAACAACCATTACGATAAAACCCCGCAGTGTCATTAAACTTGCAAAATTCATCAGCTGTAATGGAACAAGATTACTGAAATCTGTAATTCCGTAGGTTGAGAGTTCGGCTTTGAGATCTGGATTGATAGTGATTTGCTCCGGATTCATCAAAAATTGCGAAGCGATGATTCCACCCAGTAAAATTCCGAAAACGAAAAATAAATTCCATAGTTCTTTTTTCCAGTCATATTTGAAAAAATTGATGTTTGACGGAATACACGCAGCACAGATATGCCTGAGAGATGAACTAATTCCGAAAGATTTGTTGCCCAATATGAGTAATGTCGGAACGGTAAGACCTATTAATGGACCTGCAACGTACCACGGCCAGGGTTGCTTTATGATTTCTAGCGTATTGTATTATTTTTTTATTTAATTCTTACAGCAATTGCACTTGTAATTTATCATTATTTTAAGAAAAGCTCACGTACAATAATATAAATTCCCATCCCCAATACAAACCATCCGAAAATAGGTTTAAGCTTCCTCCCATCAATTCTTTTGGATATTTGTGCTCCTATAATGATTCCTATAATGGCAATAAATGAGATGGATGTCAATAATTTCCAATCGATATTCATATTGTTCATCGTAGAAAAAAAACCAATAAGCGAGTTTAGAGAAATGATGACCAAAGAAGTTCCGATTGCTACTTTCATAGGGGTCTTAAAAAGATTGACCAAAGCCGGGATAATCATAAATCCTCCCCCTGCACCAACCAAACCCGTCAAAATTCCTACAACCGACCCGTCACCTGCGATTAAAAGTGTATTTCTTCTGGTGGAAATACATTTTTCCATATGTAATTCTGTACTTTTTTGAATCATTTTGTAAGAGGCTAGAATCATTAATCCGGCAAAAATGAGTAACAGAAAAATATCTTTTGTGATAACTAAACTACTGAATCTAACAATCTCATCAGGAATTAATGGAAGGATATATTTTCTCGTCAAAAAAATTGAAATGATGGAAGGAATTCCAAAAAGTAAAACAATTTTAAAATTGACAAAACCCTTTCTAAAATAAGAGATTGAACCTATGACGCTACTTACTCCGACGATGAATAGTGAATATTCTGTTGCCAAAAAAGCATCAATCCCAAAAAGATATACCAAGACGGGTAAAGTGAGAATACTTCCTCCACCTCCTATTAATCCTAAAGAAATACCAATTAAAATTGAAGTGATATATCCAAAAACTTCCATTCATTTACTTATTAGAATACAAAATTGTCAATATTATAAAAGATACACTGCTACTTTTGTTACATAAGGAAGTCTGAAAGTTTTGAACAAAATTTTTAGGGGAATTAGACAATCATTTAGATTGTTTCCAAAAGGATAATTTTATTTCTTCCTAATTTAAGCTTTCCGGAATCTTCAAGCTGTTTAAGCAGCCTGGAAACCACGACACGGGCTGTTCCAAGTTCGTTGGCAAGCTGTTCGTGCGTGATGATTAAAGTATATGCATTCAGAATCTCGGCTTTTTTATGCAGAAGATTAAGAAGCCTTTCATCTACTTTTTTAAAAGCAATGGCATTTATGATATCCAATAATTCCTCAAAGCGTTTATGGTAAAGCCTGAAAATATAATCCAGCCACTCGGGATATTCTTTTATGAATAATGAAACTTTATCCACTGGTAGAAACAGAATTTCGGTATCTTCTTCCACCTCAGCTTTTACAATACTTTTTTCGTTATGCATTCCGCCAAGAAAAGACATAATGCAACTTTCGCCAGCTTTTATATAGTACAGAAGAATCTCTCTCCCATCTTCTTCTGTCCTCATCACTATCATCATCCCTTTCATTACAATCGGAATTGAACGAATGGAAGAATTTTCATCTAAAATAATGTCGCCTTCTTTATAGCTTTTTAGAACTCCATTTTCGTAAAGTTTGTCCACTAGCTCTGATGATGAAATAAATTCAGATTCTAAGATTGATTTTTCCATTTGATTTTACCTTGCGAAATTAATTTCTAATATATGTAGTTTTCTTGACTGAACCAATAACATGTATTTTTATTATCGAATTAAAGATAGACTAATTTTTAATGATTAAAGCTGAACGAAATAAGTTTTAGAAAGTTTTAGTTTAAAACGTATGCAAATACTTAAAAAAAATTCACAGGATAAAATAATATCGTAATATTGCAATATAATAATATCAATTATGGGACTTACTAAAACAGAAATATTCACAGACGAGCAAAATAATCTGGCTTCTCTCTTTAAAATTTTGGCACATCCTGCAAGAATTGCAATCCTCCAATATATTATTAATCAGAAAGCTTGTATCTGTAATGACCTTGTGGATGAATTAGGTCTGGCACAGGCAACTATCTCTCAACATTTGAAAGAATTGAAAAGTATTAGGATTATTCAGGGAACTATCGAGGGAAAATCTGTTTACTATTGTATTGAAGATAAAAAGTGGAAAGAGGTTCAGGGATTGCTTAATCAGTTTTTTGAACAGGATGTAAAAGTTGGGCAATGCTGTTAACAGCTTATTTTGCAATCTATATCATCGTCATATTGCAATATAAAATTAAACAATCTAAATATTAATTATTATGAAGCTATCAAAAATCAAAGAAATCTTACCTACACTGAACAATGTCGAATTTCAGTTAGAGAATGGGAAATTTGTTCCAGAGCATTTCCACATTACAGAAATAGGTGTTATCACAAAGAATTTTATAGACTGTGGTGGCAATACCAGAAATAAAAAGGTTGTCAATTTCCAATTGTGGGATGCGAACGACTTTAAACATAGATTGAAGCCTACAAAACTCCTTGACATCATCTCACTATGCGAAGACAAACTGGGAATCGAAGATTCGGAGATAGAAGTTGAATATCAAAGCGAGACCATTGGTAAATATGATTTGGAATTTAACGGAAATAATTTTGTTCTGAAAAATAAACAAACTGCCTGTCTGGCTAATGAGGCTTGTGGAATTTCAGAAGAAAATCAAATTGTGGAATCATCTGATTCGAATAACACTTGCTGTACTCCCAAGTCAGGTTGTTGCTAAAAAAGACTGCATTATGGAAATCAAACCTATAACCAAAGACAACTTTTCAGAAGTAATCGAAATCTACAATCAAGGCTTGGCGACCAACATAGCCACTTTTCAGAACGATTCCCCACAATGGGAAGAATGGGATAAAGGACATCTCGATTTTTGTAGAATCAGCATTTATGATAGTGACAAGATGCTTGGTTGGGCATCTTTGACACCAGTTTCAAGCAGGTGCGTTTACGCTGGTGTTGCAGAGGTAAGCATTTACATTGCACAAGACGAACGAGGTAAGGGAATTGGGAAAACTCTTTTAGCTGGATTAATTCAACGGAGCGAAGAAAATGGCATATGGACATTGCAGTCTGGTATATTTGCTGAAAATGAAAGCAGTATCAGGCTGCACGAGAAATGCGGATTCCGATTAGTTGGTTATCGAGAAAAGATAGGTAAGAAAAATGGAGTTTGGAAAGATAACGTCCTTATGGAACGTAGAAGCAAAAATATCGGAATAGATTAATAAAGAATAAAACTTAAACAACGACTATGTATTCAGAATTAATAAATACTATAGAACAATTGCAACATCAATGCATTAGTGAGGAAAGGAAAATCACATTGCAGCCATTAATTGATTTTGTACAGCAAAAAATGGATGAAGGAAAAGATATTAATATCAATTTTATTTGTACCCACAATTCACGCAGAAGCCATCTATCACAAATCTGGGCGCAAGCAGGAGCTGCCTATTTCAATATTCCTAATGTACATTGTTATTCGGGAGGTACGGAAGAAACCGCATTATTTCCAAAAGTGGCTGAGACGCTCATTAATCAAGGCTTTAATATCTTCAAAATTGCAGATGGAAATAACCCTGTATATGCTATCAAGTACAATGGTGATTCGTTACCTGTAATTGGATTTTCAAAAAGATATGATAGTGCGTTCAATCCTACATCCGGTTTTGCAGCAATTATGACCTGTTCTCAAGCAGACGGCGGTTGTCCTTTCATTGCTGGAGCAGAGAAAAGAATCCCTATCACATATGAAGATCCTAAAATTTCTGATAACACACCACAGCAGTCGCAAGTATATGCGGAAAGAAGTTTGCAGATCGCTTCTGAAGTGTTCTACGTTTTTTCTATGATTAAAAAATAGTTTTATGCAACTAAAATTTCTTGACCGCTACCTTACCTTGTGGATATTTCTTGCAATGGCAGCTGGGATTAGTTTAGGATATTGCTTTCCTGCAATTTCACAAATCACAAATGCAATGTCAGTAGGAACGACAAATATTCCATTGGCAATTGGTCTTATTTTGATGATGTATCCTCCTTTGGCAAAAGTTGATTATTCACTATTACCTCAAGCCTTCAAAGATAAAAAAGTAATAGGTCTTTCGTTATTTCTCAACTGGTTTGTTGGGACTGTACTGATGTTCGGATTGGCGGTTTTGTTCTTCCGAAATGAACCTGATTATATGACAGGATTGATACTGATAGGCTTGGCGAGATGTATTGCAATGGTCATCGTTTGGAGTGATTTAGCTAAAGCAAACAGAGAGTATACCGCTATGCTGGTTGCATTGAACAGTATTTTCCAAGTTGTTTCTTACAGCTTTTTAGTTTGGTTATTTATCAATGTATTGCCAAGCGAATTAGGGTTAGCCAACTTCAATGTAACTGTATCGCTAAAAGATGTTACAGAAAGTGTATTGATTTATTTAGGTATTCCATTTCTAGCAGGTTTTCTAAGTCGTTATTTTCTTATCAAATCAAAAGGTATAGAATGGTATAACAGAAAGTTTGTTCCAAGAATATCGCCAATCACATTGTATGCTTTACTATTTACCATAGTAATAATGTTTAGTCTGAAAGGAGATAAAATATTAGAACTGCCAATGGATGTGATAAAAGTTGCCGTACCGTTGGTCATCTATTTTGTACTGATGTTTTTTGTCAGCTTCTTTATCAATAAATCTCTAAACATACCCTATGATAAAAATGCTTCAATAGCATTTACAGCCACCGGTAATAACTTCGAATTGGCGATAGCTGTAGCAATAGCTGTTTTTGGCATTCACTCTCCACAAGCTTTTGTGGGTGTTATTGGGCCATTGGTAGAAGTTCCTGTGCTTATCTTATTGGTAAAAGTCAGTTTGTGGTTGAAGAAGAAATATAATAATGATTAAGACTATTTTTTTAAAAATTCAACATAGAGTTGTAAACTTCAGAAATTCTTCTAAATTCAATTTGAACTTTGTATAAATTTAAAGGTTTCTAAATTAATAATTATCAAAAAATAAATTCATAAATTTGTCTAAGTGAAAAATTGGAACAGACATATCACTTTAATTCTATTTGTATTTTTGGGATTTCTATTGACTCCCAACTTAATTTATGCCTGTTCAAAAACTCCAGTTAAAACTGAACATCAGAAAGTTTCTAAAAGTCATCACGAGAAAGCAGAAAAAAAAGACTGTTGTAAAACTAAATCTTGCAAAGACCATCAAGACAATAACGGTTGTAATGGCAAATGCAAAGACAGCTCTTGCAGATGTGGTAACTCCTCATTCAGCTTTTTGATGCCTGCCTATTTCAAATCAAATACTTCTTTTGATGCAATTGAAAAACGTCAATTTGAATTCACGCAATCCTATTATTCTTTAGGACACTGCTCCATTTGGCAACCTCCAAAAATAAGTTAAAATTATTGGTTTAACAGCCATAATTCCGTCTTGTCAAAATCAAATGTGCTTTTGGCTTATCCACTATAAAATCAATTTTAAATTTAATCAGAAATGGATGTGCAAAAATCTATTTCTCAAAATATAAATTCTTATGAAATCAATATCAAAAATATTGATGGCAATCACTGTATTGCTTTCATCAATCAACATCTTCGCTCAAGTTAAAAATGCAAAAACAGAAACCATCAAAATCTATGGCAACTGCGATATGTGTAAATCTAACATAGAGAAAGCAGGAAATCTGAAAAATATAGCCCAGGTAAATTGGAACAAAGACACAAAAATCGCAACTCTGATTTATGATGAAAAGAAAACCAATCATGATGAAATTTTGAAACGTATTGCATTAGCCGGTTATGACAGCGAAAAATTCCTGGCTCCGGATGATGTCTATTCAAAGCTTCCTGAATGCTGCCAATACAAAAGAGAACTAAAACCAACTGTTCTTGTTAAAGATAATGCTATGGATATGAAATCTGAACACAACAATCATAACCATAATGAAATGGTGATGGGACATTCAGCACAACAAAACCAACCCACTTTCAAATCAGTATTTGAAAACTACTTTTCTTTGAAAGATGCTTTGATAAAATCTGATGGAGCGACTGCATCTACTAAAGCTTCAGCATTGACAAAAGCTATTCAAAGTATTGATATGACAAAACTTTCATCTGAAGAACATACCGTTTGGATGAACGTAATGAAAGACCTTGCTTTCGATGCAGAACACATCTCAGACACAAAAGATGCTTCACATCAGAGAGACCATTTCACCTCGCTTTCTGATAACATTTATAAAGTAATGAAAGTTACAAAACAGGATACTCCGGTGTATTATCAAAATTGTCCGATGTTTAACAATGGTAAAGGAGCAAACTGGTTAAGCAAAGAAGAAGCGGTTAAAAATCCATACTACGGTTCGCAGATGTTGAGTTGTGGAAGTACGGTTGAAACTTTAAAATAACCGAAATATGAGTATACTTAGAAATAATATTTCACGGTTCTTACAGGCATTTTTTTTCCTGTTATTTTCACAATCGTTTTTCGCACAGAAAGTCGTACGTTATGAGTTGTTTGTAAAAGATACCTTAGTTAATTATGCAGGTAAGGAAAAAAGAGCCATTGCAGTAAACGGACAAATTCCAATGCCTACACTGACTTTTACAGAAGGTGACATCGCAGAAATCGTTGTTCATAATCAATTGAAAGAAAGTACTTCTCTCCATTGGCACGGTGTGTTTCTCCCCAATAAAGAAGACGGCGTTCCTTGGCTTACACAGAAACCTATAGCACCAGGTGCAACGTACACCTATCGTTTTCCTATCAAACAAAACGGAACGCACTGGTACCACTCGCATTCGGGATTGCAGGAGCAGATTGGGATGTATGGAAACTTTGTGATGAAGAAAAGAAAGGATGACAAAACATTTAGAAAAGAAATAGATGATTTGCCGGAAGTTCCCATTGTTTTAAGCGAATGGACCAACCTCAATCCAAAAAATGTTGACAGAATGCTTCATAATGCGAATGATTGGGCTGCGATTAAAAAAAATGCG
This sequence comes from Chryseobacterium echinoideorum, assembly GCF_007474535.1. Lineage (GTDB taxonomy): Bacteria > Bacteroidota > Bacteroidia > Flavobacteriales > Weeksellaceae > Chryseobacterium > Chryseobacterium echinoideorum. The sequence continues at coordinate 270,504 of NZ_VKNW01000001.1, read as the reverse complement.
ACACAATCTTATGCAGAAGCCATTCGTGAGGGTTATTTTAAAACCAAGCTAAAAAACGAATGGAAACGGATGCTGGCAATGGATGTAAGCGATGTTTATTACGACAAAGTATTAATGAATGGTAACAATATTACTGATTTAAAAAACATCGATGGCAAATCTTTGAAAGCAGGCGACAAAGTGAGATTGAGAATATCCAATGGTGGAGCTTCTTCATATTTTTGGTTGCGTTATGCAGGTGGAAAAATTACAGTAGTCGCTAATGACGGCAACGATGTAGAACCTGTAGAAGTTGACAGGTTGATTATCGGTGTTTCTGAAACCTATGATGTGGTCGTTACAATTCCTTCTGACGGCGTGGCTTATGAATTTTTGGCAACAACCGAAGACAGAACGCAGTCTGCAAGTTATTTTGTGGGTAACGGTATCAAACAGTTGATTTCCCCACTTCCCCGTCTCAAATATTTTGAAGGAATGAAAATGATGAACGGTATGATGAAAATGAACGGCGACCTGGATGATATGGGAATGAAAATGAGCCTGAACAAAATGGATATGAACGTTGTAATGTATCCCGAAATTACCGGAAAAACCGGAAAGCAACAAGACCACAGCCAACATACTACGGATATGAAATCCGGAATGAAGATGGACGACGACCAGAATCGTTACAATGCCAATGCTTTGGGAGATATTACAACGCTTAATTATTCAATGTTGCAATCTCCATACAATACTACATTTCCTAAAGATGCGCCTGTAAAGGACTTGAAATTTACCCTTACCGGAAATATGAACCGCTATGTTTGGAGTATGGATAATAAAATCCTTTCTGAGACGGATAAAATTCCTGTGAAGAAAGGTGAAATCTTACGCATTACCATTTACAACAACTCGATGATGCGCCATCCGATGCACCTTCACGGTTTTGATTTCAGGGTAATTAACGGAAAAGGAGAAAAATCGCCCCTTAAAAACGTCTTGGATATTATGCCAATGGAAACCGACACTATTGAATTCCTTGCAAATGAAGAAGGAGACTGGTTTTTCCATTGCCACATTCTGTATCATATGATGTCAGGTATGAACCGTGTTTTTGCAGTCGGTGACTATCAAAATCCAAATTTACCAGACAGAAAACAAGCCTATAATATGTTGCAGAAAGAAAGCAATATGCCTCACTTTATGGCAGAAAATGATTTTGCGACCAACGGAAATGACGGACAGGCAATGTTGCAAAATGCAAGATGGAGCTTGGGTACAGATTGGCGATTGGGTTATAACAGTATGCACGGTTATGAAGTGGAAACTCATTTTGGCAGATACATCGGGAAAATGCAATGGCTGATGCCTTTTATTGGTTTCGACTGGCGATACCGTAAAATGGGAATTGACGAGCAAGAAAAAAACCTGTTTGGGCAAACCAACGAAAAAGATACCCGAAGAGCATTTAGTTTGGGTATTATGTACACTTTGCCGATGCTGGTCAACTTTCAGGCAGAAGTTTATCACGATGGTATTGTAAGATTAACGTTGATGCGTGAGGATATTCCTATTTCTAAAAGGTTGAGAGGAGGATTTATGGTAAATACCGATAAAGAATATATGGGTGAACTCAAATACATCATCAACAAAAACATCGGAATCCGAGCTCATTATGACAGTGATATGGGATGGGGAGCGGGAATATCGCTGGTTTATTAATAATATCACAAATTTTTGGTTAATTATTTGATTTACGATAAATGGAACGGCAAATGTTTCCACTGAAAATATAACAAATAGCAGTTCCATTTGATCAATCATAACATTAAAAAACAGAAGAAAATGGAAAATATGAATTACCAAAAACAAGGTAATGCTGTATATAGAAAGCTTTTTTTCACACTGATAATTTCATTTATCATCATGTATGTCGTCATGTTTTTAAATGTTGACGAAATTGATCATGTTTATATAAGTATAACCCGAACTTACATGGCATTGTTGATGGTGGCTCCGATGGCCGTGTTAATGATGTTGATGATGGGCAATATGTATCATAATAAAAAACTTAATTCCATTATCATTGGTAGTGGAATTACTGTATTTATTGTTGCATTTATTTTTCTACGAAATCAAACTTTCGTCAGCGATAGTCAATATATGAAAGCAATGATTCCGCATCATTCTTCTGCTATTATGACAAGCAAACATGCTGAGATCAAAGATCCAGAAGTGAAGATATTGTCAGAAAACATCATAAAATCTCAGCAAGAAGAGATAAAAAAAATGAAGGAAAAAATCAAAGAACTACAGTAATCCTAATGTATACAAATTTATTAGAAAAACATTATACCAATCGTGTAGGTTGGCTGCGGGCATCAGTTCTTGGGGCAAATGACGGCATCCTATCTGTAACAAGTATTGCCATTGGTGTTGCGGCAGCCAGTTCAGAAAGAAATACGATTATTCTTGCCACATTGGCTGGATTGGTTTCCGGGGCAATGTCTATGGCTGCAGGAGAATATGTTTCTGTCAGTTCGCAGGCTGATACCGAAAAAGCCGACTTGCTGAGAGAAGAGAAAGAGTTAAAAGAAATGCCCAAAATAGAATTAACAGAACTGGAAAAAATATATGAGGGCAGAGGCGTAAGTAAGCAAACAGCCTTGCAAGTGGCAAAAGAATTGACCAATCATAATGCGTTGGAAGCCCACGCCAAAGATGAACTGGGCATTAACGAAATTACACAGGCAAAACCTTTGCAGGCAGCTTTAGCATCCTTTGCTTCTTTTACAGCGGGCGGAATTTTGCCTTTTCTGGTTTCTATATTTGCTCCATTAAAAACATTGGTTTATTATCAATATACTTTGTCTATCGTTTTTTTGATGTTGCTCGGTGCAGTTGCAGCAAAGACAGGAGGTTCAAAAATAATAGTTGCGGTTCTCAGAATGTGCTTTTGGGGAACAATAGCGATGGCTGCAACAGCTTTAGTAGGGCATTTGTTCGGGATAAAAAATATTTAAATAAAAATGAATACAGATAAAACTTCAACACAACATTGGAATACCATTTACCAAAGCAAAAACGAGAATGAAGTAAGCTGGTACCAGGAATATCCGCAGGCTTCCATTGAGTTTATAAAGGAATTAAAATTACCTCTTACAGCTCATATCATTGATATTGGGGGTGGAGAAAGTCGTTTGGTAGATGTTCTTCTGGAAATAGGTTATACCAATATTACCGTTTTGGATATTTCCGAAAGAGCATTGCAAAAGGCCCAAAACAGATTGGGAGAAAAAAGCAAATTGGTACAATGGGTTGTAACCGACATCACTGAATTTAACCCAACTGAAAAATATGATCTGTGGCACGACAGAGCAGTTTTTCATTTTTTAACTGATGAAGAGAATATAATAAAATACACTTCAATTGCTGAAAGGGCAATCAGTCAGGATGGATTTTTGATTATGGGAACATTCTCTGATAAAGGCCCGACCAAATGTAGCGGACTTGAAATAAAGCAGTATACAGACAAATCACTGAAAGATGCTTTTAAGGATTCTTTTAAGCAATTTAGTTTTCAATATATCGACCATTCCACTCCTTTTAATACAGTTCAGAATTTTTTATTTTGTACATTTCAAAGAAAATAAATAGCAGATGTTCGATTTCAGATTGAAAGTATTTTTTACTGTAGCAAAAAGGCTCAACTTCACCAAGGCCTCGGAAGAACTGTACATCACACAGCCTGCCGTTACGAAACATATCAAAGAGATTGAACATTATTTCAAGGTTAAGCTTTTTGACAGAAACGGAACAAAGATTAAACTAACGCCTGCCGGTGAAACTTTGCTTCAGTATGCGGAACAAATGTTTGCCATCTACCAAAATATGGAATTTGACCTCAATGCTTTTACTCAAAATAAATCAGGAACGCTGCGAATTGGCGCAAGTACCACCGCTGCACAGTATCTGTTGCCTCCTATACTGGCTGCATTCCGTCACAAGTTTGATAATGTAAAAGTGCAGTTGGTCACTGGAAATACCGAGCAGGTCGAGGCTGCTTTGGAAAATAAAAATATCGATCTGGGGATTATCGAAGGTAGATCAAGAAATACTATTTTTCGATATATACCTTTTGTTAAGGACGAATTAGTATTAGTTGCCAGATCTGGACATCCTGTAACAAAAAAAATGAATGTAAAACCGGAAGATCTGAACAAATATCATTTTTTGTTGCGTGAACCGGGTTCCGGAACCTTGGAAGTCATTGCGCACGCCCTTAAACAAGCTGGTATAAAAATAAGTGATCTCAACTTGGAGATGCAGTTGGACAGTTCAGAAAGCATCAAAATGTATTTACTCAATTCTGAAGCTTTGGCCTTTCTTTCCATATATTCTATTTTCAAAGAACTTAAAAATAACGAATGTACAGTGGTCGATGTGAAAGGGCTTACTGTCGAGAGGGAATACAATTTCATTCGAACGCAGGGTGAAGGTGAAAGCCTTTCCGATTTATTTATAAAATTCGCACTTAGCTATAACTTTAAGTAATGGCAGATTATTTATTTTGATTTCTTTTTCACTGACGATATGATCAATTTTGTACTATAAAATTAAAGAATCATATTATGCAAGATCATCAAAATAATACAGAAAAAAAGTCTTTACGAAGATTCTTAGAAAAAAGTATTACAGCCAGAGAAGTTATTTTTTTTATACTCGTTGTATTATGCCTCTCTCCTTTTGTATCCCCTCCTATTGCATTGCTTTTGGGACTCATCGTTGCACAGTTCATCGGTCATCCTTATCTGCACCTTAACCACAAGGCAACACATATCCTGTTGCAGGTCTCAGTCGTAGGATTAGGTTTTGGAATGAATGTTACCAGTGCAATGAAAGCAGGCAAGGAAGGAATTGTTTTCACCATAATTTCCATCATAGGAACTCTGGTGATCGGATATTTGATGGGAAAATTTCTTAAAATTGACAAAAAGAGTTCCTATCTCATCTCTGCAGGAACCGCTATTTGCGGAGGCAGCGCCATTGCAGCCATTTCACCTGTTATCAAAGCCGAAGAAAAGCAGATCTCAGTGGCATTGGGTACGGTTTTCATCCTTAACTCAGTTGCACTCTTTATTTTCCCAATGATCGGTCACGCATTGAATTTGTCTCAGACCCAGTTTGGTTTATGGAGTGCCATTGCCATTCACGACACAAGTTCAGTAGTGGGAGCAGCAAGCAAATACGGAACTCAGGCTTTGGAAGTGGCAACTACAGTGAAGTTGGCCCGTGCTTTATGGATCATTCCTGTGGCGTTTTTATCTACATTCCTTTTCAAAAACAAAGGAAATAAAGTGAAAATCCCTTACTTTATAGGTTTATTCGTTTTGGCTATGATCGCCAATACCTATATTCCTTTTGTTCAGAATTTCAGTCATTACCTTACCGGTATTGCCAAAGCAGGGCTAACCTTAACTTTATTTTTAATTGGCTGCGGTCTGAATAGAAAACTCCTGATGAGCGTTGGTTTTAGACCTTTAATTCAGGGCGTTGTACTTTGGGGCATCATTTCTGCTGCTGCATTATGGGCGGTAACTTCTTTTGCCAGTTAAAGATCTATTGCTTAATGTATTTGAACAAATTAATATCATACTTCAATAAACAAGAAATAATATGAAATCACTACCATTTAAAATTTCACTGATACTTTTAAGCTTTACAATAAAAGCATTCGCACAAGTTCCATTCGATGGGGATATTAAAAATAATTCACTTGCGGTTAGCCCTGATGAAAAAATAGCGGTGGCATCTTACAGCGATTCTACAGAAATTAAAATTTATGACCTATCCAAAGCCGAGTTAAAAACCACCATCAAAGGCTTTGTTAATCCCAGAAATATTCTTTTCTCTCCGGATGGAAAGCTAATTTACATTACCGATAGTAGTCTTGGATATCTGATGGTTTATGATTCTGACAATTATCAGCTGATTAAAAAATATCCGGTTGGCTATGGTGCCTTTGGGACTGCTATCTCAAACGATGGAAAACAGCTGTTTATCAACAATGAAGCAGCCAATACGGTAACATTGGTCAATCCAGGAACATCTGAAGTCAAGAATATCATTACGGGCTTCCATCAGCCCAGACAGGGAGTAAAATTTAATCCTGATAACACAAAACTCTATGTGACCAATTTTGGAAACGACCATATCACGATTGTTGATGTTAAAACGCTAAAAATAGAAGGAGAAATGGAGGGCTTCAATAAGATCCGGGCAATCTCGATCAGTAAAGACGGTAAAACCTTATATGCAGCGAACAGTGGAACAAATGAGCTGCTTATGGTGGACATAGCCAGCAAAAACATTATTCATCGTATTCAGGTTGGTAAGGATAATTACGGAGCAAGTCTGTCACCGGACGGAAAACTTGTGCTGAGTGGTAACAAGATTGATAATACTATTTCAGTGGTCGATGTTAAAACCAATAAGAACATCCAAACGATTAAAGGTTTTAAAGAACCAAGACAAGCCATCGTTTTTTCAAAAGACGGGAAGTTCTTTTATGTATTGAACAACGATCTAAGTGTGGATAAGGTCAGTATGGCTAACTATAAGATCGTTCAGTCAATGAAATGATCAGGTGATAATAAATATTAATGTTTGAAATGGCAACAGAAATCTTACTGATCACTGAAGCAAAATCTTCTGATACAAAATCTTTTTACAAATGCAATACACCTTTGTACAGGAGCGTAAAGTCAGCCTTTGAAATGCAATTTGGTAACTTTGAAACTGATATTGATTTTTTAGCATTTTTTGAGGAAATAAAATGCAAAATTGAATATTTGGTGACTGAAGAAATTGACAGAAAGGATATGATAATCAGAAATAAACAACGTTCTGAAAATGTTGACTCGCTTTCGAAAAGATTAAGAACACACCGTCCCAAATGTATTATCATTATAATGAAAGATATTGAAAAATTTGTTTTAATGGCTATAGAAAGAGCAAAATTATCAGAAGTCTTATTTATCAAAAGTGTTCCATTCCCTGCAATGAGTGAAAGGAACAGAATCAATTGTGAGCTTGGAATAGCAGAAATTCTTAAAGACTATGTCTTAGGTCATTGATTTTTATTATCTTTGATTATTCAAAAAAAGGGAATGGTGTCTCCCTTACCCAACCGCCCTAAAAAGCTGATGGCGCCTGATTAAAATTGAATGTTCAACATTTAATCAGGATATATTATGCGTCATTATCAAAAATCTAAAGGGCAGAGATCCCTTATTAGAACAAAAGCATTTTTTAGAGCTTACCCAATCCTTCCCTATGTCATCAAATGGTTATTGATTAGCCTTATTCTTGGATCTTGTATCGGAACTGCGTCCGCATTATTTTTAGAAACATTAGGCTGGGTTACTGATTTTCGGGAAAATCACCTTTGGTTAATTGCCCTTCTTCCCATAGCCGGTTTCGTGATTGGATACATCTATCATCAATTCGGCAAAGAAGTAGAAGCCGGCAACAACCTATTGATCGATACCATTCACGACCCTAAAGAGATTATACCATTTCGTATGGCACCATTTGTTTATCTCGGTACACTCGCGACACATCTTTTTGGAGGATCTGCCGGAAGAGAAGGAACTGCAATACAAATGGCAGGATCTATTGCCGACCAATTTACAAAACCACTAAAACTCGATCCAAATGAAAGAAAAGTTCTGATAATCTCTGCCATTGCCGCAGGTTTTGCTTCTGTATTCGGAACACCGTTGGCTGGAGCGATTTTTGGGTTAGAAGTCTTTTTGATTGGAAGACTTAAATATGATTCGATTTTTCCTGCATTTGCATCGGCAATCATCGCAGACTTGGTCACAAAACTTTGGAAAACCGGGCATACTCATTATCATATTCCGACCATTCCTGATTTTTCTTTTTTAAATGGTCTTTATGCAATTACTGCGGGTATAGCCTTCGGGCTATGTGCTGCTCTTTTCAGCAAAACCATTCATCAAGTAAGCAAAATTTTTAAAGCAAAAATCTCTTATCCTCCATTAAGACCTTTGGTTGGAGGTATTTTAGTTGCAACCGCAGTTTGGGCTTTAGGAACTACAAAATATATTGGGTTAGGAATTCCTACTATTGTTTCGTCTTTTGAACAGCAATTACCTGCCTACGATTTTGCATTAAAAATGATTTTCACCATTGTTACTTTAGCAGCAGGATTTAAAGGTGGTGAGGTTACACCTTTATTTTTTATCGGAGCTGAATTGGGAAATGCATTGGGCTATTTTATTCCGTTACCAACAGGGCTTTTGGCAGGAATGGGCTTTGTAGCGGTTTTTGCAGGTGCCACCAATACACCGTTGGCTTGCAGTATTATGGCAATCGAACTTTTCGGGAGTGATTGCAGCGTTTATGTTGCTATTGCGTGCGTAGTTGCTTATCTATTTTCAGGGCATAACAGTATCTATGGTAGACAGATGATTGGCGAACCTAAACACAACAGGTTTGGAAGTTATACCGGAAAAAGATTAAATGAACTTTAAAACTAAAACAATGCATACAGAAAATTTAGCCATCGTAAAAATATATTTCCGATACGGACAATCAGTAACAGGGCAGAACTTTTGGAGAAGAATTTGGAATAATAATTTAGGAGATTATCTTTTGAAAAAGGCCAAGCAAAGTTCTATCAAGCAAGCCAATATTTTTACTGCAAAAAGCGGATATTTAAGCAGTGGCCGTATTCAATATAATATTTCTGAAATCCCTTCATCTGAAAACCCTGTTTGTTTAGAGTTGATTGATGACTATAATAAATTAAAAATTTTCTTGAATGAAAACGCAGAGCTTTTAAGGGCAACACATTTAATACTTATCAATAATCATAAATTTAATTACGATTCTAACTGAAAATAAGATGAAAGACTTTATATTAAAAATTGACACAGAAATCCTTTTATGGATCAATGGTCATCATACAGATTTTTTGGATCAATTGATGTGGTTTGCAAGCGGAAAACTAAGCTGGATCCCATTTTACCTTTCCATTTTAATCGTTTTAATTTTAAAATATAAAAAACAAAGCTGGTGGCTGATTATCCTCATTTTACCATTGATAACTGTGAGCGACCAATTAGCAGCATCCATTATTCGTCCAATTTTTGAAAGACTAAGACCAAGTCACCAAAAAGGATTGCAAAATCTTCTGCATTATGTCAATGGTTATACAGGCGGTCAATATGGTTTTGTATCTGCACATACTTTAAATGTTTTTTCACTTGCCACTTACCTGAGTATAGTAACTTATAAAAACATACGATGGATGCCATACGTTCTATTTCCTTGGGCATTTTTTGTTTCCTACAGCAGAATTTACCTTGGCGTACACTATCCTAGTGATGTTATAGTTCCGATATTTCTTGGTGTTTTGAATGGTCTATTGTTTTTCTGGATTTTTAGAAAAATGAAGCCTAAGATTTTTAGATATTCAGATATTAAAAATGAGCAGTAGAATTCTTGTTTAATTTGACCCCAAACGGATTAAATCATCGACTAAAGTGTTTGACATACCTGCATCAATGTCACAAATTTAAAATGACATCAACTAAAGACAGTGGGCGCCATTTTTATTTAGGTTAACGATTATAATACAATAATTATGTCGTCTATGATTTATGCTTCTTGATTCTCTATAGGTTTTACTTGAATTTATTCTTAATTACTATAAAAAGATCAAGCAACTGTATAACCGTTCAAATAATATTACTGTAGATTATTATATTGTTTAGAGTGTTTACAACATTCCACAATATAGCCTACAGCTACCAAACAGATAGGTAACTTTAGTTTATAACAAGCAAAATACTGATAAAAGTCAACAATGAAAATTGTTAGTCAAATTCCACTCATCAAAAATGGCGGTTCATCGATTGCCGACGCAAACTTTCAACTTCAAATCCTGGTTTATCAAACGAATGTACACAAAAATGCGGAAGTGACGATAAACATTAGATTTGCCATTGTTTTACCGAACGAATCAGCAGTTTATTTTGAAAGTAAAAATTCATTTCTGAAGATTTGGGCAATAGAAAACACAAGATGAATGCTCTAAATGTTGAAATTTCTGACAATAATTTCACAGAAGTTTTGAAGGCAGATAATTTAAAGGATAAAAGATTGTTCAGAAAAAAGTTTAGAACAAGTTCAAAATTTCTTCTAAATTCGAAATATAAATTAGCTGGCTAAAAACTTAGATTTAATTAAAAAATAATTACTAATGAAAACCCTAATTATAGAAGACGAAACCGAATTGGCGAAAAGTGTTGCAGAATACCTTTCCGAAGAAAACTATCTGTGTGAGTTTGCAGAGACTTTCACTGAAGCAATGTATAAAATAGAAACGTTTCAGTACGATTGTATTATTCTAGACATTATGCTTCCTGACGGCAACGGACTCAAAATTTTGGAAGAATTGAAATCTCAAAATAAACAAGACGGTGTTATCATAGTTTCAGCAAAAAATGCCTTGGATGATAAAATTAAAGGCTTGCAATTGGGTGCAGACGATTATCTCACAAAGCCATTTCATTTGTCCGAATTGATGGCGAGAATTTATTCTATTATTCGTAGGAAGCAATTCAATAATTCTAATGTCATTACTCAAAATGAATTACAAATTGACCTTTTGTCAAAAACAGTTTCCGTTAATAATGAAGTGATTGCATTGACTAAAAAAGAGTTTGATTTGCTGATTTATTTTATCGGAAATAAAAACAAAGTCATTTCAAAAAGTACCTTAGCTGAGCATCTTTCCGGAGATTTTGCAGATATGTTGGATAATCACGACTTTGTGTATGCGCATGTTAAAAATCTGAAGAAAAAGCTAAATGACGCAGGCTGTGAGCCTTATCTGAAAACTGTGTATGGAACAGGCTACAAATGGGAAAATTCTTAACTTACAACTGATTTGAAACCGCTACTTAATAAAACCACAAAACCCTTCATCATTTATGTCCTGATTATTCTGGTCATCAGTATTCCTATATATTATCTTGTAGTAGATGCGGTTTGGAAACACGAACTGGACGAGCATAATGAAATTGTTGCCGAGAAAACATCTTCTCAAATCAACAGTTTAAAATTATCTGAACAAAAATTAATTGAAACTATAAAGCTCTGGAACGATGTACAGCCAACGACCAACATACAGAATGTAAAGAAAAACGACAATTTCAAAGACAGTATTTTCATTGTAGAAAAGCCACACGATTTTCTGGATTTTGAAGATATCGACAGGTTCAGATGTTTGTCCAAGATTATTTATCTCAATCAAAAACCATATCGTTTCAACATAGAAACCAATATCGAAGAATCTCAGGAAACCATTTTTTTCATCTCGGTGACGACGGTTATTCTTTTTATTCTGATTGTCGGCGGATTGTTATTCCTCAACAGAAGACTTTCAAAATCGGTTTGGAAACCTTTTCGAAATACTTTAGATAAATTAAAAACCTTCAATCTAAATCAACAAACTAAGATTGAATTTTCCAAAACCGATGTTTCCGAATTTGATGAACTTAATCAATCATTAAGTAAGTTGATAGAACAAAATATTTCGGTTTACAAAACTCAGAAAGAGTTTACGGAAAACGCTTCTCACGAGTTGCAAACGCCTTTGGCGATTCTGAAAAACAAACTTGATATTCTTTTACAAAATCAAGATTTGACGGAGAAACAATATCAAATTGCAGAAGAAATGAACCGCGCTTTGTCCAGAAGTTCAAGAATCAATAAAAACCTTTTATTATTAGCAAAAATTGAAAATAATCAGTTTGAGAATTCTGAAATACATCTGGACGAATTACTGAATCAAAGTATGGAAATTCTGCAGGAACATTTTGAACAAAAAAATATCTCTGTAAAAACCGAAATTTCTACTGATATAAAAGTGAACGGAAACATTGGGTTAACTGAAGTTTTGATTAATAATTTAATTTTAAATGCTATTCGACATACTCCGATTAACGGTTCAATTTCTATTAAATTAAACAATTCCGTTTTTGAAGTTTCTAATTCCGGAACAGAAAAATTGAATTCAGATTTGCTGTTCAAACGGTTTTCAAGATTCTCGAAAGACAATAACGGAAGCGGACTTGGACTCGCAATTGTGAAAGAAATCTGCAAATCTCAGAATTGGACTGTTGATTACAGATTCGAAAATAATAATCATATTTTCTCGGTAAAACTATAAATTCTAAATTTCTTCTAAATTGAGTTTCATCTTTACACGTTTTTAAACGCGTAAAAAGTAATGATTCTTAAAAAATTTCAAAAAATATTTTCCAGCAGATTTGCTGTATTATTCTCAATTTTAAGTTTATATATTTTATTTGCAACCCTTATCAGAATTGGATTTCTGTTTTGGTCATCGAAAGATTTAGATTTTAATTTGCTCTATATTGCAAGGGCATTTTTCACAGGGTTTTGCTATGATTTTGCGGTTGGAACTTTATTTTTATTATTGTATTCAATTTATCTTTTGGTTTTTCCGAAACGATGGATTGGTTCCAGATTCGATAAGATTTTCACATACGTTTATCTGGCGATTGTACTTCTCGTCATCTATTTCAGTTTGTTGGCGGAGATTCCTTTTTGGGATGAATTTGGAGTGAGATTCAATTTTATTGCGGTTGATTATCTGATCTATACTTACGAAGTTATTTCCAATATCAACGAATCTTATCCGTTGCCATTAATCATTTTTGTATTAGTTGCCTTGATTGTTTTAACATTCGTTTTCCTTCAAAAAAGAAAAATATTCAGGAATACATTTTCAGATAAAAGACCGATTTTCAAACGATTTGTTCTTTTTTCTGTATTGATTCCAGCTTTAATTTTAAGTTTACTATTGAAAAACAAACAGGCGGATTTTACCAATAATTTAGTTTTAAATGAATTAGGAAAAAACGGAACATTTTCATTTTTCACCGCTTTCAAATCCAATGAATTAGACTACGAAACTTTTTACCCGAAAATTGATGATAAAGAAGCGTATTCTGTTCTGAAGAAAAATCTTTTACAGGAAAATCAAACATACAATTCCAACAAATGGGATGACATCTCAAGAAATACCAAATCTGAAAATGAGCAACGCCCGAATGTCATTCTGATTTCGATAGAAAGTTTCAGCGGAGATTTTCTGAAAGCTTTCGGGAACAAAGACAATCTTACTCCAAACTATGATAAATTGGCTAACGAAAGTATTTTCTTTACCAATCTATACGCAACCGGAACCAGAACTGTGCGTGGAATGGAAGCTTTGACTTTGTCTGTTCCGCCGACTCCTGGAAATAGTATCGTGAGAAGACCAGACAATCAGAATTTGTTTTCTGTGGCTACGATTTTTAAAGAGAAAAATTATCAGCCTTATTTTATTTATGGTGGTGACGGTTATTTTGACAATATGAATAATTTTTTCGGAGGACAGGGCTTTGATATTGTAGACAGAAATCGTGGAAATCCTTTGTCAGACGAAATCAAAACACAGCGTTTCAATATTCCGGACAATGAAGTGAGTTTTGAAAATGCGTGGGGAATTTGCGATGAAGATTTATACAAACAATCGATTAAATATGCTGATAAAAGTAGTAAACTCAACAAGCCATTTTTTCAGTTTGTGATGACTACTTCTAATCACAAACCTTACACTTTTCCAGCCGGAAAAATCAACCTTCCGCAAGGCAACAGAAATGGAGCTGTGAAATATACCGATTACGCTTTGGGGAAATTTTTAGCTGATGTTAAAACAAAATCGTGGTTCAAAAACACAGTGTTCGTCATCGTTGCCGACCATTGTGCGAGCAGTGCCGGAAAGTGGGAAATCAATATCGACAAACATCATATTCCTGCCATTATTTATAATCTTCCTCAAAAAGCGGAGAAAATCAATCGTCTGACTTCTCAGATTGATTTGATGCCGACTTTATTCGGATATTTGGGTTGGAATTACACGACAAGTTTGTACGGAAAAGACATTAATCAGACTAAAATTGGCGACGAACGTGCTTTCATCGGAAACTACAGAACTTTAGGAATGTTGAAAGGCAATATTTTCACTCAGATTGATGACAGAAAAAAGGTAAAACAATTTGATGTGAAAAAATCGAATCAATGTTTATCTGAAGTCAAATCTAAAAATTCACAACTGGTTTCTGAGACGATTTCTTATTATCAAACCGCGAGTGAAAGATTTAAAAATGGAAAAATGAAAGCGAAATAGTTTTCTTCAAAATATCTTCTAAATCAGGTTGCACCTTTGTAAAGTAAAATTTATGGTGTAACCTTTTTTTATTAAGACCAAACCACAAAAGTCACAAAAGTTTTATAGTGGATGTAATTTCTAAAAAGTAAAAAAAAGAAATACTAAACTAAGCTTTTTACTTTTTTATTCTTTAAAAGCATTTTTTTCTTTTGTGCCTTTTGTGGTGAAAAATAAAATTCAATCTCTTGTTCTGTAACCTTTTTTATTAGTAAAAATGATTGTTGACGTTATTTTATTGTTCTTCGGAACCATTCTCGCATTCTGGCTGAGTGCGATTTGCGGAGGCGGTGCAAGCCTTATTTTAATCCCAATTTTAAACCTTTTGTTGCCGGCTTCTGTTGTTCCGTTTTCATTGACAATCGGGACGTTTACAAGTTCGGTTTCAAGAATTGCGGTTTTCAAAAAACACATCAACTGGAAGATTTTCTTTTGGTTTGTTCCGTTTTCAATTCCTGCGGTTTTGATGGGCGCTTACCTCATCAAATATATCAATCCTAGTTATCTTCAATTAATTGTCGCTTTTTTCCTCATTGCCAATGTTCCTCAACTTTTCAAAAAAGTAAAGAACGACGAAACCGATGAAAAAGCGTCTCCGAAATATGTTTTGGCAATCATCGGTTTTCTGGCAGGATTTGTTTCCGGAATTACTGGCGCAATTGGATTGTTATTTAATCGATTTTATTTAAAATTCGGATTAAAAAAAGAAGAGATTGTTGCTACTCGTGCGGCGAATGAAGTTTTTCTGCATCTTATCAAGCTTGTCATTTATATTTCTCTGGGATTGTATTCTAATCTTGCTTTATGGCTGGGATTAGCGATTGCTGTGGCAACGATTATTTCATCTTATACGGTCAAATATATCCTTCCTTACCTCAGTGAAAATCTCTTCAGAAAAATCGGTTACGGCGCAATGGTTGTCGCCGGAATTACTTTATTGATTGGGACTTCTGATAAAATCATTCAGCAAGATAAATTGGGCATTACGATTGCAAAAAGTGAATCGATTATCTCGTGGAGGTCGACAGATTTTGTGATTGAATTTGCCTTCGATGACGGTTTGGAAATCGAAAGACCAATTCGTCCCGAAGAATTACCCAATCATCTTAAAACCAAATACGCTGCTCTGAAAAATCATTATGATGTCATTCATCTGGAAAAGGTTTTCACTTTCCGAAATGAACCTTCCTACGAATTCTATTGTTACAAAGACAATCAGCTTACCAAATTTGAAAGTTAATTTAGAATTTATTATATATGAAACTAATATTCTCAAGCATATTAATTATATTATTAAGTTCTAAAAACCTTTTGGCTCAGGACAGTTTAGCTGTAAATAAAGATTCTATTGATAGTGTTTCTATTGCTCATTTACCTTTCGACAAAGCTTATCAATTCAGTTACAAGAAGCTGATTATTCCCACTGTTTTTATAAGTTACGGCGTTGCAACTTTGAAAATTGACAAATTAAAACAGCTCAATTTCTCAACAAGAAATGAAATCAATGAACATAAACCAGACCATATCAGATTGGATAATTACACGCAATTTGCTCCTGCCGTTTTGGTTTATGGATTGAATGCTTTTGGAGTTGAGGGGAAACATAATTTCCGGGACCGAAGCATCATTTACGGAACATCGCTATTATTAGCTTCTGCTGTTGTAATGCCTACAAAACATTTAGTAAAAGAAGAAAGACCAGATCATTCTAATAAGCTATCTTTTCCTTCTGGTCATACGGCATTTGCTTTTGCATCTGCCCAGTTTATGTACCTAGAATATAAGGATACTAATTTCTGGCTGGGCGTTTCCGGTTATTCTTTTGCAGTTTTCACCGGTGTTTACAGAATGTTGAATGACAAACATTGGTTCAGTGATGTGGTTGCTGGCGCAGGAATCGGGATTTTATCTACGGAAGCTTCTTAATGGTTGTATCCAAAAATCAATAAATTATTAACCGGAAAAAATAAAAATTCTTCTACGATGGTTATGCCTTTTTATCAGAATAAAACAGCTGGAATTGGGTTGGTGAAAAATTTTTGATCATATGATTTAAGGCAACTAAATCTTTAAATTTAACATTTAATTTCAAAAAGATTTGATGAGAAGAAGATATTATGATATGTTTCTATTTATCCGAACTTATCAGACATACATATACTATTTTCTGATTTCATTTTTATAACTTAAATATCAATTAACACCTTTAAAATATTATCTATATCTGCTAATAAATGATTTGAGGTAAGTCCTGTTAAGTTCACAAATAGAAAAATAGCGCCAACTCAAGACAGTTAGCGCCTTTTTTATTTACTTAAAATAATTGTTTTTACATTACCATATTATTTAATTATATAATATAGTATTTTTATATAAATATACATTATTACAAAAAAACAATATTCTTTCGATTTAGTACGCTCATATATTTAATAGCTGCTGTTTATTTTTCGAATTAAATTTATTATTTAAATACTTTCAACTCATACGCCATCTTGCTTGTATAATGTGAAAGAAACTTTAGTTTGTCCCATAGTTTTTTTGACATAGGTAAGCAACAAAATTATTGAAGCAAGACATGTTTATCTATTGCTTACTGTAATTGTTAGAATTAACATTATCTTTTAAATTATTAAAAAAAACTCTCTATTATGAAAGTATTGAACTTACAAGGCTGTGATCCTTTGCTCAGTTTGGATTACATAAGGTTTAGCCTATATTTTAATTTTTTTAAATTGTTAATTTTAAATAATTGAGAGGGGTATGATTTGTTTGAATCATCTTTCCCCCTCAATTATTTATATTATAGAATGATTAATTAGGACAAGTCTGCGTACTCATACAATGCCATTTGAAAGTAGAGCCGCCGTCATTTGAGGTATAAATTTTCAGACAATTGTTGGTTTTATCATAAGTCATCATTCCTTCAACAGGATTGGTAATCACTAATGTTGTTCCATCATCTGCAATGGGTTGATTACTTGCGTTAAAGTTTACCCTGTTGATGACTAAACCTTTGGTTTTAGCTTCCAAAACTGTCCACGCACTTTGTCTTACCATAGGCCAATTATCATTTTCTGCACCAGCTCTTCCCAAAGCAGTAATGCCGTGCTTAGTAGGATACGTGTTGCCTGCATCTGTAATTCCTGGTTTGTAGCACGCAGAAGAGCATTGCGAACTCACCGTCCCATTTTGTGAATCGCCTACTTTTTGACCACTTGCTCCCACGATATTAGGAACACCATTAGTATCTACACAAGAGCTACCCGCACAAAGGTTTTGATTAGTTGCGGTAGAGCCCGTTCCAACAGTTATGATTCCTCCTGCGTTTACCAGTTGAGATGTTGTAATATTAGCTCCTCCTTCTATCGCATCAAGACACCCATCATTGTCACTATCTAAATCTAACTGATTAGCGATACCATCGCCATCACTATCACAATCTATTTGGATTCTTGGTCTTATGGTTTCACTTAAAGCTCCACCATTAAGAGCAAGTACAGTATAACCCATTTTAACAATACGTTTTGTTCTATCTACACCAAACAAAGTTAGATCCGCTGAAACTTGAACACCTGTTGTCTCAATAGAATTCGCTCCATTTGTGGAAGAAAGAAGAATTCCATTGGCTGGCGAAATATTAGCTAAACTTAGATTTAAATTACTTAATCTGGTACCATCTTCATAGACAATAAAGAAATGACCGAATTTAGACGAGGTATCCATACCATTTAAAATAAAATCTACCCCATCAGTAGCTAAATATACAGGATTGCTAAAATTAATAGACATTTCTTTACCTACAGCAGTAGCGTTGCCCATATGCCAACCTATAAAATAATCTGTAACAGCAGGGGTTATTGTTGCTGTTGTAGGAACCACATTAGCGCTACTTACAGTAGTAACTGTAGAAGTTTGACCTCCAAAAAAATCTGTAGAAATAGAAGATTTACATATTTCTGCGGTATCCAAAATTCCATCATTATCATCATCCAGATCCTGCCAATCTGGGATACCATCACCATCAGAATCCAAGCATTGACTATTGTTGGTTGCTATTTGAGAGCCTCCAACAGCTTGTCCTGTTCCTGCAATTGTTGGAACTCCCATTGTGGTTGGTGTATTTCCTACAGTATTTCCTAGATTATTTGATACTGGTCCTGCGATACCAATATAACTACCTCCTGTATTTCCTCCAGACATTGATGAGTTAAATAAATTTGCAGAGGTAAAATTTGCAGATCCTTCAATAGCATCTGGACAGCCATCACCGTCTGAATCTAAATCTAAATCATTTGAAATTCCATCTTGATCTGTATCGCAGGTTTTTAATGCAAATAAAGAAAACGCTACGGAATCTCCAGAGTTTATATTTGTACTATTTATAGTAATACTACTTACTAAAGAATCGCCCTGCCCTTTGAGTAAAATTCTTTGATTATCGGTTCCATGGTGAGTCATTACTCCAGTAACAGGATTAAAATTTAAATAAGGAGCTGTTCCAGATAATCCATAAATTATTAGTGATGTAAATTTTCCATTAGGATTTCCACCATTTACTTTAAAACTCACAGAAGAATTTAAACTGCCTCCAGGATCTAGATCAGTTAAATAGAAAGCTATTTCTTTGGCTTTAACCGGCGTACTAAAGGTATAAGTAAAGTTGTTAAAATTACCCGTAACCACATATCGATTTCCCGCACCACTATTATTGATATAATAATAATGTTTACCATCATTAAAGGTACTGTTTGTGGTTTGAGTAGTGGATGTACCTAAATTTACTGTAAGATTAGAATTGGTATCCCCTTTCCAAATACCATTGCTATTTTGAGCTACAAAACCTGTACAATTTTCATCAATATCAAGGATTCCGTCATTGTCTGAATCAAGATCTAACCAATTTGGAACGCCATCATTATCGCTATCTAAACAGTCATTTTTACTGATGTCCTGAGATTGCCCCATTTCTTGTCCGACTGCTCCGACAGTTACAGGAATGCCATTGGTATCTACTGCAATTCCAAAGTTTTGATTAGGACTTTGAGATGAAATATTTCCTGACGCCGTAGTTAATTGGGAAGTTGTAAAATTTCCTGCGCCTTCTATAGCATCTGTACAACTATCTCCATCACTGTCTAAATCTAAATGATTTGAAATCCCGTCGCTATCAGTATCCAGATATATTGGTAATGTACATAAACTGTCAAAACCTACAGAATTATTATTACCTGCTCCACCTGTAGATGCTGTAAATCCGAAATACGCTGAATTTCCTGCTAAAATGGTTTCAATGGCATTTGCTCCGGTTGTAGGAAAAGTATAATTGGTAACCGGAACTCCATCAAATGTATAGGAAAGATTTCTGGTTACAGAATTCCAATTAATTACCACATCGTGCCATAATCCATCATCTACCGTTCCATCTCCCAACTGACCATCTCCTGCCAATTTACCAGCATTAATCCAAGTAGCAGTAGTTCTGATGCTTCCGTGGTCAAAAGAAGGGTCACAATTTGCGCCATTATTTGCATCATTTACACAACTATTAGCAAAAGTATCTAGTTCTAAAGCAATTCCATTGGCAATTCCTCTTGCGCCTAAACCTTGTCCATTTGTGCCAGATGCTGACTGTGCAAGCGGACTATTGTGAAAAACAATGGCAATACCATCTGCACCTGATAATAATGCTTTTGTAGATAGAGTGAAACTTTTCGTAAAATCTACCTTACCATAAGACCAAACCTGCCCGTTTTGTGCGAGACCATTTGTTAATCTATATTGATGTACCGGTCCTGTAGAAGGACTTGCGATTAAGGTAGCATTGTTATTGGCTTTAAAAATTTTGTCTAAAGTAGTGTTGAGACCGTTTTCTACACAGTCTAAAATACCATCATTATCATCATCAAGATCCTGCCAGTCAGGAATACCATCTCCATCAGAGTCTTTGCAGTCTTTAATCATATCTAAAGAATCTCCAATACCTTGTCCACTTGCTCCAACAATTGTAGGAATACCATTAGCATCTACCGCCGTTCCAAAATTAATGTTTGGAGACTGAGTAGTAAGCGTACCTGATGCAGTGGTTAACTGTGAAGTGGTAAAATTACCTGATCCTTCTACCGCATCTGAACAGCCGTCGCCATCACTATCTAAATCCAGATAATTTGGAATTCCATCACCATCAAAATCAGAACAAGAAATAAACTGTACAGATTCAATCGAAATATCATCTGCATTCGTCGAACCCGAGGTAAATCTTATCTGAAACTCTCCACTAGAAGCAAAGGACTGGGGTAATATAATCACTAAATTAGATGGAGTAGAATAAACTCCGGTTGAAGCTATTGATTGCAAAGTAGTAATATTGGTAATTGCTCCATTATTTCCTGTTACTGTTGGGATGCTTCCAGCTACACCAATCCCAGTATCAATAGTTGCATATACGGTTCCATTATATAAAAATTCTGTAATTAGCCTTCCTGTAGCTGCGGCATTATTGGTTGTAAGCCATCTAATATTGTTAATATTAATTGTGCTACCAGAAAATACGCTTGAAACGGTTTGTTTTACAGTAGTTACTACATTATCAGCGTCAAATTGTAATCCTCTTGCATTTAAAGCAAAGAGACCTGTTGTTGTCCAACTTGGAATAGTTGCTCCAGAAGTTGGGAAAACGCCATCTGTGATTTTGTTTGATGATTGGCATTCGCTATTATCCAAAATTCCATCATTATCATCATCAAGGTCGCAAGTGTCTAAAATTCCATCCCCATCAGAATCTGTTGTGTTTGCTGTAATAGTAACAGTAGCAGCCGGACTATAGCAATTATTTAGATTGTCATAATAAAAAGCATAATAAATACCTGCTGTTGCCTGTGTTATTTGTATTCCAGATAATGCAGTTCCAGTATGGGTACTGTTGGCAAACCAAACTAATGAAGAACCAGTAGGAACTATCCCTGTATGTGCAATATTAAGATTAATTGTAGTTGCAGGACACGAAATACTTAAGGGTGTAGTAACTTCCGGTGCAAAAGCACCTGCAGCACAAGCAGTTACTCCAAATCTATTTGTAGTATTATTAGGGCTATTTGCTGTACCTATTGTAAGAGTGAATTCACCATTAATAGTTCCGTCACTAGTTCCACTTGTGGTACTTTCACCTACAGTACCCCAACCTACAGGCAATTCTTTTGCAGGAGCAGGCTGCCCTACTGAACCTTGTGTTTTACTTAATTGAAATTTTATAACATCTCCTTCTATTAAATTTCCTCCCGATGGAAATGTAAAAACCCCTGATATATTAACCAATGCTGTAGCCACCACGTTACCATTTGTATCTATAGCATTTACGTAAAGTGCATTTGCAGTGTTCCAGCTTCCTCCGCCTGTCCCTCCATTGTTTATTCCGCCTGTTAAGCCATTATTGTCAATATAAACGGTACCAGAAACAGAAGGTCTTGCCATTGGCAAAATAGAAATTAAGTTGGCAGATGCCGCTTCTGTTGAAGGATTGGTTGTGGATCTTGTTAATGTAAAACTTGGGTTACCAAATGCGATGGTTCTATAGGCTGTAGTATAGCCAATTCCATCAAGTTCATTTGGGCTCATACTCGCTAAATTGGTTGAGCTTCCTGAAGTATTTGAAACAATATCAGATTGTATGGTAGTCCAACCACTTGAAAATGTGACTTGCTTTTCTTGAGTAATTCCACCTGTTCCAAAAAATACAATATCATTGATTGTATTACCAGTAGGAATTGTAGGGGTAGTTGCGGATAGCGTTAGAATATTAGTGGTGTTGAAATTTCTAACATTTGTCCAGTTTAGTAACGATGGGTTAGGATTTGCATTCGCAAAAACAGCAATATTTACAATGATTTCATCGCCCCCATTTTCAGGTAAATTAATTCCTGTGAAAGTAATTGTAGATGCTCCGGTAGGCAGTCCCATAGCATCTGACACATACCTTACAGGATTCTGGGTAGAAAAGATAGTTGTATTAGGAGATGTAAGTACATCTGTAGTCCAAGGACTAGAAAGATACAATGCCTGAATTCCGTTCACTTGAATAGGAAGGGTATTGCCATCATCGTTGCTTCCGTCTGGAGTAGACAAATAATTACTCGCTAAGGTTGGGCTGTGAACTCTTTCTGCAAAGGCAGTAATAATCATTAACCTATTTTTCCCAGCTGGTATATTTATACTAACCGAAGGTATTCCTGAAGTCCCATTACCGTTAGCTTTATATGTGCCACTTGCAATGAGAGTAGGTGTTTGTGAGTAGCCAAAAATAGAAATAGCTACCACCAATAGCGCTAAAAAATTTTTAAATTTTGAATTCATATTAATTAAGTTTTCACATTGAATTGTTATGTTTTTTGAAGTTATTTCTTGGTCATTACAATAACTTTTTTACCATCTTTTTCGTAGTTGACACTTCTTGGTCACAGGTTATAGAGCTACCTAGAAACTGTGTAGTGCTTACATTTAGCCTTGTTTTGAGAGATTTTGTCCGGAACAGGAAACTTTTGAATGGGAACTCTATTCTAAGAATGAATCATTCTTAATACTCAATAAATTTATGTTTGGGAGATTTTTTCAAGTTTCTGTATCTTCATCTAGTGTTATTAAGTTAGGTTTTATTTAAAGGATTACTAATAAATCTTTTTGATCTTATTTTATATTCATTCGATAAATGATATTTGCGAAATAAATTTTAAATTTCATCAGTTTTTATTTTAATATTTCAACGAAAATAAAATAATTACATATTATTATTAAATAAAAAACCAAATTATTAAGAATAATACACTTTCGCTATTTATATTATTAGCAATAGACAATAACACTATAAACAAAAGATAAAAAACACGCAGTAAATCAATCTTTATTTTCTTTTGAAACGAAGTATCTTCTTTTTAATCTACTTAATGAGGTAGGATGAATTCCTAAATAAGAAGCAAGATCTTTTGATTTCACATTTAAAATTAATTGAGGATTTTTTTGCAAAATTTCTAAATATTTTTCTTCCGGAGATAAGCTTAAAGATGTATAAAAATTACGGTAAATTTCTACCGCTGTTCTTTTCCAGTACATTAGAAGCAAGCTGGCAATATTCGGATATGATATGATTGCTTCTTCTAAATCATCATAATTAAGCAAAAACATACTCGTCTCTTCTAATGTTTCAAAAGTGAGGGATGAAGCGCGATCAAGAGCTAAAGTATCAATTGATCCATAAATTCCATTATTTTGTACAAACCAAACCGTTCTATTATTCTTATTATAAACTCTTATTAATCCTTTTAGAATTATCCCTACCTGTTTTATTTGTTCCCCTCTATGAAGTAATATTTTATCCTTTGGAATGGTGACAAATTGAACCAATTCTAAAAGTTTTTCTCTGTCTCTCGAATCTAAAAAAGTATTTTGATCAAAATATTTATCTGAAAATTCATTTAATGTCATAGTAATTTCGATATGTGATTCCTGAATAATATTTTATAATTGATGACCATTTTGTTTTACCTAAAAATCATTGACGGCTAATCTCAAATATTATTCTTTGGGTTAATTTTAAAAAAGCCTTCAGCTAAAAAAGAAAAAAGAAATCTGAAAGATCTCTAAAAACACAAATGACATTTTTAGACTGAAGGCAACATCGATTACCTTATTTTAAGGCTTCCAAAATGACCAATTTGTACCATTAAAAACCGCTAATTGTCTATTGGTGGTATCATATACCAACATTCCTGCTGTCGGATTTTTGATGTTAAGATGTGGCAAAGCCACTTTTGGCAAAATCATAGCTTTATCCGTATCAGTAAGGACTAAAATTCCGGGAGTAGTATCCGTAGCGCCATTTGCTCCTATTGCTGCTTTTGCATTGGGTAAATCTGATTTAGAATCTTGCAATGCAGTATTGGCATTTCCATTGGCATCTACACTCAAATCGAACCAGGTCCCTGCTTTTTTATACTTTACTTTGTGATCAGACGTGTCGTAAACGATTGTTCCATCTACCACCGTGTTACTTCCTGCATATCCTGTAATAAAAGGAGAAGAATTACTAGTTCCTGTCACCCAAGGAAGTACAATTCCCTTTTTTTCGGTTGTATCTGAACCAAATTCTAAAGAAATTCCCGGATTAGGAGTTACATTATCCGATAGCTTTGTGATTTCTGACTTTCCAATAGCTACCTGAGAAAATGCCATTGTAGAAACTCCAATCAATACTAAAATAGTTGTCTTTTTTTTCATAGCTGTAATTTTATTTTTTTGTTAAGTTTTAATTCTGTTCTTTAATTGAGATTTCCAATGGTGGCAAGATTTTACTGCCACCCGTTTGGAAAACTCCTCTTATATTAAATTGTGTTTATATTAATTAGGGCACGCTTGTGTAGTCATACAATGCCATTGGAAGGTGGAACCACCATTATTTGATGTATACATTTTCAGACAGTTGTTGGTTTTATCATAAACCATCATCCCTTCAACTGGATTAGTAATCACTAATGTTGTCCCATCATCTGCAACAGGTTGGTTGCTCGCATTAAATCTTACTCTGTTGACAACAAGACCCTTTGTTTTTGATTCTAAAACAGACCAAGCACTTTGTCTTACCATCGGCCAATTTTCATTTTCCGTTCCTGCTCTTCCTAAAGAAGTAATGCCGTGCTTAGAATTATAAATATTTCCTAAGTCCAGAACTGCTGGCTTATAGCAGTATGATGACCCAACAGTAACAGCAGTAGTAGGACTGTAACACAAAGCAAGACCATCATAAAAAGATGCATAATAAGTAGTACCAGCAACTATTGCTGTAGAATTTGCCAATTTGTTAGCATCCGTAGCTGGAGTTGTAGAGTGAATCGTAATGACTGTTCCTGCTGGTTGATTGCTAGCAGATAATAAAGCTATTAAGTCTCCTACAGTTGCAGGATTTGAAGTAATATTTGTATTTGCTAAAGCAGGCGATGCTGTACCAGATTGGCAAGTTAAACAACCCCAATAAACATTGTTTGGAAGCTGATAAGAAACTCTTAGACCTGTGCCTGTAGAAAAGAATGCTGGTGTAGCGACAGAAGCTGTGGGATTATTTGCATCTGGTAAATAATATAGTCCATAATCTGTTGGAAAACTAGAAATATATAATCTATTATCCTTTGCTACTTTTAATCCATAGATAGAAGGAAGAGTACTTGCTTGAGTTGATAATCCCGTTGTATTATCATAATACATTAAGGCGTCACCATTTTTGTAGTAAATATAATTTCCATTAGGAGATAAAGCTACTGAATAGCCTAATCGTTTATCAGTATCTGGAACGCCTGTAGAAACAGTAACCTTAACATCCCAAACTCCTAATGCACCAGTGGAAGGATTAAAATTAGCCATTCCCACTTTATTATGTCTAGCAATAAGTACTTTACCCGGAATTCTTGGATCCCACGTAATAAATGAATTTGCAGCAATATTAGCAGCAAGTACCCCTGTAAGATTAGGAACACTAATTGATGAAACTGGAGTTGAATTAAAACCAGAAATTTCTGAATACAAATATGATTTTACATTTTGATCAGCAGTATTCACTAATATCCAATAATCGGTTCCATTAGTATGGGGAATGACTTCTAACGCTTCGTAAATAGAATTAGCTGGTAAAAGAGTGGTAATATTGGTAAGAGTATTGGTCTCTAAATTATATTTTGCGCTTACTAAAGTTCCTGCTGTATCTGCTGTTGCATTACCAAAAATGATAAAATCCCTACCCTTAACTCCTTGAGGATCTGGAATAGCCGCAGCCGCTTCTCCTGCTGAAGCATTGCCTCCAACCAAACCTATAGCAGCAACACCTGTAGATGCTTTATACACTTTATTACCGTCTGTCACGAAAAGTAATTCGTTAGTTACAGGATGTGATACTGCTGTATTTCCTTCGATACCATCAAGAGTTCCTTGCCCCAAAACCCCCACAGCTGGATTATTAACCACCGCTGTGCCAGATTGAAAATCTATTCTGACCTTAGATTGTTGAAATGGCAACCACCAAGTTTGCTGTGCAGCATAAGGGTCTGGTGGACAAACGAAACAAGGATTGATTGTAGCTATAACGGCAGACGATGCAGGGCTATAACAATTATTAATACTATCAAAATAGAAAGCATAATAAGTACCAGCTCCTGCCTGTGTTATTTGTGTTCCAGATAAAGCAGTACCTGTGTGGGTATTGTTGTTAAACCAAACTAAAGAAGATCCTACAGGAATGGTTCCAGTATGTGCGGTATTAAGATCTACATATGTTGCAGGACAGATATTTGTTAAATTTTGTATAGTAGGGGCAGTAGCACCAGCAGAACAAACTTGATTAATACCATATCGTAAACCTGTGATATTAGTTGATCCAATAGTTAAATTGATAATGCCGTCGTGAGTGCCATCATTAGGATAAGGCGATACTCCAGTAGCATTTTCTCCAACTGTTGCCCAGCCAGAAGGAAGTGCCTTTAAAGGAGCTGTGGCTCCAATAGTCCCTGTGTTTTTGCTAAGCTCTAAGCGATAAGTATTTCCTTCTTCCACATAGCCTGTAGGTATGGTAAAAGCCCCCGCTGCGCTTACAGTGGCAGAATATATTAAATTATTACTGCTATTAATTACATTCACATAAGTACCTCCTGCATTAGTACCTGCTCCATTGATGTTTGTAGCGCCATCAGTGTCTTGATATATGTTGCCAGCTATAGATGGTGACGCGAAAGGAATTAAATATAATACCTCTGTATTAAACAAAGCTACTCTTGTACTTGATGCTCTAGAAAGAGTTATAAACGGATCTGTTCCATCTGTAATATAACGGTGAGCTAAAATACTACTAATTCCGTCTTGCTCATTTCCAGAAGTGGCTAAAAAAGCACCATCTGATGATCCTGCAAGATTACTTATTACCTCATTTTGAGTGATATTCCATCCACTTGACAATATTAAAGGAATTTCTTGCGTGACAAACCCGTCAGCAGCATATAAAAAGTGGCTTGCAACTCTTCCGATTGGTGGAATTGGGGCTGGTTTAGTTAGAGTTGTTGAAGAAAGTGTAGTAGCTGGATTATCAGCTCTTCCCCCTATCCAACTAGTACCTTTTACATTTTCGTATAAAGTTACAATTACTTCCATTTCGTCTGCTACAGATTGAGGGGTACGTATAGTGGGAAAAGTGATTGTATTATTTCCTACAGTTAAACCATTTGCCTCACTTAAATAAGACATTTGTGAGAGAGCAGACTGATAAATTTGAGAGCTAGTATCCCTATTGGTTAATCCTCTAAATAAATAGTTAGTTGCTAAAATATTATTTGCTTTAATTTCAGTTAAGTAAGCACTGTTGTTAATATCTATTACATTACCATTTCTAGGATTATGATACCTTTCAGCAAATACCCAAATCATAAGCATCATATTTTTATGTCCTGTTGGCACATTAAAAGTTACAGTTGGTACACCAGAAGCTCCACTTCCTTTCGCAGAATATTTCTGGCTACTGACTAATGTAGGCACAGATAGTTGTGCAAAACTACAGGTCGAAATTGTGACTAGTAGCCAAGTTAAAATTTGTTTTAGTTTAATCATTTGTTAATTTTAAATTTTTTTTCGATTTTAAATTTTTGTTTAGATATTATAGCCTCGTATTCTTTAGTAATGGTGAGAGCTTAAAGTCTGGACATCCATATATACATATTGACATTGGGAGGAATATTTAGTTTTTTCCGAATTCTGTATTTTTTTCCTTCTACTGCTCTTGTGGATATTTTTTTAAACTGTGCAATTTGCTTAGTTTCCAAATTGAGTTTTATGTATGCACAGAACTCAATATCTGAGAACTTCATTGCCGGATTAATTCTTAGCAGCTTCTCACTGAAGTCGGGATAAGCTTCTAAAAAAGCAATATAAAATGAAGTACTATCTTCATTCAATAACCTTAAAAGTGTACTTACCGGAATCCTTCTGCTTTCCGACATTGCAGAAAAAAAATGGTCTTTTTCTATCATTTGTATTTTTTAAATAGGTATACAACTTCCTAAGACAATCATTAAGTTTTTTGATTATCTTATATTTAAGCGATAATTATTTTGTTTATAAATGCTTTTTCTCTGTATAAAAGAAAAAACGTCACTTAGAATAAGCGGGTTGGTGGTCTCACAGAATGTTTGCCAGATAGATGGCAAACTTTAATAATAGGATTAGAGTAACTAAAATTTTGTCTTACTTCAAAATATAGTGTTTTGTCAGTAGTTTTGACTAGAGAGACTATGACTTTTATTAAATACTGACAGTTGCCTGTCGTAAAAACAATTTTCTCTTTTTGATTTTGAGAAATTGAATCTGGGTGATGTGTAGAATAATAATACGCCCGCAATGGCTCTTTTTGAACATAAGGAATTGAGGCTTTATTAGTTACTACTTTTTTAACAGTCTTTTTTTGAGTGGAAGATCTTTTATTCTTTTTTATTGTTTTGATTTCAACATTGCTAAACGCTTCAATATTATAAACAGTAGCATTATCAGAAATAAAAATCTGTGCTTTTTCAGTTTCTATTTCTTTTAAATCCTCACTCTGGACTCTTTCAATATTTACAAAGTCTCCCGACCCAAAAACAATAGCTTCTCCTGATAGAATAATTTTAGAGTCATCGTTACTTTCCGAGGTGCTGATTTTTCCATAGATCGGATTAGCAAAAAACACACATACCAACGCAAAAAATGAAGTCATTTTGAAAAAAATAACCCCAGAAACGCTAAGTAATTTAAAATTTGTTTTTTGCAAACGTGTAATTTTTGTATTGAAAAATAGTGTCTTATTTTTCTAATCGACAAAATTACTTTTCATTTGCAGTTTAGTATAAATTTTGTGTTATCGGTATTTCACGTAAACTACACGATATTTATTTTGTTTTGATTTTCAGAATGTTACATTTGTAAAAAAGATATATATTGGTTATAATTTTAAAAACCAGATATACATATTTTCCTCTGCTGAAATTCCTAATTTTTTCCGAATTCTATATTTTTTCCCTTCTACAGCCCTTACAGATATTTTTTTCATAATTGCAATCTGCTTAGTTTCTAGATTGAGTTTAATGTATGCACAAAATTCTATATCGGATATTTTCATCAAGGGGTTAATGTTAAGAAGCTTTTCACTGAAGTCAGGAAACGCTTCTAGAAAAGTTAAATAAAACGAAGAATCATTTTTTAGTGCAAGACTGATAAGATGATTATATGGATTCGTTTTGACAACCGGGTCTTTTTCAGAAGTTACCTTTATTACGGTTTCTATTTGATTTTTCTTTTTATTGAAATAAAGCTTTCTACCTCCAATTACTATAATTAATAAAGCAACAGCCGACAAGAAATAAAGCAGTGTCCTATTTTGAGAAGAAGTTTCAGTTACTTCTCCTTTATTAGCATATAGTAGAGGCTTCACCTCACTTAATCCTTTGTTTTCTTTGATCTGGATACTATCTTCCAGATTACTAGATTTTTGTAAAAACAGCGCTTGCTTTGCGTAATCTTTTTTCTCTCTATAGATTTCAGCTACTTTAGAATATAATTCTTTTGTCTTAGCCGTATATCCAAGCGCTTCTCCAATTTTTATGGCTTTATTATAGCTTGCTAATGCATTGTCATTTGAAGAACCTTTATAATGCTTAAAATTATATTCCACATCGCCCTTTGCTTCATAATAATCAACTCCCAGATAAGTTACCTCTCCGAATGTCTTAAGCTCTTGTCCTCCTATTTTTAAATATTTTATTGCTTCTTCATACCTTTTTAACAGAATAAGAGAGTTTACCATTAAATTGGTCGAATACAGAACACTTTTTGCACGCTGATGATTATTTTCGATTAATATTGATTCGTTATAAAGTTTTTTTGAAATGGATAATAAAGAATCGGCATAAGAAGATTTCGGAAGTTTCGATTTTTCAAAATTATACCATTGATAGATATAGATTTCGGTTTTCGCTTTTCTTCTTTTTTCTTTATCCTGAATCTTGTAAAGATATCTTTCTGCAAGATTAAGAACTTTTTTTGCCTGAGAATAATTTTTATCCATGAAAAAAATCTTTGCTTCAAGACAATTTGCATAAGTATATTCTTCGTACTGTTGGACCGACAAAGAGAGAGATTTCAGATATTTTAAGTATTGAAGTGCTGATATAAAATCTGAGTATGATGACTTAATTTCTACAATTCTTTTTAATAATCTTATCTGACCTTCTTCATAATCTATTTCTTTGGCTTGATAGTAAAGCTCTGTTAGTTTTACAAGTCCTTCATCATTAAAAAAATTAGAACTCCAGAGAGCAGTGGTTATACTGTCGATTTGCTTTTCTGTTTTTTTTTCCTGAGAATAAAAAAAAACAATATTAAAGATTAATAACAAAAGAGGTATTTTTGTTTTCATTGTTATTCAGTTAAATAGTATAAACAGCATAAATTATATTGACCTTAACAAATATATTAAATACAGGTTTTGCAAAGAAAGTGAAAATAAATAAAGATACTGATAGAAGCCATTCACCGTTTTTTTCTTTTTTCAAGCCTTTTTCCAAATCTTACATTAAATATTTCGATATTTCTTTAGTTATGAGTACAAGACCACAAGAGCTAAATAAATACTTACTATTCGAATATTAATTTCTAAAATTTTCGATTATTAAATTACATTAAACAAAAAGTTTAACAGAATTTGCTTGATAAAATGGAGGAATATAATTCATTTTTAATTTGACTTAATAAAACCAAATCATCGACAAAAGTGTTTGAAGATACGCTCGTCGAGGTCACAAACTGCCAAATAGCGCCAACTGCATACAGTTGGCGCTATTTTTATTTACTTAAAATAATTTTTCTTTTAAGATTACACATCTCAATAAACCTTCATCAACATTCGATCATAAATTTCTATTGCCGAACTTCAAATAAGGTATTTTTCTCAATTCTACACCTATCCGGTTGAACTTCGTTCATCACAAGGGCTGGATAATTTTCTTTCATAGCTTTAATATATCAAATTGAAATTCCTGTTCTCAAATTTCCAATATTGGAATTTTCATATTGCCTTTTAATTGCTTTGAATAAATAAAAAAACAATTTCTAAGCAAATTATTTATTTTCATCAATTCCGCCACCTAATGCTCTGTATAGATCAATATCAGCATTCAGCTTTTCAGCTTTGACGTTGATGTACTCCAAATCATTTTGCAATTTATTATTTTGAGCCGTAATCACCTCAAGATACGTTGCCATTCCACTCTTGTAAAGCTTCATCGCATCGTTGATTCCCTTTTCTAAAATAGAAGTTCGCTGTTCCAGAAGACTCAATCTTTCGCTGCTTCCCTGAGATTTTGCCATGGCATCAGAAACTTCACCGACGGCAGTCATCAATGTTTGTTTAAAAGCAATAACTGCTTTTTCCTGTTCAATTATCGCAGTTTCATAGCCTGTTTTCATTTGTCTTTTATTCAGAAGAGGCATTGCTAAATTGGTAGCCAAAGTTTTTGTAATAGAGCCGGGAAGATCAAACCAGGTATTGATTTTATTTGAATTAACCCCTATTTGTGGTGACACACTTATACTTGGATACATTGCTGCTTTTGCCAATCCTGTTTTTGCATTCAGGCTTACTACATTGAGTTCGGCAGCTTTTAAATCAGGTCTTCGGCTTAATAATTGAGCCGGAATTCCGGAAGACATTTGATGATCAATAATTAACGCATCAAAATTTGCAGCTCTTTCTACAGAACTTGGATATACCCCACAAAGAATACTCAATGCATTTTCCTGAACCGAAATATTTTGCTGAGCCAAGGGAACCAACAACTCAGCCGTTTTCTTTTGAGCTTCTGACTGCTGTATTGTAAGTGAATTAATTTGTCCTGCGTCGTACTGCAACTTCATCATGGAGAGTGTTTTGTCACTCAATTCAATATTTTGCCGGGCAATTTTTAACTGCTCATCCAAACTGATGAGGTTGTAATAAGCTTTAACTACCTCAACAATAATCCTACTTTTCAGTGCATCTCTATTTTGTTTTTGTGCGAAATATTCAGCGGCGGCAGACTCTTTCTGCATTTTTGCTTTACCCCAGATATCAACCTCCCAAGATAATTGCAGATTGGCACTGAAATCATCGAGATATTTCGCACCTGTAAACTGCTCATTAAGTGAACCGTTCAAACTGTTTTTGGAAGCCCAGGTTCTATTGGCTCCTGCATTAAAATCCAGCGTAGGCATCAATGTATTTTTTGCCTGTCTGTAAGCCAGATCAAGTTGTTCGATATTTTTTAAGGCAACATTGATTTCATTATTTTTAGCTAAAGCTTTTTCAATTAAAGCAACCAATTTCGGGTCTTTGAAAAATGTTTTCCACGGCAAAACGATGGTGTCGCCCGTAACCTGAACCTGGTGTTGATAATTTTCAGGGATATTGAGCTCTGGTCTTATATAATCTTTTTGAATAGCACAGGACACCAAAACTGAGGTCACTGCGCCTGCAAAAAGAATTTGTTTGATATTAAATATTTTCATTTGAAATTTGATTTTGTGGTGCGATAGAAGGCTTTTTTGAAGAAATTTTTTCATCTAAATATTGAAAAAACATATACAAGACCGGAATAACAAAAATTCCCAGAACAACGCCGCTCAACATTCCCATTGCCGCACTTACACTGATGGATTTATTTCCTGAAGCCATCCCGCCTGCCGAGAGCATTAAAGGAATCATTCCAACAATAAATGCTAATGAGGTCATAATAATCGGACGCAATCTTGCTTTCGCACCTTCCAAGGCCGATTCAACAATGGATAATCCTGATTTCCTTCTCTGAACAGCAAATTCTACAATCAGAATCGCATTTTTGGCTAAAAGTCCAATGAGCATAATCAGACCGACCTGTACATAAATATTATTGTCCAATCCAATAGCTTTGATTCCTAAGAAAGCACCCACAACTCCGGTTGGGATGGAAAGCATTACTGCCAAAGGAAGAATGTAACTTTCATACTGCCCCGCCAATAAAAGATAAACGAAAAGCAGGCACAACCCGAAAATAGCGATCGTCTGATTTCCTGAGGATTTTTCTTCCAAGCTTAAACCTGTCCATTCATAACTATAATCAGAAGGCAATTTGTCCAAGGTTTTTTCCAGTTTTCCTAATAATTCTCCGTTGCTGACTCCCGGTTTCGGGGTAATCAAAATGTTGAGGGAGTTGTATAGGTTGTATCTTTCAACCGATTCGGGTCCATAGACTTTTTTAAGGGTTACCAAAGTACTTGCAGAAACCATTTCTCCTTTATTATTCTTCACGAAAATATCATTAAAAGCCGTTTCATCCATCCTGAAAATTCCGTCTGCTTTTATATTAACTCTGTAGAATTTTCCAAATCTTGAAAAGTTCTGCGACTGGTCTCCTGAAAAATAGGTCTGAACCGTTCCCAGTAATCCTGAAATACTTACGCCTAATTGTTTTGCCTTGTCTTCGTTCACTTCAAGTTCCAACTGAGGATAATCTGCACGAAACGTTGTGTAAGCAGAGCCTACTTCCGGCAATTGCATTAGCTGTCCGGTCAATTCATCAGCTTTTGCTTTCAGAACCTGTGGATCTCTTCCCATTCTGTCCTGCAAAACAATTTCCGCATCGTTGGTTACGCCATATCCTTCCACCGGAGGCATTCTGAATGTCATAATACTGCCTTCTTTGATCACAGATAATTTGTCGTTGATAAGGTTCATCACCTCATCAATATCCTGAATTTTGCCACGCTCTTTTTTAGGTTTAAGCTTTACAAACCCCATTGCATAAGCAGGACCGGAACCGTTGCTTAAAAGATTAAAACCACTAATCGAGGTATTGGTTTCGACAGCTTCAATACTTTTGAAGATGGTACTGACTCTATCTGTAACTTCGGTAGTTTTTGTCAAACCGGTTCCGGGAGGCATACTTAGAGAATACATCATAAAACCGTCATCTTCCATCGGTACAAAACTTCTTGGAGTACTTATCATTAACCAGGCTGAAAAACCGATAACTCCTGCAACCAAACCTGCTGCAATCCATTTTCTTTTTACCAAAAATCTTAATCCGCCAATATAACGGTTGGTCATATTGTTGAAACCTGCATTGAAAGCCGTTGAAAATCTCTGAGTGAAATTTTTTGACTTTTCCTGATCTTCTCCGGAATGATTATTTTTAAGGAATACAGCACATAAAGCTGGCGTTAAAGTCAATGCATTGACAGCCGAAATAATAATGGCAATCGCTAAAGTATAGGCAAACTGTTTGTAAAATAATCCCGCAGAACCCGACATAAAACCAATCGGAATAAATACTGCAGACATGACCAATGTGATGGAGATTACGGCTCCCGTAATTTCGTGCATTGCTTTATGGGTTGCTTCTTTTCCTGAAAGATGGGTTCCTTCCATATTGCTGTGAACAGCTTCCACAACGACAATCGCATCATCCACGACAATTCCGATGGCTAAAACTAAAGCGAAAAGAGTCAGAACATTAATGGTAAATCCTAAGACCAAAAGGAAAAAGAAGGTACCGATAATCGCAACTGGAACCGCAATCGCAGGAATAATCGTCGATCTGAAGTCCTGAAGAAACAATAAAACAACAATAAAAACTAAGATGAATGCTTCGATCAAAGTAGATTTTACCTGACTCGTTGCTTCATCCAGTTTGTCCTTAGTACTCATCACTTTAGTGAACTTTATACCCGGAGGAAATGATTTTGATAGCTGTTCAATGGTTTTATCGATACCGATTTCAATTTCATTGGCATTGGAACCTGTCGTCTGCAAAATAGCAATAGTTACCGCATTTTGTCCGTTAGAAAGGTTGTCTCCACTATAAGAAATCGACCCGAATTCTACCCTTGCAACATCTTTCAGTCTAATTAATTGGTTACCGCTATTTTTTACGATAATGTTTTCGTATTCTTCAGGCTTGTTCTTTTTTCCTTTGTATCGGATAACGTATTCCAGAGCTGCATTAGATTCTTCGCCTAATTTCCCGGGTGCAGATTCTAAACTGTGGTCGGCAATGGCATTGGAAATATCGGAAGGCTCAAGACCATACGAAGACATTTTCTGAGGATTCAGCCAGATTCTCATCGAATAATCTTTTATACCAAAAACCTGAGCCTGCCCCACTCCTTTCACTCTTTTAACCTGCGGAATCAGATTGATATTGGCATAATTCTGAAGAAAAGTTTCATCATATTTTTTATTATCATCAGTATAGATATTGAAAATCAACACCATACTGTTCTGCTGTTTCGAGGTCGTTAAACCCATTCTCACCACTTCCTGCGGAAGGATCGGTGTAGCCTGCTGTACTCTGTTTTGTACATTGACCGCAGCCTGGTCTGCATTGACACCCTGTTTAAAGATAATGGATATGGAGAACGAACCGTCATTGCTCGCATTTGATTTGATATACACCATATCTTCCACCCCATTGATCTGTTCCTCAAGTGGCGTCACCACCGAACGGATGACCGTCTCACTGTTTCCACCGGGATAAGAACCGGAAACTGTAATCGTAGGTGGAGAAATATCGGGAAAACGGGTTACTGCCAACTGATTCAGCCCGATAATTCCCAATATCACGATGATAAGGGAAATAACAGTAGCCAATACAGGACGGTCTATTATTTTTTTTAACATTTTAAATTTCTTTTTTAAAGGATTAATTATTGTGCTGAAATAATTTTCGGAACGACATCTGCGCCGTCTGTAAGCGCATCAATTCGGTTAACGGCAATCTTGTCACCCGCCTTTATCCCGGATGAAACGAAGTAATCCTGTGGTGTTGTTTCTGAAACTTCAATGGGAATCATCTGTACTTTTTTACCATTGAGTTTATAGACAAAAAACTTATCCTGAATATCTTTTACAGCAGTTTTAGGAACTCTTAAAACAGCATCTACATTCTTGTGAATCAGCACTCTTGCGGTTCCCCCGGCTCTCAAAAGTTTGTCTGGATTTTGAAAAACCGCTTTCATTTGAATGCTTCCTGTAGTTCTGTCGAAATTTCCGCTGGCATTTTCTAGTTTTCCTTTGTAATTGTAAATCGAACCGTCTGCAAGAAGCAGCTCTATGTTTCCTGTGTGATTTTCTGAAGCTGACATTTTACTATACGTGATAAAATCTGCCTCGCTCATTGTGAAATAAACATTCACCAAATTAATATTCGAAAGGGTGGTTAAAGGAGAAGAATCTGAAGGCGAAATCAGATTTCCAATTCTGTTGGGAATTCTTCCAAGAAAACCACTTACTGGAGCTTTAATATAAGTGAAATTGGCATTGATTTTAGACGAGCCTAAAGCGGATCTTGCCTGCGCAACCTGCGCCGATGCCGACTGATAATTTGCCTGAGCCGTTTTAAGCTGCATATCAGAAACCACATTTCCTTGCACCAAAGGTTTTAATTTTTCAACTTCGAGTTTTGCAGTTGCCTGATTTGCCAAAGCGGCTTTCAAAGCAGCATCGCTGTTGTTGACCTGTTCGTTATAAACGGAAGGATTTATTTTAAACAAAGCCTGTCCTTTATTCACATACTGACCTTCTTTTACATAAACGGCGTCAAGATAACCGGTTACCTGCGCTTTAATATCTACATTGTCCTGTCCTTCAATACTTCCGGGATAACCGGTGGAAACATCGGCATTTCCTGATTTTAGCTGTATAAAATCTGTCGGTATCGCTGTCGTCTGCATTTCATTTTCCTGAGAGCTTCCCGAATTGCAGGAATACATCATCACAGCCATGGAAATTGAGAATACCAAATAAACTGTTTTGTATTTCATAATCATTATTTTTACTTATAATCATCTGCAAAATAACCTTATAAAACAGAGGTTTTAATCAACAACTAAAGCGAAACGGAATTATTTGTAGATGAAGCGTAGGATACTGAAAATGAAAAATTTTGTATTTTTTTAAAAGAATAGAACCTGTACTAAAAAACAGAATGCCTCTGTAAACTTTCACAGAGGCATTCATTTTTTAAACGAAGTATAAATTGCTCTTCAGCAATATCTTAATAATCCATCCAGGTTTTAAATATTGAAGCTTTTTCACGGCTTACGATAACGTCTATTTCAGGATGTTTTTTGAGTTCAAGTTTCAGTTTTCCGTTAAAGTGATTGAAAACGTGCTCTACGGAATCAATATGAATAATAAACTGACGGTTAGCTCTGAAAAATACTTTTGGATCAAGTTGTTTTTCGAGCTCTTCCAAAGTTTGGGGAACCGTTTCTATCATTCCTGTTTTAAGCACTGTTTTGCTGACACCGTGTTCTGTATAAAAATATAAAACATCTTCTGTCAAAACCGTTTTATAACCATCACGATGCGCCAGAAGAAAACGCTTTCTGTAGTCTTTAGGTTGAATATAATTAAGCAAACCTTCGATGGCATTGGAATACGAAGGAAAAGTCTCAACTGAGCTTTCATACTTTTTTAAGGCACCTTCAAGCTCTTCTTCTTCGATCGGTTTCAGCAAATAATCAACGCTGTTATACTTAAAAGCTTTTACTGCATATTCATCATAAGCTGTTGTGAAAATGACAGGACTTTTGACTTCGAAGCGATTGAATATTTCAAAACTCAATCCATCTGAAAGACGAATATCCATCATAATGATATCGGGCACATTATTGTTTTCGAGCCAGTTGACAGCTGAAGAAACAGAATCTTCCACAGAAAGAATTTGCGCTGCCGGACGCAGTTTCAGCAACAATCTTTTGAGCCGGTCTGCATTTGGTTTTTCGTCTTCAATGATTAATATTTTATTGATTTTCATATAACGGAATTTTAGCAATAAAATCCTTATCAGTCTTAAGGATAATTGGTTTTTTATCTCCTAAAAATTCAAACCGGCTGATGATATTTTTAATTCCGACATCAGCAGATTCAATTTTATTAACCAATGGGGAAAGTGAGTTTAAAACCACTAAACATTGATCATTTGTTGTATAAACTTGGATTTTTAAAGGATTAGATTTTGAGGTTTGATTATGTTTTAAAGCATTTTCTACCAAAAACTGAAGTGCTAAAGGCGGAATCAAAAACTTTTTGAAATTTTCATTCACAGAAATCTCAAAATGTACTCCTTCACCAATTCTTTTTTGAGTTAAATAAATGTAGGAATTTAAAAATTTCAGTTCTTCCTCAAGTGTAATTGTATCTTTTTTTGAATTGATGAGAAGGTAACGATAAACTTTCGCAAAACTCTCAGAATATTCATACCCCAATTGCTGGTCTTCCAGAATTAATTCCGACAAAACACTGAGATTATTAAATATAAAATGAGGGTCAATCTGTAGCTTTAAAGCCTGAAGTTCGGCTGCCATTGCGGCTCTTTTGTGCTCGGAGGATTTGAGTTTATGCTGGGTAGCTTCCAAAGCGGTTTTTTTCCAGTTATCCAATAGGAAATCTCCTGTATTGATCGCACTTATCAATAACGAAACTACAATATTGGTGGCGATCCATTGCGACATCAAAGTGATTTCTTTCCGGTAATCAGAGGTCGTTGTATCGGTAAAGGTTTCAAAAATAAAATTGATTAGTATAACTAGAAAAATACTTCCAACAACCTGAAGAATAGTTTGAGTAACCAATCTTCTTATACTTCTTTCATTCCACGAAATTATCTTATCGAGATAATAATCTATCAGCAAGCTTACTTCCGCAATGATGATTGAGAAAAATAGAATCCAGAAAAAATCTTCAAGAATATATAATATAGGCTTTTCGATTAATTCTTTGTAATAAAAAGGGTCGATCAAATAAATGAAAGTATAGGAAAACACGAATGCTATTGTCCAGATTAACAATCTTTTTTTTAATCCATACAAAAGTTTTTTCTTTTTGGCAGCCATAGAACAGCACGAGTTTTTATGAATGTAAAGATAAATATTGAATCAGAGAAAAAAAGAAGTTTCTAAAGTGAAGCGGTAAAACATCATTGTGAAACGTTAGATTAGATATTTAAAGTTTCAAATAGCAATTCCGAAAAACAAGTATTAATATTAATTACTCCGAATTCCCAAAATGATTGATTATTTTGTTTTACTGAACTTACCCGTACAAACATCAATAAATATCTGAAGATATGCCATTTTTTTTAATAATTGAGGTAAATGACAAAGCTTATGAGAAAGAAAAACTAATATTTACATGTATTAAATGTGTCTAATTAAAGTAATATAAAGTCAAACAATGACAACTTTAATTTTTGATCATGATATAAAATTTATTTAAAATATTTTCTAGTGATTTCCAACCATCAAGTAAAACTTCAAGTTCATTCACTCAATTCAACAGACTAATTTTTAGGTTTGGAAATCACATAATTCCGATCTCAATAATACAATCAGAGTTTCAAATAGTCACTTATTGTTTCCAGCACACCGAATTCGTCATTAGAAAGAGCAGAAAATGAAGCCGCCTCTTTCACAGAAGAATGGGCATTTTCCATAGCATAAGAATACTTTGATTTTTCCAGCATCGTGATATCATTCATGTAGTCTCCAAACGCCATCGTTTCCGAGGGTAAAATATTCAGTTTTTTCTGGAGAATCTCTAATGCTTTTCCTTTGCTGATGTTTCGGTTCATAATATCAACCCAATATTTTCCTGAAACCACGACTTCAAGATTTTTATTTTCAAACTGTTTAAGATAAGGATAAAGATTTTTTTCAGAACCTTCCGGATGATAAACTGCAATTTTAAATGTGTTATCCTCTAATTCGTTTGTCAAGTCATCTACTTTTTGATTTTCCGTATAATATCTGGTAAAATAATTGACAAATTTTTCATCTTCACTTTCATAATAGGCTTTTTTCTGTGCCGATAATACCGCTCTTGCGCCAGGAATTTCGCGAATGGTTTCGATGATTTCTTTTATAAATGAATTTTCTAATCTGTCTGCAAAAAGTTCTTCATTTTTATAAATGACATAACCTCCGTTTTCAGCAATAAAGCCAATTTCGTTTTCTATTTCTTTAAAATATTGCGTAATTCCGGGCATTTGTCTGCCACTCGCAGGAACGAAAAGGATATTTCTTTTTTTGAGTTCTTTATATATTGCAGGAAAATCCGGACTTACTTCATAATTTGAGTTAAGAAAAGTGCCATCCATATCGGTGACAATCAGTTTAATGTCGTTCATAAATTTTATTTTATAGAAAAATCGTCTGATTTTCTATGATTAATAAGAGCTACGCAAAGATAAAACTATCTTTTTACTTACTTTTATAATGAATTGTCGAAAGATTTTTCAAAATTTCAGCACTTTGTTCCGGCGTGATGTCACGCTGTGGTTCTGCCAGCATTTCGTAGCCAACCATAAATTTTTTGACTTCTGCATTTCTCAACAACGGTGGATAAAAATGCATATGGAAATGCCATTCAGAATGCGGTTTTCCATCTGTTGGTGATTGATGAATCCCTGCTGAATATGGAAAAGAAATCTCAAAAAGATTGTCGTATTTTGTAGTTAAATCTTTTATTATTGAAGCTAAAGAAAGCTTTTCTGAATCAGAAAACTGCAAAATATTTTCCGTCTTTCTTTTGCTGATAATCATTGTTTCGTAAGGCCAGACTGCCCAAAATGGAACTAAAGCCACAAAATCTTCATTTTCCAGAATAATTCTTTCTCCGGCTTCCAATTCTTTTTTAACGTAGTCTTCCAGAAGTGATGTTCCGTTTTTCTCGAAATACTTTTTCAAATTTTCCTGCGTTCTCAAAACTGTCGACGGAATCGAAGACTGCGCCCAGATTTGTCCGTGAGGATGAGGGTTGCTGCACCCCATCACGCTTCCCTTGTTCTCAAAAATCTGAATATGGTTGATATAATCTTCATCTCCCAACTCTTTATATTGCTCTTGCCAAACATCTACCACTTTTTTTATATCATCGACTTCCATTTCCGGCAAAGTAAGACTATGATTTTCCGAAAAACAAATCACTCTGTTAATCCCACGTTCCGGCTTTAATGAAAAAAAATCAGATTGTTCTTCAGAAAATTCAACATCATCTTTCATCAAAGAACCAAAGTCATTGTCAAAAACAAAAACACCTTTATAGTAAGGATTTTTATCACCATTCACACGCACATTTCCCGAACATAAGTAACAATTCGGGTCGTGAGCTGGAAGTTTTTCTTCAGCTACTTTTTCGGTTTGTCCCTGCCAAGGTCGATTGGCTCGTTGCGGAGATACCAGAATCCACTCATTCAAAAGCGGATTGTATCTTCTGTGAGGGTGCTGCTTTTGATTAAATGACGACTTCATTTCTTTTGTATTCTCTGATTCCATCTGATATTTTTACACGGTACACTATCATTTCGATGTCAAAATCTGCTTTGTATTTTTCGCTGATGTTTTTAATCACATCATCCACATTTTCATCTTTAATAAGATTGATGCTGCATCCGCCAAAGCCGCCACCCATTATTCTTGCACCCAAAACACCATTTTCCTTTAAAGTTTCTTCCACTATAAAATTGAGTTCTTCACAACTCACTTCAAATTCAGTAGAAAGTCCGGAATGCGTTTCGATTAGAAGCTGTCCTAAATATTTCACATCTCCCTCTGATAAAGCTTTAGCAGCTTTTTCAACCCTTTTGATTTCCTTGAGAAGATACAGACATCTTTTGTATGACGTCTCCCCTATTTCCATTCTTACTTCATCCAGCATTGAAAAGCTG
This sequence comes from Chryseobacterium echinoideorum, assembly GCF_007474535.1. Taxonomy (GTDB): domain Bacteria; phylum Bacteroidota; class Bacteroidia; order Flavobacteriales; family Weeksellaceae; genus Chryseobacterium; species Chryseobacterium echinoideorum. The sequence goes on along the minus strand of NZ_VKNW01000001.1, from coordinate 228,399 downwards.
AAATCTCTGAATTTTTCTATTTCAGGAAATTTTTCCCACAAAACTTTCTTTCCGTTGTCAACATCTCTTCGTCTGTCGTTATAGCCGGAAGTCAGATGCGTATGTTTTACGCAACTGTCGAAAAGCACCAGACTGTAACCTTCAATATTAGCTTCAAAATACTGATGCTCGAGAGAATTGCAGTCGAGCATAATTACTTGATGTTTTTTGCCGAAAACGGATGCGAACTGGTCCATAATTCCGCACTTTACCCCAACAAAGGTATGTTCGGATTTCTGACCAATCAGCGCCAAATCTTTTTTAGATAAATTCAAATCAAAAATCTGATTGAGAATATAGGCAAATCCACATTCCAAAGCTGCCGACGAAGATAAGCCCGAACCCATCGGAATCGTACTGCTGAAAGCGATTTGCAACCCCCCAATCTTTTTTCCGATTTCCTGAATGGCATTGAAAACCCCCAGCAAATAATTAACCCAAGTCTGCGAAACCGGAACTTGTTTCTGATGAATATTAAAACTAAAAGATTCATTAAAATCTTTGGCAAAAAAAGTACAGATTTTGGAGTCCTCCATCTTTTTTACGGCAAAACAAATATGTTTGTCAATAGCGGCAGGAAGTACGAAGCCATCGCTGTAATCAACATGTTCGCCGATAATATTAATTCTTCCTGGAGCCAGAAAAAAGCTTTCAGGTTCAGATTGAAAGAAAGTCTGGAATGCTTCTTTTGTGTAATTGATTAAATTCTCCTGCATAAAATCTGCAAATTATATTTTTATAAGGTTTAAAGTTAATAGTGATTAAAGTTACGCTTTTCTGTTTAAGTTACTGTCCTGCTCAGTCGGAAAAACTATTCCGGAAAGACTCCTGATTCTGTCTAAAGTCTGCATCAGCAAAATACTGTCGGAGTGCGGAACAATTTCACTTTCTTTTATTCCATTCATAAGACAATTCGTGGCGTGACGGGCTTCGTATTGATAACCAAGACCTTCTTCTTTTTCAGTTTCGATGAGCGTTTTTTTTCCATCTGTGTAATATTCTAAACAAGAAGTTGAATCGTAAAATGGTGATGTTAATTTTAATCGGCCAAGCGTTCCGCAAATTTCGACTTCAGTTCCTAAATTCGCTGAAATTGAAGAAAAAAGACTTGCCATTGCTCCGTTATTGTATTTAAAAACAACCGCACATTGCTCATCAATTCCCTGTTCTGTGGAATTGACGTTAACATTAATTTCATCTGGTTTTCCTAAAATATCCAGCGTTGTAAAGATATTGTAAATCCCGATATCCATCAACGAACCGCCACCTAATTCCGGATTGAACAGACGTGAATTTGGTTCTGCGTTGGCTTTAAAACCAAAATTTGCCAAAACAACTTTGATGTCTCCTAAACTTCCGCTTTTGACGATTTCTATCATTTTTTGATAATGAGGAAGAAATTTCGTCCACAAAGCATCCATCAGAAATAAATTTTTCTGACGTGCTAACTCTATCATTTCTGAAGCCTGTTTTTCATTCAGCGCAAATGGTTTTTCACAGAGAACGGCTTTAGCATTATTCAGACAGAGTAATGTATTTGGATAATGGAGATTATTGGGTGTTGCAATATAAACGATGTCAACATCAATACATTTTGCAAGTTCTTCATAGCTTCCAAAACTTAATGGAAGGTCAAATTCTTTGGCAAAACTTTTAGCATTTTCCAATGAACGGGAACCGACTGCGACCAGTTCGGCATTTTCCACAAACTTTAGGTCTGCTGCAAACTTATGTGCAATTGTTCCTGTTCCAAGAATTCCCCAACGTATTTTTTTCATATTGATTTTCAGTTAGCTTAAATCCAAATTGTTTTTATCTTTTGTGAGTATCTGATGTCGTTTTAAAACCGTATTAATTTAACCACTAAGAACACAAAGAGATTCACAATGAGCACAAAACTTGTGACCTTCGTGAGAAACCTTGTGTATATTGTGATTTAAAATAACCGCATTTTTAGCAATAGAATATTACAGACTTTATGATTTTCTTTTCATTACTTTTTTTGCGGCTTCAACAATGTCATTGGCGGTCAATCCGTATTTTTCCATCAGTTGGTCAGGTGTTCCGCTTTCTCCAAAACTGTCGTTTACCGCAACATATTCCTGAGGTGCAAGATATTCTGTAATCAGAAGCTGTGCAACGCTGTCGCCCAATCCGCCTAATCGGTTGTGTTCTTCCGCAGTTACCACGCAACCCGTTTTCTTCACTGATTTTAAAATTGCTTCAGCATCCAAAGGTTTAATCGTGTGAATATTGATAATTTCCGCATCAATTCCTTGTTCTTCGAGAATTTCGCCAGCTTTTATCGCTTCCCAAACCAAATGTCCCGTTGCAATGATCGTTACATCTTTTCCTTCATTGACCATCCAGGCTTTTCCGATTTCAAATGTTTGATTTTCATCGGTAAAAACAGGCATAACAGGTCTTCCGAAACGCAGATAGACCGGACCTTCATAATCTGCAATGGCAATCGTTGCTGCTTTGGTCTGATTGTAGTCGCAAGTGTTGATGACTGTCATTCCGGGAAGCATTTTCATTAATCCGATGTCTTCCAGAATCTGGTGTGTTGCACCATCTTCACCTAAAGTCAATCCGGCGTGAGAAGCACAGATTTTTACATTTTTATCAGAATAGGCAACCGACTGACGAATCTGGTCATACACTCTTCCTGTCGAAAAGTTGGCGAAAGTTCCTGTGAAAGGAATTTTTCCTTCGATGGCTAAACCAGCCGCAATTCCTATCATATTGGCTTCTGCAATTCCAATCTGGAAAAAACGTTCCGGTGCTTTTTCGATGAATTTTTCCATTTTCAGGGAACCTATAAGGTCGGCGCAAAGTGCTACGACATCAGGATTTTTGTCTGCCAGTTCTGCAAGACCGGCTCCGAAACCGCTTCGGGTATCTTTTTTTTCTGTGTAGGTATATTTTTTCATTTGATTTAATTTGTTGATGGTTTTACAAAATATTTTTTTTTGAATACTAAAAGCTTTACAGGTCACCTCTACGAGGTTTTGCGATGCCAAATTATTTTGATCTATTATCAGTTCGCTCCTACGGAGCATTTATTATTCTAAAACGTATTTAGATTGAGCCACAGCGTGGCGAACTGTTAATAGCAAAATTAAGTTTAGAGCATCAAGCTCCGTAGGAGCGACCTGTAATTTAACATCACAATAAATTCCATTGTTCTTCCCGAAAACTTTTTCTCTTGAATGTTTTGTTCGTTGATTGATTGGAACGGCGAATCTATCTCCACTTTATTATTTTTATTTTGAATCGATGAATCTCGTTCCTCGATTTCTCGCAGCCCGGCTTGAGTGGAGCTCTTTTTGCAAATTTCGATGCTGGAAAAAGGATTGGCAAATTTGCAAAAAAGCGGGAACGGAAGACGGATAAAGCTGCCCAAATAAATCATAAATTAATAATCGCCCAAAGTTTCTTCCAACTGGTCTAAAGCTTTTGCCAGTTGCTCATCGTTAGGTGCTTTTCCGTGCCACGCGTGACTTCCCATCATATAATCGACACCATGACCCATCCCGGTTTTCAGGAGAATACAAATCGGCTGTCCTTTTCCGGTCAATGATTTTGCTTCGTCCAGAACGTTCAGAATTTCCTGCATATCGTTTCCGTTTTCTACTTCCAGAACTTTCCAGTCGAAGGCTTCGAATTTGGTTTTAAGATTACCCAAAGAAAGGACTTTGGAAGTCGGACCGTCAATCTGCTGACCGTTGTAATCTATGGTTGCAATCAGATTATCAACTTTGTTGTGAGAGGCATACATTATGGCTTCCCAGTTCTGCCCTTCCTGCAATTCGCCATCGCCATGAAGTGTGAAAACGAGATTTTCATCTTTGTCCAGCTTTTTACCGACTGCGTGACCGATTGCCACCGACAAACCTTGTCCTAGAGAACCGGAAGCAATACGAACGCCAGGAAGATGCTCGTGCGTTGTTGGATGTCCCTGTAATCTTGAATTCAGTTTTCTGAAAGTTGCCAATTCGCTTTTATCGAAATAGCCTGCGTGCGCCAAAACACTATAAAAAACAGGCGAAATATGACCGTTGGACAGGTAAAAAACGTCTTCATCTTTACCCTTCATATCAAATCCTTCTTTTCTTTTCATCGCATCAAAATAAAGAGCGACCAGAAAGTCTGTGCAACCCAGCGAACCGCCGGGATGACCGGATTGACAAGCATGAACCATTCTTACAATATCCCTTCTTACCTGCGAAGCAATATTTTTGAGTTTTGAAATATCGTGCTGCATAAATTATTGCATTTTTTGTGAATCTTTTACGAACTGCTCTAAACCTGAATCTGTCAACGGATGTTTCAACAACGAAAGTATTGCCTGAATCGGGCAAGTCACGACATCGGCGCCGATTTTTGCGCAGTTGATGATGTGCATTGAATGACGAACGGAAGCGGCAAGAATCTCCGTTTCGTAACCATAATTATCGAAAATGGTTCTGATTTCCTGAATCAAATTCAAACTGTCTGTCGAAATATCATCCAATCTTCCTAAAAATGGAGAAACATACGTTGCTCCGGCTTTTGCGGCTACAAGTGCCTGTCCAGGAGAGAAAATAAGGGTACAGTTGGTTTTGATTCCTTTGTTAGAAAAATATTTGAGAGCTTTTACACCGTCTTTTATCATCGGAATTTTCACAACGATGTTTGGATGAATTGCGGCAAGAATTTCGCCTTCTGCAATCATTTCTTCATAAGTCGTGGAAAGGACTTCTGCTGAAATATCGCCGTCAACAATTTCGCAAATGTCTTTGTAATGTTGCAAAATAGCTTCTGTTCCGCTGATTCCTTCTTTTGCCATCAAAGATGGATTGGTTGTAACGCCATCCAGAATTCCGAGGTCGTTGGCTTCTTTTATCTGCTCTAAGTTGGCAGTATCAATAAAAAATTTCATAAAATGTAGTTTAATTCTTTTAAGTGTTAAAAATACACTTAACTGATGAAATAAACAATTTTAGTTTAATTTATTTTTAAGAAAAATATCATTCCATCACATAATTAAACTCTTTTCTATACTGAGAAGGACTTTTCTTGATAAATTCCTTAAAGGTTTTGTTGAAATAGCTAAAATTATTAAAACCGCTTTCAAAACAAACATCTGTAATGCTCAAAGGTTTTTCTGCAAGCAATTTCAGTGAATGTGTAATACGATATTCATTGACAAATTGAGTGAAGGTTTTATTGGTGATTTTTTTGAAATACCGGCAGAAAGAAGGCACTTTCATATTCGCCAAATCGGCAATTTCGTCCAACGTAATCTGCTCTTTAAAATGATCTTTTACATAATTGAAGATATGATTGATCCTTTCGTTATCCTCAACCTGAGTCTGCAGGTAATATTTTCCGGCGTTGAGAATTCTGTAATCATCTGTGACAGAAAGTTCGTGAAGAATTTCAAAAAACTTCAACAGTTTTTCTAAGGATTCTGACTGATGCATCTGGGAAATCTTTTTTCTCATTACTTTTTTCACATCGTCGCCAAAGACCATTCCGCTTTTAGATTTTTCCAACATGGCGTGAATTTTTTTCATTTCAGGATTTTCCCAAATCTTTTCACCCAGAAAATCAGGCTTAAACTGAATCACCATTTCATAATCGTTATTGGTATTTTCATTGGTTAAACCACAATGTGGTAAATTACTGCCAATCAACACCAGATCACCTTCCGTAAAGTAAGAAATATTACTTCCTATCTGCCTTTTGCCGGAACCTCCTTTTACAAAAATCAATTCAATCTCAGGATGATAATGCCAAACGTGGGATTTTATATTCTCATTTCTCTGAAACTTAAGACTCGTAAAACTGCTCCCTATATTAGGATTGATGGCTTCAAATGCAGGACTGTGATGTTTCATAATTTAATTATCAATCAAAGTTACAAAATAACATTTACAAAATTAACTGTTCATATTTAATTAACATACAACTAAGGTTAATATAGAACATAAATATGAAAATTGCATTCTAAAATCTAACAGGGAAACGCTATACATTTGCAGTATCAATATTAGTAATCTAAAACACTTTTATTATGAATAATTTATTAAAAATCAGTCTATTTGTTTTGTTTCTTTTAAATTCAGCAGATGTAATGAGTAAAGACAGAGACTTTTCTGTATCATTCGGAAAGGTAAATTCTAAAACCCTTAGTTTTGAAGTAAACAATGCGCAAAATATCTCTCTGTTTGTATACAATGATAATCAAGGAGAAATCTATTCTGAGGAAATAGGAGATCAAAATTTTATTTCGAAATCATATAATCTTGAGACTTTAACAGACGGAACTTATTATCTGGTTGCAGAATCTGATTATAAAATTGAAAAATATAAAATCAGTATCCAAAATAAAGATATGGTGGTCGAAAAAACTCCTGTAAGCGAAATCATCAAACCGGAATTTACGATCAATAACAATATTGTAAAACTGAATATGGAAGATATGGAGGGCTCTGTAAACGTTTCTGTTCAGGATTTTTCTGATAATGTATATTACAATGAAACTAAATTTGCAAAAGATAGCAAGCTTAGTTTAACTTTCAAACTTGATCCTAAAACTTCTCCAAGTTATATCATTGCGGTTGAGAAAAACGGTAATATATTCAGTAAAATTATTGCTCTTAGGTAATTAGATTCATACTGATTAAAAGCGGCTCTTCCTTTTCGAAAGAGCTGCTTTTTTTTAGTTGTGGTGCCCCATATTGAGTTTAATCTTTTTCAAATCTTCCAACTCGTGAACAGGTCTTTCGATATCATAAGGAATCGGCATTTTTGAAAACGTCTGGAAATACAACAGACAAGCATCCTTCCACCAAACAGCATCTTTTGCCTGAATTTTAAATTTAGATTGAACATCTTTAAATCTTTGCTCATCAACATAAGGCTGCATTTTATCCCAAACTTTTTGATAGTCACGGACATTTTTTACGCCTGTATCATATTTATAACACAATTCATCCCACAATGTTTTTCCATCTTTCATCTGATAATCCCAAGGAACGTGATGGAACCATAGAATTAGGTTTTCGGGAGTTGTTTTAATATTTCCGTAGATGTCGTTGAGTGGAGAAAAATATTGTGAAACAGCATTGCTTCCCGTTTTGGTTCTGTCAAAACCGATTCCCTCTGCATTAGCCTGATGATAATACACAGGTGACCAGTCTGGTCTTCCGCCTTTGTAATCTCCCCACGGTTCCGGACCGTAATGATGTCCACCTGCGAAAATATGGTGCAAACCAAGCGGCATCATATAATCTACGGCAGTTTCTCTTGAAGTAAGCATCATTTCTTTTACAGGAGTAAGGAATTTTTCATTGTCAGTGAAGGTCATTTTTATCCATTCGTCGGCAATCTGTTCCGAAGTCAAATTGTGGCTCCAAGCTAAACGTCCGAAAGCATACCAATTGGCTTGTGCAAAATGATGACCCGTCCAGTTTTTATCTTCTCCAATGTTTGCAACAGCAGAAATGGCAGTTAATTTTGCATGTCTTAAAGTTCCGTCCGTAATTTTGGCAATAGTAGAACCTTTTCCTTCAGAATATGTGTCGCTGTCTAAAGTTTCTTTAAACAAAAGTGCGAGAAAAACTAAATGATTTGAGAAACCCAAATATTCCTGAGTAATTTGAAATTCAATCATTTCCGGCGTTTTTTTCAAAGCTCCGAAAAGTGGATTAAACGCTTCACGAGGCTGAAAATCAACAGGTCCGTTTTTAATCTGAATAATGACATTATCCCTGAATTTTCCATCAAGTGGCACAAATTCCAGATAAGCCTGTTTTGCTCGGTCTTCTTTGCTCGGACTGTACACAAACGCTCTCCACATCACGATCCCACCGTAAGGTTTCAAAACGTCAGCCATCATATTAGCGCCATCAGCGTGTGTTCTTCCGTAATCCTGTGGACCAGGTTGTCCTTCGGAATTGGCCTTCACCAAAAAACCTCCAAAGTCAGGAATTAATTTATAAATTTCTGATGCTTTATCTTTCCACCATTTCTGAACCTCTTTATTTAAAGGATCAGAATTTTCTAATCCACCTAAAACTTTGGGTGATGAAAAATTAACAGATAAATAAACTTTGATTCCGTAAGGTCTGAAAATATCTGCAAGTGCTTTTACTTTTTCCAGATAGTCTTTGCGGAGCATATTTGGTGAAGCATTGACGTTGTTGAGAACAGTTGCGTTAATTCCAATCGAAGCATTCGCTCTTGCATATTCTTCGTATCTCGGCGAAATCGTATTTGGTAACTCGTCCCATTTCCAAAGTGAATGTCCGGCATAACCGCGTTCAATCGTGCCATCCAGATTATCCCAATGATTAAGGATTCTGACATCGTAAGAAGGTTTTTCTGTAATGTTGAGATTGGTTGTAGAAGCTTTCGTCTGCTGAAGTCTCAAGATATGGTAAACTCCGTATAACAATCCGATTTCTTTTTCGGCAGAAATGACCAGTTTATGCTGAACTGATTTTATGGTATAACCGCCTTTCAGATTTTTTAATGATTTGTCGGTTCGAAGTTCAATTTCCTGACCTTGCCAATGATTCATTAATTCTTTTTTGGCTATATTCAAAGTCGGATTGTTTCCTTTGGAAATAATTTTATCTGCTGAAATTCCATTTTTAGCCGGAAATCGAAGCCAAAGCTGACTTCCGTCTTCTGCGAAAATTGTTAATGGAATCATTAGAAATAATAGGATATGCAGTCGGAAATAGCGCATTAGATTTTCTTTTAATTTTTATTTAAATAAATTTTGGCTAAAGCCAAATTGTATCTCTTCATCTTTAAACGGGCTAAAGCCCGTTCCTATTGATAATAGGATTTCATCCTATCCTTCGTTAAATCGTCCCTTCGGGACTTTTTATAGATTATTCTTCTAAACCTTCAATGGTTTTAATTTTACCATCGTTGTCATATTCCAATTCGATTACTTTCATACTTCTGAGCCAGGTTTTTCCTTCGCTCGGAACAGAATCGTGGAAGAACAGATACCATTTTCCTTTAAATTCAACAATACTGTGATGGGTTGTCCAACCAACAACAGGCGTCAGAATTTCTCCCTGAAAAGTAAATGGACCATAAGGATTGTCTCCTGTTGCATAACATATTAAATGCGTGTCTCCGGTGGAATATGAGAAATAATATTTGTCGTTGTATTTGTGCATCCACGAAGCTTCAAAAAATCGATGCTTGTCACCGTGAAGCAAAGGATTTCCGCTTTCATCCAGAATCAGAACATCTTTAGGCTCTTCTCCAAACTCCAGCATATCATCGCTCAATAAAACAACTTTTGAAGGAATTGCCTGTTCGTTATCATTTGGAATTACTGCAGATTCTAAGGCTTTGTTGTTTCTGTATCGCTGCAATTGTCCGCCCCAGATTCCGCCAAAATACATATAATGTTTTCCATCCTCTTCAAAAATACAAGGGTCGATGCTGTAACTTCCCATCATCGGATGTTTTTCCGGAATGAACGGACCGTAAGGTTTGTCGCTTACCGCAACACCGATTCTGAAAATATCATTTTTATCTTTTAACGGAAAATACATATAATATTTTCCATTTTTGAATGCCACATCACAATCCCACAATTGCCTTCCCGACCAAGGAATATCTTTTACCGAAAGGACAACACCATGGTCTGTAATTTCGCCATTTTCTACATTATCAAGAGAGAAAACGTGATAATCATTCATATCAAAATGGTCTCCGTTGTCGTTTTCTTCGATGCCGCTTTCACGGTCGTGTGAAGGGTAAATGTACAACTTGCCTTCAAAAACGTGTACAGACGGGTCTGCCATATAATCTTTAGGGAAAAGGTATTTTGCTTTGTTCATTTTATAGTTTAGATTTTTAGATAATAGACTTATAGAGGATAGATTTTTCAAACCTTATAGGTTTTTTAAACCTATAAGGTTGAATTGATATATGATTATTTTTCTTTTGTTAACTGAATGATTTTTTCCACCACAGGTTTTGTCTGATAATTCCGGTCAAAAAGTAACGGATAATCGGTTCTGCCTTTTACCGGGAAATCATTTTTCCAGGATTGGGTATCGGTAGTTCCCCACAGAGTTACTCTTCTGATTTTATCCTGATGTTTGATGAATAATCTGAAAAAATCCAGATAACGGCTTTCCCATTCTGTTTTTACGTTTTCGGGAAGTCCAGCTGTGTAAGGATTCATTTTTGCTTCATATTCTACTTTATCGGAAACGTTTGCGGAAGTTCCCCAAGGTGAAGGCAGAGCGCTGATTTCCATTTCGGTAACATTGATTTTTACTCCGGCTGCTGCATAATCAATAATTGCTTTTTCGTATTCTTCCATTTTCGGAGTGTCCAATCCTACGTGGGTTTGCATTCCTACCCCATCAATTCTGATTCCTCTGGATTTCAAATCTTTTACGATTTTGGTAACGGTTTTTACTTTTTCCGGAAACCATTCGTTGTAATCGTTGTAATAGAGTTCTGCATTCGGGTCAGCTTCCTGCGCATATTGGAAAGCGAGCGGAATAAATTCTTCACCCAGAATTTCGTAAAATTTGCTTTTGCGATATGTTCCGTCTTCCATAATGGCTTCATTCACTACATCCCAACCTTTGACACGACCTTTGTATCTGGTGACAACGGTGGTAATGTGACTTTTCATTCTTTGTTTTAAGACTTCCGGAGAAACGTCTTTTCCGTCTTTGTCTACGAAAAACCATTTTGGTAATTGGGAATGCCAAATCAACGTGTGACCGATGATGAACATTTTATTTTTTTCTCCGAATTCTACGAATTTATCTGCATCATCGAAAAAGAATTTGCCTTCTTCAGGTTGAAGAAACATAGATTTCATACAGTTTTCTGCAACGATGGAACTGAACTGATTTTTAATAATTTCTACAGATTTTACCTCCTTCTCGTAAATCTGTGGAAGACTCATCGCGGTACCGATGTAGAATTTATTTTTGTAGGCGTCTTTCAGGGAATTTTTTGAGGATGCCGAACTTGCTGTTTTGCACGAGACGGTCAAAGTTAAAATTCCTAATAATGCGACTATTTTTTTCATTGTTAATTTTTAAACTTTATTTAACAGGTCGCCTCTACGAGGCTTGATGGCTTGTCTGATATTAGTTATTAACAGTTTGCTCCTACGGAGCTTTTGTTATTTTGTTTTTCTTTTAAAACCCTAAATCTAAAGCATAGCCAATATTATCTTTAAAGGTAAAATTTGTTTTATGCTGAATCTCGCAGCCCGGCTTGAACGGAGCTCTTTTTGTGAAGCGAAGCGGAACAAAAAAGCGGGAGTGGAAGACGGATAAAGCTGCCCAAATTTTTATTATACCCTTAATCTTTCGCTATTCTTCTTTCTTTAAGGTCGTGCTCGATTTCGATTTCTTTTTTCTTATTGATTTCGTAGAACATCAGCAATCCGCACGCTAAAAAGAACGGGATTGACGGAAATACGCTGACCAGCATTTTGGCACCTGTGGAAACGGTTTCCGGCTGTATCACGTTGACTGCACCTTCTGAGGAAATATAACCGTATTTTCCGATAATTAATGCAACTAATGAACTTCCAATGCTTAATCCAACTTTCAAACCGACCATCATTGCCGAGAAAATAATGGCTGTCGCACGTCTGTTGTTTTTCCATTCAGAATAATCGGCAACGTCGGCAATCATCGCCCAAAGTAATGGCGTTCCGATTCCGTAGAAGAAACCGTGTAAAATCTGGGACAAAAACATTAATCCGACTGATTTTGGCGGATAAAATATAAATGCTAAAACAAATAATGTTGAAATAAACAAAGAAGCGATGAACGCATCTTTTTTCCCATATTTGTCTGCAAACTTTTTCGAGAAAGTAATGCCGATAATCATCATAATGATTCCGCCTGCATTGAACAATCCGAAACCTGCTGAACGAGGGTCTTCTCCGAAGAAATTCATTCCGATGGAATTGAAAAATGCAGTAATTGGTGATATAAATTGCTGAAGTGAAGCTTCATCTACATAATTATTAAAATAATACACATATGAACCGCCTTTCATTGCCAAAGTAATGAAAATCAACGCAGTAACCGACAACATAATAATCCACGGCTTGTTTTTCTTTAAATCCTTTAAATCGGCACCTAAAGTAGATTCCTGCTCCGGCTTTGGAATGACTCTTTCTTTAGTCGTGAGAAAAGTGATGAGCAACATTACCGTTCCTATAATTGCAAGCCAGGTCATTACCACCTCGATTCCGGCTGCTTTGTCGCCGTGTCCCGCAGACAAAATAATCGGCAACATAAATACCTGAACAAAAAACTGCGCAAACATTACAGCTACAAAACGGTAAGAAGAAATACTGTTACGTTCGCCCATATCGCCTGTAATCACGCCACTCAAAGCTGCATAAGGTAAATTATTGGCGGCATACAGCAACAGTAAAACAGAGTAAGTAACTGCTGCATAAATCATTTTTCCTTTATAAGAAAAATCGGGTGTGCTGAACGCAAAAAGTGCCGCTGCACCCAACGGAATTGCCGTTAATAAAATCCACGGACGGAATTTCCCCCATTTCGTGCGTGTTCTGTCTGCTAAAGCCCCAATCAAAGGATTAAAAACAAAACCAGCCAATAATCCGACAACAAGTGTAATGATGGAGGCATCTTCCGGTTTTAATCCGTAAATATCGGTGTAAAAATAAGCCAAATAGGTTACCAACGTCTGGAAAACCAGATTGGCGGCTAAATCTCCTAAACTGTAGCCGATTTTCTCAACGACAGATATTTTTTGAGATGAGTTGTTCATATAAATTAGATATTAGATGATAGACAAATAGATCATAGATTAAAATCTCCTGTCTTAACTTTTATTATGTTTAGTTTAATAATTATTCTGTAGTAAATGGTGATGCAGGAAGTCCGGTCTTATTTTTAAGGTTTCCATCAGGGTTATCTGCCCAGTCGTATCTTACTGAAATTGGATTTGAAATGGTGTCGTTCCATACAATGATTTTGTTGCCTTCCATTTTTGCTTTTGCCCATTCATACTTTCCGTCTTTTCCTTTGATGGCAAAGCCTTTCAGTTCTGAAACAGATGCAAAATCATCGGTTCCATTTTTAAAGGAAAGAATGATTTTATTTCCTTCGATTTTCATTGACTGATAAACCGGTCCGTCTGCGATGATATTCTTTTTGCCTGCAGCTTTTAGTGCCTGCAAAGCCAGTCTGTCACCGACTGTTTTCTTGTTTAAAGGATGAATGTCATTCCACTCTCCTATGTCAATGATAACAGCCAATCCAGTGTTCGGAACTTTCAGCGAAACCTGGCGCTGTTGGTCTCTTAATTCTGCCCAATTGCTTTCCACAGGCTGCGCTTTTGGTTCCATAAAATTGGCTAATTGTACGGTGAAGAAAGGCAGATCTTTCTGGTTCCATTTATTTCTCCAATCGGTAATCATTGTGGTCAGCAAATCGCCGTATTCTTTTGGTTTTCCGGTGTTGCTTTCGCCCTGATACCAAATGGCACCTTTGATGCTATAATTGATAAGCGGATTAATCATTGCATTGTACAATCCTGTCGGTTTCCAACGGATGAAGGTTTGACCTGGAGCCATTTTTTCCATTTTTGCACCGATTTTATATTTCCATTCAGATTTTAAATCAATTTTATTTCCGTCAATTTCAAAGTAATAAGGTTTGTCAGCGATGAACTGTCCTTTTCCGCTTCCGTTGGAAATTCTTACCGCAATCACATTTTTTCCTTCCTTTAAAATGCCGGCAGGAATATCATACCAACGAGGTGGATATTCATAGGTTACATTTCCGACTTTTGTTCCGTTAATATAAGTAACATCAGCATCTTTTATTCTTCCTAAATTTAAAAAAGCGGCTTTTCCTGCCTGATTTTTAGTTAAATTAATTTCTTTTCTAAACCAAACCGAACCTTCAAAAGAGCCTTCCTTATCTTCCCAGGAACCTGGAATATTCATTGTTTTCCAATCAGAATCGTTTAGGTCGAAGTTTTCCCAATGTTGATTTAATCCGATATCGCTTTGGTCGAGTTCTGTGTACCAAGCTTTGCTCATTGCCTGTTCGGTAGATTCCGTCGACTTTATCAGCTTATCATTTTGCCATTTTTTCGCTTCATCCAGATATTCAGGGTATTTTTTCAGAGAATTTTCATCCATCCACGCCTGAATCGGTGAACCGCCTAAACTTGCGTGGATAATCCCAACAGCAACTTTATTTTTCTGGCTTAATTCTTTTGCGAAAAAGTAAGCAACTCCTGAAAAATTAAGAATCGTCTGTGGATTTGTCGCTTCCCATTTTCCGCCATCAAGCTCAGTTTGAGGTGACTTAAAATTATATTTTTGAGGAACCGTAAAAAATCTGATGTTCTGGTTATTTGCATTTTTGATTTCATCGGCGTAAAGCGGAGTCAGTCTGCGCATCGGCAGTTCCATATTCGATTGTCCGGAAGCGAGCCAGACGTCACCGATGAGAATATCTTTCAATGTAATTTCATTGATGGTCATCGTGTAAGGACCTCCGGCTTTTTGCTCGGGAAGTTTGATTTTCCAGTTTCCGGTTGGGTCAGCGGTGGTTTTGTAATTTTTGTTGAGAAATTTCACTTCCACTTTTTCTCCGGCGTCAGCTTTTCCCCAGATATTTAATTTCTGGTTGCGCTGTAAAACCATTCCGTCTGAAACCAATGTAGGAAGCGTAATTTTTGCATCAATAAAAGAAATGCATAATGAGCCTACGAATAAAATTAATATTTTAAAAAAGATTCTGTTTTTCATAGCAAATTGAATTCTGCAGTTTATTTTTAGTTTTTATCTGGCATTTGGGTCAGCAATCTTACCTCGATGATTTTCGGAGTAAGCGATTTTTCATTTGTATTAAATTTTACATTAAGAATCTCTTTCCTGCTTTCAGATTCAGGAATCGGGATTAATAATGATTGTGGAGAGCCACCCATTTTTCCATCGAAATTTTTAGAAATTGCTTTTGTTCCATTGATTTCTACATTCAAAGTTCGGTTATTGTTGGCATCAAAATAAATAAGATAAAGGTATTTTGCATTTTTATCTTTATTTCTCATCTGATAGCTGAACCAGCCTTTTGCCTCACGGAAATGACGGTCTTCCATATATCCGGTGTTGGAATCTTTACTTTCGATGAAATGGTCGGATTCCGGTTGCTGTTCACCCAACTGAATTTTATCTGTCGTAATGTTGTCCAGTTTTCTGATTTCCTCTTCTTCTTTGGCTTTCTGTTTCTGAATCATTTCGATTTTATCCTGATTCGCCTGAGGAAAATAAATAATGTAACGTTCTTCCTGAATTTTATAAAACGGAACCAGTTCTAATCCGTCATTGAATTTATTCTGAGGATACAAACCTTTTAATCTGAAAGTCAAATCTTTATCATTCACCGTTTCCAAATGGCTTAAAACCGAATCTGAATTTCCCAAAATGGTAGGGATTTCATTCAAAGGAATTTGTGGACCGTGTGCAATATGTCCGCCTCTGCTGTCATCAGCGAAAAGTCCGTCCTGATTTTCTTTTCCGTATTTGGCAGCTAAAACTATCGGACCATATTTAAACGCAAAATAATCCGAATGGTCAGGAAGCTGCTCTGCAGAAAGGTGCATCGGCATTTTCATTTCGATAATATCTCCTTTTTTCCATTTTCTTTGGATGGTAAAATAACCTTCAGCATCAACCGGAACATTGATATTTTTACCATTGATTGAAATTTTAATTTCAGAGGCATTTGCCCATTGCGGGACTCTTAATTTTAAATTTATATTTGATTTCGGAGCAATATCAAAAACTAATTTTGTCGATGGATTTTCAGGGAAATTATTTTCCTGTCTCAGAACCAATTTCTTTTCTGACCATTTTAAAATGGAAGGAATAAACAAATTTACATACAAATCTTCGTCAGAATACGCATAAATCATTTCACCATATTTGGCGTGATTTTCCATTCCCGAACCTACGCAGCACCAAAAGCTGGTTTCCGGCTGAGAATAAACCCTGTAATGGCCGGGACGCATCGGCGTGAAATAGACAAAACCGCCTTTTTCGGGATTTTGGGTGGAAAGAATATGATTGTATAGCGCTTTTTCGTAATAATCTACATACGACGATTTTGGATTGGTCGCATACAATTCTTTGGAAAGTTTCAGCATATTATACGTATTGCAGGTTTCGGGACCTTCGATACTTTTAATCATACCACTGAAATCATTGACGGAATTAAAATGCTCGCTCACACTATTTCCTCCAATTATCGCTGACCTTTTTTGCGTGACATTGGTCCAGAAAAAATCGGCAGCATTGCTCCAATCTTTGTTATTTTCTAAATCTGCAATTCTTTTAAAACCAATCACTTTCGGAATCTGTGTGTTGGCGTGAATTCCCGTAAGTTTGTCTTCACCATTCAGCAACGGGTTTAAAATGGCAAGATGAGAAAAACGACGGGCAAGTTTTAGATATTTTGGATTTTTTGTAATGTCATAAACATCGGCAAAAACTTCATTCAGACCTCCGTGCTCACTGCGAAGCATATCCTGAATCTGCTCATCGGAAAGTCCGGAAACTTCATCTGCCATCCAATCTGTGAGTTTTATCAGCATTTTTTTTGCTTTTTCGCTGTCTGCATACCAATAAGCATCGCGTAAACCCGAGTAAATTTTGTGAATATTATACAGCGGAACCCATCGGTCATTCAAACCGAAAGTTGCGGCACGAATATTTCCTTCAGCAATTTCTCTCCATATTTTTTTACCGTTTGGAACCCCGGAAAGATACCCATTTCCTGAAAGATTCTGACATCGTTCCAATTCATCAATCATATAATCCAAACGTTGCTTGATTTTTGTATCGCCTGTTGAAGCGTACATCAGTGCTAAAGCCGAAATGTAATGACCGCCAATATGACCATCCAATCCTGTATTTTCCCAGTTTGGATAATTTTCTTTTTTTGGTTTCAATCCTGCTTCTTTCAGATATGGCGCAAGAAGACGATCAGCATCCATCGACAGGATATATTTTTCATCAGTCTGCATCGCTTTGCTGAAAACACTTTCGGACAGATGAACCTTGTTGAGCGGAAAGTAGCTAACATTTTTCTTTACCTGCCCAAAAACAAACGAGGTAAAGCCTAAAAATAATATCAGTGATTTTTTGTTCATTAATAAATGTTTATTCAACATTTCTAAAAATAAAAGAAAGAATCAATATATCAAAGAATTTTATATAATGAGCCGATGAAATCTAAAAAAAACTTATATTAAAGTCTTGAAAAAATAATAAAAAGGAAAGAGGCTTATCATAAAAATTAAGATTATCAAAAATAACGATAATCAGAACCATACGATGAAATTGCTTGTATAAAAATGAATACTGAATATGCAGTCTGAACATTGGCAGATTATATAAATACCTTATCGTATTTTTAAGACTAAGTCTTTATCGTTCTTTTCAGGTAAATTTAAAATGCAAATGATTTTAATTTTAACACATTTTTAACATTGAGTTCATCTGTTTTTAATGTATTTAATGAATAGAATTTAACTTTAAGAGCTATTAATTGCTCCCAAAACATTAAGACAAACGATGAAATTTGGATTTTTTAAAAATAAAAAGCAAAATAAAGTGTATAAATTACATTTATATAAATTCATCCGTAAAATCTATGTCTAAAAGCATTAACTTTGCATAAAAATATAATCGATGACACAAGACTATTCTCATTTTCCACGACATTTGGTAGCTGTAGACTGTATTATTTTCGGATTCGACGGCGAAAATCTTAAAATCCTCCTGGTACAAAGGAATTTTGAGCCTAAAATGGGAGAATGGTCCTTGATGGGCGGTTTTATAGGAAATGAAGAAACCTCTGATGAAGCGGCGCACCGAGTCCTGAATACGCTTACCGGACTGGAAAATATCTATTTAGAACAACTCAATTCCTATACCCAAATCGACCGTGAACCTACTGCCAGAATTATGTCGATCTCATATTATGCACTGATCAATATTGAAAAGAACATTCAGATCAATGAAAAGTACAGCGCAAAATGGTTTGACTTTCAAGATTTTCCGACTTTAATTTTCGACCATAACGAAATGGTGCAAGATGCCGTTCTGAGACTGAGAAGAAGAGCGTCTACAAGACCTATCGGTTTCGAACTTTTACCGGAAAAATTCACGATGAAAGATCTTCAGAGTTTATATGAAGCGATTTTCAATGAGCAGTATGACAAACGGAATTTCATCAGCAAAATCAATGCGCTGGATATTCTTGTGAAAACGGAGGAAAAGGACATGACTTCGTCTAAAAAGGGTTCTTTCTTGTACCGTTTTGATGAAGAAAAATATAAGAAAAAACTGGCGGAAGGGTTTATGTTTAAGATTTAAAATCCACAAAAATTTTATTTTATAAGAAAAGATAAAATCCTATGGAGTTAACTGATGTTTTATGATATCTTTTCTATATGGGAATTTCTCCTACTGTAAATGATTATAAGTTGTATTAGAACAAAAACAGGACACCATTCCGGCATCCTGTATTTATTTTATTACATTTTAAATCTTACCAAAACCTCACATAAAGCGCCGTCAGTAAAAGTAATGTCACCACAATCAAAACCATCGTTCTGTTATCCACTTTGAACATTGTTGAATCAATTGCAAATGCTTTCGGATTCACTTTAGGACCGGCAAGACTGATAATAATCATAGCCAGAATAGTGAAGAAGAACGACCATCCCATATTAATTAAAAATGGAATTTCGGTAATCGTGTGAACTACACCATTCTCTAATTTTTCATACGTGAAAGCGGTGTATAACCAAGTTTCTCTGCCAAAAATATCAACTGCAAAACTGTTGAAGAAAATCGCAAGAACGAATCCTAAAATTACACCCACCAAAGCCGCAGTTCCGGTAGTTCTTTTCCAAAACATTCCCAAAAGAAACATCGCAAAAACGCCCGGACTGATGAATCCTGTATATTTCTGAATAAACGTGAAACCACCTTCTCCTCCGATTCCTAAAACATCCGTCCAAGTAAACGCCAACGCCAAAAACATCGCAATGATAATTGCCCATCTTCCGGTTCTCACCATTTGGATTTCAGTAGCATCTGCTTTCAGATATTTTTTGTAAATATCTAAAGTAAAAATTGTGGAAATACTGTTTACTTTTCCCGCCAATGACGCAACGATTGCCGCTGTCAATGCTGCCACTGCAAGACCTTTCAATCCAGTTGGTAAAAATCCCAAAATAGCTGAATAAGCACCATCTTTTACTCCATTGAAACCAGGCAAATGCCCTTTTGTATATAAAACATACGCTGCAATTCCCGGAAGCATTACGATAATCGGCATAAATAATTTCAGAAATCCTGCGAATAAAATTCCGGTTCTTGCCGTTTTCAAATCAGCACCTAAAGCACGTTGCGTGATGTATTGATTACATCCCCAATAATTCAGGTTGACGATCCATTGTCCTGCAAAATACATTGCCAATCCCGGTAGAACCACATATTTCTGAACATCCAAGTTTTCAGGCATTGCCAAAGTTGTTTTTGTAACTGTCGGCTTATCCAATATCAATTTAAAATGTTGTGGAGCCTCGTTCATCAAAGTCTGGAAACCTGCAAAAGCATTTCCTACAGCTGCACCGTTGATTCTCTGGTCAACAATCTGAAGTGCCATATAAACCGTTGCAAAACCTCCGATAATCAAGACCGCTACCTGAATCACATCGGTGTATCCGATTACTTTCATTCCTCCTAAGCCAATCAGTAAAGCCATAAGAAGTAATCCGACCATTATAATATGAAGATTATCTCCACCCAATAATGTATCAATTGCCAAAGCTCCAAGATAAAGAATTGAAGTAAGGTTTACAATTACATACAGAAACAGCCAGAAAACTGCCATAATAAGAGAAACCGATTTGTTGTAACGGGTTTCCAGAAATTGCGGCATCGTATAAATCTTATTTTTAAGATAAATCGGAATGAACCAAACCGCAATGATAATCAATGCTATCGCTGCAATCCATTCGTAAGCTGCAACAGCAATTCCCACGAAAAATCCTTCCCCACTCATCCCGATAAACTGCTCCGCCGAAATGTTGGAAGCAATCAAACTGGCTCCAATCGCCCACCAGGTAAGTGAACCTTCTGCAAGGAAGTAATCTTTACTGCCTGTAGCTGCAGATTTTTTTCTGTTGTAAATCCAGATTCCGTAACCTGCTACCACCACAAAATAAATAAGAAATATGATGATATCAATCGTTGCTAAATTTCCCATAATCTATTTTTTAACAGAGAATTTATAAATCGTTTTAGTCTGGTATTTCTGACCAGGTTTCAATTCCGTCGAAGGGAAAGATGCCTGATTGGGTGAATCCGGGAAATGTTGAGTTTCCAAACAGAAACCTGTTCTGAATTCATTTTTTCCGCCAGTTTTGGTGTCAAATTTTCCGTCAAGAAAGTTTCCGGAATAGAACTGAACACCCGGTTCATCAGTCAAAACTTCCATTACTCTACCCGATTCCGGATGATACACTTTCGCAATACTTCTCATTCCGCTTCCGTTCAGAATCCAGTTGTGATCGTAGCCTTTTCCTTTTTTCAATTGGTCATTATCAGCGTTGATATCTTTTCCAATCGGTTTTGAAGTAGTAAAATCAAAAGGACTTCCTTTTACCGCTTTTTCCTCTCCAGTCGGAATCAATGTTTCATTTACAGGTAAGAATTTATCTGCATTGATTTGCAATTCGTGGTCGGTAATCGTTTTTGAGAAATTCCCTGAAAGGTTGAAATACGAATGCTGGGTAAGATTCACAAC
The DNA here is from genome assembly GCF_007474535.1 of Chryseobacterium echinoideorum. Lineage (GTDB taxonomy): Bacteria > Bacteroidota > Bacteroidia > Flavobacteriales > Weeksellaceae > Chryseobacterium > Chryseobacterium echinoideorum. Next base: position 207,481 of record NZ_VKNW01000001.1, on the reverse strand, counting down.
CGTTGCCTTATCCGTTGTTGCTTGGTAAGAAATCTCCAAGGCATCGTCGTCTGTCAAAGTATATAAAACAGTGGTCGTCAGTTTTCCGGGATAACCTTCTTCACCGTCTGCACTTGTGTAAGTCAATTTCAAAGTTGGAAATTTGGCATCTTTTACAGGTTCAATATTCCAGAATTTGGTATGGAAACCTTCTTTTCCACCGTGAAGACTGTTGGGTCCATCATTTTTGTCGATGTCGTAGGTTTTGCCTTCCAACGTGAATTTTGCATTGGCAATCCTGTTTCCGTAACGCCCAATCAATGCTCCAAAATAATATGGATTTCCATTGAAGTAATCTTCAGGTTTTGTGAAGCCTAAAACGACATCTTCATATTTTCCGTTTTTATCGGGAGCTGTGAGCGAAGTGATAATTCCACCAAAATTGATGACTTCCACCTTCATCCCATTTTTATTCGTTAAGGTATATTTTTTAATGGAATCGCCTTTCGCTGTCACTCCGTAATCTGAAACCTGTATGTTTTCCATATTTTCTTTTTGAGGCTGGTTATTATTTTCTTTTTTATTGCACCCGAAAATACATAAAAGCGCAATAATAATCAGGTTATAAGTTATTTTTTTCATATGTAGATTTTATTGTTTTTAAAGGCCATATGCAATCGCTCAGTTTTCCTCGGTGCTTATATTTACAAATGACCGCGATTTCATAGTCTGAATGATTTTGCAAGATTAACGATAATAAATTTCATTCCAGCGAAGGGTATTCTTAAAATCACGGATTTTTGTGTCTTCATCGATAACAAGAGATTCAATTCCTGCAATTTCCGCAAAATCTTCCAGCTGCTCTGCACTGATGTTTTCACTGTAACACGTGTGATGCGCTCCACCAGCCAAAATCCAGGCTTCTGCAGCCGTGTACAAATCAGGAAGCGGCTTCCAAAGAACTCTTGCCACAGGAAGTTTTGGTAATTCTTCAGTGATTTCCAACGCTTTTGTTTTGTTAATTAACAGCCTGAAATGATTTCCGAAATCCATAAGAGCAGCATTGAGAGAATCAAGATTTCCTCTTGAATTGAAAACCAAACGAACCGGGTCAGCTTTTCCACCAATTCCCAACGGATGAATTTCACAAGACGGTTTGTCAACCGCCAAAACAGGGTCAACTTCCAGCATATGAGAGCCTAAAACCGAAGGATTTGAAGGATTCAAATGATAGGTATAATCTTCCATAAAGGCATTTCCTCCTTCAAGACCTTGTCCCATCGTTTTCATCGTACGAACTAAAGCGGCAGTTTTCCAGTCACCTTCTCCTGCGAAACCATAACCTTTTTCCATTAACCTCTGAACGGCAATTCCCGGAAGTTGCTCCAAACCGTGAAGGTCTTCAAAAGTATCTGAGAAACCTTTGAAATTTCCGTCTTTCAGGAATTTTTCTAAACCTAATTCTATTCTTGCAGCTACTTCAAGAGATTTTCTGTTGCTTCCGCCTGAAAGAAGAGATTCTGCCATTTTGTATGAGGCTTCATATTCTTCCATCAAAGTTTTGATTTCGCCATCGCCAATGGAATTGATAACACTTACCAAATCTCCGATTCCCCAAGTGTTTACCGAAAATCCGAATTTGGTTTCCGCTTCTACTTTATCACCATCGGTTACGGCAACATATCTCATATTATCTCCAAAACGAGCGAATTTTGCACCTTGCCAATCGTCCCAACCTGCCGCAACACGGCTCCAGTCTCCGATTTGTTTTTGAACTCTTTCGTCAGCCCAATGTCCGACAACCACTTTTCGGTTTTTGCGAAGACGGCTTACCATAAATCCAAATTCACGGTCACCGTGTGCCGCCTGATTCAGGTTCATAAAATCCATATCCATCGCAGACCACGGAATATCCTGATTGAACTGCGTATGTAAATGCAGCAATGGTTTTTGCAAAGCGGTCAAACCACGAATCCACATTTTGGCAGGTGAAAACGTGTGCATCCAGGTGACTATACCAATACAGTCTTTTGCAAAATTGGCGGCTGTAAGGGTTTCGAAAATTTCTTCCGTAGTTTTTACCGTTGGCTTTAAAACTACTTTTACAGGAATGGATGATGAAGCATTCAGCGCTTCAACAATTTTCTGTGAATGTTCTGCAACTTGAGCCAATGTTTCAGGTCCGTATAAATGCTGGCTTCCAGTGATGAACCAGATTTCTTTTTTATTGAGAGGTGTTAACATATTTTATAAATGATAAATGATAATTAATGATTGATTTTTTTAAGCCAATTGCTAATCGCCAAAAGCTAACAGCTATTTACTGTCCGTAATAGGCATTTTTGCCATGTTTTCGTTCGTAATGTTTTTTAATGAGTGAATCTTTCAGGCGTGGCGCATCCGGGTTGATTTGTCTTGTGCGATACGCCATTTCTGCAATGGTTTCGAGAACTTTGCTGTTGTAAACGGCTTTGTCTGCATTTTTACCCCAGGTAAACGGTCCGTGATTTCCGATGAGAACCATTTCTACTTCTTCGTAAGACAGTTTTTTTTCTTTGAAGCAGTCCAAAATCTGGATTCCGGTGTTGTATTCGTAATTTCCTTCGATTAAATCATCCCGCATTGGTGGTGCGCACGGAATATCTGTTGTCAGATGGTCTGCGTGAGTCGTTCCAAAAATAGGAATGTCCATTTGAGCCTGCGCCCAAGCTACCGAATAAATAGCGTGGGTATGAGAAATTCCGCCAATGTTTTCCCAGTTTTTATAAAGGTAAGCGTGGGTTTTGGTGTCGGAAGATGGTTTTAAATTTCCTTCAACCACATTGGCATCGTAATCTAAAATCACAATATCTTCCGGCTTCAATAATTCGTAAGGAACGCCGCTCGGTTTGATGGCAAAGATTCCCTTGTCACGGTCGACGGCACTTACGTTTCCGAATGTGTAGACGACCAGCTTCAAGGCATCCAACTGCATATTGGCTTCGTAACATTCTCTCTGGAGTTCTTTATAGATGCTCATTTTATTTTTATTAAATGATTAAAAGATTAAATAATTTAAAGATTACAGGTTACCTATTTCGGACTGCAGACCTTATTGATTTAGTTTCAGCATTGAATCTCACGCAGCCCGACCTGAGTGGAGCTCTTTTTGTGTAGCAAAGCGGAACAAAAAAGCGGGAACGGAGGGCGGATAAAGCTGCCATAAAATTTTGGTTGTTAGTTTTAGTTTTATATTCAATTAACAGGTCGCCTCTACGAGGCTTGATGTGTATCGTCTGAATCGTTGGCTATTAACAGGACGCTCCTACGGAGCTGTCGAAGGTGGATTGAAAATTTATATCAATTACAAACTATCAACTTTCAACTTCTTTTTCAATTTGATATTATCTTCTGTGAAGTCTGCGAGAATTTGATATTGACTCATTAATTCTGCATACTTTTCTACGTGTTCTGCCTGCGGGAAATATTCGGCTTCGAAATCGGAACCCATTTTTTGACTTGCGTCTCGGACATTCGGATAAATTCCTGCTGCAACGGCTGCGTAAATCGCTGCTCCCAATGCCGGAGCCTGGTCGGATGCAGCTACGACAATAGGCATATTCAGGACATTTGCCAAGGTCTGCATAATGAAAGGCGATTTTCTTGCAACACCACCAATTCCGATAACTTTTTCGATTTTTACGCCTTCTTCTTCGAAGCGGTCAACGATTTTTTTGGAACCGAAACAAATGGCATTCACCAACGCTTTGAAAATATGCGGTGCTTTTGTTCCGAGTGAAAGATTGCTGATAGCCGCTTTCAGTTCTTGATTGGCATCGGGCGTTCGTCTGCCGTTCACCCAATCCAATGCAATAGGAACGGCTTCGGAAAGAGGAATTTTTTCTGCCTCCAAAGTCAGATTTCGGATGAGATTATTTTCTATTTCCTCTTTTAAAAGTTGTTTTTGATTGTCATCGATGATAGTAGAATTCATCAGAATATTTTGAGTTGGCCACATCAGAATGTCTTTGTACCAAGCCAGCAAATCTCCGAACGCAGACTGACCAGCCTCAAGACCCATCAATCCCGGAATCACAGAACCATCTACCTGTCCGCAGATTCCTTTGACCGTTTTGTCTCCGATAATTTCGTTAGGTGCAACCATAATATCGCAGGTGGAAGTTCCCATAATTCGGATAAGCGTGTTCTCCTCTACTTTTGCGCCGACTGCTCCGGAATGGGCGTCGAAAGTTCCTACGGCAATCACGGTGTTGGTTGTCAAGCCTAGTTTTGCTGCCCATTCTTGATTTAAATTTCCTGCAACCTTATCGGAAGTGTAAGTTTTACCGTACAATCTGTCCCGAAGTTTGGCTAAAGACGGGTCTAACTGACCAAGGAAATCCTCAGACGGAAGTCCATTCCACGATTCGTGCCACATTGCTTTGTGACCGGCCGCACAACGGCTTCTTTTGAAAGTTGATAAATCCTGATGGTCGGAAAGGAGAAACGTGATATAATCGCAATGCTCCATCCAGCTGTAAGCCGAATTTTTAACATTGTCATCAACTCTGTTGATGTGGAGAATTTTCGCCCAAAACCATTCGGAGGAATAGATTCCGCCTTCAAATCTGGTATAATCTTCGCCGCCCCAATTTCTCGCCAAATGGTTGATTTCCTCGGCTTCTGAAATTGAAGTATGGTCTTTCCACAATACCATCATTGCATTTGGATTTTGTTCGAATCCGGGAGTCAGAGCCAATGCAATTCCTTCTTTGTTTACCGGAAGCGGTGATGAACCAGTGGTATCAATACAAATGCTGACAATACTTTCGGGGGCTACTCCACTTTCTTTGACAACATCGGAAATGGTCTTTTCCAAGCCTTCAATATGGTCAAGCGGATGTTGACGGAATTGATTTTGTTCCGGTTGGCAGAATTTTCCTTCTTTCCATCTTTGGTAGTAGCTTACGGATGTTGCGAGTTCGGCTCCGTTTTCTGTATCAATCAGGACTGCACGCACCGAATCCGTACCATAATCTAACCCGATAACATATTTCTTCATTGTTGCGATGAATTAAATTTTAATAAATGTTGACATTTCTCTTATTGAGAGAATAAAACAAATATAAATTTTTATTTTAAATAAATGTAAATATTACACTTAATTTTAATTTTTCTTTTATTGATGGTAATTAACAGCTATTTTATCTTTAAAACAACGAAAGAATTGGCTGGGATTTGAACAGAAAGTTTCCCCTTTTTAATCACAGAATTCTCTTCAAGAGGTTTTATGTTTTCTGTTTGAAAATTATTTTCATCAGAAAGTTGTGATGCTGTTAAGGTTGTTTTAGTCAGTTTGCTTCCTAATTTGATATTTTTCGGATTGATTTCAATTGATTTTTCGTGAGAATCTGTATTGACAATTTTAATGATTACTTCATTCTTTTTACCGTCTTTCACTGCGGATGCGAAAAGTTCATTTTGTCCTTTTACAGCATTTCCGTTTTCAGAAATTTTAATTAAATCGGTTCCTTTGTTGTTTGAAAACAATTTTTGAACGTAATAATTGGGCGTTGCGTAAGAATGTAAATTATTAAACCAAATTAAATCCGGTGTCCATTGCCAACCATCTGCGTGAGCCAAAAGCGGCGCATAAGAAGTCATCGTGACAACATCGGCATTTCTCTCAAGCCCGGTCATAAAAGCGGCTTCTGATAATGCGGTCTGCCAGTTATTTTTATTGTCAGGTTTTACTACTCCGACCGATTGGGCAGCGTATTCTCCTGCGAAAACTTTTGGTCCGGAACGGTCATATTCATCATATCTTCCGGCATTTTTTGTAAACCACTCCGGTGAATTGTAATAATGCTCATCGACAATTTGTGCATTGAGTTTTTTGAGTTCTTTCCAACCGTATTCAAAAAATTCTCCGTCGGGCGAAGGTCCGCTTCCTGAAATGATTTTAATATCAGGATATTTGGAATGAATGGCTTTTTCAAAAATCTTGTAACGTTCGATGTAATCTTCTCCCCACTGTTCATTCCCTACACCGATATATTTCATATTGAATGGTTTCGGATGTCCCATTTCAGCACGGATTTTTCCCCATTTTGTACTAGAATCGCCATTTGCAAATTCAATCAAATCTAAAGCATCCTGAACGTAAGGGTCTAAATCTTCCATTTTTACAAGCTCTGCGGTGTTGAACTGACAAGCCATTTCGCAACTTAAAATCGGAAGTGGTTCTGCGCCTAAATCTTCCGCCAGCTGGAAGTATTCAAAAAAACCAAGCCCAAAAGACTGCCAATAATCCGGTGTGAGACGATGTGAAAATCCGTTGTTCCATTTATTGATAAGATTTTCACGGTCTTCCACTTTACCAATTGTTTTTTTCCATTGATATCGTTCTGCCAACGTTCTACCTTCAACAATACAGCCACCCGGAAAACGTAAAAATCCCGGTTGTAAATCATATAATTTCTGAACCAAGTCTTTTCTTAAACCTCCTTTTCTGTCTTTCCAGGTGTCTTGCGGAAACAATGAAATCATATCCATATTCACAATCCCTTTTCCTGTAAAAGTGATTTGAACTTTAGCTTTTTCAACTGTTTTGGAAGGTGTGAAAACAGCATTATATTTTTGCCAGCCTCCGCCTTTTATGATTGTAGAAACTGAAGAAATCACTGTTCCGTTTTCATCAATCAGACTTGTGTTGATGGTAGAAATATTTCCCGAAATGTTTTCTAAATTAAAACTGAAATCATATTTTTCACCTTGATGAAAACCAATTCCTCTGAATCCTTCGTTTTCCAACACATAATTTTTGTCGTTCCAGACCGTGATTCTTGCATAGTTTTTATTCGTTTTTGATTTATCGGTTATAATCGTCAGAAAACCGGAATCCAGATTGGGAGAAAGTGTTTTTGTGTTTTGCTGTTTCCAGCCCGTCAACGGTTCATCAAGTTCAAAACTTCGGTTCTTGATTAATTCAGCATAAATTCCACCATCGGCTGCAAAATTGATGTCTTCAAAGAAAATCCCATACATCGTTGGCTGGATTTTGATGTTGGTAGAAGTTCCGTCTAAATCTAGGAAATGCTTTTTTACATTCCCATTTTGAGCAGAAAAAAATGCAACACTTAGTGAAATGGCGGCTGTAAATATTTTGGTTTTTGTTTTCATTTCTGAGTTGAAAAGTTGGTTTTTTATTGATAACCTTATACATTTTAAAAACCTGTAAGGTTTCACAGTCTGATGGTTGATTAATTGACTTTCATTTGAATACTTTTTAATCCGGATTCATCGGAAGTTCCGCCGTAGAAAATGGTGTAATCTCCTGCTTTTGGAGTCAAATCATCCACTTTTTCATCATAAAATGTAAATGAATCTTTAGAAATTGTTAACTGAATATTTTTTGTTTCCTTAGATTTAATCAAAACTCTTTCAAAAGCTCTCAAAGTCTTTACTGGTGCCGAAGAATCATTATTTCTTTTCACATAGACCTGAACCACTTCCTCTCCGTCTCTTTCCGAGGTATTGGTAACAGGAATTGTGATTGTAATATTTTCATTGGAATGGATGGTATTTTTGTTCAGTTTAGCATTTCCATAAATAAATTTTGAATAACTTAACCCATGTCCGAAAGCGTACAACGGTTTTTCAGTCATATAACGGTAGGTTCTTCCCTCCATATCGTAATTTTCAAAACCTTGATGCTTGCTGGTTTTTGAAAGATTATTATCAAGCTGTTCCAGATTCTTGTAGAACGTAATTGGCAATCTTCCGGACGGATTGTAATCGCCTGCCAAAACATCTGCAACGGCAGTTCCGCCGGATTGTCCACCGTACCAAGCATTCAGCAAAGCATCGTAATTTTTTTCATCCTGTGCTAAACCAAGTGAACTTCCTGTACAAAGCACAAAAACCACAGGTTTTCCTGTTTTTCTTAATTCCGCTAACAATTCTCGCTGAACCTTAGGAAGGTCGATGGAAGTTTTATCGCCGCCTTTGAAACCTTCTGCATTCACCATCATTTCTTCGCCTTCCAGAATTGGAGAAAGTCCGCCTGCAAAAATAATCACATCCGCATCTTTCACTTTTTCCCTTACAGCAGCGAAATTCACAGGGTCTTTTCTGTACACGTCAAAAGTGATGCTTACATATTTTCCCTTTTGGGTGTGGCGCAACTCAATCTGATATTCTTTACCTTTTTCCATTTTTACAGGAAATTCTGAAGGATGCCTTGCGTCGGGGCCTTTTCTGGTGGCAATTTCTTTTCCGTCAACAAAAAGTGTATAAACATCTGATGTTGAAGGTGAAAGAATCACATCGCCTGTGTAAGGACTTTTGAATACGCCTGAAATAATCGACGACGTATTTTCTCTTCCTACATTTGGAGCAAGCTGAGTTCCGCCAAAGCTGTTGTAGTTGATTCCTGTTTTATTGACAGAAATATTGGCAGATTTCCCTTTGAATTCATTGTTGTTGAAAAACTCAACCTTCATTCCTTTTTCGCCGTTTTTCTGGCTTAAAAACTTTTGATAAAGCGAAGTTCTGGAAGATGGGTCGGCGATTTCGCTTCCTTTTTCATAAATGATTTCCGCGTTTGGAAATTTGGCTTTGATTCCATCCAAAATGGTAACGATTGACGAAGGTGTTCCGTTATAATTTCCCAACTGCATCAGTCCGTCATCGGCGTTTGGACCGACAACAGCGATTTTTTTGATGTTTTTATTTAAAGGCAAAACATTATTCTCATTTTTCATCAGAACAATAGATTTCTGAGCCATTTTTAAAGCCTGTTTTTTGTGCTCATCAGAATCAACAACAGAATATGGAATTGAGTTCCAGTGAACTGAAGATTTTGGGTCGAGCATTCCCAACTCAAACCAACCTTTCAGAATTCTTCGCATCGAAACATCAAGGTCTTTTTCAGTGATTAATCCGCTTGCGAGAGATTTGTTTAAATTATTATATGTATCGCCACATTCCAGATCTGTAGAATGTTTCAAAGCATCTGCGGCGGTAGTTTTTTCGTCGGGATGTGTTCCATGATATTGTTTCTGATAGAAATCTGCCAATGCCCAGCAATCGGAAACGACCATTCCATCGTAGTTCCATTTTCCACGGAGAATTTCTGTCAGCAAAGTATTGTTGGCGCAGCACGGCTGTCCATCGAATGCGTTGTAAGCACACATCACTTCCCTTACATTTCCTTCCAAAACCAGTGCTTTAAAAGCCGGAAGATACGTTTCATACAAATCTCGTTTGGAAACTTCGGCGTTGTAAGAGTGGCGGTTCCATTCCGGACCGCTGTGAACAGCAAAATGTTTTGCGCAGGCGTGCGTTTTAAAATATTTTGGGTCATTTCCCTGCAAGCCTTTGACTGCAGCAACGCCCAAAACGGAGGTCAGATACGGATCTTCACCATAGGTTTCCTGACCTCTTCCCCATCTCGGGTCGCGGAAAATATTGATGTTTGGCGTCCAGAAAGTGAGACCTTCGTAACGACCTGTTTTCTGGGATTCGTCAAACGATTTGTTGTATTTTGCTCTGGCTTCGTCGGAAATCATTTCAAAAGTTTTGAGATGTTCCGGAACATCCCAGGTTGCTGCCATTCCAATGGCTTGAGGAAAAACCGTTGCTGTTCCTGCTCTTGCCACGCCGTGAAGTGCTTCGTTCCACCAGCCGTAACCCGGAATTTCCAGTCTCGGAACCGCTTTGGAATTGTCCATCATCATCCCGATTTTCTCATCCACCGTTAATAATCCAAGAAGGTTTTCGATTCTTTGTTCAACTGGGAGATTGGGGTTTTGGAAGGGATATTTGAAATTCTGTGCGGGAGAGAAAGCGCAGATGAAGATCGATAAGGAAAATAAGATTCTTTTCATTATAATTGATTTAAAACATCATTGAAATATCAAATTGATTTCAAAAAAAGAATATTGATATTCGGTTGATAACAAAGATAAGATTCTATTTTTAATAAATGTATTATTAACACTTAATTTATTTGAAATTTTGTCTTTAATTATTTCGGCATGTTGAGATTTTTGCGGAAATCGTAGAGTCCCAGTAGTGAGTGAGAAACTACCGGTGAAAAACTAATTATTTGATAACATAATATGAATATTTTAAAAAAAATAGAAAACCACCAGAAAAATCTGATGGTTTAAAAAAATTAATTGGTTAAATATTCACTTTCAGGAGCTCCGAGATAACTTGATTTCAGTCCGCCTGTGTTGATTAATATTTTTTCTAAGACAATTCCCGGCTCCAGAACACGTAATCGCAGCGTATGTTTTCCAGGTTGAGAAATCTGGTGTTTCGTTGTAGACTTAATGATATGTTCGGATTGCCATCTACCCAATTCCCCTTTGTAATGACCGTTGAAATTAACAATCTGCGGCGTTCCGCCATCAAAGGAAATCTCATATCGCAAACCTTTATTATGATTGAAATTCAAAGTTGGGGCTAATAACAATTGAACTTCAAACTCACCTTTGGATTCAAAATTAATATCGTATTCCAGATAAATATTTTCATCAGCTTTCGGATAAGCATTTTGAGGGAAAGTCGTCACACCGGATTTTGTCTTTCCGAAATCAGGAATCACTTCCCAATGGATCCGCTCTGAATTGTTCTTTCGTGCAAAATTTTCAGCTTCAATCGAAACATAACCGTTTTTCTCCTGAAATACTTTTTCTTTCGGAACATCTGCGTCAGAAACACGGGTAACTTCAGGCATTACATTTTCTTTTCCGTCAAACCAGGCTTTGTAACCTATCTTCATCTGGTCCATCATATGTTGCCATTTGCCGCCGGCAATTACATTATTATACTGATTGTCGAGATAAGCATTTCTATCAAAACATTCTTTGACTTTATCGGCATAGACATTAGCTTCAACATTTTTTTTAGCAGCCAATTCCTTGTTTTTGGCGACAGCATAATACATTTCATACAGATTGCTGCATGCATCAATCGGATATAAAATCAACTGAAAATAGGCATCCTGATATTCTGCCGGAATATGCTCTTTCAGACGTAATGCTTCCAAAGCCAATGCTCGATAATCATTCAACACTGTTTCAAATTCATTGTAATTTTCAAGACTGTAAGTTTTCCAGTCCAATGTTTCAGGCGTTACACGACGGTTATATTTTGAATAAAGATTAATCATTCCTGCAATTTCTTTGGCGTGCTTTTCTCCAAATTGCTGTGCAGCCCATTTTTCGGTATATTCTAAAAGATTTTTTGAATTGAATTGTTTTGGATTCCACGCCATTTCCAGGAAAAAGCTGATAGGAAATTCCATCGGCTTCAAATCTCCGACATTTACAATCCATATTTTATCTACTTTATGCTCATAAGAAAGATTCATCTGCTCCCAAACTCTCTGAATTGGACTGATATTAATCCATTTGGAGTTTCTCGGTCCGCCCACATAATCGAAGTGGTAATACATTCCGTAACCGCCTTTGTGAAGAGGTTTTGAAAGATCCGGAAGTTTTCTCACATTGCCCCAATTATCATCACAAAACAGCAAAATCACATCATTCGGAACGCGCATTCCTTTGTCATAATAATCCTGAACTTCTTTATATAAAGCCCAGACCTGCGGCATTTTTTCTGCCTTTTCCCCGGTAACACGAGCAATTGTTTTGCGCTGATTTTTTACAATTTCTTCTAGAAGTGCAATATTGGTTCCTTCTCCCATCGCTTCATCACCGTCGCCACGCATTCCTATTGTTACCAATTTTTCCCAGTTTTTGGAACGTTCTATTCCTTTTTTCCAGAATTCGTCCAGCACTTTTTTATTTTTGGAATAATCCCAGACATTCGGCATGTTATTCTTTTGGATGTACCTTTTCCAGTCCGTCTGAGCCTGAGCCATTGGCTCGTGATGAGAGGTTCCCATAATAATTCCCATCTCATTCGCTAAAGGTCCACTCAAAGCATCATCGTCATAAAAAGCTTTTCCCCACATTGCAGGCCAGATGTAGTTGCCTTTCATCCTTAAAATCAGTTCAAAAACTTTCTCATAAAATTTGGAATTGATTCCTCCAAAAGTAGCTCTTGCCCATCCTCCGAGCGAAGGTTCTTCATCATTCAGGAAAATCCCGCGATATTCTACTGCAGGTTCTCCGTCTGTGTAAATCCCTTTTTTAAAGTATAAATTCTCTTTCACCTCAACCGGAACATCTGCCCAATAATACCAGGGTGAAACTCCGATTTGCTGTGACATTTCGTAGATTCCATAAATCGTTCCACGTTTGTCGCTTCCTGCAATTACAATCGCTTCGGAAACGCCAGGAAATGGATTGTTTACATTCTGAATGACATATTTTTCTTTTTTTCCGGTTAAAAATTTTCCGTCGATTTTCTTTTGTTTGATTAAATCATCAATCACCGATTTTGTTCCTACGGTTCCGATAATAATAAAGGGTGAATTCATTCCTGACGTCTGATTTAAAATTGCCGGTTGAACTCCTGTGACTTTTTGAAAATCCGACTGCAAGTTTTTCACCGCTCTCAGAATTCCATTATCGATTCCGGAATTGGTGAAAATGGAAAGACTGAGCGATTTTTCTTTCAGAACAATACTTTCTGCTTTATTTTCTGTGCTAATGAACGGTTCTGTTGCATTGATTTGCAAAAAACATCCAAAAAATATGACGAGAAGAAATATTTTTAGTTGATTCATAATCTTTTATTTTTATTAATAATGAAATTCTGCTTATGAATTGAACCCCTTCAAGGTTCGGATTTTATTTATATTTCGTTTTCCATAGGTTGCACCCGTGGTTATTGATATTGAATCCTGCGGATTTCTTAATGCCGCGAATCTCTCGCAGCCCGGCTTGAACGGAGCTCTTTTTACCGTAGCAAAGCGAAGATAAAAAAGCGGGAGTGGAAGACGGATTAAGCTGCCCAAACTACAAAGTCAATTTCTCAAAACAAACCCTCCGTTTGGTTGAACTTCTACATTAAAATCGCCTTTTGCATTAACTCTCACTTTTTTTTCTGCTGAATTTCCCTGAGCATCATCATTGATGAATTTCAGCGTTTTTCCAGCTAACATGGGAAGGTTAATTTTCAGTTTTTTCACCGTTTTTTCCGCATTGATTCCCGCCACATACCACTGATTCTGATGTCTTCTGGCAATCACGGAATATTTCCCGGGATATCCGTCGATGAAAATCGTTTCATCCCAAAGCGTCGGAACTTCTTTCATAAAATCGAGCTGGAATTTTGGAGCATCGGTAAGGTTATTCGGCATTACACCAAACATCTGAACAGGGTTCTGAAATAAAACCGCCGTTGCCAACTGGAAACCATCTGTGGTGTATCTTTTGTTTTTATCCTTATTGGATTTTGTTAAATATTTATTCAGAAAAGTTCCGCCAAATTCCATACTTCCGACCGTATTTCTGATGAACGGATGCAAAGTCGCAAAAAAAGCTTCCTGTTTGCGGACATCTTCTGAAAAATACAGCATTTCTGAAGCTAAAACAGCCTCGCTTCCTGCATAATTCGGGTACATTACTTCCCAACCTCTCGGCAAAGTTGCGCCGTGGAAAATAATTGTTAAGCCAAAATCATTGGCATCGGAAAGAATATCTTCATAAAGGCGCATTGTTTCCTGCTTGTCGCCTCCGAAAAAGTCGACTTTCAGGCCTTTTACACCGACATCTTTCAGCCATTTCATTTCTTTTTTTCGTTCAATCGCTGAACTCATTTTATTTCTCGGTCCCATCGGTGCATCATTCGCAGCACCGTTGGAATTGTACCAAAGCAATACCTCAACATTTTTGGATTTTGCATACTGAATGAGGTCTTTCATTCTTTCTTTTCCTATATTTTTGTCCCAAAGCGCATCAATTAAAATATATTCATAACCAAGTTTTGATGCCAAATCAATAAAATGACTCTGGTCTTCGTAATTCATACTGTTGTCCTGCCAAAGAATCCAGCTCCAGGTAGATTTTCCGAAAGTGTATTTATGTGAAGGTTCATACATCGGTTCGACAACATCAAAAGGAATCGTCGTTTCAACAATCGGCTTCAAAGAATCTCCGACCGTAATAGTTCTCCAAGGTGTTTTTCCGGGAAGTGAAATGGCAGCTCCGGTGCTTCCGAATCCATTGTTTTCTGCCATATTCGGATAAGTCACCTGATAAAGATTTTTTTCTGAAGTCGTATCCAAATGAGACGCGCAGTATAGACTGTTTACTCCTGTTTCAGACAATAAAATCCAGCCGTCATTTCCAACATGGAACAATCCAGGAAAGACATAACCGTAATCTGCTTTTGTTCCTAATTCCGCATCAGCTTTGTAACCACTTTCGTAGCTTGGAGCGGTTCTGGCAAAACCTGTCATCGGCTTCATCATCGGAGAAAGGAAAGTTGTGGTTTGAGATGGAAATCTGTATCCTGTAATTTCTGACTGTACAATTGTACTCAAACGGTCTTTCATCGGCTGAATCTCATATCTGAAAGTAACATTATTATCGCTCACCTGAAATTCAATTCCGATATTGAAGTTATCTGCATTGGTAAAATTGACTGTCAGAGTATTAGCCGTATAACTAACCTGTGATTTTTTGATTTTTTCGTTTGTGTAATTTTTGGAAACCTTATCTTTTTTGCTGTCAATGAATTTTAAATTTGTAGAGAAATCAGATTCATTGGTGATTAAACCCAATGGAGATTTATCAAGCATTGTTTTTCCTTGAAAAGTAACATTATAAAGTGCTTTTCCCTTTTCTGAAAAGACATTCAGTTTCAATTTTCCGTCAGGGCTGGAGATTTCTGAGACCTGTGCAAAAACAGTATTCATCATGAGAATACTAAAGGCGAGTGATAGTTTTAAAAAAAGTTTAATCATAATTAATTATTTTCAAGAAAAGTCCAATAATCGAAAAACATAATATCTTTTGCTGCTTTTCCATTAAATACAAAATACACATCGTGAACACCGGAAATTTTTTCCTTCACTTCGGCTTTCACCGTTTCCCAACGGTCGTCTCCACCAGTCAACGGAACTTTTACCGTGGCGACAACCGGTCCGCTTACACTGTCCAGATGAACGTCCATCGTCACATCGCTGTTGTGTGTTGTTCCAACTCTGGCTGAAAATGCTGATGCTCCTTTTTTACCGAAATCCACATTTTTCACACTGGTGTAAGCGCCGCTTTTTTTAGCTTTGATGAAAACGCCTGCTTCTTTGTTCTGATAAGATTTCACATTTTCAGACCACGCAATCATTTCTGCCTGATTAAAAGCATAAGGATTAACGGTTGCAATGGCTTTGGTAATTCCATTGGTCATCTTGATTGGTGAAATGGAACCGTCTTTGTTAAAATTGAGTTCTTCCACACTCACCGACCTTGTGAAACCGCTTCCTCCCGGCAAAGCGCCGTTATGATAAAAGAAATAGGTTTTCCCTCTGAAATCGACAATTCCGGGATGATTAGTGAAAGATTTTCCTTCGGTTGGCATTACAATTCCGCCGTATTTCCACGGTCCCTGTGCACTTTTGCTGGTTGAATATCCAATGAATTCAGGAAGCGGACCGCCCGGCCAAAACAGATAATACAGATTTTTTCTTTTGTACAGCCAAGGTCCTTCCTCGTATTTTGTGGGTCTTTCAGGGTTTTCTTTTCCATCCCTTTTTCCGAAAGATTCTGCAGTCATTGGCACTTCCACAATATCGCCGGAATAGGAAATCATATCCTGATTGAGCTTAACCATTTTAAGTTTGGGATTCCCCCAATACATATAGGCTTGGCCGTCATCATCAATAAAAACCGTCGGGTCAATATCCCCCCATTCGCTCTGTACCAAAGGTTTTCCAAGCGGGTCGTGGAATGGCCCAAACGGACTGTCACCCACCGCAACGCCAATCGCTCCTTTGTTGTTGGTTTTAGACCACATCGGAACATACATAAAAAATTTGCCGTTTCTTTCCACGCATTGCGCTGCCCAGGCATCACGTTTTGCCCAGTCAAAATCTTTATAGCTCAGAATACTTCCGTGGTCGGTCCAGTTCACCATATCGTTGGTGGAATAGACCTTCCAGTCGTTCATCACAAACCAGGTGGAATCATCTTCATCGTGTGTGGTGTAGACATAAAGCCTGTCATTATACACCATCGGCGCAGGGTCTGCCGTATAATTGGTCTGAATAATGGGATTCTGAGAAAATAATATTCCCGAATATGCTATTAAACAGAGATTGAGTATTGTTTTGATTGTTTTTTTCATATCTAACTTTTTTTGAACACTAAGGTCACAAAGTTTTTTATTTTTTTAGTTTTACAAAGCCGCTAACGCTTATAAAAGTCTTACGCTATTAATTCTAACAAAAGAATTTAATTTATTTTTTCTGAAAACTCCAGTGGTCGAAATTGAAAAGCACTCTTCCGGCTGTAATGTTTTTCCCTTTAAAGACAAAATATACATCGTGAACGCCGGAAACCGATTCTGAAATTTTTGATGTTAAGGTTTTAAATTCTTCCCAACCTCCGGTTCTCGGAACTTCAATCTCGGCAATTTTATTTCCGTCCAATTTATCTAATCTGACTTCTAAAATTCCACCGTCAACACCTGCAGCAATTGACGCTGAAAATTCAGAGGCGCCTTTTTCAAAATCTACCGAACGAACTTTGATATAACCTCCTACTCTGGTATCGGAAACATAAACACCTGTCTTTTTGTTTTCGGAAGTGCTGCATTTCTCTGACCACGCCATCGTTTCCGCTTCGTTTCTTTTGTAGGGATTGAGTGTTGCAACGGGATTTACGCCTTCTTTGGTCATAGAAATTTTTGGAATGCTTCCATCCGGATTGTATTTGAATTCTTCAATAGACGTTGACCTTCCGTAACTTCCTGCGCCTGGCAATAATCCTGTGTGATAGAACAGGTAGGATTTGCCTTTAAAATCGATAATTCCGCCGTGGTTGGTAAAACTGTTGGTAGGTTGGCCGGTCATTATTTTTCCCTGATATTTCCACGGTCCGGTCGGTGAATCGCTTATCGAATAAGACAGACATTCGGTTCGGTCCGTCATTCCGGCGTACATCATATAATATTGCTTGTTGCGTTTGTAGAACCAAGGTCCCTCCACAAAAACATCTTTAAACTGTTCCTGTTTCTGCAAAACCTCATCACTTCTTCCGGGACGTCTCAATCCTCCAAAAGCTTCTACCGACTGTGGAATTTCGGTGATTTTCCCTTCATACGAAACCATATCTTTGTTGAGTTTTACATAAAATAATTTGCTGTTTCCCCAATAAAGATAAGCTTGTCCGTCATCATCAATAAAAACCGTCGGGTCGATATTATCCCAAGTTCCCGTTGTCACCAATGGTTTTCCGAGTGCATCTTTAAAAGGACCTGTCGGACCGTCTGATACCGCAACACCAATTGCCATATTGTTATCAACGGTCTGAACGCAGATATACCAATAAAATTTGCCGTTACGTTCAATACATTGTGCCGCCCAGGCTCTGTCACGGGCCCAACTGAAAGACTCCAGTGAAAGCGGAGAACCGTGGTCGGTCCAGTTGACCATATCATCCGACGAGTACACTCTCCATTTCGTCATATAATAAAAATCATAGCCAGGAATATCGTCTCCGGTGTAGACATACATCTTGTTTTTGTACACCATCGGTGCTGGGTCCGGGGTAAAATGAGTCTGGATTACGGGATTTTGGGCGGAAATACCTGAACTCAAACCGCAAAAAAGAAGACCTATAAATATTTTTATATTTTTCATTTTTTAATTTTAAAATTTAATTTGATTTTCATTAATTTATAATGGAGAGATTACTGCCGCAAAACCGCCTCTTCTTAAAATTTTCACGTCAACAGAATCTGTACTTTCTATCACAGAATTATCTGTTACAAGCTGTTTATCGTGTTTTCCGTCTTTGATTAATCTCAATTTGTACTTGTTATGTTTATCTAAAAAATCAAATCTAAGATTGATGTTTTTTTCAATATTTTCCCCGTTGATTCCTCCCACATACCATACATTGTTCTTTCTTCTTGCCATCACAACATCTTTTCCCGGAAACCCTTGTAGCAACTGCGTTTCATCCCAACTGGTAGGAACTTCTCTTAAAAATTTCTTGGATTCATCCGGCAATTCGTAATAGCCTTCCGGTCGGTCGGCAAAATGTTGCAATGCAGATTCAAAGACTACACTCAAAGCCAATTCGTGACCATAAGAAGTCAAATGCGGAAACTGTGAATTAGTAAAAGTGACCGGCGTGTAATCCATAGAACCGACTGCATTTCTGGTAAAAGGGAGAATCGTATTATGAACAGGCGCAGTTGCAATAAATTCAGGGCCGTTGTTGTACCATTCTGCACCACGAACGGCTTCGTAGGTCATCAGATTAGGATAAGTTCTAGCCCAACCTCTCGGAACCAGACAGCCGTGGAAATAAACCATCATTTCAAATTGGGCAGCATCTTCCAGAATGTCCATATAATATTGAATCATACTTTGCTTCTCGCTTTCAAAAAAATCTACTTTTACTCCTGCAACGCCTAATTTTTTAAGCTTAGTAAACTCTTCCACACGGTTTTCGTGCGTTAACATTCTGTCTTTCGGTGTAGAAGCAACCCACGTATGGTCGCCACCTGAATTGTACCACATCAACGGTTTTATTCCTTTGGAATGAATGTATTTTAAAGCATCTTCCAGATTTCCGCCATTTCCCATCGAGTCCCATTCCCAATCCAGCAACGTATAAGGCCAATCCATCGCAACCGCCAAATCTGCAAATTCGCAAACCGTTTTAAAGTCTTTGGTTCCGTGATTACTCGACCAATAATTCCAGGAAACTGCGCCTGGTTTTATCCAATCCGTATTTTTTATCACGGAAGGCGGCGCAACATCATCAACTAATGTAGAAGCTACAATATCATTGAGATTTCCAATGATAATCACTCTCCAAGGCGATTTCCATGGCAATGAAATTTTGGGCAATGATTCTCCTTTTCCTCGTCCGTCTTTTGGGTCGGGGAAGGTGATTTTATATTTATTTTTATCCTCTTTATTACTCAGTTTAGACCCGCAGTAACTGCCATCAACAGCCGATTCGTGAAGCAAAAACCAGCAATTATTATCTTTTGTCTGAAACAAGGCAGGATAACACCACTCTTCCTGCTGAATTTTTTCGCCAACCATTGAAGAATAAAGCCCTTCGTTCGCAGGATTCCATTTTTCTGTCCAGCGTGTGGTTTCTGTGTCAATGGCATAAGATGTTAATTCATCTTGCACCACGTAATTTCCCTTTCCAATAATTGAATATCTAAAAGCAATCCCATCATTATAAACACGGATAATCACGTCCAGTTTTTTCTTTTCTTTGTTTTCGAATGTAAAAACAACTTCATTTCCCGTATTATGTCTTCGGGAAGATTTCCCGTGAGGCATTGTGTAATTTTCTTTTATTAATAACGGTTTTGAAGATTTCAGAAATTTCATATCGGTAAAAGAAATACCATCAGAAAGAATGAATCCCAAATCTATTGACGAGATGGCTTCTGTCATTTTACCATCATTAAAATAATTTACCTTCAAAAACCATTTCCCATTTTCAGTATTATTTTCATTAAAAACTTGGACTGAAATCTTTCCGTTAGGTGATTCAACCGTTAAATTCCGGGCTGAAACGGCCATAAAAGAATACAGCAAAATCATCATCAAAATTGCTTTTGAAAATATATTGATGCTGATATGATTTTTGATGGTATTCATTTTTTATTTTCCTGAATTAATCTTGTTTTATTTGCCCGGACTTAACTTATAATAAGCCACACCGTGCGCCGGAATATCCAGTGATAATGCCTGATTCGTTGTATTGATTTTTGCAATATCCTTCTGTCTCCAGATATCTCTTACGGTTTGACGACCGGAAATCCCAAGCTTCTTGAAATCTTTGTAAGACATATTCACTTTTTCCCTTCCGAAATTGGCAAAAGCCACTGCTTTTCTGCCGTCTTCAAGGTCTTTTACGTAAATTTTCAATTCGCCAATGGTCTGCAGACAAACGCCCTGTTTTCCTAAAGCATCCTGATTTACGGCAATCACTTCATCATTCGTTAAAAGATTTAAAGTAAAATCATCCAGTTTCTCGAGGTCGCAACCAATCAGTAATGGCGCAGAAAAAATGCTCCAAAGACTGATATGTAAATATTGTTCGTCCGGTTTCAATCGGCTCTGGTGCGGATTTCCCCAACCTACGACGCCTACCACCAACAT
The DNA here is from genome assembly GCF_007474535.1 of Chryseobacterium echinoideorum. GTDB lineage: Bacteria > Bacteroidota > Bacteroidia > Flavobacteriales > Weeksellaceae > Chryseobacterium > Chryseobacterium echinoideorum. The sequence goes on along the minus strand of NZ_VKNW01000001.1, from coordinate 187,239 downwards.
ATCGGGGTCGTTCCAGTTGCCGGGTTTTGCGTAGGGTGCGGCTTTGTCTTGAGCCAGTGCTATATTTTTGACACTCGCCCAAGTATCAGTAATGTCGTTGGTTGTTCGCCAGGATTGTGCATCCGCATCATTTCCCCATTTCCAGACATCGCCCATCCCGTATTGACAAAGATTATACACAATATCACGAGGCTGATTTTTTAATAAATCTCCCATTAATTTAAATGGCTTTACGCCTTTATCCAAATCTCCACCACCCTGAAAATTGAGTGAAGAAACTTTATTTGGGTCGTTATCAGGCAAGCCGTCAATCACGCCGCCGTAACTGCACCAATCGTATTTCAGATAATCAATTCCCCATTTTGCGTAGCTTTCGGCGTCCTGTTTTTCGTAGCCGTAGCTTCCTGCACAACCACCGCAAGTCCAGGGTCCGGGAGAGGAATAAATTCCTGCTTTAAGACCTTTTGAATGGAAATAATCGGTTAATTCCTTCATATCCGGAAATTTGGAATTCGTTAAAATATAGCCATTTTCATCACGCATTTTCCCTTTGAAAGACGGGTCTTTTCCATCTCGGTTAAACTGCCACGAATCATCGATATTGATATAATTCCAGCCGTGGTTTACTAATCCTGATTTAACCAAAGCATCGGCAGCGCGTTTTACTTTATCGGCAGAAACTTCGTGTCCGAAACAGTTCCAGCTATTCCATCCCATCGTTGGTGTCAAAGCTATTTTGTCACCGCTTTTGATTCTTAATTTCTTTGAAACTGAGCCTTTAGCATTTTTAGCGGATAAAAGGACTTCATAGGTTCCTTTTGAATCTATTTTTCCGGTAATGATTCCGGTCTGTGAATCTATTGTTAAACCTTTCGGAAGATTTTTCGCCGCAAAAGTCAACGGTCTGTCACCCGTTGCCGCAACCCTGAACAAAAAAGGTGAGCCGGGACGAACACCATAAACACCTGCTGAATTAATTTTTGGAGTTGCCGCAGGTTTTGGTGTCAAAATATAAGGTACTGATGAAATCGGATTAAATGTTATCAGTTTTGCACCATCTGCTATTTCAAATTTGGCATCTGCCCAATTAGCGTGGTCGTAATAAGGACCATTTCCTCCGTCTGTTACGACTAATTCTAACTGTTTTACACCTTCCAGCGAAACGGAAACAGGCTTTGCTTTATCGCCTAATTTCATTATTCCGCTTGACCAAAGCTTTTTATTATCGCCGTAAATTTCAAATTCGACAGCGGGATTTTGACCTTTCATTTCATCATCCATTCCCACCATTGTGGAAAAGCTTTTTGCTTTGCCATTTAATTTAATCAACAAAGAACTTTCAGCGTGCGTACCAAAACCTCTTTTGAAAACTTCGCCGGCAATCGTCAAAGGTTTTCCGTCCACCGAAGTATTGATTCCGGGTTTTCCGTGCCCTTGTGTTGCCACACTCAAATCCAACTGGTCTAGCCAAACAGTTGACTGCGCTTTGGAAATATTTCCCGACAGCAAAAATGTTACAGCAATTAAAAGTATTTTCGTCTTCAACATGATTTAAAATTTGGATTTAATTAAATTTCCACCAATCAAAATAGAAAAGGTCTTTTTCCCCCTTAAAAACAAAATATAAATTGTGGATTCCTTTAACACTTTTCAGAGGTGTATTAATTGTTTTATATAGGTCTCCCTCACCTTTTCCTGTAACGTTAACAATTCCCAGCAATGGCCCATTAAGAGCATCTGAACGCACTTCTATTTTTCCTCCATAAAGAGAAGCAACGTTTACATCCAAAGATTTTACGCCTTTGGAAAAATCTACCCCTTGGATTTTAATATAATCACTATTGTTAATTGAGCTAATAATAACACGGTCTGTGATTTTTTTACCTCTGTTATAGGGTTGATTGCGTTCCCATTCTGTGACCATTTCTGTTTTCAGACCTTCGCTGTAAGCCATCGTTTCTGCTTCAACTCTTTTATAAGGGTTCAGAGTACCCATTCTTTTTGCACCATCCGTAGTCCAGAAAGGAAGTTTCTGAATGGTTCCATCTGGATTGTAGGTAATTTCTGTAACACTAACAGACCGGCGTTCGTAATGCTTGCTCATGGTCTGCATTCTAAGCATATGGTTGAATCCGAAAACATAAGATCTGTCTTTGAAATATATGATACCGGGATGATTTCCGCTGGATCTCTGGTCGCCATCCATTATCACGCCTCCATAATTCCAAGGGCCGGTAGGTGATTTTGCCATTGCATAGCCAATCCCTTCCGGACAACATTTAGAAGCATAAGCCATATAGTAAATTCCGTTTCTTTTCCACGCCCAAGGTCCCTCCTGATATTTGAAAGGATCTGGCTGGTCTTTCACCTTCGCAAAAGAAGGGTCTTTGGTAATTGGGCCAGCAAGAGATATCATATCTTCGTTGAGTTTAGCATACCAAAGATTCGGATTTCCCCAGTACAGATAAGCCTGCCCGTCGTCATCAATTAAAACTGTGGGATCGATGTCATCCAGAGAATTTTTGATCAAAGGCTTGCCAATAGGATCGGTGAAAGGTCCATATGGACTGTCCGCCACCAAAACGCCAATACCCATATTGTTGGGCATTGGACAATACATATAGAATTTTTCTTTTCTTTCAACAACCTGTGGCGCCCAGGCACCGTTGTCGGTATTTACCCATTTAAAATCTTTGAGCGAAGCCACCACGCCGTGGTCTGTCCAATTGACCATATCTGTGGAAGTGTATAGTAACCAGTCTTTCATTTTGAATCCGAAAGCATCGTCCTCATCGTGGCTTGTGTAAAGATAAACCGTGTCTTTGTAAACCATCGGCGCAGGATCGGCAGTGAATTTGGTCTGTATGATTGGGTTTTGGGCGAAGGAAATTTGAAAAAATCCTAAAATCCCTATTAAACTTAAAAGCTTCATAATTAATACTTTAAGGTTATTTAAAAGTGATATTTTTTTTTCGGAATAGTTTACCATTTTCTGCTGTCCATCCGGAAGCATTAGATTGAAACTCCTTGTCTCAATCATTCCTTTGTATTTACCTTTCCGGTCACCTATTGTGAGTGTTTTTGATTTTTCGTTCCAATGCAAAGGGATTTCAGTGTAATCACCTTTTTCATAATTGTAATTATCGAATTCATCTTTATATAAGACAAAATTTGAATCTGCTCCCGGATAGATTTTCACTGTAAGATTATCCCATTTTTTCTCAGTAGCATATTGTACATCTGGATCGAAAGTAATGATGCTTCCCGCTTTCACAAACATTCTAATAGCTTTGAAATATTATTTAAAAAGTTCCTTCGCAAACTGATGCAGACTGTCTCTCCAAACCGACCAGCTGTGACCTCCCGGATAATCTGTGTAAGAATATTTAATTCCAATTTTATCCAGTTCTTTCAACATTTTCTGACCGTTTTCATAAGCGATATCATCTTTTCCACCCATTGAAATCCAGAAATTTTTAACATTGGATGAAAAGGCAGATTTATTTTCATTTAAAAATTTGTACTGTTTATCGGCAACGTCCTGAAGCATCGGCAACATATATCCTGAACTGAAAACACCCAGACCAGAGAACATATCAGAATTCTGGATTCCTGCATATAATGTATAAATTCCACCCATAGAAAGCCCTGCCAACGCACGGTTTTCTTTGCCTTTTTTTATTCTGTAATTGGATTCGGCAAACGGAATGATGGATTCTTTCAGTTCTTTTTCAAACATCTGAAGATTACGCTCGCCAAAGTTTCGGATTCCGCCCTGACCAATATTTGCATCCGGCATAATGATGACCATCTTTTTTGCATTTCCTTCGGCTATCAGATTATCTAATATCAGATTGGTTTTGCCTTGCTTTGCCCAACCGCTTTCATCTTCACCACCACCGTGTAAAATATACAATGCAGGATAAGATTCTGAAGGATTCTGGTCGTAACCCGGCGGTGTATAAATGAAAACTCTTCTCCAGGAGTTGGTGATTTTGGAATAGAAATTTTTGATACGGATATCACCGTGCGGAACGTCTTTTAATGCATAAAAATCATCTCCTTCAAAAGGAATATCGATTCCGCTGGCATATCTTCCCATTCCGTAGAATGTTTCACTGGACGGGTCTGCAACCGCAACACCGTCAATCAGCAAAGAATAATAATGGAAACTTCCGCTTTGAGCATCAGTTGTACCCGTCCAAAAGCCATCGGCATCTTTTTTAAGGTCATATTTTTTTCCTAAATCTATCTGAACTTTTTGCGCATCCGGTGCTTTTACTTTGAAAATAACTCTCCCGTCTGGAAGAATCTGAGGATACTGAGCATTTCTGATATTGGTTGCTGCGGGAATTCCCAAAACGGTAAATCCATCAAATTTAGTTTTATCAACAGGCTTGAATAGAAGCTGTGAAAAGATGTATAAATCATTCTTCCAAACTTTGAAATCGTGACCGCCCGGTTCTATATAAAAAATATGCGGAACTTTATTCTTTTTCAGATAATCGCTGGTTCTTTTACTGAAAGGCATCAGTCCATCTGCATCGCCGCAGGAAATAAAAATAAGCTTCAGCTTTAGTGCATCTTGTGGATTGGGTAAAAGCTGATTCGGTTCTTTCGTTTTGGGTGCTGAAGAAAATGCGCCCAGCCACGCAAATTTATTGATGTTGCCGAAAGCAAAATTCTGTGTCTGTCCACCTCCCATTGACAAACCTGCTAAAGCCCGGTTTTCACGGTCTTTTTTGACAGGATATTTTTTTTCTACAAACGGAATCAGGTCATTCAGCAAATCTTTTTCAAAGGTTGCGAAGGCTTCGACTTTATCGGGAGCCATTATATTTCCTTTTGCTCTGTCATCTTTCATTGCACGGCCGTTCGGCAAAACAACAATCATCGGTGTGAGTTTTCCCTGTGCGTAGAGATTGTCCAGGATAACATTCGGTTTTCCTTGGTTGAACCATTCTTTTTCATCGCCGCCAATGCCGTGAAGAAGATAAAGAACAGGATATTTTTCCCCTTTTTTGAATCCCGGCGGTGTGTAAACCAATGCTTTTCTTGTGGTTCCGACTGTTTTTGAAGCATATTGAATCGTATCGATTTTTCCGTGGGAAATGGTTGGGTTTTCAATATCAAAACCTTGTGAAGCCTGTTTATCAAGAGTTTGTGCCGAAACAAACATTCCGGATAACATAAAACTTACTGCTAATATGATAGATTTGTTCATAATTTTTATTTGTATTTTTTACACTTATTAATTTAGGTAAAAAAATAAGACCGACAAGGGTTTATCTTTTTTACATTTTTAATGTTAATTATCATTGCTGTAATTAACAGGTCGCCTCTACGAGGCTTTGATTATGATGGTACAATGTTTTGCTACTAACAGTTTGCTTCTACGAAGCAATAATTTTCATTTTTTTCAGACAGTGAATCTCTCGCAGCCCGACCTGAGTGGAGCTCTTTTTGTGGAGCGAAGCGGAACAAAAAAGCGGGAACGGAGGGCGGATAAAGCTGCCCAAATTATTCAAATTTAATTATTCCGAACTTGTATTCACTCTGAAAAAATCAACATCTACAAAACCTCCCAGATTCTTAGTTGCGTAATTGAAAATCGCAAACTTTGAACCCATAAAAAATCTTCGGTAATCGAAAATCATTTTGTAATCTTTTGCCATTTTTGTCCAGTTCATTTGGTCGGTGCTGTAATAAAAATCGGCCAAATCTCTTCCAAGGTTAAAATCGGCATCAATTTTAAAATAAACTTTGTCCGAGTTTAATGGGATTGTCTTTTTTTCTTCTTTTTTAACACCTGTAACCGCCTTAGTTTTATTATCTAAACTGACTTCATTCGTTGAAAAAACAATAAACTTTTTACCCCCTTCCATCACCACGGATAAAATCCCTGAATCACCGTTGAAAGCACTGAAACCTGCAACATCACCGTCTTTCATTCCTTTTGCATCCAGGGCAACAATAGCTGTTGATTTTGGACCTTCCATTCTTTGCGTTAGTGTATTTGGAGCGAGGTAGAGATTATCTACTATTCTACTGGTTTTCAATCTTAAAAAACCTTTTTTGTCGGACAATGACCAAGCTGAATTGATAGGATTATGATTCCACTGCCATTGGATTTTCATTTTTTTGTCAGAAAATTCGTCACTTTCTACCAAATGATTTTTCGGTTTAAATGGTGAAAGCGGAACTTCACCCCTTAGAGGAACTTTTCCGTTGTCACCTAAAATTGGCCAGTCGTTTTCCCATTTCACAGGAAGCAAAATAGGTACCCTTCCTACTCCATTTCTGTCCTGGAAAATCAGTGAATACCAATTTCCGTTTTTATCGTCAATCAAAGCACCCTGTCCGGCATAGGAAAATCCAAGAAAATTGTCTTCAAGAATGACTTTTTTCTCATAAGGTCCGGTTACTTTATCAGCTCTGTACACTTCCTGACGGCGTTTCCCTCCTCTCGGCCAGGAAATCATCATCATATAATATTTTCCTTCATTTTTAATGATTTGATTACCTTCCAAAAGTCCGGTTTCCGATTCATCTTTCTGGAAAACTTCCGTTCCGTCCTGATTTCCGATAATGTTTTTAAAATCCGGGTTCAGCTCAAAAACTTTGTTGGAAGTGAAGACATAAACCCGGTCATCATCATCGAAAAGCAAAGATGCATCGTGAAAATGTCTGGTTCTTGTGATCAGTTTCCAATTGCCTTTTTCAGGATTATCGGAAACATAAAAATAGGATTTGAAAGGCTCATCATTCGGGGAAAACAGAACGTAATATTTTCCTTTGTGATAACGGATTGAAGAAGCCCATTGTCCACGTCCGTAAACGCTTCCGCCTATCAAATCGTATTTAGAATTATCATTTAGCGTATCAAAAACATAACTTGACATTTCCCAATGTACCAAATCTCTGGAATGCATTACCGGAGCGCCCGGCATCAGGTGCATTGTAGTACTTATCAGGTAAAAATCGTCGCCGTTTCTGGTGATTGACAAATCCGGTGCATCCGCCCATATAATCGGATTTCTGAATGCTGTTGTCTCTTGTTTTTTTACAGGATTTACCTGGGCTGAAAGAAGATTCAGCCCGATACATCCCAAAAAAGAAACTATATAAAATGGTTGATTAATTTTCACGTTTGATATTTTGGTTTGGTTGATTTAATCAATCTTAAAAAAACACTTCGACAAGCTCAGTGTGACATTGCTAATACTAACTGTTTATTTCAAATTGGCTTATCGTATCAAAGCCTATATTATCTTAAGTTTTGGCTAAAGCCGATTGATTGTTTTTCTTTGAAAACGGGCTAAAGCCCGTCCCTATTGATATCGTGCGATTATTTTCAATATTAATTAGGCACAATATCGTTTGAAGAAGTACTATACAATCCTATCAAACTTCCAGTGAAACCGCCTGCAACATCGGTAGAAAGGATATCTCCTGAAACCGGACCGCCCAGATTTTTAAAATTCTTGCCATCTGTTGCGTAATTAAAGCTGATATTGTCTTTCTCTCCTGTAACCTGAAATTTAATGGTTTTACCTAAAGAAATTTTCTCGCTGGCTACTAATGTTGACGCCCCCTTTTCGGTTCTCTCTAAAACGATATAGAAATCTTTGTCTTTTTTGGTAATTCCAAAAACGTAATTGAATGTTTCGCTTTGATACAGAGTAATTCCAGCCAATTCTTTTTCAGATTTTGGTTTATAATCCAACATTACGGAAGTTTCGAAGTCTTCGTGCTGTAATCTGTGGAATAATGACGAAACCGGAGCCAATGCTTTGATATTCGTTTCCATAGGATTCACTTTTACACCGGTTTTCGTAGTCGTAATGAAGTTTTCACGAGGTCCACGCATTGCAATCCAACGGAAATCCAGGTTCTTATCGGTTAATTTATCATTATACGTGAAATTTCCGTTCGGGAAAAATCCATTTTGTCCGGTTTTGTTCTGAACACCTTGTGGCATTTTCAATTTCGGCTTCATCGGAACCAAGCCATTTTGGAACACAGGATACGTTCCGCTCCAATCCACCGGAAGAATGAAGGTTTCTCTACCGTGATTTACACGATTATTGACATTCGGACGAATGGCCAAAAACACGCCGTACCATTGCCCGTTCGGACCTTCAACCAAATCTGCGTGACCTGCCCAATCTACTTTTTCTTTTCTGTCTCTCGGAAAATATCTTTGCGTCAGAATCGGATTATTTTTAGCCGGAACAAACGGTCCTTTAGGAGAATCTGCCATAAAAATAACTTCGCTATGATTGCCTCCGGTTCCACCCTCAGCACACATCAGATAATATTTTCCTTTGTATTTGTACAAATGAGGCCCTTCAATCCAAATTGGTTTTTGAGAAAGGTCAACACCACCGTTTACGATTATTTTGTCCGAACCTGCAACAACCTGGTCTTTCTCCAAATCGTAATCCCACATTTTGATGACGCGGTGACCTTGATACTGCTCAGTTCCTTTTGGTGGGGCGTCGTTATGGACAATGTAGGCTTTCCCATCATCATCGAAGAAAATGGCAGGGTCGATTCCATCGAAATTCAGTTTCTGGACTTCGCTCCAGCCTTTTGCAGGGTCTTTGGTTTTTACGACCATATTTCCGACTCCGCCCGCAATCTGCGTGGTAATCATATAAAATGTATCGTTGAATTTGTTGTATTTGATATCCGGTGCATAAATTCCCTGAGAAACGCCACCTTTTTCAACTTTAAGTTGTGAAGGTCTGTCCAGAACGTGGCCAACCTGTTTCCAATTTACCAAATCTTTGGAAGTGAAAATCGGAACGCCCGGAAACATCGAAAACGAAGAATTCACCAAGTAATAATCGTCGCCTTTTTTGGTGATACTCGGGTCGGGATAACAGCCCTGAAGAATTGGTGAATAAAATTCGTCTGATTTCAGAGGGTTGTCATTATATAATTTGTCGTTTCCTCTGTATTGAAAATCGGTAAAAATCTGTGCTTGCAAACTGGTTACAGAAAGTAGAGCCAGAGTAGCAAAAATGCTGGTTTTGTTTCTTAGGAAATTTGGATTCATTGTTATCTTTTTCATATATAATTTTTAATTTTTTTTAATCGTTGAACACTTCGGGTTCGTTTTATTTATATTGATAGGATTTTATCCTATTCTCGTTTAAATCGTCCCTTCGGGACTTTGATTATCATTTAAATTTTGGCTAAAGCCAATTGTTTGATCCATTTATTAAACGGGCTAAAGCCCGTTCCTATTAATCAATTTTTTATTTTCAGTTTGTATGTTTTTCCTGATTCTGTTGGGAAATCATACATCACAGATTCTTTTATTTCGACAAGGTTTAATTTGGCTTCACTGGAAATTATTGTTTTTTTAATCTCAGGTGTTTCGAAAAAGTGATTTGGGTTTTTGCCTTCCGCTTTTTTGAGTTTTGTTTTTCCTGATAATTCCATTTTGTTGGGAATTCTGACTCTGCAGTTTCCGCCTAAATTGGATTTTATGGTGATTTCCTTCGCTTTATTATTTTCCCAGACAATGCTGATTTCAAAATCGCCGTAGGTTTTCAGCCCGGAAATCTTTCCATTTTTCCATTCATCCGGAAGTGCGGGAAGAATGTCGATAAACCCGTTCTGAGTTTGCAAAAGCATCTCGGTAATTCCCGAGGTACAGCCAAAATTTCCGTCAATTTGGAACGGCGGATGCGCATCAAAAAGATTGGGATACGTTCCGCCTTTTTTGCCCCGACCGTCTTTTTCTACCAAAGTTAATTGGTCTTTGATTAATTTGTTGGCGTGATTTCCGTCTAATAATTTCGCCCAAAGATTCACTTTCCAACCCATACTCCAGCCCGTTGAAACGTCTCCACGGTGCAGTAAAACGGTTTTGGAAGCGTCCAATAATTCAGGCGTGGTGAAAGGATTGATTTGGTTGGACGGAAACAATCCGTAGAGATGTGAAACGTGCCTGTGATTGTCTTTTGGGTTGTCTAAATCTTCTGCCCATTCCTGCAACTGTCCGTATTTCCCGATTTTCATCGGTGGTAATTTGGAGATAATATTCTCCCAAACTTTTATTTTATCTGAATCAACATTAAGAATTTCTGCAACTTTTTTTGTTTTAGTAAATAAGTCAAACATCAACTGATTATCTATCGTATTTCCAACTGCCAAAGCACTTCCCTGATGTCCGTTTGGAATATTTTCGGGAGACATTGACGGACTTACGACCAGCCATTTGTGCGTTGGTTCTTCAACCAAAAAATCTTCATAAAACTGAGTGGCAGATTTTAGAATTGGATAAACGGATTTCAAATAGTTTTTATCTCCGTTGTACAAATATTTTTCCCAAAGATGCTGAGAAAGCCAAGCGCCACCCATTGGCCACATTCCAGCGTTGGCAAAATCTATAACGCCAGTGATTCTCCAAATATCCGTATTGTGATGAGCGACCCAGCCACGACTGTTGTACATTGTTTTTGCTGTTTCTTTTCCGGATTCGCTTAAGTCTTTTATCATCTGAATCAGCGGTTCGTGCATCTCGGAAAGATTGGTCTTTTCCGCCGGCCAGTAATTCATTTCCGTGTTGATGTTGATGGTATATTTGCTGTCCCACGCAGGTTTGTTGGAATTATTCCAGATTCCCTGCAGATTCGCCGGCTGACCACCAGGTTGTGAAGAGGAAATCAAAAGATAACGACCAAACTGGTAATATAACGAAATCAATTCCGGGTCGTAATGGGTTGCGAAATTTTTAATACGAATGTCAGTTGGTTGTTTTACTGCTTCGGAAGTTCCTAAGTCGAAATCGACTCTTTTGAAATATGTCTGATAAGCATTCAGATGATTTTGGAATAAGGTTTTGAAATTTTTCTGTTCTGCTTCGGAAATGTATTTTTTACTTTTTGAAACTTCATCTGAGTTTAAAGTTTTGTAATCTGTGAAATTGGTCGCTATGGAAATTAGAATCATTACTTCATCAGCATTTCTTACCGAAATTCCATTACTCAAAATTGCTGTTTTTCCACCTTTGTTGAGGATTTTTGCGAGTGCATTGAATTTAACCTGACCCTGAACGCCGTCTAAAGTTGAAGACAATCCGTCCATCTGCAGGGTTTTAGAATCAATGGCTTTGCTGTTTTTCCTAAGTTCGCTAGTGAAATTGGTTGTGAAATTCAGTGCATTTTTTTTGTCCGAACTTAATTTAATGACAATAACATTATCAGGAATTGAAGCGAACACTTCCCTTTTGAAATTAATTCCGTTGGAAATAAAAGTCGTAGTTGTGATTGCTTTTTCGATGTCTAATTCCCTGTAATAATTTTTGACATTATTAACATTATTAAAATCAAGCGTAAAATCACCAATATTCTGATAGGCCGAACCGTGAAGGCTTTTCGCTTTCAATCCTTTATCCGCAAGAATCTGAGCTCTTTTGTAATTCCCGTTAAATAAATAATATCGGATAGAATCCAACACTTTCGGTCCATCAGGATTATCATTCCGGGAAGGTCCACCAGACCAGAAAGTGCCTTCGTTCAGCTGAAGTTTTTCCTGGGAAGGGTCGCCAAAAACCATTGCAGCCAATCTTCCGTTTCCAACAGGTAATGCTTCCACCCACTGTTTGGCAGGTTTGTCATACCAAAGCTTATTTTTCCCTCCTTTTTGAGCCAGGGAAAATCCACTTAGGAAAATACAGATGATTACTATGTAATGTTTTTGGTTCATTTATTTTTTAACTGATTTTTACAGCCGGTTTTCTGTTAATTAATTTAATTACCAGCCAGGCTGCAACATAAGACATTCCGGCAATGAAGAAAATAATGCTATAACCTCCATTAATATTTCCTGATTTTTTGAATGCATCCAAAACAATTCCGATGAACAGCGGGAAAATAATTCCTGCCACAGACCCCATCATTCCGCCAAAACCAATGACTGAACTCACGTAATTGTTCGGTAATTTGTCTCCGACCGCTGTCATCAGATTGGCTCCCCAACCTTGATGTGCAGCTGTTGCAAAGGCAATGACAACTGTTATCATCCACATATTATCCAGATATTTTGAAAACATCACCGGAACTACCAGCAATGCAAACAATAACATTGTAAAATTCCGGGCTCTGCTGATTTCCCAACCTTTCTTGATTAAAGCAGAAGACAAATAACCACCACCAATACTGCCTATTGTTGTTCCTCCGTAGATTAAAATCAATGGTAATGAAGGTTTCGTCAAATCCATTTTGAAAACATCTGCAAAATAAGCCGGTAACCAAAACATAAAAAAATACCAGATCGGGTCGGTCATCATTTTTCCGATGGCAAAAGACCAGGTTGCTTTCAGTTTAAGAATATCTTTAAGAGGTGCGCTTGGAAGGTTGTTTTGATTCTCCTCCTGGTCACTTTTGATGTAAGCCAGTTCTTCTACAGAGAGTTTTTTATTGTTTTCGGGTTTGTTGTAAAAACGCCACCAAAGCACCAACCATAAAAGCCCGGCCGCTCCAATCCAGACAAAAGTCTCCTGCCAACCGTAATGTCCTAAAATAAACGGAACCAGAACAGGCGCTAAAATAGCTCCGACTGTTGCTCCCGAATTGAAAATCCCTGTCGCCAAAGCTCTTTCCTTTTTGGGAAACCATTCTGCTACAGATTTTATCGCTGCCGGAAAATTACCCGCTTCTGAAAGTCCCAATGCTGTTCTAGCAAACAAAAATCCAACGGTACTTTTAACAAACCCGTGACCAATAGAAGCCAAGCTCCAAACCACGAGAGACACAGCATATCCGATTTTGGAACCTACTTTATCTACAAATCTTCCCATCAAAAGATTTCCCAAAGCATATGACGCCGTGAAAGCCATCACAATGTAGCTGTAATCTTTTTCCGTCCAGCTAAACTCAGCTTCTAAAGTGGGCTTCAGAAGACCCATCACTTGACGGTCGAGATAATTGATTGTCGTTGCCAGAAAAACCAAAAACAACATAAACCATCTCAGATTCTTTTTTTGCGGTGCCTGCATCTTATTTTTGATTTAATTGAAATAATAATTGTTCAACTTTTTCTTTTAGTTGTTCATCGGAAAATTCTTTTTTGGCCAAAGCACTTCCAAGTCCGACTGCAACTGCACCGCCATTCATCCATTCGGAAATATCCTGAGCGTCTGCATGGATTCCGCCTGTCAGCATAAATTCCATTTCCGGGAAAACCGAAGAAATCGATTTTATGTAATTTTTTCCGGCCAAATCCGCAGGAAAAACCTTTACCATTCGAAGCCCGTTTTGATAAGCGATATTAATCTCAGACGGCGTGAAACATCCTGGAATCAACAGAATATTTTTGTCAACGGAATGTTTTACCAATTCTTCATTAATGATTGGCGTAATGATAAAATCAGCTTTTGCATCAATGAAAGCATCCATTTCTGAAATATTTTTCACTGTTCCGATTCCTAAAGAGAGTTCCGGAAATTCTGTTATTGCTAATTCTTTCAGTTTTCTGAAATTTTCTAAAGCTAATTCCCCACGATTGGTATATTCTACCACACGGATTCCGGCTTCATAAAGCGATTTCACAATTGATTTTGAAACTTCGAGAGAATCATTGTAAAACAATGGAACTATCTTCTGGTCTTTTATTTTTTGTATGATTTTTAAACTCATAAATTTTCGATATTAATCGTTTTGTTGATGGTATCGCCTTGCACAAAAAGTTTTTTGAAAGCCACTTTTACAGCATCATCCAGGATTTTTTGGATTGAATTTCCTTTTATGCTTCCGTGAATCAAAGCCGCCATAAAAGAATCGCCGCTGCCGACTCTTTCCAAAATCTTATCCGAATAATATTGTTCTGAAATGAATAATTTGCCCCCAGAATATAAGACCGCAAAATAATTGACCTCGTCACCTTTTGTAAATCTGAAAGTGTTGGCAATCAATTCTACATTCGGATATTGTTTCTGAATTTCTGAAGCTGATTTTCCAGCTTGTTTTAGAAGGTTCTCATCATTAAAATTTCCATTTAATTCGTATTCAATTGGGATATTTAAGAATTCCTGAATCGACCAGATATTTCCCATTAAAACATTAACAAATGGCATTAATTGAGAGATTTTATCGTAAGGATTCTGATGCTGCCAAAGTGATGCACGGTAATTCAAATCCAGAGAAACTTTGATATTTCGGGCATTGGCTTTCTTCATCAAATCAAGACATTTCCCGAAAGCATTTTCGCTCAAAGCCGGCGTAATCGTACTTATATGAAGCCAGGTTACATCCTTAAAAACTTCGTCATCAGAAAAACCGGAAAAATCTGATTCTGTGAAAACCGATGGAAAACGGTCGTAGATAACTTTCGCATTTTGCATATCGCCATCAAAAGGAAGATAAAACGCTCCCATTCTCCCATTTGACTTCTCTGCAAGAACTTTTATTTTTTCATCATTTAATTTTAATTCCAATTGATTTCCGAGATAATTTTCCGATAACGCAGAATACAGAGAAACCTGATTTCCCCATCTCGAAAGTGCCGAAGCAACATTATATTCAGCTCCGCCAACGTAAATTTTGAGAGCTTGATTTTTCAGCCAAGTTCCTTCAGAATCCGGAGCGAAATGCAAAAGCAATTCACCGAAACATAAGATTTTATTTGAAGTTTCCTGATTCATTCTTAAAAATTGAAATAATTTTTCGCGTTGTAATAGCAGATATCCTGAATGATTTTTCCAACCCATCTTTCATCATCGGGAAGAAGACCTTTTTCCATCTCGTTTCCGAACATATTACAAAGCAATCGCCTGAAATACTCATGTCTTGAGAATGACAAAAAACTTCTGGAATCGGTCAGCATCCCAACAAATGTGCTGATAAGTCCAATATTGGAAAGCGTGTTCATCTGCTTCTGCATCCCATCCAACTGGTCCAGAAACCACCAAGCGGCGCCGAACTGTATTTTCGACTTGATTCCTGATTCGTTGAAATTGCCTGCAAGAGAAGCCAGAACTTCATTATAAACAGGGTTCAGATTATAAATAATTGTTTTTGCAAGCTCGCCTTTGGAATTGAGCTCGTCAAAAAGAACGCTCATTCTTTGTGCAAAATATTGTTCGCCAATCGCATCGAAACCGGTATTTGCACCAATATTTTTCAGCATCAGAGAATTGTTATTTCTGGTTGCGCCAACGTGAAATTGCTGAACCCAGCCTTTACCAGAATACATTTTGCAGAGCTCTTTCAAAAGAAATCCGCAAAGCGCATCCGGATCGGAAAATATAAGTTGGTTACCTTTTAAAAATTCTGAAAATTCTTTTTCTAGATCATCATTCCATCGGGTTGTGTCCGGAAAATATTCGAAGCCGTGGTCTGAAACTCTGGCGCCAACCTCATCAAAATAATTGATTCTTGAATGAAGCACACTTAATAGATCTGAAACTGAATTAATATTGGTTCCTGAAGCTTTTTCAAGTTTTTTAATATTGAGGATATAAGATTCGGAATCAATAATATTGATGTAAATATCCGGACGAAAACTTGGTAAAACTGTTGTATTGAAATTGCTTTCTTTTATTTTTTTATGATAATCCAGATTGTCAGCCGGGTCATCTGTTGTACAAAGTGCCTCCACTTTATAATTTTTGAGCAGATTCTGTGGCGTAAATTCAGGTTTTTGTAAAGAATCCTGCATTGCGCTATAAATATCATCCGCATTTTTTTCAGACAAATATTCCTTAATTCCAAAAGAATTTTTGAGCTCCAAATGCGTCCAGTGAAACAATGGATTCCGAAGTGTGTAAGGAACCGTTTCGGTCCATTTTTGGAATTTTTCTTCGTCCGTTGCCTGTCCTGAAATGAATTTTTCATCAATCCCGAAATTCCGCATTGCCCGCCATTTGTAATGGTCACCATCCAGCCAGATTGCTGTTGGAGAACGGAAATTCTGATTATTTGAAATAACCTCAGGTTCCAGATGATTGTGATAATCAATAATCGGCATCTCTTTCGCATAGCCAAAATAGAGATTCTCCGCCTTCGCCGATTCCAGCAAAAATGATTCTCCGAAAACTCCTTTATTTTTAATGGAATGAGTCATTATTTAATGTAAAAACTGATTTTTATTTTATGAAAATCTTTAAAAACAAGACCTTAACGATGAGAAAAAATTGATTAAGGTTCTGCTTAAAACAATACTTAATTTAAACACCACTGAATGCGCTAAAACCGCCATCCACAGGTAATAATGCACCTGTTATAAAACTTGCGGCATCGGAACAGAGAAACTGTACAGCTCCATTCAGTTCTTCCACTTCACCGAATCTTTGCATTGGTGTTTTGGCAATCACTTTTTTGCTTCGATCCGTTAAAGAACCATCTTCATTCAACAAAATAGCACGGTTTTGGTCACCGATGAAAAATCCTGGGGCAACAGCATTGACACGGATCTTATCCCCGAACTTCAAAGCTAAATCTGAAGCTAACCACTGGGTAAAATTGGTAATCGCCGACTTCGCTGCCGAATATCCTGCTACTCTTGTAATCGCCGAATAAGCGGCCATTGACGAAATATTGACAATGCTTCCGCTTCCCTGTTCAGCCATCACTTTTCCGAACACGTAACTTGGATAAACCGTTCCGTTGATATTGAGATCCGTTACCTCATCCCATCCGTCTATATTCATATCGAAAAAAGACTGGTCGGGAGATAAAGTTGCTGTGGGAATATTTCCGCCTGCAATATTCAGCAGAATGTCTATTCTACCATACTTTTCTATGATTTTTTTTGATGCATTTTCAAGACTTTCGATGTTCATTACATTGGCTTCTACTGCGAAAGCATCGCCTCCCATATCGGTCAGTTCTTTCACGCGGGAATCCAAAGTTTCCTGATTTCTGCCTACCGCAACAATTTTTGCTCCGGCTTCGATGAAACTTTTCGCCAAACTTCCTCCCAAAACGCCGGAAGCGCCAGTGATGATTGCTACCTTATCTTTTATGCTGAATATTTCGTTCATTTTTTACTTTTTAAAATGATTGCAAATTTTAGATTTATTTTTTTTGCAATTCTGATTGTACTGTTGCCATCACGCCTTCAATTTGACCTAAAGCCAACATTCTTCCAAGGAAAGAATAACCGGGATTGTAGCCTTTATCAATATCTTCCGTCAACAATCTTCCGTGGTCGATTCTCATTGGTAAATTCGGATTTTCTTTTTCGAATACGCGGATAACGTCAATCAATTTACCTCTGCCACCTAAATGATGCGCTTCGATGAAGTCTCCGTTTTCAAAAACATTGGTACTTCTGAGGTGAACAAATTTAGTTCTGTGGGCATATTTTTGAGCTAATTTCGGAACATCATTTTGAAGATTGGCACTTAGAGAACCTGCGCAGAATGTCAGTCCGTTGTGAGGATTATCGACAGCATTCAGGAACCAATCGATGTCGTCTTCATTGGTCACAATTCTTGGTAAACCAAGCAAAGCAAATGGTGGGTCGTCCGGATGCACACACATCTGGATGTTCCACTCTTCACAAACCGGCATTATTTTCTCAAGAAAATATTTTAAGTTTTCCCGAAGCTGATGTTTATCAATTCCATCGTACAAAGCCAATAGATTATTGAACTTTTCAACCGGATTCAAATCGCCTTCCTTGATATTTCCATTAACGAAACCTTGAGTTTTAACGATAACAGAATCTATTAAATCATTGTTATCGGCTTCTGTAAGCGTATTTTTTAATTCTTCAACTTTTTTGAGAATTTCAGGTGTATAATCTTTTTCTGCTCCTTTTCTTTTCAGAATATGAATTTCGAAATAGGCAAATTTGGCCTTATCAAAATATAAAGATGATGAACCATCTTCCCACTCGTGGAAAAGGTCCGTTCTTGCCCAATCCAGAACCGGCATAAAGTTGTAACAAACCGTTGTAACGCCTGCTCTACCAAGATTTTCGAGACTTTTGATATAATTTTCTATCAGTCCGTCTCTGTCCTCACCTCCGTATTTGATAGACTCACTCACAGCAAGGCTCTCAACTACAGACCAACGAAGTCCGTGACTTTCTATATAGTTTTTATAATCATTAATAGCCTCTGAACTCCAAACTTCTCCGTTCGGAATATCATGCAGTGCAGAAACAATCCCTTCAACACCAATCTGTCGAAGTGTTTGTAATTTTATTTTATCATTCTTCCCAAACCAACGCCATGTTTTTTCCATTTTAAAATGAGAATTAAAACAAAGCAGGTGTAGTAAACACCTACTTTGTAAAGTTAATATGAATGTAAACTAATTTTAATTATACCCTGGATTTTGGTATTTTGCTTTTACATCTGCCGGAACTTCCATTGCATTTAACTGTCCTAAAGGAATAGGTCTTAAATAGTGAAAAGGCTGAATATTTCTTGTAACCGTCTGTGGTGTATGATCACCATAAGACAATCCCCCAATCTGATATGTAGCAGCGTATTCTCCCCATTTTTGAGTACGAACTAAATCATACCATCTGTAAAATTCACCATAATATTCACGAGATCTTTCAGCAAGAATATAATCAATAGTAATAGTAGAGGGTGTTGCTGCGATCATTGCGGCACTATTATCTGCAACAAAGGTAGTATTTTGAGCATTATTGAATCTCCACTTTCCAGCTCTTGCACGGATAACATTGATTAAATCTCTTGCTGTCATGGCACCTGAAGCACCTTTAACAGCAGCCTCTGCAGCAATAAAATAGAACTCTGAAAATTTAGCAACATTAAACGGACGTGTTAAACCTGCATTTGGATACCCTAAACCATTTGGATCATCTGTGCGATAAGTTCCTATTTTCCAAAGTCCTGGGTAAACGATTCTGCTTATTCCATTAGGAGCAATTACCCAATCAGCTCTTCCAGGCAGAGTTCCTGCTCCAACACCACTTTGTCCTGAACCTGATGGATAATTGGGTAATTGAGAATCATCATTAAGAAAACTTAGAATTGCACCTCCAATCGGAACCGGAAGAGCATTCGCATTGTACATCATTGAAATTCCTGTAAGACCTGTACCTTGTTTATGCCAATTTCCACGATAAGTAGTTACAAAAGTTCCATCGTATCTTGAATCATTTACCTTATCTGAGAATGTATTTTTAATAACGCCAATAGTCGGACACATACGAACCCACGGTCTCCCAAGTGGCTGAGAAGCTTCTCTTTGTACTGAACTTATAATATCAGTTGATGCCCATGAGGTTGTTTTACTACTTTTTATTGCTGTATAATTCCAAGTTTGCATCCAAGCTGCAAAATTATCAGGAGCCCATCCTGAACCAAATCCTACAGGATCACCTTCGTTGTAGAATGCACTCGCCTGTGTATGATCTGCATAAAGCATACACTCTGCATTTCTATCTTTTGATCCCTCATTTACATCGTAAAAAGTTGGCTGTAATGAATATGGTCCAGGAGCATTTATTCCAGACATTGCGATATCATAAGCTTGCTGGAAATACCATTGAGCATTGTGACCATCGGGATCTGTTCTTGGTGTTTCAGGATAAGTTGGGATATTATTTGGATTTTGAAGCCACCATCCATAAGTAAGATATGCTTTTGCTAAAAATAACCTCGCCACATTTTTTGTGACCCCTCCTGTAATTCTTGGACTTGCAGGTAAATTATCAACTGCTTTTTTTAAATCAGGAAAAACCGCTTTTGTATATATTTCAGGTACTGTATTTCGTACCGATGTTGTAACAGGAGTAATATTAAATTTTAGTTCTCCTGAACCTAAGTCTAAAGGAACTCCTCCATAAGTTTGTACTAGCATGAAATAATCAAATGCTCTAAAAAATCTCGCTTCTGAGATTAAAGCTTCTGTAACGCCTAATGCCGGTCCCTTTTCTATTATTCCATTTGCTGTATTTATATTGGGAAAAACTGCTCCCCAAACCATGCTGGTAGGAAATGTATTGGAATTTATAATTCCGTTCCCAGACATATCCAATTCTCTAAAGTTTCCATCTGCACTTTGAGCAAATGTAGACTCATCAGTACCATTCTGACAGTTACTCATAAAGTAACCATTTCCATATAATAATCTCAGATGTCTGTATAATGATGGAATACTTTGATTAATACCATCGACTGTACTGAAGTAATCAACTGTATAATTTGCTCTTGGCTGTTCATCCAAAATTTCATTACAGCTTGTTAATGTTAATGACAGGAACATTGCTCCAATAATCATTTTAGGTTTAAATTTTATCATGACAATGTGATTAGAAAGTTAAATTAAGTCCGATTAAATAATTTCGTGTGGATGGGTTATTGGTTCCGATTACAAGCTGTCTATTACGATATCCGCTTACAGCCTGATTTTGATCTCCGAAGGAGTTAGGTTCCGGATCCATTCCTGAAAATTTATGATAAGGAGAAAACAATACTACAGGATTTGTAACTGTAAAATAAAGTCTTAATGCGGTAATCTTTAAATCATTCAGCAAATCTTTGTTGAAATTATATCCTAAAGTAATTGTACGAAGCTTTAAATATGAAGCATCAAACATAGCTAATGTAGAAGAATATTTAGGATTATCACCGCTCAAATGTCTTCCTGGTCTTGGAAAATGCGCTCCGGTATTATCTTCTGTCCAATAATCAACTTCTACATTATTACCTCGACCTGTAAGTCTGTTTAAGTAGCTCGCAGAACCATACAATGTACTTACTAAAATTCCTCCATGCTGGAAAGCTCCAACAGTACTGAGGTCAAAATTTTTGTAAGCAAATCTCATATTAAAACCGCCCTGAAACTTTGCAGCGGTATCAAATACCTGCATATCATCTGGCCCAATTGCCCTTACAGGAGTTCCATCTGCATTATATCCACCTGTGTACAAAACCTTTATCGAACCTACAACATCTTCAGGAGTTCCAGGCTCTAGGATATTTTGATATGGATCTCCAGCCTGCCATAAACCAATATATTTATAATCATAAAGAGCATTAATATTATGTCCTACAAACCAAAGATTATTGATGTCTCTTGGGACACCTGATGCAAGTGATAAGATTTTATTTTGATTTGTATATAGATTTACTCCTGCTTCCCATGTAAAGCCTTCTGGATTGTCGAAAATAACACCATTTAAAGATATCTCAAAACCTTTATTTTCTGTTTCTGCAACATTCTCAAGGACATTCAATAATCCTGAAGATGCAGGTAAACTTTTTCTGGTCAGTAAGTCAAAAGTATGTGTTTTGTAATATTCTACACTTCCTGAAAGACGGTTATTAAACAAACCGAAATCAATGCCATAGTTTTGTGTTTTTGAATATTCCCAACCTAATGAAGCATTGGGAGCCTCAGTTACATAAACTCCTGTTGTATTGCTACTACCGAAATTATAGGGTGTTACTGCAAGTCTTCCTAATGTTGAGTATTCAGGTACTGCCTGATTAGACGTTTGACCCCATCCAGCCCTCAATTTAAGTAGATTGATCATTTTTACATTTTCCATGAATGACTCATTGGATATATTCCAGCCCAATGATAATGCGGGATATGTATGCCATTTGTTACCCGGAGCGAGCCTTGAAGATCCATCCGCACGTAAAGTAGCAGTCAGCATATACTTATTATCATAAGTATACATTGCTCTTCCCATTGCAGAAAGTAACCCATTTTGATAGTATTGCTGATCCTCTGGTTTTACCTGAATATCTGCTTGAGGGGCTTGACCTAAATTATAATATTGAAAAAAATCAGCAGGTACATTCCTTGCGCTCATGTATGTACTTATATATCTATTGCCTTCAGCAGAATATAAAGCTACAGCATTTACCTTATGCTTACCAAAAGTTCTGTCATACGTCAAAAGATTTTCTACGACCCAGTGATATGTTTGATTGTTTCCTCGACCAGCAGACGAAGGACCGGCAGGATTCGTATTAAACACACCCATTCCAGCATAGTTACCTCCGTTTGATGTACGATAGTCTAATCCTACATTCAATCTGTATTTTAAACCATTAATAATATTCATTTCACCATACATATTATTATATGATGCGAAAATTTTTGATTCATCTACATATTTTTCTCCTAATCCCTCAATTCTATCTCTTGTATATATCCATGTTTGATCTATCCCTCCCGCAGTAGTCATTACACTTTTGGGACTACCATCAGCGTTATAAGGTGTGGCAAGTGGTGAATATCCCAACACAGCGCCGGGATTCAAACCATTGGCTTCAGATTCCGTGTAATTGGTATTGGTAGTAAAACCAACACGAAAACGCTTACCAAGCTGCTGATCAACGGCCACTCTTAGAGCAAATCTTTCATAATTTTGTAAAGGGATAACTGCATTTTGCTTGAAATAGGAAAGTCCCACATTGTAATTTCCTCCGCTGGTACCTCCGGATACACCAATGTCATGACTTGTTATCATTGCAGGCTTATAGTATAGTTTCTGCCAATCCGTATTATTATTTACATTTTCATCTCCGGTAGTTCCATAAAGAGGGTTATTACTTCCTGCTGGAGTTGCATAGTTTCTTAGTTTTGCAAAAGAAGGACCATCCATCATAGGATACCTAGAAAACAATGTCTGTACGCCATTAAATGTATTATAAGTAAATCTCGCCTTCTGTCCCTTGCTTCCTCTATTAGTGGTTACTAATATAACCCCATTTGCTCCTCTTGATCCATAAATAGCAGTAGCAGAAGCATCTTTGAGGATATCAATACTTTTAATATCACTTGAGCTGATATCACTTAAAGATCCTACAAAAGGGATTCCATCTAAAACAATTAATGGGTTATTATCACCTGTTAGCGATCTGGTACCTCTAATCCGAATCTGCATAGGAGCACCAGGTTTTGTAGATGTTTGTGAAATGTCGACACCTGCAGCTCTTCCCTGCAATGCCTGAGTAATATTTGCGGAAGGAACTTCACGAAGAGCATTACCCTTTACGGTAGATACAGATCCTGTAACAGCTTCTTTCCTTTGAGTTCCGTATCCGATGACAACTACCTCCTCAATCTGCTTTTCATTCCTGAGAGAATCGGGCGTAGTCTGGGAGTAAACTAAACTTGCAGGCAACATCGTCATCGCAAAAAACAGCGCGGCTTTGTTACTCTTACTGAAATAAAATCGGTTCATAATTATTATTTTTTAAATATTAGTTTAGCAGGAAAATGAAATTGATAAATTCAGTTTTCCTTTTTTTTAAATGTACATGTTCACAATAGCTTCAAACAATTCCTGCTTACCACTCTTAGGCTGGGGTTCTCCTATTTCGTATGCTATGGTTTGTAGATCTTCCAGAGTAAGTGTTCCTTCTTCAAAGGCTTTTCCGCTTCCACTATCAAAAGAAGAGTATCTTTCTGTTCTTAATTTCTGATAGTCTGAATTTTCTAATACATCAGCAGCGACCAGAAGTCCTTTTGCAAATGCATCCATTCCTGAAATATGTGAGATAAATAAATCTTCGGCATCAATAGAATTACGGCGGATTTTTGCATCAAAATTTACTCCTCCTGTTCCCAAACCTCCTGCAGGAAGAATTACCAACCAAGCCTGAGCAAGTTCTAAATAGTCTACCGGGAATTGATCTGTATCCCATCCGTTTTGGTAATCTCCTCTGTTTGCATCAATACTTCCCAACATACCAGCATCTACGGCTGCCTGTAGCTCATGCTCAAATGTGTGTCCTGCCAAAGTAGCATGATTTACTTCTAGATTTAATTTAAAATCTTTATCTAATCCGTAATTTTTAAGAAATCCGATCACTGTCTCTGCATCATAGTCATACTGATGCTTGGTAGGCTCCATTGGCTTAGGCTCAATAAGAAATGTTCCATTGAATCCCTGTTTTCTGGCGTAGTCTCTCGACATTGTTAAAAATCTTGCCAAGTGCTCCTTTTCTCTCTTCATATCCGTGTTCAAAAGACTCATGTAGCCTTCTCTTCCACCCCAAAAAACATAGTTTTCTCCACCTAAAGCAATTGTAGCATCAATAGAATTTTTCACCTGAGTTCCTGCACATGCCACAACATCGAAGTTAGGATTGGTAGAAGCTCCGTTCATATATCTTTCATGTGTGAAAACATTCGCCGTACCCCAAAGCAATTTAATTCCTGATTCATTCTGTTTTTCTTTAGCGTATTCTACAATAGTCTGCAGATTTTTTTCATAATCCTTCCAGTTATCAGCAGGATCTACTAAATCAATATCATGAAAGCAGTAATGACCAAAACCCATTTTGCTCATAAACTCAAACCCTGCATCCATTTTATACTTAGCTCTGGAAATTGTATCTGTACCTTTGGACCATGGATGATGGATTGTAGAGGTTCCGAAAGGATCACTTCCGTCTGCACACAGAGTATGCCACCAAGCCATTGCAAAACGCATCCATTCTTTCATTGGTTTTCCCATTACCATTTTATCGGCTTCATAATATCTGAATGCCATTGGGTTTCTGCTTTCCTTACCTTCAAATTTTATTTGTTCAATTCCTGAAAAAAACTCTTTGGTTCCTGTTAAAATATTCATGTTGTCTTTATATATTTAAATTTTATTTTTTTGTATTTTGATATGAAAATTCTTTCCTTACTGCACAAAATGTACGGTAAGTAGCTATTTTTCCTACTTAATTTTTCTAGATTTTACAATATTTCAGTGAGGTGTTTCCTCCATCGCGTGTAAGCTTCCATATACTGATCCCTTTTTTCTGTCTCCGGCTCTATCACTGTTATTTTTTCTAAAGATGAAAAGGCTTCTTCGGTATTTTCATAAAATCCGATTCCAATTCCGGCTGCTCTTGCTGCTCCTACAGCTCCATCGGTATCATACAATTCTATAACTGCATTGCTCACGCTTGCTAAAGATTGGCGGAAAATTGAACTGAGGAACATATTGGCATTTCCTGCACGAATTACCTGAATATTCATTCCCATATCTCTCATAATGTTCATTCCGTATTCATAAGAAAAAACAATCGCTTCCTGTGCGGCACGCAAAACATCTCCCTTAGAGTGAATGTTAAAATTAATCCCATGAATTGAGCAGCTTGTATCACGGTTTTCCAAAACTCTTTCTGCACCGTTTCCGAAAGGGATGATACTTAAACCTTTAGATCCTATGGATGATAATGAAGCCAGCTCATTCATATCTCCATAAGATGAAAGTGAAGTTGCAAAATTGTGTTTCAGCCATGAATTTAAAATTCCGGTTCCGTTGATGCATAGCAAAACTCCAAGTCTGGTCTGCTCTTCGGAATGATTGACGTGTGCAAATGTATTTACTCTTGAAAGCTTGTCGTAATCTAACTGGTCTAAAACCCCATATACAACACCTGAAGTTCCTGCCGTTGAAGCAATTTCTCCCGGATTGAAAACATTAAGCGACAATGCATTATTCGGCTGGTCGCCTGCTCTGTAAGAAATCGGAGTACCTTCTTTTAAGCCTAATTCTGTTGCTGCTTTTGCTGAAACTGTTGCCTGAATCCCAAAAGTTGGAACAATTTCCGGAAAAAAACTTTTTGGAATTCCGTAATAGCTAATAACATCCTCCGAAATAGAGTTGTTTTTAAAATCCCAGAAAATTCCTTCTGAGAGACCTTCTATTGTAATTCCTACTTCTCCCGAAAGTTTCATGGCAATGTAATCTCCCGGAAGCATTATTTTATCAATTTTTTCAAAAATATCCGGCTCATTATCTTTAACCCAAGCTAATTTTGAAGCAGTAAAATTACCCGGAGAATTAAGAAGATGAGAGAGACATTTTTCTTCACCTATTTCTTTAAATGCCTTCTCACCATAAGGTACAGCACGGCTGTCACACCAGATAATAGAAGGTCTAAGTAAATTCTGATCCTTATCTACCAAAATAAGACCATGCATCTGCCATGTAATTCCGATACCTTTTATATCTTCTGGATCTATTCCTGAATGATGCATTACAGACTCATGAGCAAGTTTCAGGTTAGTCCACCAGTCTGCAGGATTTTGCTCTGCCCATCCCGGATTGGATGCAATAATTTTCATCTCTTTTTTCGGCGAAAAATCCGAAGCAATGATTTTTCCGCTCGAAGCCTCAATGAGACAAACTTTTACAGAAGAACTGCCGATATCGTATCCTAACAAGTACATAGTAGAGTGGGTAAATTTTTATTTAATGAGTTTTGAATTATTTTTTTTATAAATTTTTGCATCAAACTTGTAATATCTTGCAGCACGGTGCGAAACATTTTTTTCAATTTCGTCTAAAGGAATAATATAATTAAATGATGAAATTTTTTTATGAAAGTTTTTAATGTCAATATATTTTTCACTTAGAGCAGAATACAGCTGATAAAGTTGTCTTATGGTAAATTTTTTTGGCAAAAGCTCAAAAATGATTGAGAAATCAGATTCTATCCATTTTCTTATTTCAATCAAAGATTCGCTGATGATTTTATTATGATCAAACGGTAAAGCCGGAACATTATCCACAGGATACCAATCTACCGTACTATACTTACTGCTGTTAATCTTATGATCAATTTTACAAAGAGAAAGATAAGCTACTGTAATAATCCGGTCTATATCGTGTTTATATTCAGTTCCCATCCATTTGATATCACTTTCATTGCTTGCTCTCATAGGATCTGCAAAGCATTTGAATTGCTTCAAAACCATTTTTTTAATTCCTGTAAGCTCGTGAAGAACTCTTTGGGCAGCATCATCTACATCCTCTTCACTGAAAATAAGGCTCCCCGGAAGTTTGATCTGTTTTTTATTGGCATTGTCTTCTTCATGTCTTTGAACTAGTAAAATATTGAGCCTGTTTTCGTGATCAAATCCAAAAACAACACAGTCAACAGATACATAGGTATGAATGAAATTCTGTTTCATAAAAATGTTAACATTTAGGTAACATTACAAATATAAAAATACAATTGAATAAAAAAAATTATTTTACTATTAGTTACTGCATATCAATATATTACATATCTATTTTTTATGATATTGTAGGGGTAATTTTTATGATAAGGTTATCATAAAAAATATACTTATGTAAAATGTAAGGTATGAGTTTACAAACAATTAGTGAAATGTATCATCATCATCAGCCGAATATTTTTTTAAGAAAATTTTATGATAAGAATCATAACAATTTTTATGAAAAAAAATAAAATAAAAAGTGTTAAAAACACACTTTTTATTAAAAAAAACAATAGAAATTGATATTTTTTTTTGCTTTTTTTATACGTAAGCAAGCAAAAAATTGGTTATAACGGAATTTTACATTCAAAATGTATATAAAATTGGTTGCTGGGAAATAGAATATTTTAAAATTGAAAAAATAAAGCTAACTTACTGTTAACCAAAATAAAATCTACTTAAATTATTGGCGAGTAACTTCGGGGCTTTAATTAAGAGATATTTTTTTCAATAATCTCCTTATCTAAGAAAATTACATTTGCGTAATCAGGGGATAATTTAAAAAAAACATCAATGTCTTTTAAGTACATATTCGTAGGTGAAGGCGGTTCTCTGATCCTGAAGATCCCATTTTGAAGTTTCTAGCCTGACCCGTTCTCCATACTTTTTGCTGATATCCCTCAACGAATTACCGACCGACTTCCGGAGGTATTCACTATCACTGGCTTTATGTTGGCTTATGAGATCAATAGCCACTTCAGGATGCGTTTTAAAATAAGGTCGCCCTGTCCAGATCCGCAAACCTTCGGTAACCGCACGGCAAACATTGGGATGTTCATCATCGAGCCAGTCTTTGATTTCGGGAAGTGAATTCTCATAGCCATAATCTTTACAGTACTGATCAAATGCCTTAGCAATGATCTCCTGTACCTGCCAACTTTCATCCGATCGGGCGGTTTCCTTTAATAAACGGAGTACAGAATTATCTTTGACCGCAATAAATCCGAGGATGAAAATAGCACAACAACGGACTTGATAAAATTCGCTTCGGAGCATATCCACAGCTATTGCTTTTGACTCCGGTAAAGTTTTACTGTCGATTATTTTTTGTGCTTCCAATTCAAATGGTTTGAAGCCGTGCTCCACTGCCGTCAATTTCTCTATAAGTGAATCCATTATTATCTTATATTATTTCATCCAATTTAAGATCGGAATATTTAAAATAATTAGTTTTGTTTAATCCCTGCCAATTTTACTTTATTAAGCCAAATCTTACGTTGATTTTCATCGGAGGTTTTAATGATTCCTATATACGTAACCTTTACCGGCTTTATTCCGCAAAATTGCAAGACCGATTTCTTGAGCTGATTTACGCTTGGTCTCCCGAACATTATTCTGTAATACAGGCTGGGTTGATCTAATGTCGTTATAATATGTGCTGTTTTACCTTTCAGAAGTTGATCCCACCAGACAGAATTTTCCCTGTATTTGAAGGCGCGACCGGGTAAAAACAATCTGTCAATAAACCCTTTTGTGATCGCCGGCAAGCCTCCCCACCATACAGGATGGATCCATACCAGATGATCTGCCCAGACAATCTTTTCCCAAGCTGTGACGAGATCAGGTTCCAGTTCCATTATTTTCTGATATCCAAACTGAAGGTTCGGATTAAAGTTGAGCTCAGTAATGATGATTTCCTTTATTTCAGCCCCGGATTCAACAGCTCCCTTTTTGTAGGAATCAGCAATTCCAAAATTGAAAGAATCCTTATTCGGATGTCCGTTGATGATCAATATTTTTTTCATTCTTTAAATTTAATATTAATAGAGCAATAAAATTCAATCTTTTGTATGAGATTTGACATTCATAAAGCTAATAACTAAAATTATTTTTATTTCATCTTAATTATGCAAGAGTTATTTTAGTGAAAAAACATTAAGTAATACAATTAAAACACTAATATTCTTTGTCTTGTTTATTTTATTAGTATTGTCCATACATAAAGCAGAAACCCACAATCATAAACTTTCATTTTTGATTGTGGGTTTTTCACTTAGTAAGACTATTGTAGACTAAGTTATTTTTAAAATTAAGCTTCAATTCATCTTGTGATATGCATTCTATTCTTACCAGACAAACTCGCATGGCAATTGTCTTTCGGCAATCACTCTGCGTGATTTTGTAACATACAATCTAAGGAAAGATCCCGGATTGATGTTATAAATGGTTTTTCCATATATTTGAACTGCCATGGTACCACCAGATTTGTCAAAGTTATAAATGACAATCTGTTGTTTTGGATAGATTTCTTTAAAACTAACCACCATTTTCACTTGTTCACCTATAATATGAATCAGTCGGTTTCTATCATCTACAGCCAGATAACCGGAAGGATCAATCTCATATTCGTGGGGATCTAACCTGATTGCATATTCAGAATCATCGTTTACAATTTCATCTCTAAGATTAGCTACATTACCATTGGGAATAAATATTGTGTCGGGTCTCTCCTCTTCCGATTTGAAGTTTTTACTGGCTTTAACCGAACCTTCTACCGTTAATTTATCCTCTTTATTGGATTCTCTTCCCATTCCGAAGAGTCTTGTATCTAAATTAAAGTTTAATCCTTCGAAGCCGTCATACTGAGAACCATAAAGGTAATATTGTTTTCTTTTGGCTGTTACAAATCTTTTTTGGTTATTATCTATAATACCTGATTCGCCACCAATATAATCATCCGCAATTATTAAACCTGACCCTGTATTTACCGTAAAATCTGAGTTGAGCTGTAGCCCATATTGAGCCATATAATTCCATTGCTGAATGCTGGCAACATTAAAATCCTGAGAAGTCCAAACCTGTGCCCAAGCTGACCAGCTTCCACCCCTCAGTGTCCTTTGATAGGTTACGTTAGTAGTATTGCCTGAACCATAAGAAGTTGCTGTTTGTTTTACCCAACTGGTATCGTGGGCTTCAATAGTTACATACCACCAACCACTATTATTTAAAGGCGCATTAAGTAATCCTGAACCTCGGTAAAAACCTGTATTAAAGTAGTTATTAAGATTTGCGCCCGATATTTCAACAGACATACCACCCGGTGTACTTAGAAAATTTGCCCGTGCATATGATTGTGTTGCCAATGCTACATATAATCCTGAATTATGATATATGTAAGGAAACGAACTTCCATCTGCAGTAGGCACGTTTCCAGAAGAGAAACCAACCGCCGTA
Organism: Chryseobacterium echinoideorum; assembly: GCF_007474535.1. Taxonomy (GTDB): domain Bacteria; phylum Bacteroidota; class Bacteroidia; order Flavobacteriales; family Weeksellaceae; genus Chryseobacterium; species Chryseobacterium echinoideorum. The sequence goes on along the minus strand of NZ_VKNW01000001.1, from coordinate 157,093 downwards.
GCATTTTCCTGACCATTGGCTTTTGTATTTAGCTGGTTAACATTCGCCGCATGAGTTCCTAAAGTTCCTGCCGGAATAACAGGACTTTGCAGAAAAGTATTGGTACTTGTAAAAGTCTGAATACCATTCAGGGTTGCATAATTATTCAGTTGGGTATTTAAAGATGATTGAGTTACATAACTTGCCGGGTTAAAATTACCTGTGTGAAACATTTTAACCCATGAAATCCAGTTGCCTGCTGTTTGTGATCTAAGATATATGTCATTGGTTCTCCAGTCTCCATATAATTGTGTAGTCCATGCGGAACTGTAACTTAATGACAATAAACTACCATCCATAGAACTGGAAGGTCTATTACTACCCCCTAAATAATTAGTTTGAGTACCTTCGCTTACTAAATTAGCATCAGATATAGATTTAGATGATAAATAAACATTATTAAACCCATCAATGATACCATAACCAGCTAATGTAGTCGGTTTTGAAGTTAATGATGCAAAAGTGTGCGTATGATTTACTGAAGCATATTCTGATGGATTAAAATTTCCCGTATGAAAAATTTTATTCCAAGCACCCCATGTATTATTATAATTTTGAAAAAATAGATTATTACTGGATTGTACTAATCTGAATGCTGTATTATTATTTCCTGAATTATCACTATAAGGTACAAAAGTCATACTTGCGCCGTAAGTACCTACAGGAAAATTATTCAGCTCAATCGCTGAATTTGACTTAAAATCAAACCATACACCGGCTCGTATATCAGTTGAAGGTGATGGATTTGTATTTCTTGTATCAATACTTCTTATAGAGTTTACATCACCTCCTAATCCTGCTTGTCTTGGTACATCTGTAATACCATATCCTGATGCTGTAGTTGGTTTACTCGTTATTTGAGAAAATGCATGAGTGTGTCCTGATAATGAATAATTGTTAGAATCTAAACTACCATCCGCTTTTAAAAATTGGGCGGCAGTACCGCCCAATACCCTATAGCCCTTTGAGGTGTTATAGTATGAGTATTTTACATCCATATCAAATATCTTTACGAGTTACTGTTATAGCTACAGTATTAGGCAAAGCAGAATCAAATTCAATATCAATTTTATTAGGATCGGTTAATTTTATTCTGCCATCAATTTTGTAAAATGTCACTGTATCGTACATTGCAACATCTACATTTCTGGTTCCTAAATTGTGTATCACAGTTGCAGTCCCTGAAATAGAAGTACTGTATGATTTTGCAGTATTATTTCCGGCGATAACTCTACCTTTAGAATCTACTGTAACCTCATCGTAAGTTCCGGCAGACACCCCCGTAGCAGATAATGTAAAAGTTGAAGAAACATTTGCAGAACCGTCAAATGAAACATTCCAAGTTCCGTCACCTGTAGCGGAAATTGTTCTCGGAGTGGTCAGTTTTGCAGATGATCCGGTCGTATTGATCGCTGCAGTTCCTGTTAATAATGTTGCAGGAACAGCAGTTACAGGAATGGTAACATTTCCGGAACCATCAATGGTTTGCGCTGTCGATGTAACTCCTGAAAGGGCAATACTTCTGGCTGTAGTCCATTTTGTAGCAGAAAGAACACTTTTCGATGCATCTGCCGTATTATCAACATTACTTAAACCTACATGAGATTTATTTAAAACAACAACCCCTGTTAATCCATTCACAGAATCTACAGCTCCGGAAGTGATATAAACGAATGTTGTCCCAGTCCATCGGTACGTTTTGTTTGTATCAAGCGACACATAAATTTTGCCTGTTTCAGCAGCAAGCAGATTAGTATATGCAGCTTCTTTATAGAATTTTCCGTCTGCAGCTTTATAATATCCTTCTAAAACATCGTCTACATAAGATGGCAATTGAGTTGCAGGAACCTGTCCCGATGCATCCAGTGTAGCAACTCCATTCGCTATCCCTTTTTGCGATATCTGGATGTAATTTGCCAGATCCGAAGATGTAGGCATAGATCCCAAAGATACCGTAATTCCGTTCGTAGTCTGAGTGATTCCCGTAACTACATTTCCCGTACCCGAAGTAGTGACCGGTAAAGAAAATGTAGTTCCCGATAATGTCAAACCATTTCCTGCACTATACGTTGTATTGGTAGAGGCTAATGTAATTGTGTTTCCGGATTGGGTAACCGCTATATTAGAGCCTGCTGCAAGCGTAACATCTCCGGAGACTAAAGAACCTGATGTACCCCCTTTCAAACGGGTAATGGTGTCAGGCGTTGTCAATGATCTGTTTGCAGACAAGTCATAAGCTGTACCGTTAATTGTTAAAGTTCGTGTTTTGGGTACGTAATCTGACGGATCTAAATTTCCATCATGCCAGAAAGTACTGATTGATCTTGTGCCTCCGCCGGCTGTTAAAATTTCGCTGTCTGTTTTACCTTCTATTTTGTAACCAACAGAGCTTCGATAATAAGCGTATTTAATGTCCATAATTATATTTTTTTAATGGTTAACTGAATCATATTTGGCGGTAATGAATCAAATAGCACGTCAATAGTATTCGTGTCTATTCTTTTTACCTTAAGAGGAATTGTAAACATGGTAACTGTGTCATAAGCATCAACCATAAAACTTAAAGTATCAAGATCATGCTTTATTCTGGAGTCACCTCTTACCCTCTCTTCGTGTTTAATTTTTTCGGAATTGGCAGCTTCTTCAATTTTCTTAATTTTATCATATACCAGATCATTGAACTGATTCTGGTAAGTAATCGTTCCCCAGTTTGAATAGCTTCCGATAAGATTGATTTTATCATCCCAATTGCTACCGACAAAAACCTCTTTAAGCAATTCTATCTGCTGCCTGTTTTCTTTAATATAGTCTACAATTTTCTGTAGTTGATCAAGATTTATATCATTGGAGATCAGCATTGCATCAATTCTTGCAATACTTGCGAGCATTTCCTCATCTTTTATGTAAAGTACATCCAGAATTTCCCTGATTTGTTCTTTCGTATAGACATTCCCGCTTTCTTGGTCGCCATCGACAGTGGCTGCTAAATGTATTTCTAACTTTTCCTTCCATTCGCTTATATTAACGGCAGAAAGATTGGATGCATTAAGCTTTGCCAATACTGCGTGGTGTGCATGTTGATCTTCCAGATGGCTTGTAAAAGCTGTTGCAGAAAGTGTATTTTGAAAGGCTTCATATAATCCTGCCACATCGTCCATTTTGATTTTTTCACTCAAATGACGGAACGAAGAAAAGGTCTGCTTAAATTGATATTCTGTAGGCATATCGCCTTCTTCAAACCAACTGAAGATCGTATTTAATGGTGTAGGTGTATCCATTGGCTTATTAATATTAGTTTTATATTTTGATCATTGAGAAAATCTGTCCTGTTCATGAGCTAATTGCCATGAATAAAGTTCTTCTTTATTATTCTGGATAATTACAGAGTCCTGATCAAGAAACTCTGTTTTCTTGTAATTCTATTTTAAGATCAACAATCAATCTACCTTTTATCTGTAATAGTTTTTGACAGATCTCTTAACATCATCTTTTTTTGAATTCAATGATTATTCAAATTTTTGAGAGTTCAAATTTGATCATTCTTTCGTTCTTACAAAAGTTTTTCACCATCTCTAATCTGTAGCTGCAGTCGTGTTACATTTTTTCAGACAAGATGATATTGTCATGTTATTACTTGGTACAAAATTCATCTTTTTTAAGTTTATCTCAAAGCTTTTTACCCCTTCTGTTCTGTAGCTGCAGTCATCTTTACTTTCCTGAAACAAAAGCATATTATTATCTAATTACTTGTTGCAAAATTCATTTTTTTTAAGCTCATTTGAAAATTTTCAGACCACTCCATTCTGTAGTTGCAGTAATCTCGAACTACATCAAAAAAAGATGTAACAAAATACTTTCAGATTCATACTGGTCAATAAGGAGATGATTTAAAGTTTAATTTTAACTCTGCTTTTAGCTTTCCTCAGAAAAATTCTTACCATAAGATCCTCAAGCATAACATAAAAAAAGAGACTTATCCAACCGATAAGTCTCTTTCTGATTAATTAATTAATTAATTTTATTTTTTAATAAAATCCTGCTGATTGATTGGGTTCTGATCCCAGCCTCCGCCAAGCGCTCTATAAACAGCAACACTGGCTTTCAGTTGATCAACTTTCTTTTCAACAAGCTCAAATCTGGACTCTAAAGCATCTCTTTGTGTAAGCAAAACTTCCATATAATCTGCTCTTGCATACTTGAACAGGTCATTAGAAATATCAATAGATTTTGTTAAAGCATCAACTTCCTGCATTTTAATACTGACACTATTATTCAGATTCTTGATCTTTGAAAGCTGGTTTGCCACCTCAATATAAGCTCCTAAAACCGTTTGTTCGTAATGATAAACCGCCTGAATCTGCTTTGCATTTGCATTTTTATATGCTGCTTTTATTGCACTTCTGTTAATCAGGGGAGCCGTAAGTTCTCCTGCTAAAGAAAATAAAAACGACTCCGGTTTTACTAAATATACCGGATTGAATGCCTGCAAACCAATTCCTGCGCCAATATCAAGAGAAGGATAAAATCTTGCTTTTGCAGATTTAATATCCAGCTTTGATGCAGCCAACTCATATTCAGCCTGTTTAATATCCGGGCGGTTTTCAAGAAGCTCGGAAGGAATTCCCGCAAAAACAGTTTGTGGAAGTACAGAGTTAAAATCATGGCTTCTTTCCACCGGCTGAGGAAATCTTCCTATCAGAAAATTAATTTTATTCTCTGTTTCTACAATTTTCTGCTGGATGTCATACTGCATTCCCTGCGTTTTCAAAACCTGAGCCTGAAATCTTTTTACAGCAAGCTCATTGGAGCGTGCATTTTTTTTCAGTTCTTTTATAATATTCAGCGCATCATTCTGAATTTTAATATTTTGATTTAAAATAACCAGTTCATTATCCAAAGCAAGCAATTCATAGTAAGAATCTGCGATCTCAGAAATAAGGTTGGTAATCATAAAATTTTTACCTTCCACAGTCGCCAAATATCGCTGTACCTGAGCTCTTGTTGCATTATGAAGTTTTCCCCAAATATCGGTTTCCCATTTTGCCTGAACTCCTATTCCGAAATCAAATAAGGGTTCCGGCATTTCTTTACCATGTTCAATTTCAGTGTTGGCTTCCATTGCACCGATATTGGTGTAGCGGCTCACTTTGTCAACTCCGGCTCCTGCTTTCAGACCAACTGTTGGCAAATATTCTCCTTTTCTGGCTTTAATTTCATTTTTAGAAATTTCAATTTCCTGAAGAACAATATTTAATTCCTGATTATTCTGAAGTGCCTGACTGATTAATGTCTGAAGATTCTGATCATTAAAATAGTCATTCCATTTCATTTTTCCTGAATTGGAAGAATCATTTTGTTCAGATCCATACATCTCAGGAACTGTTTTGTTTGCGGCACGCTGCTGTATTTCTACAGGTTTGCAGGCAGTAAGACTTAGTAGAAAAAATACTGTTGCTGCGTATTGATGTAATTTATTCTTATTCATAGTGGATCATGTCTTCAGTTAATGGTGATTCATCTTCGTCTTTGATCATTTTTCTGCCATCCGATAATCGGGCAAAAATGTAATAGAGTCCCGGAATTACAATCACTCCGAATAAGGTTCCTATTAACATTCCCCCTAAAGCAGAAGCTCCTATGGTATGGTTTCCTACCGCGCCTGCTCCGCCTGCGAAAACGAGCGGAACCAAACCTGCAATAAATGCAAATGAAGTCATTAAAATAGGCCTGAAACGTGCTCTTGAGCCTTCAATGGCAGCCTCAAGAATAGAATCTCCCGCCTGCCGCCTCTTTACCGCAACTTCTACAATAAGAACGGCATTTTTACCTAATAAACCGATAATCATGATTAATCCTACCTGTGCATAAATGTCGTTTTCCAGTCCCATTGCTTTTAATAATAAAAAAGACCCGAAAACTCCTACCGGCAATGAGAATAAAACTGCAAACGGAATGATAAAACTTTCATACTGCGCTGCCAATACCAGATAAACAAATACCAATACGACAAGGAAGACATAGATTGCTTCATTACCACGCTGTGCTTCGTCATAAGACAATCCTTCCCACGCTACTTTGTAACCGTGAGGAAGCGTTTTTTCTGCTACTTCATTAATTACCTGAATCGCATCTGCTGTTGTATATCCTTCAGCCGGAAGTCCGCGGATTGCAGCCGAATTATACATATTATAACGTGTAATTTCATTCGGTCCCTGTGTTTTTTTCATGGTCATAAATGCTGAATAGGGAACCATTTCACCATGATCATTTTTTACGTACAATCCTAAAATATCAGTAGGAAGCCTCCTAAATTCTGGTGAAGACTGCACGTATACTTTGAAAAACTGTCCGAAACGGATAAATCCCTGCTCGTAAGTACTTCCGATTAAAATATTCAGATTTTCCATTGCAGTACCGATAGACACGCCTTTCTGCATCGCGGCATTATTGTCAAAAACCAGCTCGTACTGAGGATAATTTGCCGCAAAAAAGGTAAAAACTCCGGTAAGCTCTTTACGTTTTTTCAGTTGAGCGATAAAGTCTTTATTTATTTTGTCAAAATCCTGATAATTGGTAGTTCTGTTCATATCGAGAAGCCTCATAGAAAAGCCTCCCGAAGATCCGAAGCCCGGAACTGCAGGCGGTTCAAAAAACTCAATGGTTGCTCCCAGATCTTTTGATTTTTCTTCAAGCTCTTCCATGATTTCTTTCACGTCATGCTTACGGTCATTCCAGCTTTTAAGATTAATTAAACACGTTCCGGCGTTGGAGCCGCGACCTTCTGTCATGATTTCGTAACCCGCCAATGATGAAACCGATTCTACCCCCTCTACATTTTCACAGATTTTTTGTAATTCTCTTGATACTTTATTGGTCTGCTCAAGCGTTGATCCCGGTGGAGTCTGAACAATTGCATAAATTGTTCCCTGGTCTTCGTTGGGAATAAAACCGCCCGGAAGTAATCTATTGACAATAAAAATCCCTACACAGAAAGCGCCAAGAATTCCCCATGTCACCACTTTTCGGGTAACAATTTTTCTTAGGAATAAGGCATATTTTCCTGTCACTTTATCAAATCCTTTATTGAAAGAATCTAAAGATTTAACGAAAATATTAGATTTTTTTGGTTTTCCATGGTGATTTTTCAATAACATCGCTGCCAAAACCGGAGTCAATGTTAAAGCTACCACCGCTGAAATTACAATTGAGCTTGCCATGGTAATAGAAAACTGACGATAGAAAGTTCCTACCGGACCCGTCATAAATGAAATTGGAATAAACACTGCAACCATTACCGCAGTAATGGCAATGATAGCACCTGCGATTTCTCCCATTACTTCTTTTACCGCTTTGTAAGGGGTAATAGTACTATTTTCTTCCATCTTGGCGTGAACAGCTTCTATGACCACAATTGCATTATCTACCACAATTCCGATGGCTAAAACTAAAGCGAAAAGTGTCACCAGATTAATTGACATCCCAAAAAGCTGAATGACAAAGAAAGTTCCGATCAAAGAAACGGGAACCGCAATAATGGGAATTAATGTTGAGCGCCAATCTCCTAAAAATATAAATACAACAATCGCTACCAAAATAAAGGCATCCCTTAAAGTATGCATTACCTGTTCAATAGAAGCATCAAGGAATTGTGAAACATCGTAACTGATCTTATAATCAACTCCCGGAGGAAAACTGCCTTTCATTTCCTCCAATTTAGCTTTTACATCTTTAATTACATCATTCGCATTACTTCCGTAGTTTTGTTTTAATACAATAGAAGCCGAAGGATGCCCATCAAGATTTGAATAAATATCAAAAAATTCACTTCCCAATTCTATATTGGCAATATCTTTCAGTTTAATATTTTCTCCTTCAGAATTAGAACGGACAATAATATTTTCGTATTCTTCAGGTTTATTATATTGTCCTTTATAAGTAAGTACATATTCCAGCGACTGTGCTACAATACCGGAACTTTGTCCTATCCTTCCGGGGCGGCCGATGATGCTTTGTTCACCAATAGCTTTCATCACCTCATCTACAGAAATTGAGTATGCTCTCATCCTGTCGGGATTTAGCCAGATACGCATTGCATATCTTCGGCTTCCCAGAATCTGAGATTTGGCAATCCCGTGAATACGGTTGATTTCCGGGATAATATTAACTGTTGCGTAATTGTACAGAAATTTTTCGTCCATGCTTTTGTTGGTGCTGTATAAATTTACATACATCAACATACTTGGCTGAATCGGGTTTACCACCACCCCTTCCTTCTGTACCAGTTCAGGAAGTAAAGGCATTACCTGATCTACTCTTGTTTTCACCAGAACTACAGCCTCGTTAGCATCGGTTCCGGGATCAAAAACCACATTCACTGTTGCTTCGCCCGCACTCGTTGCATCGGTTGTGATGTAACGCATTCCCTGAACACCATTAATCGCATTTTCTATGGTAATCAAGGAGGACTTTACCAATACATCCGCACTTGCGCCCGGATACGCAATGGTAACCGCAACCGTCGTAGGAGCAATTTTAGGAAACTGTTCGGTAGGAAGCTGCTTAATGGCAAGACCACCAATAAATAAGATAACAACCGATAACACAATAGCGAAAACCGGTCTGTGTATAACTTTTTTAAACATAATTCTGCTTTTAAATTACTCGGCATACAGATCCAGATTCGACATTACTTTTTCAGGTTTTTGATATTTGACGTTAATCTTCTGGTTTTCCTGAACCATTCTGAGACCGTCAAGAAGAATTCTTTCATTCTTGTCAAGACCTGAAGCTACTACATAAATATGTGGCAATTCGGCAGCAATTTTTATTTCTCTTGCTTTTACTTTATTGTCTTTTGTAATTACATATACGTATTTTTTCTCTAATTCCTCAAAAGTTGCTTTTTGAGGGATCATCAATGCATTGGCGTAAGGTGAAGTAATGACTATATTTCCTGTTTCGCCATATCTTAATAAGCCTTTCGGATTGAGAAAAGTTGCTCTGTAGGCGATATTTCCCGTTTCATTGTCAAAATCAGATTCAATAGTTTCTACAATCCCATCCTGAGAAAATTCTTTCCCATTTGCCATTCTGAGACGAACGTGCATAGGATCATTGGTTTTTCTGTCACTCATCTGATTCAGATATTCAGCTTCCGGAACGTTGAAATACACCCACATTTTACTGTTATCCGAAAGCTCGGTAATCAATTCGCCATCATCCACAAGACTCCCCTTTCTCACATGAAGTCTTCCTACAATTCCCGAAAAAGGGGCTCTGATTTCAGTAAAACCTAAATGGATGTTCGTAGAAGAAAGCTCTGCTCTGGCTTTTTCATATCTTGCTCTTGCCATTGCCATTTCTTGTGGAGCCACGATGTCTTTGTCTGCAAGATTTTTGGTATTCTGATATTCAATTTCGGCATACTTGGCTTCAGCCTTAGCTTTATTTACATCAGACTGATATAAATTAGGCATAATTTTAAATAAAAGCTGTCCTTTCTGAACATGCTGTCCTTCGTCTACATAGATAGACTGAATATATCCTTTTTCCTGAGCACGAAGCTCAATATGATTGATGGAACGAATTTGGGCTACATAATCTTTATTGATTAATGTATCTTTAACGATTGGACTTGTCACATTAAAAGATGCCTCTTCCGTCTTTTCCTTCTTTTCCGATTGGCAGCTTACACACCAAAAGGTAAGGCACAGACTGATATACATGAGACTTTTCTTGACCATGATAATAATTTTTATAATAATTTTAAAATTGAAAATAGCTTTGTAAGCTTTCAAAATAAAAAATGAAAGCTTTAATGTTTTTCAGAAAATTATTATAAAATCACAGCCGGATGACCCTGTACTGAATATACAGATCATCCTGAGAAGATTGTAAAAGCTCTGAATGAGCCAGTGAAACAGCGATTTCTCTATCGTGAAATGTCGCAACAAAACCTGAGATGAAGTGCCCGAAATCTCCTTTGAAAAGTGTAAGTACTTCTGGAGATGCCTTTACATTATCATCGTTTTCAGAATCAATTTCGAAGAAATCAGCACAAATTTTAATATAATAAGGATGATCAGGTGTATACAGACAAAATTTCCCGTTGTCTTTACCGAAGTGAAAAGCTGTAGGTGAACTTTGATCTAACCTGTCGGCATATTGAAGATCAGACGATATATCTTTAGAAGTATATTGCTGCAGTTGCCCATTATACATACCCAAAACGGTAAGCAAAGCGAACAGCGAACTATATAAAAACTGATAAAATCTACTTGACATTCTGAGGGCAAAGGTAACCAAACTTTAATCTTATTTACAAATATGTAAAATTAAAAAAGTGTTAAAAGATGAGAAGATAAGGTGATTACTCAACAGCCGAACAATTTTACCTTCAAAAAATGAATAAAAAAAATATTTTGAAGCAATTAAATCAACCTATTTCTCTTTGCCATCTCCACCGCTTCAATTTTTGAATGCACATGCAATTTCTGATAAATGTTTTCGGTGTGACGCCGAACGGTTGAAGGCGAAATGAATAAATTTTCAGCAATGGCGGTGTAAGGAAGCCCTTTCGAAAGTTGTTCCAAGACTTCGGTTTCGCGTGTGGTAAGGGTAATGGGTTCTGAATTTTCGGGTTGAATTGTTAACGGATGCCGCAGCAATTTTAAGGTTTTCATCGCAATGGACGGCGTCATCACTGCACCGCCTTCCAATGTTTGCACAATGGCATCGTGCAGTTCTTTCGGTGGTATTTCTTTAAGCAGGTAACCGTCTGCTCCGGCTTTTATCGCATTGAAAATATTTTCATCATCGTCAAAAACCGTAAGCATAATGATTTTGATCTGCGGGTATTTTTGTTTGACCAATTTGGTCGTTTCAATCCCGTTTTTTCGGGGCATTTCGATGTCCATCAAAATGAGGTCGGTGCGTTTATCTGTCTGCAATTTTTTCATACACTGCATGCCGTCATTTGCCGTAAAAGAAAGCTGTATATTTTCAAATAATGATAATTTATCCTTAACACTTTTGATAAGAAAATTATTGTCTTCGATGATGGCGATTCTTGTTTTCATTGTTAAGTTTCTTTTACGCTTTTAACGGTTTGCACTATTTGCCAACCTTTCACTTAATTTTTTAATAAGCCCTTCTTTTTCAATCAATTCAGAAACTTTTATTTCAAATGTTTTGATATTGGATAGTCTTGGAAAGGATAATTTTCCTCTTGCAAAAGATTGACTAACTAATATATTGACATAATTAAAAATCAAAATGAATTTTTGAAGGTTGTCGGTTTCTATTATTTTAAAACCAATATTCCGAGCCGTTCGTTCATTGATAATGTAGCTGGTTCCCCGAATAATTAATTCATCTTCATTGGAATTTTTTTTCTCCTCAATTAACTTTAAGAGTCCCTGCAAAAACTTAGAAAGAATAAAATTTATCCTTTGCCTGCCCTTTAATTCACTGTCAATCACAAAAAAGTAATCGAAAAGCGTACCTCCGTGTATTTTCATTATTCCATTTTTGGGTTCTTCCACTAATAAAAGTGAGGAGAGGTAAACTATTTTCCCGGTTTTCTTCATTGATGGCACATCAAAAAATGGGGCAACCACCGATATAATTATGGGAATAACAATAAAAATCAATAAATATAGTTTCAGCAACCCAAACAGTAAAACAAATAAAAATAAGATAATCAAGGTGATAAGAGCTACATAAACCTGAATTCTGTTTTGTTCTTTTTTTGTTTTAGTGTAAAATCGATGTTCCAAAAATTTATTTTTTTTAAGCATCCTTTGTTTAAACAATGGATTTTTTATTCTAATTAAGTGATGTATTCAATGCTCCTTTTTTCCTGAAAAATCATTCTGATACTGATTTCTTCCATCAAAGCATTTAACTCTTTACAGTAAAAAACACTTTCGTTCCTTTCCCCAGTTCCGATTGCAGTTCCAATTCGCTGTTTAATTCCAGTGCTCTTTTTCGCATATTCAGCAAGCCGTTTCCGGGTTCAATTTCGTTTTCTTTAAATCCTTTTCCGTCATCTATTACCTGAAATTGAAGGGCTGAATTTTCTTTGGAAATGAGAATTTCAATCCGGTTGGCGACTGCATATTTAAAAGCATTGTTGGTAGCTTCCTGAATTATTCTGAAAATATTCAACCCCTGAATGCCCGTAAAAACTTCTTCTTCCGACACATCATTGGCAACCTGAAATTCAATCTGGGTATCGCTTTGCGACTGTTTCGCTTTTTCGATGAAATTGGCAATCCGACTTTCTAAATCTTTGATGGTAATGCCTTGTTTGTTCATTGCCCAAATGGTATCCCGCAGTTCCTGAATGGTTTCTTTGGCAAAGGAACCAATGTTGCTCAATCTACCGATCAGGTTTTCGTCTTTGTCGTTCACATAATATTTAATGGTGTCGATGGCGGAAATGATAAAGCTCAATTGCGCCCCGATATTGTCGTGCAAATCCCGAGAAATCGACAAACGCTGCTCCTGCAATTTGTTTTGATTTTCAATTTTTTGATGCGCCAATTTCAGTTCGTTGTCTTGTTTTTGGCGAAGGTTTTTCAGCACCTGTTGTTTATAAAACAGAAAACCCATCAAACCAATAATAACTGCCAAAGCCGCCAAACCAAAAATCCAGAAATTACGGTTGGTCAATTTTGCCTGTTGTTGTAGGATTTGATTTTCTTTTTCTGCCGTTTCGTATTTGGTGGAAATTTCTTCTACATCTTTCAGTTTTTGAGCCGTGTACAAACTGTCATTCAGCACGTTAAACGATTTCAAACTCTCAAAAGCTTTTTGATAATTGCCCAGCGCTTCATAATTGCTGGTAATTTGTTCGTAATTGTATTTTTGAATGTCGGTAAATTTGATTTTTCGGGCTAAAGCATTGCTTTGTTCAAAATATTCATTGGAAAGTTGGTGCTGTTTGGTTTCTTTGTAAAATTCACCCAAAGCCGTATAATTGAGCATCAAAGCAAAGTCATCATCCAGTTTTTTACGGATTTCGAGCGCCTGTTTCAGATAATTTTCCGATTTTTTATAATCTTTGATCAACAATTGATTATAACCCAGAAATTCCAATGCGTAGCCAATTCCCACGCTGTCGTTCCGCTGTTGCTGAATGCGCAATGATTTTTCGAAACGAATATTTGCTTCCTTATAATTCTGAAAATCATCCCTGAAAACGACCCCACTTTCATTGTTGATGCGGGCAATTCCTTCAAGATCGTTTTCATCTTCATACAATTTCAAAGCTTTGTCGTAAAATTCCAACGACCTTTTCGGTTGTTTTAATTTGCGGTACATTCTCGCCATATCATCGTAGAGCAAACCTAGCTTCTCGCTGTTGCCCGACTTTTCCAACAACGGAAGTGCTTGGTAATAATAAACAGATGCGCTGTCGATTTTCCCTTTCTTTCCATAAGAAAGCCCGATGTAGCGCAAAAAATCACCCTGATTCACTTTGTCGCTTTCGGCTTTTGCCAATTCCAAACCCCATCTCGAAAGCTGAATGGTCGCATCAAAATCTTTTTGGTAAATCTTTTTCAAATGATCCTGCAACACCGAAATTTTCTTCGGATAAGCTTTTTGCTGTGCCACAATTTGCCGGATGCTGTCAACCGTTTTTTGGGTTTGGGCGAATGTTTTGTTGAACGAAAAAATATAAAAACACAGTATTAAAAGTAGCGTTTGTTTCATATTACGAAAGCTTAATAAGAATTGAATTACTCCATCAAATCCACTCTTTTCATTATAAGCTGTTAAATTAATAAAAAAATCAAGCAGAACTTTCTTCGGATTTGAAAATTTTCAGGATGGATTGCAAATAAATCTGAAGCGATTGTAATATTTCTGCTGAGTTCCGCAGAATGGAAGCCTGGTTTTCTGAGTGGGTCAAAAGTTCATCCAACTCTTGCCAGCGTTGTTCTACCGATTGGTTCATCGCTTGTTGAAGCGCGTTTGGTTTTTCTTCTGTGAATTTTTCCGAACGGCTTTCCAGCGCGAGTTCATAATCGTTTAAAACCTTTTTCAATAAAGGAATGAGCAGTAATATCAACCCAATGATCACGATAAAAAACAAAGCCAATGCTACCATTTCATTGTCCTTTTTGCTTTTTAATTTTCCGCCATTTCACAAATCCCCAAATCAAAATGGCAACCAAAGCAGCGATAATCAGAAATGGAGCGATGATGACAAATAGCGTCAGCAAACCCGGCAAAGCTCCGCTAATGGTGCTTTTTACTCCGTATGGATTGCCTAATTCTGCTTCGGTGTAAGTAAGTTCATTGAACGGAATTCGGCTGAGTTCATCAATGGTGTTGAATAATTTCTCTGACTGGGCGGTATGTTTCGCAAAGTCGAAATTTTCAATTTTTTCGTAATAAGATGCCACGAGGTTATCGGCGGGTGTGGGCGAAAAATTGCTTTTGCTTCCGGCAAATAGTTGGTATTTTTCATTGAATTTAAAGTTAAATCCACCCGACAAACCTTGTAGATTTTCCGGTGTTAATCCGTCTTTCAGCTGTACATAAAAAATTCCTTTTTCGATGGGTTGATGCCATACGCTGCCGCTTTCCAAAAGATAGATAAAAGCATTTCGGTTTTCCAAATTGTAACCTTTTCGTACCTGCGCATCATTGGTATTCACGATAAAATAAACCTCTACTGTCTGAATTTCGTTCGGTGCAAAAGCCATTTGCCAAACCATCCAATTGTCGCTGAATGGATTTACATTTCGATCGTTGTGATTGAGTTCCGGATGATTTTCTTTGATTAAATCTAACCAACGTTCTTTGGCTTTGATTTTAAATTGACTTAAACTGTCGAGGGTAATTTGGTTGAGATCCGTTTCGCCACCCGAATAGATGCCGTTTACCGGATACCCCATTTTAAATTGCAGGTTTTCGTTGCTTGTATTTTTAAAAACATAGCTTCCTTTTACCACGGCAAAACCTTTGTAAAGCTGAATGTAAATGCATTCCTGCCGCATCTGCACTTTCTTGAAACTCAGACTGTCTTCGGGATACAACATCGTAAAAACCGTTCCTCCGGCGTTCCAGATGCCAGGTTGAGCAGCATTGGCAAAGGTTTTCTGCGCAGAAAAAATGCTGATAAAAATAAGGAATAGGTTCAGGTATTTTTGTAAAATAATTTTCATATCAATTGAATATTATGGAAGTTGATATTTTTCTAACATTGCTTCAAAAATGTATACCTTTTTATGCTGAAAATCAGTATTTCCCATGACTGTTCCATCGGCATAAGTGATTTGAAAGAAGCCAATTCCTGCAATCTTTTTGGTCTTTATATCCACTTCTGCTTCGGCAATGATATTTTTATGTTCGTCCCGGAGAAATACCAACATTCGATAAGGTTTCAATTCTTCTGGATTTTTGGAATACACCTGCAAAGTCTGTTCAGAATACCCCTGCAAATCAAAAGGTAAATTGTCTTTTGGCACTTCGGCATCAAAACGCTGAATGCCTTTCAATATCTTGCTTTGAGCGGTGCTGTCTTCGATGAGTTTAAATTTGATTTCCATTGCAATTTCATCCATCGCGTCTTTCAGATAAGCCGTTGCATAGAAGTAACTTTGCGGTGCTACAAAAGACAAAATTTCACGATCTTCGAGATAAAAATAGTTGGTAATAATGTCGGCTTCGCCCGGAACTTTTTGGTGATGGATTTCTTTGTATAAATTTCCATTCTGGCTATAATGCCTTTCTGTACTGGATTTTACGCCATCAATTTCGGCATCGATTAAATTTAATTGTTTGTTTTGGTATTGAAAGTCGATATAACTTTTGGCACCGTCTTTAAATCGAATTTTTTCTTTGATTATGCGGTTTTCTTTGTCGTATTCATAGGTATAAGTTCGGTTCAGATACGGATTGCTGTGTTGCCAGATTTCCTGATGCAAACGACCGTTTTTGTAAACCGTTTTTGATTTCGCCCAGCTTTCGTCCAGAAAACTTTGGTTTTCGTAGCTTTCCAAATTTCCATCGGCATTGAAAACACGGATTAGTTTTTCGACCTTTTCTACGTTTTCGCCGTCAAAACTATAATAGATTTGTTCTACTTTTTTCACCTGCTTTTTGTAGCCGTAATCCTGGCAGCTGATTTCGGGCAGGGATTGGGCGAAAGCATTTGCTAGAAAGAATAGCAAACAGACAATAATCAGGTTTTTCATTTGTGAAAATTTAAAATTGAAATAATTAAAGGGGAATCAAAGTTTTCCAGCCTTAAAAATTCTAAAGAATTCGTTTTTTAATTGGTTTTAGTACTGTACGAACCGCTGTATTTTTGGAGTCGTTGCTTTGCTTTTTCCCGGATAAATTTTCTTTCGTCCTCAGTAAGCATTGGAAGGATTTTCTTCACATCAATATTTCGTGGCAACTTCATCATTAATTCAAAAGAAGCATCTTTATCTTTAGCATAAATTTCCTTAAACATATTCACACAAATCTGAACAATAGCTTCTGGAGAATTGCCTTTTTGTTCCCAATTGCTTTGTCGGTTTTTCAAATAGTTTTTTAAATCATTGGGGTTCTTTCGGTATTCTTCCAAATATGATTTTACTTCTATGGACATATCGCCGTAAGAATTGACAGGAATATTATTTGACTCTGTCTTTTTTGCGGTAGCTGTGTTTTTGATGTAAAGCTGCTGGTCTTTATTTAGTTTAGAAATAACGCTCTTTAGACGTTCGTTCGTTTTCCAGCTTTCGGGGAAGTTTAAAATTAAATCATAGGCTGCGCTCTTTTCAATGCTATAAATTTCATTAAACATATTTGCGCAAATATGACTGATTTCTTCAGAAGAATATCCTATGATATCCCAACTTCCAAAACGATTGTGAAGATAAGTGGTTAACATTTTGTCTTTTAGATTGTTTCCGTTGAGTTCCTTCCATTTTTTTATAAAAACTTTAGCTTCTTCAGAAGAGTAATCCTTCAACTTTTTTGTGTTGATGCTATTGGCATTGGTTGCAGCACTATTATTTTGTGTATTAACAATATTTTGGTTGATGGTCATAAAATTAAAAGGAACATCAGCAAACAATTTCACCTGATTGTTGTATGCTTTTCGGTTGGCCTCGTCATTGCTTTGCGGAGAAAGCATAATGAAATCTCCACCTTTTGCCACCACCGCACTAATAATCATAATAGACAAACTTTTGTCCTCAATCACATATCGTATTCCTACCGTAATTTTGTCTTTTCCGGCTAGCTTTTGTTCCCAAATTCCATCAATTTGATATGGAGAAGATTCGCCGCCTACAAATTTCAAATTTTCAGACTGAACGATTTTCAGATATTCATTAATTTTCTTCAATGCCGTTTCTTTGGTGTATTTGCCATTGTAAGTACGGGTTTCGGTAGTTTGACCCAATACGCAAGTACCTACTATTAAAAACAATAATGTGATGATCGCTTTCATTTTGTTTGTTTTAAAATCGTTATTTAATCCGCTTCACTTTCTGATCAAAAATCAAATCGAATGCTGTACTGCCGCTTTTGCTGCCGTCGCTGTATTTAATCTCTCTGAAAACCATTCTTCGCTGCACACCAAAGTGTTTATCAACTTGTAATCTTTTCGTCCAGTCGCCGTTTTCATTTTTACTTTCTGCCGGAATATCAAACGAAATGATTGCACTCGAATTTGTTCTTAAATCACCTATGGTTTGCTGAAATTTCTTAGCATCTTCCTGCTTCAATTTTCGCAAGTTTAAAATGTAAGCCAACGGATCATTTTCTGTTATTTTTATCGTAAACTCAATGCGGCGATCTTTGTCATTGATCCGAATTCTATTTTTACCATCTTTTTGAAAAGAAGCCAACATATCATCACCATCATACACAAAGATGGTTTCCGCAACCGTTCCTTTGGTGCTCGTTTGTTTTTCTGTGACCGTATTTTTCCGATGGTCAAAGAAAGCTTCTTTTTTGCTTCCGTTTTGATAGGTTCGTTGGATGGAACTTACCATCCCGTTTTGATCGTACTGATAGGTGTCGGTAAAATTGGTGTAAACGCCTGAAGCTGTAACTTTTTGCAAAACACCTTTTGCATCATAATGAAATTTTTGGTCAGCATTGAAGTTTTGTGACGAAGCTACTGTTTTGATGTTATCAAGCATATCATTCACATAGTAATAATAGTGCGTGGTATGACTTGCAAATTTCCCTAATATGCTGTTGTGTTTTTTGATCAGCCTCCCTTCTTTGTTAAAAAAAATCATCTCAACCATTGATGATTCATACCCCAAACTGTCACTTTTGTAATAAACCGTTTTGACAACTTCAGGCTGTTTCTGAAAGCCCAATGACCGCCAATACGTTTTGGGTAGTGTGAGATGTTCATAGTTTTGTGCTTTTGATCCGAAACACATCATTAGTAAAAGCAGGGTAATAATTTTCATCATTTATATTTTTAGTTACGGTATTCAATCTCTCTTTTTGTCATTTGGGTAACTTGCCATTTCCCCGCTTTCATTTCATAAGTTTTGCGCTCCGTCCAGTTTCCTTTTTTATCGAATTGATACTCAAATCTTTCTGAATCTTTCCCATCTCGTTGTATAAGTTCCAGATCCCGATAGTCAAATTGATCTCCAGCAACATTTACTTTTCGGGATTTATAGATATATTTCGTATATCTATCCGCTCCAAAATTGGCCACTTTCCTTTCGAGTGCTTTATCGTTTTTATCTAAAATAAGACTATCTGTTTCGGTAAATTTTCCTCCGAAATGTTTTTTGGATAAACGCAATGTAGTCCCGTCCTTATTAGATTTATACCAAAATTCTGACTTATTTTCCGCTGAATTTCCAGACGTAATTTTTTCCTGTGTATAATCATCATCATTTCCTTCATATTTTACTTCAAAAACTTTAGGTTCTGGTTTTGTATCCAAAAAGCGATTGACTTTTATCTTTTCTACATCAAAAGCGCCATAAGTATATTGCCAATCTTCAATGATTTTCAACGTATTGGGATTGATAATTTGTACCGATTTTAATTTTTGGGAATGTGCATCGGCATAATTGAATTTGATATCGAAATCGGAATAACTGCTATTATAATTCACAAATTGATAATCAGTCAGTTGATAGGTATTGTTCCACTTCAAATAAATTTCTGAAACAGGAATTTCTTCGGTTTGTTCCATTTTCAATTCTTTCGTGGTCAGACTTTTCACCTGTGAAAAATCAATCAAATCCACTTGGTTTCTGAAATCCCATTCGATTGGATAATACGGAATAAAATTCTGAGCCAGCATAAAATTTCCTAAGAAGCAAAGGATTGCTAAAAATAATATAGAAGTGGTTTTCATAGAATTCGTTGTACTAGTTTTTTTTCATTACATAATTATACGCCTGCTGGCTAAAATACTTATATTGATCCGGTGTCATCATTTGCTTAACTTTTTTCTGAATACCCCAATAACTGCTTACCGTTCCAATTCTGTATACCAGCATAAAAGAGCTTTCTTTATCATTAGAATACAAGCTTTTATACATCTCATAAAAATATGAAGCTATCTGATCTTCGGTTTTGTTTTCTGCTTTTTGATCTTTGATAATTTTATAAATCACCTGATCCCCATCACTTTTGCTTTTCCTGAGTTGATCCTGATAATTTTTTGTTATTGAAGCAATTTCGTTTTTACTATATGTAACCGGCTTATTATCAGTATAATTATTTTGATTAAAATTGTTTTTAATGTCAAGATAGCCAAACAAAGCATTGATAAACATTCCTTCCTGATTGCTGTAGAGTTTTCTCACCGATTCGTTTTTATCATTTTTAGTAAGAATAAGAAACTTTTCTCGGGACTGAAAATAGGTAGCATTTTTCAATTTCAAGGTTAGATCTTTTTCACCAATGATATATTCTATTACCACTACCAGCTTCTTATTCGGTTCGCCCAAGTTTTGCTGCCAATTTGCTGTAAAATGATATTTCGAAAGCTCGTCTGTTTTTTTAAACGTAAAATTTCCTTCTCCTTTCAATACATCAATGTAATTATTTACTTTTTGCAGAGCGGCTTCCTGGTTATATTTTCCGTTGTACAATCTTGTTTCTGTAGTCTGACCGGGCAATTCTGCCGGATTTATCCTAGAATTATTATATGTAGCGTTATTTTCCTGTGATTGCTTTGGTTTTGCTAAGCTCAGAATATTGTTATAATAGGTGACATTTACCGGATAGAAATCTTGTTTTAACCGAATGACAAATTGACCTCTTAGATTATTATATTGATCCACCATCACTCTGACAATATTCGGGTCAAATGCTTCCAAACCTGCTTCATCAAAAGAAAACTTCTGCGGATTATTAAATATCTGTTCTCTTTTTTGTCGGACAAATGAAGAGGTAATCAGCGGAATACTTCCTTTGGTTGCCAGTTTTCCTTCTTTATAAATGTGCATCACAACATCCCAACCGCCTCTGTTATTTTTAGTGTAAGAAAATTTAAACTCTTCGGTTTCCATCACGCCTGTAGCAGCGTGAGGATCAGTAATTTTTTCGGAGATAACCTGACCAAGTGTATTGTAAACAAATTCCTGTTTGTAAATTACTTTACCGCTTTTATCTTTATTTATAACTGAAATCAGGCGGTCATTATTGTCATAACTGCAAATCATTGAACCTTTTTTGGTCACCAAACCTTTGTCATTTACTGTAATAGAAGTTGTACTTTCATAGCTTTTTGCCCCTTTACTGTCAAGGAATGCAGTGGTTTCACTTATCAGTTTTCCTTTGGCATCATATTGATAAGTGAATTGTATTTTACTCGTTCCCGCAGCTTGCGATGTGATTTTTTCTACCAACTTTCCTGATTCATTAAAATGCAGATAAAAAATCTCACCACCTCTGCTTTTGGCACTAAACTCTTGAATAGGTCCGTTGACGTTGTAATGATTGGTAGTATAAAAAACAGCAGCAGGATTTAGTGGAGCATTTTTCCAGTCGATGGTTTGTGCTGAAAGATTCATATTAAAAAAAATCAGCAGCAATATGATCGTTGTTTTCATTGTTTTAGTTTTTTTGAGTTTGATTGTCTGATTTTGTTAATGACTGCACCAGAATTTTCAGCAGAAGAAAAGGAAGCACAATCATCACAGAACCCCATTGGTTTTCGGGTGTGAAAATTTCCGGATAATTTTTTATTACAAAAAACATCACGATGCCACCAATAATGATGGAAATGTGCAGCACAATAGCATTGGGACTGAATGCACTCAAATAAATTTGTACCGGCTGCTTTGTTTTATGAATGAGTATTCTTTCAATAAAAATAAAAATAAGATTGCTATTGAAAAACCAATTCTGAAAAAACAAAACTTCCATATTGGTAAAGATGATTTCGTGATTGTCTGATCCTGCGATAAATCCGAAAAAAACCACGATAAATACCCAGTAAATTCCCATCAAAAACAAACTGCTAAATTCAAATTTTTCTTTGTTTTCGCAAATTGCATATTCGTTTCGTTTTCTGAAGTAAA
Organism: Chryseobacterium echinoideorum; assembly: GCF_007474535.1. Classification (GTDB taxonomy): domain Bacteria; phylum Bacteroidota; class Bacteroidia; order Flavobacteriales; family Weeksellaceae; genus Chryseobacterium; species Chryseobacterium echinoideorum. The sequence continues at coordinate 135,527 of NZ_VKNW01000001.1, read as the reverse complement.
AATCTACTATCAACTGCATCAAAGCATTCCACCAAAAAAAATAAATAAGGTAAAAAACAGTAGTTTTTCCATTAAGTACAGATAATAAAGTAAGGCTAAGAAAGATAACGAGATCCCACTTTCTGTAACTTTTTATTTGATGGTTGAGGCTAGATTGCAGTGACATCGTAAATAGTTTTTAATCTAAAATTAAAAAATCAGATCCACTATTTATAATATTTTGAATGAAATTCGTTGAGGTGATGTTTTAGAAACATATCAATAGCCTGTTCAACTCCTTTTTCATATTTTTGAGCATCTGCCGGAACTATTGCAGCTTTAGCTGTCGCTTTATTTTTTGCCGAGTATAACGTGCCAAAAGCCGTTTTTGTTCCCCAATTGTCGTAATCAGAAGCTACATAATTGGTAATTTTTTCTTCCTTAATTACTCCGTCAATATCTAAATCTTTTTTTAGGACACCTTGATATTCTGCCAAAGGAGAACCTCCAATTTTGTTTCTTCCTACTACAAAATGGGCAATGGTATTATCTTCCGACAACACCAGATTGGTTTTGGCTACTACATTAGCTCCGATGCCGCTTTTGCCGGAACCTCTTGTTTCAACAAACATCACAAATAAATCAACGCGAACAACGGCTGCATCATTAAGTTCTTTAGAAAGTTTTGTGGTATTTTCTGTCGAGCCTTTTTCTTTGTAGAAGAAACCTACGTTTTGCGGATGGACTGTAACAGCACCTTCTACAATATTTGAAGGAGTCATATTTAAGTTGGTGCTGTACTGATATCCTTTATAGAAATCTTTGTTTTTGCCTTCTTCTGCTGTCATTACATTGAAGCCTTTTGACTTTAAATCTGCTATGAACTTAGCATAAGCCTTATTTGTAATATTTTGAAGTGTTTCCTGCGAAATATCCAAACCAACAGCCAATGAGGCTTTTGCTGCGCCCATTACCGCACCGAATATACCCGAACCTCCTTTTTTAGAAGCAGATTTCTCGCTATAGACCTGATAATGCACCGCAAAATCAGATATATATACATTTTTGTTATCAAATTTTGGCTTTTCTAAGCTTACAGGACCTGCCTTTCCCGGCTTAAAATCACCTAAAGTTTGGGCATTGATGGTAGAAATCGCCACTAAAAATGCCAACGAAAGTAGTAATTTTGTTTTCATTGCTGTTCATTTTAAAATTGATACTATGCAATATTATTTAAAATAAAAGGGCAATAAAATAGGGCAAATGCACCATTTTCACTAAAGAAAGTCCGTTGAATTGATTTAGTGAAATGATGCAATTTTAAGTTATAGTAAAAATCTGTACCGGTAATTACAATATAAGTCTTACCCCTCCCAATTCATCAACTCTATAGCTGAATCTTTCACCGGGGCTACTGATGAACATAAAGTTTTTCGGAATATTCCATTCTTTGCTCAGCTGATCCACCAGCTCAGGAGTAAACTCTCCCACCATCGTAATATATTCCATATCTACTTCAGGATAAGCTCTGTCCAGCGTATCAAAATCTGAAAGAAATTTAGGATCTGGTTCTTTATTTTTGTCAAGAATTGTTACAATCTTCATTTTGTTGGTTACCTCGTTTTCATGCAGATACATCATTACTTTATTAAGTGTAGAAATATCATCTCCTTTAGAGAAAAACACGAAATTCTGCTCATACAGTTTTTTCAGGCTTCTGTTTAAAAAGCGCTGCCTGGTAACAGTATATCGCTTATAGCCTTTGGATACAGATTCCAGAATATTGACTATGAAGTGCATAATGTCTTTTCTCATCAGCATTGCAAGAATAATCAAAACTGAAGGAACAAAATATTGTAGAAATGTAACCAGATACTGCGGATTGGCTTTTACATTTCCGTATAATGCGATGATAATCGCAAAAAATGCGATCAATACCACACCGGGTTTAGCATATTCCGGTCTTGGAAGACGTGAGCGTCTGAGTTTTAATAAAATATTTCCCAAAGCAAAAGATGCCATCACCGTTAAAAATGAAAGAGCATATACCGCTGCCAAAGGTCCTAGTTTACCTTTCGTTACCATCAGAACAGAACAGCACAGAAGAAAAAACAATATCAAAATTCTATAAGTACTGCCTCTTTTATTTTCTTTGAGGAAATAATTGGGGAGAATTCTGTCTAAGGTCATTCTTTTAATAAGACCATTAACGCCGACAAATGAGGTAAGTACCGCTCCACTCAATACCGTAACAGCATTAATTGAAACAATTGTTGCCAACCAGCTTCCGCCTGTTAAACTTCCGATATAACTAAGAAAAGAATTTTGATGCTCTCCTACCTCAGCAATAGGAATAATACAAATTGCCAAAAAGGCAATCAATGGATTGAGTACAGACACTGCAATCCACATATTTCTGAGGGTTTTTGCAAAAACGCCTCTCTTTTGCTCTTCTACGAAATTTGATGAGCTCTCAAATCCCGATATACCCAGCATTGCAGCAGAAAAACCAAAAAATATAGCGGTCATTATGCTTCCATTTTTTACCGGCAGATGAAAATTGGCTGTAAGTACAGAAAGTCCATTACTCATTACGAAATAAATACAGGAGCCGATCAATAATGTCATTGTTGTAAGGTGAAAAATGAATATCACCAGTGCCACAACTGCACTTTCTGAAATGCCCAACACCGTAAGTCCCAAAAAAATCAACAATAGCACAAAGGTGGCAATATTCACATCAAAATAAGGTAAAATGTGATGCAGGTAATGCATTGCCTCGCTTGAAGAAATCACAGCTGTTGCCATGTAGGATAGAATAGTGAGACAAGCTGCGACAGAAGCATTGCTTTTCGTTGTTGTATTGAGTAATACGTTATAAGCACCGCCATTTAAAGGAAGTGCCCCTACTACTTCACCATAGATTTTACGGAATAAAAAAAGTATTCCAGCTACCATAAGAAGAGCGATCCAGGCATATTGTCCTGCAGCGACTATTGCCAATGCAGACACATATAGACAGGAGGAAGTAATATCATTTCCGCATATCGCAGTAGCATACCACTCACCAAGTTTTTTTGCAGACATTTTATTTTGATCTTTTATGTTTAAGGATGTAATAATAACAAAAAAAGTTCAAATTCCGGACTTTTAGATTAATAAATAGGTATTAAACTTATGTAAAGCACTTTTTTAAAAGAGGCAAAAAGACTTGTCAATCTTCTATAAGATATGTATTTATCGTAGTATATTTCGCTCGAATAGCAAATTTTTGATTGCTAAATTTATGAAAATGCAAGGTTTGTATTTAGAAAAAATCTATCATTCATTTTATCTAAAGGAATTAATGATTCGGACTTTTTGGAAATTCGTTTTCTAATTTTGTTCTATTAACAATTAAAACTATGATTAAAGGATTATACGAAACTCACATTCAGGTTAGCCATCTGGAAGATGCAATAGAATTTTACACTAAAGTGTTAGGATTGGAATTAGCCCACAAAGATAAAACTCGCCCGATTGCCTTTTTATGGATTGGAAAGAATAAAGAATCCATGTTGGGCTTATGGGAGCAGAAAGAAAATCTGCAGACAAGACATTTTGCTTTTATCGCTGACAAAGAAGATATTCTGAATTATTCCGTTACGTTTTTGAAAAATAAAAACCTAAAACCATACAATTTTTTGAAAGACGGAATTGAAAAGCCAATGGTTTTTTCCTGGATGCCTGCTTTGGCAATTTATTTTAATGATCCCGATGGAAATCAACTGGAATTTATCTCAATTTTAGAAGGGGAAGGAAAACCTGAACTGGGAGTGATTTCTTATGACGAGTGGTTGCTGAAGAAATAAAATAGCTCCCTTTTTGAAAGGAAGCTATTGTTACATTTCCAAGATTGGTAATCTTTTGTAATCCATTCATAACTAGGATTCACCGTTCCCAATTTCCAAAAATCATATCCTTCTTTCCTATCTTTCATTTTTTTTTTCCGTGGATGATTAAAATTGGTTTCATTGTTTAGTTTGTTATTACTTTAAACCTAACAAGTTTTGAAAACCTGTTAGGTTTCTGAAAGCTTTAAAATAAATGTAGAAGTTAAAATACTTTAATCTCCATACATTCCAGCTTCCTGCTTTTTTATCACACCATCATATCCGCACAATTGGAACTTGCAAATGCAAAGGGTTTTGCTTTAAAAGTATAACCCATTCCCAAAATATATCCCATAGCGTCTTTCAAAGCGACATTGGATTTGAAGTCCGGATCGGTATTGATATCGGCATGAACTTCCATTTCTACGTCATAGTTTTCCAAAATGGAACAGATTGCATAAGCAATTTCTACAGATTTGTTTACCTCGTTCAGCATTCGTTCTTTAATACTGATTTTCTGAACTTCCTTTTGTTTTCTGATAAATGTAAAAGCGCCTTTTCCTTCACGGATAAACACAACTGCTGTCGCATAATGGATATTTTCTCCGTACACATGGGAATCTGAGCCTACACAAACTTTCAGCCGGTAGCCTAATGCCTGTTCACGGACAATCGCTTCTTCTACCAATTGTGTGATGGATTTCCGGAATTGTATTCCCTTCAAATTTTGCCATATTTCGTGTTGTGTTTCCATTGTTTTAAAATTTTCTGTTTGCTACGTCATTTCTTTTTCTTTACTGTAATTTTCACTGTATCAATAATATTTGTACTGGTTATTTTATCTGTTATATCAGCAGCATCTTTTACTGTTTTAACCGTTTCAATAACCGGAAAATTATTTTTGCTTTTATTTTGCGCTGGCTTTAGTCTCATCATCTCATCTTCATGGGATATCATTTTGGAGGTGCTGTAAACCGAATGCTCAACTTGTGCTGATTTACTTAAAAACCTTGCATCAGCTAAGGGTTCTGCCATTTTCACTGTCGTAGAAACTGACTTAGTACATGTTCTTGCCAAACCACCTATTGCAATGATAGCAGCACATGTCACTTTAAAAAAATCTTTCATTTCGTTATCATTTTTAGGTTAAACATATTGCTTGTGACTTGATAATTTCTATCAAATCTTTTTTGAAGAAAAACAAAGCCTGTCTTTAATTTTTAGTTTGATATAAGAACTTCTGCGCTCGACAAACTCTTCTTTTTCTTCGGAACTAATCTCATTTTAGTTATTTGAAATGGTTATGGGGATTATTCATAACCATTTTTATTTTTTATTTGAATTCACGAATATTTCACATTTTTCAAGCTTATACATGATAATTGATGGGTGATAATCAATTTCTCATTTATTTATTTTTTTGAGTTAAGAAAAAGTTTATCTATTTGTAATTTTGTGTTTTTATAAAGAACTCCTGCGCTCGACAAACTTTTTCTTTCTCTCAATTAAAGGTTAATTAATTGTGATATTGTATTCATTAATATTTCAGACTTTCGACCTCCTGAAACAACCTGCGTTATCTTTCCAGTATTTCAGATTCACTTCAAAATTCTTTTCCGAGAGACAGTCGGAGCCGAATTTTTCCGTGAATCTTAATCATTTTGGGTTTCTTCGGGAATCGAACCCTGTTCTTCGGTGCCACAAACCGATGCTTTACCAAATAAGCTAAAGAAACCATAAAAAAAGCGCCTCTTTGGGAGGCGCTTTATATTTTTTGACATGTCAGTTCATTAGCTGACCCATTTATATAAGCACCTTTTTTCCACAAATTCACTTCCAAGAATACATATCCAACCTTTCGGCGCCTGTCCGTGTAGTCTTAAATACTGATTGGTTATATGATGTAATTGTTTCATTATATTCTTGTTGTTTTAAAAATGTTTTTTTGAAGATTGAAAAACTTGTTGCTTTCAATTTTCGGTTGCAAAGTAAATATGATTTTTTTGAATCTGCAAATTTACTTTTAAATTAATATACTGATTACCAGTGTATTAAATTTAAAATAAAAAATAGAAAAATCCTGTCCGTAATATTTTACAGATATTGATTTTACCTAAATGACTGTCTCTCATTGGTTTTCCTATCACTTCTTATTTTCTGATTACTTGTTCATTACTGATTAAATTATTTTCACTTTAATGGTTATTTTTTTTCATTCTAAATAATTTCGGTCTTAAAAACACAAAAACGCTCCCGATTATTGAGGCGTTTATGTAGTATTTGATAAAATTTTTACAAGTTTATAGTAAGTAATTTCCAAAGTAAGCACATTTTGCCTCATTCCATATCATCCATTCATATCCGAATAATCCCTTTCTTGATGGGCTATCGCATAGATTTGCATTGATATGTGCTCTTTGTATTGTCATAATTTTATGCTTGCAAAGGTAAATAAATTCCTGCTTATTAAAAATGGTTCATTTATTTTAAAAAATTAATTACCATCAAAAAACCAAAAATATTTTAAAATTAAATAAGAACATTCAGTCTTTTGCTAAATACTAACACTTGTTAGTATTTTGTTTTTTATTTATCTTTGCTATCTATGGAAAATACACTTCACGAAAAGGTTTCAAAGGATATTTTACTAAAAGCTTACCATCACATGATGCTTGCCAGAGCAATGGCAGATATTTATGAAGAAAACAGAAATGTGTGTAAGTACGTTCACAGTACATCCAGAGGTCATGAAGCTATTCAATTGGCAACAGCTTACCAGTTGAAAAAGGAAGACTGGGTTTCTCCTTATTACAGAGACGAAAGCATTCTTTTGGGAATTGGCTTCGAACCCTATCAGCTTATGTTGCAATTATTAGCAAAAGCTGATGATCCTTTTTCCGGAGGCAGATCTTACTACTCTCACCCTTCGAGCAGAGATGAAAACAAACCAAAAATCATCCATCAAAGTTCCGCAACCGGAATGCAGACCATTCCAACTGCCGGAGTTGCACAAGGGATAAAATATATTCAGGATTTTAATCTACAGCAATTCGAAAACAATCCTGTGGTCATCTGCAGTCTTGGAGATAATTCTGTAACAGAAGGTGAAGTGAGTGAAGCGCTTCAGTTTTCTGCCTTGCACCAACTGCCAATTATCTTCCTCGTTCAGGATAATGACTGGGGAATTTCCGTAACTAAAGAAGAAGCAAGAACATGCGATGCTTACGATTTTGTAGCAGGCTTTGAAGGACTTGGAAGAATGCGTGTGGACGGAACCGATTTTGTGGAAAGTTTCGAAGTCATGAAAAAAGCAGTCGATTTTGTAAGAACAGAAAGAAAGCCTTTAGTAGTTTGCGCAAAAACAGTTTTAATCGGGCATCATACTTCCGGTGTAAGAAGAGAGTTTTACAGAGATGAAGAAGATTTGGTGAAACACAGAGCCAAAGATCCGGGAGAAATACTCAGAAAATATCTTCTTGAAAGCGGTGTCGATGAAGATCTTTTAAAACAAATGACAAAAAAAGCCCGTCTGGAAGCCGAAGAAGCTTTCGACAGAGCTCAAAAAGCAGAAGATCCGAAACCTGAAACAGTAATGAATCATGTTTTTGCACCAACTCCAATCACGGAAGAAGTAGGAACCCGTGAACCGGAAGGTGGTGAAAAAATCGTTATGGTAGACGCTGCGATTCATGCCATTCAGGAATTGATGTGGAAACATCCGGAAGCTTTGCTGTACGGACAGGATGTTGGTGAAAGAATCGGGGGAGTTTTCCGTGAGACAGTAACTTTAGGAAAAAAATTCGGAAGCAAAAGAGTTTTCAATACCGCAATTCAGGAAGCCTATATCATTGGTTCCACCACAGGTATGAGTGCAGTTGGCTTAAAACCGATAGTTGAAGTACAGTTTGCAGATTATATTTATCCGGGAATCAACCAGCTGATTACCGAAATTTCAAAATCAAACTATTTGAGTCAGGGAAAATTTCCTGTAAGTAATATCATCCGTGTTCCTATCGGAGCTTACGGAGGTGGAGGTCCTTATCACAGCGGAAGTGTAGAAAGTATTTTAGCGAATATTAAAGGGATAAAAATTGCTTATCCTAGTAATGCAGCAGATTTTAAAGGTCTGCTGAAAGCAGCCTACTATGATCCTAATCCTGTTGTTATGCTGGAACACAAAGGCTTATACTGGAGCAAAGTTCCCGGAACTGAAGATGCCAAAACCGTAGAACCGGCTGAAGATTATATTTTACCTTTCGGAAAAGGAAAAGTAATTATTGAAGCTGATAAAGAAGAAACCGAAAAAGGCAGAACTTTATTGATCGTGACTTATGGAATGGGCGTTTACTGGGCGAAAGAAGCAGCTAAAAACTTTAACGGAAGAGTTGAAGTGATTGATCTGAGAACTTTAATTCCTTTAGATGAAAGTTTAGTTTTCGAAAGAGTAAAAACTCATGGAAAATGTATTGTCTTAACGGAAGAACAATTGAATAATTCTTTTGCTGAAGCCTTCGCACACAGAATTTCAAAGAATTGCTTCAAATACCTTGATGCTCCGGTTGAAACAATGGGATCTCTTGATACTCCAGCTGTTCCCATTAATTTGATTTTAGAAAAGGAAATGCTCCCAAATGCCGAAAAGCTGGTCTCAAAAATCGAAGAAATGCTCAGTTATTGATTTGACAGGAAAAATAAAACAAGCCTCTAATTTATTTTAGAGGTTTTTTTGTATACTTTTTGTTAATTTGAATAGATTTTTTTAAGATTGCTACTATGATTACTACAAAATATGTCAACTATAGGCAGGTTCTGAATCTTTCAGGCTTTCATGTAATTCTGATATCTATCTGGTGTACCCTCATCGCCATACTTTTCCATTTCTTCAACTGGGAATGGATGATTATTCCATGGGTTCCTGTAGCATTGATTGGAACAGCTGAAGCCTTCCTTGTTGGTTTCAAAAATAATCAGGCATACGACAGGCTTTGGGAAGCAAGGAAAATCTGGGGTGGAATTGTCAACTCCAGCAGATCATTTGCTGCAATGGTTTACGCTTTTGAGACTAATAATGAAAAAATAGGCACATTTGATTTAGAAGACCGCAGAAAAAAGCTGGTTAATCGTCATATTGCCTGGCTTTATGCATTTCGCGAACAGATTCTGGTTCCGACGGACTGGGAGCATATCAAAGCGGAACAACAACATACTAAAAAGATCAACAAAAGAAGAAACAGACTGATTAAAGCTGGATTCCCGGATTATGGCAGAACACCAATTTTTCTCAATAAATATCTCTCAGAAGAAGAAGCAGATTTGCAGTCTTACTACAAAAACTTTGCAACATACCTTATTTCGCAACAATCTAAAGGCGTAAATGAGCTTAAAAATATGGGTGCTATTTCAGATTTTAATCAAATGCAGCTACAAAATTGCCTGAATGAATTTTATACCTTACAGGGACAGGCAGAAAGAATAAAAAAATTCCCTTTGCCCAGACAATTTGCAAGCACGGCATTCGTTTTTAATGTATTATTTATTATGCTGCTTCCTTTAGGTCTGGTAAACGAGTTTTCAAAACTGGGAGATTATGGAATATGGATGTCTATTCCATTTTGTATCATTATAGGCTGGATTTATATCATTATGGAATTGGTAGGAGATTACTCCGAAAATCCTTTTGAAGGACTCATGTTTGATATTCCTATGCTTTCTATCTGCCGAACTATTGAGATAGATCTTTTGCAGATTATGGGAGAAACAGAACTTCCCGATCCGATTCCATCCAGAAACGGAGTTTTAGTATAAAATGAGACGATTTAAATAAAAGCAAAATCCCAAACTTATTTAATGTTTGGGATTTATTATATGTGTTGACTAAAAAATCTATTCGAAAATATAGCTTAAGCTTAAACTTAAAACCTGCTCAGATTTCTTTTTTGATGAATTGGCATCTAGTTTACTTTCATCCAGATGAGGATAAGTATTTGATAAACCAAGATCATATTTTAAAGCCAATTCGAGCTGTCTTTTATAGCTATACCCTATTCCAGCCCCAATTGCAAAATTGAAAGATTTTGCCTTTCCCAATTGATCGGCTCTGTAAATTTCACGGGATTCATCAGTTACTTTCTGATCAATTAAGAAGTTAAATCTCGGACCAATCAGTCCGAAAAATTCAGACTCAGCTTCCGAAAAATAACCTTTAAAAGAGATAGGAACACTGATGTAATTGTTGGCATACATCGCATCGTATCCTTTAGTTCCTTTAGCGTTTTTATCTTTACCCGATTCTCCCGCTCCATAGTAAACTACTTCTGGCTGAATGTAAAACTGATCGGCTCCACCCATCGGAATCAGTGCCAAAACACCTCCCTGAAAAGCAAATCGCGCACCTGAAGGATTGTGTGCATTTTTCACTCTGGAATAGTTACCACCTGCCGTAAGACCAAATCTTGTTTCTCGCAGATTAATCTGTGCCATTGAAGAAACAGATATAGCTAATGCAGTGGCGAATAAAATTTTTTTCATATCATCAATGTTTATAATTAACTTAAGATTTTTGCAACCGTAGCTCCAATATCAGCTGGAGAATCTACTACGTTGATCCCATTTTCTCTCATAATTTCCATTTTAGCCTGTGCTGTATCTTCTGCACCACCAACGATTGCACCGGCGTGTCCCATTGTTCTACCTTTAGGTGCGGTCTGTCCTGCAATAAAACCTACAACCGGCTTTGTAGAACCACTTGCTTTGTACCATCTTGCAGCTTCAGCCTCAAGACCACCACCAATTTCTCCAATCATTACCACTGCTTCGGTTTCAGGATCGTTGATGAATAATTCTAAAGCTTCTCTGGTTGTAGTTCCGATAATCGGGTCACCACCAATTCCGATAGCTGTAGAAACACCGTAACCAGCTTTTACCACCTGATCAGCAGCTTCATACGTTAAAGTTCCAGATTTTGAAACGATTCCTACTTTTCCTTTTTTGAAAACAAAACCAGGCATGATACCAATTTTAGCTTCTTCAGATGTAATAATTCCAGGGCAGTTAGGACCGATTAATCGGCAATCTTTATCAGCGATATAAGATTTTACTTTAACCATGTCTGCAACAGGAATACCTTCAGTAATACATACAATAACTTTAATACCCGCCTCAGCAGCTTCCATAATAGCATCTGCAGCAAATGCAGGCGGAACGAAAATAATACTCACGTTAGCTCCTGCTTTTTCAACAGCATCAGCCACGGTGTTGAATACCGGCTTACCTAAATGCTCGCTTCCTCCTTTGCCCGGAGTAACACCACCTACTACGTTGGTTCCGTACTCAATCATCTGACCAGCATGGAAAGTACCTTCGTTACCTGTAAATCCCTGTACAATTACTTTAGAATCTTTGTTTACTAAAATTGACATTTTATTGTTGTTTTAATTTATTTTTTTTGATTTATTAACGCTCACAAATTTACTTATTTTTCTTTGATTATAAATAAATATGAGCAATTAGTTTACCCAAGATTCCTCAGCTTAACTTCTTTTTTCAGATACGTTTTAAAATCTTCTGCAAACATCCCGATATAAGTTCCTTTTTTCAAATCACGATTAACACCGGTTTTACCTAAAATTACGGATCCGCTTTCAATCTGATTTCCGGAAGCCATTCCCACTTGTCCCCATAATGTAACTTCATCTCCAATAATACAGCATCCGGCAATACCCACCTGAGAAGCAATGAGGCATTTTTTACCAATAACTGTATCATGCCCAATCTGAATTTGATTATCTAATACTGATCCCTCTCCGATGATCGTGGAATCTGTAACTCCTCTGTCAATTGTACAGCTGTTTCCGATTTCCACATTGTTTTTGATGATTACGTTTCCTACGGAGATTAAGCGGTCAAAATTCCCATTTAGTTTTCTGTAATAAAATGCATCACCGCCTAAAACTGTGTTAGATTGAATGACTACATTATCACCTATAACCGTTCTGTCACCAATCACTACATTAGGAAAAATAAGTGTATTTTTTCCGATTTTTACGTTGTTGCCAATTACTGCGGAAGAATGAATTTTTGTTCCATCTCCTATTTCTACGTCATGCAATTCTTCTGTAAAGTTTGAAATTCTGGTGAAATGCGTATTGATCTTATTGAAATCTCTGAAAGGATCATCAGAAATCAACAGAGCTTTTCCTTCCGGACACTCTACTTCTTTATCAATCAGAATAATGGTTGCAGCAGAATTTAGTGCTTTATCGTAATACTTTGGATGATTAACGAAAACAATTTCACCGGATTTTACCCTGTGAATTTCATTGGTTCCTAAAACTTCAAAATCTTCTGAGCCAATAAATTTTGCTCCAATAAGATCTGCAATGGTTTTAAGTTTTTGTGGCTGATGAAACGTCATATTCTTAAATGATGTTTTTTTTAATTAATAAACCTTGATAAGATTTTGATCCTTAATGATGTTTTATTTTCAGTGTACTTGCAGCCCGACTTGAACGGAGCTCTTTTTGCAAAACGAAGTGGAGCAAAAAAGCGGGAGTGGAAGGCGGAAAAAGCTGCCATAAAAAAATGAAAGCTGAAAGTCATATGCTTCCAGCTTCAAAATATTTTGAAATATATTATTCTTTCACTCTTTCTAAGTAAGCTCCATCTTCTGTACTTACTTTGATTTTGTCTCCCGGCTCGATGAATAACGGAACCATTACTCTTGCTCCTGTCTCAACGATGGCATTTTTAAGGGCGTTGGTTGCTGTGTTTCCTTTTACTCCCGGATCTGCTTCTACTACTTCAAGATATACGGAAGCAGGAAGTTCTGCAGAAAGTGGGGTCTCGTCAATTTCTTTCAAAATGATGGTTACTTCTTCTCCTGCTTTCATGAGGTTTGAGTTTTCGATCATTTCTTTATTTAGATATAACTGAGAAAAATCGTCATTATTCATAAAGTGGAAACCGTTCTCATCATCATAAAGATATTGGAATTTTCTTGTAATTACTTTTACTTCATCAATTTTATGACCTGCAGAAAAAGTATTGTCGATTACTTTTCCGTTGGTTACCGATTTTAATTTTGTTCTTACGAAAGCTGGTCCTTTGCCCGGTTTTACGTGAAGAAATTCGATTACTTTAAAAATATCATTGCTGTATTCTATACAAAGGCCTTTTCTGATATCGTTACTTGTTGCCATTATTTTTTGTTTAAAATTTTCGGGCTAAAGTTTTTAGGTTTAAATCCGATTTTATAGTTAATTATTTATTTACTTTTTTTGATTGAAACTTCTTGAATTGCCGAAAAGTATTTTACTCTTTTCCTGTTCCGTATCCTTTCACAATACCTCTTGGTGAATTTTGGATGAACTGAAGAATTTCGTCTCTTTCAGCAGTAGGCAGCATTTCCTTTTCGATATACGAAACCGCCTGTGAGACATTCATTTTCATCTGGAATATGGCTCTGTAAATTTTCTGGATTTCAAAAATTTTCTCATTGGAAAATCCTCTTCTTCTTAATCCTACCGAATTGATTCCTGCATAAGACATAGGTTCTCTCGCAACTTTTACATAAGGCGGAATATCTTTTCTTACCAAAGTTCCTCCTGAAATCATGACGTGTTTACCAATTTTCCCGAACTGATGCACCGCAGACAGACCTCCCATTACCGTATAATCACCAATTTCTACATGACCTGCAATTCCGCAACCATTGACAATAATTACATTATCACCAATCACACAGTCGTGAGCAATATGTGATGTCGCCATGATCAGACAATTGGCTCCTATTTTAGTAAAACCTAAAGCTTTTGTTCCTCTATTTACTGTTACACACTCTCTGATGGTGGTTTCGTCCCCAATGATTGTGTGTGTATCTTCTCCGTCAAATTTTAAATCCTGGGGAATTGCTGAAATTACGGTTCCCGGAAAAATTCTGCAGTTTTTGCCAATTCTGGCTCCATCCATGATGGTAACATTCGATCCTATCCAGGTACCCTCGCCTATTTCCACATCACCTGCAATGGTTGTAAAAGGTTCTACAACTACATTTTTGCTGATTTTTGCTCGCTTATCAACGGCTGCTAATTGATGAATCATTTAGTCAATTTTATTTTTTGCTACCTGAGCCATCAATTCGGCTTCTACCGCAACTGTATCCCCTACATATCCGTAACCCTGCATGTGAACAATACCTCTTCTGATAGGTTCCATCAATTCAATTTTGAAAATCATGGTATCCCCCGGAACCACTTTTCTCTTGAATTTCACCTTATCAATCTTAATAAAATAAGTTGAATAATTTTCAGGATCCGGAACGCTTGCCAAAACCAGAATTCCTCCTGTCTGTGCTAAAGCTTCCACTTGTAAAACTCCCGGCATTACAGGTTCTTTAGGGAAATGCCCTACAAAGAACGGTTCGTTCATTGTTACATTCTTAAGACCTACCACGTGTGAATCCGAAAGCTCTAAAATTTTATCTATCAACAAAAACGGAGGTCTGTGAGGCATCAGCTTCATGATTCCGTTGATGTCAAAAACCGGCTCTTTTGTTAAATCAAAATCCGGAACATTTTTCTTTTTCTGTAATTTCCACTGGCGGTTTAATTTTTTTGCAAATTGTGTATTTACAAAATGTCCCGGCTTATTGGCAATTACTTTTCCTTTTATCTTTACTCCAGCTAAAGCTAAGTCACCAATTACATCAAGCAATTTATGTCTGGCTGCTTCATTGGGATAGTTTAGGGTCAAATTATCTAAAATCCCGTTCGGTCTTATAGAAACATTATCTTTACCGAAGGCTTTTTTAAGTTTTTCTGTTGTCTCAGGGGTCAGATCTTTATCTACATACACGATAGCATTCGATATATCTCCTCCTTTTATTAATCCGTGATCCAAAAGCATTTCCAATTCGTGCAGGAAACTAAATGTTCTCGCTGAGGAAATTTCTTCTTTAAACTCACAAATATTTTTTAAAGTAGCATTTTGAGTTCCCAGAACTTTAGTTCCAAAATCCACCATTGTAGTTACCTCATAAGTATCTGAAGGAATGATGGTTATTTCTGACCCTGTAGCAGGATCGCTGTAACTAAGAACTTCTTTTACTACAAGATATTCTCTCGCTGTGTTTTGTTCTACAGTACCCACACTTTCAATAGCTTCTACAAAAAACTTTGATGAACCGTCTAAAATAGGTGGTTCAGAAGCATTCATTTCCAAAATTGCATTATCTATATCACAGCCTACTAAGGCTGCTAAAAGATGTTCGCAGGTATTGATTTTTACTCCTAGTTTTTCCAGGGTAGTTCCTCTTTCTGTAGCGACAACGTAGTTAACATCTGCTTCTACCTGCGGATGCCCTTCCAGATCTGTTCTTACAAAAACAAAACCTGTGTTTTCTTTGGCAGGTTTGATGGTTAATTTTACTTCTTTACCTGTATGAAGACCTATTCCAGAAAGAGTAACCTCTTGCTGAAGGGTTTTTTGCATATCACTCATTAGTTTTATCTTTTGAGTTATTCTCAAGATTATTTATTCTTTTTACAATTTCCGGAAGATTTCTGAAGTGTACATAGCTTCTCAGATAATCATTATAGTTGATTGCAGGCGAACCATACATTGTTTCTCTGTCATTCACACTAGAGTTCACACCGCTCTGAGCCTGAATTTTCACCTGATTTCCGATTTTGATGTGTCCTACGATTCCTACCTGTCCTCCAATCTGATTCCAGTCACCGATGGTTGTAGAACCTGCAATTCCTGCCTGAGCCGCAATGACATTATTGGCTCCGATTTTCACATTGTGGGCAATCTGTATTAAATTATCTATTTTGGTTCCTTTGCCAATCACCGTTGAACCGATTGTTGCACGGTCTATACTACAGTTTGAACCTATTTCAACATTATCTTCAATGATTACATTACCCAATTGAGGAATTTTTTGAAATCCTTCCGGGGTCGGCTGAAATCCAAATCCGTCACCTCCAATTACAGTATTGGAATGAATGACACAATTATCACCAATAATACAATAGTCATATATCCTGGCTCCACTGTCAATTTTGCAATTTTTTCCTATTTTAACACCTTTCCCAATATACACTTGTGGAAAAATCTGAGTTTCGTCGCCAATTTTAGCTTTTTGGGAAACATAGGTAAATGCGCCAATATAAACTTTTTCGCCAATCACGGCAGTATCATGGATAGAAGAACCATCCTCAATCCCTTCTTTTCTTCCCTGCATTTCCTGATAAAGATTCATCAGAATCTGAAAAGAAAGATAAGCATCTTTTACCGAGATAATGGTTGAGTTGTACTGACTCCTAGTAATGAGTTTCTCACTTACGATAAGAACAGAACATTTTGAAGTTTCGAGATGATGAGCAAAACGATCCTGAGCAATAAATGAAAGATGCCCTTTTTCACCGCTCTCAATAGGAGAAACGCCCGTTATAAGTGTATTTTCATCACCTATAATTTTCCCATCAATAAAACTTGCAATCTGCGAAGCTGTAAATTCCATATTCTGCAAAGATAAGAAATTCTATTATTCGCAAACATTTTTTAATTTATGGAAGGGTGTTTTTAAGAATATTTTATGAAAAACAAATTCATATTCTCGGAAAAGCGAGAATGTAACGTTGGGTTTTATTCATAATCAATCCCGACAAGAGCTGATCTTCGGATTCGTTTAACTTGATGATATTTCCGCTTTTCTGTAAGAGATAGATAGGCTGTTTTTCTGTATTATAAGGTCTTAATTCTCTTTGTATCTCATTGACTAGTTCTTCCGAATTATCAATTCCGAAAAATTCATTGCTCATTCTTATCTTTTCCATAATAAAATCTTTTTCAAAAGGTTTTGAGGAAATAATTGTTTTTGGAAGGTTTCTTTGAACAACACATTTACACCAGTAAGATAAAATAAAATCATCTGCCGTCTGCCAAATTTTCATTGCCTGAATAATATCATTGTCATCCAGCTCAGTAAAGCGCAGAATATCTTCTTCCGTAGCTGCACTTTTACTTCTGTTGAGGAAATACTTCAGATTTTCTGTTGCCGGCAGATTTATTCCCTGAGAAGACAAATATTTAGCTCTTTCTAAAATTTTCACTAAAATAAATTCTGCCAAAGCTGATGTTTTATGATAGTAAACCTGCCAATACATAAACATTCTTGCCGTTAAAAAATTTTCAATAGAATAAACTCCTTTTGCATCAATTACCAACTCATCTTCACAGACATTCATCATAGAAATGATTCTCTGGGTATTGATATTTCCTTCAGAAACTCCGGTAAAAAAACTGTCTCTGTTAAGATAATCTAACCTGTCAACATCCAACTGGGAGCTGATTAGCTGATTGAAAAATTTTCTGTGGTATTTCCCCTGAAACATCTGAATTGCCACAGACAACTGCCCATCAAACTCATCATTTAGCCTGCTCATCAACAACAAAGAAAGTTTTTCATGATGCCAGTCATCCATCAGCATGCTTTCCAATGCGTGTGAAAAAGGACCATGACCAATGTCGTGCATCAAAATGGCCAACATGGCTCCTTTTTCTTCATCCTCCGAAATTTTCACACCTTTTTGTTTTAAAGTTTCTAAAGCAGTAAACATTAGATGCATGGCTCCTATTGCGTGGTGAAATCTTGTATGAGTTGCTCCGGGAAAAATAAGGTTAAGAAGACCTGTCTGTGAAATTCTCCTTAATCTTTGGAAATAGGGATGCTCAATTACATCAAAAAGAATTTCATGAGGAATTTTTATAAAACCGTGTACCGGATCGTTGATGATTTTAAGCTTGTTCTGCATAGAAATTAGGATGAAGTATGCAAAATTAACTTTTTAAACCCAGAATTAGCTATACAGAAGATTATTATTACCAGAATTTAATTTGCATCTATTGAGATTACAATATTTATCATATCTTCATATAAAAATTGCATTTTAATTAACGATCAAAATTCTTTTAACTAAGATTTAACTTTTAAGGTGATCATTTTGTGAGAAATTAAAATTAATTGGTCGTAATTTTGATGCCATTACTCAACAAAAAAATAAAACTTGTATGTCAGATAAAATATTATGGATTGACGATGAAATAGATCTGCTGAAACCGCATATCGTTTTTCTCGAAAAAAAAGGTTATCAGGTAACGCCTGTTAACAATGTAAATGAAGCTTTAGAACTTATTGAATCTGAAAAGTTTGCGTTAACATTAATTGATGAAAATATGCCCGGAATCTCGGGACTGGAAGCTATTCCGATGATTAAACAGAGAGACAGCTCACTGAAAATCGTAATGGTTACCAAAAGTGAAGAAGAGCATATCATGGAAGAAGCCATCGGCTCTCAGATTGCCGATTACATTCTAAAACCTGTGAATCCCAATCAAATATTACTTTCACTGAAAAAAAACCTGCAGGAAGATAATTTAGTAGAGCAAAAAACTATTCTGCAATATCAGCAGGAATTCAGAAACCTTTCCATGGAACTTTCTTATCTGAAAACGTATCAGGAATGGGCAGATTATTACAAAAAAATCATCAACTGGGAACTGAAATTCGATAAGGTAACTGATAATGAATTCTCAGACCTGCTACAGTCACAAAAGGAGGAAGCCAATATTCAGTTTGCCAAGTTTATTGAGAATAATTACGAAGAATGGCTGAAAGGTTCGGAAAAGCCGATGATGAGCCATACCCTTTTTAAAGATAAAATAAAACCAGAAGTTGAAAAAGATAAAGTTTTGCTTCTGATGATCGACAATCTTCGCTATGATCAATGGAAAGTGATTGAACCTCTTTTTACAAAATTTTATAACAAAGTTTCAGAAGATTACTATTACAGCATTTTGCCTACTGCAACACAGTATGCGAGAAATTCTTTCTTTGCAGGACTTTTGCCTTCAGAAATTGAGAAGCGTTTTCCTGACAAATGGTTCAATGATAATGAAGAAGGAAATAAAAACGAATTTGAACGTGATTTTCTTGAAGATCAGATGAAAAGAATCGGTCTTAATTCAAAATCAATGAAATATCTGAAAGTGTTGAATGCTGATTTTGAAAAAAAGATTTATGAAGATTTTAATCAGCACAAAAACAATGATCTTCTGGTAATTGTCTACAATTTTATTGATATTTTATCTCATGCAAAAACCGACAATCACATTGTAGATCAGCTGATTCGCGATGATAAAACATTCAGATCTTTAACGATGAACTGGTTTGAAAATTCTTCATTAATAAAAATCATTAAAAGCGCAGCTGAAAACGGATTTAAACTGGTCATCACCACTGATCACGGAACTGTTTATGTCAAAAAACCAAGCCGCGTTGTAGGGGACAGAGAAACCTCTACCAACATTCGCTATAAAACCGGAAAAAGTCTAACCTATGACGAAAGCGATGTTTGGGCTATAACAAATCCTGAAAAGCTATTTTTACCTAAAGGAAATCTAAGCTCAAAATATATTTTTGCTAAAAATAATATTTTCCTTGCTTATCCCAAAAATTACAATCATTTTGTAAATTATTATAAAGAAACATATCAGCACGGCGGAATTTCTCTGGAGGAATGTATTATTCCCATCAGTATTCTGGAGCCAAAATAATCTGGCATTACCTTAAACTTGATTGCTGATCTAAATGTAAACTGATTCGGGCGGAAAATTCAAATATTTCTGCCCGAATTTTTATATTTTTGAAATATGAGATTAATTACTTACAATGTCAACGGAATCCGAGCAGCATTTACCAAAGACTTTTTAAAATGGCTGAACACTGCTGATCCTGATATAATCTGTATTCAGGAAAGTAAGGCAGGAACGGATCAGATTGATATCGAAAGTCTTGAAAAAGCAGGCTATAAAAGCTATTGGCATTCTGCAGTAAGGAAAGGATACAGCGGAGTCGGGATTGCCTCTAAAATAAAACCTAATCATGTTGAATATGGTTGCGGTATCGAAAGCTATGATAATGAAGGAAGAATAATGCGTGCCGACTTTGAAGGGTTTTCGGTTATTTCGGTATATGTACCTTCGGCATCTAATATAGAAAGGCTGGATTTTAAAATGCAGTTCTGCTATGATTTTTTAGATTATATTAAAAATTTAAAAAAGACAATTCCTAATCTTATTATCTCGGGAGATTTCAACATATGTCATCATGCGATAGACATTCATGATCCTGTTCGTCTTAAAAATGTATCCGGATTTTTGCCGATGGAACGCGAATGGATGACCCGTTTTATTGAGGAGTGCGAACTCATTGACAGTTTCAGATATTTTAATCGCGAGCCGGATAATTACACTTGGTGGAGTTACCGACAGAATTCCAGAGCTAAAAACAAAGGATGGCGTTTAGATTACAACTTCACTTCGTATTCACTAAAAGACCAGTTATCCCGCGCTGTGATTTTAAAAGAGGCAGTGCATTCAGATCACTGCCCCGCTTTGGTTGAAATTATGATATAATTGATTGATGCTTTTAACCAATTTTAAATTATTTATTAAAAAAATTATTGATCATGGTTTTGATTCTTTTGCGATCTTCATCCGTAAGATTGGATCCTGAAGGCAAACAAAGACCATCATTAAATAATTTTTCGGAAACATCTGTTCCGTAATAAGGTGCATCAGCGAAAACAGGCTGCAAATGCATCGGCTTCCATAAAGGGCGTGATTCTATATTATCTTCCATGAAAGCCAGTCTTAAATCTTCTCGTGTTTTCCCGGTAATCTCCGGATTTACAACAATTGCAGAAAGCCAATGATTAGAAAAATAATCAGCAGTTGGTTCTGAAAACACTTCAACACCTTCGATGTTTTTAAATATTTCAACATAGAAATCATGCATCTTTCTGCGTGCTTCTACTCTATCATTCAAAACTTCCATTTGTCCACGACCAATTCCCGCTACAATATTGCTCATACGATAATTATAGCCGATGTGAGAGTGCTGATAGTGAGGAGCATTATCTCTTGCCTGAGTTGAAAGGAAAACCGCTTTATCTTTATCTTCCTGGTTATGACAAACCAAAGCTCCACCTCCGGAAGTTGTTATGATTTTATTTCCATTAAAAGATAAAATGCCGAATCGTCCAAAAGTTCCGCAGGATTTACCTTTATAAGTTGATCCTAAAGCTTCGGCAGCGTCTTCAATAACAGGAATTTCATATTCCGAAGCAATTTTTAAAATCTCATCCATTTTTGCAGGCATACCATACAAATGAACAACAATAATTGCTTTGGGCTTTTTCCCTTTAGAAATTCTGTCTTCCACAGCTTCTTTTAAAGCAACCGGGCACATATTCCAGGTATCTTTTTCGGAGTCAATGAAAACGGGAGTTGCGCCGCAGTAAGCGATTGGGTTTGCGGAGGCAGAAAATGTCATTGACTGGCAAATCACTTCGTCCCCATGTTGAACTCCACATTCAATCAAAGCTAAATGCAACGCTGCCGTCCCTGCAGAAAGTGCTGCAACTTTCACATTTTCGTTTAAAAAGGTTTCCAAATCTTTTTCAAAGCAATCAACATTTGGTCCCAAAGGGGCAACCCAATTAGATTCAAAAGCTTCATTTACGTATTTTTGTTCGTTTCCACCCATATGTGGCGAGGAAAGCCATATTTTTGAGTTCATATATTTAATGTGAAATATTACTAATTATTTTTAATTTTTATAATTCTTCCGGGATTCCCAACCACTGTAGCTCCGTCAGGAATATCTTTAATTATAACAGCTCCTGCTCCGATTGTACACCACCTTCCTATTCTTATGCCCTGAATTATATTTGCTCCAATTCCAATATGAGTACCTTCACCTACTTTTACATCACCTGCTAATGCTACATTTGGAGAAATATGTACAAAGTCCTCAATAATACAGTCGTGATCTATCGAAGAGTTGGTATTAATAATGCAATGTCTGCCAATTTTTGATTCAGGATTAATGGTAACACCTCCCATTACAACAGTTCCAATATTGATTACACATCTTTTAGAAATAATTGATCTCGGATGAAATAATTTCATAAAATTCAGAGTAGGATTTGAATCGGCAATTTTTTTTCGAGTAAAATTATTTCCTATAGAAATTATAAAATCTGCATCCATATCAGGAATGCCGTGCAAAACTTTGTATTCTAAAAACTTGGTTTTTAAAACATTTTGATCTATAAATGCGTCTATAGCAATATTATTTTCTTCAGCAATTTCAGCAATTACCTTTCCGTGTCCGCTTGCTCCGTATAAGTACATTATAGGATGTTAATTTAGTTAATTACTTCCATTAAAAGCTTCCATTGTAGCCTGACCTTCCTGTGAAATACCTTCACTTTTAAAAACTTTTTTAAATGTCATCAAAAAAACTTTTAAATCTGTCATGAAACTTAGATTATCGACGTACCAAACGTCCAGTTCAAACTTCTTTGTCCACGAAATAGCATTTCTGCCATTTATTTGTGCCCAACCTGTAATTCCTGGTCTAACTTCATGACGACGCTTTTGAGTATGATTATATAAAGATAAATATTCCGGCAACAAAGGTCTGGGACCAATCAATGACATATCTCCTTTTAAAACATTAATTAATTGTGGAAGCTCATCTAAAGATGTTTTTCTGACAAAAGCTCCTATTGGAGTAAGCCTTTTTGCATCGGAAAGAAGGTTTCCATGAATATCTTTTTTGTCGTTCATTGTTTTGAACTTAATAATATTAAAGATACGATCATCTTTTCCTGGTCTTGCCTGAAAAAAGAATGGTTTGCCGCTATTGGCAAAGTATAAACTCACCATCACTAATACAAATATCGGACTGAGTAGCAACAGCCCAAATAAGGCTACGAAAAAATCGAAAAGGCGTTTAAAATAGTTTTTGTACATCTCTATATTTTTTCTATAATCAGATTATAAGATCTATCAACTAAATATTCTTTCTCTAATAACCTAAATGCATTATTTCCTAAAGTCTGTACATCATCATGTATTAGATTTTTAAGTTTTATCTGCATTTCGGCTTGATCTCCGGCAATGACTTTGTAACCACAATTTGCATCTTCAATGATATCTCCAATATCCGTATTGGGATCTGTAGCTGAAATTACCGGCATTTTCATTTCCAGATAGGATAAGAGGCGAGATGGGAAGTTAGGAATTAAAAAATTTCTGTCCAAAAATATTAAACCTACATCACAGGAAGATAAAAGCTGATCATAATCATCCTTTGGCAAACGTTGCAGGAGTTTTGCATTATACGGTTTTATATTATTAAACCACTCCTGAACTTTTGAAAATTCTGTACCATCTCCTACAATTAAAAAAAATATACTTTCAATTTTAGTTGCCCCAATAGTTTCCAACAGAAAATCTAAACCTTGTGGTTTTCCTAAATTGCCACCATATATCAAAACCTTTTTGTCAACAGGAACTCCATATTTTTTACGAATGGCAATTTTCTGATCTTCTGAATAATTGAAATCTTTAGGCTCAATTGTATTCGGATTCACTTCAACTTTGCTTTTCTCAATCTCCGAATTATGCCTCAAAATAAAATCTGCGTTTGCAGGAGACATACATCCGATGGTATCTGAAATCTTATATAATTTTTTCTCCTTCCTTACAAACTGTCTATGCAAAAAACCATTCTTTTTGATCATATTCATATCTACAGCATTCTGCGGAAAAATATCTTTTAAAAGTAAATAAGACTTTGCATGATCTCTTTTTTTTATATATTCAATTACTTTGACAAATGTAATTGGCGGGGTAGAATATAATACCAAATCAAATTTTTTATTGGCAAGGTGTTTTTTAATCGCTGAAAGATATTGATATTCAATAGCCAAAGTTCCTATACCTTTTTCGATGATATTGGTTTTCTGAATATTAAATGTTTTTACCTGAAGAATAGAAACATTTTCTTTTTCACTGAAATTAGTTGGAATTCCTTTCCTTCTTTCAACAGGTGTTACAATGGTAACATCATGACCTTCATTGCGAAATTTCCGCAACAAATCCTGATAAATACCTCTATCTTCTACAGAATTGATTTCAACTAAAGTCAAAAAAAGTATATTCATTTTTAAATTTCTTCCGACCAAACTGTTCTTTTAATATAATCTGTATAAGAAATGATAATTCTTACCACTTTCTCAGAAACATTCGGCATTGAATAATCAGAGACAGATCTGAAATTTCTCTCCATTCCTACTTTTTGCTGCAAAACCTGCGTTAAACCCTGTAAAATCCTTTCCGGAGACAAACCTACCATCATCACACTTGCTTCTTCCATTGCTTCCGGTCTTTCATGAGCCTGACGAATATTTAAGGCTCTGAAGTTTAATATTGAAGATTCTTCTGAAATAGTTCCGGAATCTGATAAAACAGCGTATGCTCTTTTCTGCAATGCGTTATAATCATGAAATCCCAAAGGTTTTAAAAACTGAATTTCCGGACGCATTTCAATCCGCATCTTATCAATCATGTTTTGAGTACGCGGATGCGTTGATACAATAATCGGATATTGGTATTTTTCGGCAATTGCATTTAATGAAGTCATCAGTCCTCTGAAATTTTTCTCAGAATTGATATTTTCTTCTCTGTGAGATGAAACTACAAAGAATTTACCTTCCTCTAAATTTAATTTTTTAAGAACATTTGACGCATCAATTTGCGGTAAATAATGAGTCAAAACTTCAAACATTGGAGAACCCGTTTTGATGATTCTATCTGCAGGAAGACCTTCTCTTAAAAGGTATTCTCTTGCAATATCAGAATAAGTTAGGTTAATATCTGAAGTATGGTCTACAATTTTACGGTTGGTTTCTTCCGGCACTCTCTGATCAAAACATCTGTTTCCTGCCTCCATGTGGAAGATAGGAATATGTCTTTTCTTTGCAGGAATTGCACACAAACAAGAATTGGTATCTCCTAAAACCAAAAATGCATCCGGTTTTAGTTCTTCCAATAAAGGATCTATTTTAATTAAAATATTTCCTACTGTTTCTGTTGCTGTTTTTCCGGCAGCTTCAAGAAAATAATCCGGTTTACGAAGTCCTAAATCTTCAAAAAAGATCTGATTTAATTCGTAATCGTAATTTTGTCCAGTATGTACAATGATATGTTCTACTGCTTCGGATGCGTCTAAAGCATCTAATACTCTTGATAATCTAATAATCTCCGGTCGTGTTCCAACAACCGTCATTACTTTTAGTTTTTTCATATAGCTATTTGCTGTTATCCTTTGATTCAGCCTTAATTTAAATAAAATTTAAACTTCTACAAAATAAGTATCTGCATTTTCAGGATTGAATGCTTCGTTGATCCAAAAAATTGTGTACAATTCTTCTTCTCCAATATTTTTGATATTGTGCGTGTACCAGACTGGCATATCAACATAAGCAGGCTCATCTCCATCCAAATAAAAATCTAAAACCTCATCAGAATCAATTTTTCTAAGTTGGATTAAAGCTTTTCCTTTGATCACTGCAAATCTTTCAATTTTTCTTGTATGAAAATGATTTCCGCGGGTAATTCCCGGAACGGTTGTTGAAAATGAACATTGTCCGCCAATTCCCAAACGAATGACTTCCACAAAAGCCCCGCGCGGATCTGTATGCTGCGTAAATTTTACCGGATAATGAGTTTTATAGTCAATGTATGAACGATAAGTATTGAATAAATTATGTTCAAACGTATCATTAATTACTGGAATTTCGCCGCCGTCAAAGTATTTCGTTTTATAGTCATTTAATAATGCTAAAACTTCAGAAACTTTTTTTGTTGCGGTAGGTTCAATGAAAAACTCAGATTTGCTGTTGCCTTCTCTTATTTCAGAAATGATGATATCAACCAATTCCTGAACATAAATTAATTTCACTTCTCCATCTGTAGCAATTGTAGGAGTTTCTCCGTGGGTTAATTGATGACAGAAAGTAGCAATGAAAGAATTGTAAAAAGGTTTTCCGAAAGCTCCGAAAACATTGGGAATGATTAATCCTGTAATTTTTCCTCCATTCTTTTCAGCCCAGTCGGCTAAAGTTTCTCTTCCTTCTTTTTTTGATTTTCCGTATAAATTATCTCTTTCTTCCTGAGTTGAAGAAGAAATCATAACGTGAGCTTTTGATGCTGTTCTTACAAGTGAATCAACTAACTTTTTTGCTAAACCAACATTGGTTTCATAGATGAATTCCTCGTTTTCGTGTCGGTTCATTGCAGCAAGATGTACAATAACATCACACTGTTTCACAAATTGATCAAGTTGGTTTTGATCTTCAAAATATTCTTTTTTGAAATCTATAAGTTTAAATTCTTCAGGAAACAAACCTAAAGTATTGTATAAATGTCTTCCGACAAAACCATTCTGACCGGTAATTCCGATTTTTTTCATTTTTTAAATGCTTTTGGCAAACTTAAACTATTGAGAAATATCAATTAGTTAAAAATCTTATGCTTATATATTATTAAAATAATCTAAACTATATCTGTACTCATCACTAATTTCCCCCAAACCATAATCGGCTAAAACCAATAGCTTACTGTCTTCTTCTTTTGACTGAATTGCAGTGATACAGCCGGAAGGAATATGCAGGTAAGTTAATACTTCCTCTGTTAAAAGATATTTCTGAATTGTTAAATCTTTAGACGGATTTTCAAAATCATCTATTCTGATTACAGAAATTTCAAAACTTCCTTTCATACATGCAAACCATCTCTGCTCTACTTTATGACCTTGCCAACCACGAATAAATTCTGTTGAGGTGTTTTCTATAGTGTAAATTCTTTTGATTTGTGATGCATTAAAATCATTATTATAAGTAATGATTCCTCGTTCGTCCTGATGTCTGCTACCAGTAATTTGTAATTGGTTATTGGTCATTAGTTCCTTCGGTTTTTCTTTACTTCTAAATATTTACGCATTCTCATATCTCGTCAAATCCTCAAATACTAATTACTAATCACTAATCACTATTTACCAATCATCAAGTGCTAATAAGGATACTGCATAACATCTTCCCCAAAAACTTCTTTTCGGATCAATGGTAAGGTGGAAATTAGTTTTTTTAATCCTTCTACCCCTTGTTGTTCTGTATTATGAGAGTGATAATCTTCAATCTTTGAAATATCTTCTTCACCTTCAGAAAAATACTGTGCATAATTCAGATCTCTATTATCTGCAGGTATGCGATAAAAATCGCCCATATCTTCTGCTTTAACCATTTCCTCACGTGTACAAAGTGTTTCATACAATTTTTCTCCGTGACGGGTTCCTATTACTTTTACAGGAACTTCTTTACCTGTTAATTCAATTAATGCTTTTGCCAGATCACCAATGGTTCCCGCAGGAGCTTTGTTTACAAATAAATCTCCAGGATTTGCGTGTTCAAAAGCAAACAAAACCAAATCTACCGCATCTTCTAAAGACATAAAGAAACGAGACATATTAGGATCTGTAATGGTAATCGGCTCTCCTTTCTGAATCTGATTCAGAAACAAAGGAATTACAGATCCTCTGGAAGCCATTACATTTCCGTAACGAGTAAGACAAACTACAGTTTCAGAGGTATTTCTGGATTCTGCAACGGCTACTTTCTCCATCATTGCTTTGGAAATTCCCATTGCATTGATAGGATAAGCTGCTTTATCCGTAGAAAGGCAGATTACTTTTTGTACTTTATTCGCAGTAGCTGCACGTATCACATTTTGAGTACCTTCAACATTGGTTTTCACTGCCTGCATCGGAAAAAACTCGCACGAAGGCACCTGTTTTAATGCTGCAGCGTGAAAGATATAATCTACACCTATTGTAGCCGGCTCAACACTGGAAAAATCTCTAACATCACCGATATAATATTTAATTTTATCGTTTTTGTATAGGTTTCTCATGTCATCCTGCTTTTTCTCGTCACGAGAAAAAATACGGATTTCTTTAAAATGGTCGGTTTGTAAAAAACGGTTGAGAACAGCTGTCCCGAATGAGCCTGTACCTCCCGTTATTAAAAGTGTTTTATTTTGTATTTTCATTTATGATTGTTTTGCTATTGTAGATAAAAAATAGAAAGTCTTATCAGAGCATTCTTTCCAAGTATAGGAAATTGAATTATTGTATGAAATTAACGATTTTTGTTGACGAAGTTTCTCATTATCTAACATTTCTTTTAATGCCAAATAAATGGAATTAACATCTAAAGGATCAAAATAAAATCCTCCATCTTTTAGTACTTCTGGCATAGGTCCCATATTAGATGACGAAATAGGTAAACCAGCTGTCATAGCTTCAATTAAAATTATAGGCATATTTTCACATGAAGACGCAAAAATAAAACCGTCCGCATTCTTATAAATAGATGCAAGTTCCTCATAAGGAATTAAGCCTTTATAATTAATACAATTGTATTTATCTGTACTTTTAATTTTGTTTACTTTTTCTAAGGAATCATTTATAAAATCACCCACTAAATCCAACTCCACAGGATATCCCTCTTTATTTAACCTAATTACAGCTTCAGCGACATTCCATTGATGTTTATAAACAGTAACAATCGAAACATATAATAATTTAAAAGGTTGTGTTTTTGAATAAAAACTTATAGGATTCTGTGTTTTTGGCTCATTAAGAAAGTTAAGATTAATACCATGAGGAATAATTTCGTATCTATTCTTTAATTTGATTTTTTTAATTATGTAGTTTTTTGCATAGCTCGTTAAAAAAATAACTGCTTTTGATTTTTTAAAGGTTATTGATTGAGTGAAATAAAGTACTTGAAATCTTAATTTTGTCTTCCAAGCTGTAAATCTGTTTTGTTCCAACTTTTCAAATGGCAACATATTCTGGCTCATTGATACAATCTTTCTAAATGTACCTAAAAAGGTTCCACCAGGTACGAAAATAAGATTACAATTTTCTTTTTTTGCTTTATTTGAGAGAATAAAAATTTGAAAAATGAAAGACCAAAATGATGATTTGTTGAGATAAGGGTGAGTTCTCTTCACTAGCCAAGTATTATCGGGTAGTGCTTTTAAAGTATTATTATTTGACCAGACAATTACTTTATTAATACCAAATTTTTCTGGGTTTCCACATTTAATAATTTCTTTTAGATGTGTCAATCCACCACCTGCTTTTATATTCGAAGCATCTATTCCTAAAATCATTTTCAATAATTTATTATATTATAAGTATGTAAATAAAAAAATCTAAATCACAGAAATAAATGATGCAGCAACTAATTTTGGAGTAATTACAGTAGACTTCTCCAAAGCATTTTTAGCTAAATCTACAAGTTTCTCTTCTTCAAGATTTATAATATAATTTATTTTATTTTTTAATTCTTCAATATTATTAGGATTGATCAGAAAACCATTGAAATTATTTGTAATAAATACTGGCGCAGCACCACATAGATTAGATGCAATTACTGGGAGTCCAGATGCCATAGCCTCTTGTATAACTAATGCCCAAGGCTCCTCTAGACTAGGTAAGATTAAAATTCCATAATTTTTTAATAAGATTGATAATTTTTCTGGCGGAAGAAAATCAATAACTTCTATATTACGCGACAAAATAGTATTTTTCAAACTGCCATTGCCTACAAAAGTTAGGGTTGAATCTTTTTTATCACTAATTGCCTTCCAAGCATCAAGTAATATTTCGACTCCTTTAATTTGTTCTAATCTTCCAACAAAAATAAATTTTTTGGGAACTATTTTTTTTGGAGATTGAAGACTGAATAAAGTGATATCTGCCGATAGACAATTAAAAATAATTTCATTTTTAGTGAAACCTAATTTTCTTGCATACTCATATTGATAAGGTCCAGCGACCCAAATATAACTAAAGTATTTTTTCAAAAACAATTTAAAATAAATCACACCAAGTTTTTGTTTTAATGTTTTTTTTACTTGGGTATCACTTCCTGCTACAATTGGAATTCCTCTTAGTTTTAGAATTTTACAAATTCTCAGATATCCTTTATCCATCCAACCAGAGACGTAAACAATATCCGGCTTAATCTCCGATACCAATTCCTCAAGCGCTATATGTTCATATTTAGATCTTGCATAATAAAATACATCATCAATTTTTGGAGGTTGATACGGTGTTAATTTATTTTTATCCCAGTGAACTACATGAACCTTAGCTTTGTATTGTTCGACGTATTCTTTAAAAACAGGAATTTGGTATCCCATTAGCTCTGCGTAAAGATATAAAATCGTCATACGACTTTTGTTTTTAAAAAGTTTATGTATTTATCAATCATTATTTTTTTACTAAACATTGATTCATAAGAATTTATAGAATTAATGCTTATTTCATTTCTTATTTCTGACTTATTAATTAGCTCTTCGATTTTACATGCGATATTATTTTTGTCGGTACTTGTAAGAAAGCCATTTACATTATTGATAATAATATCATTAAGCCCACCTGATTGTTTTAAGCCCACACAAGGAATTCCAAACGCCATAGCTTCTACAACTACACGCCCAAAACCTTCTGAGAGAGAACATGACAATAAAATATCTGTATTTTCATAAATATTCTTTACATCAGACTTAAATCCTTTGAAATTAATTCTATTATCCAGCTCAAGTTCTTTAATTTTTAGTAATAATTTATTCTTATATTTTTTATCTGAATCTGCTACAGCAAGACCATAAATATTCAATTCTACGTCATATCCTTTTTTAATAAGTGATTTTAAAACTTCTACTGCTAAAATCTGATTTTTATTTTCACTTATATAGCCTACGATTGATAATCTTATTCTATTTTGTTTTTGAAACTGATATTGATACCCTAAGCTTCTATTAATATCAATACCATTATTAATAATTGTTATTTTACTTTTAATAATACCGATATTTTCGAGGATATCTGACTGGTGTTTTGATGTTGCAACAAAATGTTTGATGCTGTTAAATCCTTTTTTAATAAAGTAGCCTGTTTTCCCTTCATAACATCCACCTCTTGAAACAAAAATCCGATTTAAAGGTACAGCTGGTAAAAATCCAAATCCTGAAAATATTAATTCACTTCCTACATTATTTGTAAAGACGATAGTATTTTTTTTATTGAAGCTTTTTAAAAGCTGTCTCACCTTAAAATATGTTTTGAGTGTCTTTATTGGTTTATTTATAGAAATTGACCAATTTGTTTTTAAAACCAAAGGTTTTATTTTATTATTAAATTTCAATACTTCAGCTTCCTTATTTGCTAATACATATACATTATAATTTTCAGTTAATGCTTCTGCTAAATCCATTACGGAATGTATCATCCCTCCTGAAAAATGATTAAATTCAATAGGAAATATTATATTTTTAACATTGCTTTCTTTCAACTCCATACATTTTTATTTTATTAATATCTGCCATAATATATGCCATTATGACAGAAGATAAATATGCTGCAAATGGCAAATATGCAGAAACATTGGTAACAAAATCATTTATTAAAATAATAATAACTAAGAGTAATAACATTTTTGCTTTTTTAGTTTGCACCTTTTTTTTAATACTTGAATATAAATATTTTATTATATAAATATATCTTTTTAAATATATAACAAACCCAATAATTCCTGTAACAATAAGTGTATGGGAAAAAAAGCTATGCTGAACTGAGACACCGTCCCCAATAAACGCCTGAATAGGATTGAATTTTTCGTAGTTTTCGATAAGAGGTTCAATATTAATAATATAAAATCTAGTGTTAATAAGATCATCTCCATAATTACCAGATTTTTTATCAATAAAATCTAATGCCGCATCAGAAGTTTTAATTCCTAGTGTTTCCCATAATAGATATACTATACTTATAAAAAGTACAGGAATAATGATATTTCTTATGTTTCTTTTGTTTACGAAAAGAAATGTCCATACAATTGATAAAATAGAAAGACTGTATGCTGTTCTACTGTAACTGAAAAATATAAAGATTAAAATTACAGCACTAAACATTAGGCTAAATTTTGTATAAATATTACTGATTAAACAGTAAAATGTAAATACCAAAAATAAAACTAAAATATAACCCCAAGTATTTAGATTCAATGAGGATTCAAATAAATCAACGTTTGTAAAGCCAGTATCTATGTTGCTGAGTTTACTTTGCATCTCTCCCCATGTTTTTACTAAAAAAAAACTACACAGAATAATAGTATATATACAGAATGTTTTTATTTTTATTTTATTTTTCAGTATGTATGAATAGACCATAATATATAATACTAAGCTAAAGAAATAGGTTTTAAATATATTCAAAAATCTTCCTTCTAAAAATGTAAAATTAATTAAACCTGAAATTACTAAAATAGCTAAATAAAAAGTCCATAATTTTGAAAATTTATCAAAAGACAAGCCTTTTTTAAACACATCGTTAACAAAAATAATGAATAAAACAAGAAATATAATATCACTATAAGTTACAGTTAATGAAACGTTATTAACATTATATAACGTTAAAAAAATACATAGAAAAATTAACAGTAATTTCAAAACATTACATTTTAATTAATAATTTATCAAATAAAACAGGAAACATTAAATAATATTTATTATATTTTTTTATCCCTTTATTTTCAAATGCTTTAATCTTTGCAGTCATATCACGTTTCTCTTCATTTTTATCGTTGACAATAAGCAATAATTTTTTTGCATTTTTATACCAGTCTAAATTTTCAACAGCATACTCTCTACTTTGTTTTTTAATTTCAGTAATATTTTGTTTATTTTTAATAAAACAAGACATTTTATCTGACAAATCGAATATATCTACTTCATTTTGAGGCCAATAATAACCATCATGACGACTGAAGTATTTCTCTACTCTTACTGTATCGCTAATTCCTTTTTTTACAAACTCGTTCATTGGGCCACAATCAGGAGTTATTATTGGTAAGCCACAAGCAATAGCTTCTGCTACAGTTAATCCTATACCTTCTAATCGAGAGGGATATACATACACATCCCCCAGATGATATAATCCCGGAGCATTAATTGTTTCTTGTATAATTTCAAGTTTTTTTGAACTTATCAAATTATCAATGAGACTGTGTAGATCAGGAAAAAATATTCGCAAATCAGTTTGAGTATGAATAATTACTTTAAATGTATCATTTTGTATTAATGGAATACATTTTAACAACAAATCCGTTCCTTTTCTTAAAGGATTCATCCCACAAGAGTGGAAAAATGTTATATCTTTTTTTGGTTCTGTATAATTTGATTTTGGCTTAAATAAGTTTAAATCTGTTCCCCAAGGTATATACCTTGCACCTTTATGCCATTTAAAAGCCTCAAAGTGCTTTTTTGTATTACAGATTAATAAATCATAACTATTAAATAAGGGGAGCGTTTCTTCGGTATAATAATCAATATATGCAATAGTTTTTATACCTAGCTCTTTACACCATATTAATGGAGGCCACCAATGTTGCTCATTAAATAAAATAATTTCTATTTTATTTCTTTTTATCCATCTTACAAATTCTTTCTTATCGATTACTGTAACGACGAATGGAGAATTTATTTTTTTAGACCAATAGACATTAGGTAAATCCCAAGCAGGATTTCCTATGGCATAAGATTCGCCGGATCGTGCATATATAAAAACATTATGTTCTTGTTGCAATATTTCCATATATTGTTTAGAAACATATGCTGCTCCTCTTTCAAACCAAGTTGTGACAATACCTATATTTTTCTTATCCATAATTTCTAATTATTTTTAGGTTTAAATTTTGATTTCCATTTTAAAAATGGAGATTCAAAGTAATTATAACTTAAGAAGCTCAATAAATATGTAATTAATCCTCGATTGTAAATAATTTTTAGAAAGCAATAAATAAGTAATTAAAAATCCACTTAAAGTCATAAAGAAAAACACTCCCAGTTTTCCTCCTTGCCAATTAAATCCTTGTAAAATGCTTATTATAGAATTATTACCATTCAAAAAAGCTGGCAAATGAAAAAAAACTACAGATAAGCAGGTCACACCTCGTAATGCATCAAGATTTTCAAAATATTTTATCGGTTTTATAGACTTCATTTTATAAATATGCTAATAATATTTTTATTTCTCTTTAATTTGTACATTAGTTTGTACAAAAACGAATTATATTTTTTTGAATTTAAGTAAATGTTTAATTTCTTCAATATCTGTTTTTCTTATTATAAACGACTTTATCAGATTTATAGAAATTACTTTTTTTGTTACAATTAATAAATGTATTGCATTATAAATAGCTCCTATCAAAACAGAAAATGCGGCTCCTTCAATACCGTATATAGGAATTAATATTGATGAAAATAAAAATGTTATAATTAATGATATTGTAAATGTCAATAAAGTTACCATAGGCTTACCTATACTGGAAAATAAATTAGTTAATACTAAAATAATTGATGTAAAAACAATACTTCCACACAAGATTAATAAAGCACCTTTTGCCATTATAAATTCTTTTCCGTATAAAAAAGTAATTACAAAATCCCCGCCCAACAGTACAAGTATAAAACAAATAAATGACAGAAAAGTCAATATTCGTATTGTTTTTTCTACCTGAATATGCAAAACATTAATTTTGGACGAAGCCCATTTAGAATAAATTAAAGGTCCAATACTGCTTGGTAGCATTGTAAAAATATTTATGATAGCAGTCGCTCGAGAATATAATCCGATATCTTCAAATCCATTAGTATTAAAATGTTTTAATAGGAAAACAACAACATTTGACGAAAAAATAAAAACTAAATTTGTAGATGATATTTTAATACCATAAATAAAAATTTTCCGTAATAAAACAAAGTCTAATTTTATTTCTAATCGTATTTGCTTTCTGATAAAATAAATTAATAATAACAATGAGACGATGTTGCTAATTCCTACCAAAAACAGAACTAAATCAATATTTAGACTCGCTAAAAAATAATATAAAACCAAGCCTGTTAAAAGCAAAAAAGAAGATAAAATTGATAGAATTTGGAGTTTTATTACGTCTAAATCAATATACAATATAGGTAAAAGTATATTATATAATAGTAAGGAACCAGCTCCTAAAGAAAATATGAAAAGAGGAAAATAAGAATAATTACCAAAATAATCAGTATTAATATATAAAATATAAAAAAATATAAAAGTAAAAATAATACTAATTATAGAATAGAACTTAAATGTATTAGATACTACTTTACTTTTATTCTCTTTCAAATTATTTACAATATATATCGTAGCATTCCCAAAACCCATTGCCAAAAAAGTTATAGCCATAGTTTGGGATGTAACCATAAGCTGATATTTACCAACATCTGCTACTCCTAAGATTCGTGCCAGTAAGATACTTATAAACAATGTTAAAAATGCTCCTAAAAACTTTCCTACAACAGTTACAAAAGATTTTTGTAAAAAATTCATTATTTAAGTACTATTGTTTTCTTAACTTTTGCCGGAATCCCTACAATTAATGACTCTTCTTCCATTTGAGATAAAACAGTAGAATTAGCTCCTACTATTGAATTTTTTTGAATGACACTTCCTCTGAGAATTTGAACTTGGGAACCAATCCAGACATTTTCTTTTATAATAGTCTCACCAAATAAACTTCCTTGTGAAGCAATTGGGACATCTTTTAACTCTAACCTATGATCCACGTCCGTAATAAAGACTTGGGGACCAATCATTGTATAATTTCCTATTTCTATATAATTTCCACTATCAATAACTGTGGCATAACCTATAAAAACATTAGAATTGATATTTATTACTTTATCTCGTTTATTATGGTTTTGGATTGCTTTTATTCTTACATATGGCTCTACTATACAATTGTCCCCTATTTTAATACTTTTATAAATACACCTTATTGAACATTTTCTAGAAATCCTACAATTCTTACCGATTTGTACCCCAAAAATAAGTTTTAAATAAATTTCAAAAATTTTATCTAAGTAGTAATCTAATTTATTATATACTTTATTCAAAATAATCATCTCAAATTTATTATTTCAAAATCCTCAAACTCTAAGAAAATATAAATCTTATATTTCAATACCTTTTTAATTTTCATATGTGATTGATTATTATAAAACACCTTACAAAAGTTTTTTAAACACTTTTAATAAAATTTACTATTCTTTCACATGCTTTTCCGTCTCCATATGGATTGTGTAAACTACTCATTTTTTGATATTTTTCCTTGCTTTCTAATAAATTAAAACATTCCGAAACAATTTTTTGTTTATCCGTACCCACCAAAATTACTGTCCCTGCATCTACTGCTTCTGGTCTTTCTGTAGTATCTCTCATTACCAAAACCGGTTTTCCTAAGCTTGGCGCTTCTTCTTGCACACCCCCACTATCGGTAATTATTAAGTATGATTTATTCATCAACCAAACAAAAGCCGGATATGCCAAAGGATCTATCAGCTGAATATTTTCGATTCCCGATAAAATTTCGTGAACCGGTTTTTGCACATTGGGATTTAAATGTACTGGGTAAATAATTTGTACATCAGAATTTTTAGAAGCAATCTCTTTTAATGCTTCACAAATATTGATAAACCCCTGTCCGTGATTTTCTCTTCTGTGACCCGTAACAAGAATAAGCTTTTTATTCGCATCAACAATTTTCCTGAGCAGTTCTATTTCTTCATTTTCAATTGTAGAAACTTTTTCAGAGCTTTCCAATAGAGCATCAATCACCGTATTGCCGGTAACCAAAATATTTTTCTCAGAGACATTTTCTTCAAGAAGATTATTTTTTGATTTTTCAGTAGGTGAAAAATGATAATCTGCAATACGTCCTGTAACCTGACGGTTAATCTCTTCAGGAAACGGAGATCTTTTGTCATTTGTTCTTAAACCGGCTTCTACATGACATATTTTTGCACCGCAATAAAACCCGGCTATACTTGCCGCCATTGTTGTTGTTGTATCGCCGTGAACATACACAAAATCCGGCTGAAAATCTTCTAAAACAGATTTTAATTCGGTAATAATATCTGCCGTTAAAGAATATAAATTCTGATTTGGTTTCATTAAATCTAAATCATAATCGGGTGTGATTTCAAAAAAATCAAGTACTTGATCCAGCATTTGTCTGTGCTGTGCCGTTACGCAAACTTTCGTTTCAAAATCCGAATGTTTTTGAAATTCTTTCACCAAGGGGGCCATTTTAATAGCTTCGGGACGTGTTCCAAATATAATTAGATTCTTTTTCAATTTTAATTTTTTTAAAGTATTTAGTTATATGTTTTTTTTATCTTATATCGTCTGATGCATGAACAAGTTTAACTTAATTCATCATAATAACTTACCCTTCAGAAAAATTTAAACTATATTCTCAAATCACTTTCAACCATCTCCCTTACCAAAGCCTGAAGGTCATATTGGGGTTCCCAACCCAGCTGAGTTTTTGCTTTTGTAGGATCACCAATCAAAAGATCAACTTCTGTTGGCCTATAATAATCCGGATCTACCGAAACTACCGTTTTACCAATTTCCAGTTGATATAAAGGATTATTGCATGCTTTAACTTTTGCAATTTCACTTTCATTTTCACCTTCAAAAGATAATTCTACCCCAATTTCATTAAATGCCATTCTTACAAAATCTCTTACCGAAGTGGTTTCTCCCATCGCAATCACATAATCTTCAGGCTTTTCCTGCTGAAGGATTCTCCACATGGCTTCTACATAATCTTTGGCGTGTCCCCAGTCACGAAGTGCATTCAGATTTCCTAAATACAAACATTCCTGCTTGCCTTTGGCAATAGCAGCAACTGCCATGGTAATTTTACGGGTGACAAAAGTTTCTCCTCTTCTTGGAGATTCATGGTTGAACAAGATTCCGTTACAGGCAAACATTCCATAAGCTTCGCGATAATTTTTGGTAATCCAGAAACCATAAATTTTTGCTGCTCCATAAGGTGAACGGGGATAGAAAGGAGAATTTTCGTCATAAAAGCCCGCTGCATTTTTGTTTTCGGGAAGGCCTCCATACAATTCAGAGGTTGAAGCCTGGTAAATTCTTGTTTTCTTTTCCAAACCCAAAATCCTAACAGCTTCAAGAATTCTTAAGGTTCCAATTCCGTCAACATTCGCCACATATTCAGGAGAATCGAATGATACTTTTACATGAGACATCGCCCCTAAATTGTAAATTTCATCAGGCTGTACTTCCTGAATAATTCTGATAATATTGGTTGAATCAGTCAAATCACCATAATGCAAAGTAAAATTCACATTCTGCTCATGCTGATCCTGATATAAATGATCTATTCTTTGGGTATTGAATGAAGAAGCTCTTCTTTTGATCCCGTGAACTTTATATCCTTTTTCCAGTAAAAGCTCTGCTAAATATGAACCGTCCTGTCCGGTAACTCCTGTAATTAATGCTGTTTTCATCTTTTAGATGTATCTGTTATAAAATGATAGTGATAATTGATTTGTTCAACTCTATTTATTACCTCATTTTTACTTCTTTAAAATTGTTGATATTTTGTAAAAACCACTGATAGGTTTTTGCAATTCCGTCTTCAAGTTCTATGGTATGCTTCCATCCTAATTCATGCATTTTTGAGACATCCATCAGTTTTCTTGGAGTACCATCAGGTTTCTCAGAATCCCAAACGATTTCTCCGGTATGACCTGTTACTTTCTGAATTAATTCTGCTAGTTCTTTAATCGTTAAATCCTGTCCTGTTCCCACATTATATAAATGTTCCGGGAGTTTGTTTTCTAATGCGAAAACAACTGATGATGCCATATCATCCACAAAAAGAAACTCGCGCATTGGCGTTCCGGATCCCCATAATATTACCGGTGTGTTGTTATTTTCTTTCGCTTCATGAAATTTTCTTATCATGGCAGGTAGCACATGAGAAGTGTTCAAATCAAAATTATCATGTGTTCCATATAAATTGGTCGGCATCAAAGATACATAATCCTTCCCGAATTGTTTTCGGATAGATTCTACGGCTTTAATCCCGGTAATCTTTGCTACTGCATACCATTCGTTGGTTGGCTCCAAAGAATCAGTGAGTAAATATTCTTCTTTAAGTGGCTGCGGTGCAAGTTTTGGGTAAATACATGATGAGCCTAGAAAAATAAATTTTTCAATATTCATTTTTAATGATGCGTCAATCAGATTATTCTGAATCTGCATGTTTTCCATCAAAAATTGATAAGGATAAGAATTATTAGCTAAAATACCTCCAACCTTTGCTGCCGCATCAATCACTACAGAGGGCTTATTTTTTTCAAAAAAATTCAATACTCCGCTCTGACTTCTCAGGTCTAATTCTTTACTTGTCATTCCTAACAAGTTGGTATATCCTCTCGCTGAAAGCTGTCTCCAGATAGCAGATCCTACCATTCCTCTGTGTCCCGCAATATATATTAATGAATCTTTTGAAATCATACGATTACTATCTTAAAATGGATTGGTATTTTTCCAGCTGATTATATATTTTCTTTACATCCTGAGATTTCTCTTTCTGAAGAATAAGAATTGCATCAGGCGTATGTACCAAAATTGAATTTTTTAGCCCAACAAAAGCCGTGAAAATTTCAGTTCCAACAACCATATTTCCATTCTCATCTACAGGATGACCGGTTGAGCGCAGATAATCATACAATGATTCAAAAGAGCCTAAATCATTCCATCTAAAATGAGCAGAAACTACCTTAATTTTTCTTGATCTTTCCATTACAGCATAATCGATACTGATAGAAGGAATTTTCTGTGAAGCTTCCGCATTTAAGCAACGGTCAACTGATGTATGCCATGCCGCTTTACACTTATCCAATAATTCTGGCTGATGGATTTTTAACTCTTCTAAAAGCACACCCGCTTTAAAACAAAACATTCCGGAATTCCAAAGGAAAGTTCCTCTTTCTAAAAATTCCTGTGCTGTTTCAGTATTGGGCTTCTCTCTGAAAGAAAGAACGTCTTTGCCTTGATATTCAATATATCCATACCCTGTTTCAGGCTTCGAGGGAACAACACCAAAAGTGACCAGAAAGTCTTTTTTTGCTAATTCAATAGCTTCTTTTATTGCTGTTTCATAAGCATCCTGGTTTTGGATGAGATGATCAGAGGGAGTAACGATCAATATATCATCTGCCTCAACGGCTAAAGCAGCAAATGCAATAGCAGCCGTTGTATTTCTGGCTACAGTTTCTGTAATAAAAGTTTTGGGAAGTGAGATATCCTTTAAAAGCTGTTTGCTCCATTCAATATGGTCTGTATTTCCTACAACCATAATTTGATCCACAACTTTTTGATTACGCTCTGCGGTTAATTCAAATAATGATTTACCAGAAAATAATTTGAGGAACTGTTTAGGATGCTGCTTGCGCGAAAGTGGCCAAAGCCTGCTTCCTACACCTCCCGATAAAATTATATTATATATTTTCATTCCAATTAAAAAAACAAAAAGGATTACTTATTGTTTTAATTTTATGATCATCTAAATTAATCAGACCATTGATACTTATCTTACAAAGATAAAATGAATCATTTAAGGTGACTAAACTATAGACGACTGCTAATGATTTCTTTATTTAAAATTCCTTTTACATCGTATATCACTCCATTACCATTCAGTAACTTTTCTAGATCTAACTGCAGAAATTCCTGATGAGATACAGTTAAAACAATAGCATCATATTTTTCATTTTCAGGGAGCGTTGAAAGACAATTCATATTATATTCATGCTTGACTTCATCAGCATTTGCCCAAGGATCAAAAGTGACCACTTGTGCTCCGTATTCTTGTAAATGAGTAATGACATCAATGGCTTTTGAATTTCTTATATCCGGACAATTTTCTTTAAAGGTAATTCCCAGGTTTAGGATTTTCGCCCCTCTTATTCTAATATCATTATTAATCATCAGTTTCACAACCTGAGATGCTACAAAAGCTCCCATTGAATCATTTAATCTTCTTGCAGCTAAAATTAATTCAGAATAATATCCTATTTCCTGTGCCTTTTGAGCAAGGTAAAAAGGATCTACTCCAATACAATGTCCTCCCACCAGACCTGGCTTAAATTTAAGAAAGTTCCATTTAGTTCCTGCCGCCTCTAAAACGTCATGGGTATCAATATCCATTAAAGAAAAAATCTTAGCCAACTCGTTCATGAAAGCAATATTCAGATCACGTTGAGAATTTTCAATCACTTTTGAGGCTTCAGCAACTTTAATAGTAGGTGCTAAATGTGTTCCAGCAGTAATTACTGATTGATAAAGATCATCAACAATTTTTCCAATTTCAGGTGTAGATCCTGAAGTAACTTTTAAAATTTTCTCAACCGTGTGTTCCTTATCTCCGGGATTAATTCTTTCCGGCGAATAACCTACAAAAAAATCCTGATTAAACTTTAAACCTGAAACTTTTTCTAAAACCGGCACACATTCTTCTTCGGTTACCCCCGGATAAACCGTTGACTCATAAATAACAATGTCACCATTTGATAAAACCGATCCAACAGTTTCACTTGATTTGTAAAGAGGATCTAACACAGGACGGTTATGCTTATCTACTGGTGTAGGAACGGTTATGATATAAACATTAGCCTCAGAAATGTCATTTATATCCCATGAGCAATAAAGTCCATTGATTATTCCATCATTTTCTTTTAAAGGGTTTTCTTCTAAAAGAACCGCTCTCAGTAGATGGTCATCAACTTCTAAAGTAGAGTCTTTTCCACTTTGTAGTTCAGCAATTCTATCTTTATTAATATCAAATCCTATAACAGGATATTTTGTAGCAAAAAGTCTCGCCAAAGGCAACCCTACATAACCAAGACCTATTATTGCAATTTTTAACTGATTTTTCATATTTATGGAAAATGACTATATGTTAATACTATTTAAGCATTGCAGTTTATTTTTTGAATAGCCTGCTCCACCAAGATTTTTTAGATTCTGCTCCGTATCCATAACCATATTTATAGCCATAGCCGTAACCACTATGAATTTTATTCACATCATTCAAAACCAAACCTACATTTTTAATCTTTTTATCTTTGATTTGTGTGTTGATAAAACCTAACAATTCTTTTTCTGTATAACCCGACCTGGTAACATATACCGTAACGTCAGCTACATCTGCAATCAGGAAAGAATCCGTTACCAACATGAGCGGTGCTGTATCTAATAATACATAGTCATACATTGGTTTCAAAGTTTCTATTAGTTCCTGATACCTGCCGTTTGACAAGAGTTCAGTTGGATTAGGCGTAATGGCTCCTGAATAAATCACATCACAATGAGGATTAAAAGAAGTGGTATGAATAATTTCAGATGCTTCCATCTGGTTATCATACATAAATTCTGATAAACCAATCAACCCTCTCCTGTTTTCATTGTATCTTTGTAGCTGCGGGTTTCTGATATCAGATCCAATAATAACCACTTTTTTCCTTGGTGTAGCCAAAGTAAGCGCCAGATTTACAGAGGTAAATGTTTTCCCTTCTCCTTTTACCGTGGATGTTACAAAAATAACATTTCCTTTTTTGTTTTTAGGCAGCATAAAATTGATATTGGTAATCAAAATCCTGAATGCTTCTGCTAAAGGCGAAAGATCATTGAGCTGCACAATTTCCGGTTCACCTTTTTCTAAAGAAGGAAGCTCTCCAATTACCGTAGCGCCATCAATCAATTTTTCTACATCGTTTTTGGTTTTTATTTTATTATTAAACAATTCTATTAGATAAATAATAGCAAATGGAATAAGTAAACCTATGATTAAAGCTCCTAAATAAATGATCTGTTTTTTAGGAGATACCGGTGTAGGATTTGTTAACGGATCATCAACAATTCTTGCTTTTGGTGCTGCAATAGCCAGAGAAATTGCAGCTTCTTCTCTTTTTTGTAAAAGTAAAAGATATAATTGCTCTTTAATATTCTGCTGTCTTTCTATACTTCTGAATAATTTTTCCTGCTGTGGAATTTTTGAAATTCTCCCGGATAATCTGCTTTGTTCAGATGCAATGACATTCCTTGAAATTTGTAATGCTGATCTGCTCTTCTGAAGACTCTGTATGATAGAACTTCTCATACTATTGATCTGGCTTGTAACATCCTGAACCAGCGGATTTGCAGAAGTAGAATTTTCAAGCAGCCTGTTTCTCTCAATTATCAATTGATTATACATCGCTATATCTGAAGAAGTACTAGAATCTGACAAACCTACATTCAAAGGTAAAACCTGATAGGATCCTTGTCTGTTGATTGAGTTTAAAAGACTGTTGATTAATTCGAGCTGAGATTCATTTTCAAGTTGCTTTTGTCTTCCTCTCATTTCTGTTTCTAAAGACATTTCTGCCTCAGTCTGAATATCAGCAATATTATTTCTGTATTTAAAATCTTCTTTCTGAGACTCTACCTTTCCAAGCTCCTCACCAATAAGCCTGATTCTATCATCAATAA
Organism: Chryseobacterium echinoideorum; assembly: GCF_007474535.1. GTDB lineage: Bacteria > Bacteroidota > Bacteroidia > Flavobacteriales > Weeksellaceae > Chryseobacterium > Chryseobacterium echinoideorum. The sequence goes on along the minus strand of NZ_VKNW01000001.1, from coordinate 92,240 downwards.
ATTCTGCTGTTTTCTGAGCTTCAGAGTTTTTATCTTTTACAGCTTCACGATTATAATTTACGGCCAAACGTTCCAATATATCTTCAGATTTAGAAGACAAAGGATAGTTGATTGCAATTTTCAAAACGGTAGCTTCCTTCTGAACAAGGCTTACATTTAATATGCTCAGATAATATCTTGCTCTGTTGATTCCAGACATAAACTGCAGCAGATAGGTATCACTGTTTTTTTTCTTGATGTAATCAAACTTAGGATTTTTTTGAAACATGACAACTCCAAAAGGCATAACAACTGATTTATTAAAATCAGCTTCAATACTCTTTTTGAAACTTTCTGATTCAAGGATAATTTTATTTCCTTTAATTTTTGCAGTAACTTGTTTTGACGGGTATTTGCCTTTAGGATTTTCAGTAATAGTTCTTACAATAAAAGGAGCAGAATCTTTATAGAGCTCAGCATCTTTTATATTTCCTTTAGAATAAATATTTGTTTCCAAACCCAATTCACGCACCACGGAAAGCATGAGCTTTTTAGACTTCAGAATTTCAATTTCGTTGTCGATAGAATTGGTTCCCATACCTCCAATACCGCTAAGTTCAGAAATAACTGACATATCCGGCTGTCCCGCACTGGATTTTTTGACTTCTTTAATAAGTAATGTTGATTCCGTACCATAAACAGAAACACTGTACCTTAGAAAAAACCACGCAACAACAACAGCTACTATTGCACCAATAATAAACCAATACCACCTATGAATATAAGGTTTTATAAACTCTCTGATGTTTAAAGATTGTTCTTCTTCCTGCAAATAATTCTCCACAATAAATATAAGTTGGTGATTTAGATTAATTTCTTGTAAGAGCCAAAATACCAATTGCCAAAGATGCTACTACTGATGCAATTGAAATATAAATTCCGGTATTTGGATCTAATCTTGCCGCTCTTTCTCTTGTTGAGTTGGGCTGAACGTAGATTACATCATTCTGCTTAAGATAAAAATATGGTGAATTGATAAATTGTGCACTGGTAAGATCAACCTTGTGTGTTGTTATGGCACCATCTACATTCCTTACAACCATTACATTATTTCTTACTCCAAATACAGTAAGATCACCAGCTAATCCTAATGCCTGCAATAAAGTAGTATTACCATCAGGAACAACATAAGTTCCAGGTCTAGCCACTTCACCCAAGACAGAAACCCTGAAATTAATCAATTTAACATCTACAACAGGATCTTTCACATATTTAGAGATAAGGTTGATAAGTTTATCTCTTAATCCCTCTACATTATCATTCGTGGTACTTATCATTCCTATCTGCGGAAAATCAATATTTCCGTTAAGGTCTACCATATACATTGGTCCTGAAACAGGTATTTGCTGTGGTAAATTGTTGGAACTTGGAGAACTGTATTGTGTGATTGTTGTTGATGATGAATAGTTTTTATTGAAAGGTTTTACCACATCCATATCTTTTGCAGAAACAGTTATAACTAACTGATCACCAGGCTGAAGATTACTTCTGCTGTTTTTTATTGAATTATCCAAAGCAATGTTTTCTATATCTTTCATATAATTCAACTCCTGTCTCGGAGTGCATGAAAATATTGCTAAACTTAATACACCGTATAAAAAATATTTTTTTACAATCATTTCTGATAAATTTTTCACAAAAATAGGACTATTATTTTTTAAATAAAATTTTGTTATAAATTATATTTAAAATCATTCTTAATTAAAATTTTATAAACTTACAAAATTACAAATTCACTGTTGGGTTTTCATTCTCAATTTTATCAAGAATTTCAAACTCAGAATTATTACTGATAAATTCGGGAACTATCGCTTTTAACAACCTTACGACCTGTAGTTTATCTCTGCGCACAGCTGATCTTACTATATGTCTGCATAAAATATTAATTTCATCGAAACTCATTACAGGATCTTTTGAAATCATTATTTTTTCATGGTGTGTAGGAATTGTTGTTGCATTATTGCTTAGGAGCTCCTCGTATAGTTTTTCTCCAGGGCGCAAACCAATAAACTTAATTTTAATATCTTCATCAGGAACAAACCCCGAAAGTTTTATCATTCTCCTTGCCAGATCTAAAATTTTCACGGGCTCTCCCATATCAAATACATAAATCTCTCCACCATTTCCCATCGTTCCTGCCTGAAGCACCAATTCACAAGCTTCAGGAATTGTCATAAAATATCGAATAATGTCGGGATGGGTAATCGTAACCGGACCTCCTTTCTCTATTTGTTTTCTAAAATGAGGAATAACTGATCCGTTAGAGCCTAAAACATTACCAAAACGGGTAGTAATAAATTTTGTTGTATTGCCTTCGGAGTTTTGCAGAGACTGCACAAAAAGCTCAGCTGCCCTTTTAGATGCCCCCATAACATTTGTAGGATTCACAGCCTTATCTGTGGACACCATTACAAAACGGTTAACTTTATATTTTTTAGATAATTGTGCAAGGTTTTTAGAACCCAATACATTGACAAATATAGCTTCGTGAGGATTCTCTTCAATTAATGGAACATGTTTGTATGCTGCAGCATGATAAACCATAGAAAAATTATATATTTCGAATAGTTTTTCTAGTCTTGACTGATTTGAAATATCCGCAAGGACAAACTTGAATCTCTGCTCTGGAAATTTTTCCTGCAAATCAAGTTCTAATTCATATAAAGGTGACTCAGCCTGATCTAAAACTACAATCAAATCTGGATTAAATTGTGAAACCTGACGTACAATTTCACTTCCGATAGAGCCAGCTCCACCTGTTACTAATATATTTTTATCGAAATGCCTTCTTCTTACTTCTTCGTTTTCTATTTTTATAGGCTTCCTATTAAGTAGATCTTCAATCTGGAGTTGTCGGATACCACCTACCAAATCAGAATCACGCATTTTACTAAGTGTTGGAGCTTTAAGAACTTTGAGATCATTATCCAATGCCAAAGTCATCCATTCTTCAAGTTCCTGCTTACCCATGATTTCTTTTATAATCAATACAGCATCAAATTGACTGATAAGGTCTTTACTTTTAAAAAAGTACTCAACATTATAAATTTTATGTCCAAGTAAAATTGCCTTATGAGAATCTGACCTCTTTGTAAGAAAGCCTGCGAGACGGTAAGGATAGTTGGGGTTATGCAGAATAGCTCTCGCTAAAGAAACCGAAGCATCTCCTACTCCTATAACTGCAACTCGTATTTTAGATTTTGCGCCTTTATAATCAATAAGTATATTAAAAAACTGCTTGGTTACCATTCTGAAAAAAAACATCATGGAAACCGATATAAAAAAATAAAAGAACAAATTAGGATATAGAAACAATGGTTTTCCAATAGAAAGCTCTACAATTATGTTGATCAATAGCAATGTTGCCAAAGTTGAACCTGAACACAACAAAATTTTAAAAAAATCAAAAAAAGTAGAGTGTCTAATGATTCCTGCATAGGTTTTAAAGACAAACATAAACAAGATGTTAATAAAAACTAATAACATTCTTTTCTCAAAACGATACTGTACAAAATTGGTTTTTACATTCAGTTTTTCAAGAAACAAATAAAATAAAAATATAGATAATAAAACGATTGTAACATCTATTAGAAGTACAATCCATCTTGGTAAATATCTCAAATTTGTGATTTTCACCACATTATCACCTGTGTATAATGAACTTAAAGCGTCTTTAAGCTTTTTCATTTAACGAATTTAATTTTGCTTATTTTCTGCAAATGTAGTTATATTAATTGTATAAAAAAACAACGGTATAAAACATTAACAAGAAAAATTAGAGTAAAAATCATGCCAATTTATACCACATACCATTAATACGATAAACAAAGAGAAATGATATTTTTTTTAATCTTATTTTTTTAGGATTGCAGAAATTTGTTAGTCTATTTTTCAAGCAATATACTTACCCACTCTTCACGCTGCAATTTCTTTTTCATTGTAAGATTACTGCTCATACATACTTCAAGAATGTCATCCACATCAAAAAAACATAGTCCTGATAATAAAAGCTGTCCGCCATTATTCAGTACAGATACATAAGTTGGAATATCAGAAATCAGTATATTTCTGTTGATATTAGCTAAAATAATATCAAATTTTTCATTCCCTAAATTATCAGCAGTTCCTAACTCAATATCCAGATTAACATTATTTCTTTCAGCGTTTTCTTTGGAATTTTCTACAGACCATTCATCAATATCAATTGCCTTTGTTTCGCCTGCACCTATCTGTTTCGCATAAATTGCCAAAACAGATGTTCCACATCCCATATCCAGAACTTTTTTATCCGTAAAATCCATATCCATCATCTGCTGAATCATCAAATAAGTAGTAGGATGATGCCCCGTCCCGAAAGACATTTTAGGCTGAATGACAATTTCATGCATTTCAGGAACAGATTTATGAAACTCTGCCCTTATTAAAACTTTATCATCAATATTGATGGGTTCAAAATTCTTTTCCCATTCTTCGTTCCAATTGATATTCGGCATCTCAGTAAATGAAAACTCAATCTTTACCTCCTGATTTTGGAAGAGCGGAAGACTTTTAAGCTGATTATCATCGAATAAATCTTTTTGAATATATCCTAGAATACCGTCATTCTCTTCTGTAAAGCTATCAAAACCGATTTCAATAAGCTCTGCCATTAATATTTCATTCCAAGGCTGAAGCGGAAATACTTTAAAACTGAATTCAAGATAATTTTGCATAAAAATTTTTATGCAAAAATAGCTTTTTCAATTTTTATAATTCCCAAATAACAAATGATAAATGACCAAATGTACGTTCGGCAGATTTTTTGCAAACAAAACATTATTCAAATACTATAAATATGAAAACAACAGTTGCAATCATCGCCATCGCTTCTCTCGCTTTTGGAAGCTGTGCAGATAAAAAAGAAAACAGAGAAGAATTTAAGGAAGAGCACAATAAAGATTTTATGAGAAATAATATGGGCGAAACTGCCGCATCACATTCGGAACAGTCAGCTTACCCCGATACAGACACCCCTAAAGCGCTCAGAGATACTGCCGCATCTGCTACTGACTATAAAAGTAAAGAAACAAGACCCAATACATCGGTAGGAGGTTCCAGATAAAAATTCAGTCCGCAAATGATTTTGTGGATTTTTTTTGTTTTACATTTGATATTATTCATTTTAAGAGAATATTTTTTTTAACATAATCATTACATTTGTATCCAACAAAAAAAAATTCATGAAAAAAACAGCAATACTTTCATTTTTCTTCTTTGTCGCATTATCATTTGCACAAGGAATTAAATTTGATGAAGGAAACTTCAAAACTCTTTTGGCAAAAGCAAAAAAAGAAAACAAACTTATATTCATTGATGCTTATGCTGTCTGGTGCGGACCATGTAAGTTAATGGTAAAAAACATTTTCCCTCTTCAGTCTGTAGGTGACATTTACAACAGTCGTTTTATCAATGCTAAAATTGATATGGAAAAAGGAGAAGGTATTGAACTTGCAAAAAAGTACAACGTAAAAGTCTTCCCTACATACCTCTTTATTGACGGTGACGGAGAAGAAGTTCACAGAACAATAGGTTATGTAGAAGAAAACGATTTTATCCAATTTGCAAAAGATGCAGAAGATCCTGCTAAAAGACTTACCTCGTTAAAACAAAAGTTTGAAAATGGAGAAAAAGATCCTGCTTTTTTGTTAAATCTTGCAGAACTTACAGTTTACAGCGACACCAAATTATCTAACCAAGTTTTAGAAAGATATTTTGCTGAAAATCCTGAATTAAGTCAAAACAATCTTCAGTTGCTTTTTCAGGCAATGAAAAGTACCGATGACTCATCTTATAGAATTTTTAAGGCTAAAAGAGAAGAAATCCTGAAAATGATGCCCGAAAAAAACTATGATAACATCAACAAAAATGTAAAAGTAAATACAGCTATAAGTAAATCTTATAATGCAAATACAAAAAAATTTGATGATAGCTATTTTTTAGCTGAAACTCAAAAATTCATGAATAAAGAAGATGCTGAAAAATTACTGATTAAAGTAAAATCCAGCAGAGCTTTAAAAGAAAAAGATTTTGCAACCTACGAAAAACTTACTTTAGAAAATTATAGAGAGTATTCTTCCGCCTCTTCAGAAGAACTTAATTCTATTGCATGGAACTTTTTTGAAAATATCAAAACAAAATCATCTTTAGAAACTGCCGTAAAATGGGCTCAGGAATCAGTAAAGAAAAATGAAAATTTTGCCAATACAGACACTTTAGCCAATTTATATAATAAAATAGGTGATAAGAAAAATGCAAAAATATGGGCAGAAAAATCTATCGACCTAGGAAAATCTACAGGTCAGGATACCGCTGATACAGAAAAATTATTAAAGAGCTTATAAATAATTTTCTCTTTTTAATTATATAAATTAAATCGCAATGCATTATTTTTCATTGCGATTTTTATTCCTCAGAATTACATCAATGTTGTTTTTATTGAAAGTACAATTTCAACTTCTCTATAAAACTTTCTACAAAAAAACCGTTCTACAAAAAATGTAAAACGGTTGAATATTGATAAAGAAATTATTCTTATGCTTCCTCAGCAGGAGTTTCTTCTTTTTTAGCAGGAGCAGCTTTAGGAGCTTCTACTGGTGCGTCTGATACAATATCAAACTCGAAGTTGTACTCTACATTTCTGTGCAATCTGATATTTGCAGTTGCTTTACCAGTTCTCTTGATAGTGTTACCAGGAATCTTGATATATTTTTTCTCAACAGAAACTCCAGCTTTCTCAAGAGCAGCAGAAAGATCTGCATTGTTGATAGAACCGAATAATCTGTCTCCAGAACCTACTTTTGCAGGAATAGTAATAGAAATTTTCTTTAATTGCTCTACTTTAGTATTAGCATCAGAGATCAATTTAGCTTCTTCTTCTTTTCTTGCTTCCAAGGTAGCTTCAAGAGCTGCTTTATTTTTTGGAGTAGCCAAAACTGCATACCCTTGCGGCAATAAGAAGTTTCTAGCATAACCAGGTTTTACGTTTACCGTGTCAAATTCAAGACCTAAGTTTTCTACGTCTTTTTTTAGGATAATGTCCATTGTTGTTGTCCTTTTTTAGATGTTAGAAATTAGATGTTAGAAGTTAGAAGTTAGACTTTGTCTGTTATCTGAAATCTATTATCCGAAATCTAAATCAAGTTAGAATTTAATTATTTATTCAGCAACAAAAGAAGAGATTGCTCTCTTCTTTTATTTATTTTTTGTCTTATTATTTCAATAAGTCAGCTACATAAGGCATCAAAGCAAGGTGTCTTGCTCTTTTGATCGCAGCAGAAACTTTTCTTTGATATTTTAAAGAAGTTCCTGTGTATCTTCTTGGTAAAATTTTACCTTGCTCGTTGACGAACTGTAATAGGAAATCAGCATCTTTGTAATCAACATGTTTGATTCCGTATTTTTTAAATCTACAATATTTCTTTTCAGATTTTGTATTGATATCAAGCGGAGTAAGGAATTTCACTTCAGATTCTCCTCCAGCTGAGGCTTGTTTAGCCATATCATCTATTGCCATATCTTTGTCTTTTAAATTGTGGGTTAATAAATTAAGCTTTCGCAGCCTTAAGTTTAGTTCTTCTAGTTACCGCATAGTCTACCGCATGCTTGTCTAGTTTTGTAGTAAGGTAACGGATCACTCTTTCGTCACGTTTGAAAGCCAATTCAAGATCAGCTACTACAGTACCTTCTCCTTTAAACTCAATTAAAGTATAGAATCCGTTCTTTTTCAATTGAATAGGATAAGCTAATTTTTTTAAGCCCCAATTTTCTCTGGTTACAATTTCGCAGTTCTTTTCTTTTAAAAGATCTTCGAATTTTTTCACTGCTTCCTCCACCTGAGCGTCAGATAGAACGGGAGTTAAAATGAAAACAGTTTCGTAATTGTTCATAATGTAAATAAATTTGTTAATTATTTCGAGGTGCAAAAGTATGAATTAAAATAATAACACGCAATAAATCAATTATGTTTTCATTCAAAATTTATAAAAATATGTGATATTATATTTTTTAATTTCAGAATTTATATATGCATCAATTCATTATTTTTAATATAAAAAAACTGTCCCATTTCTGAGACAGTTTAACTTTTTATTTTAATATATTTACAATTGTACCATTTCCGTCACCTCTACATCATAACCGCCAACTTGAGGTTTAATATTGGGATTCTGGGTAATTACTTTAAACTTATTAATTCCCAAATTTTTCAAAATCTGCGTTCCGATTCCATAGTCTCTGTAGTTGAATGCCAGAGTCGGATGCTGCTGTTGTCCGTCCTGATAATTCAGAAACTGCTGCAGTTTTCTTAGCGTGTTTTCAGAGTTTGATACATTGTTGATAAAAATAATAGCCCCTTTTCCTGCTTCGTTCACCATGTTGGTTACTTTTTCCAGTAATGGTTTTTCTCCGTTATTCAATCTTGTTAAAACATCGAAGTAAGAATCAGATGACTGAACTCTCACCAAAACAGGCTCATCAACGGTCCACGAACCTTTCGTTAAAGCAAAATGAATTTGATCATTGGATGTTTCTCTGAAAGCGAAGAAATCATATTCACCGTAAGCTGTTTTCACTTTTCTTTCTTCAATTCTTTCGATAAGATTCCCTTTTTTAAGCTGATAATGAATCAAATCCTCTATAGAAACAATTTTCATATCATGCTTCTTTGCAAAAGCATAGAGTTCCGGCAAACGGGACATAGAACCGTCTTCATTCATAATCTCGCAGATTACGCCTCCTTCTTTTAAGCCCGCAAGACACGTCAAATCAATGGCAGCTTCTGTATGTCCAGCTCTTTTTAAAACCCCTCCTTTGCGTGCTCTTAAAGGGAAAATGTGACCCGGACGCATAAAATCAGTCGGTTTCGATTTTTCATCCATTAAAGCTAAAATTGTTTTTGCTCTGTCGCTTGCTGAAATCCCTGTAGAAGTTCCGTTTCCTAAAAGGTCGACAGAAACAGTAAAAGCGGTCTCCTTTGGATCGCTGCTTCTGCTCACCATCACTTCAAGACCCAATTCGTCACATCTTTTTTCGGGAAGCGGCATACAGATAAGCCCTCTTCCGTGAAGTGCCATAAAGTTGATGATTTCAGGGGTTGTCAATTCTGCAGCACAAAGAAAGTCACCTTCATTTTCTCTGTCTTCATCATCCACTACTATGATTATTTTACCATTTTTAAGGTCTTCAATTGCCTCTGGAATAGTATTTAATTTAATATCAGACATTTTTACTTTAAATTTTTGCAAAGATACTCATAAAATAAGCATCTCCCAATTATGATAAGGGTTTGTTATTATTTAAGCACAGCCTCCTGTGCTTTTCTGAAAATCGTGTAAGATTCCAGTCTTTTCTGATGATCATAAATATGAGAATTAATCATCAATTCATCTACATTAAATCTTTCCTGAAAACTTTTAAGTTTATCTTCAATTTCAATCTGATTTCCGATAAAAGTAAATTTTAGTTTTTGTAACACCATAGATTTTTCTATGGGTGACCAGATATCATCCATATCATCAACAGGCGGAGCAAATGGCCTTCTATCATTTCTGACAATATTAATAAAAGCCTGAAACAGAGTTGTCGAAATTCTGTGTGCTTCTTCAGAAGTTTCTGCAGCGATTCCGTTGATACAGGCTATGAGATACGGTTTATCCAGATATTTTGACGGTTCAAAGTGTTCTCTGTAAATATTGAAAGCCATTTCCATCTGTTCCGGTGCAAAATGTCCTGCAAAAGCATACGGAAGTCCTAATTCCGCAGCGAGAAATGCACTGTCTGTACTTGAACCCAATATATACATTGGAATATCCAACCCCTCTCCCGGAATGGCCCGAACCAGCGCATCCGAATTTTCCTTAGAAAAATATTTTTGCAATTCTAAAATCTGCCTTGGAAACTGCTCGTTGATGATTGCAGGATTTCTTCCTAATGCCTGAGCCGTTAAACCATCCGTTCCGGGCGCTCTTCCCAAACCAAGATCTATTCTTCCGGGAAATAGCGATTCTAATGTTCCGAATTGTTCGGCAATAACCAGTGAACTGTGATTAGGGAGCATAATACCTCCTGATCCTACCCTTATCTTTTGAGTTCCATTAGCAATAAAGCCAATCAAAACCGAGGTGGCAGAACTTGCAATGCTCTCCATATTATGATGCTCGGCAAGCCAGAACCTTTTATAATCCAAATTTTCAGCGTGTCTTGCCAAAGATAAACTGTCCTGATAGGTATCGTGAACGGTTTTCCCTTGTTTCACAGGTGCGAGATCAAGTATTGATATTTCAAAATTTTTCATGTAATCCTATTTGAAAAGCAAATGTAAAACTATTTATTTACATTAGTTACTTTTTGTAATTGATAGGATTGATGAGACATTCAGAGAAAAACTATTAATAAAAAAGCTGCATTACACATGAGATCAAGAATAAAAAAATCCGTTTCACAACTAATGAAAACGGATTTTTTTTAGATAAAGTATTTAAAGCAGTATTACTGAAATTATATTTATATTATTGTCTATTTTTTACTTGACAAAAATACTAATTTCAAACTGCTGATTGACAGGAATACCATAGATTTTAGCAGATGTCCATGTATTGAGTTCATGTTGTTTAAATGCTTTTTCAATCGCATTTTTAGTGTTGATATCAGTAAACTTCAATACCTCAATTTTCTCTATACTATTAGAAGTTCCAATGATTACTCTTACACGGTTTTCTCCCTGTCTTGCATTTTTTGGAAGCTTAATGCTTTTAAACAGCTCAATTCTAAACTGGGCAATACCGTTTTTAAAATCAGCCCAAAGCTCCTTATTACATGCATCACAATATAATCCTCCTTCTTCAAGGCACTTTTCTGCGTTTGTATAAAAAGCATCAATTTTTGCGGAATCTGATTTATTGGAAGCAAAAAGTTTCATATTTTCTAATCCCGCCGACAGATAAAATTCTGTCTGCTTTCTATTTGTAGTGCAGTTTGCTAAAACGCATAACATCAAAACAAGTAAATATGTCTTCATTATTTAGGGTTCATGGTGATATCCGTTAAACCTCTTATATACCAAAATTCTATTTTCTCTATAAACAACCTTTTTAAAAGACATTTTCTTTACTGCTTCGTAAAAATTAAATCCTTCGTTACAGGAAGATAAACTTTCTTATCTGTACCCGGCGGACAGGTTGCAGAATCTATTACTAAGCTATTAGGATTATATTCCCAAGATAACTGAGTCGAATTTAGCTTTTTTAATCTAATTTCTCCCCAACCTATACCACAGTTTGTGCCTCCATATATTAATATTACAAAATTTTCTTGAGGTACACTCTTAACACTGTATATAGTGAACCTGATTTGATTTGGTTGGAATACCGTATTTTGAGTATCCTGTAAAGTTAACCCCGATAAATCCTTAACTATATAACGTACAGATAATACATCTTGGTAATAGCTTTTTGAATGTGATTGGATTAATTTTTCATATTCTTTAGTAATATACAAGGTTATTGACTTATCTTGGTAAGTAGAGGTATAGATTCCAATAAACTTGTTCAAGTCATTATCTAGATCTTTCAAATATGCATTTTGAGCTGCATCCTTCAATTTGGTATTTAATGGTTGAATGACCTGTGCTTTGCAAGACAAAGCATTTGCAATTACCCCTATAAATAATGTTACTTTAAAAATTGTTTTCATAGCTTAAGGACATGGTGTGGCGGTTGTTCCGCCGTTATTATTTTCTATTATATTCTGTATCGTTCCGTCGTAGTCTACTCTCTGCAAAATTACTTTTCCATTTAAGCCCATATTAGATAATGTGTCAAAAAATAACTTTTGTAACCCGTTACTGTTGAGGGGTCCGAATTTATATTTTGCATAAGATAAATCTTCAGACAAATCAATTCTTGTTTTTTGATAATCACTAATTAGTATATCATCATCCCAGTTCGTATTATAAAGAAACTGAGTAAGTTCAGTAATAGTACCACTAAATCGTATTATATAGTTATGATACATAAAGCCATTCTCACAAGATGGTGCATTTCCGGTACAAGGTTCAGAGCCAACCATTCCAAAAAATGCATTACTAATATTTCCGTTAGGCTGAGATATTGCATAGTTAAGCAATTTTTTGATATCAGGCGGTGACAGCATTTTTACTCCTGTAGGAGTATGATTATGATAACCACCTTGGTAGCCTGCTGTATCTCCCATTTCTACTTCATGAGCTCCGCCAGAAATGGTATCAGATGTTGTGCCATCTGCTTTTATATTTACGCCTATCTCACCACCAATTTTAGATTTATCTTTCATCAGTTTAATTTTAGCCTCTACATCAGGACTTTCCAGCAATGCTTTTGTTTTTTCGCAGGGGTTGGTTCTTACAATCGGCTCAGACGGCATTCCTATATAGCATCCCGTTGGGCTTACCAAGCCCACTTGTGTAGGGTCTGTAGCGGCAGAAGTGCATTCATAAGGTGGATTTTGCCCTCCTTCTTCCGGGCTTACACCACCTCCGCCTCCGCCTCCGTCAATAGGAATGGGTGTAGGCATGAATGTCTCAGGTTCTTCGCCAAAGCAGTCATAAAGAACGATTGATCCCCAGTAAGCTCTATCATTACCCTCTAGCGGACAGCCTGCCTCTCCCGGCATATGATGTTCCGGACCAACACAAGCTACAGGAAACGAATAATAATACGGGACACAAATTTGTTTTTGGGTAAGCGAAGAAAGATTGATCCCCGCCAACTCGGTTACCTGCTGTTTATTTTTGTAATCTACATATTCTCTGTTGGCAATCTTGGCTTTGTCTGCTTCCGTAAGATTGAGAACAATATGAAACACCCTGTAGCTTCCGTCTGTATTGGGAGTCATGAGAATATTTTCTACCGGTGCATTGGCAGGTGCGTTGTCACGGATGACGCTAAAGGTGTAAGTGTGATAATCGGGACCGTTTTCCATATAGATCACCTCATCGGTATCAATCGTAATTCCGTTTCCGATATTTACCGATTTACCCTGCATATTAAGTTTTTTCTTCTCTATTGCTGTTTCTGCTTTTTCAAGATCGGGAAGAAGCTGGGTTCTGTGCTTAGCTTGGCTGAGAGAAATTCTTTGGGAAGTCAATCGCAAACCTGCGTTGCCGTGGGTTTCTTCCTCGTTGTGAAATTCTTCGGTTCGGCAGGAGAACGCCGAGAAACCGACCAGGAACATCAGGCAGAGCCTGAGAAATAGATTTTTTTTCATCGTGTACTGAAAAATTTTATGGTTAAAGATATGTTTTTTTAATTATTCCACATCATGTGGATTTGATTTTGTAAAACTAAAAAAGATTTTTCTCTAACATCATTAATATTTTAATATTTTTGATTAAAATTTTAATATTATGAGTTTAGGAACTAAGGTGAGAAGATACCGTGAAGCGAAAAGCTGGTCTCAGGACGATCTTGCACTGCGATTGGATGTTACCCAAAGCACCATCTCCAATATAGAATCTGACAAAAGCATTCCTAATTCTATGCTGCTGAGTAAAATTGCCAGAGAACTTGAAGTAGATATTAACGAGTTATTTAATGAATCCGCTAACAATATTATGTCAAATAATGAATTCAGTGATCATGCTGTTGCAGCAGTAAATCAGTATAATCCTGTTTTTAATATACAATCCCCTGAAATTACCGAAAGTATATTAAAAAATCAGGAACAGATCGCTAAGCTAATAGAAGCACAAAGCAAGCTTATAGAAAGCCTTTTGAAGAAATAAACATACTGATCTTTTGATCTTTTTAAAAATTAGACGTGTAAACCGATAAATTTACACGTCTCATTTGTTTAAATAAGACGTGTAATTTTCTACAATGACACGTCTTATTTTTTTAAACATCATTCGTATGGTATAGATTTTTATCTACAAGGCAATAACGAGAGGTTATTTTTTGTTACATTAGTACATACAATAACAAATGTTTAACACTAAAAACTGAAAAAAAATGCCTATTACATTTAATGTTATCCAAAAAAGAAATCCTCAAAACCCTACAGCTCCAGAAAAATTCTACGCCGATATAGTAGGAGACGGGCAGACCACCCTCGATGATCTTGCCAAATATGCTTCTACGGTTTCCACCGTCTCAAAAGCCGACATTCTTGCCGTACTCGAAAGCACGTTTTCTAAAATTGCCGATGATGTAGCCGATGGTAAGATTGTGTATGTAGGTGAGTATTTCACTTTACAGGCAGGCGGTTCCAGCGAGGGTAAAGACACGGCAGAAGAAGTAAACGCTTCCAGCATCAAAACGGTAAAAACCATCTTCCGGCCGGGTAAGATGATTAAAGATGCTCTGAAGCTTGCAGAATTTAAAAAGAAAGCATAAACCAACAAAAATAATCCTCCTGAAAATTCGGGAGGATTTAGTTTTTTACATAAAGAGCCAATTTAAAACATCGTCACGGCAAGATAAGTAAGACCAGCAACAATTGCCGAGATCGGAATGGTAAGAACCCATGCCCAAAGCAAACTTACTGTAATCCCCCATCGTACTGCCGAAATTCTTTTGGTAAGACCTACCCCGATAATAGAACCCGTAATCGTATGGGTAGTAGAAACCGGAATCCCAAAGTGATCGGTAATAAAAAGCGTTATAGCTCCTGCAGTTTCTGCACTCACCCCTTCCAATGGAGTTACTTTGGTAATTTTAGTACCCATGGTTTTGATAATTTTCCAGCCTCCGCTCATCGTTCCCAATGCAATTGCAATAAAAGAAACCAGAGGAACCCACATATAATGTTCTGAAAAATAATTGAAACGCTCTGCCGTAGGAATCTGAAGGTAAACAGGATCCTGAAGCATATTAACATGATAATAGATCAATGCCGCACCAATGATACCCATTACCTTCTGTGCATCATTAAGACCGTGTCCTAAACTGAATAAAGCTGAGGAAGCCAACTGCATTCTCTTGAAAGCTTTATCAGCTTTATGAGGATTTGATTTCTTATAAATATGCACGATAATGAGAGTGATAATAATAGAAATGATCATCCCGATAATCGGAGCAAGAAATATAAAGAGAAAAATAGGTATTACCTTGTTGAACTTCACCACATTCTGCTGAGCTAACTGAGTGAAAGCTTCTTTGACAGTTTCAAAGAACCCAAGCTCAGGAGAGGCAGAGGCTACATCATGATAATCCATCATGAAAGCATGCATTAAAGCTGCTCCCAAAAATCCACCGATCAAAGTATGGGATGATGACGAAGGAATACCAAACCACCAGGTAAGAAGATTCCACGCTATTGCGGCAATCAGTCCGGAAAATATCACTTCGAGTGTGATAAAGTTTTCGTTGACGGTCTTGGCAATCGTATTACCGATTTTAAATTCTCCGATAATATAAGCTGCGATAAAAAATGCTGCAAAATTCCACACAGCTGCCCAAAGTACCGCCTGAAAAGGCGTAAGAACTTTTGTGGAAACAATGGTTGCAATAGAGTTTGCCGCATCATGAAAACCATTGATGTAATCGAAGATTAAGGCTAAAGCAATAATAACCGTAAGTAAAATAGGAAATTCCATTTTTGTTATCTTGTTTTATGCGTACTTAATCATGATGTTTTCAATCGTGTTGGCAACATCTTCAGCTTTATCGGTTACTACTTCAAGATAATTCAATACAGATGAAACTTTAATGATGTTGATTGCATCATTGGTCTCAAACAATTCTACCATAGAATTAGAAAGAAGATCATCCGCAATATTTTCAATAGAATTTACTTTAATACAAGCTTCTTTTACCTGCTCCATATTTTTGAATCCTTTCAGATTTTTCATAGCATTCTGAATTTCCAGACATGCTTTGTGGATCAGCAAAGAAAAATCTGCATAAGCCTTCATTCTCGGAGATTTGTAGAGGAAAATATATTTTGCCGAAGCATAGATATAATCTGCAATATCATCAAGACCGGTAGCCAAAGTGTGGATATCTTCACGGTCAAAAGGTGTAATGAAATTTTTCCCAAGCTCAACAAAGATCTCGTGGGTAAGCTCATCATTCTTATGCTCATAATCGCTCATCAGTTTAAGCATAGAATCGTCATTAAGATCAAAATCTTTGATTCCGTGATTAAACTCATTAGACATAGCAACCAAATTATCAGTAACTTTCTCGAAAAGCACAAAGAAAATTTTATCTTTAGGTTGAAAAGCGTGGAAAATATTACCAATTCCCATATATAGTGTTTATAAATTTCGAGTGCAAATTTCTTAAAAAAGGATTGTTGAATGAAGCTTCTAACATTAATTTTTGTTAATATTGAAATGATATTATCCCCGAAAACAAAAAACCGACATTACTGCCGGCTTTTATATATCTTTAGAAATGTTTAGTTAGCTTCTTCAGCTCTCATTTCCTTTCCTTTAAACTTCATAGAAGAAATATTTCCTAAAAGTTCTCCTTTAAAAGATTTTTCTACTTCAAAGAATGAGAATTTTTCAAGAATCTCAATATTTCCGATCTCAGCACGCTTGTTTCCTTTGCTTGAAGTTGCTTTATTGATAATTTCAAGAACATCAATTTTCTTCAGCTGATCTTTTTTACCAAGATTGAAGAAAAATCTCGTCATATTTTCATCGCGCTGTCTTGGTTTTCCACCTCTTCTTTCGCCACGGTCACGATCTCTTCCTCTATCTCTGTCGCGATCTCTTCCTCTGTCACGATCTCTTCTGTCGCCTCTTCCGCCTCTGTCATCATCTCTGCTGCTTAGTTTTTGCTCTACCAGATCATGTCTGTCTTTGTAATACAGCGCAAGATCTTTCAGCTGAAACTGAAGTAATTTGTGAACGAGCTCTTCTTTTGAAAATGCCGACAAATCAGGAATCAGCGAATTATCAAACTCGAAGAAATCTTCATGTACTTCAAATAGGCTTTCAAAAACTCCTCCAACCTGTGCTTTTACGATGTCTTCACCAGTAGGGATTTTACCTTCGTTGATCTCTATTTTGGTTACCGATTTTATCTGCTTCAGTTTTCTGCTTTCCTCAGGCTTTATCAATGCGATAGAAATACCGTCTTTCCCTGCTCTTCCTGTCCTTCCGCTTCTGTGAACGAAAACTTCAGGATCATCTGGTAAAGAATAATGTACAACGTGGGTAAGAGAATTCACATCCAAACCTCTTGCTGCAACATCTGTAGCAACCAGGATATCAATATTTTTTAGTCTGAATTTCTTCATCACCGTGTCTCTCTGTGCCTGAGAAAGGTCGCCATGAAGCGCATCTGCTGCATACCCATTCTGCATCAAGAAATCGGCAACTTCCTGAGTTTCCATTCTTGTTCTGCAGAAAATGATAGAATATTGATTAGGGTTAGCATCAATCAATCTCTTTAGAGCTTCTTTTTTATGACGGTAACCTGCAACATAATATTCGTGCTTGATGTTCTTTTTAACTTCGTTAATAGAACCTACCGAAATTCTGTGAGGTTTTGTAAGATAATTTTTAGAAATTCTTTCTACTTCTTTGCTCATTGTAGCCGAGAATAAGAACGTCTGCTTGGTCTCAGGAGTTTCTCTCATGATGGTTTCCAATTCGTCTTTAAAACCCATCGAAAGCATTTCATCTGCTTCATCTAAAACCAACCAGTGAATAGCCGAAAAGTCTAAAGCTTTTCTGTTAATCAAATCAATCACCCTTCCAGGAGTTCCTACAATAATCTGTGGCTTTTCCTTTAAAGAACGAATCTGATCCATAATACTGCTACCACCGTAAACTGCCGTAGTTTTGATGTTTTGCATGTATTTTGAATAATTTTTGATGTCTTTTGTAATCTGAAGACATAATTCCCGTGTCGGACAAAGCACCAAAAGTTGGATTTTGCGACTCGTATCGTCAATCATATCCAAAATCGGAAGCGAAAACGCTGCTGTTTTGCCTGTCCCTGTCTGCGCAAGTGCGATCAAATCGCGAATATCTGAAAGAATAAAAGGGATAGTCTGTTTTTGGATTTCTGTCGGGCTTTCGTAACCCAGTTCGCCAATTGCCTTAAGTAAATCAGGACTTAAATTGGTCTCCGTAAATAAATTCATTAAATATTATAAAATTTTTGCAAAGGTACAATATTTATTTCAATCTTCAATTATATAATATTAACGAATTGATAATTTTAATTTGCAAAACCTTAATCATTTTTACAATTACACAGAAAAACTACAACTTTTTTATTTTTAATTTAAAAATTTTTCAACAATAATGATTATTCAAATTGCAATCAATATCAATCTGTGAATTGTAAATTCATAAAAACACCTCTCAATCTTTATACATTTATTATTTATCTTTGATAAAAAAACAAATGGCTACTTTTATCTCTGCTAGAATCATTGCTTTTCTACGTAATCTCGAAAAAAATAATAATCGCGAATGGTTTAGCGAAAACAAGACATTATATACAGAGGCTTTATCAGATTTTCAAAATTTTGTAGAAGAACTGATGAGCGAAATGGGAAAATTTGATGAAAACATTTTAAAAGCAGATCCTAAAAAAACACTATTCAGAATTTACCGCGACACAAGATTTTCAAAAGATAAAACTCCGTACAAAACTAATTTCGGAGCATCTTTCGGAATGGGGAAAAACGGAAAGAAATCCGGATATTACATTCATATAGAACCGGGAAAATCTTTTCTGGCAAGCGGAATCTACCTGCCGGAATCATCCATTTTGAAATCAGTAAGAAAAGAGATTTCGTTGTTTAAAGATGATTTTTTAAAAACTATCGAAGACAAAGCTTTCAAACAATATTTTGGTGAACTGGATCAGGATAATCAATTAAAAAAAGTACCACAAGGTTTTGAAAAAGAAGATCCAATGTCTGAATATCTGAAATTAAAAAGCTTTATTGGTATTTACCATTTAACTGACAACGAATTGTCTCAGCCTGATGCTGCTCAAAAATTTTCTAAGATATTTGCTGCTGCGAAACCGTTGAATGACTTCTTGGAGAATGCAATCACCAATAATTGAACTTGGCAACATTCTTGCACCCAAAAAGTCAATTAACCAAACTTTATTATTATGAAAAAATTATTTTTTACAGGAACTTTGGCAATGTTTATTGCGGTTACATCTACTTCATGCTCAAAAACCGAAAAATCCGGCGGGTCTGCTGAAATTGAAAATACCGATGTTGTGCCTTCCGGGAAATATACAGGAACCGCAAAAGAAGTAGATGCTGAAGAAAAAGAAATCTATGTAGAAACTGCTGACGGAAAAATCCTGGAACTATACCTGAAAGATTATACTGCCATCACCAAAAACGGACAGCCTGCCATGTTCTCTGACCTGAAACAAGGCGGAAAAGTAGAAGTTACCGTTGAGAAAATGGGTAATAAATTAGATCCGAAAGCAGTTAATATTTTAGAATAAAAATGAAGGAAATACCAACAATGTTTCGCACAGAACTGTACCATGCAGTTTCTGTGCATTTTCCTATTGCTATATTATGTCTTTGCGCAATTATTACTATTCTTTATTTAATTTTCCGAAATAATAAAATTGGAAATAACCTGAGGTTTACTGTTTCCATTCTTCTATTGTTTGGCTATCTTTCCTTCTGGATTGCTTATTACACAGGGAAAAATGCTTATCCGATGGTGGTAAGAGAAATTTGTGATCCTTCTGTTCTCAAAAATCATTTATATTGGGTGTATGTTTCCGGATATTTTTTCGGAGGAGCTTTGATTTGTGATATGATCTATAATTTTAATTCCGTGAAAAAGCTTAAATTCTATTTTAACATTATTACTTCTCTACTCATTCTTTCCGGAACCGGTTTTCTGGCTTATGCAGGTCATCTGGGAGCCGAAGTTGTCTATCAGCAAGCAGGTGGTGTTTATATTCCTGATGAAAAATGCAGGGAGTTTTAGATCTGTCTATTTCTTTATAGATCATAAATCATATAATTTTATGTATTTTTGTTGGTTCTTTAAGATTTAAACCAATGTCTTTATACCAGCAATTAGCAGAAAATCTGCAATATATCAGCCCAAGTTTTTACAAGCAGAGATATTTTAAGAATTTAAAAAACCTCAGCAAAGAGAACTTTTCGGATAGAAATGTAGAACCTGAACTGGTATGGATAAAAGATTTCCTAAGCAAAGATGCAACTGTTTTCGATATTGGTGCCAATGTAGGAACTTTTCTTTATCAGTTTGAAAATCGATTACAACACGAGAATATTTATGCTTTTGAGCCTAATAAAAAACTCAATATTAAACTGAAAAGACTTTTTCCCAAAATGAAAATTTCTTCTGTTGCGCTTTCTGATGAAAATACAACCGCCGAATTTAAAGTTCCATTTATTAAAGGAAAAATGGTAACATCCAGAGGAACACTTAATACTTCCTATAAAGAAAAAGGCGAAGAAAAAAGCTATACAGAAATTGTTGATGTTGTAAAACTGGACGATTGGGTGAAATCAAACCCAATAGAAAAATTAGATTTTATTAAAATTGATGTAGAAGGTAATGAAATGAAAACTTTAATGGGAGGAAAGAATACCATTTGTAAGTTTAAGCCCGTTCTGATGGTAGAAATGGAACAGCGCCATCACCAAAACCCAATCTGGAAAAAAATTGAAGAAATTGAAAACTGGGGATTTGAGGCACATTATTTAAACAGAAAAACATTTACCCCCGAATTGCTGTCTGAAGAAATCCTGCTTAAAAACATTCAGGACGAAAAAAATAAAAACGAATATATCAACAACATCATTTTCATTCCAAATAAATAATCCTGAATATGAGTGTAGTTGCAAGACAAGGTTTTAAATATTCTGTTATTGGATATACCGCAACCCTTATCGGGATGTTTTCTATTTTCATTTTCACCAATGATCTCTTCTTTTACGGAACTTTAAGATATATTATGTCGGCAGCAGAAATGCTGGTTCCGTTTGTTGTTTTAGGCATTTCGTATTCTAATGTAAAGTTTTTCGGAAAAGCTCACGAAGACAGAAAACATCAAAATATGTTATCGCTTTCTTTGGGTTTGGTCATTGTAAATTTTATGGTTTTTCTGGCTGTTTTTTTTATTATTCCTTTTTTCTTTCCAGAATTTACCAAAATGAAAATCTGGGAGAGCAAAAAATATATTCTCCCCCTTGTTTTAACGCTTTCGCTGTGTGCAGTTTTCAATAAATATATTTCCAACTATAAGCGAATTGTTGTTTCTAATATTTTTGACAATCTTTTACCTAAACTGGCAAATCTGGGTTCGTTTTCCCTTTTCTTCTACTTTCAGTTTTCTGAGCAGGCTGCACTGGCATTTTTCTTCGGAATGTTTGCTTTAATGCTTTCAGGATATATTTATTATACCAACAAACTTGAAAAAGTGCACCTTGATTTCAGCAGAGATTATTTCAAAAAAGATAACTTTTATAAAGAATTTGCGTCTTACAGTTTTTTTGGATTTCTCGGGACTTTCGGTAATCATATGGCGATTAATAATTATATGATTGGCGAATTTATCGGTGAAGAAGAAACTGCAATTTACAGTATTTTACTGGCTTTGATTTCCCTGATTTCTATTCCACAGTTAGGTTTGTTTAATATTTCTGCACCCCTTATCAGAAAAAATTTAGCTGATGGGGACATGGAAGAGCTCGATAGATTTCACAAAAAAACCTCACTCTCAATTTATTTTTTGGGAGCAGTTTTATTTGGTTGTATTATGGTAGGATTTCCTTATCTCACTCATTTTATGCCCAATAAAGGAGATGTACTCAGAATGTATGAACCCGTAATCTGGATTTGGGGTTCTGCTGTGCTGATGGATTTGGCAACCGGTTTCAACGGAAACATTATATCGCTTTCCAAATATTATAAATTTAACATTATTGTAATGCTTCTTTTAGCAGGATTAACCATTGGGCTCAACTGGTATTTCATCCATTACACTGCACTTTCACTGATCGGAATTGCTTTGTCGACAGCGATTTCGGTAAGCGTTTATAATATGATCAAAGTTATTTTTAATTATTTTGTATTCAAAGTCTCACCCTTCTCCATTGAAATGATCTTTGTTTCAATTATCTGCACTTTAGCAATTACGGTAGCGATTGTTCTGCCCGTTTTCGAGAATAATTTCATCAATATGGTATACAAGCCGGCAGTAGTTCTATTGCTTATTTTCATAGGAAATTATTTTACTAAAATTTTCCCTGTTGAGCAGTATATCAATAGGCAATTTATTAAAAGTCTATTGAAGTTTAAGTAAGATCGGAAAGCATATTCTGTAGTTTTTGAAGTACAAGATCTCTATTATATTTTTCCTGAAAATCACATCTAAAGTCCTTCAAATTCTGAAACTGCTGTATTACATTTTCTTCTTCTTTGATAATAAAATCAGAAGTTGAAGAATAACTTTCAGGGAAAACAGCCACTTTACCAAACTTAATGGCATCGCCAATATTGCCTGTCATTTTGGTTTTGCCATAAACCTCTCTCTGACTAAAAAATGTTGTTTCCTGCTGAATGGGACACCAGAGAATATCGGCTTTTTTCATCCAGATTTCAAATTCCTGCTGAGAAATACGTTCGGTAAAATATGTGATACGCACATTTTCAACTGATTGTTCTAAATCAACAATTTGCTTTAATTCAGTCCCCGAAGCTTTACCGAGAAAAACAAAATCCATTTTTTTTGCTTCTTCAGAATTTCTAATAACATTGATGATATGAAGATAATCTCTTCTTTTTTGTGAAACTCCTCCAGGAATTACTATAGTTAAAAATTCATTTTCTGTTTTATTATATTTTTTGGTATAAAACAGAGGCAAAAAATGATGTTTTTCTGATGTTAAATTTTCGTCTAAAACAAAAAGGCGCTCGGCATTCATGTAAACTTTTGCTGCATTTAGCAAATCTTCTTTTAATAAAAGCTTAAGACGATACACAATATCTTCTTTAAAAATGTTTTTAAAGAAAACTAATGAAGATGTTTTTGAAAAATTGAGATTATGAACAATTACCGCAGTTTTATATTGTTGGGTAATGGATAAAAAAGTACTGAAATAACGATGAACAGTTCCGATAATGACCAACTCATATTTATTTGCTCTGAGCTGATCAAGAATCATAGACTGATCTGATAAAAAAACATCATCAGACTTTCTTTGAATCCTGTTTTTGATCTTTTTAGAAAAATAATAATCTACAGAAAACTCTTTGGAATCTTCCATTACATTCATAAAATCCTCAGCAATTTCTGCGTGAGTATCAATTTCTATGTAGGCTATTCTTTTCAAAATCCTAACCATTTCTTTTTAAACTGATTCCACCGTTCCTGATTAATGACCACCTGTTCATCTTTAGAAATTTTAAGCTCAAGATTCTGAGACTTACACCTTTCGTAAGAGTTGATAATCTGCATTAGAAATAATGGAGACTTAATCTTCATTGCTTCTTTGGCTGCTGCAACATACGTCAGAAAACGGTTTAGACCTAAAAAATAAAAGTATTTACCATAATAGTCTGCCGGTTTTATGGTATAATCAGAACCTTTTACTTTAATAAGTTTTACATGTAATTCAGGAATTACCACTTCTTTCCAGCCTAAATTTTTCAGAAGGATGGCATCAATATTATCCCAACCCAATGTTTCGCGCAAACCGCCCATTTGCTGAAAACATTCTTTACGATAAGCTTTCATCGGACCGCGGACATGATGCCTGTTTGAATTGCCTTCATACACCCATTCTCCATTTTTTTCCACGTATAATAATCCTCCCACCAAACCATAATCAGGATTCTGATCAAAAGCCTGTTTTACTATTTCCAAATAATTTTCCGAAACAATAATATCCGAATCAAACTTGCAGATCACTTCAAAGGCTTCTATATTTCGTATTTCAATACCTTTGTTGAAAGCAGCAACTACTTTTGAGCCAGGCTGATGAGCCGACTTGTCAAGACTAATGCTGTAAAATCTGGAATCATTTTCAATGTAATTTTTGATTACATCGGATGTTCCATCACTTGAACCATCATTAACAATCACCACTTCAAAATCCTTATAGCTTTGCTGTTGTAAGGAATCTAAAGTAAACGGAAGATTTTTTTCTTCGTTGTGCGCAGGAATTATTATTAAAAATTTCAAAACAAAATTTATAACTGATAAATGATTATTGTTGATATATTATTTATAATGAGGAGTAAGCATATTTTTGGGATCAAGAATTTCGTCTAATTTCTCCTGCGAGAGCAAACCATGCTCAAGAACCAGATTATAAACACTCTTACCCGTTGCTAGAGCTTCTTTTGCAATTTTTGTGGATTGTTTATATCCAATATAGGGGTTGAGTGCAGTTACAATTCCAATGCTGTGCTTTACCATATTCAGGCAAACTTCTTTATTAGCGGTAATTCCCACTACACATTTCTCACGAAGCGTATCCAGTGCATTACACAGAAATTGAATATTTTCCATAATGGCATGAGAAAGAACCGGCTCCATAACATTCAGTTGCAGCTGTCCTGCCTCAGCTGCAAAAGTTACGGTCAAATCATTTCCTATAATTTTAAAGCAAACCTGATTAACCACTTCAGGAATTACAGGATTTACTTTTCCGGGCATAATTGAAGAACCAGGCTGCATCGGCGGAAGGTTGATTTCAGATAAACCAGCTCTGGGACCTGAAGCAAGCAATCTCAAATCGTTGCATATTTTTGATAATTTAACTGCCAAACGCTTCATTGCAGAAGAATAAATCACATAAGAACCTGTATCCGGAGTGGCTTCTACCAAATCAGGAGCAGAAACAATAGGATATCCTGTAATTGCTGCAAGATTTGCTGCACAAAGCTGTGCATAGCCGATTGGGGCGTTAATTCCTGTTCCGATTGCAGTTGCCCCCATATTGACTTCAACAAAAAGATTAGCATTGTTATTCAATTTTGAAATATCTTCTTCCAGAGTGGCTGCAAATGCCTCGAACTCCTGCCCCATCGTCATCGGAACTGCGTCCTGAAGCTGAGTTCTTCCCATCTTTATAACATTGCGGAACTCCATTCCTTTTTCCCGGAATGCTTCCACAATATTCTGCAGTTTTTTCACTAGATTTTCGTTCATCTGCAACAATCCCAGTTTGATTGCTGTAGGATAAGCATCATTGGTTGATTGCGAAAGATTGATATGATCGTTTGGTGAGCAGAATTCATATTCACCTTTATTTTTACCTAGTTTTTCCAAAACGCGGTTTGCAATTACTTCATTCGCATTCATATTGATTGAAGTTCCTGCTCCGCCCTGAATCATGTCTATCGGAAATTCGCTGTGAAATAAACCACCAATCAATTCATCGCAGGTTTCAGCAATTTTAAAATAAAGATTTTCTTCTAAAAGACCTAATTCATAGTTGGTTTTTGCTGCGGCTTTTTTTACGAAAGCCAAACCTCTGATAAACTCAGGATAAGAAGAGAGCAGCTGTCCCGAAATTTTAAAATTATCTATAGCTCTTTGAGTCTGAACCCCGAAATAAGCATCTAACGGAACATTTAATTCTCCTAAAAGATCACTTTCTTTTCTGAAATTTCCCATGTAAATAAAATTGAATTGTAAATTAAGATGGAGACTAAAAATTTAACAATAACACAGCTATAACTTTTAGCCTCTTTCTTAAACTTATTTTGAATATTTTTGATTTAATGCCTGAAGAATAGCCCAGGTTTCGGCATCCATTATTCCGTCATAATTTTGAGGACGGAAATGGTACTGAAATGCCTCAATCGTTTTTTTGGTTGCATCATCCCATCTTCCGTTCGGAAAAATATCATATCCGAATTTCTGAAGCGCAGTCTGCGCCAGAAAAATGAAAGCAGTATCATTGTATCTTGAAGGAAGGTCTGCTTCAGAAGAAACCATCAATGTCTGTTTTGCTGCGTCATCATACCACATTCCGATCTGATATTCATCATAAAGTTTTTTCCATGGGAAAAGAGGACCGGGATCCTGTTTTCTTGTAGGAGCAATATCAGAATGAGCCAACACATTGGTCGGAGCAATATTATATCTTACAACAATGTCCTTAGCTAAAGCAGCCACTTTTTTGATTTGCTCATCACTAAAAGGCTGAAATATTTTTTTACCCGTTGCATCAGCTTTATAGCCCGGATTTACAATTTCGATCCCTATAGAAGTATCATTCAGATTCTTATCTGATCTCCATGCGCTCACTCCTGCGTGATAAGAACGTTTATTCTCATCGACAAGCTGATAAATTTCATTATTTCCCAGATTATTTACAAGATAATGTGCACTCACATTCTGCTTGGTGAGTACTTCTATGGATTTATCATCCGGTAAAACAGTATAATGAAGAATCAAATATTTTTGTCTGAAATTTTGAGCAACAGCAGGAAAATACGTTTTTACAACATTGTAACCTGCGGGTTTGGCAGATACTATTGATCCATAGCTTGCGGTATTATCATTCTTGGTAATATCTGCAATATTGGTGGTATAAAATTCTACTCCGTGATTTTTTGTAATCTGAGGTTTTTGCTTTTGTTCACTCACCGTATTATTTACCGGTTTAGCTTGTGCTACTGCGGTTTTCGGGCGGTAAGTCGTTTTTTTGGTATTTTTTTGAGGAGTACATGAAAACACAAAAACACTTAAGCCGATGATATATAATGTTTTACGCATTTGTCTAAATTTTCAATTGTTTATTAGCGTAAAAATACGCAATTTTTTCTTGTAATTTATTTGGTAAATAAAGAAATCTATTCTATATTTGCACTCGCAATAACAGAACAAAGATCTTTAAGATATAAATAAAAAAGGAGGGTTGCCGGAGTGGTTAACGGAGCAGTTTGCTAAACTGTCGACGCGAAAGTGTCGCAAGGGTTCGAATCCCTTACCCTCCGCATTTTATTTACTCGGGGCGTAGCGTAGTCCGGTCATCGCGCCTGGTTTGGGACCAGGAGGTCGCAGGTTCGAATCCTGCCGCCCCGACAGTTTTCGATATCAAAATTACAAATGGGTGCGTAGCTCAGCTGGATAGAGCATCTGCCTTCTAAGCAGACGGTCAAAGGTTCGAATCCTTTCGCGCTCACTTGATTATCAAAGAGTTATAGCTTCAAAAGTTGTAACTCTTTTTTACTTGCAAATGATTTGCAAGTTTCCTTCACTAATAATGGCTACAAACAGTTTATTTTGGTTTCTTGGAAATTACCTTATCTATTCTCATACATTCATCAAAAGTCTACACAAATTTCTATTTCTTATCTGAAATATTTACAGTTCTGAAATCATAAACTGAATTATTGATTCAAAACCCGATCCTTTAAGACAAAAAAAGTATAAATTAGTTTTTCACAGATCAAAGGGAGTTTTAAATCAATAAGAATAGAGAAACTGGAACTGAGATAGAAGACACGAAGTTTTTGATTATTCAGCTTTTATTTGGTAGTTAATCGTATGGCTAATGTCTTGAAAACAAAAAAGAAATCATATACAGATTTATTAGACAAAATCACCAATTATATGAACCGTCTCATAAATGAGGCGGTTTTTTTGTAGTTGATTTTTAGTTTTTTTCCGGCTTCAATACTCACTTTCTAAATTTCTTTCATCATTATGAGAATTTTTTTCTTTCATTGCTTGATTAAATTTCACTTTCATTTATCATTATCCAGCCCCTAAAAACTATAATTATATCCCACAGTACAGGTCATTTCATTTAGATTTGGGTTCTCAATTGCCTGATCTGTATTTCTGAACATTTGGATAAAGTTCAGATTAAAATTATGCTTTTTCCAAGGCATATAATTTGCACCCAATCTAAAATTCATTACGTTGATATTAGCAGTTGAACTTCCCGAATGGTTATAGGATGCTCCAAAATTAGTTTTTAGCTTTTCATCTTTCAAGAAAGATTTGGTTACATTTATACCAGGCCCCCAAATGGTTGAAATTTGTGAAGCGGCGTATGTATGGGTAAAATTAAAAGAAGTCGCAATATTCATTTTCTTTTCAGGAAAACCTAAATTGTAATTCACATTGGCATTATGAAATCTCGACAATCCGCCTCTTCTTACGATACCGTTTTCTCTATTAACCATATCATTCAATGAGTAATTAAAATTAATATTCTGAACTTTTTCTTTCGTGTTGGAAAGGATATAATTTACATTGATATTCGTATTCTGTGAAATCTGTTTGTAATCAATTGAGTCTTTTGGCTGTTGGATGATTAATGGATTATCATTGATGGTGTTGAACTGATTCAGTTGTCTGCTGGTAAACATGGTAAAATTAGAATAACTTGCGGTAATCATCAATTTATCAGAGGCTTTCAGATTGGCATTAATCGCACCTACCCAACGGCTGGTCTGCTTGTTTTTTTTATTATCCAGATTATCTCTTTGTCTTCCGATATTGGCAGAAAGAGACAGCTTATCTTTCAGCATTGTAAAAGAAGAATTAAGCGTAATGTTTTCTAAATCATTATTAAAATAGTATGCTCCCAAAGTTCTGTATCCGGCATCTATCATTTCATATTTTACGCCTACCATTCCTTTTTTAAGTTTAAGATTAACTCCTGCATTATAAGCAGAATAGCTTTCCACAGAAGAATTGGGTGAAAGAAATTTAGAGGCAATTCCTTTTTTTATCGCACCATTTGGTGTCGCTCTTAGATCATTTACGACGGAAGTATTGGCATATTCTCCAAATGCCTCAAGATTTTTATCGAGTTTAAAACTTCCGGTCATTGAAAGCACCAAATTTTCTTGTGGTAAAACACCTTTTGCATCAGGTGCTGTCCTCAGAGAACCCACATCATCTTTTGCATAGAATCCAATTAATCCCAATTTATATTTATCTTTTTCCCATTTCAGATGAGCACCATATCCCATTCTTTTGTACGCAGGAATGGTGTTGGGATTACCGTCATCTTCCACCGCCTTGTTGAGCCGTCCTGTCATCAATGCAACTTTCAAAGGAATCTTAGGTGTCAATTCCAAACCAGCTCCGGTAAATAAAAGTCCATTAAATGTGTAGGGAGAAAAAGTCATATTCACATCTCCAATATAAGCTTTTACCCACTTGTATTTTGGGGCAATACTAATACGATTAAACTTAAATGGCACCTGATAACCCAATTGGCTTCCCTGATTGGTAAAGCTGTATGATATGGGCATTGACCATTTGTACAAGCCGAGGTTCAGATTTCCGTTCAGGAAATACGTAAACGGTTCTCTTCCGCTGTATACATTTGAATTATAAAAAACAGAATTAGCCGAAATCCCTCCACTGATCTTAAAAGGATTTTTCTTCAGTTCTTCTTTTGTTTTTTTTCCTAAATTTTCTAAATCTACTTCCTGGGCTTTATAAAAAGTAGAAACTGAAATTAACAATAATAATGCAATCCTTTCCGTATAAATCTTCTTCATAAAAAACATTATGGTTGTTTTTGAACTTTAATATCAACTAATATGTATGAACTTACTCCTGCCTGTACAAAATCTTTAATTTTTATTGCTCCTTTTCTGCCGTCCTCTGTTTTAAACAAAACCACTCTTGGAACTACTGTACTATTAAAAGGTGTTTTTCCTGCATTAGTTTCATTTATAGTAATGGAATTAAAGTCACTTCCTTGATTAATCGCACCAAATCCTGCGCTTGAAAGTTGTGTTCCTACCAATTCTTGTGAATTGACGATTTTACTATGGTTAGCATTCGGAATTGAAGCAAACGCTGTATTCTGAACTTCGTCCGGAGATACAAACTGA
Organism: Chryseobacterium echinoideorum; assembly: GCF_007474535.1. Classification (GTDB taxonomy): domain Bacteria; phylum Bacteroidota; class Bacteroidia; order Flavobacteriales; family Weeksellaceae; genus Chryseobacterium; species Chryseobacterium echinoideorum. The sequence goes on along the minus strand of NZ_VKNW01000001.1, from coordinate 62,380 downwards.
TTGTAACTAAACGAAGAATTTAATCCGAAAAAACCAAAATCTATTTTAGAGCCGTTTGCCGCAGTAACCTCTCCTTGTTTAATAACTGTGCCAAAATAGGACGAAAAGAAACACCCTACCGTAGAATGAGCAGTACTAATTCCTAATTTTATGTTGCTGAATGAAAGCAAATTGGTATTTGGCTGTATGGTCACTTGCTTTTGCAATATTTTCGTTTCTTTATCATTCGTCGCTTTCAAAATAATCGTGTATGTTCCGGCACTGCTAAAATTAATATCAGGATTAGTCGCTGTAGATAAAGAGGGTGTTGCTCCTGCTATTTCCCATTCATAAGTATATGCATTAGTTGACAAATTATTCAGATGAAGCAACAGAGGTGCTTCATAGTCATTGTCAATAGGATCTACACTCCAGTTGAAATCTACCGTCATTGCGGGTTTTACATTGACCGTTTTTTGGATAGAATAGGTTTCTAATCCATTAGAAATTGTCAGCTTAATAGTATGATCTCCGGCTGAAGTAAATACTACACTTGGATTTTGAGCATTAGAAGTTGCTGGATTTCCGCCATCAAACTCCCATAAATATTGCGTAGCTCCTAATGATTTGTCTACCATCTGCAAAGTTACCGGAGAAATATCACTTCCCTGCATCTGCCATTCAAAATCTACTTTCATAGCAGCATCAGCCTTTACTTCAATGATCTTTTCGTCTTCATTGCCATCTTTGTTAGAAACCTTCAGCTTTATTTTATACACTCCTGCAGCAGCATAAGTAATAGGTTGTGGATTTTTTTCTGTGGAACTTGTAACCGTTGCTCCTTCGAATGACCACTCATAGGTATCCGCTCCCGTAGATTTGTTGGTGATTTCTACTTTCACAGGTACTGAGTAATCATTGTTAACCACTTTTATGGTGAAATCTGCCTTTACCGGAATTCCTTCTTCAACTGCACATGAATTGAATGTGATAGCGAGAATCACAAAAAGAATAACAGAATATATTGTCTTTAAATTTTTATAAAAATTCATGGTTTGCATTTTATCTTTAATCATCAATTATTTTTATTGTACAAGCATTCTTTTTACCAATACTTCATTACCTGTTTCCAATATAACCAGATAAGTCCCCGCAGGAAGGGATGTGTTGAATGGTACAACGAAATACGCAGCTTTCGGTTGGGTAACCGCAGGATAGGCTTCATGAGAAACCATATCCACAATTCGGATTTTGATAGGATTTTGTACTCCCAGACCTACTAAAACTTTAAATACCCCATTATTCGGATTTGGCAAAAGTGTGAATTCTGTTATATTAGATGCTTTTGTTGGGTTAAGTGTAACTCCTGAAGTGTTTTCTTCAACAATCACTTTTTTGTAAAACGTTTTCACACATTCGCCCTGAATGCCTTTCAGTCCTATCTCATAAGAACCCGGAACTGAGAATTTAAGTTCTAAAAGGTTATTTGTTTTCTGAACAACCTGAATATTATTACTTGGAGGAATTATCCATTCTACCGCTTGCGGTTGTGTTGGCGATGTATTAACCAGTACCACACTGGCTTCTGAATAAGCGTGAGTAGCCAACATAAATTGAGGGTTCAACACTTCAGATGAATTCTTAATCTTCACACTATCTGTAGCCGTACAGCCTTTAGAATCTGTAATGATTACAGTATATGTTCCTGCCGCAGATAAAGTAATGGTTGCCGAATTACCAATCACATTTCCGTTCTGGTCTTTCCACTGGTAAGTAGCAAGAGGATCGTTAATTGCAACGTTATAGGTTTGTGCATCTCCTAAACATAAGGTAACATCTGCACCTAAATCTACGGTAAGCTGCACAGGATCAATTAAATCATATTGTTTAGTTGAAATACATCCATTCGCATCGGTAACTGTCATCGTATAAGTTCCTGCTGGAATTCCGATATTGTCTGCTGTGGCAGCTCCGTTAGACCAACTAATGGTATAAGGTGCTTTGCCTCCTGTAATATTGGTTTTAATTTCTCCGTTACTTGCTCCAAAGCAGATAGGATTTTGAACCAAAACATCTGTAATAATAATTTGGTCAGGCTGAATAACCTGTACATTACCTTTCACTTTGCAGTTTTTGGAATCGGTCACCAACACAAAGTAATTTCCTCCTGGCAATCCTGTAACCGTTGGCGTGGTGTGCATTGTGTTCCATTCATAAGATAAACTTCCTGTTCCGCCTGTTGCATTCACCGAAACCATGCCTGTATTCTGATTGTAGCACGAAATGGTATTGGCAGACATCGTAATGGCTAATTGTGGAGGAAAGGCAAAAGTATAGGAAGCATCTGCTGTATTATTATTGACATCGTGTACCAGAACCTTGTAGGTTCCGACAGATTGGTTGCTTAAAACGGACTGTGTGGCTCCAGGAATATCTTGGAAAGTTCCTCCATTGAGTACCTGCCATTGATAGGAATACGCTCCTACACCTCCTGTAACAACCGCTTTCAATTTGCCATCTTCAGCTTCATCAGGAATTCCATTATTGTCTATATCTAACTTATAAGGGTAATCATTCGCCAAGTTACAAGAGATTTGCTTTTCGATTTCAATAACAGCTACTAAAGGTTCCGGTTGCTCGACAATAAATTCCTGCGAAATAATGCCACAATTGCCTAATTGGGAAGTAGCATTGACGTAATTTTTATCTTTTACGGTTAGGTAATAATTTCCGGCAGGAAGATTTGCGAGTTTTATGGTGTATGGATTATTTACCGCATCGGTTGTAATTCCTGTAGAGATAATAGTTCCGGTCGGGCTGTCTTTTCTCCATTCAAAATTATAGCTTCCATCGGTATTTGGTGTTCCACCTGTTACTCTTACCGAAATATAGCCATTGCTTAGTCCAAATCCTGTAGGCTGAACGATTTCAATATCCGCCGAAGGAAGAGCAATTGCTTGTGAAGGTTGAGTAATGGTAACTGTAATTTCTTTTTCAATACTAGAATTAGCAGGGTCTTTTGCAACACATTGGTTAGAATCTCTTACTTTTATTTTATAGATTCCTGCACTCAAATTCTGAATTGCAGTATTATTTCCATTACTAAAATTCGTCCAATCTAAGAATGGTTGTCCGTCTTTGATAACTTTATACTGGTATTGATTTTGTCCACCACCTGCGGTAAGATTTATAATACCGTCATTCCCCTGAAAACAATACACATTGGTTTGTGAAGTCATAGAAAAAGTAACCGGTGTAGGTTTTGTAATCTCAAAATTGATGGTATGGGTAGGACTGTCGGTATACGTTGCATTACCATTATATGTACCGAGTATATCCAATTTATACGTTCCCGGAGGAAGGTTTTGCAAGGTGTAAGAAGTGCTGGTCTGTAAATTACTGGTAATATCCTGATTAAGAACAGCTGCTCCTGTTACGGTATTGACCAAAGAGATTTTTAACGTTTCGCCCAGAATTAATACTCTATCAAAATTCAGCGTTGCCGTACCATCTGTGGTATCAAAACATTTTGTTGGTGTTACAGAACTGGTAAGAATATGCGGAGCAGACTGAATGAGTGTTAACACTACAGGAGAAGAAACGGACTGATATACCCCATTAGATAAACAAGATGCCACTCGGAAATAAATGTTTTGTCCCACATACTGCGAATAATTTGCTCCGAGAAGATCTTTTGCTGAAACACTTAATTTATTTAAGGTAGATAGAGAGGCATTAATATCCACCCAAGTCACATTATCTAAACTGTATTGATAATGATAAAGATTAGCCGCAAAACCTTGTTTGGCGTAGAGATTTACTTTATCATCACTAGGTAAAAAAGTATTTGGGCTTCCCGCATCCGTTAAAGATACCAAAGTGTGAATGGGCGTTGCTTTCATCTTAAAAGAGATCCAAGACATTCTCGGACTGTGAGTGTCTACATTGTAATTGCCCTCATTACAGATATTAATCGCATCATATTGGTCATACCAAGCATCTGTACCAGTTCTAAAATTCACAAAACCTTCTGTACGAACTGTAACAGGTACCTTTGAAGACGTTCTTGGAGGGCTCATCGCCCAGTTGTTTTCATTATCCCCATCATTGGCTATAGGTCTGAAATACAAATCTTCCGTTGAATTATCATTATATATAGCCGTAATCGTTACATGGGAACTCGTACTATTCTTTACTCCTGCATTAACACTATAGTTAAGCCCATACAATTCAATCTTATATTCTGCCTGTCCTCCTTGTCCCCAAAGGAAAGCAGTATTTAGAATCAATAATAAAAATAATATCTTTTTCATATTGGTGTTTTTAATATTCTACAGTAATTTTTTCAGTTTTTGCAACCTGATTATTTTTTAGCATCGGTTTTAGAAGATAAGTATAAGCATTCCCTGTTTGTACCGATTTGTCTTCCAAGAAATTCTGAGAACCTGTTAATGTTCCCCAATGCGTTGGCTTTTCATTTCCTTTTTGGCGGTAGACCAAAATTTCTCCAACATTTTTATCTTCTATCTTCCAAATCAATTCTATCTGTTTTTTATTTCTGTTGGCAGAACCTGATAAATTGGTTAAAACAGATTGTGCTTCAAAGCTGTTGCTCCTTAGCGTAATTTCGGGTGATTTGTCAGATTTCAATTTGTTTTTGTCAATCGCTAATAGATAATAAGCATATCGTTTATTGGCTTCTACATTTTTATCGGTAAAAGTGAAATTGGGCTGAATATCTTTCGTTTCATAGATCATTTTCCAGCTTTTATCTGTTCCGTCTTTATCCTGACGGTACAATTGGTGCAATGCAACATCCTCACTATAACTTCTTAGCCAATGCAGGGTTATTCTTCCGTCTTCTTCCAGCTTGTATTCTGTAAAAACAGGAGTTTGTGGTTTTACTTTGTCGGGTTTTTCCAATTCCAAAATGATAGATGGCTTAGACTGATTTTTTCTAATATCTGTCGCTGTTACATAGTAATAGACTTTTGAGTTCAGGTTTTCTAAAACTATATTGTCCTTATAGGCATTTTTCGTAATGGCTTGTGGAGTAATTCGTACCATCTCATCTCCTTTTTGGATACCCCTGAAAATATGATAGCCTTCCAAATCCTTTTCTTTATTGGCTTTCCATTCCAGATGTACAACTCCTAAAGAATCTATTTTTCCTTTAAATTCTAACGGTGTTTCGGGAGGTGTCATATCATTTGGTTGGGCGAGAACCGAAAAAGATTCTCTTTTGTCTTTATTCTTTCCTATTGCCTGAATTTTATAATAATTAGAAGGAGCCAAACTTTTAGTCACCAATCCCCTACTGTTCACCGGAATTTTATTTTTAACAACTTTATAAGTATTTTCCAAATCTGTCTCTGAATGAAGCAACTCAAAAGAGGCAATATCTTTTTCAGCTTCCTGTGGAAATTCCCAATTGATGGTAATATTTTCATCTTCGGCAATCTTAAAATTTGAAATTCTCGGGGTTGTCTCAAGACTCTTCTTTCCTTCACCGGATACATTATCGGAGTAAGGTCCGTAATCTCCAAAAATGGTTTTTCCCCTAATTCTATAACTGAATTTTGAATTATTTTGAGCCAACGAGTCTACAAATGTCATTCCTTGTGCCTGTCTTCCATCGGCATCATTCATATTCATCACCGGAAGGTCGCCCAAAGATTTAAAAGGACTTCCATTCTCAGATTTTTCCACATAATACGAAGTATAGGTATCTCTTAATTGTAAATATTCCCAGGAAAGCGTGACGGTTTTATCTTTAAAAATTCCGATAAAATCAATCGGTTTTGGCAAATCAGTGTTGTTGGAAACCTCAGCGACAGCATCCCCCTTCATTACCAAAGCCGAAACTCCGGAATTATTGTTTTGATTGATGCTTACTGAATAAAGATATCGTTCATTAGATTTTACATTGACGTCGGTATAAGCCCATCCTGCCAACTTTGCCACTTCAAAATCTAAATCGGCAGCCATCAATGCATAGGCAAAACGCTGCTCCACTTCCTGAGATTTGTTGACTACTCCTTCGAGTTTTCCCTGCTTTTCTCCTATTTCTACTTCAAAAGTGTCTCCGAAAAGAGATTGTGCCACAATGGCGGCATTGTTGTTCTTCTCGACAACTTTTTTCCATTCTGCTTCTGAAGCGGGCTTGAAAATTCCCAGATCCTTTTCTTCGGGCTTCTGAAGGAGTTTTCCATTCCTTGAAAGGGTATATCTTTTTAGTAAAAAACCTGTTTTGTTGGCTTTCTGCCACGCCAATGGTTCATCTACCGCCCATCGCAGTGAGATATGGTCTTTCTTACTGTCCACTTTCATACGGATATGCGGAACAATAGTTTTTTCTTGCTTTTCCTGTGAAAAAGCAAAAACTGAAATCATCAGAAAGCAAAAACTCAGTAGGTATTGTTTATTCATAAGACTTAAGGATATAATCTTCCTGTAAGAAAATTTAACTTCTGCACAGGAAGATGAATAATTAATAGGATTTATTTTTTACAACTTGAAGTATAGTCTGCAAGCACTTGGATTAATCCTTCTTTGGTTTTGGTATCGTATTTAGAAAAATCCAAAGACGGACAACTTAAATATTCATCAAAAGCTTTTTTGATTTTCTCGGGCTTTCTTTTTCCGAAACCACCTTTTTCACCCAAATAAACCGCTTTAGGCTGATTGGCTAATTTTATAAAGTAATCTTCCGGAGTATTTATATCTCTAAGAACATAGTTTCCTTCTTTTTCTGTCATAATTTCAGTAAAAGCCCTTCCACCAAGCATATTGGTGCCCAATACACTAATAAAACATCTGTCTCCTGCGCAAAACTGCACTTGGTCTTTTGCTTTGTAAGTTTCTTTTTTACCATCAACTATTATTGATACCGAAGGTGTAAAACCACTAATGCTCGAAACATTTTTTTCTCTTCCTAATTTTGCGTCTATGGACTCAAATTCGGCTGTGATGCTTCCTTCTTTTTTGTTTCCGTCTTTGTCGATTACGTATCCCTGTACATCATAAATATTTTTGGAATCCGTTTTAGCTCGGCTTTCAGCATCATTATTCTGCTGGTTTACGGCATCTGCATTTTCCTGATGGGCAATCTCGGTCATCGCTTTCATATCTCCCAAAGTATAGCCATTTGCATATAGCTTTTTGACCACCCTTGGAGCAAGCTCGTCATATTCTAGTCTTTCGGAAGTGTAATTTGCTAATTTAATCTGGAAAGATTTTCCATCAAAGGTTTTCAGAACAAGACCACTTTTCACATTTGCCTGATCCCAGCTAGAGAAATTGATTTGTGCAATGGGAATTTTGTTGATATCTAATACAGTATAGGTAAGAAATTGCTGTACCATATCTTTTCCTGTTACTTTGCGAACAATGTAGCCTATCTTCTCGTTGTTGGCACTAATGATTTCTACATTACTAATCAAGATGTTGTTCTCGGCTGCCAAAGCATCTTCTGAACGGTTGATCTCTTTGTATTCTTCTATCCTGTCATCTTCGGCTTTGGAAATACTTCTGTCTTCGGACTGGAAAAAGCTGTTGATTTTGTTTTCATCAATTCCGGAAGCAGGTAATAGAGGATTCTCGCTTTTGGTCAAATTTTGTGTAATGGGTTTTTCAAATCCAAATGAAAAGCTCGTTTTGTCAATTAATTCCACTTCTTTTACAACGCCATTGCTGCCGGTAAGCTGCATCCAATATTTGGAAACTGTATTTTTTAATGGGGTTTCATTGGTAATGGTTGCTGTAAATAATGCTTTGCCCGACAGATCGCTGATCGTGTAATTGTTTTTCTCTTTGTCGATTTTAGCGACTACTTTTCCGTCAATCTGGATTTCGCCTTTCTTGACTTTTACTTCCTGTGCATAAACAAATGTGCTTACAACTACCAATGCTACTGGTAAAAATTTTAATTTCATCTTTTTGTATTTTAATATCTTTTAAGTGATGCAATCTCATCACGTTTTTCTTTAATGTTTAAATCCTTAGACTTTGTGCTTACTAAACTATATAATTAACCCAATGAATCTAAGATATCCCCTAATCAATTATAAAATCATAAGAATATTCTTCACACATAATATCTAATTCATAACTATCTGTAGCGATTTTATAATATTTAGAATTTTCATTTGTTTCAACGCTATAAAAACGAGGATCTGGACATATCTGATTTTTTTTCCAAATTATGCCTTTCTCTAAATTTGACATTTCTAAAATTAAGTCCCAATCTGAAGTATCATACTTCTTATAATCAAAAAAAGGGGTCATCATAACCAGCATATAAAATATTTTTTGTCAAAATCATATTATGAATTTTTTTAAACTTTATTTGAATATTTTTAAAATCAATCTCCAAATAATCAGTTACATTAACCAAAACATTTACATTTGCATTAACATATAAATCTAATACGCCTTCATCATTTTCAAGGGTATGAAAATTAAATTCATTTCCATTGATTTGCCACGAAACTTTTTCCGGTTTTAAAAGCAATTTTTTCATACTTTAAATTGATATATTTATCATTTATCAAAAAATTGTTATCTTTTCTTTAAATAAAAAATTGGTTCTACATCAAATTTAAATCCTTCTATTGGAGTTCTTTCTTCCCATATTATTGGAATTTCATCAATATCAACCTCAATTCTAGGGTCTGAATAAGGATGATAACCAAGTGCTATTTTAGTTTCATCAAATGAAGAATAAAGTAAAATTTTTTCTCCATTCCAATTTTCAATTGCAAATTTTAAATCCTTATAAAAACAATAGATAGACATGCGATATGCATTAATATTTTTATCATCATTAATTTGTAATTTATGAGACAAACCATCATTTTTGAAGTTATAATTATTTATTAATACTTTATCTTTTGTTGTAAAATACCAATTGTTATCTTTTCTAATGATTTTTAAAAGAAAGCCATCTAAAAAGCCATAATATCCTGATTTGTTTTTTAAGTTCATAATTATTATTTGATTTTATAAAAACGTTCGACACCATTTTCATCCTTAAAAATTGCGACAAGTTTTTCTACACCGTTATTATCTATTTGCCAGATTTCAGCACCCTCCTGTGGTTTGACAAAATTACCTTGACCAAAATGCCATTCGGGAACACCTAATCTCCCATTTTTCCCAGATGTAAATCCTGTAGCTGTAAATGGATAATCCCAAGAATCATAAGTTCCTCCACTAGGAATTATAGCACTTTCAGAACCTTAATTTCCCAAATGCCCTCTAATACTATTATCCATCTTGACGGCTGTTTTTCACCATAAGTAAATAATAATAAATAATTATCTTTAATTAAATAATTTAAGCTCAAATGATTTTCAGCCCTGTAATAATCTGAAGTATTTTTTACTTTTTCATAGTCGTCTTTAGATAGATAATTCTTAATATAATCGGGGATATTATTCTTAAATTCACCAAATTCCACAATTGTATTAAAATCTTCGTCACTCAACATTGTTTTAATGTTTTTGAATTTATTGCGTTCTAATTCGGAAACATTAAAAATAATTTCATCTTTTCCTATAGTTACTTTATAGTTTTCTGCAATGTTCTCTGCAATACCATCATAAAGAACATTAGATTTATTACTAATCAATTTATAAACTTTCATTATTATTTAATATTAATCCATTTTCCATTTTCAAACTTCAATTTTTCTATTACCTCGATATGATCTAAAATATCATTAAATTTCATACTAGATTTAATTTGGTCTGCATTTCCCATTAGTTTAAACCAAGGTATTGCTTCCCCATATTCAAAAATTAAATCATCAGTGTTTTTTATCTTAAATTTTATATAACTATAATCTCCATATTTCAGACTTTCAGCTAATGGGTCAAAATAATTTTCCATTAATGCTATTGAGGAAATTGTATAATTTTATTTATCAAAAATTATCTCAATACTATTTAATTTTTTTTCAAATTCATTTCTATAATTATTTAATGCGCTTCCATTTACCTGACTAAATCTATTTACTTCGGTTGCTTTAGTACCATCATCTTCCCAGCCACACAGTCTACAAATATCATATTCGCCAGTACTATCTAGTGTAAGGTATCCACAACAACTACATCTATAGAGCTTTTCATTTTTACCAACTATTTCTATATCATAATTGGCGAAAAACGCTTCCATATCTTTTTTTAGATAAGAATTAGAAACACCTTTTAAAACTATTTCCTTAAAATATTTAATAAGAAATTTTGAAACTGCTTTATCATAAATTGTATTATACTTTATATTTTCTCCTTCATTTTCACCGCTTCTGAAAATATAATCAGCATTCAATATCAGTTTTAAATCCTCTTCATTAGAATTTATAATTTTATAAATTGCTAACTGAGTTTTTGCGTATTCTCTGCTTATTTTTTTCATTATATATGAATAATAACTCTTCTGAATTTCCAAACAATATTATTTTTCATGTTACTCCCGCCCTATTTTTAGTTTAATCAAATATGAAATTACTTTCGACAAAAACATCTGGAGAGTATATTAAACCTTTAGTATTACAATCAATAATTCTACAATTTTTTAAAATATTACTTGAAATATCAAAATAAATAAAACTACATTTTATAAAATTTGTACTTATAAATGAGCTTGATAACACATCTGTTTTATAATAATTCGTTTCATAAAAGATTGTATTTTCAAAGCTAACTTCGTGCAATCCAAAATCTATAGATTCAAATTCACAATTATTAAATATGCATTGTTTGAAAACAGATTTTTTAAAATATACTGTTTCAAATTTTATATTTTTAAAAACACAATTTTCGAAAATATTATTTCTCAATCCTGTATATTCAAATTTTATGTTCTCAAATATATAATCTGATATATGTAAATTATCAATATCTGATTTTACCTCATTTTGATAAGATTTAATCTTAGCATTCAAACTATCAATACTTATTTTTTCCATATAATAAAAATTTATTATTTTTTTCTACGGTATTTCAGTACAGACTAAATAGCAGTCATTGGTGATTACGTTATCTAATGCTTCTATATAAAATGAGAAATCTGTATTCTCTCCATTATTTAAAGTTCTACGATTAATATTCAAATTAAAAGCAATTTTTGTTTTGTTTATAAAAATGAAATTTCCTCCATATATACCCTTATATAAAAAATTAATCGCTATTATTTCATCTTTAGAGTACTCACTTTTTATTTTATTAATGACGTTTTGGAAATTTTTTAATAAATCAGTTTTCCATTCAAATTCTTCTCCAATCGTATATCTAATTTTTCCATAATCGTTATAATCCCATTCAGAAGAAATTAACTTATCTACAAAATCAACAAAATCAATATTGCTATTGTAAGATATTTCAATTGATGCTGTTCTACTCATAATTATTATTCTAATGTCTCATAATATTTTATTCCTTTTTTCAAAAGCCAAGCTTTTACATTTTCCGGAATTACCGTATTGGAAAATAATTCATACTTCGCTCCACTATCAGTTGCTATCTGTAAACGATGCCCCATATCAGATTTAAACTTCGCAAAACCAGCTTCAGTGGAAACTATATTTTCCCAATATCTACCAGATTTAGCTTCAACCCAAATTTTGTTATTATCATAAAAAGCATCAAAATCTCTACCCATTTTAGAAAACCCAGGACCACCATTTGGTAAATGAGTAGCTAAGAAATCTTCATAATCTTTGCCGACTAGCCCTTTTGCCCCTTTTAATTTTTTTATTATTTCTTCTAATGAATCATTAATCTCTTTTTTTATAAACTTCTCACCCGTATCCTCAACTCCATCTTTCAGTCCGTCTGCTCCTTTTTTGAAGAATCCTGCTCCCATTGCCATCGATACGATAGTAACACCATCTTTACCCATTTCATGGTAAGTAATGTGTCCAGGGCTATTGGCATAAGCGTCCCATTTGGTTTTAATAGCTCCTGTAGCGGCAGTTTTAATACTTTCTAAATTAATATTTTTTACTGCTTTCCAAAGCCCATCTCTTACTTCCTGCTTTGTAGAAACATCATATCCCAATTTTATCAACTGTGGATAATCACTTATTTCTCCTATTACACCATCTCCAACACCTGCAAAAGTAGGCGGTATGTGAATGTTTGTATTAGCATCATTATATCCTTCATCTTTGTTCCAATAATTCTTTGGCAATGCCGCGTTTTCCCAAACGTTTTCTCCAAGCTCTCCAATGGTTTTTAGCCAGCCTCGTCCGTTCATTTTTCTTACCCAAAACTCACCACCATCTTCTGTTTGTTGTTTTTCTTCGGCAGATTCATTTCCATCCAAACCACCAAGCTCATTAAGTTTTTCTTCAGCAAGTTGCTTCATCTGCTGTTCGATAGCTGTTTTCTGTTCAGCAACTTTACTATTTTTTGGAGTACTGGTTAACTCTACCTCTACTTCATACTTTCCTGTTTTTTCATTTTTGTAGACACTTATCTTGTAGTCTTTTCCATCTTTTGTACCGCCAATAGTATCAATCAGTGATTTTTCATTTCCTTTTATCTTACTTTTCCCTTTTGTTTTTGCAGGCACACCAGAGTCTACACATGTACTTGCAGAAAAGTCAATAGATTCAACAATATCTGTTGTATTGAAAGAACTAAAATAATTAGTATATACAAATTTATTTTCTGTAGTAGCTATGAAATCAAAACTTTTTACCTTGATAAAGTTTACAAAATGTGGTTCAGAAACTTTAGCCGTATAGTTTAAGAATACAACATCTTTTTTTCCATTAGACTGATTTCCTATTGCATATTTCTGACTTTGATATTGATTATTTAGAACCAGATAATATCCTTCAAAAATATGACCTCCACTACTAAAAGAATACTTTGGTGCATAATATTTTCCATTTTCTGTAAACCCATATAATGCCCCATTTGGAAAATCTCCTTGTCCATTATTTTTTACATCTATATTGATACAATATTGATGAATTTTTGCGCCTTTTGAAAGTTGTAATATTTTCCCATCAGGATTCATAAAATTAGATAATTCATCTAATATAAATGTTGCTCCTTCAACACTTTCCCCACTACTTTGCCCTTGGAATGCATACAATTTAAATGCAGGATCATTTATCTGTTTCCAATCCAGATGAGAAAGTTCTTCTCCAGTGCTGTAATCCATCAATAGAGGAGTTGCACTTTGGGTAGTTCCGTAGGCTTTCCACGGGTGTTCCAGTTTAAACACACCGTGACCAAGTTCGTGAGCTCCTGTTTTGTCCTGTGCGTTGTTGTACAAATATCCAAACTGTCCGTTCAGACGCATATATCCTTTTTGTCCGGTAGAAGATTTCTTATCTGTTACAAATAATACATACCTTGCATCTGTACCTTTGTAGAGTGCATTGATCTGCTGCTGTTGCGGACTGTAGGTACTCATCAATTCTGCATCCTCGCTATTGATGGTGTCTCCGTTCACAACACCGCTGATGTCTAAAACAGGATCTTTGGTTACATTGAAAGTAACCCCTATTTTTTTGTAAATCTGGTTCAGCTTATCACCTTGCGATTGTAATTTAGATTGCGAACCCGCATCCAATGGTACTAAACTTACATCTACCGTTTTTGGGCTTAAGTGTACCAATCTGAAACTGCTGATTACCTTCTGTTTTGAAGTGCTGTCTTTCGGCATCAGTACCGCAATTACTTCTTCTTCAGCATAATCAAATGAACCAATCAATTTCAGTTGATAGTTTCTTTCTGTATCGGTTTTATTAATTTCTGTAGCTTCAATTGCTTTACCGATGCTTAATGTTTTGAAGATGATGGTCGCATCTTTCAAGGTAGGGTCGGTAATGCTTACTTTGGCATCAAAGAGTTCAGTTTTTTTATTGACTGTTGCTTTGTAAGGAACATACGCAGTATTATTCTCCGAATCTTTTACTGACGGATATTTGTTGGTCGGTAGTTTGGTTTTTTCTGCGGTATCATAGGCAAATTGTCCGTTGGTATTTTCTTTCCATTCTATTTTGATACCTTTTGCGGTATACTGGTTTATGGTAGCATTGCTTCCGCTTCCTGTTACGCCGTCGGTATTGGTAGAGGTAGATGCTCCGCCTTGGGCAACGGTTCCGCCTTTGGTTACGGTTCCATTTTCATCTACTGTCCAAATAACTCCGTTAGAATTAGTAAAAGTATAATCTTTACCACCCGGATATTCGGTTGTACTTCCGGTTCCACCGTTGCCATCACTGCCTGTAATGGTAATTTTTCCCGGAGGTGGTGTAGCTGAATAAGTGATATTGCCAATTGGGAAATTCACAAAAACATCTTTTACACCTTGGTCACCAAAAGTTTCTCCAAGTCCGGCAGAAGCATAATTTACCGCTGTTTCATTAGGATCATAGGTTGTTTCAATAATACCTTCAACCAGTTTTTTATCCGTATTGAGTTTAATATTATTGAAACTTACTTTTACCTTGGTATCAGCTAAATAAGGAATTTGTATAAAACCTGTACCGCTATAAATACCATTGCTACCCTGTGCAGAAAGTACCGTAACAGGGAAATCTCCTGCAGTAAATACTTCGTTAACGCCCAACATCGTCTGTAAAGGATTCTTGTTGGCAATATCAATTGCAGGCATTATTCCACACTGATAATTGTTATCTACATCATTGGCATTGGTTGTAAAATATTGTATTGCGCTGTAAGAATACGCATTGCCAGAATCTTGTATGTTTCCACACACAGAACCTACCCGGTATTCGTATTCCGTAAGGTCTTCCAAACCTGTAAGAGTTGCCGGAGACTGGTAACTTTGTTGGGTCATCCATTCCGTATTGCTGTTCTTTTTACGGTATTGTACATTATACAGACCTGCAGGTTGCCCACCAAGACTCCAGCTGATTTCAACTCTTCCTCTGCCCACATTTTTTGCCATTAAAAGTGTCGGAATGGTACAGTTTTCTACATAATCAAAATAGAATATTTCAGAAAGTCCATTGTTTTTATAAACTCCATTGTCTTCTGTAGGATTTGCTCCTAAAACAGGATTTCCGCTTTTTGCCTGAACTTGCCACGCATATCTTTTCCCTGGAATAAGCTGGGTTTTATCTAATCCATAATATAATGTAGGAGCATAGGTTTCCTCAGTCCAAAGTGCCGGAGAGGATAAAAATCCAGAAATAGGACTTTGACCTGTATCCCATAATTCTTTTAAAGTGAAAATATATTTGGTGTTGGGAGCAATCTGTCTCGGCATCCATTGGAAAACAACTCCGTTTCCTCCCGCATAAGGAGAAACTGCCTGAATTTTCTCAGCATTTTGCGGAAGATTCAGCATCGGAGGATCATACTGTGTTAAGAATACTGTTGCACAGGTTTTGGCAGAAAGGTTATTCTTGGTGTAAAAATCATAAGCTTGAAAACAAAACTGATATACACCGTCCGATAAAGGTTGTGAATATTGTAAAGCATTGATACCTCCTAAATTCTGTAATTCAAACAATGCCCTTAAATCTACATTGGTAAGCGTGATGTTACTTCCCGGATAGAGCATGAAAGGATTCATCCCCACTACAAAATCATTACTTCTTGCAAAAGGAACAGCATTCAATCCGGCTTCAAGAGAAAATTTAATACCTGTTTGGTGTTGCGGTTCCATCAAATCGGTCATCACAACCTGTAGTTGTAATTTATTATCCGTAGATGTGGCGTAATCTCCCAACTTCATACTGTATGGAGGAATTACCACCGGAACTAACTTTACAGGATATTGCTGAGATTTTATAGAGATAGACTGTAAACCAAATAACATAAGTGTTACAAATGCCCAAGCTTTAAGCCCGAATTTTTTAAACTTCAGCCTGTTATTTGGATTAAATTTCCTTTTATTGATATATGAATGGCTCATCACTCTGTTTTGTATTGTTGTGTTTTTGTCCGCGTAAAAATTTTCTTATTTAAGTTTGAAGTTCAGAATTATTTAAATTCATAATCAATCTGCTTTTCTGAACCTGCTTTATCTCCCGGTAAGACGTATTTTGCTTTTACTTTATATTTTGTAGTTGGTATTGTTCCATAAGTTGATTGAAGCAAATTATTAATGGCTTGTGGTCTTGCATTCATAGGAGTTCCTACATATTTGGAAGCAGCTTTGGACAAAAGCTCATACCAATCAGATTTGTAGAAACTGAATAGATCATATTTGTATGGGAAAGTTTGTTTCAAAAATCCATTCCCTTTGTCACTTCCCAAGTATTGCAGATATGATGTGAAAACAGGGAATGCTTTTACAGGTGGGATTCCTGCAAAATCTTCTTCGTTTTCTTCTCTGTCCAATATCAGTTGGTCAACAGGATAAGCATCGTAGAACAATCCTTTGAATTTACCTGCAAAAGAATCATCCATCAAAGCGGTAAGATTGATAAGTGGCTTGTTGTCTGTATATTTTGTTCCTGTAAGTTCGGTAACATCAAAATATTCATCAGCATTCATATTATTCTGAAGCGTTACGACATCCGAACTTAGTTTGATCCATAACGGATTAAAATTCAAAGAGGATAATTTATCAGACATCTTGTTGTATTTACTTGTTCTGAATACAAATGATAATCTGTCGATCTCGCCATCTTTGGAAAGGTTTTGAGCTACTTTTGTTTCTGTTTCTGTTGTTACTGATGAATCATCTTCGTTATTTCCTGTTGTTGTTTCAGTAGTCTGCGTAGTATTTCCACCTTGTGTCTGACCGCCATTCTTATTTTTTGCAATCAAAGCAAGAGTATAATCTTTCTGTTTATTAAGATTTGGAACATTGAACTTTACAATATTGTCATTCTCATCATAAGAGAAATTACTTTCCGTTTGAGAATCGGCGGCGAAAACTGTTTTTGTTGTCCAGTTAGGGTCATCAAACAAATAATCCTGACCTCTTTTCAACTTGATGTATCCGTTGTTACTTTCCTGGATATAATAATTTTCCTGTTCAACTACAGGATAAGCGTACTTGATGTTCGACAACGGAATAACATTAGGAGCCGTTCCGGTAGTGAAAGTACGTTCTTCAACTTCTATCGCTTTTTGTCCGTCTACCATTACTACTTCATACATTCCGTTCTTTTTCTCCATAAAGCTGACCTGGGCGATTGCTTTCAATGTTTTGCTTGGCGGAAGAATATCATCTGAAACAAAATTGGCAACATCTTTAGAGTTTGCATATTCTATGACTCCTTTTATTTCTTTTCCTTGATCATCAATAATCGTCATTTTTTCAACCACAATTTTGTAGGTATGGTCGCCATCATCTTCCGGAATAACAATTGGTTCATTTACTCTCATTGCAAATGTTGCCTGAGGAATGGCAAATACATCCACATTGGTATCATCTTTTTTAGGAGTTAAATCGGTAATGATCTTCACACCTCCAAGAACAGAGGCATTTTCTAATACACATTCTTCTCCGAATTCCATTTTAAAACGGAATCTTCCTTTGATCATCCCTCCAAGTAAATTATAATATCCTCCAAGATATCCTCTTACCCAATATGGATTCGGACCTTTTGCCTGAAGCAAAGAAGCAACACCCGCTTTAATAATTGGAATTTTCTTTCTAATGAACCAAAGCTTTATTTTGATTCCCAATTCTCCCTGAAGATAAACGTAAGCCTGTCCATTGGCATACCATCCATTGATTCCTATTTGATCACCACCACGGTTTGAACATTTTGCGTCACCATAGTCCTTCAACATAATATCGGTTCCTAAACCTGCCTGAAAACGAGCATATAAGAATAACGCATTCATATCTCCTGTATCAAACTTAAGGTGGGTTCCAAAAGCAAACCCTTTTCCATCTCCTAAAGCATTTAAACTGCTCATATAATCGATATCGCTCAGTTGAAGTCCTAAAATTTGAGCAACTTCAGGTGGTGGTGGCGGACTTCCCGGAATACGGTTTCCGACCATGAAATAGCTGCCGGATTGTAAAGAAAAATTCCCAAAACCAACTTTCAGACCTATCATATCGGTTGGCGTCCCAATATGCATATACCATTCGCTTGGTGCAATGTGTACCACAGCCCAACCAGCTCTACCATTGGGTCCGATACCAGAAATGATACCATTGGCAATATTTACAAAAACATCTAAGCTGGCGTGAAAAACACTGTTGTTGAAATCATAGTTCATTGCCAATTTAGCATAAATAGCACCTTTCACATCTTTGGTTATGGGATATTGATCATCCACTACTTGTGTATCTAAGAAAGAATTTACGTGGCTGTTATTTTTTAGATCATTTATGAATTTATTGTTCCCCGTCATCTCTTTGAACTTATCTTTAACTCCCGCTAAAGGATCTCCGGGAATCAGCTTGGATAAATCAGCCATAACCAATGCCTCTCCAATAAATCCAACATTGGCTAAACCTCCGTTTGGATTGGTTGACATATTGAAACCGGCCATAATACTGATTGCATTTTTGCTGGCGATAGATCCATAAATTCCAGCTCTCAATGCCAAACCAACCGAATTGTCTGGAGTTAAAACTAAAGCTTTGTCTTTATATGCAGGATCTAATGACATATCTCTGTTTGGAACCATTCTGTAAAATGCTCCTCCGGTAAATCCTGTAATCGTTAATGCAGATGCTTGAATTTTAAGTCCGTCTACTGAACCTTCAAATCCCCAATATCTAAAAGTACTGAATCCATAGGCTGCATTTACATTGACTTCAATATTCAACTGCTTTAACTTTGCATTCAAGTGTGCCGTAAAACCATCTCCGTATAATGGGTCATTACGCATAATCTGAAACTCTCCCGAAACTATGGCAACTCCTATATCTACATTTCTCAGACCCAATTTAGTAAGATTGAATCCGTTATACTTCCATCGTTGACGATTGTTTTCGTTGACAATCAAACCATTGATTTTCATCCCTCCTGTTGCGGAGAATCGCTCTTCTTGGAGACCTACTGTGATTTCAAAACCTAAATTGGCATAGCCATTATCTGCTTCTACGAATATATTTTTTATACTTGCAGGAAAGCCTACCAGTTTTTGTTCTCCCTGTACCCCAAAATATTGTGCGGTAACATAAGGTGCTTTTGTCTGGAGTGTAAGTTCTCTAAATTGGATTCCTTTAAAATCTGCATCTTTTTTTGCATTCGGATCGCTGTTATTATCAGTTGGGCTTCCATTAGCTCCAATTGCCAAAGTTCCGGTAAGGACTGCCTTGGGTAAGAATTCTCTATTTTTAACTTTTAATTCTAAATAAGAACCTGGTGCGATGGTTGCTTTTGCACTCCAGATATCAAAACTGATCTCATCCAATGTGGCAACCGTAATCATATATTCTTCTTCGGTAATTACTCCTTGATAACCAAGATGATTAGGTAAATTATTATTCGGATTAGCATTGTTTTGTTTCTGAACAGGTAACTGGACTTTTCCCTTTAGGTTAGCTCCTATAATCTTGGAAGCCGCTAAGTCTACACCAATCTGGTCAAGAGAATACCTCCAAGAGTTTTGCTCGCTTGTCAATCCTTTTTCTAAGGGAAACAAATTATTTGCAGAGAAACTACCCGAAACTCCATAGGAATCAATTAAAAGATTTTGTGCCTGAAAAGAAACTCTGTTATCAATATGATCTTCTGTTTTAAATTCCTGTGGAAGACCCACATACAATGATTCTACATAAAGACCACGCCATGTTTCCGTTCCTCCTATCAAATATCCATGAGTAGCATAATATTGCGGAAACAGAACACTGGAATCTGTTCTCAAGTCACTTAAATCTAGAACGGCATTATTGACATAGAAAGAGAAAAAACCTTTATCCTGATTTTTGATCTGTGATGTGATTGCAAAAGGAGTAATGCTTACATTGACTAAAATATCATTCCAGTCACTGGCTTTTAAAGCAAAGTTACCACGTACTCTATTGGTAAATCCATCATTTCCAATCTCAGGAAGTAAAGTTCCGTTACTATCTACCGGAACCAGAACGTTTCGGGAAATCTGAACATTTCCTTTTAATGACAGTTCTTTGATTCCATCACAGTCAATGACGACATAGGTTTTATCATTTATACTTTGTCCATTAAATTTATTGATCATTCCTCCCTCAAGAGTAAGCATCCATTGGTTTTGGTTAAAAGGAATATTAATGTCTCCAAGTAATGAAAGTTTTGCATCGCCGATAATTTTTCCTCCATAGGAAAGTTTAACTCCTTCAGCACCAAAATAAAGGGTTCTCCTTCCTCCTTCTGTACCAGCTTGCGGTGTTACCACTCTTGCATATACATTAATTAAAGCATATTCAGGAGTGAATTGGGCTTTTGTAACGACAATACCATATTCAACATTGGATACATTCTCTCTAAGACCTATCGGAAATTCTGTAAGTTCATTAGGATTAATGGTATTTGTAAAATTTCCGCTTCTTTCTAACTCTCCAAAAGCACCTATCGCTTTGCCGATTTCCTGATCGGTTTCCGGATCATTATTGATGAATGAAGAAAAATTATCTAAGGGGAAAACAGAAGCGTTTTTACTAACACTCTTATAGTTTAAAGAATTTTTATTAATCTGAAGTGAATCCCCACTGTTATCTAAGCCTTTAGCTTTGACAGTATTAATAAAAATACATGACAAGACAATAAATAGAGAATATATTTTAATCATCTAATTTGAGTTTTTGCAAAAGTAGTAAAAAAATTATAGCAATTCTCAACAAATTGAAAACCAATACAACTACACCAAAAACCACAATCAAAAAAATTACTGTATGTATATTATTTTTTTTAATATTTAAATAAAAAACTAATTATGTATATCAAGTTCATATTATTTATTAAAAAATAGCTCATTAACTAAATTTTAATTGATAACAAAAAATTGTCTTTTTGTTCCTACACATATCAAGCGTGAACACAAGCGAGATATTCATAATGAATGAAGAATTAAAAAAATTGAGATTAATGATCAAGATATTACAAAAAAACAATAATTTAGAATAAAGACATATGCTGTAGTATGGGTAAATTCGATGCTATTATCCTGAAATCATCAAGTCTAAATTAATACTATAAACCCTTATAATTTAAGCTGGTCTTCAACGGTTTATTTTAAATTTCATCTATTTGAAAATCAAACAAATAAGAAAAATTCAATCTATTAAAATCAATCTAATTATGCCTTCTAAGCAGCTTGTGATATAATATAAAAAGCCTTGATTTAATTAAAAATAAATCAAGGCTTAATTTTTATTGGCTCAAATTCATCCAAAGATAAATTTGTTTAAGTATTTTTTACTTTACCATTCTTATGTTAACAGCAACAAAACCTTTCGGAGATTTTTCTTTTTCAAAAGAAACTTTGTTACCTTTTTTGATAAGTTCTAAGCAATTGTTGCTGTGAAAAAATACATTTTCTTTTGAATTATCTTCCGTGATAAAACCATAACCTTTTTCACTGAAAAATGTTACAATTCCGGTTTTCATGGTTTCCTCAGCTTCAATAGGAGCAGCTCCCAACTGAATGTTGTTGATGTCAAAATCCTCATCATTGTTTTTGTCTGGTGGAGTGCTGGTCAGCTGACCGTTTGCATCCACGTACATAATCATGTCATCAAGGCTTTTGCCTTTATTGTTGCTTGTTTTACGCTCTTCTCTTTTCTGAGCTTTTTCTTTTGCTTTTTGTACTTTTTTCTTAAAATTTTCTTTTTTAGAGAAAGAATCCGCCATATATATGTAAAAATTTATTAGTTACGTGTTGATATAAAAGATAAAACTTCATGCTGAAGTTTAACCCCATTCTACCCAAATACATTTCCCGATTAAATCAGAAAGGTAGTCTATTGTTTTTCAGTAATGAATAAAAGATTGCCGGCACAGTATTTTTATGAAATAAACAGCAGCATCTGAAATGTGAAAACTGAGAGAAAAAATAATTGTTTTAAACTTAAACTGAAGTAAAAGCTGAAAACCTTTCTATTAATTGCTTATGCAAATATACGACAAATATTTTTGGAAATCGTATTCTGCAATAAGTTTTTAAATTTCAGCGACTTATCATTTTAAATTTTTGCTTTAAAAAAACAGACTGTCCGTCCGAACATTTTGCGAGTTAGCAGGCTCTTAATCTATAAACAAACAAAATTCTTGTTTGGTTTTATTTATCATGATATCCATATATAATTTCATCAAATAACACAAAAACCACCGAATTACGGTGGTTTTTAATATCATTGATTATAATAATCTTAAGCTTCGTTCAAAGGCTTGTGTTCTCCCGGCTGATCTCTGCCTTCCGGATTAACCTTCTTTTCAGGTCTCGGACCTCTTTGCTCACCTTCTTTCTTCTCCGGTCTTGGTGGTCTCGGTAACAAAACTTTTCTTGAAAGCTTCATTTTCTTACGGTCATCATAGCCCATAAACTTTACTTCGACTTCGTCACCTTCCTTGTAAGGAACTTTATCAAGACGAGCCCACTCAATTTCAGAAATATGAAGTAGACCTTCAGTACCTTTAGCAATCGCTACAAAAGCTCCAAAATCCATCACTTTCACTACTTTCCCCTGGTAAACTTCACCTACAACCGGTACAAAAGTAATTTCGTTGATCTTCGCAATCGCCTCGTTGATTTTCTCTCTGCTAACACCGGAAATTTCGATTCTTCCGATCTCACCAACTTCTTCAATGGCAATCACTGTATCGGTATCTTTCTGCATCTGCTGGATGATTTTTCCACCAGGTCCGATCACTGCACCGATGAAATCTTTAGGGATTTCCATCATTACCATTTTCGGAGCGTGAGGTTTCACATCTTCTCTTGGCTCAGCAATTGTTTCAGTAATTTTATTTAAAATATGAATTCTTCCGTCTTTAGCCTGTAAAAGCGCTTTCTCCATAATATCCATAGAAAGCCCCTGAATTTTGATATCCATCTGACAAGCGGTGATTCCGTCTGCTGTTCCGGTTACTTTAAAGTCCATATCTCCAAGGTGATCCTCATCTCCAAGAATATCAGAAAGAACAGTATATTTCCCTGTTTTTACATCTGTTACCAATCCCATTGCAATTCCGGAAACAGGCTTTGCAATCTGAACTCCGGCATCCATTAATGCCAAAGTTCCTGCACAAACTGTTGCCATGGAAGACGAACCGTTGGATTCTAAAATATCAGAAACGATACGGATAGTATAAGGATTTTCCTCGGGAATCATGTTTGCCAAAGCTCTTTGAGCCAGGTTTCCGTGCCCCACTTCTCTTCTGGAAGTTCCTCTCAAAGGTCTTGCTTCACCTGTTGAGAATGGAGGAAAATTATAGTGTAGAAAAAATCTTTCATCATGCTGAGTCATCACGCTGTCTACCATGTTGGCATCCTTAATAGAACCAAGCGTTACAGCAGTTAATGATTGAGTCTCCCCTCTTGTAAAAATGGCAGAGCCATGCGCTCCGGGAAGGTAATCTATCTCGCTCCAGATTGGACGGATTGTTTCCGGATCACGACCATCAAGACGGATTTTGTCATTCAAAATCATCTGACGCATCGCTTCTTTTTCAACATCGTGATAATATACCTTTGCGAAAGGAGTTATTCTTTCCAGCTCTTCAGGATTATCTACGTACTGAGAAAGAAATTCATCCAGAACTGCTTTGAATTTCTCACCTCTTTCTTCTTTTGCTGATGGTGTTTTTGCTACTTCGTAAACTTTATCATAGGTTTCTTTCCACACTTTTTCACGGATGTCTTCATCATGAACTTCGTGGCTGTATTCTCTTTTTGGGAAAGCCTTTCCTACTTTTTCGGCTAATCTTTCCTGAGCTTCTACTTGTTTTTTGATTTCTGCATGAGCAAAATTTATTGCTTCAAGCATTTCTGCTTCAGTGATTTCTTTCATCTCTCCTTCCACCATTACGATAGAATCTTTTGTTGCTCCCACCATAATATCTAGGTCAGAGTTTTTAAGATCTTCAAAATTAGGATTGATAGAAAGTTTTCCGTCAATTCTTACGACTCTCACTTCAGACATAGGTCCATTGAAAGGAATATCGGTAATAGCGATTGCCGAAGATGCAGCAAGACCTGCCAAGTCATCAGGAATCGACTGTCCGTCATAAGATATTAATGAAATCATTACCTGAACTTCCGCATGAAAATCTTCAGGAAACAAAGGTCTTAGAACCCTGTCTACCAAACGCATTGTTAAAATTTCCTGATCGGAAGGACGCGCTTCTCTTCTGAAAAAATTTCCGGGAATTTTACCGCCTGCATAGAATTTTTCTCTGTAATCTACTGTTAAAGGTAAAAAATCTACGCCAGGGTTGGCTTCTTTGTTGGCTACAATTGTTGCTAAAAGCATTGTTCCGCCCATTTTTACGACTACAGATCCATCGGCTTGTTTCGCCAGTTTTCCTGTTTCAATTGTGATTTCTCTGCCGTCTGCAAGAGTAATCATCTCTGTAATTGCTTGAGGTACACTCATAAATTTGTTGTGACGCACTCCGTATTGAGTGCTTTAAATTAATATATTTCGTCTAAATTTCGTTGCAAATTTAGTGTTTTTGTTTTAAATGATATTTTATAAATAATAATAGTACTCTGAATTAAAAATTATTTATCTTTTTATTGAAAATACGGTATCCTAACCGCCATTCGATATAATCTGCTTTGTGAAATTTAAATGATCTTAAACCGATTCCTATCAAAAAATTTTTTCCGATGGTATATTGAAAGCCAACTCTCTGATAAAAAATTGTCTTATCATAACGGCGGTCTCCAGATTTTTTAAACAGATAAAATCCCGGCTGTAAATGAATAGCAAATTTCGAAATCGAAAGTCGATAAGAAGGAAAAACATTCAGTAAAAGCTGCTCTCGCTTAAATCTTTTTGTACTTTGAATCACTCCATTTTCGTCCTGATAAAACTTATTGTTGTAATCTTCGTCATACATCAAGCCGATTCCTAATCCGAGAGAAGATTTATAAGTAACCTGCCTGTGATAAACAGTCTCCATACCCCAGTTTTGATAATATCTTCCTTTAAACTTTTCTACTAAATCTACATCTTCGTATTCAAATCCTTCATCCTTTCCAAAAAAAATAGAATGTCTTATTCCGCCAAATACATTCATATCCAACGTTGCATATTCATCAAATGCTGACAGAGTATCTTTCGGGGCAAATTCTCTTTCAGCAAAACGGTAGGTAAGAGAAAGATTAGAAGTAAATGTATTCAGACCTTTATTCGGATGTTTTAATGCACCATTTGAAAAATGATTAAAATTTAACCCTAATCCCAGATCTATATTTTTAGTAAGATAATATTTATAATTTGCTCCAAAGTTAATGTAAATACTCGCTGATGAGCCAAAAGTCTGATTGAGATAACCTTTTTCCAGATCAAAAGGCGTCCAGTTAAATGCAAATCCTGCACGAGTGTTATAATTCAATGAATGAGTTGGCGTTTCTTTAATTCTTCCCCCAAAAGATCCGTAGACAGCGAAAGGCTCTCCCATTGCGCTGTTTTTTAGAAAATCATATGCTACAATACCTCCTCCATAATAAGGTCTTCCGAATCTTCTGTGCCACTCTTTGCTTCCATCGGTCTGAACAGTAATTTCTGCAGAAGCTCCGACAAAATTTCTATGCTTAAGCTCTTTCAGATAATCATTAGTCCCTAAAAACTTTCCATATTGTAAGCTGAGTGTCGCCTGAAGATTTGATTTCTGAATACTATCCTGCGCCTTCATACAAGCCATTGAAGATATAAAAACTGCAATATATAAGTAGATGTATTTCAAATAAGTAGGGTGTTTTCGGGAAACAAAAATAAAAATTTCTACTGAAGAACCTTATATTGATTCTATTTTTTAATGAAAATAAAAAAGCAACTCCTTTCGAAGTTGCTTGATTTTGTAATCTCTTCAGATTATTTTCTTAGACCAAGTTCAGCAATAATTGCTCTGTATCTTGTAATATCTTTCTTTTTAAGATAATCTAATAAGCTTTTTCTTTTACCTACCAATTTTACCAAAGATCTTTCAGTATTGAAATCGTGACGATTTGCTTTCAAATGTTGAGATAAGTGGTTGATTCTGTAAGTAAATAGAGCTACCTGTCCTTCAGCGCTCCCTGTGTCTTGTGCAGATTTTCCGTGCTTTGCGAAGATTTCTGCCTTTTTTTCTGATGTTAAGTACATTCCAATATTGTTTAATGATTATTATGTAACGGGTGCAAAAGTACAACTATTTTTTATTTTGGACAACAATTTGATAATATAGATTGAATCGTATTAAAAAAGTATTCTTTAAATTATGTTACTTCACTAAAAGACAGTAATTTTACACCTTCAATAGAGATGAAGAAAATTTTATTATTTGTAGCAGCTTCTGCTGTTCTTATTGTCGGGATTAATTCTGTAAAAGCACAGAAAGTTTCCGGTCATGACAAAACCAAAAATATTTTATACTTTGATCCTGAAGTAGATCCGGATATTGAAGAAATCAAAGAACCTACTAACCTTGCTTTTTTCACAGCTGTTTCAGACAAAATAAGCACTTTTCGTAAAAATAAAATGCTGAGATCCGAAACACGTATTTCTTACGAGAATGCAGACAGCAAAACTATTTCAGAATACTGCAAAAATAATGATGCAGACTTCGCTATTGTCCCGAAAGTAAAATATTTTAAGGTAGGTCTCGGGAAATATGTCTTTTCTAATCAGGTTGTAGTGAGCATGAAGCTTTTTGATGCGGAAGGAAACCTCATCACTTCATCTGATTACGATACTTATCGTAAAAACATGAGACTTTTGGGCTCAGCAGAAAATTCCATTAAAATAGGAACCAATGGCGCAATGAAAAGTATACTGAAAGAATTGCGAAAAACAAAACCATCTTCTGAAGCAGGATTTTAAATAAACCTTAAATTTAGCCCATCATTCTCCTATTCTAAAAATTTGAATTATTTTTGCATATCAAAAAAATTCTGGTTTTGAATTCTATAGACGAACTTATCTTTAATCCTGCCGATATTGCCGAAAGACTCAGCGAACTTCCTGCTGATGAAAGGCTTTTGGCATTTTTGAAAGTTCCGAAGCAATACAAAGCCGAAGTTTTTTCACATCTTGATCCTGATTTTCAGGAAGAAACCATCCGAAGCATAGGAAGTGACGAGGTTTCTGAAATTCTAAACGAAATGACTCCGGACGACAGAACGGCTCTATTTGAGGATTTTCCGGACGAACTTATCAAATATTCTATCAATCATCTTAATCCTCAGGAAAGAAGAATCGCTTTAAAACTTTTAGGCTACGATGCTGATTCTATTGCCCGTTTGATGACGCCTTATTACATCCAGATCAGAAAAGAATGGACAGTAAAAAGATGCCTTCAACAAATAAAAAAAGTCGGAAAGAGAGTAGAAACGATCAATCACTTGTATGTTGTAGATGAAAGAAACCGTTTGATAGACGATTTGCAACTAGGAAATTTACTCTTGGTGGAAGAAGACACTTTGGTTTCTGAGCTTACTGACAATCACTTTGTAGCCATCACCACAACGACTACTAAGGAAGATGCTGTACAATATTTTGAAAAATATGACCGAACAGCTCTTCCTATCATTACCGAAGCCGGAGTCTTGGTAGGAATTGTAACTATTGATGATATTCTTGATCAAATTGAGCAGCAGAACACCGAAGATATTCAGAAATTCGGGGGAGTTGAAGCGCTTGATGACCCTTATATTCAAACCCATTGGTTTGAGATGATCAAAAAACGCGGACTTTGGCTGATTGTTCTCTTTTTTCTACAGCTAATTACAGCATCTGTAATGGGATTTTATGAAAATGAAATTGAAAAGGCTGTTGTTTTAGCATTATTTATTCCCCTAATTATTTCCAGTGGCGGAAACTCTGGTTCACAGGCAGCAACATTGATTATCCGCGCCATGGCTTTACAGGAAATCACCCTGAAAGACTGGTGGACGGTAATGAAAAAAGAAATTGTCACGGGATTGGTTTTAGGAACTTTTCTTGGAGTTATCGGCTTTTTACGAATTATGATATGGCACAAACTCGGTTGGTTTGATTACGGAACGTACTGGCTATTTATAGGAATCAGTGCAGGAATTTCTTTAGCAATGATTGTACTTTGGGGTACTATTTCGGGTTCCATGGTTCCGTTTATTCTCAAAAAATTCAATCTTGATCCTGCAACTTCTTCTGCTCCATTTGTGGCTACTTTGGTAGATGTTACAGGGTTGATTATCTATTTTACGATTGCTGCAATGTTCTTAACCGGAAAACTTTTGTAATTTTAGGCGAAAGTCTAAAGAATTATGAAAGTTATCTCTCTCGTTCCTTCTATTACGGAGGCTTTACTTGATTTGGGTTTAACCGAAAAGGAAGTTATTGGACGAACAAAATTTTGCGTTCACCCTGCGGAAAAAATTAAAAATATTGAGATCATAGGCGGTACAAAAAATCTTAATATAAAAAAGATTAAAAGCTTTAAACCTGATTTGATTCTTGCCAACAAGGAAGAAAACGTCAAAGAACAAGTAGAAGAATTGATGAAAGATTTCAAAGTAATCGTCAACAACACAGAGACCATTGAAGACAATTACTACCTTTTGAAAAACCTGGGATTACTTTTTAATAAAGAAGAAAAAGCACAGACCTTCAATCTTAAAATTTATGAAATTTTCAATCAGGTTCAATTAAAATCAAAAGTAAAAACGGCCTATCTGATTTGGAAAAACCCTTATATGACAGTCGGTTCCGACACCTTTATTCATCATGTCTTATCAGAAATTGGTTTTGAAAATATCTTTAAAAACAAAACACGATATCCCGAAATAGAAATTGCTGATCTGAGGGAAGCCGATGTCATTATGCTTTCCTCTGAGCCATTTCCTTTTAAAGAAAAACATATTCTGGAACTAAAGGAAATTTATCCTGATAAAAAAATAATCATTGTAGACGGTGAGGCATTTTCATGGTACGGAACACATATTGCAAAATGTGAAAATTATTTCAAAAAACTCATTGCTGAGTTTGACTAAATATTTACACTAAAAAATCTGCTCATGGAATCTTAATGCCTTCACTTTCTTAAAGGTTTGCTATCTTTGCACATTAATTTTTAAACTGAAAAATAATGAACTCTTTTATTGAAGAACTGAAATGGCGTGGTCTTTTTGCCGACATGATGCCCGGAACGGACGAACAACTGGATAAGGAAATGACAACTGCCTATATCGGATTCGATCCTACTGCAGATTCTTTGCATATCGGAAGTCTCATTCAGATTAAAATTCTTGCTCATTTTCAGCAGCACGGGCACAAACCAATTGCGCTGGTGGGTGGTGCGACTGGAATGATCGGCGATCCGTCAGGGAAATCTTCGGAAAGAAATCTTCTGGATGAGGAGACACTCCTGCATTATGTAGATTGTCTTAAAAATCAGCTTTCAAGATTTTTAAACTTTGAAGGGAATGAAGCGAATAAAGCTGAGTTGGTCAATAATTATGACTGGATGAAAAACATATCTTTCCTTGATTTTGCAAAAAATGTAGGTAAAAACATCACAGTAAACTACATGATGGCGAAAGACTCTGTAAAGAAAAGATTTTCCGGAGAAGCAGGAGCCGAAGGAATGAGCTTCACCGAGTTTACTTATCAGTTGATTCAGGGATACGATTTTTTACATTTATACCAAAATAACAATGTAAAACTTCAGATGGGAGGTTCGGATCAATGGGGAAATATTACTACAGGAACTGAGCTGATCAGAAGAAAAGCACAAGGAGAAGCATTTGCACTGACTGTTCCTTTGATTACAAAAGCAGACGGCTCAAAATTTGGAAAATCCGAAAGCGGAGAAAATTACTGGCTTGATAAAAAGAAAACTTCTCCATACAAGTTTTACCAGTTTTGGCTCAATGCAACTGATACAGATGCAGAAAGATTTATAAAGTTCTACACTTTTTTACCAAAACAGGAAATTGAAAATCTAATTGAAGAACATCAAACTACTCCTCACGAAAGAAAACTTCAGAAAAAACTGGCTGAAGAAGTTACTATTTGGGTTCATGGTGTAGATGAATATGAAAAAGCAGTGAAAGCTTCTGAAATTCTTTTTGGGAAATCTACCGCTGAAGACTTGGTAAATCTGGATGAAGAAATTTTCCTTGAAATTTTTGATGGTGTTCCCCAGAAAGAAATTTTAAAGAATGAGGTGTTGGGAGTAAATATTGTTGATCTGTTATCTGAAAAAACCAGTTTTCTAAAATCTAAAAGTGAAGCATCAAGAGAGTTGAAAGGTAATGCGATTTCTGTAAACAAAGAAAAAGTGAACGAAGTATACACTGCTCATGAAAGTGATCTTATCGACGGTAAATTTTTGCTTCTTCAAAAAGGAAAGAAAAACTATTTCATCGTAAAAGCAATCTAGGAATACAGCATATAATTAAAAAAACCGCCTTACAGCGGTTTTTTTTATATACTAATTAATAAGATTTATAATTCTAAGAAACTGTGTGCGACAGCTACGCTTTTTTCTCCTGTTCCGGTAACAGTAGCTGTCTTCGCTACTTCCCCATCAATATAAATAGTAACTGTAAGCGTATCGTCAGGATGAAGAAGTGTTGCGTTGGCAGCAAAATTCAATTGTGACTGGCTCGAATTCACAAAAAAGTCTCCGCTTGTCCACGTAAGACCTTTAGGAGCAAATATCGTTTCCTGTTTGGTTCCCACCTGAGTAACAACTGTTTTGAAAAGCTCAATAGGAGGTGTAGGAGGAGTCGTTCCGCCCGGAACTATCTTGGCTTCAAACTGTACAAGGTGATCCTGAAACTGCTCTTCGTCATCATCTTTACAAGAATTAAATACAGTAACTACAGAAAATAATAGTACTGCTAAAAATGAAAGTCTAAGTAAATTTTTTGATTTGTAAAATTTCTTCATTTCTCCAAATAGATTTTTAATGTTTCAAATATAGGTTTTTTATCAATATAAAAATAGCTTTTATGAAAAATTTCTAATAATGATTTATAATTAATATCAAATCAACAAAAGGTTTTACGTCGACCACCATAGGTTTATGTAAAGTCGATTTTAAAAAATCTTTTCTCAAATATAAATATATTTATCTTTGCTGTATGAATTTGAATTACATCGTAAGAGAGCCGGAAAACATCACTTCAAGCACGCCAATTTTATTCATGCTTCATGGATACGGCAGCAATGAGCAGGATCTTTTCAGTTTCAGAGAAAGCCTTCCTGCTGATTGGATCATTGTAAGCTTTAGAGCTCCTCATTCCACGGAGTTTGAAGGGTTTTCATGGTATGATATAGACTTTAATAATCCCGATAAATTTGTAGATGTAGAACAGGCAAATGAAGCTCTTCAGGCAGTTACAGAGCACATCATGGCAATTATCAACAATTATGGGCTTACCGGTAAAACTCATCTTTGCGGTTTTAGCCAAGGTGGGATTTTGTGTTATTCACTAGCTCTCAGATATCCTGAATTATTTAACCTTGTGGCTTGTCTCAGCTGTTATCCGGAGGAGAAGTTATTGACTGATATTGTAAGAGATAAAAAGAAACTGGAAAACTTAAGATTTTTTATTTCTCATGGTACTGATGATGCAATTATTCCGTTAGACTGGGGCAGAAAGGCAGCCGAGCTTCTTTATGATTTAAGCTGTTATTTTTCTTTCAGAGAATATATGAGTGGTCACGGAGTGAATCAGAAAAACTATATGGATCTGATGGATTTTTTTTCTAAATAAATTTTAAAAACATTCTTTATCAGAATGTTTTTTTATTTGTAATGAATAATTCCTTAATTTCATTATATGAAACTGAGTGTCATTATATCATTATTATTCCTGAGTATTTTTATCAATGCTCAAAATAATTTCGAAATTAAAGAGGCAAAAAAAGTTGTCATTCCTTTTAAATTAATTAATAATCTCATTTTTATTCCAGTTACTGTAAATGGAGTTGAACTTACATTTTTACTTGATACCGGCGTTGTAGAAACTACTATATTTAGCCTAGACAATAAAGAAATGCAACTTACCTCTACGGAAAAAACAAGATTTTCCGGATTAGGAGGAACAAAAGTTATTGATGGATTCAAATCTGATCACAACATTGGAAAAATAGGAAAAGACTACATTAATAATTCTCTTTTGCTTTACATTATTCTGGACGAAGAGTTCAATATTTCTCCTCATGTGGGAATTCCCGTAAACGGCATAATCGGATATCATTTTTTTAAAAACCATCCTGTTATGATTGATTATATATCAAAAAAAATCACGGTTTATAACGATGAAAAGCTGTTTAAAAAGAAAATAAAAAACTTTAATCAACTGGAAATTTCCGTAGAAAAAGTAAAGCCATACATTACCGCCGGTGTAGAAATGACTCATGAAAAGAAAGATTCAAAGCTTTTGATTGACTTGGGAAACAGTGACCCAATTTGGCTATTTCCCAAACTCATTAAAGATTTTGTATATAACCGACCCAACATAGAAGATTATTTAGGAAGGGGATTTAATGGTGATATTTATGGCAAACGAAGCCGTATTCATAATTTCTATCTCGGGAATTATAAATTTTCAAAGCCATTAACTGCAATGCCTGATGAATTTTCTATTCAGCATATCAATCTGGTGAAAGACCGAAATGGCTCCATAGGCGGAGATATTATGAGCAGATTTACCGTAGCCTTCGATTACAAAAAAGAAAAAATTTATCTCCGAAAAAATCGAAATTTTGAAAATCCGTTTCATTTTAATATGAGCGGATTAGATTTTAAGCAAGATGGGATGCAATGGGAAAAAGATTTTCTTACATTAGAAACCAATAACAAGAATAAATTTGGAGAGATACAGACATTTAACAATAATCTTCAATATAAATTTATATTAAAACCCCTTTTTTCCGTTGCCGGAGTGAGAAAAGATTCTCCCGCTTACAAAGCGGGTTTGATGAAAGATGATCAGCTTATATTCATTAACGGAAAAAAAACATTGGATATGACCTTACATAAGATTATGGAAATGATGAAATCTGAGGAAGGAAAAACGATCAGAATGACCATTACACGAAAAGGATTACAAATGGAATTCTCTTTCGTTTTGGAAGACCCAATCCCTTATCAAGATTAATATGGAAACACAAGAATCAACCTTAGATAAAATCCGGAATCGTCCCAGATTTAAAATGTTTACCAATCTCACAAAAGAAGAGTATGCTGAGAATCTAAAAAAATATTTATCGGAACATAAAGATGAATTCAGAGGAAATATTAATAAAGAAATGGCTACAATTACTGTCTTTACAAAAGAAGACAACTATTGGAAGCCTTGTCTTTCTTTAAGAACTGAAATAGATGAAGGAGTTACGGTTATAAGAGGTGTTTTTGGTCCCAGCTCTGCCGTCTGGACTTTCTTTATGTTTTTATACTTTCTATTTTCTATTATGTGGATGACATTTTTCACCATGTATTACGTAGAATCACAAATCAACAGTCATGAATTTCCCTGGGCATTGAATGCCTCTTTTGTAATGCTGATACTAATTGCAGCCACCTATACCGCCGCCCGACTGGGTCAGCATAAAGCCAAAGAAGAAATGCAAAAGCTCAGAAATTTCGCAGAAAACTCTACGCTTCAGTTTGAGAAAAACAATTAATTTCCCACGGATTCAGTTTCTGTTAAAGCTGCTTCAGACTCTTTTGCTGCTTTAATAGAGTCTGCCACTTTTTCTCTGTTGTTTTGTTCATTGATCATTTTTTCAATATGTGGCTGCACAATTTCAGTCATTTCTTCCACGGAAATGTTATTTGCATTAGGGTCATCTAAAAGTTTTCTCCACGGTTTTCTTTTCCCCCAAGGATAGTCGCCAAAAACTATAACCGGCGTTCCTTTAGCTTTTGTAGTTGCGCCACCAGGATTTAAAATCCATGTATCTGCGTAGCTGTAAAGCCATATCGCATCTTTCTTTAAAAGTCTCAGACATGAGTGAGAAGCAGGATATCCCGGAAGATCATACTGATGCCATCCAATACCATGCGTATTGTGAATATTAAAATTGTAAGGAAGTTTCCACTCGCTTTTTACGGTAGAAATTGCCAGCTTTTTTTTCCAGTTGGCAAACATAAGCCCCCTGTCGGTCTTTGCCGTTTTTTTACCCATACTTGTAGGTCCCCATTTCACTAAAGTTCCATTAGAGTAAACTGCATATGCCTGAATTGGATAGGAAAAAACAACAATTTTTTTCACCTCGTTTAATACATCTAGCTGAAGTGGAAATGGCGAATAAGACATTAGTGTCGTATCAATTTTTGAAGGAACTACTAATGTGTCTGAATTCCATTTATTTTTGGAATCTAGTCTATTTAAAGCTAATATTGCATAGCGTTCCTTTTCATTAAATTTCTTACTAAAAGCCGCATAAACAGAATCACGCTTTTTCTTTTCTTTCGGAATGGCAAGCGCATTATAAAACCCATTTTTCTGAATTACCGGAGGAGCAGATTTCTCTGCCTCCTCTGTTTTTATAGAATCTGGATCAGCTTCGCTTTGGGCAATCGCTTCCGAAGCAGTAGATGTTTGATTATTAATATCATTAGATTCTTCTTTCTTACACGAAGTAATAAATAATGCAAAAAGCAAAGTATAGAAGAAGGATTTAGTTAAGGCATATTTTGTCATATAAATAAAATAATTCGTTTGAATCTGCGATGTAATTTGCAAATATCAGACCTAAATTACTAAGAAATATAATACTATTTAACTTTATGGTAAGTTTCAATATATAGTATCGTTTAAATTATTAAAAGAATATTGTTGATCTGTTATTAACCATAATATTTAATTCTGTAAATTTCACAAGTTTTTTTTGACTACTGACAGCTTTTAAGCTCGTAAAGAAGTTACAACCAGCAAAGAATCCAGATTTTTTTTTAATCACCACAAATTATGGATAGCAAAAAAGAATTATTTAAAAAATTTCACTTATTAAAACAAAAAAACCTTACAAATAATTGTAAGGTTTTGTGAGCGCGAAAGGATTCGAACCTTTGACCGTCTGCTTAGAAGGCAGATGCTCTATCCAGCTGAGCTACGCACCCATTTGTAATTTTGAGAAAATTATCGAAAACTGTCGGGGCGGCAGGATTCGAACCTGCGACCTCCTGGTCCCAAACCAGGCGCGATGACCGGACTACGCTACGCCCCGAATTGAGGTCATCTCATAAACAAGTAACTTGTTTTTTGTGGGTGCAAAATAACGCATTTTTTACGACACAAGCAAGTAAAATCTAAGATAATTTTAAACCTTTCAGAAAA
Source organism: Chryseobacterium echinoideorum (assembly GCF_007474535.1). Classification (GTDB taxonomy): domain Bacteria; phylum Bacteroidota; class Bacteroidia; order Flavobacteriales; family Weeksellaceae; genus Chryseobacterium; species Chryseobacterium echinoideorum. Next base: position 27,029 of record NZ_VKNW01000001.1, on the reverse strand, counting down.
ATAAAACTTGTTTATATGTAAGTTTATAATTATCAATTCATTATAACAATGAATTTCACGATGTCTTTTAACCTAATAAAAGCCGTTTCATTGCAATGAAACGGCTTTTATGAATAAGTTTGATATTATAACTAAGGATATGGGGCAATTTCTACCTCCAGACCTTCCATTTCTGAACATATATGAAGCTGACAGCCTAATCTGCTATTTTCCTGTACGTGAAAAGCCTCACCCAACATTGCATCTTCTTCATCTCCCATTTCTTCTAGTCCCGGGTTATTGATTACGTATACCTGACAAGAAGCACACATCGCCATTCCTCCGCAAACTCCGATAGTACCTTCCTCTGCCAATTCATAAGACCGGATAATCTCCATTAAATTCATTGACATATCCGTAGGTGCCACTATATCATGTGTAACACCTTCCCTATCTGTAATTTTAATATTTATATCTGACATAATTCAATAAAATTAGTCAATTTTTTTAACAACAGCTTTTTCAGCTTCTTTTCGGCTCCCGTCAAATCCGTCAACTCCGCTTACGGTTGTATATTTTAAGACGAATTTTTTTCCGGGATTTAATCTATTGTACACACTTTGGCACATGAGTGTTGCTTCATGGAATCCGCAAAGAATCAACTTTAATTTTCCAGGATAAGTATTAATATCACCTATTGCATAGATACCGTCAATATTGGTTTGATAATCTAAAGCATTATTAACGACAATAGCATTTTTCTCAATAGTAAGCCCCCAGTTTCCGATTTCACCCAATTTTGGCGTTAATCCGAATAATGGAATAAAATAATCTGTTTCAATATCTTCAGCCTCCTGCCCGTCAATCTTTATCGTGATTGCTTCTACTTTTCCGTCTCCTCGTATTCCTGTTACTTCAGCCGGAGTAATCAGTTTTATTTTACCCTGGTTTTTTAGATCCTGTACTTTTTCCACAGAGTCCAAAGCTCCACGGAATTCATTTCTTCTGTGAATCAGTGTTACTTCACTTGCTACATTAGAAAGGAAAATGCTCCAATCAAGAGCAGAATCGCCTCCACCTGCAATGACTACTTTTTTATTTCTGAACTGCTCAGGTTCTTTTACAAAATACTCTATTCCCTTCTCTTCGTAATCTGCAACATTTTCAATTGTCGGTTTTCTAGGCTCAAAGGTTCCCAATCCACCTGCAATAGCAATTGCTTTTGCTCTGTGAATTGTACCTTTATTAGTCACAACTTCAAACCATTCGTCATCAACTTTTGTATAAGAAACAGCCGTTTCTCCCAAAGTAAAACCCGGTTGAAACTGCTTAATCTGCTCCATTAAATTATCAATCAATTCTCCTGCATTTACAGATGGATAACCCGGAATATCAAAAATCGGTTTTTTAGGGTACAATTCTGCCAACTGTCCTCCCGGCTGTGGAAGCGCATCAATAATATGGCATTTCATTTTAAGCAACCCTGCTTCAAATACAGCAAAAAGTCCCGTTGGTCCTGCTCCGATAATTAATATATCTGTAGTAATCATAATTTGACGATTATTTAATAATTTGTACCCGCAAATTTACTAATTTTAATGCGAAGCATATTTAGGATTACCTAAATAAAAAACTGAGATTTATCAAAAACACAAAAACAGCTTCCGAAAATTGGCAATGTTTTTGTAAAATATAGATTATGAAGAAAATACTCATTATTGTAACCACAATTATATCCTTTTTAGGCTACTCTCAACTTACTAATATTGCCGATGGTGAATCTTTGAGTTTAAGAATACATTATGGCTTCCTCAATGCAGGTTATGCTAATCTTACCACTAAAAAAGTTAATTATAATGGCGCACCTCATTTATATGTAAGGGGTACCGGGCAAACAACAGGAGCTGTGAGAGCTTTTTTTAAAGTAGAAGATCTATATGAAAGTTACATCAATATTGCGACAGAACTCCCAAGTTTTTATGTGAGAAATGTAAGAGAAGGGAGCTATACACAGCATTTGCAGACGGCTTTTAATCACAACAATAATACATTGATTTTAACCGATAAGAAAACTCCTTCCAACGGTTCTAAAACTATAAAATCTGTAAGAGGAGTGCAGGATATGCTTTCGTGTTTCTATTATCTTAGAAGTAAAACACCTGCAGAGCTTAAGATTGGTACCGTTATCAACATGAATGTGTGGATTGACGATGAAATGTTCCCTTTTCAGCTAAAAGTTACCGGAACTGAAAATCTTAAAACAAAATTCGGAACGATTAATTGTTTAAAAATAATTCCGTCTGTGAAAAGCGGTCGTGTTTTCAAAGAAAAAGAAGGCGTTACCATGTGGGTAAGCAACGATTATAATCATATTCCAATTCTTTTGAAGGCAGAACTTGCAGTAGGTTCTTTGAAGGCGAGTATTGATGATTTTAAGAATGTAAAATATCCTTTGAAATTTATTAAATAGAATCTGCTTAAAAAGCATAAACAACTTATTATTAAACATTATGACAATAAGTTATTTTATAAAAAATGCTGTTTCAAAGTTCATGAAACAGCATTTTTATTTTATCTAAAATTTGCTTATAGCCGAAATAATTTTCACCTGTATCCATTACAGAGCTAAAAAGCTCTGTAACTATACTAAGGCATTTTTCAGTCATTTGTGAGTACTTGAAAACTATTTAGTTTTAAATATCTATCACAGAGTGGGATGATCTGTAATAGAATACAGTGGTAATTAATCTGTGTTTATAGAATCGTATCTTTCGAAAAATACTTCTACAGAACCTCTGGGCTCTGCAGAGAGTATTTTAATTTTTTTTCATATTCGTGTTTTAAACTACCACCAAAAAAATCTTTCTTTCTTTTTAGCCTAATTAATATAATCAGATTAAATTATTGTGTTTTTATTAAACCCATCATTGATTTCGTATGATCAATTTTGATGTTGTAAAATTAGCAACATCAGCAAGGGTGGGCAAAAAAAAACAATAGATAGAATTCGATACGATTGTAGATATATATCTACAAAAAGAAAATATGGAAAATAGGTCATTTAAACCCTTTAGAAATCTGTAAATAAAAGACTTATATTAAAAAACTAATGGTTTGTTTTAAATAAATTAATCAGTTCAACAATATTATCAATATCCAACTTTTCAAAAATTCTCTTTTTGATAGTACTGATTGTATTTTGTTTCACATCAAGAATATTAGCTATCTCAAGGTTTCCTAATCCTTTTGCATACATTTCGGCGATTTGGAGTTCCCTTTGTGTAAGCCTTTGCAGAGGATTTAAAACATCAGGATTTTTGATTGACTCCAAGAGTACCGTTTGTGTAACGGATGATAAATACTTTCCTTCTTCATGTATTTTCAGGACAGCATTTTTTGTTTCTTCCTCCTCACTCATTTTACTCAGAAAGCCATTGGCTCCTGCGTTGATGTATCTAAGAGACTGTGTTTGCTCATCAAGACCTGAAAAAACCAGTATTTTCGTTTTGGGGCTTAGCTTTTTAATTTCCGGAATAATGCTTAAACTGTTTCCGTCCGGGAAAACAGCATCTATAATAACAATATCAATCTGCTGGTTTTCCACTACATTCAAAACCTGCTTAAGATTGGATGCATGGATAATATTTGCTTCCCACCCTATTTCTTCAATGACAAATTCCATCCCCTGTCTTATCAGGCTGTGATCGTCTGCTAATAAAAGATTGATATGACTATTTTCTGTAGAAAGCATAATTTCAAGTTTAATGTTTAACCTCTAAATTGATTCTGAAAGAAACTGTGGTTCCTTGGTTTTGCTCACTCTCCACTGAAATTTCTCCATTGTAGAGTTCTACAAGTTCCTTACAAAGACTCAATCCTAAACCCGCTCCCAGATTTTCAACTTCGGTAGATAAAACGCCCTGATAATAAGGTTCAAAGATATTTTTCAAATCAGTTTGAGAAATTCCTACCCCGGTATCACTTATCTTTGCGGTGAGAACTACTGTGTGATCATCCAAAAATTCTGATTTTGTATCAACCGTAATTTTTCCGTTTTCAGTAAATTTATTAGCGTTACCCAATATATTCATAAAAATCTGATTAATCTTTGTATTATCCGAAAAAACCTCAATCTTTTTATCAATTTCCTGTCTAACAATAAATTGATTATTTCTGGTTTCAATGTATGGCTCCATTGAATTCATAATAGCCGAAATCTCGTTGCTAAGATTAAAAACTACAGGAATGATCTTATTTTCAACCTGTTGATTTTTGGTATATTCCAGAATCTGATTGGCCTGCATAAGCAGTGTATTATTTGTAAAACTAATAGATTTAAGATATTCTTTAATACTTTCATCATTTGTTTTCTTGTTGATCCTGTTAATAAATAGTCCGATAATTTTCAGCGGAGATCTCAGCTCATGGCTCAGCATCCCCAAAATTCTGTTTTTAAAATTAAGGTTTTCTTTAATCTGCAGATTTGCGGCGCTCAATCTTTTTTCGTAGATAAATGCAATTCTGGTAAGAAGCATGATAAGAACAGAAACAACAAACATAAGTATCATAGCTCCGAAAACAAGATTAGTCCGAATCTGATTATTTTTTGAACTCTGCTTTTCATATTCTTTTTTGAGATCAGTTTTAGAAACTTCAATTGCCTGTTCGTACACATTCATTAATCCTGTGCTGTAAACAAAAAGATTATTAAATACTTTGTAAAATTTATCGTTATTATTTCTGGTATTATTAACTCTCACCTTCATTTTCTTACCCTCTACCAAATAATGATGATTAACAACCCTCAAAATACTGTCAAAATCAGCTTTAATGCTTCTTGAAGTAGGCATTACACCATGTTTTACCGTAACAACCACACTATCCTTTTCTCTTTCCCCTTTCCCTGAAATCGCATCTCCTATACGTCCGAAAAGCCCTTTCTTTTTGATTGTATCTTTAAAAACCTTCGTATCTAAAACAACATCGAACTTGTCAAAATCGTAATTTACAGAGTATTTTTTAAAAGAAGGAATATCAAAATTATTTATTTTAAAATCAGGTTGGGAAGAATATTGATAGGTTGAATCTATAAGCTGCTTCAGTTCACTCAGATTGGAAGATGAGTTTTGTGCGGGCTTTGAAATTTCTTTTATCTTGGGAAATTTATTTTCATACTTATTGATAACATTCAAATTTTCATCTAAAATATTTAGAGACCTGAAATAGGAATTAAGATATGTTTCATCTTTAGTTTCCATATATTTCTGGAGAAATTCCTGAGCGATAAGCAATTCGTTTTTTGAATTGTCTGTAAGATTTTCAAGTGAATGCACTTCTTCCAGCTGCTTCTTTATAAAAGATAAGTTTTTACTTTTGATAAATTCGTTATAAAAAAAAGCTGCAATAATGAGCTGGATCAGCAGAATACATACAATGAGAGAGTAATGAACGATTTTTCTATACCTGAATCCAAATGATTGCGATGAATTATCTTTTTTATTCATATTCATGGGTAGTTGAAAATTTCTGAATGGTAGTTATAATTGTAAAATTAAACATAATATTAAAAAAATCATCTTGTTTTGATATAAAAATTGCATTAAAATAATTAATCCCTATCTAATCAAAATGTTACATTTCATAATATGTCACACAAAAAATCCTGCAAAATTTACAGGATCTCTTTTATATATGTAATTTTTTTATAGAGTTTTGAACTGCTCTAAAGTTCTGATATCATTTTCAAAAAACATTCTGATGTCGCTCATTTGATACAACAGCATCACAATTCGCTCAATTCCCATTCCGAAAGCATAACCTGAATATTTCTCAGCATCAATATTGACGTTTTTAAGGACAGCAGGATCTACCATTCCGCAACCCATAATTTCCAGCCAGCCCGTTCCTTTGGTAATTCTGTAATCTGTCTCAGAATTTAAACCCCAATACACATCAATCTCTGCACTTGGCTCCGTGAAAGGAAAATAAGACGGTCTCATTCTGATTTTAGACTTTCCAAAAAGTTCTGTAGTAAAAAACTGAATAGTCTGTTTAAGATCTGCAAAACTTACATTTTCATCAATATACAAACCTTCAATCTGATGAAAGATACAATGAGAACGCGAAGAAACCGCTTCGTTTCTGAAAACTCTACCCGGAGATAAAATTCTGATAGGCGGCTGATTTTCTTCCATATATCTAATCTGAACCGATGAAGTATGTGTTCTGAGTAAAATATCAGGATTTTGTTCGATGAAGAAAGTATCCTGCATATCTCTTGCAGGATGATATTCGGGAAGATTAAGTGCCGTAAAATTGTGCCAGTCATCTTCAATTTCTGGTCCATCTGCTACAGCAAAACCTATAGATCTGAAAATTTCAATAATCCTGTTTTTAACAAGATTAATCGGATGACGTGACCCTAGATCTAATGGAAAAGCAGGTCGGGTAAGATCTTCTTTTTCAAAAATAACAGAAGATACGGAAGCATTTTTCAAATCTTCCAACTTAGCATTAACAGCTTGTTTAAGAGTATTGACTTTCTGCCCGAATTCTTTTTTCTGGTCATTAGGAACTTCTTTCAGTGTTTCATAAAAATCATTCAGAATTCCTTTTTTTCCATTAAATTTGATCCGGAAACTTTCTATTTCGTCTTTACCTGTTGTACTAAAGTTTTTTACTTCTTCAAGTAAATCTTCTATCTTATCAATCATCGTTTTTATACTTTCAAAAAAAATGTATTTGCAAAAATACGCTTTTCGGCTCAAAAACCTTTTCTATTATCATAAAAAAAATCTACCTCACTGATAAACAGACTTTTGCAAATTGATAAAAATTAATTTTGATCGATTATAGTGCTGACTGTAATCGTCAGAACCGTAAAAAAATTGATGGCAAAAATTAAGTAGTATTCTTTTTTCTTTCTTAATACATTTATCAAACTAAAGAAAAACAGAAAAATCAACAATAGTATCGAAGGTATTGTAAACATTTCTCCCAGAATCCTGGTAATCTGATTACCAAAAGAAAAATAAAAGAATAACTGCAGGCTTACTAAAAAAATCATGCAGACTATACTTAATATTAGAATTGCCTTACTCATAAGAATCTTCAATTATTTTCTTTCCAGTGCTTTAACTTTCATTTGAAGGGTTACTTCATTTTTTATCACTCCGTTTTCCACCGGTGATTGAAATTTGACTCCAAATTCTTCTCTCATGATATCTTTTGGCTCTGTAGCAATGCTTACCAGATTTCCTTTTACAGCCACGTTTGCTTTAAACTGTACAGGTCTTGTAATTCCTTTTACAGTAAGATTTCCATCCAAAACTGTATTATAGTCACCTTCTGCTGTGGGGCTTACTTTTGTAATTTCGTAGGAAGCTGTAGGAAACTTGCCTACTTCAAAAAAATCTGCACTTTTCAGATGATTATTCAGCTTTTTAAGATCTTCTTTTTGGTCTTTTAAATCTTCCGAAGTTAGAGTTGACATATCAGCAACAAAATTTCCGCTTTCCAGCTTTCCATCTTTTACGGTTACTACTCCGCTTTCAAACTTTATAGTTCCAAAGTGGCTGGAATTTTCTGTTTTGAAAACTTTATATCCTTTCCATTCTATATTACTGTTCAAAGTATCTACTACAAACCTAGCACCTTCTTTTGTAGTGGAAACATCATTGAAATCACTTGTGACAGGTTTTTCTTTAGAACATGAAACAGCGATAACTGCCAAAAAAAATGATGTGAAGGCAAAAGATAAGATATTTTTTTTCATATTTAAAAGTTTATTATTACCAGATTTTACAAAACTTACTGATTCTCAATGTCAATTACAAAAAGTTTTGCTGTTGCTAAATTACTAAAAATATGCCAGCTTAACTCAAAAACCATTATTTTTGCAATATGCTACTTGAGATAAAAAACCTTCATTTTTCCTATTCAAAAGAAAAAAAACTTTTTGAAAACTTCAGCCTGCAGTTGGAAAAAGGTAAAATTATTGCATTAGCCGGAGAAAGCGGGTGCGGAAAATCTACCTTACTGAGTCTAATCTATGGTTTACACGATTGGGAGCATGGTGATATTATTTTTGATGGAAAAAAATTATCGGGACCCAAAGGAAATCTTGTTCCCGGAGAATCAGACATGAAGTTTGTAGCTCAAAGTTTCGACTTGATGCCGTATGCCACAGTAGCGGATAATGTGGGAAAGTTTATTTCAAATATCAATTTAGCTAAGAAAAAAGAAAAAGTTGAAGAACTGCTTGATATTGTGGGACTCGCTGAGTTTGCCAAGGTTTTACCTAAAAATTTAAGTGGAGGGCAACAGCAAAGAGTTGCTATTGCAAGAGCACTTTCTGTTTTACCCAAGCTGCTTTTGCTTGACGAACCTTTCAGTAATCTTGATTTTCCCAGAAAAATTGAGCTTAGGGAAAAATTGTTCAGATATGTAAAGGAAAATAACATTAGCCTTGTTATTTCAACACATGAACTTCAGGATGTCATGGCATGGACTGACGAAATTGTCATTTTAAAAAATGGTCTATTAATCCAAAACGACAGTGCAATATCAACATATCAAAATCCTAAAAATGAATATGTTGCAAAACTATTCGGTGAAGTAAATCTGTTTTCGCCTAATGAAATGCAAGAACTTGAGATTGATAGATTTTTTTATTACCCACACCAGATAAAGCTTTCAGAAAATGGCGGTATTTCCGAAGTTCTACAAAGCAGGTTTGCGGGAAATCATTACTGGAATAAGATCCAATACAAAAACAAAGAACTTTTAATGTTTACCGAAAATCATATTGAAAATACCGTAAAAGTCATTTTTAGCTAACCTCTTCCTCTTTTTTACCTTCGGATCGAAATTATCATCGTAATTTATGCTTTCTTCACAAATTCCGATTTTAAAGCCATTGCTCCAAAACCATCAATTTTGCAATCAATATTGTGATCTGATCCTGGTCTAAGACGTATATTTTTAACCTTAGTTCCTGCCTTTACAGGTTTCGGTGCTCCTTTCACAGGCAAATCTTTTACGACAACGACAGAATCACCATTTTGAAGCTCGTTTCCGTTAGCATCAAAAATCTTATCCTCATCAGCTGTTTCAGAAGGGTTCCACTCATGGAAGCACTGGGAACAAACCATCACTCCATCTTGTTCATATGTATATTCTGACTGGCATTTAGGACAAATGATTGTATCGCTCATGGTTTAATTTTTTAAAGTTAATTTTAACGGTAATGATAAATAAAAAATCCTGTAAAATATTACAAGATTGTGATCCGGACGGACTTGTTCTTTTTCAAAAACAACCCTATCCATAAGCTTTATACTGTACTCTTGTTTTAGATCACTAATAGGTCACTATTTAAACAAGATTAAGAACGCTTATTTTACTGGTGTAAATATATGCCTTTTTATTAGTTTTTCCAAAGAAAGACCATTTTTAATAGCTGAATTTCAGTAACAGCATCGTATATCTCTTGGGAATGATTTCCGGAAATTAAAATAAAAAATGCTTCCCGAATCCGGAAAGCATTCATTATCTAAGTAATTATTTTTATAAGTGTGCACTTAATTTTTCTGCAATAACTTCTTTTGGAGTTACTCCTACCAATTTATCTACCACTTCACCATTTTTAAAAATCAGTACTGTAGGAATGTTTCTGATTCCATATTGCATGGAAATTTCCTGATTATTATCTACGTCTACTTTTCCTACTACAGCTTTCCCTTCAAAATCGCTGGCTACTTCTTCAATGATTGGTCCTAATGTTCTGCACGGTCCACACCATACTGCCCAAAAATCTACCAATACCGGTTTATCTGATTTTAAAACTGTTTCCTGGAACGAGCTATCTGTAATTTCTAAAGCCATGTTTTTATTTTTTTATTATTAATTCTAATTTACAAGTACAAATTTACAACTATTGAACCATAAGGTTATCTATGCTCTACATTTGTATTTTCTATAACAAAATCTTTCGAGATTTCTTTTAAAGCATCTACAAATGTATCTATATCGTTCTTTGAAGTCAGGTGACTGAACGAAACACGCAACGGAGTACAATGTTCCATCTCATCCTCAGACAAAACCATCATCATAACCATAGAAGGCTTAGAAGCTCCTGACGAACAGGCACTTCCCTGAGAAACGGCAATACCTTTCATATCTAATTGTAATCCGATAAGAGGATTTTTATAAGGAAGGAGAATACTTATTACTGTGTATAAGCTATTCTCAGGTTCAGCACTTCTCCCATTGAATTTTATTCCGGAAATCTCCTCAGAGAGCTTTTCCACAGCATATTTTTTTATGCTTTGCATATGAGCAGTATAATTATCCATATTTTTGATGGAAAGCTCAAGAGCCTTTCCTAAACCTGCAATTCCTGCAACATTTTCCGTTCCTGCTCTCAGGCTTCTTTCCTGTGGTCCGCCTGTTATAATGCCTTTCAAACCTGTTGCTTTACGTACAAAAGCAAATCCTATTCCTTTAGGACCATGAAATTTATGTGCACTACATGAAGCAAAATCTACAGGAATGTCAGAAAAGTCAAGATTCATGTGAGCCATTGTCTGCACAGTATCTGAATGAAATAATGCATTATTTTCTTTACAAATCTGAGCAACCTTTTTTAAATCAATAAGATTTCCAACTTCATTATTGGCATGCATTAAACTTACCAGTGTTTTTTTGTCTGAAGATTTCAAAAGCTCTTCTAGTTTTACCAGATCAATATCACCTTTTTCATTAGGACGAATATAATTTACCTCAACTCCTTTTCTGCTTTTCATATCCAGAATACTTTCAGAAACACACTTATGTTCCAAAGGAGAGCTTATAATTCTTTGTACACCCAGGTGTTCAACACAAGATTTAATAATCATATTGTTGGACTCTGTTCCGCAAGAAGTAAAAATAATTTCAGCCGGACTTACATGAAGATAATCAGCGACCTGCCTTCTGACATTTTCAATCAGAATTTTTGCTTCCTGACCAAAGCTATGGGTAGATGACGGGTTTCCAAAATTTATTTTCATTGTATCAATCATTGCATCAATTACCTCATCGGAAAGAGGTGTTGTTGCAGCGTTATCCAAATATATTTTATTCATTTTTACTTTGAAGATTTTAGTTGTACAGATGTGAACTTGTAGCTGACAGGAACCGAGAAAACAAACCATGGATTTGACATTACCTGAATTGCCATTCCCCCCGATTCATATTCTGTTATTTCTACGTAAAGTATATTTTTTTTTACAGAAACACTTTTAATTTCATTGACTTGGTGATCTCCGGAATTGAAGGTTCCCAAATAATAGACCACCACTTTTTTATCTTTCGGGAAAGCGGGAGTTTTTATAATCGGGCTTTGTCCGGACGCAGTATATCTGTCTTTGATCTCGTCTGCTAATTCCTGTCGATTATTTAAAATTCTGAATCCTTGTTTTTCTGTTCCGCCCTGAGTTTCAGAGACAAGAATTTCTGCCTGATTTTGCATAGACGAAGTTTTTTGTGCCGTAGTTCCTGTACAACTAAATAATGTTGCAAAAAACAAAATTAGCAATCTGTTCATTTTATCTTTATTGATTCTTCAAAATTAATGAAAAAAACGGTAATGACCTTCATCTGCCCATTTTAACATGGCTTTATCTCCTGAAGTATCTCCGAAAGCAATGATTTTATCGTACTTATATCCGGAAATTTCTTTTTTTATTCTCTCCAATTTTTCGTTTCCATTGCAATTAATGCCAATAAAATTTCCTGTAAAAATACCATTTCTGAACTCTGCCTGTGTAGAAACGAGCTTCATCTGCAGCTTTTCGGCAAAAGGTTTAGCCCAAATATCAAGAGATGCTGTTACAATAAGACTTTGAGTATTTTCTCTATCTATATTATTAATAAAATCTAATGCATTTTCCCTAAAGATTTTCGGATAGTTTTCTTCAAAAAACTTTTTAGCTTTTTCTTCTATTTTTGACTGAAGCTGACCTTTCAGCACAGAGCCAATAAAGCTTTTCTTGACTTTTTCAGTATCTGCCAATTTCAATTTTAAAAGAATAAAAAGCGGAATATGCCTGATAAACTGTATCCTAAATTTCACAGGATTATAAAATCTAAGAAACATAAACATCGTATCTTTATAAGTAAGCGTTCCATCAAAATCAAAACAATACAGTTTTTTCATTGCTTAAAGTTTTAATTTTTTAAAAATGAACTCCGGAATATTGCGGATAATCATCATAATAATTCCCCAAACCGGCAACACGTATACAACATTTTTCTGATTTTTGTATGCTTTGAAAATACAATCGGCAGCTTGTTTCGGTGTTGCTGTCAATTTTGGATTAAGCGGCAAGCCTTCTGTCATTTTAGTCGCCATAAAACCCGGTTTTACAGTCATTACATGAACTTTTTTTTCGAAAAGATAATTTCTCAATCCGCTTAAATAAGCCGTAAATGCTGCTTTTGCACTTCCATAAATGAAATTACTCTGCCTTCCTCTTTCTCCCGCAACAGATGAAAGTCCGATAATCGTACCCGTTCTTCTGGTTTCAAATTTATTTGCGAAATAATTAACAACCGGGACAAGTTTGGCGTAATTGATATCAATAATCTGTTGTGTATTTTTATTATCGTACAAACCTTCTTCCGTTCCTTCTCCTAAATAACCCGTTGCACAAAACAACAAGTCAGAATGGATGTAATCAAACTCAGAGTATTTTATTTCTTTTCTTAAATCCAATTCAATGACTTCTGACTGCTGCAAGAATTTCACATCAATATGTCTGGCAAATCTTTCTGCAGATTCCAAATTAGAGGTAAAGAGATAAATTTTTTCATATTTTTCTCCTTCCTGCAAAGCTTTTTCTACAAAAGCCTGTGCCACTTCGGACGTAGTACCGAGAACAATCATTTATTTGTTATTTAAGATTCTTTTATGCTGAAGAGATACAAATTTTGAGCTCTCTACATTCTTAAGGTAATTCGTTAAGGAAGACTTGCTCATGCTGTCTTTTGCAAGATAAATTCTTCCACCAAATTCTTCTACAATATCATCAAGTTGGGTCACAAGTTTTTTAAGCTTAGTATTCACTTTAAAATCCAAAGCCAGTGTATAGCCTTCGAAAGGAAAGGAGTTATATGCCATTGGATTGTTTTTCCCGATAAATTTGAGAACTGCCAAAAAGGAACCGTTTCCGGAATTTGCAATAGTTTCCAATATCCTTCTCATCCCTTCTTTTCCTTTTTCTTTGGGAATGACCATTTGGTATTGTATGAATCCCGACTTACCATAAATCTTATTCCAATCTTCTATAATATCAAGAGGGTAGAAAAAACTTTCATAGGATATGATATCTTTTACAATTTTATTTTTTTGTTTATTGTAAATTAAAAAGTTAAAGATTTTTACGGTTAGATTATTGAGTACAAAACCAGGAAAATAAAACGGTACTGCGGGTAATTTTGTGTTTTTTAAACGAAGAGGTTTGTGTTTCAGTTTTTCCGGAAGTTCACTTTTCAAAGCAAATTCACCTCTTTGCAATACACTTCTTCCGATGTTTTCACCTTTTTGGAGGCAGTCGATCCATGCTACATTGTAAGTCCAACTTTCACATTCTTCAAATAATTCAAAAATCTCATCCAGATTTTTTGCTTTTATGCTTTCCTGACGGATATAAGCTGTTTCAATTTTTTTGAGTCTGAATTTAGCCGAAAGAATAATTCCTGTAAGTCCCATTCCTCCAATAGTTGCCCAAAACTTTTCAGAATTTTCTTCTCTGGAGCACTTTAAGATATCTCCGCTCTCATTCATCAGACTAAACTCAATAAGACATTCTGAAAAACAGTGAATTCCTTTTCCATGCACATCTGAAGCGATGGCGCCGCCAATTGTTATGAATTTTGTTCCTGGTGTTACCATTAAAAAATAGCCTTGTGGAACAGAAATCTCCAAAACATCCGACAAAAGAACTCCTGATTCACATTCAATAATTCCGTTTAATCTATCGAAACTGATAAATTTATTAAGCTTACTGGTTGAGAAAATATTTTCTCCTAAAGAAGCATCGCCATAACATCTCCCATTACCTCTTGCAATGACTTCATTATGATTATGAATAAATTCTCTAATTTTTCTGAAGCTATCTTCCGACTTCATTTCTTTTTCCACTACAGGAAAATTACCCCAGTTTGAAACTTTTTGTATGAAATCCGGCTTCATTATTTAAAGTAAATTAAAATTAAAAATGCAGCTACCCACAATACTAAAGTAACCTGTATGTAACGGTCTTTATAGACTATTTTGGTAGGCGATTCTGTCCGGTTATATACCAAAGTCTGCTGTAAATATCTTAAAAAAGCAAAAACCACAAAGATGACGGTATAGAAAACCGCAGAATGCAGTCTTGCCTGAATTTCTGGTGATAATGTGAACATCAGGTAACAAACAATTGCCAGTGACACCGAAATTGAAAGTGTAATATCGGCAAACTGAACATTATACCCATCTAAAGCTTTCCTGGTTTTGCCTGAAGTCTGTGCGTTAATCAGTTCCCCTCTTCTTTTGCCAATAGCCAATACTAATGCCAAAACAAATGTGAGCAATGTTGCCCACTGCGATATGAAAATCCCTGTAATATAACCACCTGCCTGTACCCGAAGAACAAAACCTATTGCAATAATAAAAATATCTATAATAGGAACGTGTTTCAGTTTAAAAGTATAAGCCAGATTCATTACAAAATAAAAGGCAATGATTAAAGCAAACTTCCAAACCAGAATATGAAAGAAAAACTGAGCAAACAATACTAAAAAAATGTCTGCAATTATCAGTGCAACCAAAATTACAATTGCATTCCTTTTGGAAACAGCACCACTTGCCAATGGTCTTTTCCTTTTCTCAGGATGCTTTTGATCTGCTTCTATGTCATTATAATCATTAAGTATGTAAACCACTCCGGCAGCTAAAGAAAATATGACAAAAGCAAAAATACTTTTGGATAATAAATCTATATTATTAATATTCCCGGAAAAGAACAGTGGTACAAAGACAAACAGGTTTTTCACCCATTGCTCTACACGAAGTAGTTTTAGATATTTCTTCATTTATGTAGTTTCGAGTGCAAAAATACTGATTTATGTAAAAAATTCCGTATAAAAATACAAAAAAAACCGCCAAGGCGGTTTTTTGAAATCGTATTTATTTATTAAAATGGATTATTGTCCGTTTTGAGCGTCATTAATCATTTTTTCATTTGCAGTAATCGCAAATTCCACTCTTCTGTTTTTTGCTCTTCCCTCATCAGTATCATTTGTTGCGATAGGCATAGCCTCACCTTCTCCTAATGCGAACATTCTGCTTGACGAAATACCTTTTGATATTAAATATGATTTTACGGCATTTGCTCTTCTTTCAGAAAGTTTCTGGTTGTAATCGTCAGAACCTTTGCTGTCTGTGTGACCGTAAATATTGATGTTTGTATCCGGATTATTGATTAATACCTGTGATAATTTATCAAGATTCGTTTTTGCTAAAGTAGTAAGATTAGAAGAATCGAATGCGAATGTAACGATACTTTCATTTAAAGTAATTTTAATTCCATCACCTACTCTTTCAACTTCCGCACCAGGAAGGGTTTCTTTGATTTCTTTAGCTTGCTTATCCATCTTGCTACCGATAACATTACCTGCAACACCACCGATAACTCCACCTAAAACTGCTCCTAAAGCTGCATTTTTTCCTTTTCCTACATTATTTCCTAAAATTCCGCCAATCACAGCGCCCGAAGCTACACCTACTGCAGTTCCTCTTTGTTGATGATTAGAATTTTTCACTGCTTCACAGCTTGATAAAAATAAAGCTGAAGATAAAAATAATGCGCTAATATATGTTTTGTTAAATTTCATTATAAATATTTTTAAAAATTATCTGGTAAAATCCATTCCTGTTCTCTCAAAATTGTACACAACCTTAATTGTATTGCCTTCAAATGGAACATTCTGTTCTAAAGAGAACTCATCTGTACCCCTCTCAATTAAATTTAATGTATATCCTGCTGTATTTTGTTTAGCTTTTGTTCCCTCTGCAATTTTTTTAAAGCTGAAAACATTAGATTTGATATCAATTTTAATTGGCTGGATAAGTTTTGGGCAAGATCCGCCACCGTTCAATGTATATGATCCTGAGTAGTTATTTGGAATAAATCTCCAGTGACTTCCGATAAAACACTGAGCATCAGCTCCCTCATCAAAAGGTTTTATTTTATATGCCTTATCATAATCAATACTGACAATTTGCCAATCTCCTTTCATTTTCAGAAATTCAGCTCTTTGGTTTTGAGCTGCACCTGCTTTTTTAACTCCGGAACAAGACACCGCAAAAAGTGAAGCTCCTACTATGCCTGCAAGTAATAGTTTTTTCATATGTAAATGTTTATTATTAATTCCAAGTAAATCAGACTATAATGATCAAATTTTACTTTCAAGTTTATTATTTAACATTTGATATACTACAAAAAACCGTGCCAAGTTAATTCAAACTAAAAAAAATAAAGCCTGCAAGAAGCAGGCTTTATCAGTTTTATATCGTAAAAAAGGTGGTAACTATCTTTTAACAGATTTTTTAGCCCGCTTATTTTTCTTAGGTGATTTTGTATTTCCTGATGATTTCTTTCCGCTGTAAAAATTATTATAAGCATATTCTGCTGCTTTTTTTACATCAATTACACCACCCGCCTGAGATTTTTCTCCAAACTCATTTTCTTTACTGATGTTGCTTGTTTTCACTAGAGCTTCTATAATTTGATCAGGCTTCAAATTGGGCATATAAGCCAATAATACTGCTGCTGCTCCTGCTGCAACAGGTGACGCCATTGAAGTTCCCTGCTGATAACTGTAATCGTTTTTAGGAACAGTTGAATAGATTTCCTCGCCCGGAGCAAAAACATTCACCATTTTTTTGTTATAGTTGGAAAAGCCCGCTCTTAAATCAGTATTTCTGTTTGTGCTTGCTCCTACAACCATTACATTATTTACAAAAGGAGCAGCATCGGTAACATTTTTAAAATTGGTAGGATACGCAAGATGTTCGGCAACATCTTCATTCTCATTCCCGGCAGCCTTTACCAGCAATACACCTTTATCCTGTGCATATTTAAAAGCATCCCAAACCACATTTTTGCCTGGTGAAACAGGTTTTCCGAAGCTCATATTGAGAATTTTAGCACCATTATCAACAGCATATCTGATGGCGTTGGCAACATCTTTATCTCTTTCGTCACCGTTAGGAACTGTTCTTACCGTCATAATTTTTGCAACTCTGGAGGCTACTCCGTACTGCACCTCTTTTCCTTGAGGCAACCCTGCAATAATTCCTGCAACATGAGTTCCGTGTTCTGCATCCGGACCTTCGTAATGATTGTTTCCATACGCCTTTTCGGAATAATCGTCATAATTATCACCCACAATTTCCTGACGAGGATCAAAGCTTAAATCATATTGCTTTGCCATCGGACCAAAATGATCAAGTGCCGGTTTTATTTCTTTTGAAATCATATCTCCCACTTCCTGAGGAGATTTTCCGGCAAATTCAGGATTTCCTGCCAGATTTTTAAGAATTTCCAGTGCAATTGCCTCTTCCTGTTTTTTTGGAGTAATTCCTTTGATATTTTCTGTTGTCAAAGGCTTTCCATTTAAAACAGATACCATAGTCGGAATTGCCTGATTTATCATTTCGAATTGTTTGAACTGCTGTTTTCCCTCTACACTTTTCTTATTGAAAATTTCCTTAGATTTCATATACATTGCAAATTCTTCCGGCATTTTTGCCTGATTTGCTTTGTTTTTTGTAGAATCATCCCCTTCAAAAACAGGTTTGTATTTTGCAACAACGCGGGTAACTTCCATATTATCAACACCAATATCTCCATTTTTTCCACCAATAAAATTCCATCCGTGGATATCATCTACATATCCATTTCCGTCATCATCTTTTCCGTTTCCGGGAATTTCGTTAGGATTTGTCCATATATTTTTTACCAATCCGGGATGATCTACCTGAACACCACTATCTAAAACACCTACAACAACAGTTTTGGGTTTCAGACCTTTTGATTCTAAGAATTTATATGCGTTTTCTGTATTTACCCCATATACATTTGAAGTAGAAAAATCTTTATGATACCAAGTCATTAAATCTTTGTCTTCCTTTGGATCAGAAATTTGCTGAGCAGATGAATAGGTAAAACCTATTAAAAAAACTGCTGCTAAAAATACCTTTTTCATATCTAGATTTATTGTTCTTTTTTTGAATTAATTACATAATCACTTTATCTCTTTTAGATAAGTAACAGATTCAGGACCTTTGTTACAAATAAGATCTAAAATTGACAAGTCTTTTAGAAAACCCATCTTATCTGAAAATGTTTGATAATACTCATTCATTTCGTATTCTGAAGGATTTTTTGCCGAAAATTTTTCTCTAAAGTTCAGCCCTTCCGGAAATCTGACAAATTCCTTATTCAAAGAATATGCCTTTTCTGTTTTTAAAATATTCTGAATAACCTGAATACTTTTCAGATTAAAATCAAATAAAAATTTCTCTTTGGTCTCGTATAGCTGAACCAGTTTATCTTCGTAATATTCAAAATACGGCGAGCTTTGATAAGCTGTTTTTATGGATTTCCAGTGTAGTTTTTGCCAATCTTCCCGATAAGAAACTTCAATATCTCTGAAAATCCTGCTTCCATTATGATTGATTGGTATAATTAGCGAAAGTTTGCCGTTCGCTCCGTAAATATTAGCTCTGTTTCTATACGTTTGTTTAGGGAAATTTTCAAATTGTTCAAAAATAATTTCATGTTCAGGATCTAAAAATTCTGAAAACCATGAAACAGGCGGCAAATAAAATACCGGTAATAATATATTTTGCATAGTCTTAATAGAAAAATGAAGTATTTTATTCAAATACTTCATCTCATTTTTTAAAATTATAATTAAATCTCGTCCTCTTCTTTCTTTTTACTGAATAATTTTACAAAGTATTCCCATCCGAAAAACAGTATAAGAATCATCACTGCAATCCACCAATACGAAGTTTTGTTAGCTTCGCCCGTATTAGTTGCTTTGAACATTCTATCAAACCGAATCTTAAAAGGTGCCTGATAAGAGGAACTTTTATCTGAGAACGCTCCCTGTAAACTCATCCATGTAAACATTGGTTTTCCAACAATATTTTCTTCCGGTACAAAACCAAAAAATCTTGCATCCAAAGAAGCATCACGGTTATCTCCCACCATCATATAATAATCCTGCTTTATCGTGTATTGGTTGGTTTCTTTTCCGTTGATGAAAATTTTACCGTTCTTATTTTCTAATGTGTTGTGCTCATAGTTTTTGATAATCCATTGATATTCCGGTAAAGTTTCCTGATTGATAGTAACTACATCACCTTTTTTAGGAATTGTTAAAGGTCCGTACTGATCCTGATTCCATGCTTTGTTAATAGGAAATATTGAATTGGTAGTATCTATTTTTGCCTTTGTCTCATTATTATAATATGCAATCGCAGATTCACCTTTAGGCTGAATATCCTCTTTCATTTCAATAACCTGAGGAAGTTGCTTGATTTCTGCAGCTACCTTATTCGTTAAACCTTGAAATGCATATATAAACCCATTCCCATTCTGAATTTCCTGTACCGGCAAAAATCCATAAATATTATATAAACCCGGAATATCAAGCTGGCTTCCGGTACTTACGATGTATCTATGTTGCACTTCCTGATCTCCCAAAACTGTTTCCGGTTTTCCGTTCACAAACATTCTGCCATCTCTCATTTCAAATGTATCTCCTGCAACAGCAACACATCTTTTCACATAAGGATCGGCTCTGTCTAGCGAAACATGCACAGAATCACGCGGATAATTGAAAACGACTATATCATTTTTTTGAGGTTTATTGAACTGAAAAATTCTCTCGTAAGGTAATTTTACGGCTTCTACATAAGATTTTCCATCATTTTTAGGATTACCATCTTTTTGAAAATCATAAATGGTTCCCTGCAAGAATGGAATTGCTAATGGTCGCATTGGCAACCTGTATCCATAGCTCCACTTATTTACGAAAAGGAAATCTCCAACCAGCAAAGTTCTCTCCATGGAACCCGTAGGAATTCCGAAAGGCTGGGTAACAAAAGTATGAATGATGGTAGCAAAAACAACAGCAAAAGTAATAGATCCAATGAATGAATCTTTCTTTTTTGCTTCTTTTTCTTCCTGAGAAAGATAAACTTCGTTTTCATCCTCTATTTCAGCATCTTTTGAATAATTGACTGTCGCCATATAAATAAATGGCAAAATCACCGTAAGTAATTGATCTTTGAAAAGAGTTTTACCAAACTTTTTCATCAGATATAAATGAAAAACACTCATCATGATTGGCCCTACAATCGGCAAATATGATAAAACAGCCCACCATTTTGGATGTTTTGTCTCTTTAAGAATAATGAAATAGTTATAAAAAGGTATAAACGCAAAAAGCGGACTGTACCCCAGTTTCTTAAACAGCTTCCATGTAGAAATCCCCATCAGTACTGACAAAATGAGGACGTAAACTGTATACGTTAAAAAGTAATTCATAAATTTTGTGCCTAAATCTATATATAAATGATTAATGATGAGCGATAAATGATAACAGATTTACTATTAACATTTCATCATTCACGTGTATTAGTTTGCAAGGTAGGAATTTTGTTACAAAGCTAAAGCCCTAAAACATCTTTCATGGTGAAATTTCCTTTTTTGTCTTTAATCCACTCTGCTGCAACAACTGCTCCCAATGCAAAACCATTTCTGTTGAAAGCGGTATGCTTAATTTCAATCTCATCCACTTCACTTCTGTAATAAACGCTATGTGTACCCGGAACTTCATCTTCTCTTACTGCAAAAATGCCTAATTGTTTTTCCTCAGTTTCTTCAAGTTTCCATGCCTCGAACTTGTCTGAATTACTAATAATTCCTTCCGCCAAAGAAATAGCCGTTCCACTTGGTGCGTCCAATTTATGAATATGATGAATCTCCTCAAGCTGACAAGTATACTGATCAACATTTTTCATCAGCGCAGCCAGTTTTTCGTTTAAAGCAAAAAATAAATTCACTCCCAAACTAAAATTAGAGCCATATAAAAATGCCGTTTCGTTCTGAACAGCAATATCTTCAATTTCTGCTTTTCTATCTAGCCAGCCGGTTGTACCACAGATTACAGGAATTTTATTTTCCAGACAAGATTTGATATTATCAAAAGCAACTTCCGGCAAGGAAAATTCTATAACAACATCCGGGTTATGAAGGTTTTCCGCAGTCGGTGTTTCTTTCAGTCTGGCAACAATTTCATGTCCTCTTTTAGTGGCCATCTCATCTATAATTTTGCCCATTCTTCCATATCCGACTAATGCTATTCTCATTCTTTTAATTCTAAAGTTTTTTAAAATCTATAGGTAAACGCCAATCCTGTTTTAGGTGGATTCAAATTGTAATCATCATAAATCACTGCAGGTGCAAACGTAAGATCAGGATCTTTTCGTCCTTCGTATAAATGAGCGTCTACCACAGCATCTACAATATTTAGTATATAAATAAGACCGGAAATTGCAATCGCATAATCCCTCTGTCTTTTTGCACGATCCTGCGCATTTCCCAATGCCACAGCATCAAGATTGGGAAATCTTGTCAGGAACTCGTTGGGAGTTCCGTTAAGTTTTGCAATATAATATTCTCTGTATTCTTTATATCTGTTTTGATTCCAAATTGCAATTCCAACTCCAGTTCCTACAGCTCCCCAAACAATGGGTATTTTCCAGTACTTTTTATTATAAGCCTGACCTAATCCCGGAAGAACAGCAGAATACAATCCCGCTTTGGTAGGATTGAGCTTTGTTACCATTTTTTTTGCGGGAGCATTTACCCTTTCTATCTCCTGAATAACTTTTGCAGGAGCCTGAGGTTTGGCAGCAGGAATGCTATCTGTGGCATAATGTTCAAGTCTTATACTATCTCTAGGATTGATTTGTGAAAAAACCAGACCTGATAAAAAAATAAAGAAAGTGAAAAGGTTTTTTTTCATTTATTTAATATGAGATAAAATATATTCCAGCTCATCTTCATTTTTAAAGTCTAACACAATTTTACCTTTCTTTCCGTTTCCGGTAGTTTTAATTTCTACTTTTACATCAAGAATGTCTGCAATCGTTTTTTGTGCTCTTTTATAATTGTTAGAAAGTTCTGCTTTTGCTCTTTTTGCAGCCGGAGATTTGGGGGTTTTCAGAGCAGTAGCTGCCTGCTCAGACTGACGTACATTCAGTTTTTCTTTGATGATCATATCAAAAAGTGCTTTCTGATACTCTTCGTTTTCAAGACTGATGATAGCTCTTCCGTGTCCTGCAGAAATCTCTCCGCTTCTGATGGCGTTCTGAATATCTGGGCTTAACCTCAATAATCTTATCGAATTGGTAATTGTACTTCTGTCTTTACCTACTCTCTGACTAAGATTTTCCTGCGTAAGACCGATTTCTTCCAAAAGCCTGTGATAAGTTAACGCAATTTCAATGGCATCAAGATCTTCACGCTGGATGTTTTCCACCAAAGCCATTTCCAAAAGCTCCTGATCATTTACCAGACGAATGTATGCCGGAATAGAAGAAAGACCCGCAATTTTACTTGCTCTGAATCTTCTTTCCCCTGAAATAATTTCAAATTTTTCGCCATCTTTTCTAAGAGTTATCGGCTGAATTACCCCGAGATTCCTGATGGATTGTGCCAACTCGTTTAGCGCTTTCTCGTCAAAATAGGTTCTTGGCTGTGTAGGATTAGGATATATATCTTCTATGGGAACTTCCATGATGTTCCCAACAAATTTATCTGCACCTTCGTCAGTCGCCGTATTGACTGTAGCTTTGGATTCTGCACTCAGGATAGCTCCTAAACCACGTCCCATTGCTCTTTTTTTGTCCTTCATTCTTTATAAATGATTATTATAAATGATAATTGATGCATTAATTATTAACTACAAAAATCATTTTAATTTTTAACTAATTTTTCGTTTTTCAGTAAAACTTCTTCCGCCAACTGAATATATTGAATGGCACCTTTGCTTTCCGCATCATAATTTAGGATGCTTTCGCCAAAACTTGGTGCTTCGCTTAGTCTTACATTTCTACTGATGATTGTTTCAAAAACCATTTCGGGAAAATGTGAATTTACTTCCTCTACTACCTGATTGGAAAGTCTTAAACGGCTATCATACATTGTAAGTAACAAGCCTTCAATATCCAGATCTTTATTATGTATTTTCTGTACATTTTTAATGGTATTCAAGAGTTTACCAAGACCTTCAAGCGCAAAATATTCGCACTGAATAGGAATAATGACAGAATCTGCCGCTGTAAGCGCATTTATTGTAATCAATCCTAAACTTGGTGCGCAGTCGATTATAATATAATCGTAATCATCCCTAACTTCTTTTAAAGCTTCTTTGAGCATATATTCACGATTCTCCTTATCGACCAGTTCAATCTCTGCTGCAACCAAATCAATATGTGATGGTACAATATCTAAATTGGGAGTAGTTGTCTTCTGAATACAATTTCTAGTATCAACACTATGTTCTAAAAGATTATAGGTAGAATATTGTACTTCTTCTACACCCAAACCAGAAGTAGCATTTGCCTGCGGATCTGCATCAATAATAAGGATTTTCTTTTCTAATACTCCTAATGCTGCAGCTAAATTTACGGCGGTTGTTGTTTTTCCCACACCTCCTTTCTGATTAGCGATACCTATAATTTTTGCCATTGCTCAAAC
This sequence comes from Chryseobacterium echinoideorum, assembly GCF_007474535.1. Lineage (GTDB taxonomy): Bacteria > Bacteroidota > Bacteroidia > Flavobacteriales > Weeksellaceae > Chryseobacterium > Chryseobacterium echinoideorum. The sequence goes on along the minus strand of NZ_VKNW01000001.1, from coordinate 3,180 downwards.
TTTAATGCTCAAAAATACACTTTTTTCTCTGCTATTGAAGAATGACTAAAACGAAAATTGAGTTAAAATATTGTTAATAAGAAGATTACGTAACAAAAAAATTATCCACAAAAATAAATCTTTGTGGATAACTATATATATTGGTTTTTATGGTAACTAATTATCGAATTTCATTGAAATAGGAAATTTAAAAAGACTTCTTACAGATTCACCTTTTTTATTTTTGCCCGGAACCCATTTTCCTTTTACCGCTTTGATTGTTCTGATGGCTTCAGCATTAAATCCTGCATCTTTTCCGTTAGTTTTAATGTTTGAAATTGTTCCGTCTTTTTCAACAACAAATGTTACCGTTGTACTTATACTTCCTTCATCCTGAAAGGCAGATACGTCAAACTTATTCATCACCTTATTTCTAAATGCATTGATGCCTCCTTCAAAATCTGCACTTACAGCAAGTATGTCGGGATTGTCTACTGCATCGTCAGAAGTATTTTCTATAGGTGCAATAATCTTTGGTGGAGCAATTGTACCTAATCCTGAATTGACACTTACAGGAATGTGGATATTCTGGTCAGCAGGTTTTGCCTCAAAATCATTTTTTAATCCCGCAATCGCATCCTTTGGAATTTCCGTTACCAAATTACTTTCATCTGCATTTCTGGTGGGAGTTACGACCTGTGAATCGTACTGTTTCACACTTGGTGGTGGTGCAGACTCTACAGGCTTTACAACTTCAATAGTTTTAGGCTTTTCAGGTTCTGCAGGTATAATATCTACATTAACCGGTCTATATACAGGCTCAACAGGAACGTGTACTTCAGTTGTCTTAAAAGCATTAATTAAGAGCGGAGTTACAGCTACAGAGGCTAATAAACTAGCTCCAATGACAAGTGCTTTTGTCAGGATTCTGTCTGACTCGTTTCTCAGCGCATACGCACCATACGCTTTGTTACGGTTTTGGAAAAGAATTTCATTAAGCCGAAATTCCTGGTTGTGTTCTAGATGTTTCATCACAGTAAAATTTAATTGTTAAAAAAATGAACAATTATCAGTTTTCAATAAATCATTCAATTGGATTTAATTAGTATCAAAATTTTTGCCAAATTTTTACCATAAAATAATATTTTAATTAAAAAACTTAAATAAAATTAAATTAACTATTTATCGAATAATAAATTAGAGAGGTAATGAAAAAGATCTATATTTCTAATGAACACAACTATTCTAGCCCCGATTGAGCGGCATGTTTGAGCTCTTTTCTAAGTTTTGGCGGTGGCAAAAGCCATCGCCGAAACTTAGAAAAAGCGAGTAGCGATAGCGGGAATCAGCTCCAAAAAAAAGAGACCATCAAATAATGGTCTCTTAATGTTGTATTTTGGAGAAATATTAAAACAACTCTTTTCTGATGATGTTCTGGCTTCTTTCTGGTCCTACCGAAACGAGATATACATTAATTCCTAAATATTCTTCTATAAACTCTATGTATTTCTGAGCGTTTAAAGGAAGTTCGTCATAGCTTCTTGCTTTTGTTATGTCTTCTGTCCAGCCAGGAAGATCTTCATACATTGCCTCGTAATCATACAGCTTCGTGGTAGAAGATGTAAAATAATCTATGATTTTGCCATCTTCCGTTTTGTATTTTGTAGCAATTTTAATAGTATCTATACCTGTCAGTACATCTAGTTTTGTAATCACTAAATTATTGATACCATTGATCATACAAGCATGCTTCAATGACACTAAATCTAGCCAGCCTGTTCTTCTTGGTCTGCCTGTTGTAGCACCAAATTCATGTCCAATCTGTCTGATTTTTTCACCCAATTCATTATCAAGCTCCGATGGAAAAGGCCCGTTACCTACTCTTGTGCAGTAAGCTTTTGCTACACCAATTAAATTTTGAAGAGAAGTCGGCGGAACTCCTGCTCCGGTACAAACTCCTCCTGTTGATGGAGATGATGATGTTACGTAAGGATATGTTCCGAAATCAATATCCAGCATTAGAGCTTGTGCGCCTTCAAAAAGCACATTTTTACCCTGCTGAATAGCTTCATTCAGTTCAATTTCTGTATCAACAATTCTATCCTGAAGCTGTTTTCCGATTTCTAGAAACTCATTATAAATCTCTTCAACATCTAATGTTGGTTTACCGTAGTATTTTTCAAAAAGAGAGTTTTTTACTTTTAGGTTTTTCTCAATCTTTTCTCTTAAAATTTCAGGATTAAGTAAATCTACCATTCTTATGCCTACTCTTGCAATCTTATCTTCATAACAAGGTCCTATTCCTTTTTTAGTAGTTCCAATCTGTGTACCTCCATGCTCTTCTTCACGGTAAGTATCCAGAAGAATATGATACGGCATAATTACGTGAGCTCTTCTGCTGATAAAAATATGGTCTGTTTTAAGACCTTTTTCTTCAATCTGACCGACTTCTTTCATGAAGGATTTAGGATTAACAACTACTCCATTGGCAATAATACATTTGCCTTTACACTGAAGAACTCCAGAAGGAAGAAGATGTAAAACAAATTTTTCATCTCCTACATAAACCGTATGACCAGCATTGTCGCCTCCTTGGAAACGTACAACGTAATCTGATTTTGCCGATAAAACATCTGTGATTTTACCCTTCCCTTCATCTCCGTATTGAAGACCTACAACTACGTAAGTTGACATATTTACTTTTATTTTAGATTCATGCAAAATTAGTTTTAAAAATATTGGTGAGCAAATTTGTGGGTATCTTTATTTCAGAAGAGGTTTAAAATTATATTGTTGGAATATTCACCAAGCTTTTTTTTTGTTATTTTAATTTAAATGAGTTCTGATTAATGAGTTTTGAATTGATGATGAGTTGGAGTATTTTTTGAATGAGGAGCCAAAAAAGTAAGGACATAAAAAAACCTCATACATTATTGTATGAGGTTTGTAAAAAAAACTGGCGGCGACCTACTCTCCCGCTTTCGCAGTACCATCGGCGCTGGTGGGCTTAACTTCTGTGTTCGGAATGGGAACAGGTGAGCCCCACCGCTAAAACCACCCTAAAGGTTGTATATAGCTGTAGGCAGTAGGCTATAAGCCCAAGGCTTACAGCGTAAAGCATACTGCTTTTTATCGGTAAATTTCATCACAAAGGCAAAACCAGTTCTGCACTTATAAGGCTTGGTATTGTAACCAATAGGC